>NZ_JBHXLF010000002.1:0-1341674 GCF_042721515.1 Lentzea sp. NPDC058436
CGGGCCACACCTGGTCAGGGGTGTCAAGCGGACGAAAAGCGTGTCCGCTTGACACCCCTGACCAGGTGCAGCAAGAGCTATGGCGCGACTCGTGATGGGACCCCACCGCCTGGCCAGCTTGCTAAGGACGGCTCGCCTGCGGCATCGCACCGATCATGCGACTCGCCTTCGGCATCGCACCGATCATGCGACTCGCCTCCGGCATCGCACCGATCATGCGGCTCGCCTCCGGCATCGCGCGATCCCCGACCGCTTGCCTTCGTTTCGCCCTGCCGGAGTGTCAGACCTGCTCTGTACGTTGGGTCGCGGGGGACCTTCCTGCGAAGGGGACCCTTGCGTCAGCGTGCGTACGCCGCCAGCAGGGTTGCCAGTTCGTCCGGTTTGCTCAGTGAGGCGCAGTGGCCCGCCGCCAGCTCCACCGGCACCACGCCGTCCAGGCGGTCTGCGATCACCTTGCGCATGAAGGCCGGGGTGAAGAAGCGGTCCTCTGTGCACAGGATGAAGTGCGTTGGCACGTCTGGCCACTTGCTCAGGGGCCACGGCTTCGCCATCGGGGCCTCGGCCATGCCTCGTTCCCGTTTCTGCGCCTCCGCTGCCAGGTCTGGTGGGACGTCGTGGAAGAACGCGTCCTCCAGGCCTGGGTCCTCGTAGCCCGTGTTGTCCCACCAGTCGCCCGGTGCCTCGCCTGGGCTCGGGATCATGGCTGACACCAGGACCAGTGCTGAGGCGTTGAGGCGTTCTGCTGCCAGTGGGGCCGGGAAGCCGCCGAAAGAGTGGCCGACCACCACCACGTCCTCTGTGGACGGGAGGGCCTCGATGAGGGTGGTGGCCCAGTCCGTCAGGTCCTTGTCCTCGTCTTCGATCGGGAGGTCGGGGGCGACTGCTGTGTGGCCCTTGGCCTGCAAGGCTTGTACTACCAGGTGCCACGACCAGCCCACGTCGCCTCCGCCGTGCGCTATCACGAAGGTCGTCATCTGTGCAGCCTATTCGCGTCGTTCGATCGGGAGGCGGGATCTGGTGAAGAGGGCCGCGCCCAGCATGGCCACCGCTGGGACCAGCAGTAGTGAGATCGCCATGTTCGGCCACGGGATGGTCAGCGGGTTCAGTTCTGGTTGGGGCCAGATGTTCGCGTAGCCGACGTTGAGGGCGGCTAGCAGTGCTAGGGCTGAGGCTGCGCCTGCCGCTGTGCCCAGGAGGCCGCCCAGGCCCGCGATCACGCCTGCCTGGCTGAGGGACAGGAGTTTGCGGAGGGTCGGGGTGGCGCCCACCGCCGCGAGGGTCGTCAGGTCTCTTCGGCCGTCTGCTGCTGCCAGGCCAGTGGCCAGGGCCGCGGCCGCCAGGGTGATCAGGCCTGCCACCAGGCCGAGGATGCTCAGGGCCTGTTGTACGTCGGACTCCGTTGGACGGTCCACGTGCACCTCGTACTCGCCGCCGAGGGCTGCTGTCAGGGCGTCCTGTTCTTGTTCTGTGGGCATGCGGGTCGTGGTGGCGTACGTGATGAACGTGGACACGCCGAAGCCCAGGGCGTGTGCGGTTTCCTCAGTCATCACGGCCAACGGGGCCGGGTGGCGTTGTGGTGTGGCGTGGCCTGGGGCCGGGATCGTGGTGGCCTGCGGGCCGGTGGCGAGAAGGACCTTGCCGTTGGAGAGCAGGGCGGGGTTGTTGACGACGATCTTGCCGTCGCGGAGTGCCTGTTGGGCCGCTGGTACGTCCTCCGGGGTCAGGTGGAGCAGGGACTGGACGGCTTCTGGCTTCGCGACGACGAGGAAGCCGTCCGGGGTGGTGTAGGTGCCGTAGTAGCGGTGGGTCTTGCCCACGCCGGCGCAGCGGGTGTCGGTGAGGGCGGACGCCTGTTCTGCTTCTGTGGGTTCTCTGCGCAGGACGTCGTGTGTGTACGGGCATTCGCGGTCCGCCGGTGGGCGGATGTGGGCGAAGCACTGGCCGCCGTCGCACGCGGGGAGCTTGAGCTCGTGGGTTTCGGCTGCCGGGGTGGTGTTGCGGATGGCGTTGGCCACCGCGGCGGGGATGGGGGTGGTGCCGGGTTTCGAGAGGTCGTCCAGGCGGAAGACGCTGACGTCGCCCATGTTTCCCGCCAGCTGGCCCGCCTCCTGCTCGGCCTGGGAGGTCAGCATGACGCTGACGGCCACCGCGCCGATGACCGCGGCCATGACCGCCGAGATCGCGGGGGCCGCCGCCGTGCGGTTGCGGGAGGCGTCGCGCAGGGCGATGCGCAGTGCCACCGGGAGCCAGCGGCCTGCCTTCGCGAGCAGGCCCAGCAGCGACGGGGTGCAGAGGACCAGGCCCACCTCGGTGAGGATCAGGGCGATCAGGATGCCGACGAACCACATCTGGATCGCGCTGAGGACGCCCACGGCCACGCCCGCCGCGACGAGCGTGAGGCCCAGGACCAGCCAGCGGCGGCGGGAGCGGGTGATGCCTCGTCTGCCTGCCAGGGCCGTCACCACGTCCTGGCGGGACGAGATCCACGCCGGGACGAGCGCGGCCAGCACGCCGGTGACGATCGCCAGCAGTGCCAGGGCGGCCAGTGCGGACGGGAAGAAGCGCTGGGCGCCGAAGCGTTCTGCCAGGAGCCATTCGACCAACGGGCGGGCGGCGGCCGCGGTCGCGACGCCGAGGACCACCCCGCCCAGTGCGGCCAGCGTGCCCATGACCACGCCGTCCGCCAGGACGATGCGGCGGACGTGCGCGGGGGAGCCGCCGACCGCCGCCACCAGGGCCAGGTCGCGTTTGCGGCGGCGGGTGCCCACGGCCATCGCCGAGCCCGCCAGCAGTGCCATCTCCAGCACGGCCAGGCCCGCCACCAGGACGAGGATCTCGGCGCCCAGTTGGTTGGAGTCGGGGAACTCCGGGTACTGCTCGGAGGCGGGTGGGAGATCGCGGAACACGGCGCGGGAGAGGGCCGCGACGCCGGACTTGTTGAGCTCCTTGACCTTCGACCACGGCAGCGGTGTCGTCACCAGCCAGGAGCGGTCGGTCTGCTCGAACGTGCCGGGCAGCGCGACGACGGTCGTGTTGTCGAGCCGGTCCGGTTCCTCGATCACGCCGACGACGGTGAACGTGCGGTCGTCCTCGGTGGTGAGGCTGCCGCCCAGCGTGGCGCCGGTGCGGTCCATCGCCTTGCGGGACAACGCGATCTCGCTGCCGGTGGTGGCGGGACGGCCCTCCAGCACGGTGATCATGCCGTGGGTGAGCGGGTTGTTCAGGTCGAGCATGCGGACTCCCGCGCGGCCGACGCCCGCCGTGGTGCGGATGTTGACGCCGCCGCGTTCGACCGGGACCAATTCGGTGCCGGGGAGCAGGGCGCGGAGGCGTTCCTCGGACGGGGCCGCGCCTTCGGTGTTCGTGGTCGGGATCGCGAAGTCCCTGGTCGGTTGCTGGATGACCGGGCCGCGGTACGGCCAGCTGACCAGGGCCTCGGCGGCGCCCATGCGGCGGGCGGCGTCCTCGTCCGGGGTGAGGGTGGTGGAGTCGTGGACGGTCGCGGTGAACGTCAGCGCGGCCACCGGGACCGCGATGAGGGCGATGACCAGCGCCGAACGGCCGGCGGACCGGCGGGCCTCCCGCGAGGCGATGCGCAGTGCTGCGCGCCATCCGCTCACGGCGTGCTCAGCAGTTCTTCTGGCTGGTCGCGGGACGAGACGTCGACGACGACGCCGTCGCGCAGGAAGACCACGCGGTCCGCCCAGGCGGCGTGGCGGGCGTCGTGCGTGACGAGGACGGCGGCGGCTCCGGAGTCCACTTTGGAGCGGAGCAGGCGCAGCACCGTCTCGCCGGTGCGGGAGTCGAGGGCGCCGGTCGGTTCGTCGGCCAGCACGAGGCGGCGCTCGCCGATCAGGGCGCGGGCGATGGCGACGCGCTGCTGCTGGCCGCCGGACATCTCGTCGGGGAACCGGTCGGCGTAGCCGTCCAGGTCCACTTCGGACAGTGCCTTCTCGGCCTGCTGGCGGGACTTGCGGACGCCGTCGAGATCGAGAGGGAGCGCGACGTTCTCGGCGGCGGTGAGGCTCGCGATGAGGTTGAGGTCCTGGAAGACGTACCCGATCCGCTTGCGGCGCCAGGCGGCGAGCTGCTTGCGGGACAACGACTGCAGGCTCGTGCCGTCGACCAGCACCTGGCCGCTCGTCGGGCTGTCGAGGCCGCCGCAGAGGTTCAGCAGCGTCGACTTGCCGGACCCGGACGGGCCCATGACGGCGACGAGCTCGCCGGGGGCGACGGTGAGGGAGATGCCGTTGAGGGCGGTGACCGCCGTCTCGCCGGTGCCGTGGATCCGGTGGACGTCGCGTAACTCAAGCGCGGTCATCTCGGCACCTCGATGTCCGTCGTCTCGGGTGCGGGCCGCGGTTCGTAGCGCAGCAGGCTCGACTCGCAGTGGTCGAGCCAGCGCAGCTCGGCCTCGGCCTGGAAGATCATCGCGTCGAGCACCAGCAGCCACGGCAGGTCGCCCGGCTGGGTCTTGAGCCGCGTGTACTCCTGCAACGTGCGCATCGTGGCCGTGCGCTGGGTCATCACGACCTTGGCGACGTCGACGCCCGGTGTGGTGATCGCCAGGGCGAGCTTGATCGCCACCTCGTCGCGCGGCCGGTCGCCGCGCTGCACGGGCGTGGCGAACCACTTCTTCAGCTCGGCGCGGCCCGTCGTGGTGATCTCGTAGGGCCGCTGGCCCTCGTTCTCGGGCAGCGCGGCCACCAGGTCGTCGCGCTCCAGGCGCGACAACGTCGTGTAGACCTGCCCGATGTTCAACGGCCACGTGCCGCCGGTGGCCGAGTCGAACGCCACTCGCAGCTGGTAGCCGTACATGGGCCCGCGCTCCAGCAGCGCGAGCAGACCGTGTTTGACCGACATACCTACTGAGTATGCATACCGAGTATGTTCCTGGCAAACGGTGACGGCGAAACACGCGTGCGAGCCGGGCTTGCATCCGGAACCCTGGTGGGTGCCGGGTGGACGAGGCGAGGTGGGGAAGCGTGGTCGGCGCCGCGCGCGGGAGAACGGGAAGGCTGAGCTTGCTGGGGGCGTGGGAGAGACCCGAGGTGCGCCGTGATCCGGGACGGCAGGAGGTCCGCGACTACGAGCAGGCGGACGAGCCGTCGTGGCTGCGCTGCCGGGTGCTCGGGTTGCTGGGAACGACCTGCTACGACGACGTCTGGCCGGCCAAGCGCCGCGCCGACCTGGAACTCGTCGCGGTCGGCGGTGAGGTGACCTGTGGCGGGGTGGCCGGTGGTGAGGTGGCCTGTAGTGGGGTGGCTGGTGGTGGGGTAGCCGGTGGTGGGGTGACCGGCGTGCTCGACGTGTCGGTGCCGGGGGAGGAGGCGACGGTCGAGACCGTCGTCGTGCACCCGGACCACCGGGGGCGGGGGATCGCAACGGCGTTGCTGGCTGAGGCCGTGCGGCGGCTGGAGCGGTGCGGTGTGCGCCGGGTCGACGCGTGGACGCGCGAGGACGAGCCGGCGCTGAAGTGGTTCGCGCGCAACGGGTTCGTCGAGGACTGCCGGTATCTGCAGGTGTACGCGTCGCCCGCCGAGGTCGGCACGGTGCTGAGCGCGAAGTACGGGCTGGAGCCGGTGGGAGCGTTCCTGCACGCCCGGATCGAGCGGGAAGCCGAGATGCGCCAGCGGTTCGAGCGGGTGCACGTGTGCCGGAGGATGGTGCGCGAGCTCGGGGGGTGATGCCGGGAGAGCGCGAGTTCGGGTGTGACCGGCTGGGGGGCGCGAACTCGGGTGTGATGCCGGGAGGGCGCGAAGTCGGGGCGTGACGCCGTGGGTGGGCCGCGACCTCGGGCCGTGGGCTCAGGCCGTGATGCCGGTGAGACGCGGGATCGTCGCGGTGCGCCCGGCGAGCAGCATGACCAGCGCCTCGATCGGCCCGCTGATCTCGGCGCCCTCGCCGGCGGCCCAGTCGGTGTCGGTGGCGACCAGCCGGTGTCCGGCGAGGCGGCGGCGCGCGTGGAACGGGAAACCCATGCGCCACAGGTCGTCGGCCGCGACCACGGCGGCGTCCAGGGGCATGTGGCGCTCGATGCCCAGCGGCACGGCGATGTCCTGGGTGTGGACCAACGTGTCCATCAGCGCGTTCTTCAGTGTCTGGCCGGGGGCCAGGCGGTGGAGTCCGACGGCGCCGCGCAGTTCCGCGACGAGGTCGGCGGGTGGTCTGCGTGCCTCGTCTCGTGCGGTCTGGTCGACCATGCGGTTGAAGCTGCCGCGGGCCCGCACGAACGCCCTGAACGCCGTGCCTGCCTTGATGCGGTGTGCCAGCGACAGGTGGGCGGCCACCTCGCGCACCGTCCAGCCCGCGCACAGCGACGGGTGTGACCACTGCTCGTCGGTGAGGCCGGTGAGCAGGTCCGCCGTGGCCGCGCGTTCGGAGTCGATCGTCTGCCAGGTTCTCGTCTCGTCCATGGCCGGGCTCCCTTGATTTAGTTCGAGAGGCTGACTACTTTAGTCAGAGGATCTGACCAGAACAAGGGGGCCGTGCGAGTGAACATCGGGCTGCTGCTCTTCATCCCGAACCGCGACGTGGAGAACCGCGTGCTGGCGGCGGTCAACGCGGCGGGCTTCGAGGTGACGCAGGCGCAGGCGCGGGTCTTCATGCGCGTCGGCGCGGACGGGTCGCGGCTCACGGAGCTCGCCGAGGCGGCTCAGGTGACCAAGCAGACCGCCGGGTTCCTGGTGGACCAGCTCGTGAAGGCCGGGTACGTCGAACGGGTGCCCGATCCGGCGGACGGCCGGGCGCGGCTCGTGAAGGTCACCGAGAAGGCGCTGGGGGCTGTGCCCGTCGCGAACGCGGAGCTGGCCAAGATCGAGGCGGAGTGGGAGCGGCACCTCGGCAGGCGCCGCATGGCGCAGTTGCGGGAGGCGCTGGAGATGCTCGGTGAGATCACCGACCCGTACCGCTGAGCTGCGGTACGGGTCGGCGCCGGTGGTCAGGGGCGGTAGATGCCCAGGGCCGCCGCCCGCGAACGGAACTTGAAGTGGTTGGCCCGCTCGCGGACCTCGCCGTCGGTCGCGATCGAGATGGGCGCGCCGTGCACCTCGACGTTCAGCGAGGCCACCTCGAAGTGCTTGTACATGCGCGAGTGCTCCAGGGCGCCGAGCAGCGCGCCCAGGAAGAACCTGGTCCGCGAGTACTTCCGGTCCGCCCGGACGTACCGGACGTCGAGCAGGCCGTCGTCCAGGCGCGGGCGCATGGTCGGCGCGAAGCCCTTCGGCCGGTACGGGCCGTTGCCCACGAACAGCATCCACACCAGGTGCTTGTCGCCGTCGATGGTCATGTGCAGCGGCTTGGCGCGCTGCAGGACGCGGAACATCGCGATCGCCGCCGCCGGCCACTTGCCCCAGCGCTTCTCCAGCTTCTCGCGGATCCGCACCATGTCCGGGTAGCCGCCCAGCGAGGCCGTGTTCACGAACCACTGGTCGTTGACCTGCGCCAGGTCGACCCGCACGCCCACGCCGTCGGCTACCGCCTGCGCCGTGTCGTGCAGCCCGGTGATGCCCACGTCCCGCGCGAAGTGGTTCAGCGTGCCGGACGGGATGAGCACCATCGGCAGGTCGCGCTCGGCGGCCACGGCGGCCACCGCGGCGACGGTCCCGTCACCGCCGGCCACGCCCAGCGCCTTCGCGTCGGGCAGGTCGTCGAGCTCCTCGACCGACACGACCTGCGCCTTCGGCCACTCCTCCGTGATCAGCGGCGTCGGGTCGGGGCCGAACCCGGAGAACGGGTTGACGACCACGACCAGGCCGTCGCCGTCCTGCAGCGACGTCAGGTCTGCGTGCTCGTAGGCCGACGCGGGCTCGTTCATCCCGAGCGGCCACCACCGGCGCGTCAGGAACGCGGCACCGACACCGACGGCCGCGCCTGCCGCGACATCCGACGGCCAATGAACGCCCGTGTGCACGCGTGAATAAGCCACGGCGGCGGCGATCGGCGCCACCACAACGCCCGCTCTGGGCGATTCCATGGCCACGGCCGTGGCGAAAGCGGCCGCTGACGCGGAGTGACCGGACGGGAATGACGACGACGTCGGACGTTTGGACAGGCGGCGGTCCATCCCGATCAGATCCGCGGCGGGGCGGCGGCGCGGGAAAAGTGACTTCCCGACCAGGTTCGCGCTGGCAGAGGCCCCGGCGATGGCCGCGAGCCCTCTCAGCGCGCCACGCCGGAACGGCCCTTTCCCCGTTGCCAGAATTGCCGCGATGACGAACCACAGCACGCTGTGGTTGGCGGCTTTCGAAAGCCTCTTCAAACCCCTGTCGAGCCTGCTCGGAGGCAGTCCGGCCGAGGAGCCCATGAGCTTCTTGTCGAGAGCGCTGACCCGTTTCCACACACCTCCGACACTAAACCGCAACCGGCGTGCCGCCCGAACGGATCACCCTGCTCCGCCGTGAAGTCGCCTACTGTTGAGGGATGCAGCGGCGGATCTTCGGCATTGAGACAGAATTCGGGGTGACCTGCACCTTCCACGGGCAGCGTCGTCTGTCCCCGGACGAGGTCGCGCGGTACTTGTTCCGCCGGGTCGTCTCCTGGGGGCGTTCTTCCAACGTCTTCCTGCGCAACGGCTCCCGGCTCTACCTGGACGTCGGCTCTCACCCGGAGTACGCCACGGCCGAGTGCGACGACCTGGCCCAGCTCGTCACGCACGACAAGGCGGGTGAGCGGATCCTCGAGGACCTGCTCGTCGACGCCGAGCGCAGGCTCGCCGACGAGGGCATCGGCGGCGACATCTTCCTGTTCAAGAACAACACCGACTCGGCGGGCAACTCCTACGGCTGCCACGAGAACTACCTGGTCGCACGGGCCGGCGAGTTCTCCCGCATCGCGGACGTGCTGCTGCCGTTCCTCGTCACCCGCCAGCTGATCTGCGGCGCCGGCAAGGTGCTGCAGACCCCGCGCGGCGCCGTGTACTGCCTCTCGCAGCGCGCCGAGCACATCTGGGAGGGCGTGTCGTCGGCGACGACCAGGTCCCGCCCGATCATCAACACCCGCGACGAGCCGCACGCCGACGCCGAGCGCTACCGGCGCCTGCACGTCATCGTCGGCGACTCGAACATGTCCGAGGTGACGACGCTGCTGAAGGTCGGCAGCGCGAACCTGGTGCTGGAGATGATCGAGCAGGGCGTCCAGTTCCGGGACTTCTCGCTGGACAACCCGATCCGCGCGATCCGCGAGATCTCCCACGACCTGACGGGCCGCCGCACGGTGCGCCTGGCGGGCGGCAAGGAGGCCTCGGCGCTCGACATCCAGCGCGAGTACTTCGAGAAGGCCGTCGAGCACTGCGCCAAGCGCTCGCCGGACCCCATGGCCGACCGCGTCCTCGAACTGTGGGGCCGCACGCTCGACGCCGTCGAGTCGCAGGACCTCACCAAGATCGACCGCGAGATCGACTGGGCCATCAAGAACCGCCTGATGGAGCGGTACATGGCCAAGCACAACATGGACCTGTCGAACCCGCGCATCGCCCAGCTCGACCTCGCCTACCACGACATCCGCCGCGGCCGGGGCATCTTCGACCTGCTGCAGCGCAAGGGCCAGGTCGAGCGGGTGACCGACGACGGCGAGATCGAGGCCGCCAAGGACACCCCGCCGCAGACCACGCGGGCCAAGCTGCGCGGTGACTTCATCGCCGCCGCGCAGGCCGCCGGTCGCGACTTCACCGTCGACTGGGTGCACCTGAAGCTGAACGACCAGGCGCAGCGCACGGTGCTGTGCAAGGACCCGTTCCGGGCGGTCGACGAGCGCGTGGAGCGCCTCATCTCCTCGCTCTAGACGACAGACGACGAGGGGCGCGCTCCGGCCTGGAGCGCGCCCCTCGTCGCGTTTCTAGCGTGCGACCGCTTCGAACAGGTACAGCGAATCAGTCGCCGTCGACGCGCGGTACTCCAGCCCGGCCCGTTCGAACAGGCCCGCGTACTCGGCCTCGGTGCGCGCTCTTGGCTGCCGAACAGCACGAACATGCCCATGTCGGCCATCGCGGTGTACGCGTCGGGCGAACCGGGCCGGGCGGCGCGCACAGGACCGAAGGATCCGCACGCAGTCCTCGTCACCCCAGTTGTGCAGGACGAACCGCAGCAGGTAGAGGTCCGCGCCCTCGGGAACGGCGGTCAGCGCGTCCCCGGCGACGGTCTCGCAGCGCGACGCGAGCGGGTCGCTGACCAGCTCGGGCAGGGCGTCGGCGATGACCCCCTCCACGTCGAACAGCACGCCGTGCAGCTCAGGGCGGGCGCGCAGGACGTCCCTCAGCAGCGCGCCTCGGCCGCCACCGACGTCGACCACGAGGCCGGTCGCGGGCAGGCCCAGCGCGGCGATCACGTCGCCGTTGTCCTCCTCGGTCGCGTTGCTCATCGCCTGGTGGAAGTCGGCGGCCTGCTCGGGGTCGTGCTCGCTGACGTAGCTGTAGAAGTCGGTGCTGTGCACGACCGCGAACGGGCCGCGGCCCTCCTTCGTGGCGGCCGCCAGGTTGCTCCAGGCCTGCCACGAGGCGTCGTTCTTGAGGTCCTGGGTGAGGATGCGGCCCACCGGGTGCGTGGAGCACATCGTCCGCGAGAGCGCCGTGTGCGCGTACCGACCGTCATCGGTCGGTGCGAACACACCGGTGCTCGCCAAGGCCGCCAGCAGCCTGCTGAGCACGCCGGAATCGGTGCCCGTGCGCGCGGCGAGGTCCGCCGCGGAGAGGGCTCGTCCTCCAGCACGTCCGCGAGGTCGAGCAGCACCGCCGCGCGCAGCAGGTGCGCCGAGCGCAGCAGCACGAGCATCCGGCTGACCGCGTCGTCCGCCGGAGGTCCTTCGTGGGTCCGCGTCATCTCGTTGCTCCTGGCCGGCGGGGTGCAGGACGACGGGCCCGTCCAGGTCGTCCAGCAGCGCCCCGGCGAGCTTCGCGACCCGCTCACCCCAGTCCGGGACCTTGCGGGCGCGAAGAACCTCGCGTGCAGCTGCCGGGTCCGGGTGCTCCTCGCCCTCGCTCATCACCATCGCCTTGGCGACCTCGGCGCGCGGCTGGGCGTCGGGCACCGCATCCACTCCGGTGCGAGCGCCTCCAGCGGTTCCCTCACCCGTTCGCCCCGCGCACCGTGTCCACGAGGGTGGCCGGGTCGTCCGGCAGGGCGTCGCCCCGCCACGCGACGTGACCGTCCGGCCGGACCAGGACGAACGACCGCTCGTAGAGCTTGACCAGGTCTTCCGCTCCGCCGTGGACGGTCAGCGGCACGCCACGTGCGGCGAACGCGGCCTGGAAGCCCGCAAGCCGTTCGTCCTCGGCGAACCGGAGCAGGACGAAGCCGTCGCCGAAGAGGTCGAGCGTCGACGTCGTGCTGTCCCACCACGCGTGTGCCGCCCGCCTGCCCGGTTCACCGCCGGGACGCCAGGCCGCGTCCGGCACGGTGATCTCCTCGGACTGGCCGGGATCGTCGACGATCACCGGCGACCGGTAGCGGAGTCCGAAGTGGATCTCCGGCGCGTCGAACTCCCGGTGCGCGCCGCTGGAGGCTAGCCGTTCGGCCATGGCCCTGCGGGCTCCTTCGCCGCCGGGGCTGTCGAGGTCGATGTCCTGCGGCACCTCGCGGTCCATCGTGCGCCGCAGGTTCACGTTCGCCTCGTTCAGGCTCGCCTCGGCGATCGGCCTGCGCTCGGCCTCGTAGCTGTCGAGCAGGCCCGGTCCCGCCCAGCCGCCGAGCGTGGCGGCGATCTTCCAGCCGAGGTCGGCCGCGTCGGCGATGCCGGTGTTCAGGCCGAAACCGCCGGAGGGGGACAGGGTGTGCGCGGAGTCGCCCGCGAGGAACACCCTGCCGTGCCGGTAGCGGTCGGCGACGCGGTGCGTGAGGTGCCAGTCGCCGTCGCTGAGCACCTCGACCGGGGTGTCGAACGCGATGGCGTCGCGGATCAGCTCCAGCGCGTCTGTCCTCTCCGCGGACTCGTCCTGGACGCCGACCACCATGTTGAACAACGCGTCGCCGTCCAGTGAGCGCAACGGGAAGCGCAGCACGGGCGAGCGGACGAGGAAGTGCACCAGCGCGGTGTCGGCACCGAGCTTTGCCCGCAGTTCCGGGGCGCGGAACAGGATGTTGCGGAAGATCTGGGGCTGGAAGCGCGCAGGGGAGTCGATGCCGCACGCCTGCCGGATCGGGGACGACGCGCCGTCGCACGCGACCAGGTACCGGGCCTGGACCTCCGTCTTCGCGCCGGTTTCCAGATCGGTCAGCACGGCGTGCACGTGGTCGCCGGTCTGCGTCACGTCGCTGAGCGAGGTCCGCAGCCGCAACGGTGCCCCGGTCGCCCTGGCCAGCACGGGGTTGAGCCAGTGCGCCGGGCAGATCTGGTCGGGTTCGGGGGTGTGCTGGAACACCGGCCGGTCGGCGGCGGTGCCCCGGCGGTAGCGGTGCAGCTCGTACCCGCCGATCTTGGTGACCCAGGCGATGTCGAGCGGGTGGTCCGCAGGCCACCCCGCGCCGCGGATCGCGTCCGCGAGTCCCCAGCGCCGGAACAGTTCCATCGACCGGGGGCCGATCGTGCTCACCTTGGGGTGGCGCACCGCGCCGTCGCCGGCCTCGGCCACCACGCAGTCGATGCCGCGGTGCGCCAGGTCGATCGCCAGTGCCATCCCGACCGGGCCGCCACCCGCGATCAGGACGTCGGTCCGCTCAGTGTTGCCTGTCATCGCGTGCGCGCCCTTCGTCGGAAACGAGGGCAGGGCGGCCGGAACCGCCCTGCCGCTTCAGTGCGTTCAGGGACGGACGGCCACGGCCAGCAGGCAGCCGAAGTCGTCGGCACCGGTCAGGTCGCCCGGCTTGAACGCGTCGTCGGAGAACTCGAAGTTGCCCTCGTCCATCGCCACGGGCCGCTCGTCGAAACCGGCCAGCTTCTCGATCTCGTCGGCCAGGCGCAGCGTGCTCTGCTCGGTGATGTCGGTGATGTTGTGCAGCCGCAGGCCCGCCCGGTGCAGCATCGGGACGTAGTCGTCGATGTCGGCCGTGGTGCACATGAGGTCGCGGCAGAACTTGTCGATGCCGGGGCTGCGCACCTCCTTGCGCGGGTAGCGGTCGAAGATGTCGGTCAGCACGACCCGGCCGCCGGGCTTGAGGACGCGGAAGATCTCGCGGAAGACCTGGTCGCGGTCGGGGATGTGGCAGATCGACTCCAGCGCCATCACCGCGTCGAACGACTGGTCGGCGAACGGCAGGTTCATCGCGTCGGCGTGCTCGAACACGGCCCTGGCGGCGAGACCGCGCTCGGCCGAGAGCTTGTTGGCGGTCTTGATCTGCTCCGCGCTGATGCTGACGCCGGTGACCCGTGCGCCGGTCTTGTCCGCCAGCCGCAGGCCAGGGCCGCCCACACCGCAGCCCAGGTCGAGCACGTGCGACTTCTCGCTCACCTTGAGGTGCCCGATGAACACGTCGGTCAGCGCGTCCATCGCCTCGTCGATCGTGGCGGTGGACTCCGGCGAGTCCCAGTAGCCGATGTGCACGTTGGTGTTGAAGCTGCCGTCGCGCATCGCGCTCAGGGTCAGCTTGTCGTAGAGCGCGCCGACTTCGTGCGGCTGCGGCAAGGTCTGGGTCATGGCGAGCTTCTCCTGGTGGGTCAGAGGGAGGGGACGGTCTGCGTGAGTTCCTGCTCGATCCGCCGGCAGACGTCGTAGTCCGGCAGCAGGCCCTCCTCCGCGGCCTGTGCTAGGCGAATCGCCACACCGTCCCTTTCGGACAGAATGGGCGGGACGTCCTGGGGGATCGGCAGGCCGAGCGCGGGGTCGAGGACGTCGAGGGCCAGTTCGTTCGCCGCGACGTAGGTCGTCGACACCATGTACGACATGACGGTGTTGTCCTGCAGCGCGACGAACGCGTGGCCGACGCCGACCGGGAAGTACATGGTGCGGTGGTGGTCCTGGTCCATCAGCACGGCGTCCCACCTGCCGAACGTGGGCGAGCCGACGCGGATGTCGACGACGATGTCGATCGCCGACCCCGCCGCGCAGTAGACGTACTTGGCGCACCCCGGCGGCGTGGTCGTGTAGTGGATCCCGCGGACCACACCGCGAGCGGAGACGCTGTGGTTCGTCTGCCGCACCGGGAAGAGCGGTGCGCCGTGCGCCTGGGCGAACGCCTCCTCCTGGAACGGCGACAGGAACCGGCCCCGGTCGTCGCCGAACACCTGCGGGCTGAACTCCAGGGCGCCTTCGACTGCGAGCGTGCGGACCTTCATGTGGGCTCCTGCGATCTCAGAGTGCGGCCAGGACTTCGCGCAGCGCGTGGACGACCTTGTCCTGCACGTCGGGCGACAGCGACGGGTACATCGGCAGCGAGAAGATCTCGCCGGCCAGCGCCTCGGTGACGGGCAGCGAGCCGGTGCGCTCGGCGAGGTGCGCGAAGCCGCTCATCGTGTGCGCGGGCCACGGGTAGCTGATGTTCAGGTGGATGTCGTACGACTTGAGGCGCTCGATGATGTCGTCGCGCCGCGGGTGCCGGACCACGTAGACGTAGTAGACGTGCTCGTTGCCCTCGGTGGTGGCCGGCAGCTTGAGGTCGGTGTCCCGCAGACCTTCCACGTACCGTTGCGCGACAGCCCTTCGACCGTCCACATAGGCGTCGAGCCGCGTCAGCTTGCGCCGCAGGATCTCCGCCTGGACCTCGTCGAGACGACTGTTGTGCGCCGGCGTCTGGACCGTGTAGTAGATCTTGTCCATGCCGTAGTAGCGCAGCCTGCGCAGCTGGGCGGCCACGGTGTCGTGCGGGGTCAGCACCGCGCCGCCGTCACCGTAGGCGCCGAGGACCTTGGTGGGGTAGAAGGAGAACGCGGCCGCGTCACCCGTCGAGCCGGCGATCCTGCCGTGCTGACGGGCACCGTGCGCCTGCGCGCAGTCCTCCAGCACGCTGAGCCCGTGCTTGTCCGCGATCGTCTTCACGGCGGCCATGTCGACGCACTGCCCGTAGAGGTGGACCGGCACGATGCAGCGGGTGCGGTCGGTGATCTTCGCCTCGATCTGCGTCGTGTCCATGAGGAAGTCCTCCTCGCGCACGTCGACGAAGACCGGCGTGGCTCCCGCCGCGTCGATCGCGACGACGGTCGGCGCCGCGGTGTTCGACACCGTGATCACCTCGTCGCCCGGCCCGACTCCCAGGGCCTGCAACGCGAGGGTGATCGCGTTGGTGCCGTTGTCGACGCCGACGCCGTGCGGAAGTCCGTGGTAGGCCGCGAACTCCTCCTCGAACCCCTGCACGCTCGCGCCGAGCACGAGTTGCCCGGAGTCGAACACCTTCTCCACCGCGGCCAGGATGTCGAGCCGCTCGGTCTGGTATTCGGCGAGGTAGTCCCAAACGCGCGTGGTCATGGGTGAGCCTTTCGGGCCAGTGCTTCTACGGTTCGGTGGATCCCTTCCCCCAGCGGCATCTCCGGGCGCCAGCCGGTGACGGCCCTGAACGCGGAGGAGTCGATGGTCACGCTGCGGAAGTCGGTCACGGGGGCGTGTGAGGGCGCCTGCACCGACGTCACCTCGACCGGCGGCGCCCCGGTGTGGTCGGACGTCACGGCGGCGATCAGGCGGAACACGTCGCCGAGCGCGTCGCCCCTGCCCGCGCCGAGCAGCCAGTGCCCGCCCGCGAGCTGGTCGGGGTGGTCGAGCGCCGCGGCGAACGCGGCGGCGATGTCGTCGACGTGGACCAGGTCGCGGCGCACGGTGCCGTCGTGCCACATCGTCAGCGGCTGGCCGTCGAGCGCCCTGCGCGCCATCGCGGACACGACACCGCGATCGCCGCCACCGCCCGGTGCGCTCTCCCCGAACACGGTGGGCAGCCGCAGGGTGATGCCCCGCACCCGGCCGGCCGCGGTCGCCTTCTCCAGCAGCTGTTCGGCGCGCAGCTTCTGCCGGTCGTACGCGGTCTCGGGCCTGTCCGGCTCGCTGCCGTCGAGCGGTTCCCGTTGCGGCACACCGACCTGCGAGGCCGCGCCGCCGTAGACGACCACGGTGCCGCTGTCTCCCAGCACGTCGAGCAGGTCCTGCATGACGCCGACGTTGACGCGTTCGGCGGAACCCTCCTCGGCCGCGCGCCACCCGCCGTCGCCGAGCAGCAGGTACACCACGGCGTCCGAGCCGTCGACCGCCTTCGCGAGCGCCTCGCGGTCGGTCAGGTCGGCGGTCACCACCTCGACCTCGGCGGGACCCGGCGGGACCACGGCCGGTTTGCGCGCCACGGCCCGCAGCTGGACTTCTTTCTGCGCCAACGCCTTCAGCACCGCCGAGCCGATGAAGCCCGTAGCGCCGAGCACGGTGATCCTCTTCATGTCACACCACTCCCCGAGGCCAGGCGGAGGCGGCGTTCATGCACGCGAGCAGCGTGCGCGCCTCCACGTTGAGGTAGTGCCCGTGCCGGGCCAGCGTCGTGAGCTGCGCCGGCGTGGCCCAGACGAAGCCGCGCGGCGGTTCGGACGGCACCAGCGAGGGGTCGGCCTCGACGATGAGGTAACGGCACTTGGTGTTCAGGAACCGGCCGCCCTCCTCGGAGTGCACCGCCTCGTACCGGATCCGCGAACGCCCCGCCCGCAGCACCACGTCGAGGAACGGCGGGCGCTCGTCGTGCGGGAGGTGCTCGTAGTTGCGCGGCGTGCACTGGACCGTGGGCGCCAGCTCGACGGTGTCGAGGAAGCCGCCGTCGGCACGGGCGTGCACCAGCACGTGCCGCACACCACCGAAGTCGCGCACCAGGAACGCCGACACGCCCATGTCGACGGACTTCAGCAGCGGCTGGGTCCAGCTGACCTGCTCGCGGTTGCTGCCGTGCACGGCGACTGCCACGACCTGGAAGTACCGGCCGTCCTCGTGCTCGACGGCGTCGGGCCCGCGCTTCCAGCCCTCCACCGACTCCAGCGGGATGCGCGTGGTCCGGATGTCGTGCCGCGCCCGTTCGCCGGTGAACCACGACAGCAGCTGGACGTCGGAGTGCAGCGCGCCGGGATTCGTGTCGTAGTAGGGAAGACAGGACAGAACGCTGCGCGCGTTCATGTTCACCGTCAGGTCCTCGTGCAGCAGCTCCGCGATCTGGCCGAGCGTGAGCCAGCGGAAGTCCTCGTCCTCGGGGATGTCCGCGGTCGTCTCGACGATCATGTTGCGGTTGGACTTGCGGAAGAACCACGACCCCTGCTCGGCCTGCAGCACGTCCACGACGACCTGGTCGCGGTCGAGGTCGACGAAGTGCTCCAGCAGCTTCACGCCCGAACCGCCGTGCGCTCCGGTGTAGTTGCTGCGGGTCGCCTGCACGGTCGGGGACAGCTGCACCAGGTTGGGGTTGCCCGGCTCCATCTTGGCCTGCATCAGGAAGTGCAGGACGCCGTCGATCTCCTTGCACAGGATGCCGAGGATCCCGACCTCGGGTTGCCGGATGACCGGCTGCTGCCACTCGCGGTACGGGCCGTCGCCGTGCGGGCCGTCGTGCTCCACCACGTGCAGGCCCTCGATCGCGAAGAACCGGCCGCTCGCGTGCACGAGGTCCCCGGTGGACTTCACGAAGTGCCACTGGTCGAGGTCGGCGAACGGGACGCGGTCGACGCGCAGGACGTTGGCCTGACGGCGTTCCGCGAGCCAGGCGCGCACGCCGGCGGTGCGCATGTGCGCGCCCTCACGGGTCGCGGCGGACAGGGCGACGCGGTCGGTGTGGGCGGGCCACCCGCGCGGGCGGATGGCGGTGGGCAGGCTCAGGTGGGGCGTCATGGCAGGAACCCCCTTCTACAGCCGTTGTGCGGTGATCAGGACGTAGCCGCTGCTCGGGTTCTCCCCGAACGCCGACATGAGGTTCGCCGCCGTGAGGATCTCCTCGGCCGCGAACGGGGGCAGCGTGGCGGCGATCCCGCGGAACGCCGTGGCGGCGTGCTCGTAGCTCGCCCGCACGTTCTCGCCGACGTCGACGAAGTCGAGCACCTGCCAGCCCGCGCGTTCGAGACCGGACCGGTGCTCCTGCGGGGAGTTGATCCCGGCGATCTCCAGCGTGCGGACCATCCCGGCCAGCACCTCCTCGCCGGCGCCGGTGAACGGCTCGCGCTGGCACAGGTCCGCGATGACGAGCCGGCCTCCCGGCCGCACGAACCGGCGCAGCCGCTGCAACGCGCGGGTCTGGTCGTTCAGGTGCAGCAACGACTCGATGGCGAACACCGCGTCGAACGTGCCGAGATCGGCGGGCAGGTCGGCGGCGTCCGCGAGCTGGAACGCGACGCGGTCCGCCACCTCCGACTCCGCCGCGAGCTCCGTCGCCCTGGTGACCTCCTGCGGCGACACGGTGATGCCGGTGACGTGGACGTCGTGGGTCTGCGCGATGCGCATGGCGGGGAAACCGTTGCCACAGCCCACGTCGAGCACCCGCTGGCCGGGCTGCAGGGCGAGGCGCTCGGCGACCAGGTCGGTCAGCCGGTCGGTCGCGACGGCCATCGGGACGTCCTCGGCGCCGGGGTCCCAGTAGCCCGCGTGGATGTTGCCGCCCAGGGCCTCCGTGGTGCCGGCCTCTGCGAACTGGTCGTACTTGCCGCCGACGGCGTCGGTCTGCGATGTCACGGGTGCGTCCCTCCCGGGCTGGTGGTGGACAGGTCGAGGAGCAGGCGGGCCGGACCGTGGAAGACCATGTCGTCGGCGTACTCGACCCGGTGGTCCGCCTTCTCCCAGCCGGGAAGCCCGTCGAGCAGGGCGTGCAGTCCGATCTCCAGCTCGGCGCGGGCAAGGGTCGCGCCGAGGCAGTAGTGGATGCCGATCCCGAAGCCGAGGTGCCGGTCGGCGGGCCGGTGCACGTCCACGGCGTCCGGTCGCGGGAACCGGGCGTCGTCCCTGTTCGCCGAGCCCAGCAAGGCGATCACGCGGCTGCCGGCCGGAACCGGCACGCCACCGACGACGGTGTCCTCGCGGGCCCATCGCGTCACCGCCTGCACCGGCGGGTCGTGGCGCAGCAGTTCTTCCACGGCGGTGGGCACGAGTTCGGGGTAGTCGCGCAGGTCGGCGAGCAGGTCCGGGTGCGCGCGCAGAGTCAGTGCGGCCTTGGCCAGCGAGTTGGTCGTCGTCTCGTGGCCCGCTGTCATGAGATGGATGCACGTGCCCACCACGCGGTCCGTGCTCAGCGGGGCGCCGTCCTGCCTGATGCCCACCAGCAACGCCAGGAGGTCCTGGTCGCCCGGCTCGCGGCTCGCGGCCTGGTCGCGGAAGTAGTCCGTCAGCTCCCGCGCGGCGACCTCGGCCCTGGTGAACCTGTCGCCCGCGGACCGGGTGGAACTGGCTCCCTGCAACACGACCGCCCGGTCGCGCAGCCACTCGCGGTCGTCGGCGGGGATCCCGAGCAGTTCGCTGATCACCAGGATCGGGAACGGTGCCGCGAACCCCTCGACGAGGTCCACCTGCCGCTGTCCGTCGAGCCGCGCGAGGAGGTTCCGCGCGATCTGGGCGATCCGCGGCCGCAGCGCCGTGACCACCCCGGCGGAGAACTCCTTCTGCAACGGGGAACGCAGCCGGGTGTGCTCGGGCGGGTCCAGGAAGACGAGCCAGTTCTCCACGACCGTGCGCAGGGCGGTGAACTCCGCGGGAACCGGCACGGACGGCACACCGTCCGAAGTGGAGCGCGTCCGTCCGAAGTTCCGGTCGGACAACACCTTCACCACGTCGTCGTAGCCGAAGACGTAGAACGTGCGCGGGCCGTCCTCCGCACCCTCGTGCACGGAACCGGCCTCGCGGTAGCGCCGGTACACCGGGTACGGGTCGGCGATGTCCTCGCGCGGCCAGCCCTGCAGGCTGAACCGCGGCAGCGTCACGGAGCGCATGTCACATCCCCTCTGCCTGCGCGCGGAAGTGGTCGGCCCAGAACGTGCTCAGCTCGCCGACCCGCGCCGGGACGAGCGCGCACTTGGCGCACTGCGCGGCGATGTCGTCCAGCCGCATCGCGATCGCGCGCCTGGCCACGTCGGGCCGCGAGATCGCGGCGGGCACCTCGGACAGCTCGAACGACGGCCCCGCCGTGGTGCCGCGCCGGCCGGACGGCAGCGTCACCAGCAGCTCGCCCAGCGGGCGCATCAGCCCGGCCATGAGGTCGATGGCGCCGTTCATGAGGTCGGACCGGCGCAGGCTCCCGTCCGGGCGTTCGCCGAAGTGCTGCGCCATCAGCTGCAACGTCATGGAGTACGACTGGTTGAAGATCTTCATGACCGTGCGGGCATCTGGGTCGGACACCGACTCGACGGCCGGGCTCGCGGGGTCGAGCGACGGGTTGCGCACCACCGGGTACGCGGGGCTCCACAGCTCGCCGTGCGGGCCCGTCACCGGTGCCGTGCGCAGCAGTTCGCCGATGCGCAGGAACGACGTGTAGTGCGAGTCCTCGGTGGCGTCCTCGTCCAGCACACCGCCCTCGCCCTGCTCGGTGATCACGTCGATCGCGTACAGGGCGCTCGGGAGGTCGTCGACCTCCAGCTGGTAGTCGGGGTGCTCGTGGTTGATCGACTCGCGCAGGAACAGGTGGTGCTCGCCGCCGCCGCGGCCCTTCTTCACCAGGAACAGGTCCGGGATCTGTTGCAGGGCCTCGCGGATGTCGGCGTAGAGCTCGCTCAGCGACGCGTAGCCGTGGTCGGCGTGCTCACCGGTGGGCTCGCCGTCGCGCGAGCGCAGATCGCTGACCTGGTGCTCGGGCTTCTCGATCTGGGTGAAGCGCTCCACGCTGCCCAGGTTCAGCCGCTCCAGGGCGAAGTCCAGCGGTACCGGCAGCTCGTGGTTGATGGTGCCGAAGTCGACCTTCGGCACGTGGAACGGCTCGCCCAGCGCCATCAGGATGTTGTTGACGAGCAGGAAGTGGATCATCTCCTCGCGGGCGATGCCGATCAGCATGCTGCGGATGCCCTCGTCGAGGGTCTCCCCGCCGTCACCGCAGGCGAGCTGGAGCTGTTCGGGCGTCCACAGACCCCGCCGCACGTACTCCAGGCCGGCGCCGTGGGTGGGCACCGAGTAGGCCGCGTAGAGGTACTGGAGCATCACGGCGAGCTCGACCATCGCCGCTTCCCGCAGCACCGCGATCAACCGGTCGCGGGTGGCGATCCGCGTGCGGGGGAGCACCTCCGGATCGGAGGGCAGCAGCAGGTGGCCGGGAACCTGTTGCTGCCGCAGGAACTTCAGCAGCAGCCGCGCCTTCGGTTCGGACAGGTCGCGGGTCGGGGGCATGTAGTACGTCCGCGACTTGTTGCGCGGGTCGCACATCTGCCAGATCAGCTTGGCGTAGGTCTCGGTGCGGCTGCGGTTCGCGAGGCTGAAGACCTCCCTGTCCATGAAGGAGAAGAGGTGCTCGTAGTAGGCGAAGACCTCGCGGTACACCACGTCGTAGTCCACCTGCTCGACCTCGTCGAGGTGCCAGTCGTCCGGGAGCACGCGCACGCTGAGATATCCGGCGCCGGCCCAGAAACCGAGCCTGTCCTCGTTGTCGTGGTCGAGTCCGGAGGGGTCGGGTTCGGACGTCAGCAGAACTCGTGCCGTGCCCGCCGCCTTGCCGCGCAGGGTGAACCGGCCGTGCCCGGTGTCGTCCGTCTCCAGCACGGCGGCGCTCGGCGAGACGATCTCCTCCACGGGACCACTGGGCCGCGCCGCCGGGTTCGCGAACTGCCGGACCTCGATGTCGCGCACAGCCGCCGGACGGCCGCGGACGAACGACCGCACGACGACCTCGACGTCGTGGTCGGCGTCTTCAGCGGAACGGGGGTGCTCCACGATGACGCTCGCGTCGTCGACCTGGAGGTTGATCTCCTTCTCCTGAGCCAGGAGCACGCCGTCGGAGGCGACCAGCCGCAGGCCGGTGACGTCCTCTTCGGACAGTGCGCCCGCGACCGTGATGACGCCGGACGTGAGCGCGGCGTCGTCGCCGGTGTACGCGTGGGCGGGGATCCGGGCGACGAGCCGGTCGGCCGTGCGCAGCTCCAGATCCCGTGCCGCGGCCGCCGGTGCGGGCGCGGTGATCATGTTCAGCGTGACCTGGCCGTCCGCGGCCGCGACGGTGAGGTTGCCCATGCGGTTGCGGCCGGTGGCGTCCGGGACGAGCAGCCGTCCGGACGGGTACGTGCGCAGCTCTTCCGGCCGCCACGGCGCGATCGTGCCGTGCAGCCGCCACGCCGAGGGCTGGTCCGGTGCCTGCGGGGCCGACTGGTCCTCCAGCGCGAACTGCACGACGAGCCCACCGGTCCTCGCGGCGCGCAGCAACCCGGCGACCGGGGACGCGTCGGCCTCGTCCAGCCACCGCAGGTCCTCGTCGGTCACGACGAACTGGTGCACCACCGAGCGTCCCAGCCGCCAGTGCCCGCACCCGCGGCCGGTGGTGTGCCAGCGCGGCGGCGAGAAGCCCCTGACCGAGCCCGTCGCCATGTAGCCGACGTCGTGCGACCGTCCGTCACGGCCGAAGCCGAGCTGGCCGACCATGAGGGTCGTCGTCCAGTCGGAGGCGGGGTCCACGTCGAAGATCCGCGCCCGGTTGACCGTGGTGGCGAGGTACTCGTTGTAGTGGCCCCAGAAGTCGACGGCGCGACCGACCACGGGGTCCGTCGTGTCGGGCGTGCCCGCGACGCGTTCGGCGCTGACGATCCGCGCGTTGATGGAGAAGTGCCCGTTGCCGGCGAAGTCACGGCCCAGGGCGCCGCTGAACGGCCCGGCGGGCGCCTCGCGGCCCTCGCTGTCGTAGCGCGGCCCGGTCTCGTCCAGGTGGGCGTGGTACTCCGAGGGCGGGCGGTGCACGGGGAACGGCTCGCCGTCCGCGGTCAGCGCGGTGTTCGTCGCCAGGTCGACGAGACCGTTGCGCGGGCCGGTGGGCAGGCGCGTGGAGGCCGAGCCGCGGAAGTGCAGCCGCGGCAGGTCGAAGACGCTCATGCGGACTTCTCCGTGTGCGTGAGCCGCCGGACGGGGACCATCGCGCCGGTGCGCTGCTCGGACCACTCGATCTCGTGCGCCGCGTCGATCGCCGACTCGATCGCGCCCTCGATCCACGCGGGCTTCGAGGAGCAGTGCTCGCCGGCGAAGAAGAGCCCCTTCTGCGGCCGCGTCGCCTCCCGGCGTTGCGCCTCGCGCAGCGCGGAGTCCTGCTCCCAGCGGATCGTCGCCGCGCCGAGGGACCAGCGGTGCTCGCCCCAGGCCTTCGTGGCGACGTCCAGGACCATCCCCGGCTCGCCCAGTTCGGGGTGCATCACGCCCAGCTCCTGCGCGATCAGCGCGACCCGCTCGCGTTCGGTGAGCTCGCTGAGCGCGTCGGCGTCGGGACCGATGCTGTAGCTGGCGAGCATCACCGCGCCGTGCGCCGGATCTCCGTCGACGGGCGGGTAGTAGGTCTGCCGGACGTGCCCGCCGGTGAACGAACCTCCGCCGCTGATGCCGTCCTTCTGCCAGAACGCCTCCCGGCAGTGGAACGCGACCTTGGTGGCGGGCCAGTACTTCGTCTCGTGGACGATGTCGAGCTTCTCGTCGTCGAACCCGCTGAGCCGCATGCCGCGCAGCACCGTGAACGGGACCGTGCACACCACGTAGTCGCAGGTCCTGGTGAACGACCTGGTGCCCTGCTTCAGCGTCAGCACCACGTTCTTGTCGCGGACGTCGATCGCGGTCACCTCCTGCCCGGTGCCGACCCGGCCGAGCAGGCGTGCCGCGAGGGTGCGGGGGATGAGGTCCATGCCGTCGCGCAGCCGCACGATGGACGAGCTGGTCTCGTCGAGCACGTCGTCGAGGAAGCGCTCCAGATGCGCCGGCACGAGCGAGCGGATGCGCGGGTTGCCCGCGTAGAAGGCGTGCAGGTCGATCATCGTGCCGTTGTGGCCGCGGCGGTACGGCGTCATGTCGACCTGTTCGACGAGGTCGAGCAGGCCCACACCGATCTCGCCGTGCATCCCGTTGTAGAACTGGCGCGGCGCGATGGCCCTGATGGTCGCGTCCAGCCACGCGCCGAAGAGCAGCGTGCCGTCGCAGTACCGCCCGGCAGGGACCCCGGAGGCGAAGTCGCTCACCAGCACGTCGTGGGCGTCGCGCACCCGCAGGTAGCCCGACGAGCTCGGCAGGTACGCGGCGTCGTCGGAGAAGATCGTGTGGAACGGCAGCACCTGGTCCTGCAGGCCGAGCTCGGCGATGTAGTGCAGGGTCAGCCGGTGCTCGGAAGGAATGCGCATCGCACCGAGCTCGGCGAACGGCCCGGTCTCGCCCGCGAAGCGGTGGGTGTGGACGCGGCCACCGATCCTGTCACTGGCCTCGACGATCTCGACCTCGTGGCCGAGCCGTTCCAGCTCGTAGGCCGTGACCAGGCCGGCGACGCCCGCGCCGATGACGGTGACCTTCTTCCGGTCGCCGACGGCGTCGAGACCGTTGACCTCATGCAACCTTGTCACCGCGGACTTCCTTCCGGTGCGCGTTGGTGCTCCAGGAGGGTGACGTGAGAGCGCTACCACGAATCGCGTGGTCGCCTGTCCGAAGTTCTGGTTTTCGCCACCGCGGCCATTGTTCGTGCGGGGACGGTGCGCCCGTATCCCCCGACAGAGCCGGTCCCGAACGACCTCCCGCCACCCATCTGCGACGCCGGGACGCGACAAATCGGACCCGCCCCACTCATGTGCGCGGGTTCTGTCTCGACACGGTGGTCCGCGCGGTGAACCAGGTGATGCTGACGCGAGCCGCTCAGCGGCCACACACGAAGTTGCTGCGGGAGGCGACGTTGACCCGAGTGCTGATCGCGACGACACCGGCCCCAGGACATGTGGTCAGCCTGTTCGAGATAGCCGCCGAGCTGACGCGGCGCGGGCACGAGGTGCGCTGGTACACCGGGGAGGTCTTCCGGGAACAGGTCGAACGGACCGGCGCGCGCTTCGAGCCGATGACCGAGGGGCTCGACTTCGGCGGCCACAGCCGTGAGGAGGCCTTCCCCGACCACGCGGGGCTGACGGGGCTGAAGAGCTTCAAGGTCGGTGTGCGGGACATCTTCTACCGCACGGCTCCCGGTCAGATGTGGGACATCCTCGCGCTGCTCGAACGCTTTCCCGCGGACCGGATCCTGTCCGACGACATGTGCTACGGCGCGTGCTTCGCCAGTGAGGTCACGGGAATTCCCCTGGTGTGGCTGGCGAACTCCATCTACATCCTGGGCAGCAGGGACACCGGCCCGCTGGGGATGGGGTTGCCGCCGAGCACCACGCCGCTGAACCGCGTGCGCAACGCGGCGCTGAGGTTCCTGGGCGACCAGGTGTCGATGCGGGACCTGCGCGCGGAGGCCGACCGCGTGCGCGCCGGGGTCGGGTTGCCCAGGCTGAGGAAGCGGGCGATGGAGAACATCTCCCGTTCACCCGACCTGTACCTGGTCGGGTCCGTGGCGTCGTTCGAGTTCCCGCGCCGTGACCTGTCGCCGGGAACGCACTTCATCGGCGGCTTGTTCGGCGTGCCGCCGAAGCACTTCGAGCCGCCGGACTGGTGGGACGAGCTGGAGGGTGAACGGCCCGTCGTCCTGATCACGCAGGGCACCACGGCCAACGACGTCGAACGCATGCTCGTGCCGGCCGTGCGCGCCCTCGCCGAGGAGGACGTGCTCGTCGTGCTGACCACCGGCAGCAAGCTCGACGTGGAGCGCCTGCTTCCGTTGCCGGGCAACGTGCGCATGGAGCGGTTCGTGCCGTACCACCACCTGCTGCCGCACGTGGACGTGATGATGACCAACGGCGGCTACAACGGGGTCAACGCCGCTCTCGCGCACGGGGTGCCGTTGGTCGTCGTTCCCGCCACGGAGGAGAACCCCGACGTGGCCGCGAGAGTCGAGTACGCCGGTGTCGGCGTCGTGGTCAAACCGCGTGCGGTGACCGAAGCCAGCCTGCGCGCGGCCGTGAAGACCGTGCGCACCAACGAGAGCTACCAGCGTCGTGCCGCCGAACTGGCGGTGGACCTCAACGACAACCACGCGCCGCAGCGGGCCGCCGACCTGATCGAGTCCGCTGTCGTCTTCCAGGATCAGATCCCGACCGGAGGTATCGCACGGTGAACGGCACGACGAAGACGGGGCTGCAGGCCCCGGAGACGACCATGCCCATCGATCCCGGTCCCTTCGACTGCATGCCCGACCTGCTCGCGGCCGCGCGGGTGGCCCCGATCGTGCGGATCCCGTACCTCGGGCAGCACGCGTGGGTGGTGTGCGACCGCGAGCTCGTCAAGCAGGCGCTCGCGCATCCCAAGATGGGCAAGGACATCACCCTCGTCCCGGACTTCATGAAGCAGCCTGGCCTGATGGTGGGCTCGCAGCCGCCGCCGGAGTACGCGCGGGCCATGATCATGAGCGACGGTGAGAACCACGCGCGGATCAGGCGCCTGCACGCGCCGGTGCTGAGCCCCCGCAACACCGAGAGGTGGGGCGAGCGGGTCAGCGTCAAGGTGGACGGCTTCCTCGACGAGCTGGAGAACCTCAGCGGCGAGGTCAACGTCGTCACCGACTACACCCACAAGATCCCGCTGGCGTTCATCTCGGAGATGCTGGGGCTGCCGGAGGAGGCCGAACGGCAGCTGCGCAGCATCACCGACGTGATGCTCTACTCGTCGGACTACGAGGCGCGAACCCTCGCCGTCCGCGCGCTGTACGGGGCGGTCGAGGGGTGGGTCGAGAACCCGGAACCGTTGCGCGACGGCGTGATCACCGGCCTGCTGGCCTCGTCCAACGGCATCGACGCCGCCGTGACGGAGGGCGAGGTGATCGTGTGGACCCTGGGCATGATCATCACGGGCTACGAGACGACCGGCAGCCTGATCTCCGCGTCGCTCTTCGAGGCGTTGCGCCGTCCGGTGGACGAGCGGCCGACGACCGACGAGGGGATCAAGGCGTGGATCGAGGAGGCGCTGCGCGTCCACCCGCCGTTCCCGCACCCGACCTGGCGCTTCCCGCTGGAGGACATCGAGCTCGGCGGCTACCTGATCCCCAAGGGAGCCCCCGTGCAGGTCAGCATCGCGGCGGCCAACCGTGAACCGGGCGAGGAGGCCGACAGCTTCGAGGCCTCGCGGGGAGGCCACGGCCACCTCTCGTTCGGGCTCGGCGCGCACTACTGCATCGGCGCGTCGCTGGTGCGGCTCGAAGCCCAGATCGCGGTGAGCGGCTTCCTGCGCCGCTTCCCGGAGGCGCGTCTCAGCGCCTCCACGCCGGTCGAGTGGGAGTCCGAGTGGATGATCCGCCGGATGAGCGTCCTCCCCGCGGCGCTGCGCTGACCGGTGGCGGCGGGCCGGGACCCCCGGCCCGGCCCGCCGCTGTCAAAGTCAACCGCGGTGGTTCAACCCGTCCGGAGCAATCACCGATTTCGTGAATCTGGTAGTCGTGTTTCCCGTGACCGGCCAAATGAGACGTGGGCATACCCGGAGTTTCTCAGTCGGGCCGGAACTGGGCGTCTCAATTCGGGCGCACTTCTTCGGGTTTTCCGGTCAGCGGCTGGTGGAGCGCTATTCCACGCGTGGTCGCGGCGAAACCGTGCGGGCTAATGTGAAGATCTCTCTGGTCCTGGTCTGTGCTGGGTGTTGACATGGTGGGCGGCATCGCGCGAGTCTCCAAGCCGATGAGGTGGGGAGGTGCCCGGATGCAGCCGGCAGGTAGTCGATCGAACCGCGAATTAATTTTCCGCGTCGTGAAGACTTCACTTTGCGTCAATTCCCGACTGTGACAACAGGGCAGGATAAAAGTGTCGTGCACACCTCTCGGCGAGAATGTCGCGGTGTGGGACCGGTCGCCGGACGCGTCCGTCTCGCTCCCGTTGCGCGGGCGTGAAGGGGAAACCCGCAGGATCAAGCAGTTGATGCTGGCCGTGATGGAGTCCCGGCGGGCGCGGATGCTGGTCGTGGCGTCCCCCGCGGGCACCGGCGCCACGAGACTGGTGGCCGAGAGCGCGTCCCTGGCGGACCTGCGCGGCCTGTCGGTGGTGGACCTGACCCCCGGTGCCGGCGGGTCGAGGACCGACCACCCGCACGTCGTCAGCGTCAGCTCGCCGGCCGCGCAGATCGAACAGCGCCTCGTCCAGGCGTTGCGGCGCGGGCCCGTGCTCGTCACCTTCGACGACGCCCACCGCTCGCCCTCGGTGCTCGGCGCCGCGAGCGCCGTGCTGGCGAAGTTCGCGCAGCAGCCGGTGTGCTGGCTGTTCACTGTCCACAACGAACACTTCGCGTCCTCCGCGAGCGCTGTGCTGCACGACATGGCGCGCGTGCTCCCCTGCGACTGGGTCGAGCCGCTCACGCCGTTGCCCGACGACGCCGCCTTCGACCTCGCCGCCGACCTGCTGGGCGCGGCGCTGGACCAGGACGTCGCCTCACTGGTCGGCAGCGCGGGAGGAACCCCTCAGGGCGTCGTCGACGTCGTCACGGGACTGCTGCGGGAGCACCACGTCCAGGTCGTGGAGGACGTCGCCCGGCTCACCCCGGGACCGCTGGACCGTGGTGTCGCCTGTGCCGTGTCACCGGAACCGGCCGCGCAGCTGCCCCGGTCGTTCCGGCGGATGGTGGGGGAGAGGCTGCACCGGCTGTCCCCGCGCGCCCAGGACGTGCTCCAGGTCGCGGCGGTGCTCGGCAGCGGGTTCGCCCCCGACGACCTGGCCGAGGTGCTGGGAGAGCCCGTGGCGGTGCTGCTGCGGCCGCTCGGCGAAGCGCTGACGGCGGGGTTGCTGCGCGGCGACGGCGCCGAGTTCGTCTTCCACCGGGAACCGGTGTGGCGCGCGGTGCTCGGCTCCGTGCCGCGCCCGATGCGGGCGGCGTTGCACCGGCAGGTCGTGACGATGCTGCTCGCCCGCGAGCACCGCGACGTCGTGCCGATCGCTGTGCACCTGGTGCACTGCGCCCGCAGCGGCGACGCCCAGGCCGTCAGCACCGTCGACGAGGCGGCCAAGGCCCTGCTGCCCGACTCGCCGGACGCGGCAGCGGCACTCGCGATCAACGGCCTGCGGATCACCGCCCAGGGCGAGCCGAACCGGATCGCGCTCGGCGTCACGGCCGCCGCCGCCCTCGTCCGGATGGGCAGGCTCAGCCAGGCCGTGGAGCTCTCGCGGGAGCTCCTGCACCCCGACGACCCGTGCCACGTGAAGTCGGCGTCCGTGCTGCGCACCTGGCAGACCATCGCGCAGATGCTGCGCGGCGATGCCACCACGGTGTGCACCGTCGGCCTGGAGGTCACCGAGTCCGCGGCGGCAGACCAGTCGCCGGAGCTGTTGCTGCTCAACATCCTCTCGCTGTACAACCTCGGCGCCGCGATCGGGATGGCGGACCAGGTGCTGGCGCAGTCCGGCGGCTACAGCGCCGACGTGCTGGCCGCCGCGCTGACCGTGCGGGCGATGGCGAACTGGCGGGAGGGAAGCCTCGACGCGGCACTGGAGTCGGCGGAGGCGGCCGTCGTCGTGCGCGACGAGCTGACCAGGATCTGGCAGAGCGATCCACTGTGGACGAAGGTGTGGGTGCTCACCAGGCTCGGCAGACTGACAGAGGCGCTCGACGCGGTGGACGAGGCGTGCGGCACGGCCGAAGCGCACGGAACCGGTGTGATGACGTCGGTTCCGCTCACGCTGCGCGCGGCAGTCCTGCTGGCACAAGGCGACCTCACCGCGGCCGAGGCCGCCGCGACCACCGGCCTGGCCGCCTCGGAACTGGCCGAGATGCCGTTGTTCCAGCCACAGCTGGGCGCGGTCCTCGTCCTCTGCTCGCTCCGGCGGGGTGACCTGGTCGCCGCCACCGACGGCCTGCGCAGGCTGGAGGAGACGGTCGTCGCCGGCCACCCCTGCGCCGTGACCCTGCGGCTGGTGGCGGGCCAGGTCGCCGCGGCCAACGACGGCCCGGAGGCGGCGATCGACGAGATCCGCCCGTTCACGGACGACCTGGGACTGCGCACGGAACTTCTGCTCGAAGCACCCACCGCCACCGCCTGGTGCGTGCGCACGGCCCTGGCCGCCGACGACCAGGCCCTCGCCGAACTGCTCGCGAGCACCACCGAGGACCTCGCCCGCGCGAACCCCCGGCACGACTCGGTGGTGTTCGCCGCAGACCACGGCCGCGCACTGGTGAAACAGGACACCGCCACGCTCTCGGACCTCGAAGCAGCGTGCACCGACCCGTGGACGAAGGCCTCTCTCGCGGAGGACATCGGGACGGTCCACCTCGACACCGACCGCGAGCAGGCCGTCCTCGAACTCAACCGCGCGCTCTGCGGCTACGACGAGATCGAGGCCGAGCTCGACTCCGCCCGCGTGCGCAGGGTGTTGCGGCGCCTCGGTGTGCGGCGCAGGCGGAGCATCGTCCGGCGGCAGGAGGAGCCCGAGCTCGAACCCCGTCCGCGCACCGGGTGGGACAGCCTGACCGGGACCGAGGAGAAGGTCGCGCGGCTCGTCGCGGACGGGCTGACCAACCGGCAGGTGGCGAAGGAGCTGTTCATCTCGCCGCACACGGTCGGGTTCCACCTGCGGCAGATCTACCGCAAGCTCTGCATCCAGTCGCGGGTGGACCTGGCGCGGATCGCGCCGTGACCGGCCGGTGGGGGCGTGGCCGGTGGGCGGCGCCGTGTCCCCGCTCGCACCCATGACCGCCCGACGGCACTACGTCCCCCTCGCACCCATGACCGCCGTTCGGGGCTGGTGAGCCCGTTCCCGGCTGCACCAGAGTGACCCGCATGAGGATCATCGCGGCGGCACTCGCCGCTCTTCTGGTTCTTCCCGCCCTGGTTCTTCCCGGGGTCGCCTCGGCTGACTCCTACTGGGACCTGAAACCGACCGGCACGGACGCGCGGTTCCGCGGCCTGTCCGCCGTCAGCGCGCAGGTCGCGTGGGTCAGCGGCTCGAAGGGCACCGTCCTGCGCACCACGAACGGCGGCCGGACCTGGGACTCCGTCGGCCCGCCCGGCACCGAGGAGCTGGAGTTCCGCGACGTCGAGGCGTTCGACGCGCGCAACGCCGTGGTGCTGTCGATCGGCGAGGGCGAGTCGTCGCGGATCTACCGCACGTCCGACGGCGGCAGGAGCTGGCAGGAGGAGTTCCGCAACACCGACCCGAAGGCGTTCTACGACTGCGTGGCGTTCTTCGACCGGTTCCGCGGCCTCGCGCTGAGCGACCCGGTCGACGGCAAGTTCCGCGTGCTGCGCACCTGGGACGGCGGCCGGTCATGGCACGTCAACGACCCCAAGGGCATGCCGGACGCGTTGCCGGGCGAGTTCGCGTTCGCGGCGTCCGGGCAGTGCGTGACGACCAGCGGCAACCACGCGTGGATCGCGACCGGCGGCGGCGCGAAGGCACGGGTGCTGGAGTCGCGCGACGGTGGGCGTTCGTGGAAGGCGAGCGACGTTCCCCTGCCGTCCGGTGAGGCGGCCGGGGTGTTCGCGGTGGCGTTCAAGACGCCGTGGCGCGGTGTCGCGATCGGCGGTGACTACCTCAAGCCGACGGATCCGACGCCGGCGTTCGCGACCAACGACGGCCGTGGCTGGAAGGCCGGGTCCCGGGCGCCCGTCGGCTACCGGTCCGGCATCGCCTACCGCGGGGACGGGCTGGTCGCGGTCGGACCGTCCGGGACGGACACCTTCAGGGACCGGAAGTGGAAGGTCGCGGACACGGGGAGCTTCGACACCGTCGACTGCGTGGGCCACACCTGCTGGGCCGCCGGCGAGAAGGGGCGCGTCGGGCGCACCTGATGCGACTGCACCCCGGAGAGACCGAGGCCGCGTGGCGGGTCGTGAAACTGGCTGACGTCGTGCGGCGACTGCGCGAGGAGGCGCCTGCGGGGCGTCCCCTCGTCGTCGCCGTCGACGGGCGCGGCGGGGCCGGGAAGTCCACCGTCGTCGAACGGCTGCGGCGGCACGTCCCGCGGTCCGGGGTCGTGCACACCGACGACATCGCCTGGAACCAGGCGTATTTCGACTGGGGCGGCCTGATCGCCGGGAACGTCCTCGCGCCGCTGCACCGGGGCGAGGCGGTGGCGTTCCGGCCGCCGGCGTGGGCGGAGCACGGCCGACCCGGCGCGATCCGCGTCCCCGCCGGCCTGGACGTCGTGTGGGTCGAGGGCACCGGGATCCTCCGCGAGGAGCTCGCCGCGTGGATCGACGCCTCGATCTGGGTGCAGGGCGACCTGGACGAACAGCAACGCCGCCTGGTCGCCCGGGACGGCGACTCCGCTGAGCAACGGCGGCACGTCGCCGCGTGGCTGGCGGAGGAACTTCCCTTCCTGCTCCGCGAACGGCCGTGGGAGAGGGCGACGGTCGTCGTGGCGGGCACGACCGGCCTGCGACATGATCCCGCCCACGAAATCGTCGTCGGGGTGTAACGCCCGCGCCCCCTGCAGCGAAATGGGACGTGTCGGCCGCACTCCACAGGGGTAGCCGAAGGGTGTGTTCGAGGGTTTCTCGTTGCGTTGCAGGGACGTCGGCGAGGCCGTGTTACGGGTGAGGACCGGTGGTGCAGGGCCACCGGTCCTTCTCCTTCACGGCCACCCTCGGACTCACACCACCTGGCACCGCGTCGCGCCGTTGCTCGCGACCGACCACACCGTCGTGTGCCCCGATCTGCGCGGCTACGGCGAGTCCAGCAAACCCGGTGACTACTCGAAACGCGCGATGGCGCGCGACTTCGTCGAACTCATGCGCCAGCTCGGCCACGAGCGGTTCGCCGTCGCCGGGCACGACCGGGGCGCCGCCGCCGCGATCAGGCTGGCGCTCGACCACCCGACCAGGGTCACCCACCTCGCCGTCCTCGACGGACTGCCGATCGGCGCCCACCTGAGCAGGGCCGACGCCCGGTTCGCGCAGAGCTGGTACCACTGGTTCTTCCTGGCGCGCCAGGAGCTCGCCGCCGCGATGATCAACGAGAACCCCGGCCTCTGGTACGGCGGCCGCTACCACGACACCCCGCTCGCCATGGGCGTCGAGAACTGGGCCGACTTCCAGCGGGCGATCCACGACCCCGAGACCGTGCTCGCGATGTGCGGTGACTACCGCGCCGGCCTGGAGGTCGACCGCCTGCACGACGACGAGGACAGAGCCGCCGGAAACAGGATCAGGTGCCCCGTGCTGGCGCTCTGGTCGGCCAAGGACGACCTGGGGGAGCTTTACCCGGACCTGCCGGGGATCTGGGCCGAGTGGGCCGATGACGTGCGGGTTCGGTCCCTCGACTGCGGGCACCACATGGCCGAGGAGGCACCCGTCGAGCTGGCGCGCGAACTGCGGACCCTGTTCTGAACGGACCGTTGACGACAGGTGGTGATGAGGTTTCGGCGCGCGCACGCGTTAGGGTCTGTCCGTGGCCATCGCACGTGCCGAACGCCTCGTCAACCTGGTGTTGTGCCTGCTGTCGACCCGTCAGTACCTGACAGCGGAGCGCATCCGCGCCATCGTCCCCGGCTATCACGAAGCGCCGACGGACGAGGCGTTCTTCCGCATGTTCGAACGGGACAAGTCCGAGCTGCGGGACCTCGGCGTGCCGCTGGAGACCGGACGGCAGTCCAACGCCGAGGGCGCGGAGGACGGGTACCGGATCGCGCGGCGCGACTACGAGCTCGGGGACATCGACCTCGAACCCGACGAGGCCGCCGCCGTGGCGCTCGCCGCCCGGCTGTGGGACTCGCCGCAGCTCACGGGCGCGGTGCACGGCGCGTTGATCAAGCTGCGGGCCGCCGGGGTGGACGTCGACCAGGACACGCCCGCGGCCGTCGAGCCCAAGGTGCGCGCCAACGAGCCCGCGTTCCCGCCGCTGCTGCAGGCCGTGCAGGCGGGGCAGGTCGTCTCGTTCGACTACCGCAAGCCGCCGCCCGGCGGGCAGAAGGAACGCACGGTCGAGCCGTGGGGCGTGGTCGCGTGGCGCGGCAAGTGGTACCTCGTCGGCTGGGACCGTGAACGCGACGACACGCGCTGTTTCCGGCTCTCTCGCGTCGTGGGCGCTGTACGGACCGTGGGCAAGCCAGGCGCGTTCACCGTTCCCGAGGGCACGGACCTGATGAGCCTCATCGCGCGCACGCAGGCCGATCCGCACCAGACGGCGCCCGCCAGGATCTGGGTGGCGAAGGACAGGGCGCAGGGCGTGCGGCGGCACGCGAAGGTCGTCGAGGAACGCGACGGCGGCGACGTCGTCGAGATCGACCTGAAGTTCCCCGACTCGGCGGCCAAGTGGCTCGCCGGGTTCGGGCCCGACGTCGTGGTGCTGGAACCCGAGGTCCTGGCCAAGTCGGTCCGCGACCGCCTGCAGGGCGCACTGGAAGGAGCGCGGTGACCGCGTCGAACGAACGGCTGCCGCGCCTGCTCGCACTCGTGCCGTACCTGCTCAACCGGCCCGCCATCACCGTCAAGGAGGCCGCGGCCGACTTCGGCATCACGCCCAAGCAGCTGCGCAAGGACCTCGAACTGCTGTGGATGTGCGGCCTGCCCGGCTACGGCCCCGGCGACCTGATCGACCTGTCGTTCGAGGGCGAGACGATCACCGTCTCGTTCGACGCGGGCCTCGACCGGCCGTTGCGCCTCACCGCGGCCGAGGCGGCGTCGCTGTTGGTCGCGCTGCGGGCGCTGGCCGACACACCCGGCGTCGTGGACACGGACGCCGTGCAGCGGGCGCTCGCGAAGATCGAGGCCGCGGTCGGCAAGGCCCAGCCCGCGGGCATGGTCGTCGGTCTCGGCGGGTTCGAACGCGGGGAGACCGCGGAGATCCGCGCCGCCGTGCAGGACGCCGTGAAGCGCGAACGGGCCGTGCGCATCCGCTACTACTCGCAGTCGCACGACGCGATGAGCGATCGAGTGGTCGACCCGATGCGCCTGCTGCTCGTCGAAGGACGCGGCTACCTCGAAGGATGGTGCCGTTCGGCGCTCGGCGTGCGGCTGTTCCGGCTCGACCGGATCGACGACGTTCAGGTGCTGGACGAGCCGTCGTCGCCTCCGCCGCACGCCCAGCCGACCGATACGTCGGAGGGGTTGTTCCACTCCCGCGACGACCAGAAGATCGCCGTCCTCCTGCTCGAACCCGACGCGCACTGGGTGGCCGAGTACTACCCGGTGGACCACGCGGCGGAGCTGTCCGACGGCCGCACACGTGTCCTCATGCGCTACGACGACCCGTCGTGGATGGTCCGCCTGCTCCTGGGGCTGGGCGGCGACGTGCACGTAGAGCAGCCGGCGGAGCTCGCGGACGAGGTGGTGCGCCAGGCACGCGAAGCATTGCGGCGGGCAGATCACCTGTTGTCCACCTAAGACGTATAACGTGTGACTGTGCCGTCCACACCGACCCTGGCGCTGATCGCGCTCGGCCTCGTCGCGTTGATCGTGATCGCGGTCCGAGTCCTCCGATCCTTGCGCCGAATGGCCTCTGCCCGCACTCTGGTGGGGAACAGGTTCGGAGACGGCGTCGGTCTGCTGAAGGCGCGATCCGCGGCGCTGAAGGTGGCCCTCGCCGAACGGCGGTCGAACGAACAGGCCCGGACCAGGGCGAACCCCGCGTACGATCGTCGTCGCGGGGGAGACAGGAGGACCACCAATGCCTAACCTCGGACCCACCGAGCTGATCATCATCGCTGTGGTGATCATCCTGTTGTTCGGTGCGAAGAAGCTTCCCGACATGGCCCGGTCGCTGGGCAAGTCGGCCAAGATCTTCAAGGCTGAGACGAAGGGCCTCCGCGACTCCGACCCGGACGACGCGCCGGTCCAGCAGCAGCAGCCCGTGCAGCAGCCCGTGCAGCAGCCGGTCCAGCAGCTCCCCCCGGCCCAGCCGCAGGTGCAGCCGCAGCAGCCCCAGGTCGCTCCTCCCATCGAGCAGACCACGCAGAACAAGGCCACCGGCAACTGACCTCCCGGTCTCCTGACTTGTAAGGACGGTCGAAGCGGTGGCAAGTCCGTTCCGGTGGGTCGCGCAACGCCGGGAACGCGGCAGGCGCCGTCGGGGCAACGCCGACGGCACGATGTCGCTCAAAGAGCACCTCTACGAGCTGAGGTACCGGCTCGGTCTAGCGATGCTGGTCATCGCCGTGGGTGCGATCTTCGGCTTCATCTGGTTCCAGGTGCGGCTCGGCCCGATCCCGTCGCTCGGCGACATCCTGACGGGGCCGTACTGCCAGGACGACCTGGCGCCGTACCGGGCCGACATCACCAAGGACGGCCGCTGCGCGTTGCTGCAGACCGAACCGTTCGAGATCTTCCTCGTGCAGCTGCAGGTCGGCACGGCGGCGGGCGCGGTGCTGCTCAGCCCGTTGTGGCTGTACCAGGTCTGGGCGTTCATCACCCCCGGCCTCTACCAGAAGGAACGCAAGTTCGCGCGCGTCTTCGTGGCGGCCGGCGCGCTGCTGTTCGTGGCCGGCGCGGTGCTCGCCTACCTGGTGGTGCCGGAGGGCCTGAAGGTGCTGCTCGGCTTCGGCAGCGGCAACTGGACCACGGCGCTCACGGGTAGCAAGTACATCAACTTCGTCATCACGATGTTGTTCATCTTCGGCGTGAGCTTCCTGATCCCGCTGGTCGTGGTGATGCTCAACCGCGCGGGCGTGCTGTCCTACGAGCGGCTGGCCAAGTGGCGGCGCGGCCTGACGATGGGCCTGTTCGTGTTCGCCGCCGTCGCGACGCCGGGCACCGACCCGATCTCGATGGTCGTGCTGGCCCTCGCGCTGGTGCTGCTGTTCGAGATGGCGATCCAGATCTCCCGCGTCCACGACAAGCGCAAGGCCAAGCTCCGTTCGGCGGAGGGCTGGGACCAGCTCGACGACAACGAGGCGGCGCCGTTCAACTACGTCGCGTCCGACGCCGAGGGCAACGACCCCGGTGAGAAGGCCGTCGCTTCGGAGCCCACGAAGCGCGTCAACTACGACGACGCCACGTGACGCGGGCCGCTTTACTGGTCGTTCCCGCGTCGGGAAAGGGGCGGGCGGCCAGGATGGCCGGGTCGACCGCCGCGGCGCTGCGGCCGCACGTGTCGTCGTTGACGCAGCTGGTCGCCCACGACGCCGAGGGCACGCTGGCGATGGCCCGCGAGGCCGTCGCGTCCGGGGTCGACCTGCTGGTCGTGCTCGGCGGTGACGGAGCCGCCCACCTGGGCATCCAGGCGGTCGCGGGCACGTCGACCGCGCTCGGCATCGTCCCCGCGGGCACCGGCAACGACCTGGCGGCGGCCATCGGCTCGCAGTCGGTCGAGGACGTCGTGCTCGGCACCCGCAGGACGCTGGACCTGGGCCGGTTGTCGACGGGGCAGTGGTTCGCGACGGTGCTGTGCGCCGGGTTCGACTCGGCGGTGAACGAGCGGGCGAACGCGATGCGCTGGCCCGCCGGTCCGCGCCGCTACGACCTCGCGATCGTGGCCGAGCTGGCGTCCCTGAAGTCGGCGCCGCTGGTGGTGACGACCGAGAGCGAGACGTTCTCGCTGGACGCGACGCTCGTGGCGATCGGCAACACGCCGAACTACGGCGGCGGCATCCCCGTGTGCCCCGGCGCGGACGCCCACGACGGGCTGTTCGACGTCACGGTCGTGGAACGCGCCAGCCGCACGATGCTGATGCGCATGCTGCCGACGCTGCGCACGGGCGCGCACACCGACCATCCGGCCGTGCGGACGTTCCGCGCGCGTGAGGTTTCTCTGGCCGGTGGTAACGGCTGGATCGCTTATGCCGACGGTGAACGTCAGGAGGCACTTCCGGTGTCTGTTCGGACAGTTCCCGACGCCCTCACGGTCGTGGGTCGCTAAGTTGTAGGGCTGTTCGGTTCGTATTTCGGTTCTTCGGTAGGGATTTATGGAGACTCTGCAGTTTCAGTCCGAGGCGCGCCAGCTGCTGCAGCTGATGATCCACTCGATCTACTCGAACAAGGACACGTTCCTGCGCGAGCTGGTCTCGAACGCCTCCGACGCGCTCGACAAGCTGCGGCTGGAGTCGTTCCGCGACAAGGACATGCAGGTCGACGTGGACGACCTGCACGTCGTGATCGAGTCCGACCCCGCCGAGCGCACGCTCACGGTGCGGGACAACGGCATCGGCATGACCCGCGAGGACGTCGTGCGCCTCATCGGCACGATCGCGAAGTCCGGTACCGCGGAGTTCCTGAAGCAGCTCAAGGAACAGCAGTCCGGCAGCACGTCCGATCTGATCGGCCAGTTCGGCATCGGCTTCTACTCGTCGTTCATGGTGGCGGACAAGGTCACCCTCGTGACGAAGTACCCGCACGCCGAGAAGGGCGTGCGCTGGGAGTCGTCCGGCGAGGCCACCTACACGATCGACGACGTGGACGACGCGCCCCAGGGCACCTCGGTCACGTTGCACCTCAAGCCGTCCGACGACGAGGACCGGCTGCCGGACTACACCGAGCCGGCCAAGATCAAGGAGATCGTCAAGCGCTACTCGGACTTCATCACCTGGCCCGTGCGCCTGGGCGGCGAGGAGATCAACTCCCGCAAGGCCCTGTGGGCGCGCCCGGCCTCCGAGGTGACGGAGGAGGAGTACGCCGAGTTCTACCGGCACATCAGCCACGACTGGAACGCGCCGCTGGAGACCATCCGCATGCAGGCGGAGGGCACGTTCGAGTACCAGGCCCTGCTGTTCCTGCCCGCGCAGGCGCCGATGGACCTGTTCATGCGCGACGGCAAGCGCGGCGTCCAGCTCTACGTGAAGCGCGTCTTCATCATGGAGGACTGCGCCGAGCTGATGCCGGAGTACCTGCGCTTCGTGAAGGGCGTCGTCGACGCGGCGGACCTCTCGCTGAACGTGTCGCGCGAGATCCTGCAGCAGGACCGCCAGATCCAGCTGATGCGCCGCCGCCTGGTGAAGAAGGTCCTCTCGTCCATCAAGGCGCTGCAGTCCTCGCGCCCCGACGACTACGCGAAGCTGTGGGGCGAGGTCGGCGCGGCGCTGAAGGAGGGCCTGCTCTCCGACGCGGACAACCGCGACGCGATCCTGGAGGTCTGCTCCTTCGCCTCCACGCACACGGAGGAGTCGTCGAACGCGCTCACCACGCTGGCCGACTACGTCTCGCGCATGAAGGACGGCCAGGAGCACATCTACTTCATGACCGGCGACTCGCGCGTCGCCGTCGAGAAGTCGCCGCACCTGGAAGCGTTGCGCGCCAAGGGCTTCGAGGTGCTGATCCTCACCGACACGATCGACGAGATGTGGGTCGACTCCGTCCCCGCGTTCGACGGGAAGACGTTCCAGTCGGTCGCCAAGGGTCAGGTGGACCTGGAGACCGACGAGGAGAAGTCGGCCAACGAGGCCAAGGCGGCGGAGTTCGGCGACCTGCTCACGTGGATGAAGGAGCAGCTGGAGGACACCGTCAAGGAGGTCCGCCTCTCCTCGCGCCTGACGACCTCGCCGGCGTGCGTCGTCGGTGACTCCTACGACATCACTCCGACCCTGGAGAAGATGTACAAGGCGATGGGGCAGGAGCTGCCGAAGATCAAGCGGATCCTGGAGCTCAACCCGTCGCACCCGCTGGTCGAGGGCCTGCACAAGGCGTTCGCGGCGGGTGAACGCGACTCGCTGGCCGACACCGCGGAGCTGATCCACGGGCTGGCGCTGCTGGCGGAGGGCGGCGAGCTCGCGGACCCGTCGCACTTCGTGAAGCTGGTGGCGGACCGGGTGCAGCGCACGTTCTGACATAACCGCAGGTGGAGGGCGATGTCCAGGGGACATCGCCCTCTGTCGTTTCAGTGTTGATTGAAGTTAATCTATCTCGACGGCAATTGTCGGTGCGATGTGAAAGCCTGGAGGGGTGTCAAGTGCTTCGCGGTCTCCGGCCGAGGCCTACGCCCACTCCCGGCGCAACGCCCAGCGGCCCAAGCTGACCGACTTCCTGTCCGTGATCTCGTTCGAGCTGGACCCGTTCCAGCGCCAGGCCTGCGAGGCCCTGGAGGACGGCCACGGAGTGCTCGTCTGCGCCCCCACCGGTGCCGGCAAGACGGTGGTGGGCGAGTTCGCCGTGCACCTCGCGCTGACCGAGGGCCGCAAGTGCTTCTACACGACGCCGATCAAGGCGTTGAGCAACCAGAAGTTCGCCGACCTCACCGCGCGCTACGGGGCGGAGAACATCGGCCTGCTGACCGGCGACACGAGCGTGAACGGCGGTGCGCCGGTCGTCGTGATGACGACCGAGGTGCTGCGGAACATGCTGTACTCGGGTTCGTCCACTCTGGACGGACTGGCGTACGTCGTGATGGACGAGGTGCACTACCTCGCCGACAGGTTCCGCGGTCCGGTGTGGGAGGAGGTCATCCTGCACCTGCCCGAGCACGTGCAGGTGGTCGGCCTGTCCGCGACGGTCAGCAACGCCGAGGAGTTCGGCGAGTGGCTGGTCGCGGTGCGGGGCGACACGACCGTGGTCGTCGACGAGCACAGGCCCGTGCCGCTGTGGCAGCACATGCTGGTGGGCAACCAGATGCTCGACCTGTTCGAGGGCGACCAGACGCACGCGCGGATCAACTCCCAGGTGCTGCGCAAGACCGAGGAGCTCGCGCGCTACCACGTGCCGTTCAGCCGCGGGCGCAACCGCTCCGGCGGCACCGGGCGGCCGTCGCGCAACAGCGGGTTCAAGCCGCCGTCGCGCACGGACATGATCCAGCGGCTCGACAACGCGTCGCTGCTGCCCGCGATCGTGTTCGTGTTCAGCCGCGCGGGATGTGACGCGGCGGTCGCGCAGACCGCGCGCGCCGGGTTGCGGCTCAACACCCCGGAGGAGACCGAGGAGGTCCGCCGGATCATCGACGAGAAGACCCGCGACCTGCCCGAGTCCGACCTGGGCGTGCTGGGCTTCTGGGAGTGGCGGGAGGCCCTGGAGCGGGGCATCGCGTCGCACCACGCCGGCCTGCTGCCCGCGTTCAAGGAGACGGTCGAGGAGCTGTTCGTCCGCGGGCTGTGCAAGGTCGTCTTCGCGACCGAGACGCTGGCGCTGGGCATCAACATGCCCGCGCGCACGGTCGTGCTCGAAAAGCTCGTGAAGTACAACGGCGAGGCGCACGTCGACCTCACGCCGGGCGAGTACACGCAGCTCACGGGCCGTGCGGGGCGTCGTGGCATCGACATCGAGGGGCACGCGGTCGTCGTCTGGCAGCCGGGGATCGACCCCAAGGCCGTCGGCGGGCTCGCGTCCACGCGCACGTACCCGCTGCGCTCGTCGTTCCGGCCCGGCTACAACATGGCCGTCAACCTCATAACCCAGCTCGGGGCCGAGTCCGCGCGCGTCATCCTGGAGCAGTCGTTCGCGCAGTTCCAGGCCGACAGGTCGGTCGTCGGGCTCTCCCGCCGCGTCGACCGCAACAAGGAGGCGCTCGCCGGCTACACCGAGTCGATGACGTGCCACCTCGGCGACTTCACGGAGTACGCGACGCTGCGCCGCCGCATCGGCGACCGGGAGAAGCAGCTCTCGAAGCAGAACACGAACGCGCGCCGCATCGAGACGGCCAAGTCGCTCGAACGGCTGCGCAAGGGCGACGTGATCGCGGTGCCGTCCGGGCGCCGCAGCGGTCTCGCCGTCGTCGTCGACCCCGGCCTGGAGCCGATGGGGGAGGCGAAGCCGCTGGTCGTCACCGAGGACCGCTGGTCGGGCCGCCTGACGTCGGCGGACTTCCCGTCGCCGGTCGAGGTGCTCGGCCACATCCGGCTGCCCAAGCAGGTCGACGTGCGGTCGCCCAAGTCGCGGCGCGACCTGGCGTCCACGATCCGCAACACGGGCATCACCGTGCCGTCGCGCGGCCGCAGGCAGACCACGGCGGACGACGACCCCGAGCTCGCGACGCTGCGCCGAGCCCTGCGTTCGCACCCGTGCCACGGCTGCGACCAGCGCGAGGACCACGCCCGCTGGGGAGAGCGCTACCACCGGCTGCTGGCCGAGAACCAGCAGCTGGAACGCAAGGTCGCCGCGACGACGCACTCGCTCGCGCGCCAGTTCGACCGCATCCGGGCGCTGCTGCGCGAGCGCGGCTACCTGAGCGAGTCCGAGGAGGTCACCGCCGACGGCAAGCGCCTGACCAGGCTCTACAGCGAGTCGGACCTGCTCGCGGCCGAGTGCATCCGCAACGGCGTGTGGAAGGGCCTCAAGCCGGAGGAACTGGCCGCCGTCGTGTCGTCGCTGGTCTACGAGGCGCGCAGGGACGGCACCGTCGAGGCACGCCTGCCGCAGGGCCCGGTGGCCGACGCGATGCTCAAGACCGTGCGGCTGTGGGCGGAGATCGAGGACGACGAGCGCCGTCACAAGCTCGAACGCATCACCCGCCAGCCGGATCCGGGTTTCGCCTGGCCGGTGTACCGGTGGGCGCGCGGCGAGTCGCTGGAGAAGGTGCTGAGCGCCGCCGAGGCCGGTGGCAACGAGCTCGGCGCCGGCGACTTCGTGCGCTGGTGCCGGCAGGTGATCGACCTTTTGGACCAGATCCGTGAGGTGGTCGGCCGACAGGACGCCGTCGGTTCGGCCGCAGCCAAGGCCGTCGACGCGCTGAGGCGCGGAGTTGTGGCGATGATGTGACATGGGCCTGACGAAGGTTTTGCGAGTCGGAGTAAAGACTGACGTCAACGGTGTGATTGGATTTCGCCGCAACGTCGTACACACGGAGGTCGACAGATGAGCAGCCCGTACGGACCGTCCGGAGGGAACGATCCGCAGCAGCCCTGGGGCCAGCAGCCGCAACCGCCGCAGCAGCAGCCCTATGGAGGCGGTTTCCCTCCTGGCACGCCGTCAGGCGGCTTCCCTGCCCAGCAGCCGGGGCAGCAGAACCCGTACGGCCCGCCGCAGCCCCAGCAGGGCCAGCAGCAGCCGTATCCGGGCTTCGACCCGTCGCAGCAGCAGACGCAGCAGTACGGCGCGCCCGGACAGCAGCCGCAGTCGAACCCGTACGGCACTCCCGCCCAGGACCCGTACGGCCAGCAGTCGAACCCGTACGGCACCCCTGCCCAGGACCCGTACGGCCAGCAGACCCAGCAGTACGGCATGCCGGGCCAGCAGCAGCCCAACCCGTACGGCCAGCAGCCGGGCTACGGCCCGCCGATGCCGCCGAAGAAGAAGTCCAGCGCGGCCATCTGGGTGGCAGCGGTGGTCGTCGTCCTGCTCGTCGGTGGCGTGCTGTTCACCGGGTTCGTGTCGCCGGCGTTCTTCAAGAAGAAGATCTTCGACAACACGGCCGTCCAGAACGGCATCGTCCAGATCCTGAAGGACGAGTACAAGATCTCCGACGTCGGCGCCGCGACCTGTTCCGGTGAGAACGAGGTCAAGCCCAGCACCTCGTTCGAGTGCAAGGTGCAGGTCGGCGGCAAGGACAAGAAGGTCAAGATCAACGTCAAGACCGCTGACGGCGAGTACGAGGTCGGCCAGCCGTCCGGCTGATCTTCCTCCGCTTTGCCGCTAACCTCCCTCAAGGACTTCATGACCTTGGGGGAGGTTTTCGTTTCCAACCGCTGCTTCGTCTTCGCCACGCAGAACCACGACCACCCGATCTGCCCGCACGCGGTGGTGCTTGGGTCTGGACGGCGCGCCGAGGAGGTGGGGGAATCCGTCGTCGCCGGCCCGCGAGGTCTGCCGACGCGGAAACTGAGGTGCGTTCGCGCGCGGCCTGAGACACGATCGCGGGCGTGACCGAGATTCGCGTACTCAGCGACGAGGCGCAGTATCGCGCCCACAGCACGCTCTTCCGCCGCGCGATGCACTGGGGCCCGCCCACCGACGAGCAGTGGCCCGTCGTCCTGCCCTCCTACGAGCCCGGCCGGGTGCTCGCGGCGTACGAGGGCGACGAGATGGTCGGCACGACCCAGTCGTTCGGCGGCACGATGCGTGTCCCCGGTGGTGCCGTGGTGCCGCACTCAGCCGTGTCGCGCGTGGGCGTTCGTGCGGACTACACGCGCCGTGGCGTGCTGAGCGCTCTCATGCGAGAACAACTCTCCACGACCTCGGAGCCCGTCGCGACGCTGCGCGCGTCCGAGGGCCGCATCTACGGCCGGTTCGGCTACGGACTGGCCGGGCGCGTGCGGTTCCTGCGGATCGACGCGAAGAGGGCCGTGATCCCGGGCGCGCCGGTCGGCAGGGTGCGGATGGTCGACCCCGACACCTCGGACAAGCTGCTGCCGGAACTGCACACCGCGTTCGGCCTCGACCGCCCCGGCGAGATCTCCCGCTGGCCGGGCTGGTGGGCGAGGGCCCAGGACCGCAAGACCAGCGCCGAGAACCTGGTGACCGTCGTCCACAGTGGACCGGACGGCGACGACGGCTACGTGTGCTACAAGGTGTCCGAGGACAAGGACTTCAAGCACACCATGGACATCGAGGACTTCGCGTGGGCCAACGCCGACGCGTGGCGCGACCTCTGGATCTACCTCACTCGCCTCGACCTGATCGACACCATCAACGTCGACGCGGCCCTCGACGACCCGCTGAGCTGGCTCTTCGAAGACCCGCGCGTCGTGTACACGAAGGACGTCTACGACCAGATCTGGCTGCGGCTGGTGGACGTGCCGCGCATGCTCGCCGCCCGCACCTACAGCGGTACCGAGTCCGTCGTCATCGAGGTGCGGGACGCGCTGCTGCCCGCCAACGATGGCAGCTACCGGATCTCGCCTGACGGCGCCGAACGAGTCGACGCGCCCGCCGACATCACGATCCCGGTCGACCTGCTCGGGGCCGTGTACCTCGGTGACACGCGGTTCTCGGACCTCGCCGCGGCCCGTCGCATCGAGGGGTCGCGGTTCGCCGAGGCCGACGCGTTGTTCGCCGGCCCCGTCGCCCCGCTCTGCTCGACGTTCTTCTAGGGACGCCGCTCCATCGCGTTCACCAGGCGAGGCACCGAACTCCCCAGACCCCAGCGCTGCGTCAGCTCCCGCAGCCGCTCGGGGTCGGCGGGCACGCGCGGCACGTCGTCGGCGCGGTCCAGCACGACGGGGGCGTCCAGCGCGGTGCGGACGACCACGGGTGCCACCGCCAGGTACTCCTCGGCCGCGATGAGCGCGTTGCGGGCCTTGGTGGTGAGCTTGCGGTCCATCGGGTCGGTCACGGCGGCCAGCACGGCGTCGAGCGAGCCGAACTCGGTGATGAGCTTCGCCGCGGTCTTCTCGCCGATGCCCGCGACGCCCGGCAGGCCGTCGGACGGGTCGCCGCGCATCACGGACATGTCGGCGTACGCGGAACCGGCGTTCTCGACGGGCAGCGAGTACTTGGCGGCGAGCTCCTCCGGGCCGAGGACCTCCGCCTTGTTCCAGCCGCGGCCGACGTACACGACGTGCACGGGCGTGGGCTCGAACCGCACGACCTGGAACATGTCGCGGTCGCCCGTGACCACCTCGACGGGCGACTTGGTCTCGCGGTGGGCGAGTGCGCCGATGACGTCGTCGGCCTCGTAGCCCGCCGCCTCGCCCGTGCAGATGCCGGCGGCGTCGAGCACGTCGAGGATGATCGGGATCTGCGGCGTCAGCGTGTCCGGGACCTCCTCGGACCCGTCCGTCGCGTCCTCGGCGACCCGGTGCGCCTTGTAGGACGGCAGCGCCTTCACCCGGAACTCGGGTCGCCAGTCGGCGTCGAGGCAGGCGACGAGGCGGGCCGCGCCGCGTTCGGTGATGACGCGGGCGATCGTGTCGACGAACCCGCGCACGGCGTTGACGGGCGTGCCGTCGGGCGCGGTCATCGAGTCCGGCAGCGCGTAGTACGACCGGAAGTAGAGGCTCGCGGAGTCGAGCAGCACCAGGGGAGAGCTCACGAACGGACAAGCTACTAGGGCCTGGACCACTCGTGCCCGTCAGGCGCGCCGGGGTGCCGAACGCGCCCGGCGCGGATCGCGGGCAACGCACTAGGCTTCGACCATGGCAACGATCACCGGGCCCATCGACGTGTCCGCGCTGCGCGCGCGACTCGACCGCGCTTCCGCCGCCGCCGAGCAGGCGGGCGTCGACGCCCTCCTCATCTCGCCCGGCTCGGATCTGCGGTACCTGATCGGTGCCGGCGGCGACTCGTTCGAGCGCCTCACCTGCCTCGCGCTGCCCGTGGGCGGCACGCCGACGCTGGTCGTGCCGAAGCTGGAGCAGCCCGGTTACGCGGGCATCCCGACCGACGAGCTGGGCGTCGAGGTTGTGACGTGGGTAGACGGCGAGGACCCGTACGCGCTGGTCAAGGCCGCGCTCAAGGGCACCCGCACGGCGGTGGCGGACATGATGCCCGCCCTGCACACCATCAAGCTCGGCAATGCGATCGGCGGCGAGCAGTCGCTGGCCGGGCCCATCATCCGCGAGCTGCGCATGCGCAAGGACACCGCCGAGATCAACGCCCTGCGCAAGGCCGGCCAGGCGATCGACCGCGTGCACGCCCGCATGGGCGAGTTCCTGCGCGTGGGCCGCACCGAACGCGAGGTGGCGCGTGACATCGCGGCCGCGATCGTGGAGGAGGGCCACACCGTCGCCGACTTCGTGATCGTCGGCTCCGGCCCGAACGGCGCGTCCCCGCACCACCGCGACTCCGACCGCGTGGTGCAGGCGGGCGAGGTCGTCGTCATCGACATCGGCGGCCCCGTCGCCGAGGGCTACAACTCCGACTCGACCCGCACCTACGTGATGGGCGAGCCCACTTACGACGACGTCCGGGAGACCTACGCGGTCCTCCAGGCGGCGCAGAAGGCGGCCGTCGAGGCCGTCAAGCCGGGCGTGACCTGCGAGGAGATCGACAACGTCGCCCGCACCGTCATCGCGGACGCGGGCTTCGGCGAGTTCTTCGTCCACCGCACCGGCCACGGCATCGGTCTGGACGTGCACGAGGAGCCCTACATCGTCAGCGGCAACTCCCTGCCGCTCGAAGCGGGCATGGCCTTCAGCGTGGAGCCCGGCATCTACCTGCCCGGCCGCTGGGGCGCGCGCATCGAGGACATCGTGGTCGCCACCCCGGACGGCGTCGAGTCCTTCAACAACCGACCTCACGACCTGGTGGTGCTTTGACCCTCGAGCAGATCGACAGAGCGATACTGAAGGAACTCGCCTCGGACGGCCGGTGCAGCTTCACCGACCTGGCCGAGCGCGTGGGCCTGTCCGTCTCGGCCGTGCACCAACGCGTGAAGCGCCTTGAGCAGCGCGGCATCGTGAAGGGCTACGCGGCCCGTCTGGACGGCGCGGAGATCGGCCTGCCGATGTCCGCGTTCATCTCGCTGTTCCCGATCAACCCGTCCGAGCCGGACGACTACCCGAAGCGCCTCGAACACCTCCCGGAGATCGAGGCCTGCTACTCGGTGGCGGGCGACGCCTCGTACGTGCTGCGCGTGCGCGTCGGCTCGCCCGTGGCGCTGGAGGAGCTCCTCCAGAAGATCCGGGAGTCGGCCAACGTGTCGACCCGCACGACCGTGGTGCTCTCGACGCCCTACGAGGACCGGCCGCCCGCGGTCTGAGAGACGGGCTCCGCGTGCCGCGGCGGGACGATCCCGCTGCGGCAACGCCCGGAACTCCTTTCCCCACGCACGATTCCCCCGGCGTCCCGTCTTTCGGCGGAGGCGCGGCAACGTTCTGTGTCGCTAGCGTTACCTATGTAACGTTACTTCCAGAGCGGAGGAATTCCCGTGAGATCAGGACAGCGAGGTGTCCGCAGGCGGATCACCGCGCTCGCGCTGTCGGCAGGCCTCGTCACCACGACGACGGCCGCTGTCGCACACGCGGAGGAGCCGTCGCCGGAGAAGTGGGACCGGAGCGTCACGCTGATCACCGGCGACCGGGTGGAACTTGCGGGTGACCGCGTCGCGCGGTTCGTGCCGGCACCGGGCAGGGAGCACCTGCCCGTGCGCATGCACGTGCGGGACGGGCATCAGCACGTGGTGCCGTTCGACGCGGCCGCGCTGGTGGACAGCGGAAAACTGGATCCGCGCTTGTTCGACGTCACGTCGCTGGCCGGGTTCGGCTACGACGACGCGCGTCGTGACACGGTGCCCCTGATCGTGCGGCCGGCGGCGGGCGCACGATCGGGCATCACCGCGTTGCGGAGCCAGAGGTCCGTCGCGGGACTGATGACCGGAGCGGTCGCGAAGTCGGGCGCCTCCTGGGAGTCGCTGCGCGACGGCGCGTTCGAGAAGGTGTGGCTCGACGGGATCCGCGAGGTGACGCTCGACCGCAGCACGAAGCAGATCGGCGCTCCCGAGGCGTGGCAGGCGGGTGTCACCGGCAGGGGCGTGAAGGTCGCCGTGCTCGACACCGGCGTGGACGAGAACCATCCCGACCTGCAAGGAAAGCAGGTCGGGGAGAAGGACTTCACCGGTACCGGCAGCACCGACCGGGTGGGACACGGCACGCACGTCGCGTCCACGATCGCGAGCAGGGGCGAGCAGTACCGCGGTGTCGCTCCGGACGCGGAGATCCTCGACGGCAAGGTCTGCGAGTCGTTCGGCTGTGCCGAGTCGTGGATCCTCGACGGCATGCAGTGGGCGGCCGACCAGGGCGCGAACGTCGTCAACATGAGCCTGGGCGGCCCCGACACGCCCGCCGTCGACCCGCTCGAAGAGGCGGTGAACCGGCTCTCGCGGGAGTCCGGCGCGTTGTTCGTGATCTCCGCGGGCAACAACGGGCAGCCGGAGAGCATCGGCTCGCCCGGCAGTGCCGAGTCCGCGCTGACGGTCGGGGCGGTGGACCGCGACGACAGCATCGCGGCGTTCTCCAGCCGCGGCCCGGCCGCCGACGGATCGCTGAAGCCGGATGTGACCGCGCCCGGCGTCGGCATCGTGGCCGCCCAGAACGGCACGACGGGTCACGTCGCGAAGTCCGGCACGTCCATGGCCGCTCCGCACGCCGCGGGTGTCGTCGCGTTGCTCAAGCAGCAGCACCCCGACTGGACCGGTGCGCTGCTCAAGGCGGCCGTGATGGAGTCGGCGAAGGCGAACCCGGCGCTGACGGTGTTCGACCAGGGAACGGGCCGGGTCGACGTGCCGAAGTTGTTGGCGCAGAAGGTGGTCGCCGAGCCGGGCACCATCGACTTCGGTCTGCACGAGTGGCCGCACGAGGACGACGAGAAGGTCGTCCGCGAGGTCACCTACCACAACTCGGGCACGGCGCCCGTGACGCTGGACCTGGGCGTGGACGTCAAGGGACCGGACGGCAGGCCCGCGCCCGCCGGTCTGTTCACGGTGTCCCCGGCGACGGTCACGATCCCCGCAGGCGGCGTCGCCAAGGCCACGATCACCGCCGACACCGGTGTGGCCGCGCCCGACGGCGCCTACCGAGGTTCCGCCGGCGCGCCGAACGGCCCGCGCACGCTGGTCAGCGTCAACCGCGAGCCCGAGAGCTACGACACGCCGATCTCGGTGCTCGACTTCGACGGCAAGCCGGCCGCACCGGGGAAGTTCCTCATCTCGCTCACGAACATCGCGACCGGCAAGAGGTACTCAGGGCTCAGCGGGAACGTCCGCCTGCCCAGGGGCGAGTACGTCATGGACAGTGCGGTGATCAGTGCCGACTTCAGGATCGCGTTCCTGGTGGCGCCGAACGCCGTGGTGAAGGGTGAGGGGCCGGTCACGGTCGATGCCCGCACGGCCAAACCCGTGGCGCTGAAGGTCCCCGACACCGGGACCACGAGCATGGTCGGCTCGGTGTCGTACACCACCGAGGTGGCCGGCAGGACCTACGACGCGGGCTGGGCGGTGGACCAGAGCCTGAACGGGAAGGTCCTCACCGCCCAGGTCGGCACAGCCGCGCCGGGGTTCACGACCACCTTCGCCGAGCACGTCAACGGCACGCCGCGGGACGAGAAGACCCCGGTCCGCTACAGCCTGATCTACACCGAGAAGGGCATGCCGACCGGCTACCAGCGCACAGCTCAGGCGAAGGAACTCGCCGAGGTGTCGACCACCGCCCGGCCGGCCGGTGCGGACAAGAGGCACCTCATCAGGTCCGTTCCGCACCCGAACACCGGCCTGGCCGGTCTGGGCTGGTACCAGGAGGTGTTCGAGGGTGGTCGTGCCGTCGAGTACGTCACGGCTGCGGGCGGCAAGTGGAACTGGGAGTACATCCTGCTGGGCTCGACCACCGAGTACAGCACCACGACGCTCCAGCGCACCTTCCAGCCCGGCAGGAAGTACACGCAGGTGATGGGAGCGGCGGTCTTCGGCCCGTCCGTTCCGGAGGCGCCGGGCTACGGCCTCGCCAGGACCGGCGACCAGCTCTCGGTCAAGGTCCCGCTCCTCACCGACGCCAACGGCGGCGAGGCCGTGGTCGCGGGTGGCACCGCGAAGACCTCGTTGTCCCGCAACGGAACCAAGCTCGGCGAGGTGGCCCGCGCCGGCGGGGTCTTCGGCGTCCCCGCCGAGGACGGCACCTACCGGGCGGAGATCGAGCACAGCCGTGACGCGGAGTTGTCGGGCAAGGTGAGCGGCGCTTGGACGTTCCAGTCCCGGCGCACCGACGGACTCACGCACCTCCCGCTCACGGTCGTCCGCTTCCTGCCGACGCTCGACGACCAGAACGCCGCGCACGGCCGTGTGCAACTCCTGCCGCTGAAAATCGAGCAGGCGCGCAACACACCGAAGGTCAGGCGCATCACCGTCGAGGTGTCCTACGACGACGGTGCGAGCTGGAGGCAGGTGCCGGTCATCGGTGACAGGGCGGTCCTGAACCACCCGAAGAACGCGAAGTTCGCCTCACTGCGTGCCAAGACCACGGACGCAGCGGGCAACACGGGCGAGGTGACGATCATCCACGCCTACCGGATCGCGAGCTGACCGGGGGACGTGCGGGCGGGGTCGGCGCCCCGCCAGCACGTCTCAGCGAACCTGCCCGTCGGCCAGCACCAGCACCCGGTCGGCCACCTCGTGCACGGCGTCGTGGTGCGTGGCGATCAGCACCGCGGCTCCCTCGTCGGCGACCCGCCGCAGCAACCCGACGGCGGCGACCGCGCTGACCGCGTCCAGGTGCGCGGTCGGCTCGTCGGCCAGCAACGCGGCAGGACCGGCGACCACCGCCCGTGCCAGCGCGGCCCGCTGCTGCTGCCCGAACGACACCTCTCCGGGGAACCGGCGCCCCAGCCCGGCGATCCCCAGCTCCGCCAGCAGCTCCGCGACGCCGGTGACCTCCCGCCCCGCCAGCCGCAACGGCAGCGCGACGTTCTCCTCCAGCGTCAGCTCGGACGCCAGCCCGAGCGACTGCGGCAGCACCGCGCAGGCCGACCACGAGGCCTGCCCCGGCGACACCGACCCGCTGTCCGGGAAGTCGAAGCCGCACAACAGGGACAGCAGCGCGGTCTTCCCCGACCCGGACGGCCCGCTCAGCGTCACCAGCTCACCGGCGGCGACCGCCAGGTCCACCCCGCGCAGCACGGAGACCCCGCCGAAGGACCGGTGCACCCCGTCCGCGCGGATCACGACGCGGCCAGCGGGATGCACAGGTCCGCCAGCGACACCAGCCGCGGGTCGTGCGACGCGACCACGGCCGGTACCGGCAACGCCCCCAGCGTCTCCAGCACGAGGTCGGCGGAGCGCACGTCGAGCTGCGAGGTCGGTTCGTCCGCCACCACGACGGAGGCGCCGCGGGCCAGCGCGCACCCGAACGCCAGGCGCTGCTGCTGCCCACCCGACAGGGCACCGATCCGCCAGGTCGCGGACCCGCCCAGCCCGAGCTGGTCCAGCAACGAGAGGTCGTCCGCCCCGGCGGCGCGGAGGTTCTCGCCGACGGTCAGGTGCGCGATCAGGTTGTCGGCCGGGTTCTGGAAGACGACGGCGATCTCCCTGCGCCGCAACGTGCGCAGCTCCGACCACGACAACGACGAGGTCGGCACGTCGCGGATGAACACCTCGCCGGCGGAAGGGCGCTCCACCAGTGAGAGCACGCGCAGCAGCGTCGACTTGCCGGAGCCGGACGGTCCGGACAGGACGGTGAGGCCGGGGGCGATCGACAGCGACACGTCCGTGACGGCGCGCACGGAACCGTAGGACACCCCGATGCCACAAGCGCGGATCACCTGAGCAGTTCTCCCATCCGCGCGGTTCGCACGCCGCGCAACGCGAGCCAGGCCGCCACGACCACCACGAGGGCGCCGCAGGTGACCATCGAACCCAGCAACGGCACCAGGTCCGGCAGCATCGGGGCCGGGGTCAGCCACGGCGCGGGGTCGAGGCGCGGTACGGCCGCCCCCGCGCTCATGAACGACGCCAGAGCGCCGATTCCCAGTGCCAGCAACGCCAACGCGCCCACTTCCAGCAGATGACTCGACCACAGCACGGCCGGGCGCATGCCCATGCGGGTCGACAGGGCACCGGAGACCGCGTTCTGCCGGCGGCGGACCTCGACGGCCAGCAGCAGCGCCACGGCGGCGACCACGGCCAGGACGACACCGATCGCCGCCACGAAGCCGAAGGTCCACTCGACGGTCAGGAACGGCAGGCCGTCCAGCACGCGGGCGCGGTCGGCGACGTTCGTGTAGTGGATGCCCTCTGCCTGGAGCGCGGAAGTCAAGGCGGGCAATGGAAGTGACGACCACAGGTGCCACGAGCCGACCTGTTCGGCGGCGGGCACCGACTCACGGCTGATCACGTAGCCGCGCGTGCCGAGCTTCGGGAACGACGGCAGCGACGCCACGGGCTTCAGCAGCGGCAGCCCGGGGACCTGGATCTCCTGGTTCGCAGACCTGCCGATGCGCACGGCGGGCGCGGTCTCGCCGTCCCGCCGCAGACCGGAGAGCAGGGTGCGCACCGAATCCGGGTCGTCCAGGACGGCCGCGGTGGTGAACGTTGCGGGGTCCACGACCAGCGCGCCCGTGCTCATCCCGACGAGGGTTGTGTTGCCCTGCAACGAGGAGGGCAGCGCGACCCGGCCGAGCGCGAGGTCCTGCGACACCTGGACGGTGCTGTTGGCGCCGACGAGCACCCCCGACTTCGAGTCCAGCGCCGACTGCTGCGCGCCCGCCACCGCGCTGCCGACGGCGATGGTGCCGACCGCCAGCACACCCACGAGCAGCACACCCGTCACGGGACCGGCGGCCGCGGCGAGGCGGCGCAAGGCCAGTTGGGCGGCCGGGACCTGCCACCACTGCACGCGGTGCGACCAGCCGAGCGACCAGCGCAGCAACCGGGTCGCGAGCAACGCCGCCGTCAGCACCACGAGCAGCGGGAACGCCAGCGCGGCCACGTCCACGCGCGGGAGCGTTCCGGCCTTCAGCGCGGTGCCCAACCCGTTGTGGGACAGGCGAACCCACGCCAGCACGGCCAGTCCGGCGACGATCAGCTCCCACGGCACCCACGCGAGCCGTCGTGCTCGTGCCTGCTTCTGGAACGTCCGGTGCACCCGCCAGGACGCCACCAGCACGGTCACCGCCAGGCTCAGCACCACGACGGCCAGCACGAAGCCCAACGCCGCCCACAGCGTTCCGGCGGCCAGCACGACACCGGGCGCGTACAGCGGCAGCAGCAGCCGCGCGGCCACCAGCCCCAGCACACCGCCCACGACCAGCGGCAACCCCAGTTCCAGCACCCCGCGCACGCCCAGGGCCAGCGGACTCGCTCCACGCACCCACAGCAACCGCAGCTCGGAATGCCGGCGCTGCGCCCACTGCACGGTCACGGTGCCCACGCCCGCGAGCCCCACCAGCACGCTGATGATCACCAGCGGCAGCAGCGCCGACGAGACGTTGCGCTCGGAGGTCCGCGCCGCCGTGACGGCACCGGACAGCAGGTCCGTGCGCGTCAACGGCAGTCCGAGCGCCGCCAGCCGCGCGTTCCCGTTGTCCCGCAACGCCTCCGCCTCGGCGAGCGTCTCCGGCGGTTCACTCAGGAACCGCAACGACACCGTGGCACCGGACGAGAACTCCTCCGGGAGCGAGGAGAGGTCCGCGGGTGAGGCCACCCAGATCACCGACGTGCTGGCGCCGTCGCCGCCCAGCGGGTTCGGCACCACCGTCTGCGCCTCGGAACACCACCACCCGGACACGGGCTGCGCGAGGTCGGCGTAGATCGCGGTGACGACCAGCGGCGACCCGGTCAGCCGGTCGCCGACCTCCACCTTCGCTGCCGTCGCGATCGTCTGCGGCACCCAGAGTCCGGTGCCGCCGCCCTGCACGACGGTGAGGTGCGTCAGCGCGTCCGGCCGGTAGCCGAACCGGCCCCAGGTCGCGATGCCGTTGAAGTCGGGCCTGCCGATGCGCGTGTAGGCCCCGCCCACGTCGCCGCGCGCTGCCATCGACACCGCCGACGGCAGCGGAAGACCGTCCCCATCCAATGACGGGTGCACGGACTGGGGGCACATCCGGCTCAGCTGGTAGGCGAGCGCGGCACTGCCGGCGGAGGAGGAGTGCAGGGCGGCCGCGGCCACGACGAAGCCCAGCAGCAACGTCGTCGCGATGCTCACCAGCAGCGTGAGCGGGCTCGACAGCGCTGCCCTGGGCGCGGCTCTCCACGGCAACTGCACCTGCGCACGCTAACCGGCGGGTCCCGGTTTGGGGAGCTTTATGAGGTAACGGAACGCATGACGCCGAACCGTGCCCCGAACGGGTCCACGAGGACCGCGATCCGTCCGACGTCGTCCAGGTCGTGAGGGGCGAGGAGCACCGGCGCCGATGCGGCGGCCCTGTCGACGTCGGTCACCTCGAAGTAGGGCAGCCAGAACGCCTGCGCGTCCGCGACGATCGCGCCGAACATCCTGCCGGGACCGGTGCCCGCCGGCCGCAGGAACTGGCCGGGAGCGCCGGTGATCAGCTCGATCTCCCACGAGAACAGCGAGCGGTAGAACGCGGCCGACGCGCTGGGAGCCGGGGAGTGCAGCTCGAGCCAGGTCAGCGAGCCGGGGACCGACACCGCGCCGAGCCCGGCCGGCCCCTGCCACATGCCGACCTCCACGCCGTGCGGATCGGTCAGCGGCACGTCCGGCCCGTCGCCCGCGAAGTGGACCGTCCACGAGCTCGACTGCGACGTGACGTGCCCGGCGACCGTCCGGCCGGCGTGGGTGAACACGCCGGTACCGGGCGTGTCGAGCGGCCGGTACTCCCAGCCGAGCACACCGCTGTAGAACTCCGCCGCCTTCGCCTCGTCCGAGGTGCCCAGGTCGATCCAGGCCGGCGCTCCTGGCACGTACTCAGTGGTGATCATCGGGCCCACCTCCAGCGGATAGCTACCCGCGGAACTAAAGCACGAACCCCTCCGGGAAGGGGTCGGTCTCGTCCAGGAGGTACTGGCCCATGCCGGTGATCCACGCGCGCCCGGCCACCGTGGGCACCACGGCGGTGCGGTCGCCGAGCGGGACCTCCTCCAGCAGCCGGCCGATGAACCTCGTGCCGATGAACGACTCGTTGACGTAGTCCTCGCCGATCCCGAGCTCACCGCGGGCGTGCAGCTGGGCCATGCGGGCGCACGTGCCGGTGCCGCACGGCGACCGGTCGAACCAGCCGGGGTGGATCGCCATCGCGTTGCGCGAGTGGGCGCCGTCCTGGCCGGGCGCGGTGAACTGGACGTGCTTGCACCCGCCGATCGCCGCGTCCACCGGGTGCACCGGGCGGTTCACCGCGTTGATGGTGTCCATGATGGACAGACCGGCCGCGAGGATCCTGTCCTTCTCGGCCCTGTCGAACGGGATTCCGAGGTCTTCCAGCGGCACGATCGCGTAGAAGTTGCCGCCGTACGCCATGTCGTAGCGGACCTCGCCGAGTCCGGGCACGGTGACCGTCGCGTCCAGTTCGTGGGCGTACGCCGGGACGTTGCGGATCGTCACGAGCTTCGTGCGCGTGTCGTAGTCGGCGAGCACCAGCCCGGCCGGGGTGTCCAGCCGCACCGTCGTGACGGGCTCCGTCCGTTCGACCATGCCGGTCTCGACCAGCACCGTCGCGACGCCGATCGTGCCGTGCCCGCACATCGGCAGCAGCCCCGAGACCTCGATGAACAGCACGCCCCAGTCCGCGTCCTGGCGGGTCGGCGGCTGCAGGATCGCGCCGCTCATGGCCGCGTGCCCGCGCGGTTCGTTGACCAGCAGCCGCCGGATGTGGTCGTGGTTCTTGATGAAGTTGAGCCGCTTCTCGGCCATGGTCTCGCCGGGGATCACCCCGACCCCGCCCGTGATCACCCGCGTCGGCATGCCCTCGGTGTGCGAGTCGACGGCGCTGAAGTACTTGGCGAACCTCATGACGTGGCCAGCTTCATGTCCGCGTCGACCTGGGCGAGCTGTTCGGCGCTCAACGGCCCGCGCGGAGGCCGGCACGGACCGCCGTAGCGGCCGACGTAGTCCATCGAGCGCTTGATGGCCTGCACGAACTCGGTGCGCGAGTCCCACCGGAACGCGGGCACTAGCTTCTCGTAGAGCGCGCGCGCCTCGTCCAACTTGCCTTCGCGCGCGAGGGTGAACAGCTCGACGCTCTCGGCGGGGAACACGTTGGGGTAGCCCGCGAACCAGCCCGTCGCGCCCATCAGCAGGCTCTCCAGCACGACGTCGTCCGCACCCGCCACGACCGTGAGGTGAGGGGCCGCGGCCCTGATCTCCAGCACCCGCCGCACGTCGCCGGAGAACTCCTTGACCGCCACCACGTTCTCGATCTGCCCGATCTCGGCGAGCAGGTCCGGCGTGAGGTCGACCTTGGTGTCGATCGGGTTGTTGTAGACCATGATCGGCAACCCGGCCTTCGCGACCTCGCGGAAGTGGTGCACGACCTCGCCGCGGTTGGCCCGGTACATCGTCGGCGGCAGGCACAGCACGCCGTCCGCCCCGTCCTCGGCAGCGACCTCGGCCCAGTACCGCGCCTGGTGCGCGCCCACCCCGTGCACACCGATGACCGCGATGCCCTTGCCCTTCACAGCCGCGATGGCGGTCCGCGCGACCTCACGGCGTTCCGCGTCGGTCAGCGACGAGTACTCGCCCAGCGACCCGTTCGGCCCGACCCCGCGGCAGCCGTTCTCAACGACCCACCGGCAGTGCTCGGCGAACTTGTCGAGGTCGGGCCTCAGACCCGCCGGTGCTTTCGGGTCCTCGGCGTAGGGGAGTGCGGTGGCGACGATGACGCCGTCGAGGCGTTCGGTCATGGCTGCTCCTCGGGGAGTTCGGCTAGTTCGCCCAGGGGGATCGGGACCGCGATGACGCGGCGCTGGCCGTCGAACGGGACACCGGTCAGCTCGGAGGCGTTGCGGGCGCAGATCCGGCCCTGGCACCGCCCCATCGCGACACGGCTGGTGAGCTTGAGCTCGCGCATGGTCTTGGAGTCGTTGAGGTCTTCGAGGCGGACTTCTTCGCACCGGCACACCGTCGTGTCCGGCTGCAGCCACGACTTCCAGCCGGGCTGGACGGCGTGTGCTCTGGCCAGCGCTTGTCCGAAGAGCCGGCCCCTGCGCACGGACTCCAGTGCCTTTGCGGGCGGTGTGTGGTGTGCTGCGGCCGCACCGGCGACTACTCCCTCGGCTTCGGCCAGGTCCGCTCCGCCGATGCCCGTGACCTCGCCGGCCGCGTAGACGTTCGCGATCGACGTTCTCTGGTGGTCGTCGACGTCGTAGAAGCCGTCGGTGCGGCTCGCGTCCGGGACGAGGTCCGTGCGGGGCAGGAAGCCGTAGCCGACGCAGACCAGGTCCGCGTGTTCGGTGCGGTGGCTGACCGGACGCCACTGGCTGTCGAGCTTCGCGACCGTGACGCGATCGCCGTGCTTGGCGATGACGGCGGTGCGGGTCTGGAGCCTGGGCAACACCGTTCGGTAGGCCGCCAGCTCCCGGATCTTGTGCCGGTTGGCGGCGATCGCCTTCGCTTCGCGCAGCCAGCGGGTGGGGGAGTTGGCCTCGTAGACGCCTACGAGGGTGGCGCCCAGGTCTTGGAGGGCGGTGGCGACGGGCAGGAGGAACGGGCCGGTGCCGGTGACGATGACGCGTTCGGCCAGGGTGACGCCCTGTTTGGCGAGGGCCTGGGCGGCGCCGGCGGTGATGACGCCGGGGCCGTCCCAGCCGGGGAAGGGGAGGGGGCGGTCGTAGGCGCCGGTGGCGATGACCAGCGAGTCGAAGGCGAGGAGGCGTGACGAGACGAGACGGTCCGTCTCGTTTGCCGAGGGGGTTGCAGGAGCGGCGGGGGCAGGTGCGGCTGCAGCGGCGAAGGTAGGCGGGGCGGTAGGTGCGGGAACTGCGCAAGCGGCGGCGTTGGCTTCGCCCTCTCTCGCCTCGCCCTCTCCCACCGAGGGCCCCCTCAGGTGAAGCCGGTTGCCCTCCACCATCCACACCTCGGTGTCCCGCAGGTGCGTCACCCCGGGGTGCGCGAACCTCACCCGCCCCCGCAGGTACTGCCCACCCGCCTCCGGCTCCGAGTCCACCATCACCACCTCGGCCCCGGCGTCCGCCGCGGTCCGCGCGGCCGCCATCCCGGCGGGACCCGCGCCCACCACCACGACCCTCATGGCGCCGTCCTGATCACGTCGCCGTCGCGCAGCGGGTGGCGGCACGCGCGGACCTCGGGCACGCCGTTGATCTCCGCGACGCACCCGAAGCACACGCCGATGCCGCAGAAGTACCTGCCGGGCAACAACTCCGCCACGTGCGCGACCTCGCGTTGCGCGCCGTTGAACGTCACCTTCACACCATCACCTCCGGCCGGTCGACGCGGAACGGGTGCGGGTCCACCAGGGGTGTCGCGCCCGTGAGCAGGTCGGCCAGCAGGTGTCCCGTGGCCGGGGCGAGGCCCACGCCGGCGCCCTCGTGACCGGTGGCGTGCCACAGGCCCGGGGTGCGCGGGTCCTCGCCGATGATCGGCAGGTGGTCCGGGGCGTAGGGGCGGAAGCCGCCGTACGCGCGCATCACCGGCACGTTCGCCAGCATCGGGAACATCGCGATCGCCCGCTGTGCCAACGCTTTGAGCACGCGGCTCTCGATCGTCTCGTCGAAGCCCCTGCGCTGGCGGCTCGACCCGATCAGGACGGTGCCCGCCTGCGTGGACTCGACGACGCCGGACGTCTGCAGGTCGGCGTCGCCGCTCGCGACCGCGCCCACGTAGTCCGCGTCGTAGACCTTGTGGCGGATCGTGCCGGGGATCGGGGTGGTCACGAGCACCACGCCGCGGCGGGGGAGCACGTTGACGCCGAAGGTCCGGGACCACGGGCCGGTGGCGTTGACGACCGCGCCGCAGCTGATCACGCCGTCGGAGGTGGTGACGCTGCGGCCGTCCGTTGTGGACACCTCGGTGCGTCTGACTTCCGTGCCGCGCAACAGGGTTCGGGTGGCCTTGACCGGGTTGAGCTGGGCGTCCTGGAGGTAGTGGACGGCGGCGGTGATCTCCGGGTTGAGGTGCGGCTCGTGGGTCAGCGCGTCCGCGGTGCTGATCTCGCACGCGTCCACGCCCGCCGTGCGCTGGGCGGCGGCGAAGGCGTGCAAGGGGGTCACGGCGCCGGGAGTGGTGGCGACGACGAGGCCGCCCTTCTCCTCCCACTCGGCGTCCTCGGCCAGAGCGGGCCAGAGGGTGCGACTCGCCAGGGCGAGGTCGAGTTCCGGGCCGGGTTCCTTGTCGCTGACGAGGACGTTGCCCTCACCGGCCGCGCTGGTGCCCGACGCCGGTCCGTGGCGGTCGACGACGAGAACAGCGAGGCCGCGCGCCCTCAGGGCTTGGGCGCACGCGGCCCCGATGATGCCCGCGCCCATGACCACGACGTCCGGGTGCATCGCCACCTCCGTTCATTAGAATGAACGTTAGTGCTTCGGATACTCCAGCACCAGTACCGAGCTGACCTCTCCTCCGACCGTCTCGTAGAGGTGCGGCGTCGAGCCGGGGAAGCACACGTAGTCGCCCGGTCCTAGTTCGTACGGTTTGTCCACCGGCCCCACGCGCAGGGAGCCGCTCGTGACCAGCACGTGCTCCTTGCCGGGATGACCTTCGCTGGTCTGGACGCCTCCCGGCCGCACCCGCTGGTCGTAGATCTCCAGCACGGTGTCCCCGATGTCCATCCGCCGCATCAGTCGCAGGTCGACGGCCGCGCTGCTGAGCACCTCGACGTCGCGGGCCCGCACCAGCACGACGTCCGGCGGCGTCCGCTCGGTCACCAGCTCCGACACCGGCACGTCCAGAGCGTTCGACAAACTGAACACCGTCTCGATCGTCGGGTTGCCCGTGCCGCTCTCCAGCTGGGACAGCGTGCCCTTGGCGATGGACGACCGCCGCGCGAGCTCCGACAGCGACAGCCCGCGCTGCTCGCGGAACGCCCTGATGTTGGCGCCAAGCACCTGACCCGCACTCATAACCACTGATCGTTGCATAGGCTTGCGCCCATGACTGCGTACACGGAGGCTGAGGGACAGACCCTCCGCACGGCCGTTTTCGGTGCCATGGTGCTGGTGTCCACTGCGGACCCCGGCTCCGTCGACGAGGAGAGCCACGCCGGCATCAGGGCCATCACCCTGCTCTCGGACGACCTGCGCGCCATCATCTCCGCCGCCCCGCCCTCACTCCCGAAGGGCTCGGCGTCCGATGTGGAGTCCGGCGTCCTGGCCGCGCTGCACGACTCCGTGGCGATCATCAACGCCCACGAGCCGCGCGACGTCGCGATCTTCCGCGCCGCCGTGACGGAGATGTGCCGTTCGGTCGCCGGAGCGGACGGCGAGGTGGCCGCGGCGGAACGGGCGATGGTCACCAAGGTCGTCGAAGCCCTCGGCTGAGACCGCTAGCCTCCAGTACATGGGGGAACGATCGCTCGAACAGTTGCACTGGGCCGCGGAGTTCAAGTCGGCGGAGGAAGTCGCGGCGCTGATCGCCGAGGTCGACGACGTCGACGCGCTGGACGAGGACCGCTCGGCGTTGTGGCGCGCCGTGCACGCGAGCAGGCCCGACAACGTCCAGGTCCTGCTCGCCGCGGGCGCGGACCCGGCGCGCCAGATGATGTACGGCTGGTCACCGGCCAGGCTGAGCCTCGCCACCAGGCACCCGCTGCCGACGGACGAGGTCCTCACGCCCGAGGAACACCTCGCCGTCAGGGAACGCGGCCGGCTCGTCGCGGCGCTCGGCGGCGTTCCCGGCGACGACGGGTACAGCCTGGCCTGCGTCGCGGGGCTGGACGCGGCCACGGCCGTGCAAAAGCTGGAGGCCGAGCCCGTCGAGGTGACCGAGCAGGTCTGGACGTGGGACGCGGACCTGGCCGTGGTCGGCGTGACGACCGTGCCCGGCGGCTGCGTGGTGATGCAGCCCAAGGGCTACACGGCCGCGAATGTGCTCGACCGGCTGTCAGCGGGCACCTTCGGGTTCGGCATGTACGCCAACCCCAAGGGCGGCAACCACGGCGAGATCTCCCGCGACGGCGAGTGCGAGGCATCGGACCTGAGCACCGGCGGCGGCGTCGACCTGGAGGACACGGCGGAGGACGTGCTGCTGGCGCACCTCTACCAGGGCGAACCGGTGGCGTACTGCCTCGCGTTCGCGGGCCTGCGGCCGATCGACGCACGCGCCTTCACCGCGCCCGACCTGTGGGTGCGGCTGCCCGGCCACCTCGCTTCGGACTGAACACCTCCCTGCCTCGACGGGCTGCCGTTCTCAGCGACCGGCACGCATCATGGAGTGATGCTGGAGGCACTGAGGCGGCAGCTGAGCGACGGGCTCTTCGAGAAGGTCGCGGGTCCGGAACGGGCGAGACACGCCCGCCGGATCCACGACTCGCCCGGCCCGCGCCTGTTCGCCGACGACCGGCCGATCCGGCACGTCCACGCTGATCACGCCATGTTCATCGGCGGGCTGCGCGCGTTGCTGCTGCAGTCGTTGCACCCGCTGGCGATGGCGGCGGTGGCGCAGCACTCCGACTACCTGAGCGACCCGTGGGGCCGTTTGCAGCGCACGAGCCTGTTCGTCGGCGTCACCACTTACGGCACGGTCGAGGACGCGCACGAGGCGATCGCACGGCTCGCACGCATCCACACGCACATCCACGGCACCGCGCCGGACGGGCGGGAGTACCGGGCCGACGACCCGCACCTGCTGGCGTGGGTGCACGTGGCCGAGGTCGACAGCTTCCTGCGGTGCCACCAGCGCTACGGCGAGAAGCCGCTCGACGACTACGACGGGTACGTCGCCGACATGGCCGTCATCGCGGACGCCATGGGCGTTCCGGACCCGCCGCGCACGACCGCTGAGCTCGACGCGAGGCTCCAGTCCTACCGCGCCGAGCTGCGAGGTACCGCAGAGGCGCGGGAGGCGGCACGGTTCCTGCTGCTCAAGGCCCCTTTGCCGGTGCTGGCGCGCGGTCCGTACGCGGTGCTGAGCGCCACGGCGGTCGGCACGTTGCCCGTGTGGGCGCGGAGGCCGTTGCGGCTGCCCTACCTGCCGATCGCGGAGGCGACGGGGGTGCGGTTCGCGGGCCACGCGTTGATGCGCGGCCTTCGGTGGGTCACGAGCTGAGGAAGTCCACGACCAGAGACGACGCCTCGTAGCGGAACTCCTCGAAGTAGCCGTGCCGCGCGCCCTCGACGAGGTGCATCCGAGCGTCTGGGATGCGTGAGGTGATCAGCGGAGCGTTCGCCGTCGGGTTGAAGATGTCCTCGGTGCCGTGCACCACGAGCGTGGGCGCGGTGATGGACGGCAGCACGTCCCACGCGTCGTGCTCGCCGCTCGCGAAGAGGTGCCGCTTGCGCGCGTAAGGCGGCATCTGCGGGTCGCCGAGCGTGTTGTACGGGCCGCGGTAGGCCGGTGTGTACATGAGCGCTTCCAACGCCCTGCGCGCCTTCATCGCGTCGACCTGCGCGAGTGACTTGCGCACCTCGGCACTGCGTTCGATCGCGTGCTCCCCGCCGGGGGAGGTGCAGCCGAGCACCAGCCTGTCGACGTACGAGCTGTGCCCGGCGGCGATCCACTGCGCGATCCGGCCGCCCATCGACGTGCCGTAGACGTGTGCTTTCCCGATCCCCGCGTCGGCCAGGACCGCGACGCTGTCCGCGGCGAACATCCGGGTGCTGTACGGGACGTCCGGCTTGTCGCTGGAACCGGTCCCGCGGTGGTCGGTGACGATCGTCGTGAAGTGCGCGGAGAAGTCCTCGCGGACCTGTGACCACCAGCGGGACGAGTTCGCCTGGCCCGCGACGAGCAGCAGCGGGGGACCCGAGCCCTCGACCGAGTAGAAGAGCCTGGTTCCGTCTGCGGCACGAGCGTGGGGCACGGCGAAAAGTCTAGTGGCGTGGCTCAGAACGGTGCCGGTGTGTTCGTGGTCAGACGGGTGTGTCGTGGTGCCTCCCCCACGTCCTCGTACTGGTTGTACGGGGGCGTGGGGGGAGGTGCCGCGACGGATCCTGCTGAGCGCGGACACGGCGCCACCGTTCTGAGTCACGCCACTGGAACCTTGACTTTGCGATAGATGGTCTAGTCCAATTCGGGGTAGGACCCCCTGCCGGCCGCCAACGCGTGAGGGATGGAGCAGCCCATGCTGTTGTTCGCTCGAATATCCGCGGTGGCCGCACTGGTGCTCGGCACCGTGATCGTGAGCCTCGCCCCTGCCAGCGCCGCCGGAGTCACGGCGACGTTCTCCAAGAACGGCTGGAGCACCGGGTACACCGCGACGGTCACGATCAAGAACGAGACCAGCGCGGCGATCAGCTCCTGGAAGGTCGAGTTCGACTACCCGGCCTCGACGACCGTCGGTGCCTACTGGGACTCGCTGCTCACCAAGAGCGGCAACCACAACACCTTCGTGAACCGGGAGTACAACGGCTCGATCGCGCCCGGCGCCAGCGTGTCGTTCGGCTTCAACGCCGCCGGCACCGCCGACCCGGCGAACTGCACGATCAACGGCGCCGCGTGCACCGGTGGCACCGTGCCGACGACCAGTTCGACCACGAGCACGACGACCACCACCACCACCACCACCACGACGACCACCACCACGACCGGTCAGCCGCCCACGGGACAGCTGCCGCGCAAGGTGCTCGTCGGCTACCTGCACGCGAGCTTCGCCAACGGCTCCGGCTACATCCGCATGAAGGACGTGCCGGACGAGTGGGACGTCATCAACCTCTCGTTCGCCGAGCCGACCAGCGCGACCAGCGGTGACCTGCGGTTCGCCCAGTGCCCGGTGGCGGAGTGCCCGAACGTCGAGTCCGAGGCCGAGTTCATCGCCGGCATCCGCGCCCAGCAGGCGAAGGGCAAGAAGGTCAACATCTCCATCGGCGGCCAGAACGGCCAGGTCCGGCTGGAGACGACGGCGGCACGCGACGCGTTCGTGCGGTCTGTCGGCGCGATCATCGACAAGTACGGCCTGAACGGGCTCGACGTCGACTTCGAGGGCCACTCGCTGTCGCTCAACGCCGGTGACGTCGACTTCAAGAACCCGACCACGCCCGTGGTCGTGAACCTGATCTCGGCGCTGCGCTCGCTGAAGGCCCGCTACGGAGCCAACTTCGTGCTCACGATGGCGCCGGAGACGTTCTTCGTGCAGGTCGGCTACCAGTTCTACGGTGGCGCGGGCGGCGGCGACTCGCGGACCGGCGCATACCTGCCGGTGATCGAGGCCATGCGCAACGACCTGACGTTGCTGCACGTGCAGGACTACAACTCCGGACCCGTGATGGGCCTGGACAACCAGTACCACAACATGGGTGGCGCGGACTTCCACGTGGCCATGACCGACATGCTGCTCGCCGGGTTCCCGGTGCGCGGCGACGCGTCGAAGTTCTTCGCGCCGTTGAAGCAGGAGCAGGTCGCGTTCGGCCTGCCCGCCGCGATGTACGCGGGCAACGGGTTCACGTCGGTCGCGGACGTCCAGATCGCGTTGGACTGCCTCACCAAGGGCACGCGGTGCGGCAGCTACAAGCCTCGCGGGGTGTACCCGAACCTGCGCGGGCTCATGACGTGGTCGATCAACTGGGACAAGTTCAACAACTACGAGTTCTCCAAGGCCCACCGGGCCTATCTGCCTCGCTAGCTCTGGGGGTGGGGCGGCACTTCGGTGCCGCCCCTTTTCTTTAGGCCAGCGTGGACCAGAACTGCAGTTCGTACGCCTGAAGCAGGCGGCCGTAGCGCCACGCGTGCTTCGGCCGCCAGCCCGCGTCGAGCGCCGCCTGCACGGCCGCGAGCGCCTGTTCCTCCAGCTGCGGGGCGGGCGTCGCGAAGAAGTCGACGAACCCGCAGGCCTCGTCGCCGAACCCGTAGTGCTCGCGCAGGCCCTTGGCCATCCGTGCGCAGTAGCCGCCCCACGCGGTGAAGTTCGCCAGGATCGCGAGGATCACGTCGGTGGGCTCGCCGTTGAGCGCCATCCACGCCTGGTACGCGGGGTAGGCCTGGGCACCGGGGAACGGTTCGTAGGTCTCGAACGCCTTGGCGGACATGCCCGCCGCCTCCGCCAGCGGCTGGAGCATGGGGTGGACGAGCTCCTCGCCGCCGGCCAGCAGGGTGAAGAAGGCCCTGGCGTTCGGCTCCTCCGCCTTCGCCGCGAGTGTCAGGAATGTTCGCCAGTCGGAGGACACGATGTGGTTCTCCTCGGCGGCGAACGTGGCGATCACGGCGCGCGGGGCCTGTCCGGTTTCGATCAGCTTGACCACGAGGTTGTCGTGGTCACCGGGGTGCAGCTCCGTCCGGATGCGCGTGACCAGCTCTTTTGCGTTCATGGTCGAGATTGTTTCGCATCCGGGAAATCGTTCGCCAGAGCTGAGGGGGATCGGGGACCATCTTCGCTCGTGGCTGAACACACCTACCGAGTCCTCGTCCGCGGGCGCTTCGCCGACCTGACCTCCGAACAACGCGCCTCGCTGCAGGACCGCCTGAAGGGCTTCGACTTCCTGCGCGACGGCGGCTTCAGCGAGGAGGGCGCGCTGATGTTCGACGAGAAGCTCGACTTCTTCAGCTACCGCGTGATCCTGACCGCCGCCGAGAAGCCGGACGAGGCGGGGCTGCGGCGCGCGGCCACGGCCCTCGACTCGCTCGGTGTCGACTTCCACGGGTTGAAGGCCAAGGTCACCGACATGGACGAGATGAAGGTCAACCGGCCGAAGCGGCTGGGCTGAGCGAGACGGCCCCTGTGCTCCGCCGCGGAGCACAGGGGCCGTCGATCAGCGCGTCATCACGGGTAGTTCGCCAGGTACGCCTCGGTCGAACCGGCCGTGGCCGTGCCGCCCGAGTTGTTGATGATCCGCTGGATGGTTCCCTTGCCTCCCAACGAGACCGTCACCATGCTGTGGAACTTCACACCGGGGGTGTTCGGCACTTCGAACGCCCTGTCGGCCACCACGGACGGGTTCGCGTTCATGAAGGCGTAGCTGCCCAGGCCCCACGCCTCGTGGGTCGTCACGTTGTTCGAGACCTTGTAGGCCGCGTAGCCGCGGGTCGAGCCGTTCATCCAGGCCGCCTGGTTGGGCACCTCGTACGGCATTTCGTTCTGGTAGAAGTACGTCCGGCCGCCCTGGCCGTTCCAGATGGTCTGGTACTTCTGGTAGTGCTCCACGAACAGGCCGTACATCGTCACGTTGTTGCCGTTGACGATCAGGCCCGTGTCGGCCGTGTTGAGGTCCCAGCCGACGCCGTAGGAGTGGTCGCCTCGCCACAGCCAGAGGTGGTCACCGATCACGTTGTGGCTGTTGACCACCAACGAGGTCGTGGCCCTGCCCACCGCCGAGCCGCCGATGCGCGCGTACACGTCGTGCAGCGAGGTCGGGTTGGCGGAGTGGTTGGCGTTGCTGCCCGGCGCACCCACCTGCATGAGGAGCTGCGAGTTGGTCGGGGCCGCGTCGATCAGCAGACCCGCGACCTTCACACCGTCCACATCGGCCACGTCGAGTGCCATGTTCCCGTTGGTGGGCATGACGGTCGCGAGGCCGAGGCCCATCACGACGGTGTCGGGCCGGGTGACTCGGATCGGTTCCGAGACCTGGTGGATGCCCGGGGTGAGGAGCAGGTGCTTGCCGGCGGCGAGCTGGGAGTTGATCGTGGCCGCCGAGGTGCCCGGCTTCGCGATGTAGAACTGCGAGAGCGGGATGTTCGTGCCCTGCTGGTTGCCCGCGGCCCAGGTGGTGCCACTCGTGTTGGAGCGCAGTGCCGGGACGAAGACGTTGTAGTTGCCGCTCGCGTCCACGTTCAGGAACGGCTTCTCGCGGATGACCGGGGTCTGCGCGACGTTCGTGTAGGGCGGTTCGGGGAACGAGGTCTGCGGGGCGTTGCGGGCGCCCACGAACACCATGTTCCAGTTCTCGCCCGTCCAGGAGCCCCACTCGGTGTTGCGCGACAGCCACTGCTGCTGCGAACCGGAGCGGACCTGGCCCGTCACCACGGAGTCGGCGAGGAAGCCGCCGCTGGACCAGCCGTTGTCGTCGAGCTGCATGTTGCCGTAGGTCTTGGTGCGGCGCATCGCGGAGGCCTGGGAGACGGCCCACGTGTTGGTGCCCGACGGGGGACGGATCGCGAGGTTCTCGGCGCCGCGCCAGAAGTTGTGCGTCGCGTTGCCCTGGAACCAGTCGGCCTCGACGTGCACCTGGCCGTTGATCGTCACGCCGTCCGGCAGCAGGCCGAGGCCCAGGACCTGCGTGAAGAAGCCGATGTTGACGTCGACGTTGTAGTTGCCGGGCTTGAACATGATCGCGTACCGGCGCGCGTCGTACTGGCCCGTCTCCTGCTGGCGGAAGACGTCGTTGAGCCGCGCCTGGATGGTGGCGGCGGGCATCGACGGGTCGAAGACGAGGACGTTCGGGCCGAAGTCGGGCTGGCCCGGCTGCTGCGTGCCGCCGGTGAGGCGGAAGAGCTGTGCGTTGGTCCCGTTGCAGGTGTACTGGACCAGCTGCACGTCGCCCGTGGACGCGCCGGGCACGTCGAGGCACTTGCCGCTGTGGCGGCTCACGAACCGGTAGGTGTCGGTCCCGACCTGTTCGGGGCGCCACTGCTGGTTGTTCGCGGAGAAGTTCTGCCACAGGTGGATCGCGGCGTTGTCCGCGGCGGACACGTTCGAGACGTCCCAGACCTGGCCCTCGCCGACGGTGAAGTAGCCGTCGCTCGTGGGCGTGAACTTCCAGGTCTGTCCCGAGCATCCTTGTTGGCGGAGCTGTGCGCCGTTGGCCGTTCCCAGCGACTCCACGCACTTTCCGCTGCCGACGTTCGTCACTTGATAAGCGGTTCCGGGCACCACGTCGGCCTGGGCCGCGACCGTCCACACAGGAACGATCGCCGCTGCTGCCAACGCTGCCACCAGCAGGGGGGTTCTCACGGGTCACAGGGTGGGGGTGGTTTGTTGCAACCGTCAACGAACCTAACTGTTTCCGGTCCCGTTCCGGTATTGACAAATGATTTTGTCAAATGGGACCGTGCTATGCGTGGAGCTGTCGCCGTTGCGCCTGTCGCTGCTGGAGCTGCTGAAGTCGCCCGCCTCGGCGACCCAGCTCGCGGCGACTCTCGACCTGCCCCGCCAACGCGTCAACTACCACGTGCGAGCCCTTGAACAGGCAGGACTCGTCGAGCTGGTCGAGGAACGGCAGCGGCGTGGCTGCGTCGAACGCGTGCTGCGGGCGAAGCCCGGCAGGGAGATCGCGGCCGATGTGCAGGACCAGTTCGCCGCCACGCACCTCGTGTCGGTCGCGGAGGACACGGCGCGCGAGGTCGAGCGCATGTCCGGTGCCGCGGCCGACGCGGGAAAGCGTTTGCTCACGTTCACGGTGGAGACGACGGTCCGCTTCGGCGCGCCCGGTGCCGTCCACGAGTTCACCAGCGACCTGGCCGAAGCGGTGCGGCAGATCGCGTTGAAGTACGACACCGAGACAGGCCGCCCGTACCGGGTGGTCGCGATGGGACACCCCGGAGTGGCAGATGAGTGACGAAGGCGTCCGGATCGAGATCACCGTGGCCGCGCCGGTCGACGAGGTGTGGCAGTCGTTCCGGGACAAGGAGAAGCTGCGCCACTGGCACGGCTGGGACATCCCGGAGCTCGACGCCGAGATCGACCACATTTACTTCCAGAACGCCGAGGAGGACGGCACCACGCTGATCGTCCACGGCCACGACACGTTCGCGCTCACGCCCGTTCCCGAGGGCACCCGTGTCGTCTGCACGCGCGCGCCCAAGGGCACCTCACCCGAGTGGGACGACTACTACGAGGACATCACCGAGGGCTGGATCACCTTCCTGCACCAGCTCAAGTTCGCCCACGAGTACCACCCCGGCGAGAAGCGCCGCACGCTGTTCTGGCCGTCCGAGGTCGACCTGGGCGTGGACGGCGAGCTGTTCTTCGAGTCGGCGAACCAGCGCGGCGTCGTGGTGAAGGACTGGGGGCCGGGGTTGCTGGTCGTCAGCAAGGCGAAGATGACCGTCGTGACGACCTACGGGTTCTCCGACGACGAGCTGGAGGCGTTGCGTCAGAAGGGGCCCGCCGACCCGAAGTAGCGGGTCAGGAACTCGTTGCGGAAGACGCCTTTCGGGTCGTGCTCGCGGAGCAGGGCCCCGAAGGCGTCCCACTGCGGGTAGCGGGCCGCGAGCAACGCCGGCGGCACGGTGAAGAGCTTGCCCCAGTGCGGCCGCGGCGCGATCGCCTCCTCCAGACGAGGCAGCAGCTCCAGCACGGCCGGGGTGTTCGGCACCCAGGTGAAGTGGATCGCGAGGCTGTCGCGGTCGTAGGCGGGGCTGAGCCACTGCGGTTCGCCGTTGATCGTGCGGATCTCGCAGGCCTGCACCAGCGGTGAGATCACCGTCGACATCTCGGCCAGCGCCCGCAACGCCGTCACCGCGCGGCTGCGGGGCACGAAGTACTCGGTCTGCAGCTCCTCGCCCACGGACGGGGTGAACTCGGCGCGGAAGTGCGGCAGGCGCTCGTGCCACGGTCCGGGCACACCGCCCTGCAACGTGCAGCGGGAGGCGGGCTGACCGGGCACGGGGTGCGCGGGTTCGGACGCCGGGCGGCCGGGGAAGGCGAACTCCTCGTCGCCCACGCGGTGCTTCGCCCAGATCGTCGCGCCGCCCTGCCAGTCCACGAACGCGCTCACGCTGTACGCGCCGTCGAAGATCTGCTCCAGCTTCACGAGCAACGTTGTCCAGGCGACGTCCTCGTAGACGGTCTGCGCGACCTGGAACGACGGCACCACGTCCAGCGTGAGGGTCGTGACGACGCCCAGCCCGCCCATCGACACGACCGCGCCGGGCGAGGTCAGCTCGACGACCGAACCGTCCCCGCGCAGCACCTCCACGGACCGCACGGCACCCGCCAGCGAGCGCTTCCCGGAGCCGTGGGTGGCCGTGGTGACCGCGCCGGCCACCGTGATGTGCGGCAGCGACGGCAGCGTGTGCAGGGCGAGACCGGCCGCTTCGAGGCGCACGGACAGGTCGGCGAGCGTCATCCCGGCGCTCACCCGGACCGTGTGGCCCGACACCTCGAACACCTCGGGCATCGCCGACAGTGACACCAGTGTGCCGGTCGTGTCGGCGATCGGGCTGAACGAGTGCCCCGACCCGACGACGTGCACGGCCGACGAGCCGCGCACGACCGCCCGCAGGTCGTCGGCGGAGGCCGGGGTGACGGCCTGGGCCGCGGTGAACGTGACGTTGCCCGCCCAGTTGGTGCTCATACGGACACGGTAAGCGCCGACGCCAGCAATCGTTGTGTGTACGGGTCCTGTGGCGCGGCGAACACCGACGTGCCCTCCTCCACGACGACGCCCCTGTGCAGCACCGCGACCCGGTCGGCGAGGTGCTGGACGACGGCCAGGTCGTGGCTGATGAACAGGCACGCGAACCGCAGGTCGCGCTGCAGCGAGCGGAAGAGGTCCAGCACGCGCGCCTGCACCGTCACGTCCAGCGCGGACGTCGGTTCGTCGGCGATCAGCAGGTCGGGGTCCAGCGCGATGGCGCGGGCGATGCCGACCCGCTGGCGCTGCCCGCCGGACAGCTCGTGCGGGTAGCGGTCGCGCAGTGAGGCCGACAGCTGCACGGCGTCCAGCAGCTCGTCCACCTTCGCGGCCAGCTTCCCGCCGCGCAACGAGGTGTGCAGCAGCAACGGCTGGGCGATCGAGCGAGCGATCGTGGCGCGCGGGTTCAGTGACGACAGCGGGTCCTGGAACACCAGCCCGATGCGGCCGCGGTCGGCCTTGCGCAGCGCCGCGACCTCCTTGCCCGCCACGGTGACCGACCCGGTGTAGCGGGTGAGGCCGGTGATGGCGCCCGCGAGGGACGACTTGCCCGACCCGGACTCGCCGACGAGGCCGAGGGTCTGGCCGCGCCCGATGGCGAGGGAGACGTCGGAGACCGCGCGGAACTTGCCGTAGGTGACGGACACACCGGAGAGCTTGAGCACCGGCTCCTCGGACTCCCGCGCGTCCAGCTCGCGGGAGTCGAGGCGCAGCACCGAGTCCAGCAACGTCCGCGTGTACTCCTCGGCGGGCTGCTGGAAGACCTGTTTCACCGGACCGGTCTCGACGACCCGTCCGGCGTTCATCACGACGACCCGGTCCGCCAGGTCCGCGACCACGCCCATGTCGTGCGTGATCAGCAGGATCGCGACCCCGAGCCGGTCGCGCAGGTCCCGCAGCAGTCCGAGGATCTCGGCCTGCACGGTCACGTCCAGCGCGGTCGTCGGTTCGTCGGCGATCAGCAACGACGGCTCGTTCGCCACCGCCATCGCGATCACCACGCGTTGCAGCTGACCGCCGGACATCTCGTGCGGGTAGGCCTTGAACCGCTCGGCGGGCAGCCCCACGAGTTGGAGCAGCTCCAACGCCCTGGAGCGGGCCTCGGCACGCGAGACCGCGCGGTGCACCCGCACGGCCTCGACGATCTGGCTGCCGATGGTGAAGACCGGGTTGAGGGCGCTCATGGGTTCCTGGAACACCACGCCGACCGCGTTGCCGCGCACCTCCCGCAGTTCGGGAGCGCTCAACGAGTACAGGTCGCGCCCGTCCAGCAGCGCCCGCCCCGACACGGAGGCAGTCGGGGGCAGCAGGCCGAGCAACGACATCGCGGTCACGGTCTTGCCGGAACCGGACTCGCCGACCACGGCGAGCACCTCCCCGGCGGTCAGCGAGAACGAGACCTCGCTGACCGCCGGGGAGGAACCGAAGTCCACCGAGAGGTTCTCGACGGACAGCAGGGCACTCACTTGCTGATACCCACCTGGAGGTAGTTCGGGTAGGCGGGGAAGTCGGCGATGAAGAAGTTGCCGACCTTCGAGCCGTGGATGAACGAGTTGCGGGTGTAGATGAGCGGCACGACCGGCGAGTCCTCCAGGATCCGCCTGTCGATCGCGGCCCACTTCTTGCCGGCCTCGGTCGCGTCCACAGTGGACTGCGCTTCCTCGATCAGCTTGTCCACCTCGGGGTTGGAGTACCGCGAGATGTTGTAGCCGCCCTTGCCGATCTCCGAGGTCGCGAAGAGCGGCTGGATGTTGGCGTTGGCGCTGGGGAAGTCCGGCTGCCACGACGACAGGGTGAGGTCGTAGGTCGGGTTCTCCGACAGGTTGGTCTCGGTCTCGAACGCGTCGGCCTCCAGCGAGCGGATGTCGACCTTGATGTTCGCCCGTGCCAGCGCGGCCTGGATGGCCTCGGCCTTCTCGGTCTGGTTGTTGGACTTGTTCAGCACCAGCGAGAGCCCCTCGACGCCGTTCGGGAAACCGGCCTCGGCGAGCAGCGCCTTGGCCTTCTCCGGGTCGCCCTCGGGCTTGGACTGGTAGAGGTCGAACTGCTCGCGGCCCTCGATGCCCTGCGTGATCAGCGTGGTGGCGGCGTCACCGGCCAGCGCGGCGGTGCCGGCGGACGCGATCTGGTACGCCGACTTGTTGACCGCGTACTGGAACGCCTGGCGCACCTTGACGTTGTTCAGCGGAGCCTTCTGCGTGTTCAGCGCGAGGTAGGCGACCGCGCCCGACTTCGACGTCACGACGCGGGACTTGGCGGAGGCGTTGGCCTGCAGCTGCGCGAGCTGGGCGGGGGAGGCGAAGGACGCGCCGAACGCGAACTTGTCGTCACCGGAGTCCGCCGCGAGGCGCTGCGAGACGACCGAGGCGTCCTGGCCGAGCTGGAACACGACCTCGTCGGGCAGGCCCGCGCGGACCTGGTCCTTGGAGCCGTCCCAGTTCGGGTTGCGCGAGAGCTTGACCTCGACGCCCTTGCTGTAGGTCGCGATCTGGTACGGACCGGACGCGATGGCGTGCTCCTGGTAGTCCGCCTCGGCGCCCTTGCCCTTCGGCACCGGCGCGAACGCGGGCGTGGAGGCGATCCACGGCCAGTCGCCGTACGGACGGGTCAGCTTGAACGTGATCGTCCTGGCGTCGGGCGTCTCGATCGAGTCGAGCTCCTTGCCCTCGAACGGGCCCTTGTAGTCGGCGCCGCCCAGCAGGTCCTTGTGGTAGCCGAGGCCACCGCCGAACGCCGGTGCGAACGAGCGCTCGACACCCCACTTCACGTCCGCGGACGTGATCGGCGTGCCGTCGCTGAACTTCAGGCCGTCCTGCAGCACGAACGTCCAGGTCTTGCCGCCATCGGTGGTCTTGCCGGTGTCGCCGAGGTCGGGCACGACCTTCGCGGGCTGGCCGACGGCGTTCTGCCAGCCGGTCAGTCTGCGGTGCACCAGGCCGAGCGTGGTGATCGCGAGGCTCTGCGACTTGGCCGGGTCGAAGTTGAGCGTGCGCGACTCGGACAGCACGCGCAGGGTGCCGCCCTTGTCGGGCTTGGCCGCCGCGTCACCGGAGGGCTTCTGGTCGTTCGCGCCGCAGGCGGCGACCCCCAGGGCACCGACCAGGACGACCGCAAGAAGTTTCTTGCTGGACAACGGACTTTCCTCCCTCAGGTGAGCCGTGCTCGCGGATCGAGCAGGCCGTACGACAGGTCGACGACGGCGTTGGCGACGACAACGAGAAAACCGGCGAACAGGGTGCAGCCGAGCAGCGTCGGCAGGTCGCGCGAGTGCACGGCCTCGATCAGCAGGCCGCCGAGGCCAGGCAGGCTGAACACCCGTTCGGTGATGACCGCGCCGCCCAGCAGTGAGCCGAACTCGATGCCGGTCAGCGTCACGACGGGCAGCAACACGTTGCGCAGCGCGTGTTTGCCGACGACGGTCCGTTCCGGCACGCCCTTCGCGCGGGCGGTGCGGATGAAGTCCTCGCTCAGTGTCTCCAGCATCTGCGAGCGCGTGAGCTTCACGTAGTGGGCGCCGTGCGCGAACGCGAGCACGCACCACGGCAGCGCCAGCCCCCACGCCCACCGCACGGGATCTTCGGCGAACGGCGTGTAGTTGCCGACCGGCACGACGTTGAGCTGGAAACCCAGCACGAGGATCCCGAGCAGCCCCACCAGGTACACGGGCGCGGACACCCCGATCACGGACCCGGCCAGCGCGATCCGGTCGAACCAGGAGTCCTTGCGCAGCGCGGCGACCACACCGATCGCCACCCCGGCGCCGACCCACAGGACCGCGGCGCCGATCGCGAGCGAGAACGTCACCGGCAGCCGTCCGGCGATCAGCTCCAGCACGTCGGTGTTCTGCCGGAACGAGTACCCGAAGCACGGCGCAGAGCAGTGGATCGCGGTCGCGCCCGTGCCGAACGTGCGGCCGGTGAAGATCCCGCCGAGGAACGTGAGGAACTGCTGCCACCACGGTTCGTCGAAGCCCATGAACTCCCGCGCCAGCGCGAGGTTCTCCGGCGTGCACGGCTTGCCGCACGCCAGCAGCGCCGGGTCCGACGGCACGAGGTAGAACACGACGTACGTGCAGAAAGCGACGATCAGCAGCACGAGCACCATGCCGCCGAGCCGGGTGAGCGCGTGCTTCATCGCTTGCGCCCCTTGGGGTCGAGCGCGTCCCGCAGTCCGTCGCCCAGCGCGTTGAAGCCCCACGTGACCGCGAACAGCGCCAGACCGGGGAAGAACAGGTACGCGGGGTCGACCTGAACCCAGTCGATGGCGGCGCTGATGGACCGCCCCCAACTCGGCGTCGGGGGCAGCACGCCGACCCCGAGGAACGACAGCGCCGCTTCCAGCCCGATCTTGCCGGGCACTGACAACGTTGCCATGACCAGCACCGGACCCCACAGGTTCGGCAGCAGCTCCGTGCGGAACACCTGCCACGGCGAGGCCCCGAGCACGCGCGCGGCCTTCACGAAGTTGCGTTCCTTGAGCGTGAGCACCTGCGCCCGCACGATCCGCGCGGTAGACGGCCACCCGAAGAACCCGATCACCACGATCAGCAGCAGCGCCCGCGGGAACTCGGCCGGCACCACCGCCCCCAGCGCGATCATGAACACCAGGTACGGAAAGCCCAGGAACACGTCCGCGCTCCAGGTGATGACCCGGTCGACCCAGCCCCCGAGATAACCGGCGGCCGCGCCGATCAGCACGCCCAGGCCGATCGACACCAGCGTGGCCAGAAGCCCGATCAGGAACGACGTTCGCGCGCCGTGCACGACGATCGCGAACAGGTCGCGCCCTGTCAGCGGCTCGACGCCGAACCAGTGCTCGGCGCTCACCCCGCCGAACGAGCCCGCCGGCAACCCCGTGTCCGGGTCGAGCGCGGAGGCGTCGTAGGTGTACGGGTCGTGGCCCTCGATGGCGGTGAGGACGTCCGCGAAGATCGCGACCAGGGCGATCACCACGACGGTGATCGTTCCGGTGAGCGCCCAGCGGTCGCGGGCGAGCACGGATCTGATCGCGGCGGGCACCGACCGCGCGACGGGAGTGGACAACGGCGTGACCTGCTTCTCGGGCGTGTTGATCTGTCGGGCCGCACAGTAAGCCGATCGAGTGACCGAGTCGTCCACGTCCACTGGTTGAGAAGCTGTTAACGCTATCGCTTCAGTGTTGACCGAAATGTGGTTGCCCGGGGTGGCAGGGTTGGTTCACGTGGACATTGACGTACGACGGCTTCGAGAGATGTCCGGGCTGGTCACGCCGATGGCGCTGCGGGTCGCCGTGACCCTCGGGTTGCCGGACCGCCTGCGCGACGAGCCCGCTACCGCCGACGAACTCGCGCCCGAACTGGCGGTCGATCCGCTCGGCCTCGACCTGCTCCTGGCCCACCTGACGATGCTCGGCGTGACAGAGGGAACAGACGCCGGCTACCGCACGACCGCGTTCGGCGCGCTCCTCTGCGTGAACGCGGACAACAACCTGAACAACGCGCTGAACCAGAACTCCGCCGCCGGACGTGCCGACCTCGCGTTCGTCGACCTGCTGCACAGCGTCCGCACCGGGGAACCGGCCTACCCGGTGCGCTACGGCCAGGGCTTCTGGGCGGACCTGACCGAGCAGCCGCACCTGCGTGCCGCGTTCGACGAGCAGATGACCGACCGCCAGCGGGACTGGGTGCCGCAGGTCGTCAGGAACTACGACTGGTCGCGGTTCGGCACGCTCGTCGACGTCGGCGGCGGGCACGGCAGCCTGCTCGCCGCGATCCTGACGGCGAACCCGGAGATGCGCGGGCACCTCGTGGACCTGGAGGAGACCGCGGCGGGTGCGCGGGTGGTGCTGGACCTCTACGGGCTCGGCGGCCGCACCGAGGTGACCGGGGGCAGCTTCTTCGACCCGCTGCCCACCGGAGGGGACGCCTACCTGCTGTTTGACGTCCTGCACGACTGGGATGACGAGGACGCGCACCGGATCCTGGCGCGCTGCGCCGAGGCAGGAAGCCGGGTCCTGGTCGTGGAGTCCCTCGGCGAGAGCACGGAGTTCGACCTCGTCATGCTCGTGCACTTCGGCGGGCGGGACCGGAGGCTCCACGACCTCGAACGGCTGGCGGCGGTGCACGGCCTCCGGCTGGAGTCCGTGCACCGGCTGACCGAAGGGCGCAGCCTGCTGGAGTTCACTCGCTGAGCGCGGCGATCCGTTCCTGAGCCTCGGCCAGGTCGTCGGAGGTGGGAGCGTCGTCCTGCGTGAGCGAGCGCCGCCAGTACCCGGCGAACTCGATGTCCTTCTTGGACACTCCGAGCCCGACGAAGTGCCTGCGCAGCGCTCGAACCGCAGAGGCCTCCCCGCCGAGCCACACCCACGTCGACGGCCCGATCGAGGCCGCAGTCACCACCGACACCAGGTCCTCCCCAGCGCTGCGGTGCACCCACCGCACGCCGGGCACGTCCTGCTTCTCCGCCGGATCCGCGACCTCGACGAACACCAGCCGCCGCTGTTCCGCAGAAATCAGTTCCAGCAGCGAGGCGATCGCGGGCAACGCCGTCTCGTCACCCGCGAACACCAGCAGGTCCGCGGCACCGAGCGGCCGGGCGTAGTCGGGGGAGGGCCCGAACCGGCCGAGGACGTCACCGACCCGAGCCGAGGCCGCCCACGCGGAAGCCGGTCCGTCGTCGCCGTGCAGCACGAAGTCGACGGTCAGCACACCGGCAGCGAGCGACCGGACCGTGAAGCTGCGCATCCACGGCCGTTCGTCGTCCGGCATCGCGAGGTAGGCCTGGTACCAGGTGCCGACGTCCGGGGCGTCCGACACGTGCGCGGTCCCGCCCGGCTTGGGGAACAGCAGCTTGAGCTGCTGGTCCGGCCAGGTGCCGATCTCGCCGAGTCCGGGGCCGGTGAACGTCATGCGGGTCATCCGAGGGGTCAGCGGCCGGACCGAGGTCACCGTCAGCAGGTTCACGACAGGTACTCCTTCAGGTGCCGGGCGGTCAGGGTGTCCGAAGTGGACACGAGGTCGCCGGGTGTGCCGGAGAAGACGACCTGACCGCCGTCGTGGCCGGCGCCGGGGCCCATGTCGACGATCCAGTCGGCGTGCGCCATCACGGCGAGGTGGTGCTCGATCACGATCACCGTGTTGCCGGCGTCGATCAGCTGGTCCAGCAGGCCGAGCAGCTGGTCGACGTCGGCGAGGTGCAGGCCGGACGTCGGTTCGTCCAGCACGTACGTCGAGGCCTTCTCCGCCATGTGGATCGCGAGCTTGAGCCGCTGGCGTTCGCCGCCGGACAGCGTGGTGAGCGGCTGGCCGAGCGACAGGTACGAGAGGCCGACGTCGTGGAGGCGGCTGAGCACCGCGTGGGCCTGGCCGGACGGGAAGAAGTCGCGGGCGTCGGCGACGGACATGCCGAGCACCTCGCTGATGTTCTTGCCCCGCAACGTGTAGCGCAGCACCTCGGGGGTGAAGCGCTTGCCCTCGCACTTCTCGCAGACCGTGGCGACGCCGGCCATCATGGCGAGGTCGGTGTAGACGAGCCCGATGCCCTTGCAGTTCTCGCACGCGCCTTCGGAGTTCGCGCTGAACAACGCCGCCTTCACGCCGTTGGCCTTGGCGAACGCGGTGCGGACCGAGTCGAGCAGGCCGGTGTAGGTGGCCGGGTTGGACCGGCGCGAGCCGCGGATCGGCGACTGGTCGACCGTCACGACGTCCTTCAGGCCGCGCAACGACCCGTGGATCAGCGACGACTTGCCGGAGCCCGCGACGCCTGTGACGACGGTCAGCACGCCGAGCGGGAGGTCGACCGAGACGTCCTTGAGGTTGTTGGTGCTGGCGCCGCTGATCGGCAGGAAGCCCTTGGGGGAGCGGAACTCCGAGCGCAGCTTGGCGCGGTGGTCGAGGTGGCGCCCGGTCAGCGTGCCGGACGCGCGCAGGCCCGCCACGTCACCGGAGTAGCAGAGGTGGCCGCCGTTGACGCCCGCGCCGGGGCCGAGGTCGACGACGTGGTCGGCGATCTCGATGGTTTCCGGCTTGTGCTCCACGACGAGGACGGTGTTGCCCTTGTCCCGCAACCGCAACAGCAGGTCGTTCATCCGCTGGATGTCGTGCGGGTGCAGGCCGACGGTCGGTTCGTCGAACACGTAGGTGATGTCGGTGAGCGACGAACCCAGGTGCCGCACCATCTTCACGCGCTGCGACTCGCCGCCGGACAGCGTGCCGGACTCGCGGTCGAGCGACAGGTAGCCGAGACCGATCTCCACCAACGAGTCGAGCGTGCCGCGCAGCGTCGCCAGCAGAGGCGCGACGGACGGGTCGTCGATCGAGTGCACGAACTGCGCGAGGTCGCTGATCTGCATGGCGCAGCAGTCGGCGATGTTGACCCCGCGGATCTTCGAGTTCAACGCGGCCTGGTTGATGCGCGCGCCCTTGCAGTCCTGGCAGGTGGCGAACGTGACGGCCTTGTCCACGAACGCGCGGATGTGCGGCTGCATCGACTCGCGGTCCTTGGACAGGATCGTGCGCTGGAGCTTCGCGATCAGGCCGTCGTAGGTGATGTTGCTGCCGCCGATCGCGAGCTTCGTCGTCGGCTTGTAGAGGAAGTCGTCGAGCTGCTGCTCGGTGAACGTGTTGATCGGCTGGTCGGCGGGGTAGAGGCCGGAGTTGGCGAGCACCTGCCAGTACCAGCTGCCGACGCCGTAGTTCGGTGCGTCGATCGCGCCGTCGTTCAACGACTTCGACCGGTCGACGATGGCGTCCACGTCGATGGTCGTGACCTTGCCCAGGCCCTCGCACGCCGGGCACATGCCCTCGGGCAGGTTGAAGCTGAACGCGCCGGACGTGCCGACGTGCGGCTCGCCGAGGCGGCTGAAGACGATGCGCAGCATGGTGTGCGCGTCGGTGGCGGTGCCGACGGTGGAACGGGAGTTCGCCCCCATGCGCTCCTGGTCGACGATGATCGCCGCGCTCAGGTTGTGCAGCGCGTCCACGTCCGGGCGGCCGATCGACGGCATGAACGACTGCAGGAACGCGGTGTAAGTCTCGTTGATCATGCGCTGCGACTCGGCCGCGATCGTGCCGAAGACCAGCGAGGACTTGCCGGAGCCGGACACGCCGGTGAAGACGGTCAGGCGGCGCTTGGGGACGTCGAGCGACACGTCCGCGAGGTTGTTCTCCCTCGCCCCGCGGACCTGGATCAAGTCATGGCTGTCGGCGACAGCGTTCACGCTGCATTCCCCCATGATTCTTTATGGCGTAAAGTGAGCGGCTGTCGAGGTTACTTTACGTTGTAAGGAGTCGCAACTGTGGTCGTCTACGCAGGTCAGGGCGACCCGCGCCGCTCCATTGAACTGCTCTGGCGTGCGTCGGTCGTCGAGAAACGCCCCGGTCCGAAGCCGGGGCTGAGCGTGGACGCGATCGTCGACGCGGCCATCGAGGTCGCCGACGAGCAGGGCATGGCGTTCTCGATGCGCGCGGTGGGGGAGCGGCTCGGGCGCACCGCCATGGCGCTCTACACGTACGTGCCGGGCAAGAACGAGCTCGTCGACCTGATGTACGACCGCGCGATGGCCGAGGTGCCGACGTCCTACGACCTGGACGAGGGGTGGCGGCCCGCCGTCACGCGCTGGGCGCAGGACATGTGGGAGTTCTACAGCCGTCACCCGTGGGTGCTGCAGGTGTCGCAGGCACGCCCGGTGCTCGGACCGCACGAGTTCGCGGTGATCGAGGCGCTGGCGGCGATCCTCGTGTCGACCGGACTGCCCGGCCGCGAACTGCGCGGCATCGTCGGTGCCGTCAACTACTTCGTGCGCGGGGCGGCCCAGACCGTCGCCGAGGCCCGTGCGGCGGGCGGCGCGACCGGGGAGGCCGACGAGGAGTGGTGGTACGCGCGGTCCGCCGTGCTGATGGAGATCGAGCCGGACCTGGAGAAGAAGTTCCCGATGCTGCACGTCCTGGAGAACGATCGAGAGCCGATCGATCCGGATCTGCCGTACCTGGAGAACGACGCCGTGGAGAACTTCCGCGGCGGGTTGAAAGTTCTGCTCGACGGTGTCGAGGGCGCTGTAGCGAAACCGTGACACAGTCCGGACGTTCACCGCACATGGGCTCGGTGGGATCGGTCCCATGGTTTTCGGCAGAGTCCTTGTTGCCGTGGCGTGCGCCCTGGTGCTGACGGCGCCGAGCACGGCGGCCGCTCCCTCGCAGGACGACTACCGCCCCGCGACCATGAAGATGACGTACGAGGTCGGGGACCTCGTCGCGGTGGTGCACGCACCGCGCACCCTCGTCGGTGTGCGGCCGCTGGTGTTCGGCCACGAGTTCACCGCACCGCAGCTGGCACAACAGGGTGCCGTCGTGGTGGTCGTGAGTGACCGCTGGTCGATGGACCGGCACCGTGCGCTGTGGCGTGCGCTGAACGAGCGCGGCGGGCCGCTGGCGGAGCGGTTCGCCGGGTTCGCGGGCCACTTCTCCGTGGCAGAACCGTGACAGGTCCCTCACGAGACGCCCACAACTTCCCGATGGGATCAGCACATGCCAATCGGAAAAGCCGCGGCCGCCGTCGCCCTCGCGATGGTGCTGGCCGCGCCGACCAGTTCCGCAGCCCCCGCCGACCACGGCTCCGGTGTCAGAAAGGTCGAGTACTCGCTCGGTGACCGGGCATTTCAGGTGCCCGGCTTTCACACCGAACCGGATGGCCCCGTCGCCGATCTCGAACTCACCGCGGTCGTGCACGCGCCGCGCACGCTCGTCGGCAAGCGCCCGCTGGTGCTGCTCGCGCACGGTTACTGGAAGCCGTGCGCCGACGACCAGTGGAAGTGGCCGTGTCCGTCCGGGGACGCGTTCCCGAGCTACCGCGGGTACGACTACCTCGCAGAGGAGCTGGCGCGGCAGGGTTTCGTGGTCGTGTCGGTGAGCGTGAACGGCGTCAACGCAGGCGAGATGGGGGAGATCGCGGACGTCGCCAGGGCGGCCGTGATGAGCAAGCACCTGGAGTTGTGGCGTGATCTCAACGAAGGCAGGGGTCCGTTGAAGCTGGCCGGCTTCCGCGGGCACGTCGACCTCACCAACGTCGGCACCCTGGGCCATTCGCGCGGTGGTCGTGGGGCGGTCTACCAGGCGTCCGACAAGCACGTCGGCGAGCTGCCCGTCGGGGTGCGGATCAAGGCCGTGCTCCCGCTCGCGCCCGCCGACTACTACGCGCCGGACCCGGAGGCGCCGGAGAACCTCGACTACCGGATCACGAAGATCCCGTTCGCGGCCATGACCGGCAGCTGCGACGGCGCGGTCGGCGGCGGCTCGTACGTCGAGAACGCCAAGGGCCGCAACGTCGTCCCGATCCACGCCGTCAAGCCGTTGAACGCCAACCACAACTACTTCAACACCGTGTGGTCCTACGACAACGACAGCAGCTGCCCGGACAGGGCGCTGACCCCCGAACGACAGCGCAGGATCGCCACGACCTACATCCCCGCGTTCTTCCAGCAGTACCTCAACGGCAGGAGCACCCCGATCGTCAGCCGGGGCTTTCCGGGCGTCGACGTCGTGACGCATCAACCGATCGGTTAAGGCTGGAAGAGACTTTGGGGGGACGCGTCCCCCTTCCGCCACTGCCAGGCTGGTGGCGGAAGGGGGAAATTCCATGCTCAAGACCACCGCGCTGCTCACCGCGGCGCTAGTAGTGCTGACCGCAGGACCCGCCACCGCGCACTCGAACGGTGACTGGCCCGGCTGGACGAAGGACCTCGACGGGTCGCGGCACCAGGCCGCGGAATGGCGCATCAACGCGGGCAACGCCGGCAAGCTCAAGCTGAAGTGGGCGTTCGCCTACCCCAAGGGCGACTACAACGGCGTCCGCAGCCAGCCCGCCGTCGTGGGGGACACCATCTACTTCGGTGGCCCCGACAAGAAGTTCTACGCCCGTGACGCGCGCACCGGCCGGGCGAAGTGGGAGTTCGCGCTCCCGCAGGGCGACCGGTTCGCGTTCAACTCCGACGGCCCGGTCGTGGCCGAGGGCAAGGTGTTCTTCGGGGACAGCGCGAGCAGGTTCTTCGCGCTCGACCAGCGCACCGGCCGCCAGAAGTGGCAGGTGCAGCTCGACACCGGCATCGCGTCGATGACCACCAGCTCCCCGATCGTCCACAACGGACTGGTGTACGTCGGCACCTCCAGCGCCGAGAACACGCTGCCGAACACGCACGACTGCTGCACGTTCCGGGGGCACATCGACGCGTTCGACGTCGACACCGGAGCACTGGTCTGGCGCCACTACACGGTGCCGGAACCGGTCCAGGTCGGCACGTGGCCCAACGGCGCCAAGCGGTTCGAACCGTCCGGCGTCGGCGTGTGGAGCTCGCCGGTGATCGACCGCAGGACCGGCACGCTCTACGTCGGCACCGGCCAGAACTACACGGGCAAGGGCGGCGAGTTCGACTCGCTGCTCGCGCTGAACGCCCGCACCGGCGCGGTGAGGTGGACCAACCAGGTCACCGACGCCGACACGTGGCGCGACGCGTGCAACCAGCCCGACGCCGAGGGCTACTGCCCCGGTCTCAAGGACGGCACCAACCTCGACTACGACATCGGTGCCACACCGAACCTGTTCAGCGTGAACGGCAGGCAGCTCGTCGGCGTGGGCCAGAAGTCCGGTGTGTACCACGTGTTCGACGCTTCGACGGGGCAGGTCGTGTGGCGTCGTCAGCTCGGCGTGCCGCTGCCCAGCGGTGGCATCTCGGGCATCCAGTGGGGGTCGAGCTACGACGGCAAGCGGCTCTACATCGCGACCTACTACGCCGATCCCGGCAAGTTGTTCGCGGTGGATCCGGGCACCGGCACCGTCCTGTGGGAGACGCCGGCACCCGCCGACGGCTGCACCACGGGCGGCGCGGCGGGCCAGCCCGGTTGCTACCAGGCGCACGGCCTGCCCGTGACCAGCTCACCCGGTGTGGTGTGGCTGGGAGCGCTGGACGGCAAGTTCCGGGCGTACAACTCCAGGACCGGCAAGATCATCTGGTCCTACGACACCATCCAGGACGTGCGCGGTGTCAACGGGCTGACCGGTCGTGGCGGTGTGCTGGCCGGGCCCGGTGCGGGAGCGGTGGTGTCGGACGGCATGGTCTACGTGCAGTCGGGCTACAACTCCGCGTTCGAGAACCCGCACGGCCACGTGCTCCTAGCGTTCGGCCTCTAGTTTCGCGCGCACGCGGTCGGTCGGAAGTCCCGCCCGCGTGCGCAGTTCCACGGCCTTCTGCCAGGCCTGACGAGCCGACTCGGTGGCACCCGCGGCAGCGTGGGTGTCACCGAGTTGTTCGTACGCACCGGATTCGAGCGGGAGGTCGCCCGCCCGCCGGAACATCTCCGAGGAGCGGGTGAACGCCTCGGCGGCCCTCGCGTGGTCACCCAGCCCGAGGTGGCCGGTGCCCAGGTTGTCCCACGCCTCCGCCTGGCCGATCAGGTGGTCCATCGCCTGCCACATCCGCATCGCGCGCTCCGCGTACTCCACGGTCTGCGCGTACTCGCCCAGCTTGCCGTGGCCCCACGCCAGCCCGGTCAGCGCGTTGGCCTGCCCGTACTCGTCGCCGCACTCCTCGAACAACGCGAGCCCGCGCCGCGTGTGCTCCAGCGCCTCGCCGATCCTGTCGTCCGGGCACAGCATCGCGATGTTCAGCAGCACCTCGGCCTGGCCCGCGGGATTGCCGTCGTACAGCTCGAACGCCCGGCGCAGCGCGGCGCTCGACTCGTCCGGCCTGCCCATGCGGCTCAGGCTGCGGCCCAGGTTGATCAGCGTGCGGCCGAACGCGTCGACGTCGCCGAGCCGTTCGACCGCGGCGGCCGCGAGTTGTTGTGACGTCAGGAGATCGCGGTAGCGGGCCTGGCGGTCGAGCGCGTCGGCGAGGCACCAGCCCATGAGCCACGTCTGCACCGGGGAGCCGTGCGGCAGGGCGGCCATCAGGGTCGGGTGCTCGGTCAGGAGCCACGCCAGCGCTTCCGCCTGCGTGCCGAACCGCCCGACCACCACGCCCGGCGCCGGTTCCGGCGTGGCAGGGCGGTGGCGGCTCGGCGTGTAGACGACACCGGCCTCCACGCCCGTCAGCGCGAGGTGGTCGAGCAACCGGTGCAGCGCCTCGTCCCGTTCGCTGTCCAGCGCCAGTTCGGCGGCGTAGTCGCGCAGCAGGTCGTGGCAGGTGAACCGGCCGGGCTCTGGTTCGTCGATCAGGTTGGCCCTGGCCAGTTCGGCGAGCAGCGCCGCAGTCTCCGCAATGCCCAGTCCGGCCAGCGACGCGGCCCCGGCGAGGCCGATGTCGGAGCCCGGCATCAGGCCGAGCAACCGGAACAGGCGCAGCGCCGCCGGGCTCAACGCCTTGCAGGAGTGGGAGAACACCGAGCGCAGGTCCGCGGTGACGTCATCGTCGTCGGCGAACGCGTCGAGGTCGGCCAGTTCGTCCGCCAGCGCCGCCAGCGGGAACTCCGGTTGCGTCGCGGCCCGCGCCCCGGCCACCGCGAGGGCCAGCGGGAGGCGGGCGCAGCGGCGGACCACGGTGTCGACCGCGTCCGGTTCGGCCCTGGCGCGGTCATGGCCGATGCGGGCGGCCAGGAGCTCGCGGGCGTCGTCGGGTGGCAGCAGCCCCAACGGCAACGCGTGGGCGTCCGCGGGTGCCAGCTCGGTGCGGCTCGTGATCACCACGTGCGCGTTCGGCGTGCGCGGCAGCAACGGCTCGATCTGGTCGGTGTCCGTCGCGTTGTCCAGCAGCATGAGCACCCGCTTGTCCGCCAACGCGTCCCGCAGCAACGCCGACTGACCGGCGAGGTCGTGCGGCACCTGGGCGCGCGGCACGTCGAGTGCCGCGAGGAACCTCAGCACCGCGTCGCCGGGGCTCACCGCCGCGCCGCTCGGGCCGAAGCCGTGCAGGTTCACGTAGAGCTGGCCGTCGGGGAACCGTTCCGCCGCCTGGTGCGCCCAGTGCACGGCCAGCGAGGTCTTGCCGACCCCGCCGGTACCGGTGATCACCACGACGCCGTTCGGTGCCTGGTCCAGTTCCGCGAGCTCCAGTGCCCTGCCGGTGAACGGCTTGGGGGCGGCCGGGAGCTGGCGCGGTGCCGCGGCGGCCTGGATGCGCCGGTGCAGGGTCGTGAGGTGCCGGGACGGTTCGGCGCCCAGCTCCTCGGCCAGCCGGGTGCGCACGACCTTGAAGTGCCGCAACGCTTCCGAGGCGCGTCCGCTGCCGTGCAACGCCTCGATCAGCTGGGCGGCGATCCGCTCGTCCAACGGCCGTTCGGCGGCCAGCGCGCGCAGTTCGGGCACCAGCGCCGCGTGCCCGCCCCCTGCCAGCCGTTCGTCGACGTGGCCGAGCCGGGCGGCGAGCAGCTCGTCCGCGAAGTCCGCGCGCAGCTGCCGCGCCCACGGACTGTCCAGTGTGGACAGCAACTCGCCCTGGGCGAGTGCGAGCGCCTCCACGGTCTTCCCGGTGCGCACCAGGTGCCGGAACAGGTGCAGGTCGATCTCCAGCGGGTCGACCCGCACCGCGTACCCGCCGCCGTCGCGTTCGATCAGGCCCGGCAACGTCTGCCGCAACCGCGTCAGCCACGTCTGGATCATCGCCCGCGCCCGTGGCGGGGGAGCGCCGCCCAGCACCCGTTCGACGAGTTCCTCCGCGCTCACCACCTGGCCCGCGTCGGCGAGCAGCACGCCGAGCAGGGCTCCCGGCCGCGTCGGACCGAAGTCGGTCGTGCGATCGCCAGTCCGTGCCGAGACCCCGCCGAAGACCGTGAAGCGCACGTGATCACCGTAGCCGCTTGCGAGGGAACCTCACAAAAGGAAGGTGTCTCGCAGTTCCCGGACCATCAGCTCCGGCACCTCCATCGCCGCGAAGTGGCCGCCCCTCGGCATTTCCGTCCACCGCGCGATGGTGTGGTTGCGTTCGGCCATTCGCCGGATCGGCACGCCCACGTCGTGCGGGAACACCGCCACCGACGTCGGTGTGGTGGAGTGCGGTTCCAGTTCGCCCCACGTCTCGTCGCCCTCCTGGTAGTAGCGCGCCGACGAGCCCGCGGTCCGGGTGAACCAGTAGATCGAGGCGGTGGTCAGCAGCGCGTCGAGGGGTACCCCGATCTCCGGGTCGCTCCACGTGTGGAACGCCCACTCGATCCACTCCAGCTGCGCGACCGGCGAGTCGGTGAGCGCGTGGGCGACCGACTGCGGCCGAGTGCTCTGCATCGCCACGTAACCGAACTGCTCGAACTCGTACCGGTAAGCCTTTTCCACGGACCTCCGCTCGGCTTCGACGGTCATGTCGGCCGTCTCCTCCGTGACGCCCGCCGAGAAGATCTGGTTGAGGTGGACCGCCCTGACCTCGTCGCGCAGGCCCAGCCGGCGGGTGAGCATGGCGCCGTAGTCGAAGCCGTGCGCGACGTACCGGTCGTAGCCGAGGCGCTTCATCAGTTCGGCGACCACGTCCGCCACACGCGGGATGGTCCAGCCGAGCTCGGTGGTGGGTCCGGGGAAACCGAAGCCCGGCACGGACGGGATCACCAGGTGGAAGTCGCGGCTGAGCGGCTCGATCATCTCCTCGAACGCGAAGCACGTCGTCGGCCAGCCGTGGGTGAGCAGCAGCGGTTCTGCGTTCCTGTTCGGACTGGTGACGTGCAGGAAGTGCAGCTGCCGGCCGTTGATCTCGGTGACGAACTGCGGGATCTTGTTGAGCCGCCGCTCCTGCTCGCGCCAGTCGAGGTCCCGCCAGCGCTGTGCGAGTTCCCTGAGACGTGCCTGCGGTGTGCCCTGGGCCCAGCCGGCGCCTTCCGGGTCGCTCGGCCAGCGGGTGTTGTCGAGGCGGCGGTGCAGGTCGTCGATGTCGGCTTGGGGAATGTTGATCTCGAACGGCTTCATGACCGGAACGCTATTTCGGCTGTAGGACAGTTATGGTCCTACAGTGTCCTCGGCTCGTTTGCTCAAGTTGCTCGGTCTGCTGCAGTCGCGCCGTGAGTGGTCCGGTGCGGAGCTCGCGGACCGGTTGGGCGTCACCACGCGCACGGTCCGGCGTGACGTCGATCGGCTCCGCACGCTCGACTACCCCGTGCACGCGTCGATGGGCACGTCCGGCGGCGGCTACCGGCTGGGGTCGGGCGCGCAGCTACCGCCGTTGCTGCTGGACGACGACGAGGCGGTGGCCGTGGCCGTGGGGCTGCGCACCGCCAGTGGCATCGAGAACATCGGTGAGACGGCCGTGCGCGCGTTGCTGAAGGTCGAGCAGGTGCTGCCTTCCGCTCTACGGCACCGGGTCGCCGCTGTGGAGTTCGCGACGGTGCCGCACACGTCCACCGGCCCCGTGCTGGACGCGGGAGTGCTGACAGCGGTCGGAACGGCCTGCCGCGACCGGCAACGCCTGCGGTTCGGTTACGTCGGGCACTCGGGGGAGCAGACCCTGCGCGAGGTCGAGCCGCACCGGCTCGTGACGTGGGGCCGGCGCTGGTACCTGGTCGCGTGGGATCTCCAGCGAGGGGACTGGCGGACTTTTCGACTCGATCGGATGAGCCTGCGGACGCCGTTCGGCGCGCGGTTCACGCCCCGTGAGATTCCGGGAGGCGACGCGGGGGCGTTCGTGGCGGCCCGTGTGGCCGACCGGTGGCCCGTGCAGGGCGTCGTGCGACTGAGCGTGCCCGCCTCGCGGGCGCTGGAGTGGCAGAGCTACGGCGAGGTTTCGGCTGTGGACGAAAACTCGTGCACCGTGCGGGTCGGAGGCGAGACGATGGACGACGTGGTGTTCATGCTCGCGAGCATCACGGCCGAGTTCGAGGTCGTCTCCCCGCCGGAACTGTCCGCCGCACTGCTCCGGGCAGCGGACCGGTTTCGCCGGGCGGCGAAGTTCTAGAGAATTTCTCAGGGTCCTGACAGCAGACTCCTAGCCTCACAGGGCTTAGTGGAGGTCAGGGAGGTCCGCCATGCTGATCGATCGCACCATGCCACTGGGCACCGCACTCACCGTGACCCACTCGTCGGACCGTGGACCGCGCAAGCACAACGCCGACGCGTACGCCGTGGGCCGCCGTACGTTCGTGGTCGCCGACGGCGTGGGCGACACCGCGGCCGCCGGTGAGGCCGCCTGGGCCGCCGCTCGTGCCGCCGCTCTGCTGATCGACCCGGTCTCCGCGATCCTCGCTGCCCGCGACACCCTCCAGGTGCACTCCGGTGACGCCGTGATCGTGGTGGCGGTGGCTCGTCCCGAGGGCGGCTTCGACGTGGCGTGGGCGGGCGACGCACGCGCGTACGCGTCCAACGGTGAGGACCTGGTGCAGCTCACCACGGACCACACGGTCGCCGAGTACTTCCGCTCGCGTGGCACTCCCGTCGTGCCGCGCATGGAGCACGTCGTCACGAACACCGTGCGCCACGCGACGTTGCAGAACATCGGCCGTGCGTCAACGCGGGCTGGTTGCGTCGCTCTCGTGTCCGACGGCGTCTACGGACCGTTGGGGTACAACGGCATCGAGGCGATCATGTCGGGCCACGCCACGGCAGAGCGTTTGGTGCGGGCGGCTCTCTACGCGCAGGGCACCGACAATGCGACGGCTCTGGTCGTCAGCTGACCTTCTTGCCGCGCTTCTTCTTGCTCGCCTCGACGCTGCGCTGCAACGCCTCCATGAGGTCCACGACCCCGGTCGCCTCGGCGGGCTCGTCCTCCACCTTGACCTTGCGGCCCTTCTGCTTGGCCTTGATCAGCTTGTTGACGCGCTCGGTGTAGGTGTCGCGGTAGTCCTTGGGCCGCCAGTCGTCGGCCATGGACTCGACCAGCGACATCGCCATGTCGAGCTCCTTGCCGCGCGGCGCCCGGCCCTCCGGCGTCACGCCCAGCACGTCCTTCGGCCTGCGGATCTCGTCGGCGAAGAACAGCGTGTGCACGGCAAGAACGCCCTTGTCCTCCTTGAGCGCCGTCAGGTACTGCTTGCCGCGCATGACGAACAGGGCGATGCCGGCCCGGTTGGTCTTCTTCATCGCCTGGGCGAGCAGGAGGTACGGGCGGGAGAACTCGGGCTTCTTCGGCCCCAGCCAGTACGTCTTCTGGAAGTGCACCGGGTCGATCTCGTCGATGTCGACGAACGCCTCGATGTCGAGGGTACGGCTGCGGCCCGGCGCGATCTCGTCCAGTTCCTCGGGCTCCAGCACCACGTACTCGCCGTCGTCGACCTCGTGGCCCTTCACGATCTTGTCGAAGGGGACCTCACGGCCCGTGCGCTCGTTCACGCGCTTGTAGCGGATGCGGTCGGACGTGCCGCGCTGGAACTGGTTGAAGTGCACGGTGTGGTCCTCGGTGGCGCTGTACAGCTCCACCGGGATCGTCACGAGTCCAAAACTGATCGAACCGCTCCAGATCGCCCTCGCCATGCAGGCCATGTACCCCGTTCGGCGCAATCGCAAACGGCGAGTACGGTCGCGCTGTGAGAGTCGTCGTGCTGTCGGACACCCACGCGCCGAGGTTCTGGAAGCGGTGCCCACCGGCCGTGGCCGAACACCTGCGGTCCGCGGACCTGATCCTGCACGGCGGGGACGTCTGCGTGGCTCCCGTGCTGGACGAGCTGGCGCAGTACGCGCCCGTCATCGCCGTGTGCGGCAACAACGACGGACCTGACGTGGTCGCGTGGGGCGCGCCGGAGGTGGTCGAGTCCGAGATCGACGGACTGCCGTTCGCGATGATCCACGACAGCGGCCAGAAGACCGGCCGGATGACGAGGATGCGCCGCCGGTTCCCGGACGCGCGGCTGGTCGTGTTCGGACACTCGCACATCCCGTGGGACGAGCAGGAGGACGGCGTGCGGGTGTTCAACCCCGGCTCGCCCACCGAGAAGCGCCGTCAGCCGCAGGGCACGCTCGGGCTGCTCGACATCGCCGACGGCGTGCTGCTCGACGCGCGCATCGTGCCCGTCACCTGAGCCCACTCCGCCAGCCTCGGGCCGAGCAGTTCGTAGACGGCCGGGTCGAAGCCCATGCCGGTGTGACTGCTGTGCACCTCGACGCACTCCGCGCACGGGTCCTGGCACAGCTGCCACGGCACGACCCCGTCCGACCGCGAGAAGATCGAGATCGCGGGCATCCGCAGTGGCTCGGTCATGTCCTTCACGTGCTCGTCGTAGCAGGGCCCGCGCAGGCAGTCGTCGTCGAGCAGGCCCGGTACGCCCGCGGCGGCGAGACGGGTGAGGAACCGGGCTATGCGCATGACGCTCGGATGCGCGCCCATCGGGTCGAGCACCGGGCTGCCCATCATCACCAGACCGCACACCAGGTCGGGGCGCCGGGCGGCGGCGAGACGGGCTACGCCGCCGCCACGGCTCTGGCCGAGCAGCACCACCGGACGACCGGTGCGCTCGGCGAGTTCTTCCGTGTTGCGCAGGAGCTTGGCCAGCAGGTCCCCGGTGCAGCCCAACGTGAATCCGACGCCTGCGCTCGCCGTCACGAACCCGCGTGCGCGCAGCCACGACGCGGCCGGCAGCAGGCTGATGTCACCCGCGCCGAAGCCGGGTACGAGCACGACGCCCAGACCCCTGCCCATGCCGGGATCGGCGTCGCGCCACACCGGGTGCCGCCGCAACCGCGGCACGCACCACAGCGCGCTCACGCTGCTTTCCCGTGCGGCAGAACGCACTCCCTCGAACATGCCTTCGGGTTGCCGGGCGTTTCGCCGTCAAACCCGTGTCAGGTCACCGTCACGCTCTGGAGTGATGCGTTGCCCGGCCGCCATTGCGTGGACACCGCCACGTACCGGGCGGACGGGGTGGAGCCGTAGGTCCTGCCGTCCAGGCTGTAGGTGACGGTGTGCGGCGGCGGCCGGCCGTGCGTCCACTTCAGACTCACGTCGGCGATGTCGTGCGCGGCGCCGAGATCAACGACCATGCGACCGTCCCGTCCCGGTGTCCACGCGGTGCGCGCAGAGCCGTCGACCGCGGCCGCCGGGTCGCTCATGCCCGGTGGCAGCACGGAGTTCGGGAACGTGACGCGGCCCAGCGCCAGGTCGTTGATCGGGAACGGCGTGGCCAGGGGCATGGTCACCGTGCGCTCGGCCCTGCCCAGCACGACCGGGAGGGAACGGCCGTCGCGGTGAGTCAGCACGAACGCGGCCGGGCCGCCGCGGAAGGTGACGCGTTGGCCGTCGTGCACGACGGCGGTGATGCCCGGCGGGATGCCCTTCGCGGTGAACCACGGCGCCTCGACCCGTGCGGTGGCGGCGGGCAGGGTGAGCGCGTACTCGGTGCCGTCGCGGGTGGTGACCTGCGTGCCCCGGTAGAGGCGCGTGCCACGCAGCCTGATGGTTCCGGTGACGTTCTCGGCGGACAGGTTGAAGAGGCTGAGGAACCCGTCCGCGGTGCTCGCCCGGACGCCCTGAGGGCACTCCGGTGCCGGTTCGGCCGCGATCTTGCGCAGGTCGGCGCGCACGTACCCCTCGACGAGCCCGGCGGGCACGGTGATCGTGTCGCCCTGCACGGTGAACGGCTCGGCGGACCGCGCGACGAACCCCGCCCGGCCGTCGACGTCGAGCCAGCCCGGCGTGCTGAGGTCCGGGCGCGGGCACTCGGCCGCCGTCGTCCACGTGGTGCCGTCCGCCGACGTCTCGATCCGATAGGCGCCCGCAGCCGCTGTCTCCCAACGCAAACGTGTGCGGGTCACGGTCGTGGCGGTGCCGAGGTCGACGGCGATCCAGCTGTCCGCGCGGCCGCGTTCGGCACGGGCGACCGCCCAGCGCGTGGCCGGATCACCGTCCGTCGCCCTGCCGGGCTCGTAGCCGGGGTCGAACGACGACGCCGTGGTCGCGACGGGTTTCGTGCCGACCTCGAACTCGAACAGCGAGTAGCCGTACGTCGGGTGGGGCGTGACGCCGACCATGCGGACGTGCCGTGCCGTCGTCGCCGGGAACGTGACCTCGTCCACCCGGAAGCCTTCGCGCGCCTGGACCGTGACGCGGCCCGCCGAACCCGTGTACGTGCGGGACCCGGTGAGGCCCGGCATTCCGGCCATCGCGAGGTTGTGCACGTCGACCCGGCCGGGGCGGGGGAGCGCGCACACGATCGTGCCGGTCGGCAGGGTGGCGGTGCCGGCGAACCCGTCCGCGAACCGCAGCAGGCTCGCCGTGGCGTCGAAACCGTCCCGGATCTGTTGGTAGGCAACGGTGTTGCGGCCGGTCACCTGGGTGGGCGGCAGTAGCATCGGGGTCGAGCCGCTGATCTTGAACAGCCAGTCGTCGTGCGCGGGCTGCCACGCGAGCTTCGTGAAGCCCGGCTTGGTCACGGTGCCCGCCCACGCGGCCGCCGACTGGTGGGTCAGCAGGCCGGGGTCCGCTCCGTGGTCGATCGTGATCGCGGCACGGCTGAAGAACTCCTGCTCCGACACCGGTGTTGCGGGCGGGCGCAGTTCGTGCAGCAGGTAGCTGATCGCGAGCTCCGCGCGTGCTTCCGGTTCGTACTTGGCCTCGCCGGAGAACTTCGCGAGACGGTGGACCGGCGGATGCGCCTGGTAAGCGAGAAGTCTTGATGCGAGCGCGGCCTCGGCACGGGCGGCCATCGGGTCGCGCAGGACCGTGGAGCGGAAGGCGAGCGGGATGACGTCACGGCCGTAGAGGTGCTCGCGGTCGTTGACCATCGGCATCAGCGGCTCACCGGCGTCGCTCATCGTGGCGAGAATGGTGCGCCACAACAGCTCTCCGTTGGGTTGCTTGGTCAGCACCTCGGGCAGCGGTCGTCCGGCGAGCAGGAAGTGCACCGCGTTGCGACCCGACGTGCGCCAGAGCTCCTCCTGGTAGTGCGGGCCGAACGAGCCGTGGTTCTCGACGATGAACGTGTCGTGCAGGTTCGTGGCGGTGTTGGCACTCACCTGCACGCCGTCCACTGTGGAGGGATTGGCGAGGTCGGCGGCGGGCAGACCCGCCTCGTTGCGGCTCCAGCGGCCGAACGCCTCGCGCCAGCCCGGTCCGTCGCCGTGCCAGGCCAGTCCGGGAGCCAGCGCCTGGGCGTAGACGCCCATCTCCTCCAGCTTGGTGTCGCCGCGGTGGCCGCCGGTCAGTCCGTTCGGCGTCCAGCTGCCCGAACGCGGGTCGTTGGCCGTGCCGAGCGACGTCGTGTAGTCGGCCTGACCGCGCGCGATCGCCTCGACGTTCGCGCGGGTCGTGGCGTCCAGGTCGGGCCAGAGCAGGCGGGCGGCCAGCACGAAGTAGGTCTGGAACGTGGTGTCCCAGAACAACGTCTTGCCCCACTCGGTGCCGCCCGCCAGCACGTTGCTCGCCGCGAAGTGCTTGATCGTGGCGAGGGTGTGCGCCTTGAGCGCGTCCTTCTCGATGCCCGCCAGGGACGCGTCGTAGCTGCCCCTGGTGAGCAGGACGGCGTTGCCGAGCACGACCGCGAACCCGAAGTCCGTGCGCCGGTACCGCCCGGTGGTGGCGTCGTACTGCGTCTCGGCCCACCTCGTGTGCCTGAGCAGCACCTCGTAGTAGGTGTCCTTCAGTTGTGCCACCGAGATTTTCGGGGCGAGTGCGAGGATGCCGGTCGCGGCGAGGAACGTCCTGCGGTTGATCAGCATGTCAGCGCGGCCTCCGCCCAGTCGGCGTGGTCGAAGTTGCGGCCGTCGCCGCCGTCGGTGACGCGGAGGCTGAGCATCCGGACGTTCGCGATGTCGACGTCGATCGGCACCGCCGCGCCCTTGGCCCGGATGACTCCGCTGTCGTACAACGGTTTGTCGTCACCGAATACCTGGAACGCGACCGAGCCCGTCTCGGTGGTCTCGTCGTCGAGGCCGATCTTCGCGGTGAACCGCTCGCAGCCCTTGCCGAGGTAGACCGAGACCTCGGACGGCGCGTGCGTGCCGAGTCCCTTGGCGTAGGTGGTGCCGCCGACGGACAGCGCGTTGCCGTCACCGCCGGTGTTCTCGCCGTTGGACCTGTCGCGTTCGACCGGGCCCCAGCCGTTGGTCTCGCTCATGAACGGCAGATCGCTGACCTGCGCCCCGTTGGCCGGCGTCGGCGGCGGCACGAACGCCTTGACCGCCTGCTCGACGTGCACGTCGCCGAAGGTGGCGACGACCGGCAGGTCCACCGGGCCCACTCGGGTACCCGCCCTGAGCTGCCAGCGACCGTTGACCGACTCACTCGGCGCGAGCCTGGCGCGGGTGACGGCAGGACCCGTGACGGACCAGCCCTCGGGTGCGGTCGCGGTCAGCCTGACGTCGCGGATCTCCTTGTCGCCGTTGGTGAACGTGCCGGTGACCTCGATGGTCGAGCCCGCAGGGGTGTCGGTCGTCCCGGACGGCGTGACGGTCAGCGTGGTCTTCGGGACCTGGCGGATCGGCTGGTCGCACGTCTGCAGGCCCGGCCGGTAGCGGCAGACGACCGCCGCGAACCCGCCGTTGCGCTGAGCGGCGACCTTGAGGACGTCGGTGTTGCGCAGCACCTGCCGGTCGCGGACGACGTCGGCCCTGGTGGCGGGGTCGCGGACGGTCTCGACCAGCCACTGCCCGCCGCCGAGGAAGCTCAGCGGCGCCTGCAGAGTGCGTTCCTGGGTCGCGATGCCGCCGACGAACCACCTGTCACCGTTGCGGCGTGCGACGACCGCGTGCGAGTCGGGATCGCCGTCGAGCAGCCGGGTCTCGTCCCACACCGTCGGGAGCTGGTCGAGGTAGCGCAACGCCTGCGGATGCCGCTCGTACGCCTCGGGTTTGTCCGCGAAGTGCGTCCAGCCCGACTCGTACACCACCGGCAGCGCGACCTCGTGCGCGATCGACGCCTCCTTCGTGCCGACTTCGAGCGACACGGGCGTGTAGTCCATCGAGCCGGCGACGTTGCGGGTGAAGAACTGCACGGGGTTGTTGGCGGCGGGCGGGTAGTTCTCGGCGCCGCGCACCGCCTCCATCGTGAGCACGTGCGGCCACGTGCGCGCGAGGCCGTGCGGGATCGTGGAACCGTGGAAGTTGACCATCAGCTTGAGGTCGGCCGTCTTCTGCAGCACCGCGTCGTACCAGCGATAGCGGTCCTGCGAGTCGGACTCCATGAAGTCGAGCTTCACGCCCTTGGCGCCCCACTGCTTGACCCTGGGCAGCACGGTGTCGCGTTCCTGCTGCGTGTCGAGGTCGGTCCAGTGCATCCACAGCAGGATCTCCACGCCCTGCGCGCGGGCGTACCGGATGAGCTCCGGCACCCACGCGGCGCTCCAGCCCTCGTCGACCAGCGAGTACTGCCAGCCGTTGCGGGCGGCGAAGTCCACGTACTGCTTCTGCCGCGCGAAGTCGCTCGGGCTGGAGTGCTCGCTCAGCCACGACCACGCGACCTTGCCGGGCTTGATCCAGCTCGTGTCGGTGAACTTCGCGGGGCTCGCCAGGTCGTCCACGAGCGTGGAGGTGCTGACCGTGGCGAGGTCGCCGACGATCGCGGTGCGCCACGGCGTCGTTCCGGTCGAGGGCACCTGCGCGTCGGCCAGCACGACCTGGAAACCGTCGCCGCTCTTGCGCAACCGGCTGCCCGCGTACCGGCCGTCCACATCGGACTCGGTGAGCAGTGCGAAGTCCTGGCCCGTCTGGAACAGCGACGGGTAGCCGAAGTCTCCGGTGGCCTCACCGGCGGTCGTGCGCACGCGATTGGCCTCGTACCAGGCGTTGTAGGGCAGCAGCCACGCCTTCGAGTCGGCGGGGACGCTGAAGCTGGACGCCTCGCCCGTGACCGTCGCCGGCTGGGGCAGCACGTACCGGTAGGCGACGCCGTCCGCCGAGACCCTCACGACCAGGTCGAAGCCGCCGGACGCGTTGCGCAAGCTGAACTTCGCCTCGGTCATGCGGGCCGAGCGCTGCAGCCGTTTGCCCGTCGTCATCGTGTAGCGCTCGTTGACAACGCGGTCAGCGCGTCCGGTGAGCTCCAGGTCCTCGGTGAGATCCGCGGTGCTCGTCGTGAGGCCGACTGCCGCCGGATGGAGGACCGCTCTGCCCTGCCGGTGCACGGCGAGGGTGAGGTTTCCGCTGGTGAGCGCCAGTTCCGCGGTGACCTGGCCAGGACCTCGAACGGTCCAGCCGGCAGGCGCGGCGACGGCGGGCGCGGCGGGCAACAGCAGGGCGAGCACGAACACGAGCAGTCGTGACATCGTTGTCAGCTCCCGGTGTGAGACCGCTTCCATCGTGTGGAGGTGGCCCGTACCCGGTCAAGTGGCTGATAGTTATCAGTCCTCTTGCGGACAGGCATTTCACATGACGACGATCTCGATCTCCTTGCCGAGCTTCGCGCCGTCCAGCAGGTCCAGGTCGTCGCCGCTCCAGAAGCGGCCCGGGTCGTACCAGTTGGGCCTGCGCTTGGGCAGCAGCCCCATCTCCTCGTACGTGACGGCCACGATCTCCGCGCAGAACGCGCTCTCGATCGTCGCGTCGGTGCTGCCGCCCACCGGAATCCGCCCGCGGACCCACCGCGAGGCGAGCTTGGCGGTCGACGGGAACGGCGTGCCGTCCAGCCGCGCCACCGTGCGCAGCGCCGCGTCCTCCATCTCGCGCGTCACCTCGTGGTCGAGCTGCCGCAGCCACGCCCGCTGCCCGTACTTGTCGTGCCACGTCACCACGGCGTCGCGCAGGTCGTGCAGCTGCGCGCCGCGCTGGTGCGTGCCCGACCACATGTCCTTGAGGGACTTGCCGAGCTCGGCGTGCCACATCAACGGCGGCAGGTCGTCCACCACGATCGCCATGCCGACGTGGTTGACCGGGCTGTTCGTCATGGCCTGGATAGCCCTGTCGGCGGGGCTGCGCCCGCGGAACACCCACACGTCACCGGTGCGGGTCATCTCGACGGCTTGGTCCAGGGAGGTCGGCATAGCCCGATACCCTATGCACATGAAGCTCTGGAAGCTGCTCGGCATCGCCGCTTTCGCGGGTGTCGCGGCGAGCGGCGTGGTCGCCGCCCGCAACCAGCGCCGCCGCGCCGCCTACACGCCGGACGAGATCAGGGAGCGTCTGCACGCACGGCTGGCCGAGGCGTCCCGTCCGGAATGAGCCGGTAGGCCACGAAGGACGCGAGCGCCAGCAGCGCGGCCGCCACGAACGCCGTCCCCTGCACGGCCTCGGTGAACGTGCCCGTCGCGGCCCACGCCGAGAGCACGGTGCCGAGCACCGCGATGCCCAGCGCCGCGCCGAACTCGTAGGCCGTCTCCGACACCGCTGACGCCGCGCCGGCCTTGTCCACGGGCACTGCGGAGACCACCGCGTCCGTCGTGAGTGTGAGTGCCAGCCCGACACCGGCGCCGACGATCACCAACGCCACCGCGATCGCCCCGTACTGGGCGTTGAAGCCGACGATGCTCAGCCCGCCCGCGCTGGCGAGCAGGCCCAGCGCGATGGCGCGACCCCGGCCGAGCAGGCGCACGACCGGTCCGATCGCCACGACGACGAGCATCCCGGCGAGGCCGAGCGGCAGCTCGCGCAGGCCCGCCTCCAGCGGCGAGTAGCCCAGCACGTTCTGGAAGTACTGCGACAGGAAGAACACCAGGCCGGTCAGCGCGAAGATCGCGATCATCGTGGCGCCCACGGCACCGCTGAACGCGGGCGTGCGGAACAGCGCCACGTCGATCATCGGGTGCTTCGACGCCTGCTGCCGCCGCACGAACAGCCACAGGCCCGCCACGCCCGCCAGTCCGGCCAGCAGGGCGGTCCAGGTGGGACCGACCAGGGCGAGTTCCTTGATCGCGTAGACCAGCGGGACGACACCGACCGCCGACAGCAGGGCCGACACGAGGTCGAACGGGCCGGGGTTCGGGTCGCGCGACTCGGGCAGCCACCACGCGCCGAACACGAGCAGCGCGGCCATCACCGGCAGGTTGATGACGAACACCGAGCCCCACCAGAAGTGTTCCAGCAGCGCCCCGCCGATCAGGGGGCCGAGTGCGGCGCCGGCCGTCGCCGTGGCCGCCCAGACCGCGACCGCCCGCGTGCGCTCGGCCGGGTCGGTGAACAGGTTGCGGATGATCGACAGCGTCGACGGCATGATCGTCGCGCCCGCCACGCCGAGCAGTGCCCTGGCGACGATCAGCCAGCCCGCCGACGGCGCGAACGCCGCCAGCAGTGAGGCGACACCGAAGCCGAACGCGCCCGTGAGCAGCAGTTTCTTGCGGCCGATGCGGTCGCCCAGGGTGCCCATCGTGATCAGGAGGCCACCCAGCACGAACGAGTAGATGTCGCCGATCCACAGCACCTCGGCGGTCGACGGCACCAGGTCCTGCTGCAGCGCCGGGATCGCGAGAGCCAGCACCGTCCCGTCCACGGCGATCAACAACAACGCGAGCGAGAGCACGCCCAGTGCTGCCCACTTCCGCATGACCAACCCCCTTAGCCGACCATCTGGTCTGCAAATTAACATACCGTCTGGACGGTCGGTTAAGCAAACGCTAGGTTGATCACATGCCCGGAGAGCAGCGCAACGCGCCCCGCACCCGCAGTGAGGTGCTCGCGGCCGCCGCGCGCGCGTTGATCGAGCAGGGCCCGAACGTGAGCCTCGACGCCGTGGCCAAGGAGGCGGGCGTCTCCAAGGGCGGCCTGCTGCACCACTTCCGCACGAAGCAGGCGTTGATCGTCGGCCTGATCGAGGAGTGGTTCGACCACTACGACGTGACGGTTGAGCGCCTGCTCGAACCCGAGGACACGCCCGGCCGCTGGACCCGCGCGCACATCAGGGCGACCTTCGAGACGGACGACGACCTCTGGTCCCACCCGTCCGTCGTCACGGCGCTGCTCGGCGTCCCGGAACTGCAGCAGCGCATGGACGTCGCGGCGACCCGCTGGCGGCAGCAGACCGATTCCGACGGCCTGCACCCGCAACGCGCGGACCTCATTTCCCGTGCACTCGACGGAGTGACGCTCGCGGACCTGCTGTGGCGCGGCCAGGAGTCGGCCGAGGAGCGCGAGCACACCCGTGACCTGCTGCTGAAGCTCACCGAGCAGACCGGACCGCTCGTCTGAGGTTGTCCACCGATCGTTGTCAACCGATCCGGCCCTGACACCGGACAACGAATTCTGCGTACCTTCGGAAGTGATAGGCACTCCGGGGGGAAGCACATGCCGATCGTGATGTCCGAATCCGTGCCCAAAGGCCGCGGGTTGACGATTCTGTTCGAGTTGGAAGATCTCGCACGCACGCGTTTCGCGTCGGCGCCGCTGCCGATGTATGAACTGGTGTTCACCGTCCACGGCGGCAAGTGGGACCGCCTGCTGCTGCCGAACATCCGCCCGCTCGCCGAACTGGTCAGGCCCGGCCGGTTCATCCCCGACTTCTTCAACTCCGCCCGGCCCGACTTCGACGACGCCGTGCGCCAGGTGCTCGACGTGCCGCCCGCACGGGTGCGCGACCAGATCGCGAGCATGCTCGGCACGACGTCGCCGTGGCTTCGTTCGTACGCGGCCGGCACCCCGTCCTCGCGCCAGGACCTGCGCACGGCGTTCCAGGCGGGCTTCCGCGACCTGCTCGGCCCGAACTGGTCGCAGACCCGCCAGGCGTTCGACGCCGAGGTGCGGCTGCGGTCGTCGCAGGCGGTGACACGAGGCCTGGGCGACCTGCTCGGCAAGCTGCACCCGTCGATCTCGTGGACCTCGCCCGCCCTGCACGTGGAACTGGGCTGGGACACCGAGATCTCGTTGCGCGGCACAGGAATGCTCCTCGTCCCGGTGCTCAACGGCCTCACCCGCCCGGCCGTGTCGATGTTCGCCGAACCGCAGCCCCTGCTCTTCTACCCGGTCACCGCACCCCAGCCGAGCGGCGCCAGCCTCGAACTAGCCCTCGGACGCACCAGAACGCTGGTGCTGCGCGCACTCACGTCCGAACGCACCACCACCGAACTCGCCCAGCACGTGGGCATCAGCCTGCCCACGGCGTCACAACACGCGACCGCCCTGCGCACAGCGGGCTTCGTCTCGACCCACCGCAACGGCAGGTCGGTCCGCCACCGCCTGACCCGGCGCGGCTGGGAACTGCTCAACTAGGGAGGCCAGCATGACCGCAATGCCGCGGTACCGCACCGACCCGAGCCCCTCAGCGCTGGCCACCCGCCTGCGCGCCCTGCGCACCGCCGACGTCCCCGTCGCCTGCCGCGTCTACGCCGGACTCTTCGCGCCTTCGTCGTCATCAGCGTTGCACGCCCGCATCACCCACGCGATGGCCTCCTCGTTCGTCGCGGGTGCCGACGTACCGCGCTTCGAGCCACCACCCTCGGCCCACCTGCGACTGCTGACGGCCGCGAGCTGGGGCCGCCTCGACGGCAGCGGCCCCGACATGACCACGTTCCCCGTCGACCTCGCCTCCGAACTCTGGTGGCGAGTCCACGAACGCGCCACCGGCCCGTTGGGCATGACGGACCGCCGCGTGGCCTGCGACCTGTTGCTGCGCCTGGGATATCCCCACCGCGCGGCCGCCGTGATCGGCCTGGCGGTGATCGACCCGCGCAAGCACGTGCTCTCACCAGACCTCGCCCTGGAACAGCTCGCCGTCCTGCGCTGCCACCTCCCGTCCTCCGCCGTGGAGACGATGGCGTTGCGCGGCGCCAGGTCCGGCCTCCCGGCCGCCACCCGCCGCGATCTGGCTTTGTTCGTGGTGTTCCGCGCCGCTGCGCGTGGCGCCGACTCCACCTCCCTGCAGGCCGCCGCCGCACTGGCCGTCAAGGCTTCGTCCGAGTTGCCGCAGAACGGTTTTGCCGGTCTGTTGCACCGGGCACGTCTGCACCGGGCGATCGCCGCGGTCCCGTTCGTGCGCCGTGACATCACGGAGGCTCATCGGCTCTTGGGGCGTGCGCTGGCATCGCTGACGTCGATCACGCCGGCGGCTGAGATGGAGCGGCTGGCGTGGGCGGACGAGGCCTACGCCCTGCACTCGTTCCTCGTGCGGACCCACCTGTCCGTCGGGCTCGGGCAGCGCGCTCTGGGGTATGCGGCGGAGTTGGTCGAGCTGAGTCCTGGCGATGACCGGACGTGGGCGTTGCAGGGTGATGTGCTGGCGGCGTGCGGGTTGTTGGATGCTGCTTTGGACGCCTACGGGCGGGGGATCGCGCTTGGTGGGTGGGGTGCGGCTCGGGCGGCTTACCTGCGGGGGTTCGTGTTGGAGCGGTTGGGGCGGGTGGCTGAGGCCGCTGAGGATTACGTGCTGTCGCAGCGGATCGACCCGACTTCGTCGGTGGTGGCGGGGCCGGTTGAGCCGGCTCCGGTGGTGACGACTCCGGTGGGGCGGGGCCGCGCGCCGCAGCCTCTGGCGCGCTGACGGCCCTGCCACGCACCGCGCCGCGCGCTGGCGATCCTGCTCAGCGGCCCCTGGCAGGTCGGCGGTCCTGCCCAGCGCCCGTGCGGTGCGCTGGCGTTCTGGCCCCAGCACCCGTGCGGCGCGCTGATGGTCGCTTGCTTCGCACCCCGGCGGAGTGCCGGTTGTCCCTGCTCCGCCGGCGGGGTGATGGTTGCCGCCAGCCGCCAGCCGCCAGCCGCCAGCCGCCAGCCGCCAGCCGCCAGCCGCCAGCCGGCCGTGCTGTCCTTACCCCGCTGCGGCGCTCCCTCAGCGCGCGTCGGCCGTCACCAGAAGCCTCAGGTGCGCGGCCAGCCACGTCCCCGACGCCGGGCCGTCGGCGAACGCCGTCACCTGCGCCGCCGCCGTTCGCAAGCCCGCGGTGTGCAGGTGCGTGCCGACCTCCCTGGCGCGGGCCAGCAGGCTGTCCGTCAGGTGGTCCAGCCCCCGGTGGGCGGCCTCGGCCAGCACTGTCAGGGCGCTGTCGATCGTCGCGCTCAACGGGTCGGGCTGCGTCGTGCCCGGCGTCAGGGGTTGGGGTGTCGTGTCCGTCGCCATGTCCGGCACGACGACTCCCGCCGCGGTGTGGACGGCCAGGGGGTCGACCACCAGCGTGCCCCGGTGGCGGCGGACGCTGCCGGTGATCGTGGTCGGGTCGGCCCGCAGGGCTGCGGTCAGGGCGTCCAGGGACTGCGGGGCGGCGGCTCGGTGGGTGGCTTCCAGGAGGCACGTCGTGCCGGTGGGGGAGTGGAGGGTGGCGGTGAGGCGTTGGGCTGCCGGGTCGTAGGCCAGGTCGGTCACCTCGGTCACGCGGAGCACTCGGACCAGTTCCGCCTCCACCCTGGCGCGGACCTGGCGCGGTGGCAGGTCGGCGAGGTGGGTGGCGGCCGCGTCGTAGTCGGTGATCACGAGTGCTTGTGGGAGGTGGTCCCAGGCGGTGCCGACCGGGGTCAGCGACGTCTTGGCCACCCTGCTCGTCTTCAGCGTCACGGCTCGGCTCGCGCTGCGGGTCGCCGACTCGGAGACCACGTTCGAGGCCGCCAGGCGTTGGCCGGTGCGCAGGGGAGTGTCGCGTTGCACCAGCACCACGTCGCCTGAGGCGAAGTAGACGTCCACCGCGTTCTCCGCGCGCAGGCGGGCGCCCAGGGCGGTGAGCCTGACCCGCTTCAACGGGGTTTCCGCCGGTTCGTCGGGGCCGAGGATCTCTGCTCTCGGGCCGGTGGCGGTGGTGCGGGCGTGCAGTTCGGTGAGCAGGGCGGCGAAGTGTTCGGCCTCGTAGTCAGCGCTGCGCTTGCGGTACGCGGACAGTTGCGCGAGCAGGTCGGTGATCACGGCGGCGGGCCAGTGCAGGCGTTGCGCGGTCAGGTCGCGGTGCAGGCGCTGCCACGCCACGTCGAGCACCTCGCTCGCGTTCGTGGTGCCGTCGAGCAGGAGTTGGTCGAGCAGGTCGGTGACGGCGGTCAGATCCGTTGCGGTGGTGGGAGATCCGCCTACGTCGACCGTGTCGGTGCCCTGGGTGTCCGCCTCGCGGAACGCCCACACGGCCAGCGCTGTCGCCTCGTCCTTGTTGACCGCGTCCGTGTGGACGTAGGACAGGTCGCCGGGCACGAGGAACGTGACCGTGCAGGTCGGGAGTTCCGCCTGCGCCGTCTGGTCTTCCGCGGTCGGGCGGCGGAGCTTGGCGCGGTAGCCGGCCTGGAACGCCCTGCGGGCGCGGCGGAGTGTGCGGTCGCCCATCAACGCCACGAGGTCGTCGTCCGTGACGGTGCCCGGCGACCACAGCTCGGCCGGGGCACTCGCCTCCTGGGTGCGTTGGTAGGCCAGCACCACGGCGATGCGGTGCCGGCAGACGCCTGCCGCGCCGCAGCTGCACTGCGCCGCCTCCAGCGCGATGCCGGGAGGCAGCGTCGTCGTGGTGCCGTCCGGGAACTTGCCCTGGACGGCTCCGGACGGATCGGTGTCGAGCGCCGGGACGACGCCCGCGTCGAGTTCCTTGACGGCGCGTTTCACCAGGCCGCGGTTGGCCAGTGCGGCGAGCGCGTCCGGGGTGAGGGCCAGCAGGTCGGATCTGGTCACCTGAGCTTCTCCGCAACGAATTCCGCGAGCTGGCCCGGGGTCATCGCGCCGACGTGGGCGCCGACGTTCGCGAGCCGCTGGCCCAATGCCCTGTCGTAATCCGGGTTCGCCTCGTCGTCGAGCGCCGCGAGGCACAGCACGTGGGTGCCCTGCTCGCACAGGCCCTTCACGGTGCGGACGAGGCGCTCCTCGCTGCCGCCCTCGTAGAAGTCGCTGATGATCGCCACGATCGACCGGCGCGGGCTGTCGACGAGCTCGGCCCCGTACGCCACGGCCTTGGCGATGTCCGTGCCGCCGCCGAGCTGCACCTTCATCAGCAGCTCGACCGGGTCCGTCACGTCCGAGGTCAGGTCGACCACGTTGGTGTCGAACGCGACCAGGTGCGTGCGCAGTCCCGGCAGGCCCCACAGGCAGGCCGCCGTGACGGCCGAGTGGATCACCGAGCTGGTCATCGATCCCGACTGGTCCACGAGCAGGACCACCTGCCACTGCTCCAGGTGCCGCTTGGAGCGGGAGACGAACTTCGGGTGCTCGATCGCGAGCTTGCGCTCCTCCGGCTGGTAGCGCTGGAGGTTCGCCCTGATCGTGGAGCGGAAGTCGAAGTTGCGGGAGTTCTTGTGGATGCTCGGCCGCCGCGACTTCGTGCCGCTGAACGCCGTGCGCACCTCGGTCTTCAGCTTCTCCATCAACTGCTTCACGACTGCCTCGACGATCTTGCGCGCCATCGCTAGCACGGCCGGGTTCATCAGGTGCTTGGTCCGCAGCACCGCGCGCAGCAGGGCCGGGTTCGGCTCGATCCGTTGCAGCACCTCGGGATCGGTGACGATGTCGGTGATCTCGTAGCGCTCGACGGCGTCGCGCTCCAGCCGTTCGATCGTCTCTCTCGGGAACAGGGTGTGGACCTCGTCGAGCCAGTCGACGGTCTGCAGCACCGAGTCCTCGCTGCCGCCCTTGCGCACACCGCGTTCGGCCAGCTCGGGATCACGACCGTAGAGCCACTCCAGCGTCGCGTCCCGGCGGGCCGCGTCACCCTGCAGGCCTCCCGTGCAGCGTGACGCCGGCTCGCCGAGGATGAGCCGCCAGCGTTCCAGGTCCGTCATGCCAGCCCGCCCTTCACCAGCAGCGCGTCCACGCGCTTCTCGATCGCCATCGCCTCCGCCACCGCCATCGGGTCGACGGTGAGCCGGCTGATGTTCTTCGCGCCGCCGCCCTCGACACCGCGATGGGCGAGCACAGTGGCTGCGATCGTTTCCCTCTCCCTGGGCGGGAAGTAGCTGAACGCGAGCCGCAACGCGGGCAGCGCCACGAGGAACTCCTCCTCGTCCATCGCGCTGACCAGCTCGTCCAGCACACCCACGAGGTCGGGGCTCGCGAGCACCTCCTCACGCGCCACCGCGAACAACCCGGCGAGCCAGTCGCCGAGCGCCTCGATGGTGCGGACCTTGCGCACGTCCGGCTGGGAACCCAGCGCCCAGGCGAGCCCGAGCGCCGCGCCGCGCAGATCCGGTGGTGCCTGCACGTCGTTGCTCACCCGCGTCGCCACACCTGTGACGTCCACGACGTCCAGCGACAGCGCGGACTTTGCGTGCAGCACGGCGTCCCTGGTCGCCGCCATCGCCTTGAGCCGGTTCGGATCGGCCGGTGCCGGACCGCCGTGCAGGCCCTCGATCAGCCACAGCACCCGCGCCGTGCCCACGTCGATCACCGAGCCGAGCAGCGGGTCCTTCCTCGTGCCGAACAACCTGTCGTGCCGCCACAGCCCGAGCACCCCGCTCAGGACGTTGCCCAGCGCCGCGAGGTCGCCCGTCTCCCGGACGCCCTCGTTGAGCGACTGCTTGACCCTGCCGGACAGCGCCGAGATCCCGCACAGCACCGCGTCGAACAGGATCCCGCCCAGTTCGTCGAGCGGGGCGTGCCGGGACCGGCGTTCCAGCGCCACCCCGGCCGCTTCCTCCAGCGTGGCACCGTTCTCGGCGGCCTCGATCAACGCCGCGAGCCGTTCCTCGACCGGCCGGAGCGTCCACTGCTCGTCCAGGCGTGGCTGTGCGCCCTCGGCCGGGCCGCTCGTGCGCTCGAAGCCGGGGATCCGCAGCACGCGCAGGCGGTGCAGGATCCTGCTGCGCTCCAACGCGTCCGGCTCGGTGAGGTCGAGCGAGACCCTGCCCTCCTGGTCGAGCCCGTGCGCCCGCAACAGCTCCTGCACGGCGTTGACCAGCGGTGGTGCCGGCGTGCTCGGGTGCAGCCTGCCGACCTTGCTGCCCTGCAACGCCCCGAGCATCTCGACCAGCGCCGGGTGCGCGCCGGGCTGCAGCGTGCCGCGCCGCGTCCACGGGGGCGGCTGCGTCAGGTCCTCGGAGATCAACGCGCTGGTCAGCCCGTCGAGCACGTCCGTGCGCGCCAGGTTCTCGTGACCGCGCAACCGGGCCAGCGCCCCGGCCTGGGTGTGCGCGGCGATGAGGTCGGCCGTCGACACCGGCTGCTGCCGCCTGCGCAGCCGCGTGGCGACCGACTCGACCAGCCAGTCCGCCGCGCGCTGCGCGCCGTTCTCCCAGACCTGCTGGTAGTAACCGGGTGACGGCATGCCCGACTGGTAGCCGGTGAAGGCGTCCAGCCGTGCGTGCGAGTACGGCACGAGATAGCTCGCGCCCCGTTCGCGTTCCGGCACCTCCGGCCACTCGGTGCCGCCGTCGAGCTGCGCCTTGAGCGCGGCCGTGTGGAAGCCACCGGTGATCACGACCACGGGCCTGTCACCTGCGTCGGCCACAGCCGCCCGCACCCAGCGCGCCATGTACTCCTCGCGTGCCGAGTCGCCCTCGTCCGCAGTAGCCGTGCCGCGCAGCAGGTCGAAGTACTCGGCCATGCCCACCGGGTCGGTCTCGCACTCGAAGAGGTGGTCCCAGAGCACGTCGACGTTGTCGACCGAGAACTCCTTGCACAGCCGGTCGACGACGTCGGTGTAGCGCAGCTCCGCGTCCGCGTACCTGTTGCTGACGTCGCGGAACGCCTCGTGCCACGCGGGCAGGTCGATGAACCTGACCTCGGCGCCGGCGCGACGGGCCTCGGTGATCGCCACCCACTCCGGCGAGTAGTCGCAGAACGGCGACCACGACGCGTGCTGGTCCGAGTAGCTGAACAACGCGACGGGCAGCTCGTGGCCCAGCAGCAGCTCGTCGATGCGCTCGTTGAAGTCGGCGGGACCCTCGATGAGCACGTACGCGGGCTGTTGCTGCTCGATCGTGGCGGCGACCAGCCGGGCACAGGCGGGACTGTGGTGCCGGACGCCGACGAACACGGCCCCCATCAGCCGGGCAGCAGGTGACGGGCGCGGTGCAGCTCCTGCCACTGCTTGCCCTTGCGCCGCGCCGCGTGCTGCTCCAGGTACCGCCGCAGCCGCGCCAGGTCCTCCGCGTTGTCCTTCGCCGCGGTGCCCGCCAGGCACTCCACGACGTCCGCCGCAGAACCGACCTCACCGCGCAGGAACCAGCCGCGCAGCCCGACGGCGTGCGCCACCGACACCGCCTCGGCCGTGCTCATCACCGTGGTGAGCCTGTCGCTGCCCTCGCGCAGGTCGCGGAACGTGCGCACGAGCACCTCCAGCACGTCCCGCCTCGGCGCGAGCTCCACACCGGAGCGCTCCAGCAGCTTCGCCGCCTCCTGCTCGACCAGCGCGAGCTCGGTGTCGAAGTCCGCGATGGGGAAGACCGTCTCGAAGTTGAACCGCCGCTTGAGCGCGGCGCTCATCTCGTTGACGCCCCTGTCCCGCGTGTTCGCCGTGGCGATCACGTTGAACCCGTCCTGCGCGAACACCATGCCGTCCGGGCCGTTCAGCTCACCGATCGCCATCACGCGGTCGGACAGCATCGACAGCATGCAGTCCTGCACCTCCAGCGGGCAGCGGGTGATCTCCTCGAACCGCACGATCTTGCCCTCGGCCATGCCACGCAGCATCGGTGCCGGCACCAGCGAGCGCGGCGACGGGCCCTCCGCGACGAGCAGCGCGTAGTTCCACGAGTACTTGATCTGGTCCTCGGTCGTCGCCGCACCGCCCTGGATGGTCAGCGTCGACTCGCCGCACACGGCCGCCGCGATCAGCTCGGACAGCAGCGACTTCGCCGTGCCGGGCTCGCCGACGAGCATCAGGCCGCGGCTCGTCGCCAGCGTCACCAGCGCCCTGTCCACCAGGGACGGATCGCCCACGAACTTCTTGGTGATGCCCGACTTCTCGTCGCCCACCACGAACTTGCGGGCGGCGGCGAGGCTCAACGCCCAGCCCGGTGGCCTGGGCGCGCTGTCGCTGTCCCGCAGGCGTGCGAGCTCGTCGGCGAAGCGGACCTCGGCGGGAGGGCGCTGCATCGTCTGGGTGCTGGTCATGACCGCAGGGACTCCAGTTCGGAGAGGAGCTCGGAGAGCGTGATCGGGTCGACGGGCAGGCTCGCCGGCGCGTCCTTCGGGGCGGACCACGTGCCGTGACCGTTGGGGGAGAACCACATGTCGCTGAAGCCGACCTCGGGGAAGACGTCCATCGCGCCCACCGCGATGCCCGGTTCGAGCGAGGCCACGAGAGCGCCGCCACCGGGGAACGGCCGGGTGATCCAGCACTCGACGCCCGCGTCCTGCGGTGCGCCGCGCACCCAGCCCCTCTTGGTCAGGCCGAGGATCTTGCCGATCGGGTACGGCGTGGCGCAGAACTTCTTGAGCAGCGGCAGGAGTTCCTCGTCGGACTCCAGCAGGTGGTACGGGCGGCCGGTCTGCGGGAACGGCTGGAGGATCTCGTAGTCGGCGAAGATCTCGCCCCACGCCGACGCCGTGTCCTTCAGATCGACCGCGTGCGCCACCCGGACCGCGGCGGTCTCGGGCAGCGTGAACTCGTCGTCGTCCACGTTCGCCAGCGTCCGGTCCTCCGCCAGGCGGAAGGACGTGCCCTCGTCGGTGATCCACACGAGGCGGCGGACCAGGTGCCACAGCAGCGGATGGGCCACGAGCACCGTCAGGAACTCCTCGGCGCTCCACGTGCGCTGGTCGACCATGGCGCGTTCGAGCCGCTGGATCTGGTCGGCCGCGATGGTGCGGACGTCCTTCTTCAGCGCCGTGAAACGCTTGTGCTCCAACGGCGCCTTGTCCTGGTCGTCCTTCAGACCGGGCTTCGGCAGGTCCTTGCGGCGCTTGCCGTCCGGGTCGAGCACGAACGGCTTGAGCTGCTCGTCGAAGCCCACGGTGAACTGCCGCTGGCCGTAGTCGATCACCAGCGTGGCCGCGTCGTCCAGGCCGAGGCGCGGCACCAGCCGGTCCGACAGCTGGTCGCGGGACAGGCCGAGCTCCGCCGCGATCTGGGCGACCTTCTCCTGGGCCTTGGTCTTGAGGCCCTTGAACGGCACCTTCTCGGCGATGCTGTTCAGGTGCGACAGCGCGACCTCGCTGCCGATCTCGGCGAGGACGTCGAGTCCGGAGACCGCCCGCGCGTGCTGGCTCTCACCCGGCCACCTGCGCACCAGCGGGGACAGCGCGCGGACCGTCGAGTCGTCGCCGAACCAGCCGAGCGCGCTCAGCGCCCAGCTCTCCTTCGACGGCGAGCCCGCCTGCTCCCACGCCTGGAAGACGGCCCACGCGAACGCCGCCAGCGAGTCCCGGTCGAGCGCCTCGCGCGCGATCGGCAGACCCGCGTAGAGCTCACCGGGCTTGGACAGCGCCGCAGTCATGAGCAGGTTGCTCGCGGCCTCGGCCGGCAGCGCGTGCCTGCGGTCGGCCAGCAGCACCTGCGGCAACAGCCGGGTGTCCGCCCACTCGCCGATCACCGGCAGCTTCGGGGGCAGCACGTCGACCGGGTCGACCGACAGCACCACGTCGATCGCGGCCTCGGCACCGCACTCCCTGGCGACGGCCGCCACGTCGACACCGACGTTGTTGTGCAGGTGCCGCAGCGCCGTCTCGGCGTTGCGGCGGGGGATGCCCGCCTTGCCGGACGCGGCGGGGACGAGCAACCGCGCGGCCTGCTCGCGGTGCCGGCCAAGCCAGTCCAGTGCCCAGCGCCGCGCCTGCTTGGTGCGGGAGAACCAGTCGGCCATCTGCGTGGCCACCTCGGGGGTGGCGAACGGCAGCAGCACCATCCCCGTCCCCGCCGGGGACGACTGGACGTGCCTCAGGAGCGCCGGCGCGGCGTCGAGCCCGAACCGCGCTGCCAGGTTCTTGCCCCACTCCTCGACGCCGTAGCTGTAGTTCGGCTTCCAGTCGGCGAGCAGGTGCCGCACCTCGTCGTCGGGCGCGAGCAGGAACAGGTCGTTGTCGTAGTAGCCGATCGTGCCGTCCAGGTACTCCTTGAGCAGCTTGCGCCAGTCGTGGTGGTCCTGCAGCCACTCGGCCCCGCACGCGAGCCACTCGTCCTGCTCGCCCGGATGCCACGTGATCGTCGGCTCCGGCGACGGCAGGTCCGCCAGCACCACCGGCTTCACCGGCTTCTTGCGCTGCAACCACGGCGGCGAGACCAGCAGTGCGGGCAGCTCTTCGGCGCTCGCCTCCGGCAGGACCGCGGGGCCGGACTCGGCGACCAACTCGGCCACGTCGTCGGGCACCGTCAGATCGGGGTTCGACAGCAGGTGCGCCTGGAGCAGCTTGAGCGCCTCGGCGTTGGAGACCGCTCGTTGTGCCAGCAGCCGCGCCGCCCGCTTCGGGAACGCCGCCATGGCCGACAGCACGGCAGGCCGCACGTACTTCGCGTCCAGCCGGTCCAGCATGATCGTGAACGCCTCGTCGGTCGGCAACGCGGCGAGCACCTTCAACGCCCGCTTGCGACCGTCCGCGCTCTGGTAGTAGACGTCGCCGTCGAGCTCCACCGCGAGCAACGGCGCGACGCCCGGCCCCAGCACGTACACGGCCGTGTACATCAGGAACGCGTAGTTCGTCAGCGACAGCTCGGCCTTCTCGAAGTCCTCCTGGGTGCGGGCGCTGCTCGGCAGCATCCACCACCGGCTCGACGTGTACTGCTGCTTGAGGAGCCAGGCGAACCAGTCGGCCCGCTCCGGCATCAGGTAGGCCCGCAGCTCCTTCTCGACCTTCGACTTCTTCAGCGTCTCCAGCACGGCCTCGGCCTCGGCGCGCTCTTCCGGCGTGGCCGTAGCGATCGCGTACCGGAGGGCCGTGAGCATCTGGCCTTCCGGCTCGGTGAGCGCCGTCTGGAAGCCGCCGCGGTCGTACTGCAGGCAGATCTTGGTCCACTTGCCGCGCTTGTCGTTCCACTGCTCGGAGAACGTCAGGCCCATGAGCTCGACGGTGGCCGTCGTGGCGAACGCGAGGCTGTGGTCGGCGATCCAGGCGTGCACGGCAGGTACGCCCGGCTTGGTGATGGCCGCGATCGCCGCCGCGCCGAGGGTGTTCGGCTTTCCGGTGAGGTGGTCGCGGGCCGCTTCCACCAGGTCCTTGTGGGAGCCCTTGACCTCCAGGGCGCGGTCGATCGCCTCGGCCTGGTCGGTGACGAGTTGGCGCGCTTGGGCGGCCTTGGTGGGGTCGAGGGTGAACTCGGGGGCCGGGTCGAAGCCTCGTTGGCGGACCACGTCGCGCAGCCAGGCCTTGGGCATGACCCAGGTGTCCTCGTCGAGGACGGGGGTTGTGATCGCTGGGGTGATGGTCGAGGGGGCTGCGGCCGAAGGCTCGCCGGTGGCCGGTGGCGTGAGGTGCTGCGTGGCCGTAGACGGCTCGCCGGTGGCCGGTGCCGCTAAGGGCTGCGCCGCGCCTTCTGGTCTGTAGCCCTTCTTCTCCTTCTCCGCCACCAGCTTCGCGATGTGCGCGTCGGCTGCCTCGGCGGAGGCCAGCTCCTTGGTCTGGGTCTGGCCGGCGGCGCCCAGCCGTCCGAACCGGACGGTCACCGTCGCGCCGTCCTGCCCGATCTCCCAGAACTTCGCGGAGCCGTCCGCGACGAGTTCCCACCTGCGCACTGCTTTTACCTCCGGGGCCACACGAGGGAGTTGATGTCCTTGGACGTTACTCAGGGGGTCTGACAATTCTGGTCGTGGTGCTACTGGTGCAGCGATTCCAGTTCGGACAGCACTTCCGAGGCCGTGATGGAGTCGGTGGTGAGGGTGTCCGTGGCGTTGCGCTGGGAGGACCAGTAGCCGTGTCCGTTGGACGAGAACCAGAGTTCGGTGAACTTGAGCTCCGGGAACACGTCGATCGCGCCGACCGCGATGCCGGGGTCCAGCGAGGCGACCAGGGCGCCGCCGGACGGGAGCGGGCGGGTGATCCAGCACTCCACGCCGCCGTCCTGGGGTTCGCCGCGGATCCAGCCCTTCTTGGTGAGGCTGAGGATCTTGCCGATCGGGTGGTCGACGTCGCAGTACTTCTGCAGGTGGGGAAGGAGGTTCTCGTTGTGCGGGACCAGGTGGAGCGGGCGGCCCAGCTGCGGGAAGGGCTGGAGGATCTCGTAGTCGGCGAAGACCTCGCCCCAGGCTTCGAGCGCGTCCTGGAGGTCGACCGGGTGCGCCACGCGGACGGTGGCGGCTTCGGGGAGCGTGAACTCGTCGTCGCCGGAGTCGGCGAGCGTGCGGTCTTCCGCGAGGCGGAAGGAGTGGCCTTCGTTCGTGATCCAGACGAGGCGGCGGACGATGTGCCAGAGCAGCGGGTGGCCTGCCAGGACCGTGTGGAACTCCTCGGCGGTCCAGGTGCGCTGGTCGACCATGGCGCGTTCGAGGCGGTGGATCTGGTCCGACGCGACGGCGCGCACGTCCTTCTTCAGGGCCGCGAAGCGCTTGTGCTCCAGCGGAGCCTGGTCCTGGTCGTCCTTCGCGCCCGGCTTGGGGAGGTCCTTGCGGCGCTTGCCGTCCGGGTCGATGACGAAGGGCTTGAGCTGCTCGTCGAAGCCGACGGTGAACTGGCGCGGGCCGTAGTCGATCACGAGACTGGCGGCGTCGTCGAGGCCCAGGCGCGGCACCAGGCGGTCCGCGAGCTGGTCGCGGGACAGGCCCAGTTCCTCGGCGATCTGGGAGACCTTCTCCTGTGCCTTGGTCTTGAGGCCCTTGAACTTCACCTTCTCGGCGATGCTGTTGAGGTGCGACAGGGCGACCTCGGTGCCGATGTCGGCGAGCACGTCGAGACCCGTCACGGCCCTCGTGTGCTGGCTCTCGCCCGGCCAGACCCTGATCAACGGCGACAGCGCGCGGACCGTCGAGTCGTCGCCGAGCCAGCCGAGCGCGTTCAGCGCCCAGCTCTCCTTCGACGGCGCCCCGACCTCCTGCCAGCGCTGGAAGACGGCCCACACGAACTCGGCCAGCGAGTCCCCGTCGAGCGCGTCGCGGGCGATCGGCAGTCCGGCGTAGACGTCGCCCGGCTTGGACAGCGCGGCCGTCATCAGCAGGTGGCGCGCGGCCTCGGGGGACAGGGCCTGCCTGCGGTCGCTCAACAGGACCTGGGGCAGCAGGCGGGTGTCCGCCCACTCGCCGATCACCGGCAGCTTGGCGGGAAGCACGTCGACCGGGTCGACGGCCAGGAACTCCTTCAGAGCTTCCGCCGCGGCCTCGCCGGGGGCGACCGCCACCACGTCCACCCCGAGGGCGTGCAGGTGGCGGAGCGCGGTCTCGGCGTTGCGGCGCTCGGCACCCGGCTTGCCCAGGGCGGCCGGGACGAGCAGGCGTGCGGCGGTCTCGCGGTGCCGGGCCAGCCACGCCATCGCGATCTTGCGGACCTGCTTGAGCCGCACGAGCCAGTCGGCCATCAGCGTGGCCACCTCGGGCGTGGCGAACGGCAGCACGATCACCGCGGTCGCTGAGGTCCGCTCGACGATGCGCAGCAGCGGCGGCAACGCGTCGAAGCCGAACTTCGCGGCCAACCGCTTGCCCGCCGTCTCCGCGCTCCAGCCCAGGTTCGGCTCCCAGTCGGCCAGCAGGTGCCGCACCTCGTCCTCGGGCGCGCCGATGAGCAGGTCCGCCATCCGGTAGCCGATCCGGCCGACCTTGAACTCCGCCAGCCAGTGCTGCCAGGTCTTGTGGGGGTGGGTGTCCCAGTGGCCGTCCTTCAGCCACTCCTCGCGCTCACCCGGCTGCCACAGGATCGACGGGCCTGGCACCGGGAGGTCCGGCACCACCACGGGCTTCACCGGCTTCTTGCGGTTGGTCCACGGCGGCGAGGCCAGCACCGGCGGCAACGCCTCCGCCGGCGCCTCCGGCAGCGCGACCGACGCGACGTCCACGAAACCGGCGGGCGCCTCGATGTGCGGGTAGGTCTTCAGGTGCACGCTGAGCAGCTGGCGCAGCTCGGCGTTGCGGCCCGTGCGTTCGCCGAGGAGCCGAGCCGCCCGCAACGGGAACGCCGCCATCATCGACAGCACGGTCGGACGCACGTACTTCTCGTCGATCCGGTCGAGCGCGATCGTGAAGGCCTCGTCGGTGGGCAGCGCCGCGAGCACCTTCAGCACCATCTTGCGGCGGTCCGCTCGCTGGTACTTGTGGTCGAGCGCCGCCACGAGCAGCGGCGCGATCGCCGGGCCGAGCACGTAGAGCGTCGTGTGCAGGATGACGCTGCTGTTGGACACCGTGACCTGCGCCTGCTCGAACTCGTCGAGGTTGCTGGCACTGCACGGAACGACCCACCAGCGCGCGTTCGAGTGCGGCGCGGCGCAGGCCTCCTGGAACCAGTCGGTCCGTTCGGGCATCAGGAAGGTCCGCAGCATCTGCGCGTTGGGCTCGTCGAGCTCGCCCAGCTTGTCGAGGAACGCTTCGGCCGTGGTTCGTGGGCCGTCGTCCGCTGTCGCCAGCGCGTACCGGACGGCCTTGAGCATCCGGCCTTCGACGCTTTCGGGGGCGAGGCGGAAGTGGCCGCCTCGGCTCGCCAGGCGTTCGTTGCCGTACTCGCGCTGCTGCGGGAGCCACTCGGGTGCGGAGGCCAGGCGGGCGAACTCGACCGTGGCCTCCGTCGCGAAGGCGACGCCGTGGTCGGCGACCCAGGCGTGCACGGACTGCTCGCCGCTGGCGATGATGGCCGCGATCGCCGCCGCGCCGACCGGGTTGGGGCGGCCTGCGAGGTGGTCGCGTGCTGCCTGGACCAGGTCGGGGTCGGAGGCAGGTTCGGACAGGATCCGTTCGACGGTGGTGGGGGTTTGGGTGTCTGCTCGGCGCCTTGCCTCTTCGGCTTGGTCGGGGTCGACGGTGAACTCCGGGGCGGGGTGGAAGCCGCGTTGGCGGACCACGTCGCGCATCCACGCCCTGGGCATGGCCCAGGTGTCTTCGTCGGTGGGGGTGTGGTGTTCGACGGGGAGGGTGGCAGGCGGGGTGGGGCTGGAGGTCTGGTCGGTGGGCAGGGCAGCCGGTGTGGCGGTGTCGGTGGGCGGGGCAGGCTGCCCGGCCGGGGTGGCGGGCTCCTGAAGGGCAGGGCCGGGGGCGGTGAGGCCCGAGGCGGCTGCTGGGGTGGCGTTGTGCGCGGCTGGTGAAGCGAGCGTTTGCGCCGTGGACGCGGCGGGCTGCGGGGAGGTGGCCGGCGCTGCTGTCGTGGTGACGGCGCGGTAGCCCTTCTTCTCCTTCTCCGCCACCAGCTTCGCGACGTGGGCCGTCGCCGCCTCGGCGGAGGCCAGGGCCTTGGTCTGGGTTTGGCCGTGCGTGTCCAGCCGTCCGAAGCGGACGGTGACGGCGGTGCCGTCCTGGTCGATCTCCCAGAACTTCGCCGCGCTGCCCGAGACGAGCTCCCACCTGCGCACTTGCTGCTCCCTGCTGCTGATCCGTTGGTGTCGCCGAGCCGGTCTGACGTTGGTCGTGGACCAACCGTTCCCGCGATTACGCGTGCAGTGACTCGAGTTCCGAGAGGAGTTCGGAGGCGGTGATGGCGTCCACTTCGAACGTGCTGGGGGTGCCGCCCCTGGGCGGGTTCCAGGCGCCTTGGCCGTTCGGGTCGAACCACAGTGCGCTGAACTGCATCTCGGGTTCCATGTCGATCATTCCCACGACGATGCCGGGGTCGAGCGAGGCGACCAGGGCGCCGCCGGCGGGCAACGGGCGGGTCATCCACGGCTCGACGCCGTTGTCCTGGGGCTGGCACCTGGCCCAGCCGTGTTTGGTGAGGCCCAGGACCTTGCCGACCGGCGCGTCCTTGTTGAGGTACTTGGCCAGCTGGGGGATCGTGTCGCCCGGTGTGAAGGAGTAGGTGGGGCGGCCGAGCTGCGGGAACGGCTGGAGGATCTCGTAGTCGGCGAACACCTCGCCCCAGGCGGGCAGGGTGTCGGCCAGGTCGATCGGGTGGGCCACGCGGATGACGGCGTCCGCGGGCAGGGCCACCTCGTCGTCGGAGGCGTCGGCGAGGGTGCGGTCCTCGGCCAGGCGGAAGGTCAGGCCGCTGCCGGTGATCCACACCAGGCGGCGGACCAGGTGCCACAGCAGGGGATGGGCGGCCAGGACCGTGTGGAACTCCTCCGTCGTCCAGGTGCGCTGGTCGACCATCGAGCGTTCTAGACGGTGGATCTGGTCCGACGCCACGGCGCGGACGTCCTTCTTCAGCGTCGCGAACCGCTTGTGCTCCGCCGGGGCGAGCTCCTGGTCGTCCTTCGCGCCGGGCTTGGGGAGATCTTTGCGGCGCTTGCCGTCCGGGTCGAGGACGTACGGTTTGAGGTGCTCGTCGAAGCCGACCGTGAACTGGCGCGGGCCGTAGTCGATGACGAGGCTGGCGGCCTCGTCGAGGCCCAGGCGGGGCACGAGGCGGTCGGACAGCTGGTCGCGGCTCAGGCCCAGCGCGGCGGCGATGTCCGTCACCTTCTCCTGCGCCTTCGTCTTGAGGCCCTTGAACTTCACCCTCTCGGCGATGCTGTTCAGGTTCATCAGCGCGACCTCGGTGCCGATCTGGGCGAGCACGTCGAGGCCCGTCACGGCGCGGGCGTGCTGGCTCTCGCCCGGCCAGGAGCGGATCAGCGGGGCGAGGCGGCGCACCGTCTCGTCGTCGCCGAACCAGCCGAGCGCGGTGAGGACCCAGCCGTCCTTGGACGGCGCGCCCGCGTCCTGCCAGAGGCCGAAGACGGCCCAGCCGAACTCCGCCAGCGACGTGCGCTCGCACGCCTCGACGGCGAGCGGCAGTCCGGGGTAGACGGCGTCCTGTTTGGACAGTGCTGCTGTCATCAGGAGGTTCTTGGTGGCTTCGGCGGACAACGCGCCGGAGCCGTTGGCCAGCTGCACCTGAGGCAGCAGCGCGAGATCCACCCACGAGCCGATCGGCGGCAGCTTCGCGGGCAGGACGTCGAGCGGGTCGACCTCGATCAGCGTGCGGATCGCCGTTGCCGCCTCGGGGCTGTGCGTGAGGGCGATGACGTCGACACCGGTCTCCAGGTGGAGGTGGCGCAGCGCGAACTCGGCGTTGCGGCGCCTGGGACCCGCCGCGCCGAGCGCTGCCGGCAGGAGGAGGCGAGCGGCGGCCTCGCGGTGGCGGGACAGCCACGAGATCGCGAACCCACGCGCGGTCTTGAGGCGTACGAACCAGTCCGCCATCAGCTCGGCGACCTCGGTGGTGGCGTAGGGGAGCAGTACGACGCCGGACACGTGCGGGTTGCTCGCCGCCAGCCGCAGCGCGGCGGGCAGTGCGTCGATGCCGAACCTCGCCACGATCCGCTTGCCCCACCTCTCGCTGTTCCAGGTGTCGTGGGGCGTCCACACGGCGAGGAGCGGGCGGACCAGTTCTTCCGGGCCGTTCTCGAACAGCCGGTGGTCGTAGCTGGAGCTCTTGCCGGCGCGGATCGCCTGCGCCATCGACTCCCAGTTGCCGGTCTGTCGCGACCACCAGCCCGTGAGCTCGGTCCACTCCTCGCGCTCGCCGGGCAGCCACGTGAGGTGGGGTTCGGGGACCGGGAGACCTTGCAGCACAACGGGTTTCGCCTGCGGACGGCGGTGTGTCCACGGCGGTTCGGCCAGGATCGGCGGGAGCGCGCCGGCCGGTGCGTCGGGGCGCGTCTCGACCAGCGCGGCGACCTCGTCGGGAACGGTGAGGCCGGGGTGCTTGACGAGGTGCGTGCGCAGCAGGTCGCGGACGTCCGCGTCGTTCGCCGCGCGGGGTGTCATGAGCCGCAGGGCTCGCGCCGGAAACGCCTGCATCGCGGCCGCCAGCGCGGGCCGGACGTAACGCTCCTGCAGGCGGTTCAACAGCATCAGGAACGCCTCGTCGGTCGGCAGGGCCGCCAGCACCGCGAGGGCCAGCCTGCGGTGCTCCCCGCCCCACTCGGCCTTCGCGCGCAGTTCGGCGTCGAGCACGGGTGCGATCGCCGGACCGAGCAGGTGCAGCGCCGTGTACACGCCGGTCTCCGACCAGATCAGGTGGCCGTACTTCAGCCGGCGCAGGTGGTCGGCGGTGCTCGCCGAGCTGTGCACCATCCAGTACGAGCTGGACGACTCGTTCGCCTCCTCGAACCAGTCGTGCCGCGTCGGGGCGAGGAACGCCCGCGTGACCTGGCCGAACCAGCTCGTGCCGAGCTTCTCCAGTTCGGCGAGCGCCGCGTCGTAGGTCGCCTCGTCCGCCACCGCCAGCGCGGTGCGGATGTCGATCAGCGCGAGGCCTTCGGCGCTCTGCTCGGTGCTGTGGCGCGGCAGGCTGATCATCAGCTTGCCGTAGCTGTCGTACACGGTCGCGTGGTGCACGGCTGCCGCGGCGGCGAACGGCAGGCCGAAGTCCTCGATCCACCAGTGCGCCGGTGAGGTGCCGGGTTGGGGGCCGAGCAGCTTCACGAGGGTGGCGGCGCCTAGCGGGTCGGGCCGGCCTTCGAGGTGGTCGCGCAGTGCGCGGACCAGGGCTGACTCGTGGTCCGGGGAGGTGAGCGCGTCGTTGATCTTTTCGGCTTGGGCGGTGATCTGGTCGCGGAACTTCTGCGCCATCGACGAGTCGACTGCGAACTTGGGCAGCGGGGTCACGTCACGCCTGGGCATCGCCTGGGCGAGCCACTCGGCGGGCATCACCCAGGTGTCCTCGTGGAGAGGGTGGGGTGTGGTTGCGGGGGTGGGGGCAGCAGGAGTGGGAGCGGGAGGAGCGGGGCTGGGAGGAGTGGGGCTGGCAGGGGTGGGATTGGCAGGGGTGGGATTGGCAGGGGTGGGATTGGGAGGAGTGGCGGCGGAAGCAGTGGGGCTGGGAGGGGTGAGGGCGGAAGGGGTGGGGTTGGAAGGGGTAGCTGGGGACGCCTTGGGGGATGCTGCGGCCGAGTGTGTTGAGGCTGAGGGTGTTGCGGGCTGGAGGGCCGCGGTGGACGGTGTGGCGGCAGAAGGGTCGGCGACGACGCGGAGGTAGCCCTTCTTTTCCTTCTCCGCCACGAGCTTCGCGACGTGCGCCTGCGCGGCGGCCTCGGTCGGCAGCTCCTTGGTCTGGGTCTGCCCGGCCGCGCCCAGCCGTCCGAAGCGGACGGTCACCGCGGCGCTGCTCCGGGTGATCTCCCAGAACTTCGCCGAACCACCGGAGACGAGTTCCCACCTGCCTGACACGAGACCCCCTGGATCCGACCTTGGAGCTGATGTCCACGGACGGTACCCAGGGGGTCTGACAGTTTTAGTGGATCACGTGAAATCGCTGGTCACAGTTTCCACCACAGCGCGGTGTCCGGCGGGAGGAGCAGCAGTCCGTCGCGCACCCCGTAGTACGACGACGCCAGCAGGACGGAGCCGGGGTCGGGCAGTTCCACGACCGCTTCGGACAGGTTGACCGCGCAGGCGATGCCGTCGCGTTCGAACCACAGGACGTCGGCCGGTCCGTCGATCCACGTGAGGGTCGTGCCGTGCGCCGGGTTCTCGCGGCGTGCGCGCAAAGCGTTGCGGTAGAACGACAGCATCGAGTCCTGGTCGGCTGCCTGGGTTTCCACGCTGAGCTTCGCCCAGTCCGCGGGTTGCGGCAGCCACGAGCCGCCGGTGCCGAAGCCCAGTGACGGGCCGGAAGCGGCCCACGGCAACGGAACGCGGCAGCCGTCGCGGCCTCGTTCGGTGTGGCCCGAACGCTCCCACATCGGGTCCTGCAGCACCTCGTCCGGCAGGTCGAGCACCTCGGGGAGGCCGAGTTCCTCGCCCTGGTACAGGTAGACCGAGCCCGGCAGCGCGAGCATCAACGCCAGTGCGGCTCGTGCGCGGCGCACGCCGGTTTCGCCGCCGCCGTATCGCGTCACGTGCCGTTGCACGTCGTGGTTCGAGAGGACCCAGGTCGTAGGCGCGCCAACGGGTTCGACCGCGGCGAGCGACGAGTTGATGACCGAGCGCAACGCCTCGAAGTTCCACTCCGCTGTGAGGTAGTGGAAGTTGAACGCCTGGTGCATCTCGTCGGGACGCAGGTACATGGCCGTTCGTTCGGCTGAAGGCGTCCATGCCTCTGCCACGAGCACACGGTCGCCCTCGTACGAGTTGGTGACCTCACGCCACTCGCGGTGGATCTCGTGCACACCGTCCTGGTCGAAGAACGGCAGCGGTTCCGTGCCCAGCAGCTTGAGCTGGTCGGCGTGCCCGATGTCGGGCAGGCCCGGCGCCTTGACCATGCCGTGCGCCACGTCCACGCGGAACCCGTCGACGCCGAGGTCCAGCCAGAACCGCAGCACCTCGCGGAACTCCGCGCGCACCTCGGGCAGCTCCCAGTTCAGGTCCGGCTGCTCCGGCGCGAACAGGTGCAGGTACCAGGACCCGTCGGCCACCCGCGTCCAGGCGGGCCCGCCGAAGACCGACTCCCAGTCGTTCGGCGGCTGGTCGCCGACGCCCTCGCGGAACATGTACCGCTCGCGGTTGCGGCCGGCCAGCGCCTCCTGGAACCACGCGTGCTGGTCGGAGCTGTGGTTCGGCACGATGTCGACGATCACCCTGATGCCGAGCGTGTGTGCGTCGTCCACCAACGCGCGCACGTCGTCCAACCCGCCGAACTGCGGGTCGACGGCGCGATAGTCCGCCACGTCGTAGCCGCCGTCGGCCATCGGTGACGCGTAGAACGGCGTGATCCAGACCGCGTCCACGCCCAGGTCGCGCAGGTAGGGCAGGCGTGAGCGGATGCCGGGCAGGTCGCCGACGCCGTCGCCGTTCGAGTCGGCGAAGCTGCGCACGTAGACCTGGTAGATGACGGCGTGGCGCCACCAGTCCTGGGACATGTCCATGCCTTCCGGGGGTGGGGTGTGTCAGCGGTCCAGGAAAGACGTTGCAAAAGTTTTCCGCAAGTCGGCTTGAGGATTCCTGGAGGAATCGAATCAAGCCTGCAAACTTTTGCAACGCCGAATAATGCGTTGCAAGGCCGCCACGCCGTCCGTCAGAGTGGTTCTCGACGAACCGGAGGAAGGGAGCCAGCCGTGATGCAACACATGCGCCATCAGCACGTCTGGTGCTCCTCGGCATGACTTGACCTCATGTCTCCGGGGAGCCGTCCCGTCGCACACAGCGACGAGGCGGCTTTTTTGATGCCCGTTGGTCCAATTGGCACGGACACCGCGCTCTGAACGCGGAGATCGAGGTTCGAACCCTCGACGGGCAGCCGTGACCGAAGCCGAAGCAGTCGAGGCACCAGGTTGTGGTCCTGGTCAAAGCCGGTGCGAGTCCGGTCGGTCACTCCAGCGCGCGGGATCCGGCGATCACCCGGGCCTCATGAGCCCGGGGTGCCTGGTTCGACACCAGGACGCGCGACCAGCAACGCGAGGAGGGCGTCGTGCAGGACACCGTTGGTGGCCAGCACGACGTCCTCCTCGACCACCGTCACGCGGCCGCCCGCCTCCTCCACGAGCACTGGCAGGCACGCCAGGTCGAACTCGTCGAGGCCCGCGCCCGCGGCGATCACCGCGTCCACCCGTCCGGTGACCAGGTCCAGCACCGACGTCGAGCCGTCCACGACGATGCACTGCTCCAGAGCTGGTTTTCTCTTGCCGTGCAAGCACAGGCGCGCACCTTCGAGCACGCCCGTCGCGGACACACGGGCGACTTCTTCTTGCCCGTCCCGGAAAATTCGGCAGCCGATGCCACGCCCGGCCGCCATCGTGATGCCCAGCGACGGCATGACGGAGACGGCCAGTGCGTTCTCCAGCGCCAGGTCCACCGAGTACGTCGGCCTTCCCGCCACGAAGTCGGCGGTGCCGCTGATCGGGTCGACCAACCACCTCCGGCCGGAGGTTCCCGTGCGCTCGGGGCGCTCCTCGCCCACGACCCCGTCGTCGGGCACCGCGTCCGCGAGCAGCCGGCGCACGAGGTCCTCGACCGCCAGATCGGTCGACGTGACCGGGCTGCCGTCGTCCTTCACCCACACGTCGGGGGCGCCCGCGGAGAGCACCAGTTCCGCTGCCCGGCGAGCGATCCGCAACGCCAGCCCCATGTCGGTCCACATGGACGTGAAGCCTCGCGCGGGTGTCGTCGGCCCGTAACTGATGTAGCGTTGTGCTACATGATCCAGTTCGTGCTCGGCGAGTCCGACCTGGTGGACGTGCGGTTCGCCGTCTCGCCGCTCAGCGAACTGACGCTCAGCCTGCGCGTGCTGAAGAACCCCGCCAAATACCCGCTGCACGTGCCGTGGGCGCGCCAGATCCGTGGCGTGGACACGGAGGTCCTGCTGGCGCTCTCGACCGACCGCGGCTGGACACCGGACTTCCTGAGCCCCCGCCCGCTGACGCCGTTCACCCATGTTGAGGACGAGTTCGCGGAGCTGCGCGAGGTCTCGACACGCACCATGCGGCGCCACTTCCGCGCACTGTTCGGCGACGTGCCCGACGCACTGCGCGACCGTCACCGGGTTCTCGACGCGGTGGAGTCCTACTGGCACGAAGCGCTGGCCGGTCGGTGGGATCGGATGCGCGCGGTGCTGGAAGCCGACATCGCCCACCGAGGCCGTGTCATGGCCCAGCAGGGCCTGGCGGCGATGTTCTCGGGAATCTCCGAACGGATCACCTTCATGAGCCCTGTCGTCCAGGTGCGCATCGCGGGAGCCCTGCCGCGGCGGGTGGAGGCCGGCGGGCGGGGACTCACCCTCGTGCCCAGCGTGTTCGCCCGGCGCACCGCTGTTCCGGTCGACCCCGGCGCACCTCCGTTGCTGATCTACTCCGCCCGTGGTGCCGGCACGGTGTGGGAGACCGGGTGCTGCCGCGGGCCCGAGGCGCTCGCCGGAGTTCTCGGCCAGGTGCGTGCGGACCTGCTGGCCGAACTGGCACAACCGTGGTCGTCGACTGACCTTGCGCGGCGCACGGGCGTCACGACATCGGCGGTGAACCAGCACCTGCGTGCGTTGCGTGACGCTGGACTGTTGGCCTCACAACGTCACGGCCGAAGCGTCGTCTACGCGCGCACGGAACTCGGCGACGCTCTCGTTTCCCACTCCGTGGAACGGGGAAGCGATGCCGGCGATTCGTCGTTCGCAAGGACATGAGCTTCGCTGAGGACTGGCAGACCTGGAAGACGGAGCGCGAGACCACCCTGGCCGACCCGTACGGGTGGCTGGCGCTGGTGTCGCTCGATTGGCTTGAGACGTCGCCACGCACCTATGACGGCCTACCGGGCGAGTGGTGGCAAGACGACGACACGGCCTACTGGCGCAACGACGGGGAGACCAAGCGGTTCGACCTCGTCCAGAGCGGTGGCGGCGAGCGTGTTGTGGTGGGTGATGTCGAGATCGAGGTCGCCCGGCGCGGCGGCTACCTGATCCGCGTGCACGACCCGAAGGCGCCTGTCCTGCGGGACTTCAAGGGCGTACCGGCGTACGACCCGCAGGAGAAGTGGGTGCTGGAAGGCACCTACGAGCCGTTCGACGCGCCTGTGCCCACGACGGTCGGTGCGGTGGTCGAGGGCCTTAGTCACGTGTACGAGGCACCGGGCCGTGTGCGGTTCACGTTCAACGGCAGCGAACACACGCTGACGGCGTTCAACGGACGCAACGGCGGGCTGAGCATCCTGTTCACCGACGACACCAGCGGCGTCACGACCTACGCGGCCAACCGGCAGATCGCCACCACACCGCACGACGGCAAGGTCGTGCTCGACTTCAACCGCGCGACGAACCTGCCGTGCGCGTTCACCGACTTCGCCACCTGCCCGCTGCCACCGGCGGGCAACCACCTGGCGTTCGGCGTCGAGGCGGGGGAGAAGACGCCGTACGAACGCGGCTAGCGGGGGGTGAGGCCGTAGGCGCGGGTGATCGCGCCTACGGCTTCCCCGCTCACTCGCAGGCGATGCCGTCCTTGTCGCTGTCCAGCCCGTAGATGTCCGTGCCGATGACGCGGACAGGGCCCGCCACGTACGCGGGTCCGTTCCCGCTGCCGCCCGCGCAGTCGACGTCGGACGCGATGGGCACGCACCCGCTGTAGTTCGGGTCGCACGCGGGCTTCGGCTGAGGTTGCGGCTGCGGGTTGGGCTGAGGCTGAGGCTGGGGTTGCGGCTGGGGCTGAGGCTTCGGCTGTGCCACCGCCGCGGGCGCAGTGGTCGTCGTCGTTGTCGTGGTGGTGGTCGACGTGGTCGTCGTCGTGGTGCTGGTCGGCGGCGCCACGGTCGTGGTCGTCGTCGTAGTAGTAGGTGCGGCGGTGGTGGTGGAGAGCGCTGCCGCCTTGTTCACGTCGGCCGGGCGATCGACGGCCGCGCCGATCATGCCGATCACGACGAAGAACGCGAACAGGGCGGCCGCGCTGATCGCCACGGGAGCCGCCCAAGACTTGCGCGCGGGCACGACGGGCACGATCGCGCCACGGGGGATCTCGCGCGGCATCCGGAGGAAGATCTGCAGCAGCCCGTTGCCGCCGCGTTCGACGAACGCCGTGCAGCCGGCCGCCCCGCCGCCGGACTCCACGTGCATCAGCACGGGCGCATACCGTTGCGACATCAGGAAGGTCAGCTCGCCGACGCGGTACCCGTCGAGCCGCACCTCGATCCCGCGGTGGCCGCGGTACTTGCCGGCGGCGATCGCGCACCACGTCAGGCTCACGGCGACGTGCCGCGTCACGCCGTCCGGAACCGCGTAGCGCGACAGCACGTCCTGGTGGTGCTGCTCGCCGGTGACGGTCACCGTCACCTCGCCGGGAACCATCACCAGACCGGCGGCCGAGTTCTCGATCACTGTCGCAACTCCCTCGGGTGAGTACGTACGCGCTCACCATCGAGAAGTCGCACCAGGTGTTACCGACAGTGCCTCAAGATTGTGCCGAACGAGTGAAAATCAGGCCCGATCCGTCACGGATGGTCGATGCCCACCGATGAAGGTCCTTCAGGCGCTCGACCGGACGACCAGCGAGGTCGGCAGCAGCAGCGACGGCGGCAGCCCGGCCTCGCCCGCCAGCTCCGCGAGCAGCCGCCACGTCATCGTGCGCCCGAGCTCCTCGACGTCCTGGCGGATCGTCGTCAGCGGCGGCGTGGCCGTCGAGGCGAACACCGAGTCGTCGAACCCGACCACGGCGACGTCCTCTGGCACCCGGCGACCCTGCGCGTGCAGCACCTGCAACGCGCCGAGCGCCATGATGTCCGCGGCGACGAACACCGCGTCGAGGTCGGGAGCCTTGCGCAGCAACGACTCCATGGCCCGTGCGCCGCTCTCCGGCGTGAAGTCGCCGTGCGCCACCAGGTTCGCGGGGAGCTTGGCCTCGCTCAGGCCGCGCTTGAACCCGCTGAGCCTGTCCGCGCCCACGGCCATGTCCTTCGGGCCGGCCACGGTCGCGATGCGCTTGCGGCCCAGCGACGCCAGGTGCCGCGCGGCCTCCAGGGCGCCGGTGAAGTTGTCGGCGTCCACGAACGGGACGGTGGTGCCGAGCGGCCGTCCACCGGAGACCACCGGCAGGCCGATCCCCGCGAGCATCGGCACCAGCGGGTCCTCGCCGTGCAGGCTCACCAGCAACGCGCCGTCGACGTGGCCGCTGCTCAGGTACGCCACCAGGTCGTCCACGTCGGACGGCTGGCTCATCATCAGCAGCAGCTGCATGTGGCGGCCGGCCAGCTCGGAGTGGACACCGCGCAGCACGCCCGCGAAGAACGGGTCGGACAGCACGCGGCCGGTCGGTTCGGACACCACCAGGGCGATGGCGTTGGCCCGGTTGCCGGCGAGTGCGCGCGCGGCCTGGTTGGGGGAGTAGCCCAACTGCGCGATCGCGGCGTGCACGGCCTCCCGGGCCTTCGCACTGACGTACTGCTCGTCGTTGATGACGCGCGAGACGGTCGACTTCGACACCCCGGCGACCCGCGCGACCTCTTCGATCCGGGGGCCGGGACGTCGCTTCGCCGTCTCGGTCATGCGGTCATCTTAGGCTGCCTGGCCGGACCATGATCTGTTCAGGCCCATCTTCGTTCCCCCTCTTCACAGCGGCGGCAGCCAAGTTTCCAAGATCGTCCGCACAAATTCCGCACAGCACCCCCGAGTTCTGGCAGCATGCGCATCGAGGAGGGCTAGTGCGGTATCGGCTTCTTGGGCCGCTGCAGATCTGGCGTGGGGGCGTGGAACTGCGGCTGGGCGGGCCCCGGCAAAGGGCACTGCTGGCAGCGTTGGCACTGCACGCCAACGAGACGGTCAGTTTTGAACATCTGAGCGAGGCGGTGTGGGAATCTCCACCCGCTGCTCCCGAATCGAACATCCGAACCTATGTCGCCGCCCTGCGCAAGCTCGTGCTGGACGACCTCGTCACCGTTCCCGGTGGGTACCGGCTGAAGGTGCCGGACCGCGACGTCGACGTCGCGGTCTTCGAGGAGCTGTGCGCGGCGGGCGACGAAGCTCTGAAACAGGGTGATCACCGGGCATCGGTGGAGAAGTACGGGGAGGCGCTGCGGCTGTGGCGCGGCCCGGCGCTCGACGGGCTCACCGTGGGGCCGCGGCTCGAAGCCGAGCTCACGCTGCTGCAGGAACGGCGGCTCACCGTCGCCGAGCAGCACGCGCGGCTGTCGATCGAGCTGGGCCAGGGCGAGCGGCTGATCGCCGAACTGCGGCGGCTCACCAAGCAGTTCCCCCTGCGGGAACAGCTGTGGCTGCAGCTCATGCACGCGTTGCAACGGGCGAACCGGCCCGCCGAGGCGTTGCAGGCGTTCGAGGACGTGCGGGTGCTGCTCGCCGACGAGCTGGGCACCGATCCCGGCAGCGACCTGAGGGACCTGCACGCGCGGTTGCTGCGCGGGGACGAACCGCGTCCGGCGCTGAACACGCTGCCGCGCGACGTCGCCGACTTCACCGGCCGCACGTCCGAGATCGAACGGCTGACCAGGGCCGTCACCGGCAAGTCGGCGGTCGTGATCTCCGCGATCGACGGCATGCCGGGCGTCGGCAAGACGACGCTGGCCGTGCACCTGGCACACCGTCTGGAGTATCCGGACGGACAGCTGTTCATCGACCTGCACGCGCACACCGCGGGCCGTGCGCCCGTGGAACCGACAGACGCGCTCGACGTGCTGTTGCGCGCGCTCGGCCTGGAAGAGATCCCGGTCAGCCTGGACGAACGGGCCGCCCTGTGGCGTGCCGAGCTGTCCCGGCGCAGGTTGCTGGTCGTGCTCGACAACGCCGTGAGCGCCGACCAGGTCCGTCCGCTGCTGCCGGGCGTGCCGGGCTCGTTGGTGCTGGTCACGTCACGTGCACGGCTGGTCGAGCTGGAGGGCACGTCGACGCTCACGCTGGACGTGCTGTCCGAGGCGGAGGCGCTGCAGCTGTTCGCCACGATCGTCGGCGACGAACGCGGCACCGACGCCGCGGCCCGTCAGGTCGTCGAGCTGTGCGGACGGCTGCCGCTGGCCGTGCGCCTGGCCGCCGGACGGCTCCGCAGCCGTCCGACGTGGACCACCGCCCACCTCGCGACGCGGCTGCGCGAGGGACGATTATCCGAGCTGGACGCGGTCTTCGCGTTGTCGTTCGGCCAGCTCCCCACCGGTCACCAGCGGCTCTTCGGCCTGCTGGGGCTGCACCACGGCACGGACTTCGACGTCGACCAGGCCGCGGCGCTGGGCGAGCTCGACCTGCTGGAGTCCGACGGGATGCTCGAAGACCTCGTCGACGTGCACCTGCTGGAGGCCACGACGCTCGGCCGGTACCGGATGCACGACCTGCTCCGCCAGTACGCGCAGTCCAAGGTGGACGGTACCCGCGAGCCGCTGACCAGGCTGCTCGACCACTTCCTGGACACGGCGAACCAGGCGACGAGGCTGATGTCGCCCGCCGCGCGCCGGTACGAGGTCGACATCACCTACCGGCCGGCCTCGCGGCTGGTGCTGCGCGACTACGACCACGCGGTCGAGTGGCTGGAGACCGAACGCCAGACGCTCGTGGCCGCCGTGGCGTTGTCGCTTGACGGTGACTGGCGCACACACACGTGGCAGCTCGCACGCGCGTTGACGTTCTTCTGCATGGTGCGCGGTCACACGCGTGACTGGGCCACGATCAACGAACTGGCGCTGGAGGCCGCGAAGGACGAGCCGGTCGCGCTCGCGATCACCACGAAGAACTACGCGATGGTGTTCTGGCAGACCGCGCAGTACCCGAGGGCGATCCACTACAACGAGCGCGCCATCGAGATGCTCCGCGAGCTGGGCGACCTGCAGGGCGTGGCGGGCACGCTGAACAACCTCTCGCTGGTCTACCGGACGCTCGAACGCCACTCCGAGGCCGCTGAGCTGCTGGAACAGGCCATCACGGTGGCGCGGCAGCTCGGCGACCGGCATCTTGAGTCGCAGGCCATGAGCAACGTCAGCAACATCTACAGCGCGCTCGGCCGTTACGACGAGGCGCTGCAGGCGTGCACGGCGGCGCTCGCGTTGATGCGCGAGATGGGCAGCCGCCGCGACGAGGCGGACACCCAGAGCGCGCTCGGCATGATCCTGCACGCCATGGGCAGGCACGCCGAGGCGTTGGAAGCGCTGGAATCGGCTCTCGCCGCGGTGCGCGCCATCGGTGACGTCACGACGGAGACCGTGGTGCTCAACTACCTCGGTGAGGTGCTGACCGCGGCCGGACGCCCGGACGAGGCCATCGCGCCGTTGCGCGAGGCGCTCGAACTCGCTGAACGGATCGACGACAGGCGTGAGGCGGCGAACGCGCACAAGCACCTCGCGCGCGCCGTCGGCGATCCGGCCGAGGCGGCACGCCACCAGGAGGAGGCGGACGAGCGGTTCGCGGCGCTAGGCACCGACTGACCGCGGCCCCGGTCGTCCGCCGGGCAGCACGGCGCCGCGCGGCAGCCCGTCCCGCAGCAACGGCAACAGCCGCGGGTGCTTGCTCATGAGCACCGCGGCCGTTCCGTTGCGCTGCTGGATCCTGCGGCAGAAGTGCGGCGACAACGGCACCCCGAGGTACGCCTCCGCGCGCGGCCCGTAGACGACCGCGTCACCGAGCCCGCACCACGCCGCCGCGACGGCCTGCCCGTCCGCCCAGACGTACCCCTCGACGTACACCCCGCCGGTGTGACGGGCCGCCTCGCTGAAGGCGTCGCTGAACGTCACCTGCGGCTGCAGACGGGTCTCTTCGCCGGCCGACCACCACGTGCCGGCGTCGAGCACCAGCCCCTCCACGCTCGCGTGCGCCCACTCCGAGTCGTCGACGAGCGTGCGGAACGGCCGTTCCAGCCCGGTCAGCGCCGCGGTGAGCTCGTCCACCCGCCCATGGTGCGGTGTTCAGGCGGATCCCGCTGTCCGAAGTGGACTCAGCCCTGCGCTTCGACGATCGTGATCGGGATGCTGACCTCGACCGGTCCCGCCACCCCGGTGATGACGCCGTCGCCCGCCTTGTTGCCCGCCTGCAACCGGGCGCGGAACGTGATCGTCTGACCGGGCTCCAGCGTCTGACCGCCCTCGCACGTGACGACGCCCTTGCCGGCCGGGCAGCCGATGAAGCCCACCGACGTCTTGCCCGGTCCGACCGTCTTGATCTTGTCGGGCATGGTCAGCGTCAACGTTGGCACCGTCGTGGGAGCGTCACCGTTGTTGGTGATGCTGATGTTCATCTCGTTGGCCGGACCGTCGGTGGTCATGTCGATGCCGCCGGGCGCCGCTCCCGACAACTCGGCCTCGCTCGCCGGGACGATCGTGTTGTTCGTGGTCGTCGCCGGCCGGTTGGCGCCGCTCGTGCCCGGTGCGGCAGTTCCCGCCGTGGTGCCCTTCGTCGGCGTCGCACCCGAGCTCTGAGCCGCACCGGACTCGCTCGGCACGGCTTCCGCTGTGACGACGGTGCTGGTCGGGGCGGCGCCGATGATCGTCGTGACCGGAGCGCTGTCCGAGCTGACGACGACGCCGGAGGCCACCACGACGACCGCCGCGGCCGAAGCGGCGACGCCCAGCCACGAGGCAGCGCTGAGGGTGACCACGGCGCCCTTGGTCGCCGTCGCGGCGGCGGCCAGGTATCCGGCGGTGCCCGTGCCGAGCACGATGGGGGCGACCAGACCGCGCAGCGCGCCGTTGACGTCGGAGAGTTCGCTGGCGAGCTTGCGGCACTCGGCGCAGGTGTCCATGTGCTCGTCGATGTGGACGGCGTCGCGGCCCTTGAGACCGCCGCGCGTCCAGGCGCCGAGCTTCGTCACGGTGGGGCGGCAGGTGTCCGCCGGTTCCTGGTTGACGTGCGCTTGCAAGAACGCCTTGCGCAGGCCTTCGCGCGCACGGAACGCCATCGCGGAGACGCCGTTCGGGGTCAGGCCGAGCAACGGGGCGATCTCGCCCGGTGACTGGCCCTCGATCGCCGTGTGCCACAGGACGGTCTGCCACCGCTCGGGCAGCGTCGCGAACGCCGTCGCCGCCAGCGTCTGGTCCAGGTCCTCGACCGCCTTGTCGCGGAACGGCACGCTGGTCGCCTTGGTGGCGCCGGGAACCTCCTCGACGTCACCGGCCAGCTCGACCCGCTTCTCCTTGCGGGTGCGGTCGTACGCCGCGTGCCGCACCGCCGTCAGCAGGTACGGCCGGAACGAGGCGCCGGGACCGCCACCGGCGCGCAGTGCCGCGAGAACCTTCGCGAACGCCTCGGAGACCAGGTCGTCGGCGTCGGAGGACGACGAGGACAGCTGCAACGCCAGCATGTTCGCCGAGCGCACGTGTCGTTCGTAGAGCTTGCCGTACTCCTCGACCCTGCCGTCTCTGACGGCATCGATGAGGTCGGCATCCGACGGCGGTCGTCCACGCTGCCCGATCAAAGAAAGCCGCCTTAACGTGATGCCCTGTACTGATACGCGGACCCTATCGAGATGACTCAAGGTGAACAATCCACGCATACGAACTTGATGTAATAAAAGAGGATCAGGGCCGGTGCGAGTGCCGGTCAACTCGGGCCGGAAGGCCCTAGCGAGCGACTTGCCTTACCTGGGTGGGATTTCAGGCCCGGCTGGTTCCGATGTGCTCGGTGAGGCGCCTTTTCCCTGGTCAAACACGTTCGACCAGGTGTGTGCCCTGCCCATTTCGTTCGCGAGAACCTGTCAGCGGCTTCGGCCGTTTGTCGGTGTGGCCCCAAAAGAACCAACTTCTGCTGGGCCGAGTGCGCGTCCGGTCCGGTGGTGACCAGAAAGTTGTCCAGTCGAAACCTGCCGCCGCGCATTTCCATCCACAAAGGACTGAAATGGGGCGGGCCGCCGGCAGATCTGAGTAGCCGTACTCATGACAGCCAGGATGCGACCCAGGACTCTCGAACCATGACGTCCTCCGCGCCCTCGCACACCCCGACGACCGCGGCCTTCTACGTGCAGGCGGTCCTCTCGTTCGGGCTCTCGCTGACCGCCGTCGGTCTCGGAGTCGTGTTCCTGCCCGTCGACGGGTGGGTGCGCGCGTTCCTGGGGATCGCGATGCTCTACGCGATCACCTCGGCGTTCACGCTGGCCAAGGTGATCAGGGACCGGCAGGAGGACACCTCCATCTCCAGCCGGGTGGACAGAGCCCGGCTCGACAAGCTGCTCACCGACCACGACCCGTTCAAGGTCGACGCGGTCTGATCCTCACGGGTGGCCGTGCCACAGCCGCCACGCCCGCGGGCTCGCCGGTTCGTGGTGGCTGTTGGCCTCCCCGAACCGCAACCGCACGCGGGCGCCGCCGAGCCGTCCGCGCTCCAGGTGGATCGTGCCGCCGGTCGCCTCCGCGGCGGCACGGGCGATGTCGAGGCCCAGCCCGGTCGACCCGCCTCCGCTGCTGCCGCGGTGCAGCGCCGAGGACGGGTCGGCGACACCCGTGCCGCCGTCCTCGACCACGAGCGTCACCCACCCGGCGTGCCGCACCACCGACACACCGACCGGTGCGGCGGGAGGCGTGTGCCGGAAGACGTTCTCCAGCAACGTGTCCACCACCGCGCCCAGGGCGTCCGGTGAGAGCGGCACCCAGCACGGTTCGCCCACGTCGATCTCGCACAGCCGGCCCTGGTCGGCGGCGTGCGCGGACCAGAACGCCATCCGCGACTCCACCACCGACGCCACGTCGCACTTGCCCGCAGCCTCGCCCTCGGTGGGCTGCAACTCCTGGATGATCCGGTCGACGTCGTGGCCCAGCGTGCTGACGGCACTGCGGATCCGGTCAGCGACGGGCCCGGACCCCACCGCGTCGGCGTCCAGCCGCAGGGCCGCCAGCGGGGTCCGCAGCCGGTGCGACACGTCCGCGATCATCTCCCGTTCCTTCGCGAGCAGCTGCGACGTCCGCGACGACGCCTCGTCGATCGACTCGGCCAGCGCCTCCAGCTCGCGAGGACCGCGCAACCGCACCCGTCGCCCGACCGACGACGTCAGGTCCCGCAACGCGGCCAGCACCGGCGTGAAAGGCCTGTGCCCCAGCCACACCGCCACTCCCAGCGCGGCCAGCGCGACCCCGGTCACCAGCACCAGCGCGAGAAACGGGAACGGAACGGCCTCGGGCGCCACGAAAACCGCGGCGCCGCCGACGGACGTCACGCGCGGGCCGCCACCGGATCCGAGCCGCGTGCCGTCCTCCAGCACCACGGACAACCGCCCCTCGGCACCTGCGGAGGTGCGGGCGATCGTTCCCCTGACCGCGTCCGGATCCGACGACACCGCCAGCACACCGGCGACCACGGCCGCGTCCCGCTGATCGGCTTGGGCAGCCGTGTGCGCGGCGTGCGAGTGGAGCAGAAACCCGGCCGTGACAACGAAGACGAGGGCGACCAGCCCGGCGGAGAGCAGCAGAGCGCGGGTGATCACCGCCCTCATTCGGGCGCCGCCAGCTTGAACCCGACGCCCCGGACCGTGTGCAGGTAACGGGGATGGGCCGCCGTCTCACCGAGCTTGCGCCGCAACCACGACGCGTGGACGTCGATCGTCTTGTCGTCGCCGACGTACGGGTTGCCCCACACGGCCTGGATCAGCTCGCGCCGCGAGATCACCCGCCCCGGCCGTTGCGCGAGATAGGCCAGCATGTCGAACTCGCGCCTGCTCAGCGCGAGAGCGGCTTCGCTGAGCGTCGCGAGGCGCTGGGCGAGGTCGATGCGGAGATCGCCCAGCGAGACGAGGTCGGCGGCGGCCGTGGTGGTCGTGCCCGTGCGGCGCAGCAGGGCGTTGATCCGCGCGGCCAGGTGCTCGGCCGAGAAGGGCTTCACGATGTAGTCGTCCGCGCCCGCGTTCAACGTGCTGACGACCGAGCTCTCGGCACCCCGCGCCGTCGCCACGATGACCGGCACGTTGCTGACCCCGCGCAGCATCCGCAGGGCAGCGACGCCGTCCAGGTCCGGCAGCCCCAGGTCGAGGATCACCAGGTCCAGCTCGGACGTGCCCGCCTCGCGCAACGCGGCCACGGCGGTGCCGACGGCCTGCACGACGTGCCCGAGGTCGGTCAGCGCGTGCACGAGCGCCGCCTGGACCACCGGGTCGTCCTCGACCACCAGCACCTTCGACATACACGCAGGGTAAGCAGCGAACCCGCCGATGGGGAGAGGGGCCGGGAGCTTATCTCGATCGTGCTACGTCCTTAAATCTCCCTTAGGACTGCCGCCTCTACGGTCTGCAGTCACACCGAACCGGGGAGTGGGCGTGGCAGAAGTCGTTCTGACGGGGCTGGGCAAGGCCTACGGTGACGGCACCCGTGCCGTCACCGACCTCAACCTGGAGATCCGCGACGGCGAGTTCCTGGTGCTCGTGGGTCCGTCGGGCTGCGGCAAGACGACGGCGCTGCGCATGATCGCCGGGCTCGAGCAGATCACCGAGGGCACGATCCACATCGGTGAGCAGGTCGTCAACGACGTGCCGTCGCGCGACCGCGATGTTGCGATGGTGTTCCAGTCGTACGCGCTCTACCCGCACCTGAACGTGTACGACAACATCGCGTTCGGACTCACGTTGCGCAAGCTCCCCAAGAAGGAGATCGACCACCGCGTGCGCGAGGTCGCCGAGGTCCTCGAACTGACCGAGCACCTCGACCGCAAGCCCCGCAACCTGTCCGGCGGGCAACGCCAGCGCGTCGCGATGGGCCGGGCCATCGTGCGCGCCCCGCAGGCGTTCCTGATGGACGAGCCGCTGTCCAACCTGGACGCCAAGCTCCGCGTGCAGATGCGGGCGCAGATCGCGCGGATCCAGCGCGAGATCGGCGTGACGACCGTGTACGTCACGCACGACCAGACCGAGGCCATGACGCTCGGGGACCGCGTCGCCGTCATGCGCCGCGGTGTGTTGCAGCAGGTCGGGCCACCCCAGGAGCTCTACGACCGTCCGGTCAACCTGTTCGTCGCCGGGTTCATCGGCTCGCCGGGCATGAACCTCGTGTCCGCGAAGCTCGACAAGGACGCCGACGGCCGGTTCTGGGTCTCGCTGGGCTCCGACGCGTTGCTGCTGCCGGAGTCCGTGCCGAGGCAGCGCCCGAAGCTCGAACAGTACGTCGGCGGCGACGTCGTGGTCGGCATCCGCCCGGAGGACATGGAGGACACCGCGCTCGCCGACGCCCGCGAAGGCGAGATCCTGCACTCCGTCGCCGACCTGGTCGAGGCCATGGGGTCAGACGTGCTCGTGCACTTCCCGGTCGACGTCCCGCCCGTCGTCACCGACGACACCCGCGAACTGGCGAAGGACGCCGGCACCGACGACCTGCCCGGCGCCCACGGCAAGGGGACCGTCCTGGTCGGACGGTTCAGCCCGCGCACCCGCATCTACGAAGGACAACCCGTCGCCGCCTGGGTGGACACCTCCCGGCTGCACTTCTTCGACCCGGCCACCGGGTCCTCGATCTGGAAGTAGGAGAGCTTCAATGGGGAAGCAATGGATCGCGCTGCTCGCACTGACCGCCGCCGCGTGCTCCGGAGGCGCGGCGGGAACCGGGACTTCCGAGGACCTCAAGGGCCAGACCGTCGAGGTCGTCGGGCCGTGGACCGGCGACGAGCAGAAGGCCTTCGAGCAGGTGCTCAAGGTGTTCACGGACAAGACGGGCGCCGAGGTCAAGTACACACCCGCCGGTGACGAGCTGCCGACGGTCGTGCAGACGAGAATCTCGGGTGGCACACCACCGAACGTGGCTCTGATCGCGCAACCGGGTCTCGTCGCGCAGTTCGCCAAGGCCGGTGCCCTGAAGCCGGTCGACGCCGATGTCGAGAAGGCCGTCACCGACCACAACGCGGCGGTGTGGAAGCAGCTCGGCAGCGTCGACGGCAAGCTCTACGGCTTCACCTTCAAGACCGCCAACAAGTCCGCGTTCTGGTACAGCGAGAAGGCCTTCCAGCAGGTCGGCGCCACGCCGCCCGCGACGTGGGACGACCTGATCAAGGTCAGCAAGACGATCTCCGAGACCGGACTCGCACCCGTGTCGGTCGGCGGAGCGGACGGCTGGACGCTCACCGACTGGTTCGAGAACGTCTACCTGCGCACCGCGGGCCCCGACAACTACGACAAGCTCGCGAAGCACGAGATCCCGTGGACCGATCCGACCGTGCGCAAGGCGCTGGAGGAGCTGGCGAAGCTCTGGGGCGACCCGACGCTGATCGCGGGCGGCGCGTTGCAGACCGAGTTCCCGAAGTCCGTGATCAACGTCTTCGGCGAGCCCTCCAGCGCCGCGATGGTGTTCGAGGCGGACTTCGTCGCGAGCATCATCACGACCAACACCAAGGCGAAGGTCGGCCAGGACGCGAAGTTCTTCCCGTTCCCGTCGGTCGCGGGCAGCAAGGACGCCGTCGTCGCCGGCGGTGACATGGCCGTGCAGTTCAAGGACGACAAGGCGACCACCGAGCTGATGAAGTACCTGGCCTCGCCGGAGTCCGGCAAGGTGTGGGCCGAGCTCGGCGGGTTCCTCTCGCCCAACAAGGACATCCCGGAGACCGCCTACCCCGACGCCGTGACGCAGGACCTCGCGCAGCGGATCGTCGACGCCGGTGACAACGTCCGGTTCGACATGTCCGACCTCGCGCCGGCCGCGTTCGGCGGCACGAAGGGCGCGGGGGAGTGGAAGGACCTGCAGGACTTCCTGGCCGACCCGAAGAACGTCGACGGGATCATGGCGCGCCTGGAGGCCAACGCGGCGAAGGCCTACGGCAAATGAGGCTTCGGTCGAACGTGGACGCCGCGCCGGGGCGCTCGCCCCGGCAGGCGATCCCGTTCCTGCTCCCCGCACTGGTGGTCCTCGCGGCACTGGTGCTGTACCCGCTGGTGTTCTCGCTGATCCGCAGCTTCTTCGACGCCTCGGGTGAGAAGTTCGTCGGCCTGAGCAACTACGTCGAGACGTTCACCGACCCGCGCACGCTCATCGCCTTCCGCAACAACGTGATCTGGGTGGTGGTCGCCCCGGCGGCCGTCACCGGCATCGGCCTGATCCTCGCCGTGCTGACCGAACGCATCCGGTGGGCCACGGCGTTCCGGCTCGTGCTGTTCATGCCCATGGCGATCTCGTTGTTCGCCTCCGGCATCATCTTCCGGCTCGTGTACGAGGAGGCGCCGAACCAGGGCGTCGTGAACGCGGCACTGGTCGGCGTGCACGACATGTTCAGCCCGGCCTCGCAGTACCCCGGCGCGCGACCCCGTGACGGTTACGCCGCAACGGAAGCGGGCTTCACCGCGATCAGGCCGTCGAAGGCGGGCGACACGATCTCGTTGCCGCTCATCGGATATCCACCGCAGGACGTGCCGCCGCAGGCGCTTCCGGCCTCGCCGCCGACCGCCGGCACGGGCGAGCTGCGGGGCGTGCTGTGGCTCGACGTGTCGATCGGGGGCAGGGCCGGCACGGTCGACCCGACCGAACGCGGCCTGCCGGGCGTCGCGGTGGAAGCCGTGCGGGACGGGCAGGTCGTCGCGCGCACCACGACCGGCGACGACGGCAGGTTCACCTTCCCCGACCTCGGCGCCGCCGACGTCACCGTGCGGCTGCCTCCCGAGAACTTCGCGCTGCCGTTCCGCGGCCTGACGTGGCTCGGGCCGTCGTTCATCACCCCGGTGATCATCTCGTCGTGGATCTGGATCATGACCGGCTTCGCGATCACGTTCATCGCCGCGGGTCTGTCGGCGATCCCGCGTGACGCGCTGGAGGCCGCGCGGGTCGACGGCGCGACGGAGTGGCAGGTGTTCAAGCGCGTCACCGTCCCGTTGCTCTCGCCGGTGCTGCTGGTGGTGTTCGTGACACTCGTGATCAACGTGCTGAAGATCTTCGAGCTGGTGTTCGTCATCGCGCCGGGCTCGGTGCAGTCCGAGGCCAACGTGCTGGCCCTGCAGATGTGGCAGGTGTCCTTCGGCACCGGTGGCGACCAGGGGGCCGGCAGCGCGCTGGCCGTGATCCTGTTCCTGCTGGTGGCGCCCGCGATGCTGTTCAACATCCGCCGATTCCGACGGGAGCGGTCGTGACTGCTGTAGCCGACGAGGTTCGCATCGACGTGCCGGTCTCCGGCACGCCCAGGCGTGGCTTCCTGACGCGGCTGGTGTCGAGGCTCGGCAACGGGTTCGTGCAGGTCGTGCTCGCCCTGGTGGCGGTGTTCTGGCTCGTTCCGGTGTTCGGCCTGCTGATCGCGTCGTTGCGCGACGAGTCGGCGAACACCGCGAGCGGCTGGTGGACGGTGTTCACCAAACCCGCCGAGCTGACGCTGACCAACTACGCCGAGCTCGTGGCGAACAAGGCGGTGTGGCAGTCGTTCCTCAACACCTTCTACATCGCCGTGCCCGCAACGGTTCTGGTCGTGGTGATGGCGTCGCTGGCGTCGTACGCGTTGGCGTGGATCGAGTTCCCGGGCCGCGAGGCGCTGACGGTAGTCGTGGTCGGGCTGCTCGTCATGCCGATCCAGGTGGCGTTGATCCCGGTGGCGAAGCTGTTCGGCGCGCTGGGGCTGTTCGGCACGATCACCGGCGTGGTGCTGTTCCACGTCGCGTTCGGCCTGCCGTTCGCCATCTTCCTGCTGCGCAACTTCTTCACCGGCATCCCGCGCGACCTGATCGAGGCCGCGCGGATGGACGGCGCCACGGAGTGGGTGATCTTCAAGCGGGTGATCCTGCCGGTGGCCAAACCGGCGATCGCCTCCCTGACGATCTTCCAGTTCCTGTGGGTGTGGAACGACCTGCTGGTGGCGCTGGTGTTCGCGGACCAGGACTCGGCGCCGATCACGGTGGCGCTGCGGGCGCAGCTGCGGCAGTTCGGCACCAACATCGACATGCTGTCGACCGGCGCGTTCCTGTCGATGGTCGTGCCGCTCGGGGTGTTCCTGGTGTTCCAGAAGTACTTCGTGCAGGGGGTGCTGGCCGGGTCTACGAAATAGCGTCGAGGTCGCGGGTGGCGTAGCGCAGGTGCTCCCACCCCTCCTCGAGGATCGTGTGCAGGCACGACAGAGTGGACTCCTGGTGCTGCGGGGCCCAGGGGTTGGTCCGGGGGACGGCCAGGTCGGCGTCGGTCACCGTCGCGAGGAACTCGCCGACCATCGCCACCCGGCTCTCCCACGCCTGGAGCACGTCGGCGTAGGGCTGGGTGCCCATGACGAAGACGGACATGTCGTGGCCGTCGCCGCCGTACTGGGAGTGGGGGATCCCGAGCCGGTGGTACGGCTGCTCCAGCCCCAGGACCGCCCGGCCGAGCCAGGTGTCCGTGGCCATGACCAGGTGCCGGACCGTCTGGGCGAACGTCCACTCGCCGCCCACCGAGACGTCCGGTGTGCCCGGCGGCATCGCCGCCACCCGGTCCAGCGCCGCGGCCCAGGCCGCCTCCAGCTTCGCCCACGCCCCGCGCAGCCCGTCCGCGTCCTGCGCGCGGCTGTCGGCGCGACCGGGGAAGCGCCTGTTGAGCTCGGCCTCGACGAACGGCACGACGTCGACCCCGTTGACGAGCAGCGTGCTCCTGCCGTCGAGCAGCCACGGCGCGTCGATGTCCGTGCCGGCGACGTCGACCGCTCGCATCACCACGTCGGAGAGGTCGGCGCCCCGGAACCGGGCGCCGAGCAGGCTCACGTTCGTGAACGTGGCACCGCGCAGGTCGTCGGTGCGGGTGAAGTCAGGCATGGGGACCAGCCTGCCAGTTGCGGCCTGTACCGGTCCCGGGAACGGGGAACACCGAGCCGGCCTCGCTCACCGGCGGCGGCGGTTGATCGCGTTCCGGACGACCAGCGTCAGCACCAGCAGCCCGAAACCGATGCCGATGCCGCTCAACGCCACGACGATCGGCGGCCGGTCGAGGCCCGGCGGCGGGGTGACGGTCGTGCGGATGTCCCTGGGGCGTGGGCTCGGGAAGCCGGCGGACTCGGCGGGCAGCACCGCGGTCAGTGCGGCCCCCGGGTTCACCATGCCGAAGCCGATCCGGTGGTCCCTTCCGGAGACGTTGCCGGGGTGCAGAGCGGTGGCCTTGAGCCGGTCCATCACCTGGCGCGCCGTGAGGTCCGGGAACCGCTCGCGCACCAGTGCGGTGATGCCCGCGACGTACGGGGCCGCGAAGCTCGTCCCCTGGATCTTGCTCACGCCGTCGGCCTTCACGTTCGCGTTGGTCAGGCCGGTGCCCTTGGGGTCGACGGAGATGATCTCCTCACCCGGCGCCGCGATGCTGACCCACGGGCCCCAGACGCTGAAGCCCGACACCTCGCCGGACTGTGCGATCGACGCCACGGACAGCACGTCGTCGGCGAACCACGCGGGCGACGAGACCGAGTTGACGGTCGCCGGGTCGAGGTTGTTGTTCTGCAACGGACAGCCGGCCTTGGCGTCGAGGTTGCCCGCCGCGGTCACGACGACGGCGTCCTTGACGTCGACCGCGTACCGGATCGCGGCCTGCAGCGCCCGGTCGTCCGCGCTGAAGTCCTTGGGGGTGCCGCAGTTCGTCAGGGAGATGTTGACGACCCCGGCGCCCTGGTCCGCGGCGCGCACGACGGCCTGCGCGAGCGTCGAGACCTTGCCCGCGGACGTCCGCTTCGGCCTGGTGGCGTCGCCCTTGAACTCGAAGCGGTCGCTGGTCTGGCGGATCGCGAGGATCGTCGCTCCCGGTGCGGCGCCGACGAAGTCGCCCTCGGTCCTGGCCGCCGCCGCGACGCCCGCCACCTCGGTGCCGTGGCCGTCGCAGTCGTCCGCGCCGTTCTTGTTGCCGTGGACGTACTCACCGCTGGGCACGACCCGGTCGCCGAAGCGCGGGTTGCGCGGGTCGACGCCCGTGTCGATGATCGCGATCTTGACGCCCTTGCCGGTCGCGAACCGGTGCGCCTGCTCCAGGTTCAGGTGGACCTGGCCCCAGGGCATGTGCTCGATCAGCTCGCTCTTGGTGTCGGACTCGACGCAGCCCTTGCCGGTGGGCTCGTACGGCACGTCCGGCGCGCCCGTGTCCCGCGGCGGCTGGGTGCCGGGCGGCAACGGCGGCGGCACCGAGTTCGGCTGGACCGCGGACGACGACGGCTGTGCGGAGGCCGGTGGAAGCGCTCCTGTCAGCAGCAGCAAGGCGGTAGTCGCCGTTGCCGCGGCACGGCGGAACCCCGTGGTATCGATCTTCACCTGTGACCCCCCGGTTCACCACCGACCCCCCGATCGGTGCTGACCGGAGTCCACCACAGGAGGGCCCGGGACCGCAAAAATTGTTGTGCCTCAACCTGAAGCGGACTTCAGGTGGTCGGTGTCGCGGAGGAACGCGTCCAGTTCGGAGGTCGTCGGTCCGGTGGCAGGACCGGACCTGGTGACGGCGATGGCCGCGGCGGCGTTGGCCCGTCGCGCGGCCTCGACCGGCGTCAGACCGGCCGCGAGTGCCGAGGCCAGCACCCCGGCGTGCGCGTCGCCGGCGCCGTTGGTGTCGACGGCGTACACCGGGAAACCCGGTACCCGCACCGGTTCCGGTCCGATCGGCGTGCCGGCGAGCCAGCAGCCCACCGCGCCGTCGCGGACCACGACGAACCCGTTGGAGCGGAGGCCCCGCACGAGAGCGGCGGCGGCGTCGGCCGGATCCTCGGCGCCGGTCATGATCGTTGCTTCCCGCGCGTTGGCGGTGAGGACGTCGGTGCGGGCCAGCACCGCGTCGAGCAGCGCCGGGTCGAGGTCACCGACCAGGGGCGACGGGTCGGTGATCACCCTGGTGCCGGCGGGCAGGCCGGGCAGCCAGCCGGACAGCGCCGCCGCGTTGACCGGGTGGGCCAGGCTGTAGCCGGAGACGTGGACCAGGTCGTGCTCGGTGACCGGCACGCGGTCCAGGTTCTCCTGCGTCAGCCTGCCCTCCGCGCCGACGGTCGTGACGAACGTGCGCTCGGCGGTCTTGTCGACGAGGGCGACGCAGTAGCCGCTGTCGACGTCTTCGAGTCCTGTTTGGACTATCTCCGCGCCGCTCCCGGCCAGTGCGGCGCGCACGATGTCGCCCATCGGCCCGGTGCCGTACTGCCCGGCGAACACGACCGGCAGGCCGGTTCGCCGGGCGGCGGCGAGGGTGTTGAGGCCGCCGCCCGCGATCATCCGCGAGCTCGTCGCGATGATGTCGCCACCCGGCTCCGGGATGCGGTCGACGGTCATCACGATGTCGACGATCACGTTGCCGGTCGAGATCAGCCGCGCGTCAGTCACGGGCACCGCCCAGGGCGAAGTAGCCCGCCGCCGCGACGACGAACGTGACGATCCAGCCGATCGAGCTGAACCCGTTGGCGAGCAACACGTAGCCGACGACGAGGGCGACGGCCCAGGCCGAGGTCGCGCGCCACTCCACACCGCCGCGGTACCAGTAGGCGCCGTTGCGGGTCATGTCGAGCAGGCCCGCCGGGTCGTAGTGGCGGCGCTTGACCATGTCGACCAGGAAGACGCCGAGCCACGCCGTGATCGGGATCGCCAGCAGCGCGATGAACGAGATGAACGGGCCGTAGAAGTTCTCGGCCACCAGCATGAAGTAGATCGCGCCGAGGAACGTGACGGTCACGTCCAGCGCGACCGCGTACACCCGCGGTACCCGCACGCCCAGGGTGAGCGTCGTCAGCCCGGCCGAGTAGACCGACAGGTGGTTCGACAGCAGCAGGCCGCCGAACGCCGCGATCAGGTACGGCACGGCCATCCACGACGGCAGCAGCTCGCGGATCGCGGCGACGGGGTCCGACGCGGAGGCCAGCGAGTCGTCTCCCGCCGTGAGCAGCGCGCCGAGACCGATCAGCAGCACCAGTGGGATGCCGGCACCGGCCGCGCTCGCACTGATCAGGCGGCCCGCCCGGACACTGGTCTTCTGGTAGCGGGCCATGTCCGCGCCCGCGTTGGCCCAGCCGATGCCCGTGCCGCCCGCGATCACGCCGATTCCGGCCAGCACGGCGGTGAACGGGCCCGCGGGCATCGCCGCGACGGCATTCCAGTCCACAGTGGCCACGAGCACGACGCCCACGACGACGTTCAGAGCGCCGAAGATCCACGTCGCCCACTTCTGGATGACCAGGATCGCCGCGTGGCCGAGTCCGGACACCAGAAGCGTGCACAGCTCGAACACGAGGATCGCGACGATCGTGAGCACCGGCACCGTCTTCGCGTCCGTCGCCGTGCCGAACGCGATGGTGAACAGCGACAGCAGCACGAACGCGCCGGTGGTGGTGTTGACCGTCTCCCAGCCGAGCCGTGACGCCAGGGCGACCAGCGTCGGGCCCGCGTTGCCACGGGTGCCGAAGACCGCGCGGGACAACGTCATGCTCGGTGCCCCGCCGCGCCGTCCGGCCACCGACACGACACCGACCACCGCGAACGAGCCCGCCGCGCCGACCGCGGCCACGACGAGCGCCTGCCAGATGTTGAGGAACTGGAACGCGACGAGCGTGGCGCCCAGCGGCAGGCCGAGGATGGAGATGTTGGCCGCGAACCACACCCAGAACAGCTGCAGGGGGTTGCCGTTGCGGTCGGCGGTGGGCACGGGTTCGATGCCGCGCTGTTCGACGGCGCTGAGCGCGCCGCGGGTGGTGGTGGACATGGCTGTCTCCAGACGACGGTGGTGGAAACGCTCGGCTCTACGGCCTTTCTCGGAGGACGAGCAACTTGCTGACGAGCGGGGCGAGGTCGAGGTCGTTGACCTTCTCGACGGTGGTGATCGCGGCGGCGGGCCAGGCCGAGCCGCCGTGCGTCGCGCCGAGGACCGCACCCGCCATGGCGGCGATGGTGTCGGTGTCTCCACCGAGGCTCGCGGCCTGGCAGAGCGCGTCCCACGGGTCCTCGGCCAGCGCCGCCAGTGCGAGTGCGGCGACCACGGACTCCTGCGCGGCCACGGACGTGCCGACGACGTCGATCAACGCGTTCTCACGCGCGGCGGAGTCGAGGGACGCCAGGTAGGGGAGCGCCCAGCGCAGGCGGGCGGCGATCGAGCCACCTGCCACCCAGTGCCCGCGTCGTCCGCCCTCGTCGGCCGCGGCGATGGCGACCTCGACGGCCTCCGACAGGCTCGCCCCACCTACACCCGCGCTCACCGCGGCGCCCACGGCAGCCGCTGCGGCGATGCCGATGCCCGTGTTGTGCGTGGGCGCGCTGGTGCGCGCGACGACGTCCACAAAGGACTTCAAGTCTGTTGCGCCGACGGCTATTCCGACCGGGGTGATGCGCATGGCGGCACCGTTCGTGGCACCGGTCTTGCCCGCCTCGCCGGCCGGCACGCCGTCCTCCAGCCGGGCCAGCGCCGCCTTCGTGGACGGGCCGAGCAGGTCGAGCGACCCGCGTTCGCGCATCCGGTCTTCCCACTCCAGCAATCGCTTCGCCAGCACCACGGGATCAACGACACCGTCGCCCTCGACCAGCAGTTCGGCGAGCAGCACGGCCTGCTCGGTGTCGTCGGTGATCGCCCCGGCGGACATCCCGGCGGCGATGCGCTGCCGCGGTCCGGCGTCGACGAGCCCGGTGATGGGCCCGTGGTCGGCGAGGATCTCGGCGCGGGACATCGACTGGGTCGGCATGCCCAGCGCGTCCCCCAGTGCCAGCCCGCGGAAGGCGGCCAGCGCGCGGTCGGAGGTGCTCATCGGCTCAGCCCCCGAAGCTCACGTGCAGGCGGAACCGCGCGGGGTCGAGCCAGCTCACGACCTTCTCGACGAAGTTCCCGTCCGCGTCGCGCGCGATGCGGGTCGTGTGCAGGAACATCTCGCCCGGCTCCCGGCCGAGCAGCCGCGCGTCCTCCTCGCCGAGCGCGGCGACCGCGATCCACTGGTCTCCGCGAGCGGGCACCAGCCCGGCGGCCGTCATCGTCTCGGACAGCGAGTCGTCGGTGAGCCCGTCCTCGGGAACCCGCGCGACCGCGCCGACGGCGGGCACCCGGCTGCGTTCCAGCGACACGGCGGTGCCGTCGCCGATGAGCCTGCGGATCCGGTCCAGCGCCAGGAACTCCATGGCGCCCGCGCCTACCGTGGCCGCCAGGTCGGGATCGACCACGCGTTCCATCCGGACGACCTCGGCGCGGGTGTGGATGCCGGTCATCGCGAGCGCGAGCCCCCAGCTGGGCGACTCGTCGAGCTGCCGTCCGTCGAAGGTGACGAACGACCCGACGCCGGTCTGCGTCTCGATCAGGTTGTCCCGCGCGAGGCCCTCCAGCGCGCCGCGGATGGTGCTGCGGCTGACGGAGAACCGCCGGGCCAGCTCGTTCTCGCCCGGCAGCAGCGACCCGGCCGGGTGCTCGCCCGATCTGATCGCCTCGCGCAGCCGTTCAGCGACCTCCTGCCGCTTGAGCGACGATCGAACGCGAGCGGCACCGGCCTCGTTGTCCATACAGCGAACGTACCTGTCTGGTACCTGTACGGTCAACGGTTCCTGTTGGTTCTAGCCCCTGACCAGCATCGGCTCGACGTCGAGGTCGGTCTGCAGGAGCCCGTACGTCTTCATCAACGTGGCGACCCGCTGGAGTCGGGTGGCGTCGAGCGAGGTCGGGAACAGGCCGAGGTTCACGAGCTTGGAGGTGTCCCGGTCCACGCCGGCGTACTCCGGCAGAAGCCCCTGGACGGTGGCGCGGTCCGAGGCGTCGCGCTGTCCCTTGGCCATCGCGCGCTGGAACGCCGCGACCGTCTTCGGGTTCTCCTGCGCGAACTTGCCGGTCGTGCCGTAGCCCGCGATGGGAATGCCGCTGGTGGGTCCCGAAGCCGCGTCGAGGATCGCGATCTGCCCCGAGTTGCGCTGCGCCCTGGTGATGAACGGCTCGCTCATGAACCCGGCGTCGACGATGTTCCGCTCGATCGCCGCCTCCATGTCGGGCATCGGCATTTCCTTGAGCGTGATCTTCTTCGGATCGATTCCGTTGGCTTCGAGCACGGCTTTCGTGGTGAGTTCGGAGATGTTGTTGAACGTGTTGATGGCGACGGTCTTGCCGACCAGATCCGTGAGCGTCCTGATTGTTCCGTTCCCCTTGACGAGGATCAGGAACATTCCCGGCTTCGCCTGGTAGCCGTCGGAGATCAGCTTGATGCCGCCCACGTTCTTCGCGGTCTCCTTGGACTGCGCGGCGATGAACGAGACCCAGTTGCCGAAGGTGATGTCCAGGCTGCCCTGGATCAGTCCGGGGATCGCGGCGGCGCCGCCCTGCACCACGACGGTCTCGACTTCGAGGCCCTCCTGCCTGAAGTACCCGTTCTTCGTCGCGATGTGCAGGGGCGCCACGTCCACGACCGGCAGCACGCCCACTCTGATCGTGATCTTCTCGACCTGGGGCGACGAGGACGTCGCGAGCGGTTGTTCGCCGCTGACGAGTCCGCAACCGGACGCCGCCGCGAGCACGGCGACAGCGGACAGGAAACCTGCGATCCGGCGCCTACCAGACATGTGACTTTCTCCCGTGAAATGGAATAGGTGCTCTGTTCGGGTATTCGGGCAGGTCGAAATGGCGCAATGACCTTCGTCAATCGACGTGATGGTCATTGCTGTGTTGAAGATTTATTTCGTGTTTTGCTGGCCATCTTTGCACGAGAGTCAATGCGGCTGATCGGTGCGAATTGAGTGCCAGTTCTTCCGTTCAGTGGAACCAGTCTTGTCGCGCGGTCGGCCGCTCTGGTAACCGCGAAGTGAGAGAGCGCTCCCAAGACTTCAGACGGCGTGCAGCGGTTGTTCAACGTCCAGCCCGGCTGGAATTGGCAGGCTGTTCGCGCACCGCCAGCCGTCAGGGGAGCAGGACGAGATGACAGAGAACTCCACGGGGCCCGCGCTCGGCCGCCGCACGCTGCTGCAGGCCGCCTTCGCGGCACCGGTCGTGGGCGCGCTGGCCGGCACGCCCGCTGCGGAGGCCGCACCGGCGAGCAAGGACGACGCTCGGTTCACGATCGCCGTGCTGCCCGACACGCAGTACCTGCTGGACGAGGGCGGCTCGGACCCCGAGCCCGTGCGGGAAGCGTTGCGGTCCCTCGCGAAACGGCGCCGCGAAGCCAACATCGTCTTCATGGCCCACCTCGGCGACGTGACGGAGCACGGCACCGAGCGCGAGATGAAGCTCGCCGACTCGGTCTTCGGCGCCATCGGCGACCAGGTGCCCTACAGCGTGCTGGCCGGCAACCACGACGTGTCGGGCGACGACCAGCGCGGCCCCACGCCGTACTCGCGCACGTTCGGCCCTGACCGGTTCGCGCGCATGAAGACGTTCGGCGGCTTCGCACCCGACGGCTACAACAGCTACCACGTCATCACCGCGGGCGGCCGCCGCTGGCTGCTGCTGGCGCTGGACTGGCGCGTGTCGGACAAGGGAGTCCAGTGGGCGCAGAAGGTCCTCGACGAGAACCGCACGCTCCCCACGATCCTCACCACCCACGACCTCGTCGGGAACTCGCCGGAAGCCGCGTTGTCCGCGCACGGCGAGCACCTGTGGAACAACCTGATCCGCCGCAACGACCAGATCTTCCTCGCGCTCAACGGCCACTACTGGCCGTCCGGCCGCGTCACGCTCACCAACGACCTCGGCAACCCGGTGCACCTGCACATCACCAACTACCAGGAGCGCTACTACGGCGGCGCGGGCATGGTCCGCTTCTACTCGTTCGACCTGAACCGGAACGTGATCGACGTCGAGACCTTCTCGCCGTGGCTGCTGACCCGCCGGGACACCCTCCCGGAGGCCGAGACGGCCGAGCTCAGCGGTGAGCTCGACAGGTTCTCGGTCGAGATCGACTTCCGCAAGCGCTTCGCCGGCTTCTCGCCGCCCGCGCTGCCCGCCTCCCGCCCCGCCCGCGCCGTTCTGGTCCGCGGCACCGCCGCGTACTGGCGTTTCGACAAGGAGGGCCTTCCTGCCGCGGCGGCCGGTTCCGTGGCGCCAGGCGCCGTCGCGCGCGACCTGACCGGCAACGGCAACGACCTCACCGTCCAGCACCTGCACGCGAGCGCGCCCGACGTCCTGACGTGGTCGGCCGACCACCACGACGCCCAGCCCGCCCACGCCAGCCTCGCCTTCGCCGGCGGCAAGGGCCCCGACCGCGGCGCCATTCTGCGCACCTCCGCGAACGCCCCGCTCAACAGCATGAAGTTCGAGTCCGGCTACACCATCGAGACGTTCCTCAAGCTCCCCAGCCCGTTCACCGGCGACCACGCCTTCATGGGCGTGCTGAGCTGGGAGGGCCGCGCGGGCGACGCCGGCAAGCACAGCGGCTGGTCCGACGACGAACCGATGTGCAGCCTCAACGTCTCCGGCGAACGCTTCCTCCAGTTCGTCGTCTACCCGGTCCCGGTGGACGCCGACCCCACGTCCTGGAGCCACGCGATCCCGATCGGCCGATGGACCCACGTCGCCGTCGTCAACGATGGCCGCCGCACCACCATGTACGTCGACGGCGCGAAGATCGCCCGCAACGCCGCCGAGGAGTCGCGCGGCATCACCACGCAGGGCCGGCCGTTCGTCCTCGGTGCCACGCAGTTCGCGACGCGCTACGGCCAGGGCTTCTACGGCTCTCTCGGCGACACCCGGATCGTGGCCAGGGCACTGCGGCCCAGCGAGTTCCTCACCGGCCGCGCCTGACGACGGCTTCCCGCCGGGAGCGGCTCTCCGCGGCCGTTCTCGGCGGGGTGTGCACGTTTCGTAGTCGAATCCACCTGACGGGTGTTGCCCGGCCCGCGACGAACGCGCCTGGGCCGCGTGCCGGCGCCCACCACAAGCGACTGTCCACAGTAGACGTCGCCGTAGTTGGGGTGAACGTGCCTCCCCGGTCGAGGGGAGAAGGTTTCTTTGATTCCGAACATCGTCGATTCTGGAGGTGCAGGCGACACCACGACATCAGTGTGAAAACGAGGAGGATTCGCAGTGCGCACCACCGGCCGGATCTCGATCATCACCTGTCTCGCGGCACTTCTCAGTCTCACCGCACCACCCGCTCAGGCGGCGCCACAGGCGCCCGCCGCGGTCGCGCTACCCGCTGTGGGTGCCGTGGTCACGTTGAAGCTCTCGGCTCCCGGAACCGAGATCAAGATCGGCGCGAAGAGCGTCAAGGTCGACCTGAGCGGAGACGTCGTGCTCCGCGTCGTCGCCGGCGACGCGGACCCGCTCAAGGCCGTGCGGCTGCGCGTCCTCGACCTGAACCTCGCGGGCAAGCTGCCCAAGGGTGACGTGACCATCCGGCCGATCGGGTACGACGTCGCGGCGGCGGGGGAGCTGCGCCTCAACGTCGGTGTTCCGCCGACGCTGAACCACTCGCTCGTGCTGGGCTTCAGGATCGTCGTGAACCAGCCGGAGATCAGCCCCAAGCCGATCGAACTGTCCTCGAAGGACGTGGCCAGGCTGGCCGGCAAGCTGAAGACCTTCCCGCCGCTGGGTGATCTGCACCAGCTGCAGGACCCGGTCGACCTGATCGACGACGCGAAGCCGAGCGTCACGGCCGGCGTGATCGCGAAGCTCGGCCTCAAGGTCGGCTGACTGAGAACCCGAACGGCCAGGGCCCGGCGTGCGCGTCGGGCCCTGGCCGCGTTGGGAGGTACGTCAGCTCAAGGTCACCGCCGTGTCGTCGATGACGAAGGACGTCTGCAGCGAGGCGTCCTCCACGCCGGTGAACTTGACGGTCACCGTCTGCCCCGCGAACGAGGACACGTCGAACGTCCTGAGCACGTAGCCCGATGCCGCGTTCACGTTCGAGAGCGTGGTGAGGGTGGTGCTGCCCGCGGTGACGGTCAGCTTGTCGTAGACGGTGCTGCCGGTCTCACGGGTGTCGATGTGGACGTAGAACGTCAGGGACGCCTTGCAGCCGGCGGGGATCGCGACCGACTGGGACAGCGAGTCGGTGCGCGAGGAGCCGTAGCCGTTCAGCCACGACGACCAGGTGCCGGTGCGGGCCGGTTCGCCGTCGGAGCCGTGCTGGCCGATGACGCCCGAGGTGGCGGTCCACGAGGTGGCGCCGGACTCGAAGCCGGGGTTCGCGAGCTTCTGGCCAGAGCAGTTGCCGCCGCTGGTGCCGATGGTCCAGCTGAACGACGCGGTGCCGCTCTTGTTCGCGCTGTCGGTGGCGGTCACCGTGACGTTCGAGGTGGCCGCGGTGGTCGGAGTGCCGGAGATGGTGCCGTTGCCGGAGTTGATGGACAGGCCGGCGGGCAGGCCGGTGGCGGACCAGGTGTAGGGGGCGGTGCCGCCGCTCGCGGACAGCGGCAGTGACACGGCGGTGCCGATCGTGCCGGACTGGTTGCCGGGGTTGCTGATCGTCACGGTGCCGGTGGCGCTGCACGTCGGGTCGGCGGACTGGGCGGGCACGCTGATCGCGTCCCAGGCGGCCTTGACGGTGTTGAACTCCGCGCAGCTGCCGGGGTAGAGGTTCTTCGCGGCCGTCAGCGTCCAGGTCCGGTACTTGAGGTAGGAGCTGCTGGAGGTCTTGAGCAGCATGGCGTTGTAGAAGATCTTGATGGCCTTCTCGACGCCGAGGCCGGTGATCGTGGTGTTGTTGCAGGTGGTGCTGGTGGGCTGGCCGTTGGACGGGTTCGTGCCCTGCGAGAGCAGGTAGAACCAGTGGTTGCCGGGGCCGGCGGCCGCGTGGACCTCCGTGTTCGGGATGGAGCTCGAGTAGCAGTTCGCGTGGTTGAGCGCGGACGGGTTGTACATGTTGCGGATCGGGCCGCGGCCCACGAGGTTGATCGTCTCGCCGACGAGGAAGTCGGGGGTGTCGTAGGGCGACGGCTCGTTCGCGAACCACTCGGTGGTGGCGCCGAAGACGTCCGCGACGAACTCCTGGGTTCCGGCGCCGGAGATGCCGCCCGGCGTGTGGTCGTCGATGCCGTGGCCGAGCTCGTGCGCGACGACGTCGATCGAGCCGATCCACTGGCCCGCGGAGTTCTTGCCGATCTGGACCTGGCTGCCGTCGTAGTAGGCGTTCTGGTCGTTCAGGCCGACGCGCATCGGCCAGCCGCCGCCGTTGCCGTCGAAACCGTTGCGGCCGAGCCACTGCGAGAGCATCTTCGACTCGGTCTGCGCGGCGAAGAGCACGTCGACGCAGCCGGTCTCGCGGTTGGTCTGGGTGCCGTTGCCCCACGTGTCGGTGGACTTGGTGAACGTGGTGTTGTTCGCCGCGTCCTGGCAGCTGACGTTGGTGAGGTTCGGGTCCTTCAGCGAGAACGTCGAACCGGACTGCGTGGTGGCGATGGTGACGGGGTTCGGGCCGTTCCAGCCGCTGGTGCCGGTGCCGTGCATCACGCGTTCCTGCTTGCGCAGCACCTTGCCGGTGGCGGCGTCGACGACCACGTCGAGCTTGCTCGGGCCCTCGGCGTCGCGGCCGGTGACCGTGACCTTCCACGCGAGCGCGGGAGCGGAGTCGAGCGCGTACACGACCTGCTCTGCCGCGCCCACGCCGTCCACAGTGGACATCGTGGTGCGCGCGGTGCTCTCGGCCTGCGCCTTGGTGACGGAAGGCGTGGTGCTCACCAGGTCGATCGTCCTGTCCTGGCTGACGGAGGTCTGCAGGACCTGGCCGGTCGAGTTCGTGACGACGACGAAGTCGCCACCCACGACCGGGATTCCCTTGTAGGTGCGGTCGTACGGGACGTACTTCAGGCCGTTCGTCGACGAGATGACGGCGTGTCGCACGAACGCGTCGTTCGATCCGGCGTGCAGCTGGGCCGGACGGCTCGCGACGAGGCTCGCGGCCGCGTCCACGGCCAGTGCCTCTGCGGTCTGGGACGGTTGGGCGGCGGCGGTCTGCGCGCCGGTCTGGGTGAGGACGGCTGCGACCAGTGAACCTGCCGCGGCCAGCACGAGTGTGCGTCTCGCTTGCATTTTTCTCCTCGTTGCAGGGCGAACAGACCGGCCCTCGGTTGCAGGGGGAGCCGGGTTGTCCGTCGAGGTGAATGTGGTGGCGGAGCAGGGAAAGGATGAGTTCCCGGGCAGTGGTTAACAAGAACTAACTTATTCACACCAACAATTCATGCGCATTTGTAGGACTTGCTGTCGCGCATTCCTTTGTAAGGCGTGATGTTCGATTTGCCCCGAGAAGTCTGAGGCGGTGGCATGGGAACGCTCTCACCCGGAGAGCGGTTGTGAGCCGCCCGCGCTCTGCGCCAAGGTGGCGGCTGACAACGTTGTCCGGGAGGTCGCGCCATGCGTCGAGTCCGTGCCCTGTTGGTCCTGCTGTCGATCACCGCAGCCGTGCTCGTGCCTTCCACACCGGCCGTCGCCGGGGACGCTCCCAGCTATCCGGAGTTCCCGTATCCGGCGACGACCTACCAGGAACCGTTCCGGGGGCAGTTCCACTTCAGCTCGCAGTCCGGGTGGATGAACGACCCCAACGGGCTGGTGTTCGCCAACGGCCTCTACCACTTCTTCTACCAGCACAACCCGCACGGGCTCGAATGGGACACCATGCACTGGGGTCACGCCACGAGCCCTGATCTCGTGCACTGGACGCAGAAGCCGATCGCGCTGGAACCGGGCGTGCACCCCGGCACGCTGTTCTCCGGTGGTGGTGTCGTCGACAAGGCCAACACCTCGGGCCTCAAGACCGGTGCGCTGGACCCGATCGTCGTCTTCTCGAACACCAACGGTGTCAGCGTCTTCTGCAGCAACGACAACGGACGCAGCTTCCAGGCGTACGACGGCGGGCGCAAGCAGATCGAGATCGCGGAGGAGAGCCGCGATCCCAACGTGGTGTGGGACGCCGACCGGCGGCAGTGGGTCATGGTCGTCTGGTCCAACCGGGGCGGCAACGGTGCTGACATCTACACCTCGCCCGACCTGCTGCGGTGGACGTTCGCCAGCCGGTACGCCGCGGACTGGCTCTTCGAGTGCCCTGACCTGTTCGTGCTGCCGCTGGACGGCAGGCCGCAGTGGGTGCTCACGTCGGCGACCGGCGAGTACGTGGTCGGCACGTTCGACGGCAGGACGTTCCGCACCGACCGGCCGCAGCCGAAGAAGATGAACCTCGGCACCACCTACGCGGGCGGCACCTTCTACGCCGCCGAGACGTTCGACAACGCGCCCGACGGCAGCGTGGTGCAGATGGCTTGGCAGGGCGGAAATCGCGGGAACTCCTGGACGGGCAACGCCACGTTCCCCGTGGCGCTGGGACTGGTCGGTTCGCCGGACGGACCGAAGGTGACCAGGACACCCGTGAGCGGCCTCGACTCGTTGCGCGCGGACACCCGCACCTGGCGCAACGCCACGGTGACCGGCACGAACAACCTGTTCTCCGGAATCCTCGCCGACACCTACGAGATCACCGCGCGGTTCGACCTGCGCGGCGCCACCGCACGGGAGTTCGGCTTCGCGTTGCACAGCCGTTCCGACGGCACCGCGGACAGGACGGTCACCTACGACCGGGCAGCGGGCACGTTGTACGGCAAACCGTTCCAGGCCAGCGGTGACGAGGTCAGCGTGCGGTTGCTGGTCGACCGCGGCCAGCTGGAGATCTTCAGCGGTGACGGGCTGTTCTCGTTGGCGGACAACGTGAACTTCGACTCCGCCGCCGTCAGCCAGGGCATCAGGCTGTTCGCCACCGGCGGGCAGGTGCGGCTGAAGGACGCGAAGTTCACGCGGCTCAGCACCAGCTGGGGCACGGCGCAGTCCACACTGGACAGCACGCTCGCCGGACCCTTGCACTCCACGGCGGGGTCGTGGACCGACGTCGCCGGCGGCAAGCAGGGACAGGCGAACGGCGACTCGTTCTACCTGAGCGCGAGCACCGCCGGCGACGCGATCTACCAGGGTGATCTGCGGCTGGACACGGCGCAGGCGGCGGGGCTGACGTTCCGGGCCGGTGCCGACGGTGCCGGCTACACCGCCAACATCGACGCCGGCGGGGTGGTGAAGCTGTGGCGGCCGGGTCATGACATCGCCTCGTTCGCCACGCCGATCACCCGAGGGCAGACCTATCACCTCAAGGTGCAGACGACCGGGTCCCGCATCCAGGTATGGCTCAACCACGGCACTTCGCCGATCATCGACGCCACCGACACCGCGTACCCGTCCGGGCGGTTCGGCGCGAACGTCTATCGCGGTGCGGCCACCGTGCAGAACCTGAACACCGGTCCTGGTGGGTTCGTCGGGTTCACGTCCGGTCCGTGGACGGCCACCGGTGGCACGTGGACCACGACGCCGGACTCGTTGCGGGCCAACGCTTCCGGAGACGCGTTCTACCTCAGCGATCGCGTCGCCGGGGACCTCGTTTACGAAGGGGATCTGTCGGTCGTCAACGGGGTGGCGGCGGGGCTGACGTTCCGGGCCGGTGCCGATGGTGCCGGTTATACGGCGAACATCGATGCCGGTGGGGTGGTGAAGCTGTGGCGGCCGGGGCGTGACATCGCTGTGCATTCCACGCCTATCGTGCAGGGGCGCACGTACCACCTGAAGGTGCAGGCGACCGGGGCGCGGATCCAGGTGTGGCTCGATCGTGGCGCTTCGCCGGTCATCGACGCGGTCGACACGGCCTATGGTCAGGGGAGGGTGGGGCTCAACGTGTACGGCGGGACCGCGGCTGTGCAACGCCTCAGTCTCAGTTGAACACGTTGCGTGGAGTGCGCCCGGACCGCCCGACGAGAGAACGGGGTTTCATCAAGGTGATGCCCGACCTGGAGCCGGTTCCCGACCGTTCGTGGACCGGGGGAGCGTTCGCAGAGGCCTTCCGCGCGCAGGGCGGGGAGATCGCGCCGCCTCCCTGGAAGTGGTGACCTACCGCAGGGCGGCCGTCAGCTTCGCCGCCGTGACGCGGATCGCGGGGGTGTCGTAGCGGTCGCATTCGGCCAGTGCCCGCACGCGCAGTTCGCGGGCCTGCGCCGGGTCGTCGGCGATGTCGGCCAGCCGGGCCATGATCTCGACCCGGTGGTCGGACAGGCGTGCCTCGTCGAGCGCTGCCCGGAGTTGTTCGCGTGCCTCGGTGACACGGCCCGCGTCCATCAGGACGAGGCCGCGGTTGTGTTGCACTCGGGCTGTGCCGGCGGTGTTGGAGTGCCTGCGGAACGACGTTTCCGCCTCGTCGAGCAGGTCCAGTGCGTCGGTCACCCGGCCCGCGGTGGCCAGGGTCGTCGCCAGGCGGATGAGGAGCATCGAGAGCAGTTCGTCGTCGCCGCCCGACCCGCGGTGCTGGTCGACGCTGCGTTGCTGCACCTCGACGGCTTCGGTGAGGTTGCCGGTGGTGTGCAGCATGAAGCCGAGGAGGGAGAGGGCCAGGTTCTCGCCGATCCGGTAGCCCGCCTGTTCGAAGAGCTCGACGGAGCGGCGGCCCAGTTCCACGGCCTTGTCCGGTTCTCCTACTCGGCGGCGGATCGCCGAGCCGTAGTAGTAGGTCCAGGCTTCGGTGAGGGTGTCGTTGATCGGTGTCGCGGCGGCTTCTTCGTGCACCGCAAGCGCTTCGTGCGGCCGGCCGCACAACGCGTAGAGCGCCCAGGAGAGGTAGTTGAGCTGTTCGGCGGTGGCCTTCGTGTCGCCCAGCCGACGGGCGGCGTGCGCACCGGCTGAGAAGACCTCGTGCCACAGTTCGCCCACGCCGTGCATGTCCGAGTACCAGTGCATGGCTTGTGCCAGCAGCAGAACGCGGTCGTGCTCGCCCGCTTCCAGCGCTTCCTGCAGGGCCTCGCGCCAGTTCTCCAGTTCCAGTTGCAGCCAGCGGTCCGCCGACTCCTTGTCGTGCACCGGGCCCAGGCGTTCGGCGGGCTTGTCGTGGTCGAAGAAGAGGGCTGCCCTCGTGGCGATGTCCAGGAGCCAGTGCCGCAGACGTGTGCGTGCTTCCTCGACGGTGGCGGGGTCGTCGTCCAGTTCCAGGCGTTCGGCGGCGAAGACGTGCAGCAGGTCGTGGCGGGTGTAGCGGCCTGGGGTCTCGCTGATGCCGAGCAACGAGGCGTCGGCGAGCTCGTCCAGCGCCTCGTGGGCGTCCGGCGTGAGGACGGCGGCCAGGGACGTGCTCACGTCCGGGCTCGGCACCAGGGCCAGCCTGCGGAACAGGGTGGCCGCGGCCGGGCTGAGCTGGTGGTAGGAGATCTCGAACGCCGCCCTCACCTGCAGGTCGCCTGCCCTCAGCACGGAGAGGCGGCGGCGTTCGTCCTCCAGTTGCTCGGCCAGATGACCGATCGTCCACTGTGGCCTGCTCGTCAGGCGGTTGCCCGCTATCAGCAGCGCGAGCGGCATGCCTCCGCACAGCTCGGCGACTCGTGTCGCCGCTTGCGGTTCGGCGTCCAGCCTGTCCTGGCCGGTGACGGCGCGCAGCAGATCGACGGAGCGGTTGAGCGGCAACAACTCCAGGGCCAGCCGGTGGCGGGCGTCCAGGCCGGTCAGCGTGCGGCGGCTGGTCAGCAGCACCAGGGTGCCGGGGCTGGAGGCCAGCAGCGGGCGCACCTGGGCCTCGTTCGCCGCGTTGTCCAGCACCAGCAGGACCGTGCGGTCGCGCAGCTGCGAGCGGTAGAGGGAAAGCCTGTCGTCCGGGTCGGACGGGATCTGGCGTTCGTCCACGCCGAACGAGCGCAGCAGGCGGTGGGCCGCCCTGTCCGGGGTCAGCGGTTCGGGGTCGGTGCCGCGCAGGTCGAGGAAGACGCAGCCGTCGGCGAAGCGCGCGCCCAGGCGGTGGCCCGCGTCCACGGCCAGCGCGGTCTTGCCCGAGCCTGGAGCGCCGTGGACCACCGCCATCTGCAGGCGGGACGACGACGCGGCGTCTTCGGCGAACCCGTTGAGGAGTTCCTTCTCGCTGTCCCGTCCGGTCAGCTCGACGAGCACCGGAGGCAGCGAGGACGCCACGACGAACGGTGCCTCAGGGCGTTCCTGGACCGCGACCACGCGGCTGGCGCGGGCCAGCGCGGTGAACTCGGCCGCCTCCTCGTCGTGCAGGTCGAGGCCGGTGATGAGCAGCTGCACCGTGCGGAACTGCGGGCTCAGCGTGCGGCCGCGTTCCATGTCGCTGATCGCGCGAGTGCTCAGACCTGTGCGTTCGGCCAGTTCTTCCTGCGTGAGCGGAATCCGCGATCGGTAAAAGCGCAGAAAGTCCCCGAACGCCGTCGTGCTCACTGCGCTCCCCCTCTTCGTTCTAGCGCATTATGCGTCTACAAGGACGCGCACGCTCGTCCGTCGTTGCTGGCGGGAGCAGTTCTTCCGGTGGTTCTGCCGGTTGTTCAGCAAGGTGAACGGCCTGGGGCGTGGATAATTTCGAATGGGTGTCCATCGCTTCGCCGACGCGGAAATCCGATGCCGTTCCGCGCAGATTCACGATTCAACTGGCCGTTGTGCTGTGGGCGGCCGCGCTGGGGTGGCTGCTGGTCACCTGGTCCGGTCACTACCCGATCGACCTCGACGTCTACCGGCTCGGCGGCCTCGCCTGGCTCGGAGGTGACCCGCTCTACGCCGGGTTCACCGGGCCGCCGCTCGACCCCCAGCTGCCCTTCACCTACCCGCCGATCGCGGCGGTGCTGTTCAGCGGGCTGAGCTTCCTGCCGGGCGCCCTGCTGAACCCGCTGGTGGTCGCGGCCGGGTTCGGCGCGCTGACGGTGGTGTGCGTGGCGGTGGCGGGCGAGGTCCGGCCGGGTCTCAAGTGGACGGCCGGTCTCGTGGCCGCGATCGGCGCGCTGGCACTGGATCCGGTGTGGACGACCTACGGCTACGGACAGATCAACCTGTTCCTGATGGCGCTGGTCGTGACCGATGTCCTGCTGGTGAAGGACAAGCGTTGGCGAGGAGTGCTGATCGGTGTCGCGGCGGCGATCAAGCTGACGCCCGCGATCTTCGTGCTGTACTTCCTCGCCCGGCGCGAGTGGCGGGCGGCGATCACGTCGGCGGCGACGTTCGCCGGGCTGGCGATCGTCGGATTCCTCGTGGCACCAAGGGATTCGCTGCAGTACTGGCTGCACTCGCTGCTGAACCCCGACCGCATCGGCGACATGTCGCTGGCGACCAACCAGTCGATCCGCGGTGTGCTGCGCGGGTTCGGTCTGGCACAGGGCCTGGAAACGGTGCTGTGGGTCGTGCTCGCGGCGGTCGTGGTGGCCGCCGCGGTGTTCGTCGCCCGGCGCACCCGCGACGACCTCGTCGCGCTGTTCGTCATCGCGGGTGCCGGGCTGCTGGCCTCACCGGTCTCGTGGCTGCACCACTGGGTGTGGTGCGTTCCGGTGCTGGTGTTCCTTGTCCTGCGCGGCAACGCCTGGCCCGCCGTGGCCGTGTCGCTGGTGTTCGTGACTCGACTGCACGAGTTCGACACCTACGTGTGGCTGGCGGTCATCGCGTTGGGAGCACTGGCTTTCAGGACTGCGACACGTCCGTCACTTCCACCTCGGAGCCCCGCAACGGCTCGTCGTCCGGCCACGTGACGGTGGTCGTGTGGCCGTTCTCGGCCGGGATGTTCAGGTTGACGACGTCCGGCTGGAAGCTCACCGGCTCCTGCGAGGACATCAGAATGCGCGACTCGGCGTCCTTGCCCGGCTGGACGTTCACCGGTGCGGGGTCGCTGTTCGGGTTGTCCGGCACGACGGTGATCCCGCTGCCGTCACCCTCGCCGTGGCCGCTGCCCTTGGTGAACGTGACGCCCGTCGGCACGCCCTGCAGCTTGCAGTTCGTGTCCGGACCGGCCGCGTTGTAGTGCAGGACGAACGCTTCCTGGCCCGCGGACGAGTACGGGTCCTTCGTCACCGAGACGACGAGGTCCGAGACGTCGCAGGGCTGATCGGACGGGTTGGCCGACGCGGCTCCGGTCGCCAGGGGCAGAACGGCCACCGCGAACAGCGCGGCGACGCCCAGGCCCGCGACCGACTTGTGCTTGGTGTTCATCGTCAATCCTTCCCTCTTGTGATCAGAGGTCGTCGGCGCTGACGTACAACGCCTTCACGGCCTCGGAGAACGCGGCTCCGCTGAGGTCGGTCGTGACCAGGTCGCCGTTCATCGTGCCGCGACTGGTGACCGAGAAGATCGTTCCCCTGCCCGTGGCGGGGTCGAACCCGCGCAGCCACGGCCCGCCGCTGGAGCCACCGGCGAGATCGCAGTCCGTCTCCCACGTGGACAGCACCGAGTTGACCTTCAACGTCGCCGGGCGCACGCACGACAGCAACGCTTCCCCTCGCGCGAACTCCGACACCGGATACCCCAGAGTGGTGGCGTCAACCGGTGATCCGACGGTGTCGAACGACACGTCCTGCGAGCCGGCCACGTCCTGGACGTGCTTGCCGCCCAACGGGTCCAGCGCGATCACCGCGTCGTCGTCCAGGCCGCTCGACGGCCCGCTGTAGGTGTCCGACCAGGCGAACGCGCGCGCCGTGAACACGCCGTGCGGCTGCGCGCCGCGGTCGTAGCCGGGCACGAAGACGACGTTCAGGATCTTGATCGGCCTGTCCCACCGGTCGAGTCCGCCGTTGACGCAGTGCCCGGCCGTCAGCACGACGTCCTTCGTCTCGCTCGGCACCACCGTCGCGGTGCAGGAGTGGTCCTCGCCGTTCGAGTTGGACATGAACAGCCTGCCGACACCCGGCGCTTGGCCCTCGTACGGTTTCGAGATCTGCTCGGCGGGCGGGAGATCGCCGTCTCCGACCGATTTCATCCGTTCCGGAGTCCAGTGGGCCAAAGCGGCGGCTCGGTCCGGTTCGGACACCTTCGTCACCACCTGGCCGGTTTCCGCCTGCGCCGGGGCCGCCACCAGGGCCGCGGCGAGGACCAGTCCGGTCGTGCTCAGTGCTTTCCAGGTCATGTTCGGTTGACGTTCCACGACGTGTGAAAGTTGCGCGAAAACCAGCAACCAAGATCTAAACCAGCTTTTGGAATGAGATTCCAATTGAGACAATGCGACTGTGGAAGGACCTTGGTCGAGGGCGACCCTCAGGGTGTGGCCGGGCGAGATGACCGTGGCGGAGATCGACGCCGTTCTCGGGATCGAGGGCGGGGTGGCGGACGACCGGCTCTGGTACGTCGAGCCAGGGGTGGGGGACCTGCACCTCGATGACAGGTTGAAGGTCGTCGCGGCGCTGCTGGTCGAGAACGGGAAGGCGCTCGCCCAGGTCGCGGCGAAGTGCGAGATCGACCTGTTCGTGTCCTGGACGCCGAAGGACGGGCAGGACTCCGTCTGCCTCGGCCCGGACCTGATCAGGGTGCTCGGTGAACTGGGCGCCCACGTCGTGATGGACACTCACACCGGCTAGAGCCGCCGTTGTGGGAGGAAACCCGGTGAACGAACAGCGCGTCCTGAGGTTCGCGCCGCTGGTGCTGTGCGTGTCGCTGGCGATCTACGCCGCGACGGCGAACTGGCAGATGATCGACCTCCAGGTGTACTGGAGCCTCGCGCCCAACGTGCTGCGCGACCAGCTCTACTCGATCGACATGCCGTTCACGCCCGACTTCCCGCTGCCGTTCACCTACCCGCCGTTCGCGGCCGCGGTGTTCCTTCCGTTGTCGGCACTGCCGTGGGTCGCCGCGCGGGTCGTCTGGCAGGTCGTGTCGCTGATCTGCCTGTGGTGGCTGGTGCGCACGGCCCTGAAGTCGTTGGCAGGTCATGAGCACGACGAGCGCCGCGCTCTGCTGTGGACGGCAGTCGCGCTGTGGTTCGAGCCCGTCCGCAAGACCCTCGACTTCGGACAGATCAACCTCGTGCTGGTCGCGGGTGTGTTCGCGGCGATGCTCGCGGTGCGCCAGGTGGTCGCGGGCCTGGGCGTCGGCGTCGCCGCCGGGATGAAGCTGACGCCGGCGATCTCCGGGCTGTACTTCCTCGTCACACTCCGGTGGAAGGCCGCGCTGTGGTCGATCGGAGGCTTCGCGATCACCGTGGCGCTCGGCTTCCTCGTGTCGGCACCGGACTCGTGGCGCTACTGGTTCGAGCTGCTCGGCGCGGCGGACCGGGTCGGGCCGGTCGGGTCGGTGATCAACCAGTCGTTGCGCGGCGCGTTGTCGCGTTCCCTCGGGTACGACGTCGAGACGTCCTGGCCGTGGCTGCTCGCGGTCGCCGTGGCGGCCGCGCTGACGTGGGTCGCGCTGCGGGCGGTGGTGCGGGCGGGGGACGCGCTGGCCGCCGTGGTCGTCGTGCAGCTGTTCGGGCTGCTGGTCTCGCCGATCTCGTGGAGCCACCACTGGTTGTGGGTGATCCCGCTGGTGCTGTGGCTGATCTACGCGCGGCGGAACCTCGTGCTCGCGGGGGTGTGGGTGGTCGCGGTCTGCTCGGACGTCATCACGATCCTGATCAACCTGCAGCCGTCGATCTGGGAGATCCCCAGGCCCTGGCCGCTCGCGGCGCTGGGGTGGGTCTACCCGGCGCTGGCGCTGGTCACGCTCGGGGTGATCGCGTGGTCGTGCAGGTCGCTGAAGTCCCACTCCGGCAACGGGTCCTCGAACGTCCGCCACACGTCAGGCCCCGCCGCCAGCTCGTGATCGGTGAGCAACGCGGGGTCCAGGCGCCGCGCGGGCTCCGTCACGTCGAGGCCCACGCCGATGAACACCAAGTCCTGGCGTGCGACCGGTGATGAGAGCACCTGACCGGGTTCGATGACCAGGTTCGGGCCTGCCTGCGACCACACGGCCAGCACGTCCGGCCGGGACGCGATGTGGCAGAAACCCTTGCTGCGCAACACACCCTCCCAGTCGCTCAGAGCCTCGACCAGGCGGGTGGGGTGGAACGGGCGTGAGGCGCGGTAGGTGACGGACCGGATGCCGTACTCCTCGGTCTCCGGGGTGTGCCCTCCGGCCAGTTCCTGGGCCCAGCCCGGTGCCTGCGCGGCCGTGACCGGGTCGTAGAGGCCGGTGTCGAGCACGTCCGCGAGATCGACGACCCCTCGACGCGTGTGCAGCAGGCGGGCGGACGGGTTCAGTCGGCGCAGCAGGGCGTCGAGCCTGGAGAGCTGGTCCGGGGCGATGAGGTCGGTCTTGTTGACCACCAGGACGTTCGCGAACTCGACCTGGTCGACGAGCAGGTCCGCGACGTCACCCGCGGCCAGTTCGCGCAGGAAGCCCTGCGCGTCCACCACGGTCACCATCGTGTCGAGCCGCGCCAGGTCGGACAGGCTAGTGCCGTCCTCGAACGTCCAGTCGAACGTGGCGGCCACCGGCATCGGCTCGGAGACGCCCGTCGACTCGACCAGGATCGTGTCGAACCGGCCCGAGCGGGCGAGTTCGCCGACGCTGTCGAGCAGGTCCTCCCGCAACGTGCAGCAGATGCAGCCGTTGGTGAGCTCGACGAGCCGTTCGGTGGTGCGGTCGACGAGGGCCGCGTCGATGTTGACCTCGCTCATGTCGTTCACGATCACCGCGACGCGACGGCCGGAGCGGTTGGTGAGCACGTGGTTGAGCAGCGTCGTCTTGCCGGCGCCCAGGAAGCCCGACAGCACGGTCACGGGAGTGCGCATCAGAGTTCCATCTCCTCGTGCCAGTCGGCGAACGGGTCGGCGAAGTCGAGCTCGGTGATCAGGCCCAGTTCCTCGTCGGTGACCAGGGCCGACCGCAGCGCCGCGGTGATCTTCGTGGCGTCGGCGGAGGTGGTGATCACGACGACCTCCTGGTCGCGGTCGCGCTCCCACGGACCGAGGTTGCCCACGCGCAGCCCGCCGCCCGCGGACTCGAGCCACAGCGCCGCGTCGGGCTGGCTCGCCACCCACACCCGGCCGCGCACCCGCACCACGCCGTCGAGCAGCACGTCGATGCAGTCGTGCAGGCGCATCGGGTGGAACGGGCGCCGGTCGGTGAAGTGGACGACGGACACGCCGTGCGCCGGTTCCAGCGACGGCCGCCCGAACAGCAACGACCCGAAGCCGTCGTCGATCTCACCGCGTCGCGAGGTCCTGGGGATCGCGCTCAGCAACGAGACGACGTCCAGCGCGTCCAGGAGCTGACGTGGCGCGTCCGGGTTCAGGCGGTCCAGAACGGTGGTGAGCACCGCGTCGGCCGGGCCGGTCAGCACCAGCGCGTCCGCGAACTCCGCCTGCCCCACGACGACCTGCGCGACGGTCCGCTCGTCACCCTCGGCCGCGCGCATGCCCCGGTCGGCGAGCGAGTCGGTGCCCGTCGCGTCGCCGAGCCACGTGGCGCTGTCGACGACCGTCACGACGGCCTCGACCTCGACGGAGGTCTCGCTGAGCGCGAAGCAGACCGCCTCCGGTTCGAGCATCGGGTCGAGCTGCACGATCACCCGCCCGTCGATGCTCTCCAGCAACGGGATCAGGTCCAGCCGCAACGTGCACGACACGCACCCGTGCGCGAGCTCCAGCACCGTGAGCCTGCCGTCCGCCCAGCGCCGCACCACCCCGTCGGCCAGGCTGCTCAGATCGTGCCTGACCAGCGACGACTCCGGTGACGCCCGCCAGAGCTCGTCGGCCACGTCGTGGTGGGTGAACCCGGCTACCAATACGACCCGTGCTGCCATGGATCGCAGCCTACATGACAACGATTATCGTTTCGGAACGAGCCGGCCGCGAGGCGTGACATCATCGAAGCCATGCAGGTCGAGTTCTGGGCTGACGTCATCTGCCCGTGGTGCTACATCGGCAAGGCGCGCTTCGACAAGGCGCTCGCGGCGTTCGAGCACCGCGACGAGATCACCGTGGTCCACCGCGCGTTCGAGCTGGACCCCACGAGGACCGGCGTCGAGTCCGTGCAGGACATGCTGGCCGCCAAGTTCGGGCCGCGCGCCGCCGAGATGGAGGGTTCCGTCGCCCAGCTCGCGCGCGACGAGGGCCTTGAGTACCGGCTGGACCGCGAGGTCGGCAACACGTTCGACGTGCACCGGCTGCTGCACCTGGCGGGGGAGAAGGGGATCCAGCACCAGGTCCTCGACGCCGTGCTGCTCGCCAACTTCGGGCACGCGCGCTCGCTGTTCACGCCCGAGTCGCTGAGCGAGATCGTCACCGAGGCAGGGCTCGACGCCGCCGACGTGAAGTCCGTGCTCGGGGACCCTGCCGCGTACGCCGGCGAGGTGCGTGCCGACGAGCAGCGCGCCAGGGACATCGGTGTGTCCGGCGTGCCGTTCGTGGTTCTCGACGAACGCCTGGCCGTGTCAGGCGCGCAGCCCACCGAACTGTTCGAGCGCGCGCTGGCACAGGCCCGGCAGGGCTGAGCGATCCCGCCGTCCGACGCCGAGCTGGTGCACGCCGCACGGGCCGGTGACGTCGGCGCTCTCGGCGGCCTGCTGACCCGCCATCGCGCGAGTCTCCTCGCCGTGGCGATCAGCGTCGTCGGGTACGGGCCGGACGCCGAGGACGCCGTGCAGGAGACGAGCCTGATCGCGCTGAGCCGCATCGGCGACCTGCGCGACCCGGCCGCGGCCGGTCCCTGGTTGCGCACGGTGGTCCGCAACGTCTGCCGCGCGCGACTCCGGTGCCGGACCGACCTGACCCTCGGCGACGGTCTCGCGGCGGTGCTGCGCTCATCCGAACCGGATCCGACCGAACTGCTCGACCGGCACGCCACCCGCGACTGGGTGTGGCACGCGCTGGAGCAGTTGTCGTCCCCGCTGCGCCTCGTGCTGATGCTCCGGTACTTCAGCGGGGTGACGGCCTACCAGGACATCGCCGTCGCGTGCGGCGTGCCGGTCGGCACCGTGCGCAGCCGCCTGCACGAGGCCCGCGGCAAGCTGTCGCAGGCACTGCTGTCCACGGCCGATGCCGCCCACGGCGACGTGCGGGCTGTCACGGCGGCCCACCGCCGCCACCTCACCGACATCCTCGAAGCCCTTCCTCGTGGCCAGGCCGGATCCGTGCTGGCGGACTCGTGGTCGCCGACCGTCGCGGTCTCCGGGCCCGGCGGGTTCCAGGGCGAGGGGTACGTCCACCTCGTCCGCGGGCTGGAGCAGGACCTCGCGGACGGCGTGGGCCACGGCGTCACGAACGTCGTCGCCGGCCGGGACCTCGCCGTCTGCGAGTTCGAGCTGCGGAGCCCGCCGGAGGACCCGGCGCACTGCCCGCCCGGCGCGGCCTGGGTGCTGCGGACGGGGGCGGGCAGGGTGCTGCAGGCCCGGCTGGTCCACCTGCGGCGACCACCGGCGCTCACGGCGTGAGCCACACCACACCGCGGTGTTCGAACTTTCCGGGTCGGACGATCCATCTGGTCGGGGTCATCGTCCAACCCCGATTCGGAGTCCCGAAGTGCTTTCCTACCCCCGACTGCCCTGGTCCGCCGACGAACTGCCGGAGCGTCTTCGCCCGGTGATCGAGAAGTACCGCGACGAGGCCGACGAGCTTCGCCGGCTGCCACACGAACTGGTCGGCGAACTGCGTGCCGCCGGCGCGTTCCGGTTCAGCACCCCGGCCGAGCTGGGCGGGTTCGAACTGCCGCTGGCCGCGGGCGCGGACCTGGTCGAACGGCTGGCCAGGCTCGACGGTCCGATCGCGTGGATCGTGTGGAACCTCAACGTCGGCTTCAGCGCGGCGGTCCTGGCCGAGTCCCGGGTGGCCGAGGTCTGGGCCGGCGGCCCCGACCCGTTGATCGCGCACTCCAGCCAGCCCGGCTTCCTGGTGCCGGACGGTGACGGGTTCCGGCTCTCCGGCCAGTGGAAGCTCGTCAGCGGCGTCGAAGCGGCCGAGTGGGTCGCGTTGCTGGGCGTCGTCGTGGACGGCGGGCAGCCGCGCATGACCGAGACCGGGCCGGACCTCCGGTTCTGCCTCGTGCCGCGCTCGTCGGTGACGGTGCACGACACGTGGCACCCGTCCGGCATGCGAGGTACCAACAGCAACTCGGTGACAGCACAGGACGTGCTCGTCGCCGCGGACCTGACGGTCACGTTCGCCGCGCCCGCCCGCATCGACCGGCCGCTGTACCGCGTGCCCGTGCCGAACCAGATCTCCGCGGGCGGCGCGGCGGTCGTGCTCGGCATCGCCCGCGCGGCGATCGACGAGGTGGTTCGGCTGTCCCACGCGAAGACCGGGCCCGACGGCGTGGCGATGGCACTCCAGCCGCGACTCCAGGCCGTCGTCGGGCAGGCGTCCGCCCAGCTCGACGCCGCGCGGGCGTTGCTGCTGAGCACGGTCGGCGCGCTGGACGCTGCGGCGGTCGCGGACCGCCCTGCGACGGAGGCGGAGCGTGGAGCGGTCCGCGGCGCGTTGGCCCACGCGGCCGAGACGGCGCGCACGGTGCTGACCGCGATGTACCAGGCGGGAAGCTCGTCCGCGCTGCCCGAGGCGAGCAGGCTGGCCAGGCTCTTCCGCGACGGCCACACGGCGGCGCAGCACGCGATGATGGCCCCTGCCCAGTACGAGGTGGCCGGCCGCACGGTGCTCGGCGTCCCCGCGGGAGACCCGTCGCTCTGACCCCGGCGGCCGGCCTCGGGGTGCGAGGCCGGCCGCCTTTCGTCACAAGTGCGGGCAGCGGATCGGTTAGCGTGGAGCCGACGATCAGATCGGGGAGGCTTCACACCGTGAACGAGGGCAACGCTGCTCTGTTGAAGGTCGAGTCCGAGGAGCGCGACGCCGCCGTCGTGCTGCGCGCCGAGGGCGAGGTCGACTCCTACACAGTGGAACTGTTGCGGGAGAAGCTGTCCGAGGCGTTCGGCGCGGGACGTCCCGTGGTGCTCGACCTCAGCGGCGTCGAGTTCTTCGCGTCCGTCGGCCTGTCCGCGCTCGTGGAGTACCACCTGCGCGGCGAGGAGCGCGGCACACCGTTCCGTCTCGTGTCACCCAGGGGCAGCGTCCTGCGGGCGCTCAAGGCCACCACGCTGACCGAGACGCTGGAGCTGTACCTGGACGTGGACTCGGCGCTGAATGCCTGACCTGCCGTCCCGGCCGGTGCCGGACGGGTTCGTGCTGGACCGCACCAAGGTGGCCGTCGCGGTCGCGGCGGGGCTGGTCAGCGGCCTCGTCGTGACGCTGACCGGCCACGGCGAGTTCGGCCTGCTGGTCGGCTGGGACGTCGCCACGCTCGTGTACCTGGTGCGGGCGTGGCTGGTCATCTGGCCGATGGACGCCGAGGAGACAGCCCAGCACGCCGTCCGCAACGACCCGACCCGCCGCGTCGCCGAGGTCGTGCTGATCGTGGCCGCCGTGGCGAGCCTCGTGTCCGTGGGCTTCGTACTGGCCCGTGCGGCACACACGACCGGCGGGTCCGAACTGCTGCGCGTCGGCCTGGGCGTGCTGTCCGTGGTGCTGTCGTGGACGGTCGTGCACACGATCTTCACGCTGCGCTATGCCCGCCTCTACTACTACGGCGCGGACGGCGGCATCGACTTCAACCAGCCCGAACCGCCCGACTACGGCGACTTCGCGTACGTGGCGTTCAGCATCGGCATGACGTTCCAGGTGTCCGACACGAGCCTGTCCGGGCGGGAGATGCGGCGCACGGCGTTGAAGCACTCGCTGTTGTCGTACCTGTTCGGGACCGGGGTGCTGGCGACGACGATCAACCTGGTGGCGAGCATCAGCAGTCAGTGAGCCGGGTGCTCCGCGATGAGCACCAGCGCGTCGAGCACCCGCCACCAGTCGTGCTCGCTCGCCTCGCGTCCCAGCGCCCCGCTGAGCAGCACACACGCGCTGATCAACCGCGCGGCCACCTCCTGGGAGTCTTCTCCCGACCTGGCCAGAGTGGCCACGGTCTCCTGGAAACGGCGGCTGCGGCTCAGCTTGACGACGCTCTGGGGGACCGGCCCGGTCGCCACCGGTGCTCCTGACCCGAACTCGATCGAGAGCTCGGTGCCGAGCGCGGCCGCGAGCCTGCTCAGCGCGTTCGTCGTCGGGTTCCCCCTGCCGTTCTCCAGGTTCGCGATGTAGGGCACGGACAGGCCCGCGTCGGCGGCGACCGAGGCGACGGTGCGGCCCGAGGCCTGCCGCAGGGCGCGCAGCCTTGGGCCGATGGGCTCGTTCGGCACGTCCGCTCCTATCTTGACAGAACACTTCGGATGGCGCTCTTATTCTGACGAGAATACTACCTGGGGGTGGTCGTGCTCGAAGCGCTCAAGATCCGTGACTTCCGCCTGTTGTGGACCGGCCGGACCGTGAGCCTGCTGGGCTCGTGGCTGCTGGTGATCGCCATCCCGGCCCACGTCTACGCGCTCACCGGCTCGCTGCTCGCCACCGGCCTCACGCTCGTCGCCGAACACCTGCCGCCACTGCTGCCCGGCCCGATCGCGGGCGTGCTCACCGACCGGTGGGACCGCAGGCGCGTGATGATCGCCGCGGACCTGTTCCGCGCCGCCGCGGTCGTGCTGATGCTGTTCGCGACGGCCGGGCACTCGCTCTGGCTGGTCTACGCCGCGCTGATCGCGGAGAGCGCGGGAGCGGTGCTGTTCCGGCCCGCCGCACAAGCCCACCTCCCGGTCGTCGTCGGCAAGGGGAGTGCTCTGACCAGCGCGAACTCGCTGAACGCCGTCGTCGACGGCACGGTCCGGCTGGTGGCGCCACCGCTCGGCGCGGCGGTCCTGACGTTCGCGGGATTCGCCACGCTCATCTGGATCGACGTCGGGAGCTACCTCGTCTCGGCGGCCGCGATCGCGCTGACCACGCGCCGCTCCGGGCCTCCCAGGGGTGAACGGGTCGATCTCGCCGGTGGGTGGAGGGTGCTGCGGGGGTTGCCGGTCGCCGTGGTGCTGCTGCCGTTGACGGCGGTGTTCCTGGCGGCCAACGCCTCCCTCAGCGCGGTGCTCGTGCCGTTCGGGATCCAGCGGCTCGGTGGCAGCGAGCAGATCGGGTTCGTGGTGTCCGCGCTCGGGGTCGGGTTCCTGCTCGGCGCGGTCCTGGTCCGTCGGCTGATCGACCGCGTGCCGCCACGTCACCTGCTCGCGGCGAGTCAGCTCGCGGTCGCCGTGGCGTTCTTCGCGCTCTTCGGTTCGACCTCGTTGGTCGTCGCGCTGCCTGCCGGTGTCGCGATCGGAGTGTTCGGGTCGATGACGCTCGTCACGCCGCAAACGGTGCTGCAGCGGGAGGTGCCGAACGAGGCGCTCGGGCGGATCAGCGCGGTGTTCCTGTCGGCGGAGGCGTTGGCGACGCTGGCCGGCGCTCTGGCCGGACCGCTGCTCGCGCAGACGTTGTCGTTGGACGCCGCTGTGGTGGTCGCGTGTGTCGTCACGGCCGGTGGTGCCGTGGTGGGCTTCGTGCTGTGGGACCGCGTTGTCGTTGGTGGGCAGCGATTCCAGCTGTCAGAATGAGCGCGTGCCCGACAAGCTGACCATCGACCTGCACCCGGTCTTCCGCAGCGACCAGGACATCGCCCAGGCGATCCGCGGCGCGCTGTTCCGCGCCGCGGGCCAGAAGGTGCCGCTGGTCGAGATCATCACGGGCAAGGGGTCGGGCAAGCTCAGGAGCCGCGTGCTCGCGATGCTCAAGCAGCCGCACGTGAAGAAGCTCTACCGGCGCGTCGAGACGGCTCCCGGCAACGACGGGAAGCTGCTGGTGCACCTCACCTGACTCAGCCCTGGCTGGTCCGCCGCATCACGCGGTCGAGCAGCTCGGCCTCCTCGCTCGCCTCCTCGTCGGACGAGGTGAGCGCGAGCAGGAAGATGATGATGACGCTGACGCCCGCGCCGCCGATGATCAGCGACGTGATCAGCTCCTGCGAGTTGCCGACGACGATCGCCGCGGTGTGGTCGTGCGCCATGTTCATCGCGTACATGCCGGTGTAGTGCATGCCGGTGACGGCGACGCCCATCACCAGCGCGGCGCCGCCGACGGCGAGCGGGCCGGTGACCTTGCGCGTGAACCACAGCGCGACGGTCGAGGCGACGACGGCGATCACGACGGACAGCGCCACGATCCAGAGGTTGTAGGACACGTCGGCGTTGATGATGATCGCGGACATGCCGGTGTAGTGCATCGCGGCGACGCCGAGGCCGGTGACGAGACCGCCTGCGGCGAGCAGGGCGAAGCGGGTGTCGCCGTCGACGCCGTAGCGGCGCACGATGAACAGTCCGATCGCGACGACCACGATCGCCACGACCATGCTGAGCAATGTGATCGGGATGTCGTAGGAGACGTTCGACCCCATCCACGTGCCGAGCATCGCGGTGAAGTGCATGCCCCAGATGCCGAGTCCGCCGATCGACACCGCCGCGACGGCGATCCACCAGTTGCGCGTCGTCCTGTTCGCGTTGCGTGCGCGTTCCGCGGCCAGGAGTCCCAGCACCGAGCCGAGTACCGCGACGACGTAGGCAGCGATCGGTGTGGCCGTCCCCATCTCCATGGTCGAGATGAAAACATTTCAAAACTATCGTCGGCAAGACCGTTGGGAATAAAGGGTTTCAGTAACACGAACCGCGATCGGGCGTGCACACCCCGTACGTGGAAGGCATACTCTGCGTCCGTCCACTTGAGATTAGTTCACGGATTGGACACTCAACCGGGGCAGGGCGAGCATGCGTTGCGCGCGCGGGAAGTCGCGCAGCTGCGCGGCGAGCAGGTCCAGGGTGGGCTCCAGAACCTGGGCCGGCACCCCGCGCGCGTTGAGCACTGCACCGGTCCAGGAGACGAACTCCACGAACAGAGAGTCGTCGTCCACGTACAGAGCGGTCGCCAGGTAGTCGACGATGTGCGCCAGGTCTTCGGCCGTGCGCTGCCGTTGTTCGTCGCTGTAGGACGCCATGGCGGGCACCCGGTCTTCGAGACCCCGGTACACCGAGCGCACGAGATCGCGGGCGGTCCGCGTCACGAGCGTGTACTCCTGGTCCGCGAGGTGCGGCAGGTCGTCGACCGGCTGGTGCGGAGGGTTCGGCACCGGCAACGTCTGCGACAGCAGCATGTCCGCGGCCGACCGGGCGTCGGCGGCCCACGCATTCGCGCCGAACCGCCGCGCGTACACGCCGTCCGCGCCGAAGGCCGCCCCGCCGACCATCACCGGCACGCCCGTCGCCTGGCACGCCGTCATCGTGGAGTGCGCCACGGGAAGCCGGGTGGCGATCGAGCTCGACAACGCCACCACGTCCGGGCCGGTGCGGTGCAGGTACGTGATGAGGTGCGGCGTGGGCACCTGCGCGCCCAGATAGTCGACGGCGAACCCGCGCAGCGCCAGCACCTCCGCCAGCAGGCGTGCGGGCAGCGCGTGCCACTCGCCGTCCACGCACGCCACCGTGACGCGTCCGTGCTCGGGCTTGCGGCGCGGCCTGGTGATCGACAACGCGGTGACCGCCCGGTCGTTGATCGCGGTGATCGCGTGCTCCTGCGCGACGCTGATCCGGTTCGCGGCCCACTCCTGGCCGACCCGCTTCTGCACCGCGCCGATCACGTCGAGCAGCACGACCTCGTGGCCGTGCTCACCGGCGGCGTCGAGCACCGCGTCGGTGGCGCCGTACTCGTCGCCGCGGAGCGCGGCCTCCCAGAGGGCGTCGACCGCGTCCGCGACCGGGTTCACGAGTGCCTCCTCCGCGGCGCCGTGATGGCCAGAACCGCCATGTCGTCGTGCTCGCCGCCGCCGACCCACTGCGAGGCGAGCATGTGCACGTGTTCGACGAGCGCCTCTGCCGGCATGCCGCCGCACGCCGTCAGCGCGCGGTGCAGGCGTTCCTCGCCGAACTCCTCGTCGCCCAGCGGGCCGCCGTGGGCCTCGGTGATGCCGTCGGTGTAGAGCAGCAGCGAGTCGCCGGGGGCCAGCACGACCTCGTCGGTCGCCGTCACGATCTGCGGCAGGATGCCGACGAGCGTGCCCTTGTTCTTCGCCACCTCGACCTGACCGTTCGCCCGCACGACCAACGGCGGCAGGTGCCCACCCGACGTCAGCCGCACGTGCAGACCGGCGTCCACGGGACGCACGGTGCCCACGACGGTGGTGATGAAGCGCGACTCGTCGGTCGTGAGCAGCGCCTGGTTGAGGGCGTGCAGCATCGTGTCGTGGTCGGTCACGACCTGCAGCAGCGCGTGCACGGCCGTGCGGACCCTGCCGGTCTGCACCGCCGCGTCGAGGCCCTTGCCGCAGACGTCGCCGAGCACGACGAACAGCTCGTCGTCCGGCAGTTCGTGCACGTCGTAGAAGTCGCCGCCGACGCGTTCGGTGTCGGCCGCGGCCCGGTAACGCCCGGCCAGGTCGACGTGCTCGTAGCGGCGCAACGTGGGCGGCAGCAGGTCGCGGGTCAACCGTTCGGTGATCACGGCCTGCTGGGTGAACAGGCTCGCGGCCGAGATGGCGACACCCGCCCGCGAGGCGAAGAGCCGCGCGAACGCCTCCTCGTCCTCGGTGAACTGCTTGTCGCGCCGGATGAGGATCAACGCCCCGGCCGGCACGCCGTGGCCGGGCAGCGGGGTGACGACGATCGAGACCACGTCCCGCGCGAGCCAGTCCGGCGCCGCGGCCGGGTCGATCCACCGCGACGGCACCGGCGGGAAGCCGCGCAGCGCCTCGCTGAGGCCCATCACCTGGTCGACGTCCACGTGCTGCAACTCGTAGGTCGGCGCCTCACCCCGGCGGCACCGCGTGATCGGGTGCCCGTCGCTCGACGGCGGCGCGATCACCAGCGCCTCGTCCGCGAGGTGCGCGGCGGCCAGTTCGGCCACGACGTTCATGCAGCGCTCGGGGTTGAGCGAGGTCATCAGGTCGCTGGACATCCGCGCCAGCAGCGCGGCCCGGTCCCGTTCGAGCAGCAGGTCGGTCTCGTCGAGCAGCCACCAGGTGACCGAGCCGTCCTCGTTGTCGATCCGGTGGGCGGCGTAGCAGCGTTCCGCGACGTGCACCGACTCGCCGTGCTGCCAGTCCGGCGGCAAGACCTCGTCGGGGAAGAGCGTCCTGGCTGCGTCGTTCATGCCGTGCACCGCACCGACGGCGTCTACGACCAGCGCGGGGCACGGGGAGCGCAACCAGCTGGAAACCGTGACCACGGTCCGATCATCTCATCCGATCCCGATCAAGAACAACGTTTGAACCCTGCTCGGAGCGGGTACGCGGTCCTCTGAGGACGATCACAGCATCACCCGTCCGGTGATGCCTGCCACTGTGTTCCCGCCGACCCAGATCTGTCCATCGGCCCGGGTGAGGTGAATTCGTCCGCGCCGGCCGAGCGCGGTGCCCTGGGTCGCGACGTACCGCTCCTGAGCGATTCCGGCGGGGATCAGCCACTGGGCGATCGCGGCGTTGAGACTGCCGGTCACCGGGTCCTCCTCGTACCGGCTGCCCTCGTAGATGAACGCCCGCACCTCGAACGCGGCGTCGTGGCCCTCGGGATGCGGGCCGACCACCCCGATGCCGGTGAACTCGCCGAACCGCCGGTAGTCGGGCCGCACGGCGAGCACGGCCTCAGCGGAGCGCAGCAGCACCGCCGCCCAGCCAGGACCGTTGTCGGCCCACTGCGCCCCAACGATCTCGTCCGGCGCGATCGCCAGCGCCGCCGCCAGGTCCCGCGGGTTCTCGACCGGGCCGCCGCGCAGCAGCGGGGGAGCGGCGAACGCCAGCCGCGCACCGTCCCGACGCACCTCCACCAGGCCGGCACCGCACTCCTGCACCAGCCGGTCCCGGTCGCGCGGGGTGCCGCCGGCGGTCAGCCACGCGTGGGCCGAGCCGAGCGTCGGATGGCCGGCGAACGGCAGCTCGCGGCTCACCGTGAAGATGCGCACCCGGTAGTCGGCACCGGGGTCGGTGGATGGCAGGAGGAACGTCGTCTCGGCGAGGTTCGTCCAGTTCGCGAACGCCGCCATCTGCTCCGTGGTGAGGCCCTCCGCGTCGTGCACGACCGCGAGCGCGTTGCCCTTCATGAACTCGTCGGTGAAAACGTCGACCTGGCTGAACGTCCGCATGGTGTCAATGGTGCCGTCCGACGTCCGGTGACCGCACGAGGTGGCTGCGTCACACGTGGTGCAGGCCAGTTATCGGCTCTTAACCTCACAAACACGTCCTGCCTGCAACGACGGAGGCGAACATGCGATTGAGGAACGTGCTCGTGGCACTCGCGGCGGCGACCGGCCTGGCCGCGACATCCCTGTCGATCTCGCTCGCGGCGGTCCCGCCACCGCAGCAAGGCACGCTGACCAAGCTGAACATCACCGGCACGTACGTCAGCGGCATCTCGTCCGGCGGCTACATGGCCAACCAGCTGCACGTCGCCTACTCAGGGCTGTTCCAGGGCGCGGGCATCTTCTCGGCCGGCGCCTACGACTGCGCGCAGAACAACGTCAACACCGCGCTGCTTGCGTGCATGGACACGTTCCAAGCTCGCAAGACCCCTGCCCAGCTCGAACAGCTGACTCGCGACCGGGCGGCGGCGGGCACGGTCGACGCGCCGCAGAACCTGTCCGGCGACCCGGTGTGGCTCTTCCACGGCACCGCGGACGACACGGTCGACGCCGCGGTGAACAACGACCTCGCCACCTACTACCGCGACTTCGGCGCACGGGTCGTCTACAACAGCACGACCGCGGCCGGGCACGCCTGGATCAGCCCGATCGGCCCGAACGCCTGCGGCTCCACGGCGTCGCCGTACATCAACAAGTGCTCGGCGGACGTCGTCCGGGAGATGCTGGGGCACCTGTTCGGTTCCGTGAACGCGGCCGCCTCGACGCTGACCGGCAAGCTCGTCCAGTTCGACCAGAACACCTACGCGCCCGGCGGCAACGCCTCGTCGATCACCATGGGCCGCGAGGGTTTCGCGTACGTGCCCAAGGCGTGCGAGACCGGTCCGTGCAAGCTGATGGTGGCGTTGCACGGCTGTCAGCAGACGTACGGCCAGATCGGCAACGCGTTGATGGACAAGGCTTATCTCAACGAGTACGCCGACACCAACGGCATGGTCGTGCTCTACCCGCAGGCCACCACGTCCACCGCGAACCCGCGCGGGTGCTGGGACTGGTGGGGCTACCAGTCGGCGCAGTACGCGCAGAAGACCGGTCCGCAGATGACGGCCGTGGTGAACATGGTCAAGGCGCTCTCCAACGGCGGCCCACCGCCCACCACGACGACGACCACGCCGCCGGCCACCCAGTGCGTCACCGCCAGCAACTACGCCCACACCGTCGCCGGCCGTGCCTACGCCAACCTCGGCCAGACCTACGCGCTCGGTTCCAACCAGGCGCTCGGCCTCTGGAACACCTTCACCACCAGCACGATCCGGCAGACCTCGACGAACCACTGGGTGCGGTGTTGATCAGCCCATAAGGTGGTCGCATGACTGGCGCCGACTGGCTCGCGTCCCTGGCCGCCGAGGGTGTCGTGCTGGGCAGGGTGAGCACGGCGGAACGCGTGGCGGAGTTCGTCAGGACGCGCGTCGTGGAGGGCGACCTGCTGCCGGGCACCCGCCTGTCCGAGGAAGCGCTGCGCACCGCGCTCGGCATCTCGCGCAACACCCTGCGCGAGGCGTTCAGGCTCCTGACGCGCGAACGGCTTCTGGTGCACGAGCACAGCCGGGGCGTCTTCGTGCGCACCCCGGACGAGGCCGACGTCGTGGACCTCTACGCCGCGCGCCGGGTGATCGAGAGCGGCGCGCTCTCCGCGTGGCCGCAGGCGCCGGAGGAGAAGCGGCAGCGGGTGCGCGACGCCGTGCACTTCCAGAAGGAGTCGGCGGCGGCGCGGCGCTGGAGCGACGTCGCCACCGGCAACATGAGGTTCCACCAGGCGATCACCGGCCTGGTCGGCAGCGCCCGCCTCGACGAGGAGGTGCGGCGGCTCCTCGCCGAGCTGCGCCTGATGTTCCTGCACATGGGCGACCCGCGTGAGTTCCACGAGAACTACGTGCGGCTCAACCGGGAGATCCTGGAACTGGCCGACTCCGGCTCGGTCACCGAGGCAGGCGAGGCGCTGCGGAGGTACTTCGACGTCGCCGAGCAGCACCTGCTGACCCGCATGCGAGCACACGGCTAACGCGCCCGCTCCAGCACTTCCGCGGCACGTGCCTGCGCGTAGCGGTTCCCGGTGGCGCGGTGGACCTCGACGGCGTCGCGCGCGTACCGGGCCGCATCGGTGAGGGCGCCCGCGCGGAGGTGGGCGTGCGCCAGCGCGGCCAGCGCGGACCCGGCCAGGTCGCGGAAACCGGACTTCCGGGTGAGGTGCAGCGCGGCGCTCGCGGGATCGGGGTCGGCGGTCGAGAAGGACAGGCCGGTGAGCGCCTCGCAGGTCGCGTAGGGGTTGCCCGCCTCTTCGGCCACGGCGAGCGCGCGGGTGTGAGCGCCGGTCGCGTCCTCGGTGCGGCCGAGGGCGAGGAACACGGTGCCGAGGGTGTTGAGCGCGAAGGCCACGTCGATCGCGTCGCCCACCCGTTCCGCCAGCGAGAACGCGTGCTCCGCCAGCCGCAGGGCCTCGGGCAGGTCACCCGCGCGGCGCCTCACGACCGCGAGCCGCCGTGAGCACTCGCCCTCGGTGCCGAGGTCGCCGTGGGACTCGCTGAGCCGCAGGCCGTCGAGCAGCACCTCCCGCGCCCGGTCCAGCTCTCCCACCTCGCTCAGCGCCTCGCCGAGGTTGGCCGCCGCGACGCCCTGCCCGAACCGGCTGCCCAGGCGCAGCTGGAGTTCGCGCGACCTCGTGCAGATCTCGACGGCCGCGCGCAGCCTGCCGGAGTCGCGCAGGACGAGCCCCAGGTTGCCGAGCGGGCTCATCTGCGCCTGCGGTTCGCCGTCGCGTTCGAAGATCCGCAGCGCCGCCTCGAAGTGCGCGGCCGCGTGCTCCAGCTCGCCGTTCTTGAGGAACACGATGCCCATGTTGTTGAGGACGGCCGCCTCGCCCAGCGTCCACGGCGTGCGGCGCACCAGCGCCAGCGCGGCGTGCAGGTGGGTCAGCGCCGCGGAGGTGTTGCCGCGCAACCGGGACAGGTCACCGAGGCTCAGCTGCAGGGCGGCCTGGGCCGCCGCGTCGCCCGTCCTCTCGGCCGCGGAGAGGGCGGCGTTCGCGGCGCGGGCCCAGTCGGACAGGTGCGCGCCCATCGTGAAGTGGCCGCGCAGGACGTCGGTCAGCGCGCAGACGAGCTCGGGGTGGTCCTCGTGCAGGCCCGTGACCGCGGCGACGAGCCCGGGGCGTTCGGCGTCCAGCCACGCCCGCGCGCGGTCTCCGTCGGCGAACTCGGGAGCCGCGGCCAGGTGCGGTTCGGCGCCCGGCAGGACCGCCATGCTCCGGTACAGCACGGCGCGTGCCTGGTGGACGTGCGCCAGCGAGTGCAGCAGCACCCGGCGATGGGCGTCGTGGCGGTGCTCTGCGGAGTCCTCGTCCGCGCACCGGGCGGCCGCGTAGAGGCGGAGCAGGTCGTGCAGCGAGTAGCGACCCGCGCTGCGCTGGTGCACGAGGTGCGCGGACTCCAGCAGGTCCAGCGCGGACGCGGCGTGCCGCACCTCCGCGCCCTGCGCGGCGGCGACCGTCGCGGCCGTCAAGTCCGGTCCCGGCAGGATCCCCAGCAACCGGAACACCGCCCGGACCGGGGCGCGCAGCCGGCGGTAGGACAGGGTGAACGACGCGCGCACGGCGGCGTCCTCGTCGTCGTCGATCGCGAGCGCGTCGAGGCTCGCCACGCCCGTGAGCGTCTCCGCGTGCTCGGCGACGGACAGGTGCGGGCGGCTGCGCAGGATCGCGGCCGAGATCCGCAACGCCAGCGGAAGCCGGGCGCAGCGTTCGGCCAGGTCCGCCACGGCGGCCGGTTCGGCGGCGGCACGGGCCGTGCCGAGCTGCCTGGCCAGCACCGCCCTCGCCGCGGCCGGGGTCAGCACGTCCAGCACGAGCACGCGGGCGCCGTCGCGCGCCAGCAGACCGCCGAGGCGGTTGCGGCTCGTGACCACGACGGTGCTGGCGGGCGCACCCGGCAGCAGCGGCCGGACCTGGTCGGCGGTCGCGGCGTTGTCGAGCACCACGAGGACCCTGCGTTCGGCGAGCAGCGTCCGGTAGAGACCGGCGCGCTCCTCCGGGGCGTCGGGGACCTCCTGCGGCGTCGCGCCCAGGGCCCGCAGCAGCCCGGCCAGCGCGTCGTGCGCGGTCACGGGTTCGCCGCCGGAATGGCCGCGCAGGTCGACGTGCAGGCTGCCGTCGGGGTGCGCGGCCTGCTGGTGGTGCGCCCACTGCACGGCCATTGCGGTCTTGCCCACGCCGGGCGTGCCGACGACCAGCAGCACCGCCGTGACGCCCTGCGCGACGAACTCCGCGCGCATCTCGTCCATCGCGGTCATGTCGGCCTCCCGGCCGGTGAAGCCGACGGTCAGCGGGGGCAGCTGAGCGGGCGTTCGCCGCGCTGCCGGCACGTCGAGCGCGGCGGGGCCCGAGTACAGCGCGGTGTGCGCGGCGCGCAGCACCACACCCGGTGCCACGTCGAGCTCCGCGCGCAGCCGGGCGCTGATGTCGGTGTAGCAGGTGGCCGCGAGCGCGCGCTGACCCGACGACGACAGCGCGCGGATCAGCGCCGCGTGCAGCTCCTCGTGCAGGGGTTCCACAGTGGACAGTGGCAGCAGCCTGGCCGCCACGGCGGCGTGTTCCCGCGGCGTCGTGGCGGTGGCGGCGTTGAGCAGGGCGGTGGACAGGCGTCGCTGGGCCACGGCGATGGCGGCCGGGTGCCACCGCAGCCGTTCGTGCGAGCCCGCGAGCACCTCGCCGCGCCACCGCGCCAGCGCCGCCGTCGTCAGGTCGTGCACGGTGGTGCGATCGCCCTCCGCTGCGGACGCGCGGCGCACCAGGCCGGCGAACTCGAGCACGTCCGAGGCGTCCGGCGACAGCACGTACCCGCTGCGGTCGCGGACGAGCGCGGCGCCGCCCAGCCGTTGCCGCAGGCGGGAGACGTAGGTGTGCAACAGGTTCACGCAGCTCGGCGGCGGGTTCTCGCCCCACAGCACGTCGACCAGCTCGTCCTGCGAGATCGGTTCGCCCGGCTGCAGCGCGAGGACGCCGAGGACCAGCGCGTGCATCGGCGGTCCGGGGTCCACCGGTTGCCCGCGGCGTTCCACGACGAGCGGACCGAGGGCGCCGACGCTGAGCTCCACGACCTCGGGCGGCGCACCGAACAGCCCGGTCGCGGCGGCGAGCACCTGTTCGGTGTGCGGGTGCGGCGTGCGCACCCGCCCGTTCTCCAGGTCCCTGATCGCGCGGACGCTCACGCCGGTCCGGTGGGCGAGGTCGGTCTGGGTCAGCCCGAGCCGGCGCCGGGCCGCCCGCAACCGCTCTCCGAAACCGTCCACCGCAACACCACCTGAAGATCATTCTGCCGGTTCTGCCGGTCGGGCGCGTCGACCGAACAGCGGCAGTGCGCTGGTCCGCGCCCGATGCCGCCGCTACGTCCGCGTCCAGCGGACCTACCCGTTGTGCCCCATAGCTTTTCGGTGTGCCGGAACACCGGCGTGACACCTACCGGAGGGACCTCCAGTGACCACCACCGACCGCGCCGCGTTCGTCCACGCGCTCGACATCGGCGTCGTGCACCCGAAGCTCGCCCGTCCCCGCATGGCGAACGAGGTGACGCCGCAGGGCCCCACGGCCGCCATCGACGCGGGCAGCCTCATGTCGTTCACCTCGGACGTCAGCGCCGTGCACCGCAGCGACGCGCTCAACTCGACGCTGATCGCGCAGCTCAACTCGGACAAGCTGTTCAACCGCTTCGACCCGGCGCAGCTGATCCCCTGGTACCAGAACTACACCACCGTCCTGTCCCACCTCGGCTGGGACATCCAGCAGTTCTCCTTCGAGCGCTACCAGGCGAGCGGGTCCACGATGTCGGTCAGCACGGCCGTCCTCGGCGTGCTCGGCGCGGTGCTGCCCGCCGGCGAGCTCGCGCTGGTCGCCGCGGCGCTGAAGGCGTTGGCGGCGCTCAAGAGCAACGACCCGTGGTACCAGGTGTGGGACGTGACGACCCACGACCAGTCGAACGGCAACTTCCAGATCAGCAACTGCGTCGACCACGACGGCGACGGCAACACCCTCGTGATGCGGCTGTCCGGCTACTCGCTGCACACCACCGACACCACCGTGCGGTTCCTGTGGAACGACTACCAGACCTCGTCCACCGACCTCATGTTCGCGAGCCAGGCCTGCACGCTCGACGAGGACGTCTACAGCCAGGTCCGCGCCGCCGTGATCAAGAAGCTCGGCGACAAGGCCGTCCAGTACGTCGGCAACCTCGACATCTGAGCAGGGGGACACCATGCCGAACATCGACGAAGTGCTGGAACGCCACAAGGAACGCCTGCTGGACCTGCCGGGCTGCACCGGCGTCTCGCTCGGCAGGAAGGTGGCCGGCGGCACCACGACCGACGAGATCGCGATCGTCCTGCACGTCGCGCACAAGGGCGACCAGGACCCGGACACGGCGATGCCCGCCACGATCGAGGGCTTCCCGACGGACGTCGTCGAGGCGACCTACCGCTTCGAGAACATGTCGACCGACCCGTTCGAGAGGCACGACCCCCTGTTCGGGGGCATCTCGGTCACCGCGCTCGAGGACTCCTCGAACTACGGGACCATCGGCTGCTTCGTCAAGGCCGACGGAACGGTGGCGACGGTGCGAGCGGGCGTCTACCTGCTGACGAACCGGCACGTGGTGACCGCGGCACTGGGGCAGGGGTCGACCAACGTCGTCATCCAACCCGGCAACGTGGACACGCCGGACAGGAAGCTGCGGCTCGGCGCGGTGGTGGCCAGTTCGGCACCGGGAGACAGCCGGGCCGACTGCGCGATCGTCGAACTGGGCACCAGGGGGTTCAGGAACGAGGTGCCGAACCACCCGAAGGAGCCCGGCCACAGGAAGCTCGTCGGGATCGACCGGGCACAGGTCGGCGACGAGGTCTACAAGTACGGCGCCACGACCGGGTTCACGTGGGGTGTCGTCGAGCAGCTGAACTTCAGCTTCCAGGACCCCGACACCAAGGCCAGGGTGGACGGCGCGCTCCTGGTGAAGGGTCGCGACGGGAAGGTGTGGTGCAACGGTGGCGACTCGGGTTCGGTTCTCGTGCGTGAGGCGGACGACATGGTGGTGGGCCTGAACTTCAAGGCCGACACCACGTCCGGCACGGAGGACCAGGGCTACACCTGCGGTCTCGCCTATGACATCACCTCGCAGATCAGCCGGTTCAGCACCGCTGTGGCACTGGCGTAGCGAACGGTTCCCACGAGAACGGCCCCGCCCCACCGGCGGGGCCGTTCTCGTGTGCGGGGAAGCAACCTGAACGGTTTCGGCGCGAGTTGACAACAACGGGGTGGAAAGGGAAGCAGAACCCGAGGAGCTCCATGGCGTCAGACGCTGAACTGATCGGCAGATCGCTGCGCGGAGACGCAGACGCCTTCGTGGAAGTGGTCAGCCGGCACGAGAGCGCGATCGGCGGTTATCTCGCACGCAGGGTCGGGCGGCAGACCGCGGAGGACGTGCTCGGCGACGTGTGGGTGGCGGCGTACGCCTCCCGTGCGAACTACGACCGTTCGTACCCCGAGGCCCGGCCTTGGCTGTACGGCGTCGCGCTCAACAGGCTGCGCCGGCACTGGCGGTCCGAGCCGGAGGAAGAGCCGGCGGCAGACGTGGCGCGCATGGCGAGCGGATGGGACCCCTGGCCGGCGGTGGACACCCGCGTGGACGCGCAGGCATCGCTGCGCACGGCACTGGCACGGCTCAAACCCGAGGAACGGGAAGTGCTGAGCCTGGTCGCCTGGGAGGACCTGACCGTCGCCGAGGCCGGACGGGTGCTCGACATCCCCGCCGGCACGGCCCGCCGCCTGTTGCACCAGGCGCGCAAGTCGCTGCGCGACGCCCCCGAGGTGGCCGCGCTGCTGCAGGTACCGACGACGTGAAAGAACAACCCATGGATGAGATGGACCTGATGAAGAAGCTGCGTGACGTTCCGTCCCCGAGCCCCGAGGCCTACGACAACGCCCGTGCGGCACTGCGGACGGCGATGGCGGAGCCGGTGAACACCGTCGTGCGCCCGAAGCGCTGGTTCTCGTGGACCAGGGCCGGCATCGCCGCCGTGGGTGCGGCGGCCGTCGCGGTGGCCGTGGTGATGGGCACGACGGGTGGCACCGTCCCGACCTCGCCGACCGCTCCTGCTGTCGCGGCACCGCAGGAGGTCGAGTCGCCGCTGCTGAAACTGGCCTCTGAGGTGAAGGCGGCCGGTATGCCCGGCGACTCGTCGCTGATCATCCGCTCGTCGCTCGCACCGGACAAGTCGACGTACGTCTTCTACACCGTCTACACGGACAAGGGGCAGCGGTTCCAGGGCGACTCGCCGAAGTCCCTGAAGGAGTCGGCGGCCAAGGGCGAGGACGCGTCCACGGACTACGACCGGAAGCTCATGGCGGCCGCTCGTCTCGCGGCGACCGGTGACCTGGAACAGGCCAAGCGCGACATGGTCAACGCCGCGGGCTGCTGCTGGGCGCTCGGCGGCACCCCCGCCGAGCAGGAGAAGGCCTGGGCCGAGGGCCTGGAGCGCAGGGCGGAGATCTTCCGCATGAAGGGCATGGAGGTGCCGCCGGCCAAGCCGCGCCCGACCGGCAAGGAGCTGGAGGACGCGATCAACAACACCCTGTGGAGCAACAGCACCTACGCCCTGTTCATCGGGGCCGCCAACGCGGACATCCGCGCGGGCGTGCTGAAGCTCCTCGCGACGATCAAGGACGTGACCATCGAGAAGGCCGAGCTCGACGGCCAGCAGGTGCTCAAGCTCATCGCCGTTCCCCCGGTGAGCTCCGGTGAGGGTGCGCACGTCGTGACCGTCGACGCGGGCAACGGCCTGCCGATCCGCTCCGAGGTCGTCCCGGACAAGGGTGCGCAGGACCCGCACTCGGTGGCGAACTACAAGTCGTCCCGCGTGAACCTGGCCGACATCGTGGCCGGCAGGATCTGATCCACCGTCCTGAGAGGACCGGGCGAACCGCTCGGTCCTCTCAGGAGTTCGTGAACTTCTGCGCTCCCAGCACGTTCAGCAGGGCGAGCGCCTCGGCGTCGCGGGATCCGGCCGGCGCGCTGTAGAGGATCAGGTGCTGGTCGCTGTCGGTGAGGGCGAGCGAGTCGCAGTCCACGGTGACCTCGCCGACGAGCGGGTGGTGGAACGTCTTGCGCAGCGTCGGCGCCGCCTGCACGTCGTGCCGCTCCCAGAGCCGGGCGAAGTCGGCGCTGCCCTCGCGCAGTTCGTCGACCAGCCCGGACACCTCCGGGTCGGACGGGTAGCGCGCGAGGGCGGCCCGCAGGTGCATCACGACGTGGTGCCGGAACTCGGCGGCGTCCGACACGCCGTACAGCCCCGGAACCGGGTGGAGGAACGCGCGCCGCGCGAGGTTGCGGTCCTGCGGGGCCAGCTCGCGGAAGTCCTCCATCAACGCGGCCGTGAGGTCGTTGCACGCCAGCACCTCGAACGCCGCCGACGTCACGAAGCCCGCCGTCTGCGGCAGCCGTTCGAGCAGCGCGAGGATGCTCGGACGCACGTCACGCCGGTGCCGTCCGGTGCGGCTCGGCGCGGTGCCCGCGAGGACGTGCAGGTGGTCGGACTCGGCGTCGGTGAGCCGCAACGCGCCCGCTATCCCTGCCAGGACCTCGGCCGACGGACGCGGCGCCCGGCCCTGTTCGAGCCGGATGTAGTACTCGGTCGAGATGTGCGCGAGGACGGCCACCTCCTCGCGGCGCAGTCCGGACGTCCGGCGGCGCGGGCCCGCGGGCAGACCGACGTCGGACGGCAGGAGCCGCTCACGCCGGCTGCGCAGGAACGTTCCGAGCTGCTGCTTGTCCATACCCCGAGTATGCGCGGCGGGTGGCCCCTCAGCCTGGTACAGCCTGTGCCTCCCTCGGCCCCGCGACGCGATCGACGCTGGTGGCATGACGAACAACAACACCGGCCTCCTCGCCGGCAAGGTCGTGCTCATCACCGGCGCCAGCCGGGGCATCGGCGAGGCGGCGGCCAGGCTCTTCTCCCAGGAGGGCGCCTCCGTCGTGCTCGCCGCCCGCAGCGCAGACGCCCTCGACCGCGTGGTCACCGAGATCCGCTCCGAAGGCGGCACCGCCGACGCCGTCACCGTGGACTTGGGCGACCGCTCCAGCATCCGCGCCGCCGTCGAGCGCGTCGGGGAGCTGCACGGACGGCTGGACGGCGCCTTCAACAACGGCGCGGTCGTGCAGCAGCCCGGCCCGTTGCACGAGACCAGCGAGGACGAGATCGACGAGCAGTTCGAGGTGAACTTCCGCGGCCACTGGACCGCCATGAACGCCGAGGCGGCTCTCATGCGGCAGAACGGCGGCGGCGCGATCGTGAACACCTCCAGCATCGGCAGCCGCCGCGCGAACCCGGTGCTCCCCGCGTACGGCGCGATGAAGCGCGCGCTCAACAGCCTCACCGAGAGCGCCGCCGTGACGTGGGGCAGGGAGGGCATCCGGGTCAACGGCATCACGCCCGGCGGCACCGCCACGTCCATGATCGACGAGTGGGAGGCGGCGACTCCTGGGGTGAGCGCGCACATCACCGCGTCGATCCCGCTGGGGCGGATGGCCGAACCGCGTGAGGTCGCCGAGGTGGCGGCCTGGTTGCTCAGCGACAGGGCGTCGATGGTGAACGGCGCGATCGTGCCGGTCGACGGCGGCGCGGGAGCCTGATTCCTTTGCGGGGCTAGGCTCTCGGGATGGCTCGCACCTCCCCGCCGCGCCCCGTCGACGTTGCTCGGCACCTGCCAGGACTGGCGCCGCTGGCCCGCACCGCCGTACGCCTGCACCCCAGGCCGGGTGCGCCCACGGCGGCGGACAGCTCGGCCGGCGGTCCGTTGCTGTGGCCGGCGGGGGAGCCGTGGCCGACGTGCGCCGTGCACGCGGACTCCTTTGTGGAGGGTGCGTCCGTGTCCGACGTGTTCGCGCGACGGCGGATTCTGACCGAGGCGTGGGCTCGTCCCCGAGCCCAGGGCGTGAACCTCCTGACAGCGGACGAGAAGGTCGTCGTCGACCGGGCCGACGAGGGAACGCAGGTCCGGCAGGACGGCCCGATGCCGATGGTGCCGGTGGCCCAGCTGTACGCGCGGGACGTTCCCGGCCTGCCCAGCCCCGGCAGCGCCGACCTGCTGCAGGTGTTGTGGTGCCCCCTCGACCACGAGGACGAGGGGTACGTGCCGAGCACGGTGCTGCGCTGGCGGGTCGCGGCGGACGTGGCCGACCCGTTGGCCGAGGCACCGCTGCCGGCCGCCGTCGACGACAACTACCTGCCGCAACCCTGCGTGCTGCACCCGGAAGTGGTCACCGAGTACCCGGCACCGCACTGCCTGCCAAGGGATCTCGCCGCGCGGGTGCACGAGTGGGAGGAACGGGAAGGGCAGAAGTACCAGTACGAACTGTCCGTGGCCGACGGCTGGAAGGCCGGCGGCCACGGGCCGTGGAGCTTCTCCGACCCGTGGCCGATGTCGTGCCCGGACTGCGGTGCGGACGTCGAACCGTTGCTCACGATCGCGAGTGCGGAGTGGGACGGCGGGCAGAGCTGGCAGCCGGTCGAGGACGCGGAGGCCGTTCACCCGCCGTACCCCGCCGCGCACGAGCCGACGATGGTGATGATCGGCCGCGGCTACAACCTGCAGCTCTACACCTGTGCCGCCGCGCCGGAGCACGGGCACGTCACGAACATGCAGTGATCGACGCCAGAACGATCTGTTGCGCCGCACGGGCCGTGGCGGTCAGCGAGTCCGGATCACGGCTGATCCGGTCGATGCCCGCGCGCATCGCGCCCGACAACAGCTCCACGGTCAGCTGCACGTCGTCGACCTCGGCGAACTCGCCGCGGCTGATGCCGTCCCGCACGACGTTCTCCACCTCGACGACGAGGACGGTGAACGGGTTGTCCGGTCCGTCCGGCAGGTCGGCGACCAGCGGGCTGGAGTTCGGCAGGAACATGAGCCGCAGGCCGTGGTTCGTGGACGCCGTCAGGATCGCCTCGACGATCTCCCGCATCCGGTCCGCCGCTGCTTCGTCGGAACGGGCGGCGATCGCGGTCACCTGCTCGGCCAGCGGACGGCTGGCGCGGCGGGCGAGTTCGAGGACCAGCGTCCGCTTGTCCTTGGCGTAGTTGTAGAGCGTGTTGCGCGCGAGTCCTGCCTGGGCCGCGATGTGACCCATGTTGATCGAGTCGTAGTCGCGTTCGAGGAGCAGGTGCCGCACCGCATCGGTGAGGTCGGCCCACACCATCTCGTGGTGCTCCTCGATGGTGGCGGCGCGAATCCGCGGCATCTGGTCGTTCTCCTCGGCTCTACCGCGCGATGGCGGGCAGTTGCGGTGCGTTCTCCTGGTGGATCGCCGTCAGCTTGACACGGGTGAGCCGCCAGCCGTGCGGGGTGCGGACCGCTTCGTTGTCGTAGAAGCCGACGACCAGCCAGCGGCCGGTGTGCTCGTCCGGCAGCCAGTGCTCGGCGCGGACGTGCGCGTGGATCCTCGCGGTGTCGCCGTCGATCGTGACGACGTGGCCGGTGATGGCGTGGTGCGTCGCCTTGAACGGCGCGAAGGACGCGCTGAGGACCTCGACGTAGGTGTCCAGCGGGATCTCCATCGGCGGCATGCCGGTGACGGACTCGAAGTCGAGCGTCAGTTCGTCGGTGAAGACCTGACGGGGCAGTGCGTCGAACTCCTTCAGGTCCGCGATGTCGGCGTAGTGGCTCATCAGTTCGATGATCTCGGCGCGATCGTCCATGTCGTCCTCCTTTTGCGACAACCTGTCGTAAACGTTACGACAGGTTGTCGCGAACGACAAGGTCAGAAGTTCGACGTGATCGCCGCGATCAGGTCGTCGGTGATCGTGCTGGGATCGGCGGCCTCGTACGCGCCCGCCGTCGTGGCCTCGGCGATCTTCTTGAGCTCGTCGCGTCCGGCGGCGTCCTCGGGGCTGAAGCCGTAGGCGATGGTGAACACCCGGACCGGCTCGGCCCCGGCCGCCGGCTTGATGCGTTCGAGCAGCTGCGCGAGGTCGAGCCCGGTCTCCTTCTCGTTCTTGCCGTCGGAGAGCACCACGACCGCGTTGATGGCCTTCTGGTCGAGCTGCTGCCGCATGGTGGTGACGGCCTGGTCGACGGTGTCGAACAACCCCGTTCCGCCGTCCGCGGGCAGGTCCGCGATCTTGGTCGCGATCTCCCTGCGCTTGACCTCGTCCAGCGGGCCGATCGCGTGCTGTTCGCAGTGGTCGTCGCGGCAGGCGGGACCCGTGCCCGCGTAGCCGGCGGTGGAGAAGTTCCACAGGCCCAGCCGGTCGGAGTTGGTGAACCCGTTGACGATCTCCGTGCGGTACTTCTTGATCAGCTCGATCTTGGACGGGCAGAGGCGGGTGGCCGGGTCTCGTTCCAGCCACTTCGGGTCGCAGGTCTGCTTCTCGACCTTCTCCGCCGTGACGCCGAACCTCATCGAGCCGGACGTGTCGACGACGAGCAGGACGTTCGCCGGCTTGCGCACGGTGCTCCACACGTTCAGCACCTTGCTCAGCGTGCGCGCGGACGGCGCCTGCACCTCCTTCACCGCGAAGTCCGGTGAGACGCCGTTCGCGTCGCCGGGCTCGTTCGACCTGTGCTCGGGATCGCGGAAACCCAGTTCCCCGAAGCGCTTCTGCACCTCGGAGGACCGCAGGTGCGCGAAGAAGTCCTCGGACACGTCCCGCTTCGCCTGGGAGGTGTCCGGCCACGCCAGCTCGACGTACGGGTGGTCGTGGAAGATCGTCCCCTCCTTCGGGTACATCGCGACGAGCTTGGTGCCCGGCGCGGTCTCCTTCAGGTCCACAGGGGACAGAGCGCCCGCCGGGTAGCCGGCGTTGTAGGCCAGCATGGAACTCTCGTCCACGGTCAGCGCCGAGACGTAGGAGAGGCCCTGCCCACGGCGTTCGGCGTTGCGGAGGTTGCGCAGGAAGTGCAGGCTCGTCTCTCCGTAGTGGACGATCGACTGCTCGATGCTCTGGACGAACTTCTGCGCGTTGACGTTGTCGACGTCGTCGTCGACGAGCGGCCCGGTCGAGTCGATGTTGGCGCGGAACGCGTGGAACGCGCCGATGGTCGCGTTGAGGCCGGAGGTCGAGTAGTTGGGGTTCGTCTTCCCGAGCCGGAACGCGCCCCAGTCCTTGCCGTACCGCGCCCACCCCTGCGCGTCGGTGGCGAGGTCTGCGAGCGTCCGCCAGCTGACCTCCCTGGTGCCCGGCCAGCCGAGCGTCTCCGCCATGGGCTTCGGCATGGCGATCACCAGCGGTGACGTCACGACCGGTCCGCGGCTCGCCGTCGGCAGCGCGGCGAGGGCGCTCGCGTTGTGCGTGGCCCGGTCGCGTGCGATGTCCAGCCATTCGCTGGAGGCCGGTGACCAGACGTCGGGACGCGGGCCGTCCGACTCGGTCCAGCCGCGGGCCAGCGTGTTCGCGGCGGCGCCGGAGTTCAGCTCGGTGATCTGGACCTGCACGCACCGCCCGTCGGCCGACCGCGCGCCGTACCCCTTCGCGAACTCCTTGAACAGCTCGCTCTTGTCCGCGGACACGCCGACGTGCACGGTCGTGTCCGGCGTCGCGGAGCACGAGGCCAGCTGCACCTTGGCGTCACCGGCGGGAACGACGAGCGGCACCACGAAGAACGCGAGCAGCGCGACGACCGCCGCCAGCGCGGTCCACCGCGTCCTGGCCTGGCGCCAGAACGGGACCGGGGGAGTCTCACTCTGCTCCCGCACCGCGCCCATCGCCTCGCTGAGCTCCGCGGCCTGCCGGCGGACCTCCTCGGGCACGCCACCGGCGAACGGCGCGCACCCGGCGATGATCTCGTCCAGCGACGGCCGCAGCGCCGGATCCTTGTCGAGGCACCGCCGCAGCAGCGCGACGAGGTCGCTGTTCCAGCCCGCCAGCCCGCTCAGGTCCGGTTCGTCGGCGAGGATCCGGCGCACGGTGTCGTCCGGGTCGTTGCCGAACGGCGGCGTGCCCGTCGCCGCGTAGACCAGCAACGCCCCCAACGAGAACACGTCGCTCGCCGCGGTGACCTCCTCGGTCCCGCGAGCCTGCTCCGGGGACATGAACGCGACGGTCCCGACGGCGCCGTGCCGCGTGAGGCCGACGTCCTCCCGGTTCTTCGCGATGCCGAGGTCGATGATCCACAGGTCCTCGACGCCCAGCAACACGTTGGCGGGCTTGAGATCCCGGTGCACCAGCCCCTTGCCGTGGATGAGCCGCAGCTTGCGCGCCAACGCGCCGGCGAGCCACGCCACCGCCGCGGGCCGCCACGGGCTGGAGACCAGTTCCTGCAACGGCCTGCTGGGCAGGTACTCGGTCGCGAACCACGGCCGTTCCGCGTCGGCGTCGGAGTCGAGCAACGTCGGGAACTCGCCACCCGCGGCCTTGCCCACCTCGTCGACGGACTTGATCTCCCGCCCGAACCGGTCGCGGCTGACCTGGTTCGCCGCGACCTCGGCGCTCATCACCTTGACGACCACGAGCTGGCCGAGCTTCCCGCTGGCACCGAGGAAGACGTTGCCCGTCGCACCGGACCCCACCCTGCCGATCAGGGTGTACGGGCCGATCTTGCGCGGATCGCCGTCGCGCAACGCGTCCAGCTTCAGCGCGTCGAGGAGCTTCTCCCCGTCCCGACCGGGCTTCGGCAACACGAACCAGAGGCTGGTCAGTGCGACGAGCGCGCTGATCACGCTGCCCCACTTGTCGGCGCGGTCGAGTCCCTGCAGGGCAAGGAAGACGATCAACGACACAGCGATCACGAACGTGGCACCGGCCACGATCCGGCGCTTGGGAAAGTCGTGCAAGGAGAACCATCCCCACCTGGAACTCGGGCGGAGTTCGCACGCTCCCCGCGCACGGCTCCGCTGCGGTCGTTCGGTCCGAGCCGACCAGGCATTACATCGCTTGATCGCTTGGGTCCCGTTACAACGCACAAGTGAGGTGGAATCGGCTTCGTGCACGAAAAAGCCCACGCCGGAGCGTGGGCTTTCGGCCGTGCTCAGGACACGGGCGGGTACTGCTCGGCCCGGAGCAGCCGCGCGAGGTGCGCGGCGTTGCGGGCCGCGGTCGCGTTCGTGGACTTCACGGCGTCCGGCGTCTCGTCCAGGTCGTTGTAGTCGACGGTCTGCATCGCCTGGCCGTTCCAGTACGTGCAGCCCTGCGCCGGGATGGAGAAGCCGGTGTCGTTGAGGGCCTGGAAGAGGTCCGCGACGATCTTGTGGGCGCCGTCCTCGTTGCCGACGACGGCGGCCAGCGCGACCTTGCCGAACATGGCGGGGCGGCCCTCGTCGTCGGTCTCGGACAGCGAGGCGTCCAGGCGTTCGAGGACGCGGTGCGCGACGCTGGAGGCGTGTCCCATCCAGGTGGGCGTGGCGATGATGAGGATGTCGGCCTCACCGATGGCGCGGCGCAGCGCGGGCCACTCGTCCCCGTCGCCCATGTCCGCCTCGACGCCGGGCTTGACGTCGTGGTCGACGACCCGGACGACCTCTCCGACGACGTCGTGGTTCTTCAGCTCGTCCAGCAGCTGACCTGCGATGAGTTCGCTGCTGGACGGGGCGGGGGACGGCTTCAGGCTGCAGACCAGAGCCACGGCACGCAAGGACACGGTGAACCTCCACTGTTGCGCGCGCCCTGCTCGGGATCGACGGGGCGCACCCTGGAGGGGAACCCTTTTCGGCGGCGGTCAAACCTGTCCTGAGTGGACCGCGGTGGTCCGGGGGAGCAGGCGCAGCAGCGGCAGGCAGAGGACGGTCACGGCCAGGACGGTGATGATGGCCAGCGTCATGGCGTGGTCGGGCGCACCGCCGTGGAGGTAGACGGTGGTGACGGTGGCGGAACCCAGTGCGGTGGCGAGTTGCTGGACGGCGGTGAGGGTGCCGCTGGCGCTGCCCGCCTCGGACGCGTCCACGTCGCCGAGGGTGATGTCGAACAGGGTGCCGAAGCACGCGCCCATGCCGATGCCGGTGAGCACGCCCGCGGGGGCCAGGGCGAGGAGCGTGACGGTGGTGCCGCTGGTGATCACCAGTGCCAGCAGCCAGCCGCCTCCGGCGAGGGTCACGAGCATGCCGGCGAGGATCAGGTTGCGTCCCAGCCTGCCGGCGAGACCCATGCCCGCCCCGGCCCCGGCGATGATGCCGAGCGTGAGGGGGAGCATGCCGAGTGCGGCGCTGCCGGGGCTCGCGCCGAGCGCCTGCTGGAGGAACAGGGACAGCACGAACGCCAGTCCGTTGGTGACGGCGAAGAACATCAGCCCGACGGTCAGCCCGGAGACGAAACCCCTGTTGCGGAACAGCGACGGCTTGATCAGCGGGTCGGCCGCGGTGCGCTGACGGCGGGCGAACAGCAGCAGGAACACCGCGCCGACCGCCAGGGAGAGCAGGGCGGGCAGGCCCCAGTCCGTCTCGGAGCCCTCGATGAGGCCGAACATCGTGCCGAACATCGCCACGGCCAGCAGGCCCGCGCCGGTGCCGTCGACCCTGGTGGAGCGGTCGGCGCTGTCGCGGGGGAGCAGGCGCGCGGCCAGTGCGACGCCCGCGGTGCCGAGGACGAGGTTCACGAGGAAGATCGGGCGCCAGGACAGTCCGGCGATGTCGGCCTCGATGACGAACCCGGCGAGCACGGGCCCCGCGATCGTGGCGATGCCCAGCAACGGGCCGAACAGGTTGAACGCGGTGCGGCGCATCTCCGGCGTGAAGTGGCGGGTGATGATCGCCATGCCCTGGGGGATCAGCAACGCGCCGAACGCGCCCTGCAACACCCTCGCGACGACCAGGACGACCGGGCTGGGGGCCAGGCCGCAGAGCGCGGAGGCGAGCGTGAAGCCGGTCATCCCGACCAGGAAGAGCCTGCGCTGCCCGTACCGGTCGCCGAGCCGCCCGCCGACCACCAGCAGCACGCTCATGGCCAGCGCGTAGGCGGCGCCGAGCCACTTGATCAGGCCCGGTCCGCCGCCGATCTCGCCGACGATGCTCGGCGCGGCGATCGTGGTGACGGTGGCGTCGATCATGTCCAGCGCGTCGGCGAGCAGGACCAGGCCGAGAAGCGCCCACATGACCGTTCTGCTGAGCGTGGTGGTTGTGTGCACGGGTGCTCCTCGGTGAGGTGGATGACGTCGCCGAGAAAACCAGAACGAATCTAGTTTTGCAATCAGTATGAGTTCGGATGTGTTCTAGGTTATGCTGGCGGCATGGTGACGACCTCTGGACCGGGCCGCCGTGACCGGAAGAAGGCCGCGACCCGGCAGGCCCTGGCCGACGCGGCGTTGAAGCTCTTCCTCGAACGCGGCTACGACAACGTGACGGTGAAGGAGATCGCCGAGGCCGCGGACACGGCGATCGCGACGCTGTTCGCGCACTTCCCGGCAGGCAAGGAGGCGTTGGTCCTCGCGGACAGCGGTGAGCGGCTGGAGTCGTTGACGGCCGCGGTCCGCGAACGTGCCGACGGCGCCTCGGTCCTGGACACGCTCCACGCGTTCTTCGCGTCGCGCGGGCCGTTCAGCGACGACCTGCCAGAGGAACACCAGCGGCACGTCGACCTGGTCATGAACACCCCGGCGCTGTGGCCGTACGCCCGCACGGTGTGGATCGCCTGTCAGGAGCCCCTCGCCGACCTGCTCGCCGAAGCGGCCGGCCACGACGGGCCGGACGACTCCCTGCACGCGCTGGCCCGCTACGTCCTCGAAACCCCGGACCTCGCCTCGCGCCGCCCCGACCGCCGGGCCGCACTGGCCGAGGCCTTCGCCCACCTCAAGCAAGGATGGCCAGACCTGTGAACGTCCTGGTGACCGGCGGCAACGCCGGAATCGGCTACTTCGTCGCCGAACGGCTGGCCTCGGCAGGAGCCGCCGTCGTGCTCGGCAGCCGTGACGCCGGCAAGGCGACGGCCGCCGCTCGTGCCATCCGCGACCGAGTGCCCGGCGCGTCCGTCCGCCACCTGCCGCTGGACCTGGCCGACCTGCCGTCGTTGAAGTCCTCTGTGGACAGTATTGTTCAGCTGGACGCCGTGGTGCTCAACGCCGGTGTGGCGCTGGACGACCCGCCCCGGCGCGAGACCGCCGACGGCCACGAGCTGATGTTCGCCACCAACCACCTGGGGCACTTCGCCCTCGTCCACTGGCTCGGCCCACTGCTCGGCGCCGCCCGCATCGTCACGACGGGCAGTTTCGCCGCCCGGACCGAACGCCTCGACCTGGACGACCTGCAGTCGTTCGATGCTTACGATCCAAAAAGGACGTACGGACGCTCCAAACTGGCGCAGATGAGCTTCGGCTTCGAGCTCGACCGCCGCCTGCGCGCCGCGGGAAGCCGTTGTCTCAGCGTCGTGGTGCATCCCGGCGGAGCACTGGACTCGCTGACTCCCGCCCGCGCCGGGGTCCACGTCCGTTCGGCGTCCCAGCGCCTGCTCGGCCTGCCGGCGGGACTTCTCCTGCACGGCAAGGACTCCGGCGCGCGCACCGCAGTCCACGCCGTTCTTGATCCTGATGTCCGCGGCGGGCAGCTGTGGGGTCCGCGGCAGTTCGGCCTGCGCGGCGCACCCCACCTGGAACAACCGCACGCGCACATGACCGACCCCGACACCGCGGAGGTGTTGTGGCGCAGGAGCGTCGAGTTGACCGGCGTCGACCCGATGGCGTCGCTGGTCAGCGCAGGTCCTTCCTGATCCAGGTGGTGATGGAGGTGTGCTCGGGCTTCCAGCCGAGTTCCCTCGCCCTCGTGGCGCGGACCCGACTGTTCGCCCCCAACGCGTAGCGCGCGAAACCTTCACCCCACACGCGCGCCGCCTCTTCCAGCGGCCACGGCTCGACGGGGCCGAGGCCCAGCCTGTCCGCGATCGCGGCACCGATCTCGGCGAACGACGCCTCGCCGTTCTCCACGAAGTAGAACCCGCGTGCGGCGGGGTCGGTCAGCGCGATCGAGTACAGCGCGGCCAGGTCGTCGAGGTGCACGGTCGACCACGTGTTGAGGCCGTGGCCGACCACGCGCACGACTCCGCTGCCGCGCGCCTGCGAGACCAGCGGCACCAGCAGGACCGTGTCGGGATGGGGCGCGCGGCCGGTGCCGTAGACGAGCGAGTTGCAGAGCACGACCGTGCGCACGCCTTCGTGGGCGACGACGTCGGTGTCGAGCGCGAAGCGGGCCTGCCGGACCGGGTGGGAGCCGGCGACGATCTCGCGTTCGTCGTCGTGCACGGTGAGGGAGAGCGCGTTGCCCTGGGCGTCGTCGGCGATGAGACTGGTCCCGCTGGTGTGCACGAACGGTTTGCCGGAGCCGCGTAGGCCGCGCAGCAGTGCTTCGACGGCGGCGCGGTGGTCGCTGTTCGCCGTGTTGATCACGCCGTCAGCCCGTTCCGCCTCCGCCGTGAGCAGGCCGGCGTCGTCCAGGTCGCCGAGCACAGGCGTGATCCCGGCCTTCAGCAGCAGCGGCGCGTGGTCCGGGTCGCGCACCAGGCCCCGCACCTCGTGCCCCTCGGCGACGAGACGTTCGCCGACGGCGCCTCCGATGAACCCGGTCGCGCCGGTGAGGAAGACCTTCATGGTGCGAAGTCAGCCACGACCACCGCGGACCGCCCAAGTCGTGTTGCCGATCCGGCAAAACGCGTTCCGGGACCCGTCCCCGCATCTCACTCGTACACTCCCGGTCATGCCCCGAATCCTGCTGGCGCTGCTGGTCGCCGCAACGCTGAGCGCGTGCACCACTGCCGAGCCAGGAACACCGGAAACCACGGCGACCTCCGCGGTGGACAAGATCGTGCTGGACGTGACCGGCACCGCCACCATCTCGACGCTGACCCTGGTCGTCGACGGCACCTCCACCGAGGAGCAGGCGGTGACCCTGCCGTGGAGCAGGACGCTCGAGTTCCCCGTGGACAGCGGCCGTCACGAGTGGAAGCTGGTCCTGAAGTACGGCGGCGGCAGCGTGCTGGCCAAGAGCACGGCGAACGGCAAGCCGCTGACGCAGACCGCGGGCAGCAGCTCACCGGGCAGCGACAGCAGTTCCGAGCTGTCGGGCAGCATCTCGAAGTGACCGTCTGAGGGGGTCCTGGCAGGACCCCGGTCGATCAGGGACCTGGGACGTCCGGCGATGGCGGCGAAGACTGGCCATGTCAGCGAATGACATGGAGGAACATCTCGTGGACCTGTCCAACCGCACCGTTTTCATCGCCGGAGGAACCTCCGGCATCGGCAGGGAGCTGGCCCTGCACCTGACCGCCGCGGGCAGCACCGTCGCGGTGGGCGGCCGCCGGGCCGGCGACGGCGAGTTCGTCGTCGACGTCACCGACAGCGCGTCGGTCGAGGCCGCCCGCGACGCCGTGCTCGACCGGTACCCCCGGCTGGACACCGTGGTGATCATGTCGGGCGTCATGCTGCTGGAGGACCTGCGCGATCCCGCGCACTTCGACGCCGCGCAGAAGACCATCGACACCAACCTCACCGGCACGATCCGGGTCATCGACGCCTTCACCCCGCACCTGGTCGGGCGCGGTGCCGGGACCATCGTCACCGTCACCTCGGGGATTGCGTTCCTGCCGTTCCCGCCGATGCCCACCTACGCCGCGTCCAAGGCCGCCGTCCACGCCTACTCCGAGGCCCTGCGCGCGCAGCTGGACGGGACCGGGGTCGACGTCGTCGAACTCGTGCCCCCGGCCGTGGCCAGCGCCGGCCAGGAGAAGGTCAACCCGCGCGCGGTGCCGTTGCAGGACTACGTCACCGACGTCGTGAAGCTGCTGTCCCAGGAGCCCACGCCGAAGGAAGTCCTGGTCGAGCAGGTCCAGATGCACCGCTGGGCGGAACGCGACGGCACCTACGACGACCTCGTCGCCCAGCGCGCCCAGGCCCTGTCCATGCTCCCCGGTCGCCAGAGCTGATCCAAATGGTCTATGGTCCAATCAATCGATTGATTGGACGCGATGGTGGACGAGCAGTGGAACCAGGGCAGGCTGGCGACGGCCGCCGTCGTCCTGCCGGAGGGAACGACACCGACGGGCACGCAGGGGCGGGTGCTGCACGCCGCGCTCGGCCTGTTCGCCGCACGCGGGTTCCACGGCACCTCGATCCGTGAGATCGGCGCGGCCGCGGGCATCAACTCCGCGACCCTGTACGGGTACTACAGCTCCAAGGAACTGGTGCTGGCCGAACTCGTCCTCGTCGGGCACCGCGAGCTGCACCGCAGGCTCCTCGACGCCACCGACGGCCTCACCGATCCCGCCGAACGGCTCACGGCGTTGGTGCGCACGCATGTGTTCGCCCACACCGACTTCTCGTTGCTGGCCGTGGTGACGAACAGCGAGCTGCACGTGCTCTCTGCCGAACTGGCCGCGCCCTCGCTCGCCCTGCGCGCCGCCTCGGAGCAGCTGCTGCTCGACGTGCTGGCGGACGGCCCGTTCGACGTGCCCGACGCGCGCCTGGCCGCGCGGGCGATCGGCGGGATGGGGCAGCGCGTCGGGAACTGGTTCGGTCCCGGTCAGGACCACACCCGCGAGCAGGTGGCCGACGCGTTCGTGCTCTTCGCGCTGCGCCTGGCCGGAGTGCGGGCATGACCGGGCGGGCGCGTCTCGGCGCGGTGCTGTGGGTGCTGGTCGCGCAGTACTTCCTGCTGCTGTTCGTGGTGGAGGCGCGCTGGGAGGTTCCGTACAGCTGGCTGCGCAACGCGATCAGCGACCTGGGCGCGGCCACCTGCTTCCAGTCGGATCAGGTCGAGCGCTGGGTGTGCTCGCCGTGGCACGTCGTGTCCGGGGTGTCCTGGACGGTCGCCGGTCTGTGCCTGGCCGGCGGCGCCCTGCTGATGAGGCCGCTGTTCCCATCCGTGCGGACGGCCCGCGTCGGCCTCGCACTCCTGGTCGTCACCGGCCTCGCCCTGGTCGTCGTGGGCCTGAACCCCGAGGACACCAGCGCCACCCTGCACGTCGTCGGTGCGATCGTCGCCATCCCGGTGGGTGAGGTCGCGATGCTGCTGACGGGGCTCGCTCTGGCGGGCACCGAACGGTGGCGCGTTCTCGGCCGCGTTGGTGTCGCTGCCGCGGTCGTGGCGATGGTGACCCTCGTGCTGATGGTGGCCCAGGTCGGTGGTCCCGCGCTGTTCGGTCTCTGGGAACGCATCGCCGCGTTCCCGGTGCTGTTGTGGGCTGTCGTGTGCGGTGTGGCGTTGCCCGCCAAGCCCGCGGGGCGCCTTCTCCAGCCGCGCTGGTGGATCCCGCTCAGCGTGATCACCGTTCTCTCGTTCGTTCTGCTGTTCCTGAACCAGAGCCCGTTCTGGGGCTGGGGACTCGTCGTCTCGCTGCTCGCCGGTCTGGCGGTGCTCTCGCGACGATGGCTCACCCGGCGGGCGTTGCTCCAGGTGGTGGCCTGGGTGATCTCGGCGGCGATCGTGTTCACCACCGCCGTCGTGGCCTACCCGCCGCCGGCCAACCGGATCGCCGGCACCCAGGCGACCGGCGTCGTGAACACCGAGGACGGGCCGGTTTCCGGTGTGTACAACAGGGATCGCAGCGTCGAGATCTTCGCGGGCGTGCCGTATGCCGCACCACCGACCGGCGACTTGCGCTGGCGGCCACCGCAGCCACCGCAACGCAGGACCGAGGTGCTGACCGCGAACCGCTTCGCCGACTCCCCGACGCAGTCGTCGTCCGGATTCCTGACGCGGGCGCTGACGAGCGTGGTGGACGTGCCGCTGGCCAACAGCCTGGTGAACCCGTATCCGTCCAGTGAGGACTCGCTCTACCTCAACATCTGGCGCAGCACCCAGCCGAAGTCGGCGAAGCTCCCAGTGCTCGTCTACGTGCCCGGCGGCGGGTTCGTCAGCGGGTCCGGCTCCCTGCCCGTCTACGACGGCGAGAACCTCGCCCGGCGCGGGGACGTCCTCACGGTCACCATCAACTACCGGCTGGGCGTCTTCGGTTTCCTGTCCCACCCCGAACTCGCCGCGGAGTCCGGGAACGGCGCCTCCGGCAACTACGGGATCATGGACCAGCTCGCGGCGCTGAAGTGGGTCAAGGACAACATCGCCGCCTTCGGAGGCGATCCGGACCGGGTCACCGTCGCCGGGGAGTCCGCAGGTGGCGAGAGCGTGTGCATCCTGTCCGTCACCCCGCTGGCCAAGGGCCTGGTCGACGGTGTGATCGGCAGCAGCGGAGCCTGCATGGGCACGGCAGGCGACTCGGGCGCGGGGGACCAGGCCGACACCAGGGCGTCCGCCGAGAAGGCAGGACTCCAGCTGAGTTCCGACCTGAAAGCCAATTCAGTCAACGACCTGCGCTCCATGTCCACAAAGGACGTCTTCACCGCCGCGCAGAAGATCACGGGTCACTGGCGGCCGTCGATCGACGGCCACGTGCTCGCCAAGGCTCCGGCGGAGAGCTATGCCGCCGGCGAGCAGCTCGACGTCCCGATCCTCGCCGGCAGCAACGCCGACGAAGCGTCTTTGAGTCTCCTCAGCCCACCCGACGCCGATCCCGGCGAGTACCGCCAGAAGGTCAAGGACCGCTACGGCGACCAAGCGGAGACGTTCCTGAAGCTCTACCCCGGAGACACCGCCGAGCAGGTGCTCGCCTCGACCCTGCAGGCCGACACCGACAGGGTCATGACCCGTGCGGTCCACCGCTGGACCCACCTCCAGGCCCGCACCGGGAAGTCCGACGCGTACCTGTACTTCTTCACCCACGTCCCGCCCGATCCCTCGCTGACGAAGTTCGGTGCCTACCACGGCGCCGAGGTCATGTACGCGTACGACAACCTCGGCAGGGACGGCCACGCCGTCTACACGGCCGCGGACCACCGGCTGCGCGACCAGATGAGCGGCTACTGGGTCAACTTCACCAGGACCGGCGATCCCAACGGGCCCGGCCTGCCGCGCTGGACCACGACCCGATCCGACCCCGAGAGCGTGATGGAACTGAGCGGTGGCAGCCGCATGACCCCGAGGCCCCGCAAGGACCACGTCGACTTCTGGATGACCTACGAGGGCCCGGTCGCCTGATCCAGGGTGTGCACCCGCGCGGGCAGTTCGACGCGCAGCACCCACTGGTCCCGTTCGGCCTGGGCGGTGAAGGTCCCGTCCACGGCGGTCACCCGCTGCTCCAGGCCGGCGAGGCCGATCCCGCTGCTCGGTGCGGCCGAACGCGACCGGATCGGGTTGTGCACGTGCAGCGTCACGCGGTCGCTGTCGACGCCGATCCGGATGACGGCCTCACGCGGCTCGGCGTGCTTGGCGACGTTGGTCAACGCCTCGCGGAGCACGTCCTGCAACACGATGCGCTGCGTCGCCGACACGTGGTCGATCGCCCCGGTCATGCCGAGGTCGATGGTCATGCCGGCGTCGCGGTAGGTGGTGATGAGCCGGTCGAGCTCGTCGTGCCCGAACGGCAGCGGCGAGCCGTTTCCCCGGTACATCAACGCGAGCGCCTCGCGCAGCGCGTCCATGCCCGCCCGTCCGGTCTCCTCCGCGAGCCGCAGCGCCTCGACCGCCTCGGCGGGGGAGGAGGTGAGGTTCATCCGCGCCCCGGACAGGTGCAGCAGCACGACGGTGAAGCTGTGGCCGACGAGGTCGTGCAGGTCGCGGGCGATGCGCTGCCGTTCCGCCAGGACCACGCCCTTCGCCAGTTCGGACTGCGTGCGTTCGAGCTGTTTGATCAGCGACTGCTGCTCGCCGACGAGCCTGCCGAGCACCCAGCCGAGCAGCAGTCCCGCCGTCCACAGCCAGGCGCCGATGTGCTGGTACCAGGGGTTCGTGCCCAGCGCCCACACGAAGAACGGTGACAGCAGGCACAACGTCATGGCGATCATGTCGGCCCGCCCCCGCCCGCCGGCCGCGACGATCGCCAGCGCGAGGATCACCACCATGGTCGCGCTCTGCGTGACGACCAGCGCGTCGCCCACGACGGTCGGGATCGCCACCCACGCCAGCAGCAGCCAGCCCGGCATGGTGCGCCAGAAGATCCGGACGATCAGCGCCGGTGTCATCACCGCCGCGAGGATCCAGCCCCAGCCGTCGGTGTAGGCGAAGTTGAGCACCTCGAACCCGGTCCCCAGGACGGCCGCCCGCAGGACGAAGGAGTCGCGGTCGCGCGGGATCAGGAACATCACCCGATGCTAGGTCAGCGCACCCGCCCGCACCTCCTACCGGGGTAGGAGCACACCCCTCCGTTCGTACCCCGGTACCGGCGGAAACGGCACCACCGGCGGAAGACCGGGAGTCCCGCGCGTCACTACCGTCCTCCTCGCCCGAACGGCTTGTTCCTCCACAGTGGACTCGGGCGCTCCCGGAAGGTGACGAGTGTCCGTCGAACCCCAGGCCGTCGCCCGCGGCACGATCCTCGCGGCGGCGACCCTGACGATCATGGCCCCGGCCATCATCGCGCCCAGTCTCCCGATGATGGAACAGGTCTTCGCCGCGCCGCTGCTGGTGCGCCTCGCGCTGACGGTGACGTCGCTCGCGGTCGCGGTCACGGCGCCGCTCGCGGGACTGGCCGTCGACCGGCTCGGCCGCCGCCCGCTGCTGGTCGGGTGCCTCGCTCTCTACGCGATCTCAGGCACGTCCGGGTACTTCCTGACCGACCTCGGCCTGCTGCTCGTGAGCCGGGCCGTGCTGGGGATCGCGGTCGGCGGCGTGATGACGGCGGTCAACGCCACGATCACGGACTGGTTCGACGGTCCACGGCGAGCGTCTTTCCTGGGCCTGCAACAGGTGTTCGCGAGCGCGAGCGGTGTCGTCTTCCTGCCGCTCGCCGGGGTGCTCGCCGGCTTCGGGTGGCGGATCCCCTTCTGGCTCTACGGTGTCGCAGCGCTGGTGGCGTTGTTCGCCTACTTCTCCGTGCACGACGTGCCGCGAACGGTGCACGCGTCCGGCGCCGCGCCTGCGTTGGGACACGGGGTCTTCGGCATCTACCTGCTCGCGGTCGTGGCCACGCTGATCTTCTACATGGCACCGACGCAGGTGCCGTTCCTGCTGGCACGGCAGGGGATCGGGCCCGCGTTCGTGGGTGTGGTCGTCGCCCTCAGCACGCTGTCGAGCATGCTCGGCGGGTTCGCGTTCCCCGCGCTGCGCAAGCGGTTGCGGACCGACGTGATCACCGTTCTGTGCATCGCCCTGCTCGGTGCCGGGTGGCTGCTCGTCGGCGTCACCGGCACCACCGCGGGCACGGCCGCGGGCCTGTTCGTCGGAGGGCTCGGCGTCGGGTTCGCCATCCCCAACCTCACCCTGCACCTGTCCGAGCTCGCCCCGCCCGCCTGGCGCGGCCGCGTGTTCAGCGGCCTGGTCGCGGGGATCTTCCTCGGGCAGTTCGTGTCACCGCTGGTCGTCCAGCCCCTGATCGCCCTCCTCGGTGTCGGCGCCGCGTTCACGTGCAGCGGCGCCCTCCTGATCACCGGCGCGCTCGTCGCGTCCGGCTTCCTGAAGTCCCGTTCCGAAAGGACAGTTCGATGATCTACCACGGTATCCGCTTCTCCGTCGTGCCCGGTGTGTCGGCGCAGGAGGTGGCGGCAGGCCTGCAGGCCATGCGCGACGCGTCCAGCGCGATCCCGTCCGTCCGGTCGTTCGTGGTGGGCCGCGACTTCGGCGGCGAGTACGAGTTCGGCGCGGTGTCGGTGATCGAGGACCTCGCGGGCTACGAGCTGATGATGAACCACCCGGCACACCTGGAGATGGACCGGGCAGGACTGCCGCTCATCGCGAAGTTCGCGTCGTTCGACATCACCGACGACGAGGACCCGGAGCTCGGCGCGAAGATCGCCGCCATCCACCAGCGCCGCTACGACGCCAACCCGGACGTGGCCGGCCTGGTCTCGGACCTCGACGAGTACAGCGGCAGCGCCGCGCCCGGCAAGCACGCCGACCAGTGACCGCGAACCCTTCGAAGAGGTGTCCCCGTTGACCAGCTCTGTCACCACCCGCGCCACCGAGATCGTGCTGCCGGGCCCCGTCGAACCCGGCGGCCTGCGCGTCCGCGTGCGCGACCTGCCCGCCCCCGGCCCCGGACAGGTGGTGCTGCGGATGGAGGCGACCGGTGTGTCGTTCGCCGAGCAGCAGATGCGCCTGGGCAAGTACTACGACCAGCCGCCGTTCCCGTTCGTGCCCGGCTACGACGTCGTCGGCACGGTCGTCGCCACCGGTGCCGGTGTGCCCACCACGCTGGTGGGCAAGCGTTTCGCGGCGGTCACCAAGGTCGGCGGGTGGGCGAGCCACCTGCACGTCGAGGCGGGTGACCTGGTGCCCGTGCCGCACGGCCTCGACCCGGCCGCCGCGGAAACCGTTCTGGTCAACGGGATCACCGCCTGGCAGATGCTGCACCGCTCGGCATCCGTCGAGACCGGTGGCACCGTCGTGGTGCTGGGCGCCAACGGCGGCGTCGGCTCGATCCTCGTGCAGCTGGCGAGGCACGCCGGCATCAACGTGATCGGCACGGCGTCCGCCCGCCACCACGACGCGGTCCGCGCACTCGGCGCGTTGCCCGTCGACTACCGCGACCCCGACATGTACGAGCAGATCCGCAAGCTCGCCCCCGACGGCGTGGACGCGGTGTTCGACCACGTCGGCGGCACGGGCCTGGCGCAGTCGTGGCGGCTGCTGCGCAAGGGCGGCTCGCTGGTCAACTACGGCTCGGCGTCAACGAAGGACGAGAAGGGCAACGCAACCCTGCCGCTGCTGATGCTGTTCGCGCGCTTGTACGCCTGGAACTACCTGCCCAACGGCAAAAGCGCGTCGTTCTACAATTTCTGGGCCGGCAGGCGCAGCCTCGACAAGTTCCGCGCCAGGCTGAGCGAGGACCTCACCCAGCTGCTGCGCCTGGTCGCCGCGGGCTCCGTGACGCCGCAGATCGCCGCCAGGATTCCCCTGGAGCAGACCGCCGAGGCGTTGGCGCTGGCCGAGTCGCGCACGGTGCTGGGCAAGGTCGTGATCACGGGATGAGCGAGATCGACAACCGTCCCGCGTACGTCGGCTTCGCGCTGGCGTACGCGGTCGGCCACGGACTGAACGCGGTGTCGCTGAAGCCGTCCTGGCTGCCGTGGACCCTGCTCGCGGCCGGGTTGGTCGCGGGTGTGGTGCTGAGCGTGCGGGCGGGCATCTGGTCGCAGCCGGACGCGGCCCGCAAGCGGGCGGAGACGTTGCTCGGCATCGCCTGGTGCACCGGGTTCGTCGCGTTGTTCCTCGCGGTCACGGGCCTGAGCACCGCCTTCGAGAAGCCGGAGTTGCAGGACGTGCTGTGGCCCGCCGGGTCGGTCCTCGTCGTCGGTCTGGTCTACCTGGCCGAGGGCGTGGCACGGAACAACGCCCTGCACTACGCCCTCGGCTCGTGGCTCGCTCTCGTCGCCTCCGCGTCGCTGTTCCTCGACCTGCGAGGGGTGTACGCGGTGCTGGCACTGGCGGCTGGGGGTGGTTACGCGGTGGCCGCGGTGCTGGAACGGCGGCGGCTCAGCGTCGCCGGCGCCCGCTGAGCCGGTCGGCGCGGCACCGGCTCACCGGTGCGCGGTGAGGTGGCTGGCCGGCTCGCTTCGGCATCCGCTCACCGGTGCTGGTGCCCGCTGACCTTCCCCACCTGCTCGCCCTCGCGCAGCACCACGAACTGCCCCATCATCCCCTCGTCCTCGTGCAACATGAGGTGGCAGTGGTACATGTACGGCACGTCGGGGTTGGTGAAGTCGCTGAACTTCATGGCCAGCCGGTGCTTCCGGTCCGGCTCCAGCTGAACGGTGTCCTTCCAGCCGGAGAGATGCGGCGGCGGCGCCTGCCCGTCCACGTCCAGCACCTGGAACTGGACGTCGTGCACGTGGAAGTTGTGCATGTACCCGTTGGTGTTCACGACCTCCCAGACCTCGGTGCTGCCGACCCGGACACCGAAGTCGATGCGGTTCATGTCCATCCGCGCGCCGTTGATGTTGCGGCTGTTCAGCTCGAACGAGCGGGTCTGCGCTATCTCGGCGCCGGCCAGGTCCGGTGCGGTACCGAGGTTCCGCGGGACCTCGGTACCGTCGCGCAGCGAGTCGGCGGCGCGGAACCGCACGAGGTCGAGGCGGTCGGCGGCGCCGTTCATCCGGGAGTTGAAGTCCGAACCCGCCGGGTACGAGCGGAGGTCGACGGTCTCGCCCGGCGCGAACGCCACGACGATCTCGGCGCGTTCGCCGGGGGTGAGCTGCAGCCGGGTGGTCTCCCAGGCCTTCGGCAGCAGGCCACCGTCGGTGCCGATCAGCTGGAACGGCCGGTCGTCGGAGAAGCCGAAGTTGTACAGGCGGGCGTTCGAGGCGTTGAGCAGGCGCAGGCGGACCAGGCGCGTGCTGACGTCCGCGAACGGGCCGCGCGTGCCGTTGACGAGGATCTCGTCGCCGAACACGCCGCCGGTGCTGAGCAGCGGCGCGGTCTCGTCGAACTGGTTGTCGCCGTCGAACGCGCGGTCCTGCACGATCACCGGGAGGTCGTCGACGCCGTACTCGTCGGGGAGGTTCAGGCCCGCGGTGCGCTCGTCGTCGAGGATGAACATCCCCGCCACGCCCCGGTACACGTGGTTCGCGGTCTTGCCGTGCAGGTGCGGGTGGTACCAGAGGGTCGCCGCCTGCTGGCTGATCGTCCACTGAGGACGCCAGGTCGCGCCCGGCTCCACGGTCTGGTGCGGGCCGCCGTCCATGTCGGCGGGCAGGTGCATGCCGTGCCAGTGCAACGAGGTCGCCTCGCTCACGCCGTTGCGGACGGTGAACGCGACCTTCTCGCCCTTCGCGGCGCGGATCGTGGGGCCCAGGAACGTGCCGTTCACGCCCCACGTCCGCGTGGCCTGGCCGTCGAGGAACCTGGTCTCGCCCTCCTGGACGGCGAGGTCGAACCTCCTGGTGCCGTCGGCGTCCGTTGTGGACGGTGCGAGTGGCGGGATCGCCATCCTCGTGGCGAAGTCGACCTTGCCCACCGTGTCGAGCTGTGCCTGGAGGTAGAAGATGCCGAACGCTCCGGTGGCGGCCAGGAGCACCGCCGCGGTGCCGAGCGCGGTCCACCTCGCCCAGCGGCGCTTCGGCCGTTGTGCTGAATTCATGGCTGGAAGCTAGTGAGCGCGAAGGCCCGAAGTCGTCGGAGCGAGGTCCCGTTCCGGCCTCCTACCGGGGAAGGAGAAGAGTCCGGTTCTCCTCCCGTGGTAGGAGGAAGCGGCGTATCAAATGGCGGCCTGTCCTAGACTTCGCGCATGATCCGCGTGTTGCTGGTCGACGACCAGCCGATGGTGCGGGCGGGGCTCGGCCTGGTGCTGCGCAGCCAGCCGGACATCCAGGTCGTCGGGGAGCGCGACAACGGCGGCCACATCGTGCGCGCCGTCGAGCAGTGCCGCCCCGACGTGGTGTGCATGGACGTCCGCATGCCCGGCACCGACGGCGTCGAGGCCACCAGGATGCTGCGCGCGGCGGGCGGTCCGCCGGTGTGCGTCCTCACCACGTTCAACGACGACGACGTGCTGTGGGCGGCGGTCGACGCGGGCGCGGCAGGCTTTGAGCTGAAGTCGTCGACCCCGGAGAACCTGATCGAGGCCGTGCGGACCGTCGCGTCCGGCGGCACCTGGATCGACGGCACGCTGCTCGGGCCGATCCTCGACTCGTACCGCAGGCTCGCCCGGCCGGGCAACCGCGGCCCCGCCCGGCTCGCCGCCCTCACCGACCGCGAGCTGGAGGTGTTGCGGCTGATGGCCCGCGGCGCCTCCAACCGCGAGATCGCCGCGCACCTCAGCGTCGCCGAGACCACCGTGAAGACGCACGTGGGAACGGTGTTCTCGAAGCTCGGCGCCCGCGATCGCGCCGCGGCCATCGTCTTCGCCTACGACTCTGGCCTCGTCCGGCCGGGCGGCTGACTCAGCCGTCCTTCGTGGTCGTCACCTCGACCACCGTGACGCGCACGCCCGCCGCCCGGATCGCCGCCACCGCCGCGGGATCGGCCGACAGGTCGGTGATCACCTCGTGCACGTCCTGGACGTCGGCGATGCGGGCGAGCGTGGCCTTGCCGAGCTTGCTGCCGTCCGCCATCACGATCACCCGCTGAGCGCGCGCCAGCATCGCGCGGTTGGTGCGCGCCTCGTTCTCGTCGTGCGTCGTGATGCCTGCCGCGGCGTCGATGCCGTCGACACCGATGAACGCCGTGCCGATGCTGATCGACGCCAGCACGTGCTCCGCCCAGGGCCCCACGAGCTCATAGGAACGCGGTCGGGCGACCCCGCCGACCACGACGAGCTTGTGCCTGGGGTGCATCGCCATCTCCATCGCGATGTTCAGCGCGTTCGTCACGACGGTCAGGTCGGCGCGGCCGGGTAGCTGCTTCGCCAGTTCGGTGGTCGTGGACCCACCAGTCAGGGCGATGACGTGCGGCCCGGACGGCAGCAGGCGCACGGCCTCGCGCACGATGGCCCGTTTCGCGTCACGGGAACGACCGCCGCGGTACCGCACCGGCACCTCGTCGATGGCGCCGTGCGGTTTGGCGCCCCCGTGCGTCCTGATCAGCAGCCGTTGCTCCTCCAACTGGGCCAGGTCGCGCCGCAGCGTCGCGGACGAGACACCGAGGCGCGCGCCGAGTTCGCCGACCTGCAGAGAACCTGTTTCCCGGAGCGCTCGCAGTATTTCGGACATGCGTTCGGCCCGCGTCGTGAGCCTTTTCCGCGTGCGTCCCTTGGGCGCGGAGGAATCCGTGGGGTCGGCCATGCAGCGGAGCCTACGACAGTTCATTCGAGTGAGCGATTGTTCACGCGCAGCTTCACCTGATGATCGTCCTGAACTGGGAGGACGCGGCGAAACGCTCACTCCGTTTGTTCATTTGAGCGCCGAACCTTGCCCCTCGCGCAGCGGCGGACGTACGAATGCAGCACTCGGGGAAAGCGCGCCGGAATGCGTTTCGAAGTGCGTCGGTAATCGGAAGGCATCACATGACTGTGTCTGGGCTCGGCGACAGCTGGACCGCTCGCGAGATCTGGCAGCAACCCACCACCTGGCGGGCGGTGGCGGACGTGGTCGAGCACGCCCGGCCGCGGATCGAGGAACTCGTCAGCGCGGCGCTGTTCGACACGAACCCCAGGATCGTGCTGACCGGAGCCGGCACCTCGGCGTTCATCGGCGAGGTCGTGGCACCCGCTCTCGCACGGCACCTCGGCAGGCAGGTCGACGCGATCGCCACCACGGAGATCGTCGCCGACCCGCGTGCGGTGGTCGTGGACGAACGGCCGGTGCTGCTGGTCTCGTTCGCGCGCAGCGGCAACAGCCCTGAATCGCTTGCGGCAGCGGAACTCCTGCACCGGCTCACGCCCGTGCGGCACCTGGTGATCACCTGCAACGCGGAAGGCGAGCTTGCTCGGCAGTGGTCCGGTACCGAGAACGCCGTGGTGGTCGCGCTACCGGACGAGGTGAACGACCGCAGCTTCGCGATGACGTCCTCGTTCACCGGCATGGCGCTGGCGGTGTTGCTGGCCTTCGGCCTCAACGTCGACGTGGAAGCGCTGGCACGAACCGGATCCGAAGTGCTCGCAGAGGCGGCGGAACGGGCGTCGGCGATCGCCGGTGCGAAGCCGAGTCGCCTGGTGTACCTGGGTTCCGGCCCGTTGCGGGGACTGGCGAGGGAAGCCGCGCTCAAGTCGCTCGAACTGACCCGCGGGCAGGTCGTCGGCATCGCCGAGTCGTCGCTGGGCTTCCGGCACGGCCCGAAGTCGGTGCTGGACGACCGCACGATCGCGATCGTCCTCCTCTCCCCGGATCCCTATGCACGCGCCTACGACGTGGACATCGCGCGGGAACTGGTGCTGTCACTCGGCCCGGAGCGCGTGGTCGTGGTGGGAGAGGCAGATTCCGAGTGCGGGGGAGCGCAGGTGTGGCCCGTGCCGGCCATCGGATCCCCGTCCACGTGGGCGCTGGTCGCCGTGATCGCGGCCCAGACCACGGCGCTCGCGTGCTCGCTCGCGCTGGACCTGACGCCGGACAACCCGTTCCCCGGCGGCGAGGTGAACCGGGTCGTGCAGGGCGTGGTCATCCACGAGTTCCCAGAGGGAGTGAGCTGAGATGTTCCTCGGTGTCGACGGCGGGGGTACCAAGACGGCGTTCTGCCTGCTCGATCTCGACGGCCGGGTGGTCGCCGAGGCGCGCACCGCGAGCGTGTACTACCTGAGCGAGGGCATCCAGATCGTCGAACCCCTGCTGCGTCAGGGGATCGGCGAGGTCTGCGAGGCAGCGGGCATCCCGGTCGAGGGCGTCACCTACGCGTTCTTCGGACTGCCCGCGTACGGGGAGATCAGCGCCGACGAGCCCGTGCTCGACGCGCTGCCCGCCACCATCCTCGGCACCACGAACTACCGGTGCGGCAACGACATGATCTGCGGCTGGGCCGGGTCGCTCGGTGGCGTCGACGGCATCAACGTCGTCGCGGGCACCGGTTCGATCGCGTACGGCGAGAACGCCAGCAGGCAGTGGCGCGGCGGGGGCTGGAGCGAGCTGTTCGGCGACGAGGGCTCCGGCTACTGGGTCGCGGTCAACGGACTCAACGCGTTCAGCCGCATGGTCGACGGACGGATGCCCGCCGGTCCGCTCGTCGGGGAAATGCGTGCCGCACTGGGACTTGCCGCCGACTTCGACGCCATCGACGTCGTGGTGAACCGGTGGCACGGCGACCGCGGCAAGATCGCGAACCTGAGCAAGGTCGTGGTCAGGGCGGCGGACGCGGGGGACGCCGTCGCCGCGGACGTTCTGCGGCGAGCGGGTCAGGAACTCGCGCTGCTCGTCAACGTAGGTCGTGAGGCACTGGGATTCGCTGCCTCCCACCAGGTTCCGGTGTCGTACTCGGGTGGCATGTTCGGCTCGCCGCAGGTGCTGGCGGCGTTCCGCGAGTCGCTCACCCAAGACTTCGACCTGCGCGCACCACTGCTGGAACCGCACCTCGGCGCCGCACTCCACGCGGCACGCCTGCACGGACACCCGTTGCGGGCAGAGCAAGTCCACCCAGCCGCAGCGCTCTCCCTCTGAGGAGCCGAAATGACCGGACCTGGCGTGTCCACCTCCCTCCGCTCGACCAGCTGGATCCCCTACGCGGGACTGCTGGTGCTGTTCTGGGGCGTGTGGGGAGCCTTCTCCGCCCTGCCCACCAAGCTCTACGCCTACCCCGACCCGATGATCTACGTCGTGTGGGCGTTCACGATGCTCATCCCCGCGTGGTTCTCGTTGCGCGGCAAGAAGTTCGACTGCAGCCGGACCGCCGCCGGGTACGGCCTGCTGATCGGGCTCACCGGAGCCGGCGGCCAGCTGCTGCTGTTCAAGGCGCTCACCATCGGGCCCGCGTACGTCATCTTCCCGATCGTCGCGCTGTCCCCGGCGATCACCGTGCTGATGGCGTTCGGCCTTCTGCGCGAACGACTCGGCGCCCTGTCCTGGGCCGGTGTGGTGCTCGCTCTGATAGCCGTCGTGCTCTTCTCCGTCTCCACCGGCGAATCCGGTGACAACGGGTGGGTCTACCTGCTGCTCGCGGTGCTGGTCTGCGTGGCCTGGGGCGTGCAGGCGTACTACATGCGCAAGGCTGCGGTGGCCGGGGTCGACGACGCCTCGACGTTCGGCTGGATGACCATCAGCGGCCTGGTGCTGATTCCCGTGGCACTGCTGATGATGGGCGGACTGCCACTGGACTTCCCCTGGCAGGCGCCCGCCCTCACCGCCGGGACGCAGGTCCTGAACGCGGTCGGCGCGCTGTTCCTCGTGATGGCCATGAGCCGCGGCAAGGCCTCGATCGTCGCGCCCGTCACCAACGCGCTGGCGCCCGTGCTGACGATCGTGCTCTCGCTCATCGTGTTCGGCGCGCAGCCCAGCGTCTTCCAGGTGGCGGGCATCGTGCTGGCGCTGGCCGGTTCGACGCTGATGGTCTACCGCGCCGAGAAGAGCAGCGAGGCGGTTCCGACGTGACGAGCCGGATCGTCACCGTCACGCTCAACCCCGCCATCGACGTGACCTACCGGGTGGACGCCCTGCGGGTCGGGCAGACCGTGCGCGTGCCGGAGGTGCGCTCACGGGCCGGTGGCAAGGGCGTGAACGTCGCGGCCGTGGTCAACGCGTTGGGCGGCAACGGTTTCGCTCTCGCGCTGACCACGACCGGGACACCGGACGAGTTCCGCTCGGGCCTTGAGGAGCTGGGGATCGCCCACCGGCTCGTGCCCGCGCTGACGTCGGTGCGCCGAACCGTGGCGGTCGTGGCCGCCGACGGCACCACGACCATGTTGCAGGAGAACGGTTCTCCGGCCTGCGAGGGCGCGGAAGCGGCGATCACCGAAGCGTTGCGCGACGAACTGGAGACCGGAGCGGGCGCTGTCGTCATCTCCGGCAGCGTGCCGAATGGCATGGACCCGTCCGTGCCCGCCCGCCTCGCGCGGGTGTGCGCGGAGTTCGGCACACCGGTCATCACCGACGTGTCAGGACCGGCCCTGCACGCGGCCGCGGACAGCGGAGCCGTCCTGATGCCCAACCAGGACGAGCTGGCCGAACTCGCCGGCGGTGGACGGACCGTCAGCGCCCTGGTCGCCGGGGGAGCGCCTGCCGTGGTGGCCACGGCGGGCGCAGACGGTGCCGTCGCGGCGACCCCACGAGGTGTCTGGCAGGCCCGTCCTGCCGAGGTGGTCACCGGCAACCCGACCGGCGCGGGGGACGCGGCCGCCGCGGCACTGGCACTGCACCTCGCGGCGGCGCGGGACGTCGACTGGCCCGCCGCCCTCGCCGACGTGGTGGCCACGTCCGCGAGCGCGGTGCTGCGGCCGGTGGCGGGCGAGATCGACCTGGGGGCCAGAACTCGCTGGATTCCTCTGACGAAGGTGAAGGAGACACGGTGAACTGGACGACGTTGCTCGGCGACCTGCGCGAGGAGCGGCGCGCGGTGGGGGCGTTCAACGCGATCCTGATCGAGCACGCGGAGGCCATCGTGGCCGGCGCGGAGCAGAGCGGGCTTCCGGTGATCCTGCAGATCTCGCAGAACGCCGTGCGCTACCACGGTTCGCTGGCCCCGTTCACGCTCGCGTGCCTGCGGCTCGCCGAGGACGCCACCGTGCCCGTGCTCGTCCACCTCGACCACGTGGAGGACGAGGACCTGATCCGCGAAGGACTCGACCTGGGCGTCCGCTCGGTCATGTTCGACGCGTCCAAGCTGCCCTACGCCGAGAACGTCGAACGCACCCGCGCCGTCGTCGAACGCTGCCACGCCAGGGGATGCCTCGTCGAGGCCGAGCTCGGTGAGGTCGGCGGCAAGGACGGCGCACACGCACCGGGTGTGCGCACCGACCCGGCCGAGGCGGCGGCGTTCGTCGCGGCGACCGGCGTCGACTCGCTCGCCGTGGCGGTCGGGTCGTCGCACGCCATGACGGACCGCAGCGCGGTGCTCGACGAGGACCTGATCGCGGCGCTCGCGCAGGCGGTTCCCGTGCCGTTGGTGCTGCACGGCTCGTCCGGTGTGTCCGACGACGGTCTGCGCGGCGCCGTGACCGGCGGGATCGTCAAGGTCAACGTCGGCACGCGGCTCAACCAGGTGCTGACCGAGGCGGTCCGCGCGGTGCTCGACGAGCGGGAGCTCCTGACCGACCCGCGCCGCTACCTCGCACCCGGCCGCGACGCCGTCCGCGACGAGGTGGCGAGGCTGCTCACCGTGCTGGCGAACGCGGAGTCCCGGAACGCGCTGAGCTGACCGACCCCAGCAGCGCGAGCTTGTCGGCGTGCTCCGAACCCGCCTCGGGGTGGTAGACGACCAGCATGACGCCCTCCGTGCCGGCGACGAGGTACTTCTCCCGGTTGAGGGTGATCTCGCCGAGCTGGGGGTGCAGGAACCGGACCAGGCCGCTCATCCGCGGCCGCACCTCGTGGCGCGCCCAGAGCCTCTGGAACAGCGGGCTCGCCAGCGTGAGCTCACCGACGAGCTCGATGAACCGGGGGTCGTCGGTGTCGGTGCCGACGGCCTGGCGGAACCCCGCGATCAGGTACGCCGCGGCCAACTCCCAGTCCTGGAACATCTCCTGCTCCTCGGGGTCGAGGAACACGTCCCGCAGCCGGTTGCCGCCCACGGTCAGCCGGGGCGACAGCGCGGTCGCCAGCGGGTTCACGGCGAGCACGTCGAGGTAGCGGCCCTCGACGAACGCGGGGAAGGGCAGCAGTGCGAGCAGCTTGGCCGTGCCGGTGGGGACCACCTCCCGTCGTGCCCGGCGGCGCCTGCGGGGTTTGTCGGCGGCGAGACCGACCAGGTACTCGCGTGCGTCGTCGTCCAGTTGCAGCACGGTGGCCAGCGACTCCAGCACCTGCAGCGACGGGTGGCGGTCGCGGCCGCGTTCGAGGCGCAGGTAGTAGTCGGCGCTGATGCCGGCGAGCATCGCCACCTCCTCGCGGCGCAGGCCGGGAACCCGCCGCACCCCGTGCACCGGGATGCCGGCCCGCTCGGGCGTGACGAGCTCGCGCCGGGCCCGCAGGAAGGCGCCGAGCAGGTTCGGGTCGTCGGTCATGCCTCCACCGTAAGCCGGTCGGCGCGGCGCTGAGGGGCCCTGTCACTCCCCAGGCTGACGGGGGCTCTGGCAGGGGTCCACGACCGGGCGAAAGATCGTTGCTGACCGCTCCGCACCGCACGTGAACAGGGAAAGTGATCAAGATGACGAACGTTCTGGTGACCGGGGGCTCTGGCTTCATCGCCGGCCACGTCGTCCTGCGACTGCTCGAAGAGGGCCACCGCGTCCGGACCACCGTCCGCTCGCTGGGCAAGGAGAAGGCGCTTCGCGCCGTGCTCGCCGACGCGGGCCTCGCGGACGACTCGGCGTTGAGCTTCGTGGCCGCAGACCTGACGAGCGACGCGGGCTGGGCCGAGGCCGTCGCCGGGTGCGAGTACGTGATCCACGTGGCCTCGCCCGTGCACCTGCAGAAGGTCGAGAACGAGGACGACGTCATCGTTCCCGCACGGGAAGGCACCCTGCGCGTGCTCCGCGCGGCCCGTGACGCAGGCGTACGGCGGGTGGTGCTCACGTCGGCGTTCCACGCGGTCGGGTTCGGGCACCCGCACACGCACGGCACGTTCACCGAGGACGACTGGTCCGTTCTGGACGGTCCGGGCATCGACGCCTACGGCAAGAGCAAGACCCTGGCCGAACGCGCCGCCTGGGACTTCGTCGCCGCCGAGGGACGCGGCATGGAGCTCGTCGCGATGCTGCCCGTGGCCGTGATGGGCCCGGTGATGGGCTCGGCGATCTCCGGTTCGAACCACGTGGTGCAGCGCATCCTCGACGGCGAGATGCCCGGCTACCCGAACATGTACATGCCGATCGTGGACGTCCGCGACGTCGCCACCGCCCACGTCCTCGCCATGACCGCTCCCGGTGCCGCCGGCCAGCGAATCCTGGTCGCAAGTGGACAGTCGATCGCCCTGAAGGACGTCGGCGCGTTGCTGAAGAGCGACCTCGGCGACGCGGCGAAGCGCGTGCCCACGCGGACGTTGTCCGACTTCGTGGTCAAGCTCGCCGCACGTTTCAACCCCGAGTTCAAGTCGGTGGCCGCCGACCTCGGGTTCGTGAAGCGGGTGTCCACGGAGAAGGCTCGGGCGCTGCTGGGCTGGGAACCGCGCCCGGCGCAGGACGCCGTGGTCGCCGCCGGCCGGAGCATGGTCGAGAGGTCGCTGGTCAAAGCCGGTCGTGGTGCGGCGGTGTGATGGGATGAGCCGGGTGAGGGTTGGTGTGGTGCTGTCGTTGATCGCGTTGCTGGCCGGGTGTTCGGGTCAGGAGGCTTCTCCGGAGCCGACGCGGACCGTGCCGCGTGCCGCCGTGACGCTGCCGCCGTCGCCCGCCGTGCTCGACTACCAGCTGGGCGCGGCCTACCCGCCACCCGCGGGGGTCACGCTGGTCGCGCGCGACAGCACGGCCTCACCGGCGCCGGGCGTGCACAACGTCTGCTACGTCAACGGTTTCCAGACCCAGCCGCAGGACCGCGAGCTGTGGCTGACCCAGCGCGGGCACCTGGTCCTCAAGGACTCCGGCGGCGACCCGGTGATCGACCCGGAGTGGCCGGACGAGTTCCTCGTGGACACCTCGTCACCGTCCAACCGGGACGAACTGGCGCGGGTGATCGGCGAGTCGATCACCCGCTGCGCCGACCGCGGCTTCCAGTCCGTCGAGATCGACAACCTGGACTCGTACTCACGTTCGGGCGACCGCCTGACCGCCGACCACAACCTCGCGCTCGCGGCCCTGCTCAGCGCACGGGCGCACGAACGAGGCCTGCCGATCGGCCAGAAGAACTCGGCGGAGATCAGCAGGCGCGCCCACGACGAGGTCGGCTTCGACTTCGCCGTCACCGAGGAATGCCACGCCTTCAACGAATGCGCGACGTACACCGACGTCTACGGCCCGCAGGTGATGGACGTCGAGTACACCGACAACCTGCGCGGCACGTTCGCCGGGACGTGCGCGGACTCGGCGACGCCGAAGACGACGACCCTGCGCGACCGCAAGCTCGTCGGGCCCGGCGATCCGGCCCACGTCTTCCAGCACTGCTGACTCCCGGTTAGGATGACCACCGGCGTGTTCCACGCCCAACCTCCTGACCGGGTGCCCACGCCATCCGGCCACAGCGGAGGCAAAGGGGACCTGTGCGCCTCGGGACGCCCTCCTCGTCATGCCTGGAACCAAGGCTGTCGTGACATCGGGGCGCGTGGGGTTCGGATGTCTGACGCGACGGCCGAGGAGTTCGGTGATGACGTCACGCAAGCAGTTCAAGGCCCAGGTCCGCGCCCGCATGGCCAAGACCGGTGAGCGCTACACCACCGCGTTCGCCCACCTGAGCGGCGCCTCGGCCGACGGCGGCTGGACGTTGCGCGGAGGCACGGACCCCGACGCGGCAGGGCTGAACGCCATGCTCGCCGCGCGGGGCATCTCAGGCCTGAACGAGGCGCTGGTGTTCGGCATCGGCGGCGGGATCGGCGCCGGCTACATCCTGTGGGAGTTCAAGCAGCACAACAGCCGCCACGTGACGATCGGCTTCACCAACACGTGGCAGTACGTCACCCGCCGCACCGAGAAGGTGCTGGCACGCCTGGACATCGCCCACGAGTGGCACCGCTCCGCACCCAAGGCCGCCCAGACGTGGCTGACCGCCCGCCTCGACGCAGGCGACGCCGTCATGGTGTGGCCCGACCGCTACCAGGTCGGCTACTGGGACCTGCCCGAGGAGCTCGACGGCCACGGCGGCCACCCGGTCGTGGCGTACCGCGCCGCCGGGAACCAGGTCTACCTCGACGACAGGAACCTGGCACCTCTGACGGTCGCGCGCGAGGACCTGGACCGCGCCGTCGCCCGAGTCGGCACCTGGAAGAACCAGGCGCTCGTGATCACCGACTCCGACCGCGCCGTCGACGTGGAGGCCGCGGTCCGCGAAGGCCTGCGGGACGTCGTCGAGCACCTGTCGGCCAAGTCGGACTCGTTCTCGTTGCCCGCCTGGCGCAAGTGGTCGCGGATGATGACCGACGCGAAGGCCGCCAAGGCGTGGCCGAAGGTGTTCGCCGACGGCCAGGGCCTCGACCACGCGCTGCAGAGCGTGCGGGAGGGCGTGGACGGCCGCTACGGGGTCACCGGCGGGAACCTGCGGCCGTTGTTCGCCGACTTCCTCGACCAGGCAGGGCACTCCGGGCTGGCGCCGCGGTGGCGGGAGATCGGCGAGATGTGGAACGGGCTGGGGGAGATGACCGAGTTCCCGGCCATGGGTGCCCGGCTCGCCGAGCTGCACGCGGCGGAGACCGACGCGATCGCGCGGTTGAAAACCGTCGTGAGCTGATCACCGTGATGCGAGGACGAGGTCGTGAAGACCTCGTCCTCGCATCCCGTCACGCCGTGGCGTGGGGATGTGGCGGTGTCGGCGGTGACATCGGGCATGTCGAGCAACCCGTAGCGCTCGGACGACCCCTCGCGTGAACCTGGTGCCACAGTCAGTGACTCGCACAGATCAGCGAGGAGCAGCAGCCATGCCGGACCGACTCCACGTGCTCGCCACCATCTACCAGTCAGACCGAGCCGACCGAGCCACCACCCTGACCGTGAGCCTCGCGACGATCGGCGTCGCCACGACCTACCTCATCGGCACGATCGCCTTCTACGACAAACTCGATCTCCTCGGCTGGGCCATAAGCCTCCTGCCGTTCCCACTGCTGTGCACCGCCGCCTTCCACTCACAACTGCTCAACCTCGCAGCCGTCCGAGCCCGCTCGATCCTCACCCTCGAACACGCACTCCTCGCCGCGTCCGGCCCCGACGAGAGCCATCCCCTCGAGCCCTCCCACATCGGCGCGACCGCCACCGAACACGCCACCAACATCCACACCGCGAGCACGTCCCACCGCTTGGCCATGCTCATCGCCTACGGCGGAGCAGGCATCATCCCCCTCGCCTACACGGCCCTCATGCTGATCAAGGCGGCACACCACCTCAGCGGCTGGGTCGCCGTCCCCGCGGCGTTCTACCTGATCCTGCTCGTCCCGATCACCTTCGCCTGGCGGGACAGCGCCGCGAAACTCGACCTCCACGCCCTCGCGAACCCAGCCCCGACCGGCACCGAGACCAACCCCGCGTGAAACCCGGCATCGCATGTTCACGTCGCTGAAACCAACGCGGTGCCACCGCTGACCTAGCGTTTCGCCATCCTCGACGAGATTGATCCCTTCATCGGAACGGCTGCCACCTCACTGCCCGCGGCGCAGGGGCTGGCGGCCACCTGGTGGTGGCCGAAAGCGCAGGTCGGCAACACCCATCCCGGCGCGACGTCTCCGCTGGGCATGGTGTCCGCCTGCGCCTACTCCGGTGCCTATCCCACCGGGTACGGCCTCTACGCGAAGAACACCGAGGGGCAGCCGGAGGAGCTGTTCGACCGGCTGCAGGCGTCCGGCTTCACCCACTTCCAGCAGTCCGGCACCGGTGCGATCCGCAAGTACTACAACTACGTGCGGGTGACGCCGATGGTGCAGCCGCTGGACGTCCTCGGCGAGGCTTGGCAGCTGCACGACGAGAACGCCGAGGCCGGGTACTACTCGGCCACTCTCGACACCGGCATCCGCTGTGAGGTCACCGTCGGTGCCAAGGTCGCCGTCCACCGGTACGTCTTCCCCGAGCATCGCAGCGCACGGGTCGTCGTCGACCTGTCCTGCGGCGGGCTGGCCATCGACCTCGGCCGCACGGTGCCGCTGCGGGCGCACGTGGAAAGCCTCGGCAACGGCCGCGCTCAGGGAACCGTGGTCGTCGAAGGCGTGCCGCTGTCGGTGCACATCAAGGTCGACAGTCCGGGCTGGCGGCAGATGCTCTGGCACGACCGCCGGCTGATCGAGGGCGGCACACGGCTCGACTTCGACCGCATCAGGCAGACCACGTCGCGCCCGTTCGGGATGCTCTACATGGGTCCCACCACCGCCGGGCAGAGCGTCGAGATCCAGATCGGGTTCTCCCTGCGCGGCTGCGACCAGGCCAGGGAGAACCTGCACCGCGAATGCGGTGAGGGAGCGCAGGCGTTCGACGTCGTCCGGGCGCGGACCAGGGCCCGGTGGCGCGACCACGTGGGCCGGGTGGAGGTCGAGGGCGGGTCGCCCGCCAGACGGCAGGTGTTCGCGACGGCCCTGTACCACTCGCTGATCAAGCCGTGCTTCGCCGACGACGAGAGCCCGTTCTGGCCGTCCTCCGGGCCCTTCGCGTTCGACATCTGCACGATGTGGGACATCTACAAGACCCAGCTGCCGCTGCTCGTCGCCCTCTGCCCGGACCGGGCGGTCGATCTCCTGGAGTCGCTGATCCGGGTCTGCGAGGAGGAAGGCAACTTCCCCGTCGGATACCGGATGGCCCGCGGCGCGGACAGGTTCTTCCGGCAGGCGAGCGCGTTGGTCCACACGGCGCTGGCCGACGTGCACGCACTCGGCCTCGGTGACCTGGACTGGACCTGGGCACTGGTGCACATGCACGACGACCTGCGCCGGATGTACGGCGAGGACTTCTACGAGCACGGCGTCGTGCACCCGATCTCGCACACCCTCGACCTCGCCTACGCCTGCCACTGCACCGCCGGCGTGGCCAGGAGCCTGAACGACGTGCAGCTCGCCGACGACCTCGACCGTCGCAGCCGCCTGTGGTCCAACGCCTTCGACCCGGACACCGGCCTGCTCCTCGACTCGTCGTTCTACGAAGGCGGCAAGTGGAACTACTCGTTCCGGTTGCTGCACGACATGGCCGCCAGAATCGCGATGGTCGGCGGGAACGAAGCGTTCGTCGGCATGCTCGACGCGTTCTTCGGCTACGGCGCCCCGCGGGTGGCGCAGCCCGGCAGGCGTCCCGCGGCGGCCGAGATGGCGGCGGGTTACCTGCTCAACCGGTTCGAGGGGCTGAACAACGAGCCGGACGTGGAAGCGCCGTGGTCCTACCACTACGCGGGCAGGCCCGACCGCACGGCCGAGATCGTCCACGCGGCACTGACCTGGCAGTTCGGCACCGGCCGCGGCGGTCTGCCGGGCAACGACGACTCGGGCGGGCTGAGCTCCTGGTACGTGTGGGCCTCGCTCGGCCTGTTCCCGGTCGCCGGGCAGAACCTGTTCCTCGTCAACGCGCCCGCCTTCAGCCGCGCCACCCTGCACCTCGGGGACCGCGACTTCGTCATCGAGACGAGGGGACACCGCGAGACGTCGATCAGCTCCGACGGCCTCGACGAGAACCCGCCACCGCAGTACGTGCAGTCCGCCCGGCTGAACGACGTCCCGCTGGACGCGGCGCACCTGCGCGCGACCGACGTCCACGCCGGCGGCCGGCTGCTGCTCGAACTCGGCCCGCATCCCTCGGAGTGGGGACGCAAGATCCTGCCGCCATCCGTGTCCGACCCGCTCGGAAAGGGGTCTCGCACATGAGCAGGCCACGCCGCCGTCTCGTCATCGTGGTCCGGGCCGACCCGGTCATCTGCGGTCACTCCGGAGAAGCCCGCAACCTGGCCGAGGTCGCGCTCACCCGCGGGTTCGACGACGTCAGACTGCTGACCTGGCCGATACCCGTGCTCCAGGCGGCCGGCCTGCCGCTCAAGCCGCTGGACCGGATCCTGCCCTACAGCGAGGGCATCACCGTGGAGAGGCCGGAACCGGTCGGCGACTACCGGGTGCCCGACGGGCGGTACGTGGCCGGTCTGACGGGCCGCCTGGTCGAACTGCTCGCCGAGCGGGTTTCGACCACGTGCCTGTCGATGTACCTCGCTCCCCACGACGCCGTCGTGCGCGACGCCGTCACCGCGGCACGCGCGGCCGGCTACGCGCCGGACGTCCACACGATCGCGAAGGCGGTCGGCTCGGACGTCACCAACGTGATCCGCTCGTGCCTGCGCGAAGGACGATTCGGCGCGGCCGTGGTCCTGTTCACCCGCTTCCTCGCCAACGACGAGGTGATCGCGGTGTCGGAGTACACCAAGCAGGAGATCATCGCCTGCGCGGAGGCCGTCGACACGCACTGCGGCACCCGGTTCGCCCGCCAGTGCGCGCGCCGGATCACCGTCAGCTACCCGCCGATCGACACCTCGGCCTACCTCGACCTCGACCCGGCGCAGGTGGACGCCGCGCTGAAGCGACGCGGCCTGGAACGCGACGGGTACGTGCTGTTCCTGTCCAGGGTGACCCGGGCCAAGGGCGTCTACGACCTGGTGGACGCGTTCGCCCGGTGCCGGGCACGGTCACGGCTGAAGCTCGTGATCGCCGGCAACGGCCCCGAACTGGAGCACCTCCGGACGATCACCCGGCACGACGACCGGATCCTCTTCCTCACCGACGTCGAGGACGAGGAGAAGCCGATGCTGATGAACGGCTGCGCCGCGTACGCGTTGCCGACCAAGCCCGAACCGGACTTCGTCGAGACCTTCGGCATCGCGCTGACCGAGAAGATGCTCGCGGGCGGCGGACCGGTGATCACGACCACCACCGGAGGCGTCGGCGAGGCGGTGGGCGGGACGGCCGTCCTCGTCGAGGCCGGGAACGCCGCCCACATCGCCGACGCGATCGACCGGGTGGCGTTCGACATGACAACCGAGGAGCGGGAACTCATGGCGGACCGGGCACGCGAGCACGCCCTGTCCTTCGACCGGGTGCGAGTCTTCGACGACCTCTTCGCCACGTCCGGCAGGGCCGCCGCGCTCACAGGATGAACCCCTGTTTCCCTGGAAGACGTGGCTTCTGACGAGACCGGGGTTCGAGGGTCCGTCACCGGTGATCGGCCTGGAGCGGAAGCCGGGCCCTCAGGACGAACGCGCCGTCCTCGCGCCGGTGCGCGGTGAGCTCGCCCCCGGCCAGGGAGACCCGGCGCTCCAGACCGGCCAGTCCACGGCCCGGCGGCGCGGGTGCCGGCCGGTCAGGTCCGCCCGGCTCCGTCGTCACCTCGGCGACGAGGCCGTCGCCGCCGTGGATCCGCACCGAGGTGCGACGTCCCGGCGCGTGCTTGAGCGCGTTGGTCAGTCCTTCCTGGACCACCCGGTACACGGTCAGCCGGACGAGTCCCGAGGCCGTCTCGTACCCGTGGTCGTCCTCGGTGAGCTCGACCGGCTGGCCCGCCGCCCTCGTCTGCTCGACCAGGTCGGCGAGCCGGCTGATCGTCGGTTCCCTCGTCGCGAACCGCGCGTCGTGCGGGGGAGTGAGAACGTTCAGCAGCTCCCGCAGGTCGGCGAGCGCCCGGCGGCCGGTGGAGCCGATCGCGACCAGGCCGTTGGTGATCCTGGCCCGGTCGGCGGGGTCGACGTACTGGGCGGCGTCCGCTTGCATCACCATCGCGGTCACGTGGTGGGTGACGACGTCGTGCAGCTCGCGGGCGATGCGCTCGCGCTCCTCCCGCAGCTCGTCGTCGGCCCGTTCACGGCTGCGCAGGGACTGCTCGCGCAGGCGGCCGCGCGCCACCGTGCCCAGCAGCCAGCATCCGGCGGGCAGGGCGAAGAACAGCAGGAAGTCCCCTGCCGGGAAAGGAGAACCGGCGTGGATCATCCCCCAGGCGGTGGTGGCGTACCCGGCGCACCACAGCACCACCGAGGCCGCGCGGAACCTGTTCTGCAGCATCCCGGCGCTGTAGAGCGCGAGGTACAGGCTGATCGAGGCGAACGTCGGCCGGTAGCCCAGGCCCTGGTACAGGAAGAACGCCGCCGACGTCACCGCCAGGGTCAGTTCCGGGTGGCGGCCGCGCACGGCCAGCGGGAGGGCGTGCGCGAGGACGAGGCAGATCGCCAGCACGTCGAACGGACGTTGTGCCGCCTGCCATCCGAGGGCGGTGCCCTTGTCTGCGACACCTGGCACGAACGACAGCACGGCGACGGCCACCGCCAGTGCGGTGTCCCTGACGCCGGCCGGAAGCGGCCACGAGAAGCGCATGCGCAGTCCTAGTCCGGTAGTACGAGACCGATCCGATGGGCGAGCACGACGGCCTGCACCCGGTCGCGCAGGTGCAGCTTCGCGAGAATCCGGGACACGTACGTCTTCACCGTCTCGACGCCGATGAACAACGCGGCGGCGATCTCCGCGTTCGACAGCCCTTCCGCTATCAGCCGCAGCACGTCCCGCTCGCGGTCCGTCAGCACGGCGAGCGCGGTGTCGAGCTTCCGGTCTGCACCGCCGCTCCTGAGGCGTTCGCCGAAGCGGCCGATCAGCCGCCGCGTCACCTCGGGCGCCAGCAGCGCGTTGCCGGAGGCGATCGTGCGCACCGCGGCGATCAGGTCGGGAGGTGGCGCGTCCTTGAGGAGGAACCCGCTGGCACCGGCGCGGAACGCCTCGAAGACGTACTGGTCGAGGTTGAACGTCGTGACGACCAGGACCTTCAACGCGCTCGACGACTCCGGGCCCGCGATGCGCCGCGTCGCCTCGATGCCGTCGAGCAGGGGCATCCGGATGTCCATGATGACGACGTCGGGCACGAGGCTTCCGGCCGCCGCCACTGCTTCGAGGCCGTTGCGGGCCTCACCGACGACCTCGAAGTCCGGCTGGGCGGACAGGATGGTCACGTATCCCGCCCGGACGAGCTCTTGGTCCTCGCAGACGAGGACGCGGATGATCGGTGGGGCCACGGGAGGGACGGTAGAGGTGGTCGAGCCCGGGGAAGTCACTCTCCAGGGGGACCCGCTGAACCGATGGCAGTCCAGCACTGTTCGCTACGATGCTGCCATGCCTCGGCACCGGATGGTCGTCGTCCTGCTCGACGACGTGCTGCCCCTCGACTACGCCATCCCGGTCCACGTCTTCGGCCGGGAGGCGTCGGAGGCCTACCAGCTGGTGACCGTGTCCGTGGGCGGGGGTGCCGTGCCCGTGGCGGGCGGGACGTCGGTGGTTCCCGACGGCGGCCTGGAGCTGCTGCGCCGGGCGGACACGGTCGTCGTGCCCGGCTACGCCAACGCCGTGGAGCGCGAGCTGCCCGGTTCGCTGGTGCGGGCGCTCGTGACCGCGCACCGGCGGGGCACGCGCATGGTGTCCATCTGCTCCGGGGCGTTCGCGCTGGCACGGGCGGGGATCCTGGACGGGCTGACGGCGACCACCCACTGGTCGCTGTGCGAGGAGCTCGCGGCGCGGTTCCCGTCGGTCGCGGTGGATCAGTCCGCGCTCCTCACCGGGTCCGGCGCGGTCTTCACCTCCGGCGGCGTCACGGCGGGGGTGGACCTCTGCCTGCACCTGCTGCACCTCGACCTCGGCACCGCCACCGCACGGCACGTGGCGCGGCGCATCGTCATGACCCCGCGCCCGAACGACGGGCAGCGGCAGTTCGTCGAGAAGGCGGTCGTCCCTCCCGGTGACGACGTCGTCGCGCAGGCCCAGCAGTGGATGCTCACGTCGCTGGACCAGCAGCTCTCGGTGAAGCAGGTGGCCGATCGGTTCGCGATGTCCGAGCGCACGTTCCACCGCCGCTTCCGCGACAGGACGGGACTTCCGCCGCTGACCTGGCTGCGCGACCAGCGGATCGCCCGCGCCAAGGAACTGCTGGAGGGCTCGGAACTGTCCATCGAGGACATCGCGCGCAGGGTCGGCTTCGGCACGGCGACCAACCTGCGGGTGCGGTTCCGGCAGGCGACGAGCGTCTCGCCCCGCGAGCACCGCAGGTCCTTCGCCTTCGACCGGGCCTGATCCGAGGCGTAGCAGGATCGTTTCGAAGGCGGGCAGTGCTGCCACTGGTTGCGTGGTTCCCCGGAGATGAGACTCGGTGTCGTGCCGACGCAACCCCAGGAGAACGAACCCATGAACCAGCCGACCACCGTCCTCGTCCACGGCGCCCTGACCGACGCCTCGGTGTGGCGCCGAGTCTCCCTGCGCCTGCAGGACGCCGGTCACACCGTCATCGCGCCGTCGTTGCCGATGCGCGACTTCGACGGTGACATCGCCTACCTCCGGCAGTTCCTCAGCACGCTCACCGGTCCGCTCGTGGTCGCCGCGCACTCCTACGCCGGGTCCGTCGTCTCGGCCCCCGAGGCCTTGACCGCGCACGTCCGGTCACTCGTGTTCGTCACGGCGTTCCAGCAGGACGCGGGGGAGACGGCGAGCGCGCTCAACGGGAAGTTCCCGGGAAGCCTGCTCGTGCCGGACAACCTGGTGGTGCGCGACTACCCCGGCGGGGTGGAGGTCTACCTCCGGCCGGACCGGTTCGCCGAGGTCTACGCCGGTGACGCGAGCGAACGCGACCAGAAGATCCTCGCCACCGCCCAGAAACCGTTCGACCCGATCACCCTCGAAGGCAGCTTCGCGACCGCGGCGAGCTGGCACGACAGGCCTTCCTGGGCGGTGGTGTCCACTCAGGACAACTCCATCCCCGCGGAGACCCAGCGGTGGATGGCCGAGCGCGCCGGGTCCGTCGTCGTGGAGGTCGACTCCTCGCACGCCGTTCCACTGGTGCACCCCGACGTGGTGGCCGGGGCCGTCGTCGCCGCGGCCGGCTGACGTCACCTCAGCGAGTGCGCGACGGTGGCGAGAACGGCCTTCCCCTGCACCGCGACCAGGTCGCGGATCGGGACCGGGTCCGCCGGACTGTGGCTGTCCGCCTCGGCGCACCACTGCTTCAGGAGGTCGTCGGCCTCGGCGCGCACCCGTGCTCCGGACGGCATCGCCCGCAGCAGCATGCCGCCCAGCCGGAGTCGCAACGAGTGCGCGTCGGCGACCGCGCTGAACGCCTCCGCCGCCGTCGCCGGCCGCTGGTGCTCCGGGTCGCTCTCGATCTGCAGGCGTTCCGCCTGGAGCGCTTCCGGCGACATCGGCGTGAGGAACGAGTCGAGGGCGTCGCGGAACGGCCCGGCGGTCAGTGGTTCCGCGGCCGACCGCAAGGCTTGCAGCCGTTGTGCCATCTCGGTCCTGATGTCGAGACCTCGCAGCGCGGCGTCACGCCGGCTGACGGTGCCGGCCGTGGTGTCCCCGGCTCGCTCGTCGCGCCAGTAGGGGAGTTCGACGGCGAGTCCGAGCACGGCACCGTGCCTGCTCGCGTAATCCCCGGTGTTCCCGCCCGTCACGACCTGGGCGGGATCGCCGCCGGCCTGCTCGACGTAGTCGTAGATCATCCGCGCGGTCGGCAGCGTGTACACGGCGGGGCTCAGCTCCGCCGCGACCGGGATCTCCGGTTCGCCCCGGTGCAACGGGATGCCGTGGATGTCGCACAGCCCGGTGAGAACGGGGTACAGCGGCGCCGCGCCCGCGTTCGCGTAGTAGTAGGCACCCCCGGTCTCGCTGTTGTGCAGTGAGGCCAGGACAGTCGGCTTCACCTGGTCGATCGCGGCCATCAACGCCCTGGTCTCCGGCATCGGGGCGTCCACGGCGAACGAGCCGGCGCGGAACGGGAACGTCCACTCGACCTGCTGCTCCCCGCCGGGCCGGAAGAAGTTGCGCGCGTAGTGCTCGCGCGTCCACGGCCCGCGGAACCAGCCCTCGTTCAGCCGGGTCGCGTCCGGGTCCGCACACAGCACGAAGAACCAGTCCGCACCGGCCGCGTCGAGGGCGCCGGGACGGGCGAGCAGCCGCTCGGCCAGCGCGACGACGGTGGCCATGCCGATCGGCTCGTTCGGGTGCGGCTGGCCGACGACGAGAACGCGGCCGCGGGGGTTCCGGGCGCGCACCGAGAGCATCTGCACGGGGTCGCCGGCGCGGGACCGCCCGACCTCGGTCAGGGCGGCCCGGTCGGAGTGCTCCCGCGCCATCCGGGCGCCGAACTCGTGCATCTCGTCGACGGTCGGGAACGCGCGGATCTCGGCGAGGTCGTCCAGCAACCCCCGGTGCACCGCTTCGACCGGCGACTCGTCGTCGCAGCCGGCGAGCAGAGGCGTGAGGGCCAGGGTGCCCAGGAGCGCGCCGCGGAACAGGGTCCGCCTGGACACCGCGTGCGGGATGTTCGTCATGGTCAGTCCTTCGTCGATGAGGAAGGACACGAACGTAGGGTCGCCTGCCGGTGCGACGGCTCACCCGCGGTGGGGAACCCGCGGTCCCTCCCGTGGGGGATCCCAAACCGGAAAACGGCCTGCCACAAGAAGAACCCGACCCTGGCCGACAGGCGCTGGACCGCAAGGCTGTCACGCGCCTCAGCGACCGGACGGACCACCTGGCGGCGTGTCACCGGGCCGGACCAGCCCGTTGTGGTAGGCGATGACCACGAGCTGCGCCCGGTCCCGCGCTCCCAGCTTCGTCATCGCCCGGTTGACATGGGTCTTGGCAGTCAACGGGGACAACACGAGACGCTCGGCGATGTCCTCATTGGACAGTCCATGTGCGACCAGGACCACGATCTGGCGCTCGCGGTCGGTCAGGTCGTCGAGCGCTGGCAACGGCACGGGTTCGGGCTGGTTGAGGACGTGCTGCACGAGGCCCCTGGTCGCCTTGGGGGACAGCAGGGCGTCACCGGAGGCGACCACGCGGACGGCGTGGATCAGCTCGTCCGGGCCGACGTTCTTGCCGAGGAAGCCGCTGGCCCCGGCGCGCACCGCGTGCAGCACGTTCTCGTCGTTCTCGAACGTCGTCAGCACGAGCACGCGCACGCCGGCGAGGTCGTCGTCGGCGGCGATGCGGCGGGTGGCCTCGATGCCGTCGACCTCGGGCATGCGGATGTCCATGAGCACCACGTCGGCCCTGGTCGTGCGGGCGAGGTGGACGGCGTCCCGTCCGTTCACCGCCTCGCCCACGACCTCCAGGTCCGGTTCGGCGTTGAAGATCATCTTGTAGCCGGCGCGGATGAGGGCCTGGTCGTCGGCGAGCAGCACCCGGATGGTCATGTGGTGGCCTTCGGCGTCGGGGCGGGGAGTTCGGCGTGGACGGCGAACCGCCCGTCCGGCCTGGCCGCGGCGTCGAGGGTGCCGCCTGCGGTGGCCGCGCGTTCGGTCATGCCGAGGATGCCGTAGCCCGAGGTGACCGGCGCGCGGTCCACGGCGATGGGGTTGACGACGTCGAGCGTGAGGGCGTCCGCGGTGTAGGTGATCGTGACGCAGGCGCTGCCGGTGCCGTACTTGTGGGCGTTGGTGAGCGCTTCCTGCAGGATCCGGTAGGCGGCGAGGTCGACGACGGCGGGCAGTTCCCTCGACTCGCCGACCTGCCTGCGTTCCACGGTGAGGCCGGTGGCGGCAAGCGAGTCGATCATGGTGTTGAGCGCGGCCAGTCCGCGGACGGGCTCGCGGTCGTGGTCGTTGTTCTCGCGCAGCACCCCGACGATCGAGGCCAGTTCGCTCAGGACGGTGCCGCAGGCGTCACGGATGTGCGTGAGGGCCCGGCGGGCCTGGTCCGGATGACGGACGAGGACGTGGCTGGCGGCGCCGGCCTGCACGTTGATGACCGCGATGTGGTGGGCGACGACGTCGTGCAGGTCCCGCGCGATGCGCACCCGTTCCTCGGCGACACGGCGGGCGGCCTCCTCCTCACGGGTGTGCTCCGCGCGGCGGGCCCGTTCCTCGACCGCGGCGACGTAGGCACGACGGCTGCGCACGGCGTCCCCCGCCGCCGCGGCCGCGGTGATCCCGGCGATCAGCCCGAAGCTCTGCGGCGACCACGCGGACGCCGTGTCGGTGTAGGCGTCCACCAGGTAGAGGCCGACGGCGATCGGAGCGGCCAGCATCACCCCGGAACGGCGGCCGGTGCTGGAGGTCGTCGTGTAGGTGAGCACCACGAGGGTCACGACCAGCACGGGCTGCAGCACGCCGGTGACCAGCACGAGCACCGCCACGGCGACGGCCGTGCAGACCAGGCTCACCGCGGGCCGCAGGCGACGCGTGGACACCGCGACCAGCGCGATGGCCAGTGCCACGACGTCCCGCGTGGTGATGGCCCCGTCGGTCTGGCCGCGCATCCCGCTCAGCTCACCGGCGATGCCGCCCGCCACCACGAAGCAGGTGAGCGCGACGTCGCGGAGCACCGGGTGGCTCGCCACCCACCTCCCGGCCGACATCCGTGTCATGACGATCAAACTAGACGCACCGCCGGAGCGGGTCATCTTCTCGCCGTCGTACCGCGAGCCGTGCGGCCTACCACGAACGCAGTACAACCGACTGTCCTATGTGTCCACGGCTGTACGACGCGCACGGGCCCGTGCCGGGAGCATCGTTGTCGGCATGATCGAACTGCGGCAACTCACCAAGACCTACGGCACCAAAGTCGCCGTGGACGGCATCACCGCCACCATCCGCCCCGGGATCGTCACCGGCTTCCTCGGCCCCAACGGCGCGGGCAAGTCCACGACCATGCGCATGATCGTCGGCCTCGATCGCCCGACCTCCGGCACGGCGCTGGTCAACGGCCGCCCCTACGCGGCCTCCCGCACCCCGCTCGCCGAGATCGGCGCGCTGCTCGACGCCAAGGCGGTCGACACGGGCCGCAGCGCCCGCAACCACCTCCTCGCGCTCGGCGCCACCGTCGGCATCGGCCGCCGCCGGGTCGACGACGTGCTCGCCCAGGTGGGCTTGAGCGAGGTCGCGCACAAGGCGGCGGGCTCGTTCTCGCTGGGCATGGGCCAGCGCCTCGGCATCGCCGCCGCCCTGCTGGCCGACCCGGCCGTGCTGATCCTCGACGAGCCGGTCAACGGCCTGGACCTCGACGGCATCCAGTGGATCCGCGAGCTGCTCAACGAGCTGGCGGGGGAGGGACGCACCGTGCTGCTCTCCTCGCACCTGATGAGCGAGATGCAGCTGGTCGCCGACCACCTGCTGGTCATCGGCCAGGGGAAGATCCTCGCTGACTCGTCGATCGCGGACTTCATCGAGGAGTCCCCGGGAGGCAACGCGGTCGTCGTGGTCTCTCCCGACGCCGGAAGGCTCGCGGCGCTGCTCTCGGGCGACGGCGTCGTCCTGACGACCCGCGAGCCGGGCCGGTTCGAGGTCCGCGGCATGACCTCGGCCGCGATCGGGGACATCGCCACGGAGCACCGGATCCGCATCCATGAACTGACGCCCGTCACCGCCTCACTTGAGTCCGCCTACCTCGAACTCACGCGCGACAGCGTCGAGTACACCGCCACCGTTCCCACGCACGAAATGGCAGCAGCCTGATGACCACGACGCTCTCCGCACCCGTCACGACGCGCCCCCAGACCCTGGCCAGGGCGATCCACGCCGAGTGGATCAAGACCCGCAGCCTGCGCAGCACCTGGATCGGCATGGCGGCCGTCGCCGTCGTCATGATCGGCTTCGGTGCGATCGCCTCGGCCGTGTCCGCCGGCACCGTCGCCGCACCAGGCAGAGGCGGCGGCCCGTTCGCCGGCGGGGGAGCGCTGTCGACCGTCCTGACGGGCTCCACGTTCGCCGTGCTCCTGATCGGCGTGCTGGGCAGCCTGGCCGGCGCCCGCGAGTACGGCTCGCGCATGATCACCGCGTCCGTGGTCGCCGTGCCACGCCGCTGGCAGGTGGTGGTCGCCAAGGCCGTCGCCCTGTCCGCCGCCGTGATCCCCACCGCGCTCGTCGCCGTCATGGGTTCCTACGCAGCAGGCACGGCCATCCTCTCCGCCAACGACGCCCCGACCGTCGCGCTCACCGACGACGGCGTGCTGACCACGTTGGTCGGCATGGTCGGCTACATCACCGCCATCGCCCTGATCGGCCTCGGGCTGGGAATCCTGCTGCGCAGCGTGGCCGGCAGCATCGGCGCGGTCGTCGGCGGCATCCTGATCCTGCCCAACATCGCCGGTGCGCTGCTGCCCGACAGCTGGGACACGATCCTGCGGTTCCTGCCCAACTCCGCCGCGTCAGCGTTCACCGCGGTCGCCGCGGCAGGTGACACCAAACTCGGCACGGTGGCCGGTGTCGCGGTCCTCGCCATCTGGGTCGCCGCCGCCCTCGTCGCCGCCGTGGTCAGCCTGAGCCGCCGGGACGTCTGAGAGTCATCCCACTCCGCCGTCGAGCAGCCAGCTGTAGCGCAGCCGCAGCGCCCGTTCCGTGCTGGCCAGCGCCGCGACCACCCCGAGCGCGATGTTGAGCCACGTCGGGAGCACCACGGGTGAGACGAAGATCCCGACGTGCTCGGCGATCGGCGCCGGCCGCGTCAGCTTCTCCAGCAGCTGCAGGACGAGCACGGCCAGGGCGGCGAGCAGCACCACCGACGACACGACGCCGATGCCGCGGCTGAGCGCGGGATGGGCCTCGGTGAGACGGGCGCGACGTCCTTCGGCCGACGCGCGGTCCGGTTCGAGCTGGTGCGCGGTGCCGTCGGCGGTGACGTAGTGGCAACGCTTGAGCCCGAACGCGCTCGCCTTCACCTCGATCGTGCCGCCGGGGACGGGGAAGGCGGCCGGGAGCCGGGACCGGGCGTGGTGCCTGCCGTCGACGTACAGGTCGGCGTTGACGTACCCGTCGGCATCGCTGCGGTTGTGCCGGACGTCGACGGCGTAGACGGACCGCCCGCCTGCGCCGTCGGCCAGCCGCAGGTAGAACAGGGCGCGGCCGAAGGTCTGCCACCAGCGGAACCGCCGCAGTTCGTGTCCGTCGCCGGGCTTGATCCGCTTGGCGGCGCGGCGGCTGCGCATCTCCTCGAACATGATCAGCCCCTCACTTGGCCGGGTCGGCGGCGCAGGCGAGGTCCCGCGCGGGACGGTGCCCGGTGGTCAGGAACTCCGTCGTCGCGCTCTTGGCGCACGCGTTGCCCCACGGGTAGACGCCGTGCCCGCCCTGGTCCGCGGTCACCATCGTGGCCCGCTGTCCGAAGGCCTTGCGCAGCTCACGTGCGCCGGACATCGGCGTGCCGGGGTCGCGTTCGTTCTGCAGCATCAGCACGTTCGACGGGCCCCGGTCCCCGATGCGCACCGGCGGTTCGGTGCGTTCGCGCGGCCAGAAGGCGCACGGACCGATGTTCGCCGTGACCCCGCCCAGCATCGGGTGCTCCTCCCGGTCCACGGCGACCGCGCGCTGGTAGTCGCGGACCGAGTCCGGCCAGCGCGAGTCACCGCAGATCACGTAAAGCCGGGCGGACATGGCGTTGTCGCGGTCGACCGACGGCGGCAACAGCACCGGCTGGTTCGTGTCGATCGCCTGCCACGTCTTGGCCAGCGCGAGCATCGCGGCGTCGCTGTAGAGGTACTCGAACGTGAGCCCGCGGAACGCCAGCCCGGTCACGCCCTGCACCGGCGCGGCGTCCAGGCGCCTCGCCAGCTCGAAGTACTTGGCGGTCACCTGTTCCGGCGTGGTGCCGAGGCCGTACTCGGGACGCGCGGCGGCGTACGCGGCGAAGTCCGGGAACCGCTCCTCCAGCCCACCGGCCATCCTGCGCAGAGCCGTGACGTCGTACCCACCGGCACCCAGGTTGCTGTCGAGCACGATCCGGTCGCCGCGCTGCGGGAACATCGTCGCGTACGCGGCACCGAGGTACGTGCCGTAGGAGGCGCCCAGGTACGAGATCTTCTTCTCGCCCAAAGCTTTCCGGATCCGGTCCATGTCGCGCGCGGTGTTCGCCGTGGTGGTGTGCGGCAGCATCTCCGCCGTCGGCGAGGTGGCGCACTGCTCGGCGATGGTGCGGGCGTACGCGGCCTCACGGGTGACGTCGTCCGAAGTGTGCGCGTACGAGGCGAAAGCACCGCGTGCCTGCTGTTCCGGGGTCAGCCCGCAGCTCACCGGCGTACTGCGGCCGACACCGCGCGGGTCGAACCCGATGAGGTCGTAGGTGTCCAGCACCTCCTTGGGCAGCCCCGATTTCGCGAGCAGCGCGGGGTAGCTCAACCCGTCGCCACCGGGACCGCCCGGGTTGGTCAGCAGGACACCGCGACGCTGCGCGGGTCGTTCGCTGGGCAGCCGGGAGATCGCGATCGTGATCTGCTTGCCACCGGGATGGCGGTAGTCCAGCGGGACTTCGAGGGTCGAACACTCCAGCCTGGGCGCCGCGACGCCTTCCGGGCACGCACCCCACGCCACGGTGTCCACTGCCGCCGCCGAGCCTGCGGGAACGGCGGCGGCCATCACGGCGGTCGCGGCGAGAGCGACCGGCAAGGTCCTGCGCATTCCTGTCCTCCAGAGTCGAAGCCGTGCTTGCGGTGACGAGTCTGTCCACTCCGCACCGCACGCACATCGGTCCGGCGAATGGACCGCACTGGACCCAGGTCGAAGGCGGTGATGCGACCTGAGTAGGGGGTGCTCTGGCCTTCGGACTCCTGCGCCGCCGTCGAGACTTCGCGACAATGACCAGGTGAGCACGGACAGGACACCGAGGTCAGCGAACTGGCTGGGGCAGGCGTGGCGGTTGGCGGCCGCCGCGCTGCTCGGCATCCCCTTCTGGCTCATCACCGCGACGCTCGTGCCGCCGGGGTGCGCGGCGACCACGTGTTCCTGGCTGACCACCGGCGACCCGCTGATCGCACTCGCCAGCCTGGTGCTGCTGTTGTGGCGACGCCGTTTCCCCTTCGCCGTGGCAGTGGTGGTCACGGTCGCCTCGGCCGGGTCGACGCTGGCCGCCGGCGCGGCGCTGCTGGCGTTGTGCTCGATCTCCACCCGCCGCCGCCCGGCCGAGATCGCCGTGGTGGTGCTGGCGTTCCTGGTCAGCTCCCAGCTGCTCTACGGCGTCTACCCGCTGGAGGTCCCGCCGGTCTCGTTGTGGCTGCAGCCCATCTTCCCGGCACTGAGCGCGGGCACCGCGGTGGCCGTAGGCGTCGCCATCGGCGCCCGTCGAGTCGAGGTGCGGTCCCTGCGAGAACGAGCCGAGAGCACGGAACGCGAGCAGCACGCCCGAGCCGCGCAGGCCAGAGCCCAGGAGCGCAACCGGATCGCCCGCGAGATGCACGACGTGCTCGCGCACCGCATGTCCCTGGTAGCCATGCAGGCAGGCGTGCTGGAACACCGCCACGACCTCACCGCCGAGGACAACCGCCTGCTGGTCCAAGGCATCGCCGAAGGCTCCCGCCAAGCACTAGAAGAACTGCGCGACGTCCTCGGCGTGCTCCGAGGCGATCCAGACCGCCCGGAACCACCACAACCCTCGCTGGACCACGTGCCCGCCCTGATCACGGACTCCCGCGGCTCCGGCCTGGACGTGACTCTCACCGACACCACGACAGGCCGGCCGTCCGACGCCATCGGCCGCACCGGCTACCGCATCGTCCAAGAAGGACTGACGAACGCCGCCAAACACGCCCCAGGCTCCCAGGTTCGCGTCACCCTGACCGGAACAGCCGGAAACGACCTGCACGTCGAGGTCCGCAACTCGCCCGCCACCGCACCAGGCAACCGGACACCGACCTCCGGCTTCGGCCTGCTGGGCCTGAAAGAACGCGTCGCCCTGGCAGGCGGCGCACTGGACCACGACCCCACGCCCGGCGGCGGCTACCGCCTCACCGCACGACTACCCTGGCCGGACCAGAACCTGCCCGAGGAGACCGTGTGACCAGCGAGCCGGTGCGCGTGGCCATCGTCGACGACGACCAGCTGGTGCGCATGGCCCTGCGGCTGATCCTTGAAGGCGAACCAGACCTGACCGTGGTAGCCGAGGCGGCAGACGGCGACGCGGCGCTCACCGCCGTGGACGAGCACCGCCCGGACGTGGTCCTGATGGACGTGCGCATGCCCGGCCGCGACGGAATCAGCGCCACCAAGGAACTTCTCACCCGCCCCGCACCACCGAAGGTGCTCATGCTGACCACCTTCGACTCCGACGAACTCGTCCTCGGCGCCCTGCAGGCCGGAGCACTCGGTTTCGTCTTCAAGGACACCCCGCCCCCACGCATCGTCGACGCCGTGCGCATGGTCGCCGAAGGAAACCCCGTGCTCTCCCCAGCGGCCACAGCGCGCGTGATCGCAGCCGCCACCAGCCCGCAGTCCTCCAGCACCCGCCGCGCGTCCCGCGAAGCCGCACGGGCGAAGCTCTCCGCCCTGACCGAACGCGAACTCGACACCGCGCGGGCCATCGCCGACGGGCTCAGCAACCCGGAGATCGCCGAACAGCTGCACATCAGCGTCGCGACGGTGAAAGCCCACGCCGGCAACCTGTTCGCGAAGCTGGCGGTCGAGAACCGGGTGCAGATCGCCCTCGTGGTGCGGGACGCGGAGGACTGAGTTCTCCAGCGGGGCGGTAACGGATGCGATCCGGGGACGCGCGGACGCGTTGCCCCTGCGAAAACCATTGGTGAACCGACTTGCCCCGCTGATCTACTGATGTGCCACGGTGAGTCTGCCGCGTGACGGAGGTAGTGGTTGTGACGAGTTATGACGCCCTCGCCGAGGTGTACGAGTGGCTCATCACCGATGCGAAGCTGACTCCGGCCGAGTTCGCCGCGTCGTTCGACGATGTCCTCAGTCTGCCGTCGAACGCCCGCGTCCTCGACTGTTCGTGCGGAACCGGCCAGTTGGCGGTCGGCCTCGCCGGTCTTGGCATCGAGGTTGTCGCAACCGACGCCAGCGAAGCGATGGTTCGTCGGACCGCGGAGTTGTCCGAGGAGTTCGGGGCAACTGTCCAGACAATGCGGGCGGACTGGGAAGAGCTACCCGACCATTTCGATGACGCCACCTTCGACATGGTGTTCTGCGTTGGCAACTCGCTGCACCATGCCGAGGGCGCGCGAGGCAGGGTTGCTGCGCTGGAGTCGATGTCACGACTTCTGCGCGGTGGCGGGCGCCTGGTGCTCACCTCCCGCACGTGGGAACTCGTGAGGGCCAGAGGTTCCCGGTTGGACATCAGTGACCGACTCGTCCGCAGGAACGGTCGCGACGCCGTCGTGGTCTACCGTTGGGACATCGCGCCGAATTGGGAGGACGAGCACCACATCGAGATCGCGATCGCGCAAGTGGATGCGGCTGGGCCGGTTCTCGCCCGCTCGGAACTGCTGTCGAGCTGGCCCTACCGATACGAAGAACTCGAAGTCGAGTTGCACCGGGTCGGACTTCGAGTGGAACTGAGCACGTTCAACCTTGAGGCCGAGAACTACACGGTGGTGGCGCGCAAGTTATGGACAACGGGCTCTTAGTCCGTGGCCGGCCCGCGCGGTGGCGACCAAGAGGCTTGCGTCTTCTCATTGGCATGAGCGAACTCGAGCAACGAGGTCAGCGGCATGAGAGTGCGTTCGCATGGTTCTGGTGGGGGAGGAACTGCTCCTCTGTTCGGGGTGACGCTCCACAAGTGTCGAAGTCGGCGCCGACTGGCGGAAAGGTCAGTGATAGTCCACAGCGCGCACCTGTGACCTCCGGGCCCGCCACGAAGCGTCGTCCGACTGTGCGGCCTTCATCCGCGCTGAGGGTGCCACGGCAGCTCATGGGCTGAGCCCATCCCATGCAATTGGAGCCAGATCCACAGCGCGTACTTCAGTTCGGGGACATTCGACGGCATGCGCAACGGCTACGCCGTCTTCCAGGTCGGTTCCGGCAAACACACGTTCCGCGCCGGAGCATGAGGCCGAACCAGGACTTCGGTCAGCACCCCGCGAATCACACGCCAAGGGCGACGCGCAGTTCGGCGATCGTCGCGTTGACCCCGACAGTCCTGCGAGCAGTCGTGAAGCCCATCCGGTGGTTGATCCTGATCATGTGGTCGTTGTCCGCGTTGGTGCCCGTGTAAACCCGGTCGACCTCAGACCGCTCAGCGCGCAACAGCCGCGCCATGTGCGCCTTGATGCACAGCCCGAGCCCGTGGCCGCGATGAGACGGCTCCACGACCGTGTCGAGTTGGTGGCCCCAGGTCGGAGCCGTGGAATAGATGTCCATCCTGGTCAGCCCAACGACCTCACCGGTGGACTCGCACACAGCGGCCACAACTCGTCGCTCGACACCGGTTTCGCGCGTTTCCGTCTCGCTGGCGCGGACACGCTCAACTGTCCACTCCGGCTGCTGAACGCTGGAGGTACCCGCCGGTGCGTCCCTCATGGCCGAGAGCGCGTTCGCGTAGGAGGCGACCAGATCTCCCGGTGTCGCGTCAACCCAGCTTTCCAGTCGGTAGCCGGTGGGAACCGGCACTTCCCACGTCGCCGGATCGACGTCGGCGAACTTCAGCAGTTGTATGACGGTCGCTTTGGCGGTGTGCATCTCCACGGCATCGGCCCATTTGTGTCCCGCACCGCCTTCGGTCAGATCCCAGCCTTCTACGACCGTGCGGCCCTGTGCTTCCAGTTCGGGCAGCACGGCCCTCAGCGTGGCGGTGCCCACGCCATTTCGCCTCAGCTCAGGCGACACGGTGATGTCAGTCAGCGCGACACCGCTGTTCTCCTCTTCGAGGTACGACACGATGGCCGAGGCCACGATCCTGCCTGCGTCCCGGGCGACCCAGATCGCGCGAGTTCCGAGACCCGCGGAAGGCTGACGCGCCGCGGCCACCCACTCGTCGAAGGAGTAGGCCACGTCGTCTTCGGGGCGATCCACCGCCCGAGCCGTCATCCAGAGCTCGTAGAAGGCTTCGAGGTCAGGTCGCTCAGCCTGTTCGAGGTCGAACTGTGCGACCTCGACGGGATCGGCGATCTTCTTCGTGCTCATCCTCATGTCTTCTTTCTGTTGGCACACACACTATTACCAGCACGCCGATCACCGCGATGCCGAACGCGGCCAACTGCATGAAGACGATGATCCCGGCGTGCAACCCGACCCCGAGCACGAACGCGCACCACCTGGAGCGCCGCCCTCCCCAGATCAGCACGGCCATCGCCAGCTGAACGGCGATCACCAACCAGCCCGCTGTCGCGACAGGCCAGTACGAGCGGAGCACTGGTTCCAGCAGCTCCAGCAACGCACGCGGAAATCCCGCATAGGGGTGGTGGGCGATGGCCAGCATCACGCTTCCCTGCCGCCACAACGGATCCATGAGCTTGGTCGTGGCAGCGGTGAGATAGATGACGCAGAGTTGCACCCTGAGCGCGATCATCCCGGTGAACGCTGCGCCTCGCCAGACGTCAGGCATCGGATCACGAGGCCGGGTCCATTGCCACGCACGATCATCACCGAGGCACACCGGGATCAGCAACATGGCCGCCACCTGCAGGATGCGGTCCGCGCCGTCCGAGTCCGGCATCGCGGTGGCCATGCTGAACGCCACGTACCAGTGCGGAATGCAGATGAACCTGGGGCGATACCCGGCCAGCACGAGGAGGAGAACCGAGATCGCCAGTGCCCGGCTGACGAGCAGGCCGTGGTCGAACACCCTTGTCACGCACCACAACGACGTCGACGAAAGACCGCTGCACACAACCCCGCCAGGAGACGTCTCCGTGACGAAGAACAGGTCGGGGTCCGCGCTGAACGTCAGCGTGGCGAGCTGGGCCAACGCCAGCACGCAACGCCCGATGGAGAGTGGAAGACCCCTCGGCTCGGCTCGCTCAGCACGCAGGAGCAGCCGCGTTCTCAGTTCCCCGAAGCGTTTCATCGTCCACAGTCGAGATCTACGAGAGCGACGCGGAACACCGTCCGCGCAGCGGACGGTAGCTGTGCCGCGGACGGAACTTCGGTCTTCTCCAGGGAGAACGCCAACCTCCCGCACAGGTGCGAACCGGGAAAGCCCGCCACCATCGGAAAGACGTCACTCCCGTCGAGATCGAACCCGCAGTCGACGGGGACAAGGCGTGTACACGACTGCCAGTGATCGTCCGGCACCCTTCGCGCGAACTGCCACGCTTCACCGTTGCGGGTCTCGGCCGCACGGCCGAGGCCGTTCCAGCCGATCTCGTCGAGCGGCGCCAATGCTCGTCCCGCATCCACGAAGCGGTAGGCGACGACCTCGTTCTTGTACAGCCCTGTGAAGAACGACCAGCGCTGCGGCCACATGACCGAGAACCCGTGCAGCCCGGGAATCCCGAGCTGCGCGAGCCATCCGAGTGTGAACCCGATCGTCAGCACCAGCGCTGTGAGCGCAAGACCCCTCGCACTCGTACGTGCAGCGCCGTCGTCAAGCACGCCACCGGACGCCGTGCCTTGCATCACTGCGTCGGTTTGGGAGGCCTCGTGAGGGCGTCTGGTCGGTCATCTGTGATGACCGAGTTGGCTGGCGACACCTCGCCGGACTCGCCCGCTGATGCGAGTCCCGAGACCCAGACAGCGGCGAACGCGGTGATGACCACCACAACTGCCTTCTTGCTCAACATTTCCCCCGAATCGATTAGCGCGCCGAGAGTGCTTTCAGTCGTGCGCCTCGGTCAGCACGTAGTCTGCCAGCGCTGCTACCCATCTGCTACCGAAACGCTACTCGAAGTGACGATCGCCCGTATGCTGGTCAGGTGAAATCGGAGTTTCGGCTGCTCGGACCCCTCGAAGTGATCTACTCCGGCAAGCCCGTCAAGGTCGGCGGTGCCCGTCAGCGCAAGCTCCTCGCGATTCTCTTGATCAATGCCAACCGTGTCGTCTCGGTGGACCAGCTCGTGGACGAGCTGTGGCAAGATCCGCCCCGCTCGGTGCGACAGCAGATCCACAACGCCGTCGGCGGTCTGCGCCGCTCGCTGGCGGATGCCGCCGGTGAGGTGCGGATCGTCAGAACCGATGTGGGATACCGCCTGGAAGTCCTTCCAGAGTCGATCGACTTCCAGCGCTTCAGCGACTTGGCCCGCAGAGCGGACAGCGCCAAGGCGCGAGGCGAGTTGTCCGCGGCGATCGAGCAACTCGATGCCGCGTTGTCCGCCTGGCGAGGCGATGCGTTGAGCGGCCTCGACAGCCCGGCGATCAACGCCGCCTCGGTGAGCATGAACGAGAGCAGGTCGACAGCTGTTGAGCAGATGTTCGCCTGGCGCCTCGAATCAGGCGAGTCGAGCTCGCTGGTCAGCGAGCTCACCCAGCTCGTCGCACAGCACCCGCTGCGGGAGTCGCTACGCGGAAGTCTCATGCGGGCGCTCTACCGAGGCGGTAGGCAGGCCGACGCGCTCGCCGTCTACGAGGAGGGCAGAAAGGTGCTGGCGGAGGAACTCGGCCTCGATCCCGGCGTCGCGCTCCGCGAACTGCACCTCGCCATCCTCAACGACTCAGTCGCCACACCCGCGGTGCCGAGCGGTGACGACGCGAAGACTGCCCGGCTGTCCGCCTCGTCCAGCCGGAGCCGCTCCAAGTCCTTCCTGCCTCATGACACGGTCGACTTCTCCGGACGGGCGGCGGAGCTCACCAAGCTGATCGAGGAAGTGGAGCGGGCACAGCCGACGACGCTCGTCATCTCCGCGATCGATGGAATGGGCGGTGTCGGCAAGACCACCTTGGCCATCCGGCTGTCCCACCAGGCCTCGCGAACCTTCCCGGACGGTCAGTACTTCCTCGACCTGCACGGGTTCAGCGCCGGCGTGGAACCGATCACCGCGGAGCAAGCGCTGGAGCACCTGCTGCGCGACAGCGGCGTCCCGCCAGAACTGGTGCCGTCCGAGACCGATGCCCGCAGCGCACTCTGGCGCGCGCAGCTGGCCGGCACGCGAAGCCTGGTGCTGCTCGACAACGCGATCGACGCGGCCCAGGTTCGCCCGCTGCTTCCGGGAAGCGCCGGCGTTCTTGTCATCGTCACCAGCAGACGCAGGCTCTCCGCGCTCGATGGCGCGGTCCCGCTGTCACTCGACGTGCTGTCACCGCGCGAAGCCGTGGAGATGTTCACGAAGGTCGTCGGCGAGTGTCGCGCTGAGGCCGAACCCGACGCGGTCGAGGAAGCCGTGCGGCTGTGCGGCCATCTGCCGCTCGCGATCCGCATCGCGGCCGCACGGCTTCGCGACCGCACCAGCTGGACCGTCGCCAACCTGGTCGACCGCATCCGCGACCAGGTGCGACGAGCTCAGTTCCTCGAGATCGAGGACCGCAATGTGATGGCGGTGCTGAAGGTCTCCGATCGGTACCTGCAGCCCCTGCAGCGCAGGGTGTTCCGTCTGCTGAGCCTGCACCCCGGCACGAGGTACGACGCCTACTCGGCCGCGGCGTTGGCGGACATCTCGGTCGATCAGGCCGAGTCCTGCCTGGACGCGCTCTACGACCTCAACCTGCTGAAGCAGGACTTGCCTGAACTGTTCTACTTCCACGACCTGGTCCGCGACTGTGCCCGGCAGTTGCTCGACGAGGCGGAAACCGCGCGGGAACAGCACGAAGCGGTAGGGCGTCTGCTCGACCACTACCTCGTCTCCACCGAGACCTGGTGCCGTGCGCTGTCCACCGGCACGTCCTTGAGCACGTTGAGCGAAGGCACATCGCAACGACAGGTTCGTCCCGTCGCCTCTCCCGCGGAGGCGGCAGCGGTACTGGAGCAGGAGTTCCCCAACATCCATGCCACCGCGAAGTTCGGCGCCGACCACGGCTGGCACGGCCACGCGTGGAGACTTGTGTGCGCTTCGGAACCGTACCTGCGGCTGATCAACTATGGCGGCAGATCGTACGAACTGTATGTCGACGCCGCGGCCGCCGCACACAAGGACGGCGACGTCTTCGGCGAATACCTCTGCTGGATCGGACTCGGGTCGGTGTGCGGGGAGCGCGGGGCGAAGGACGAAGCAATCCGCCACTTCGGCCATGCGCTCGATCTGGTGAGGAAACTCGGCGCGGCCGACCGCGAGGCGTCGGTGCTCATCCATATCGGTGTGATCCACATGGACATGGAGCTGCACCTCCAGGCCGAGCAGGAGCTCCGGACGGCGCTCCACCTGCTGAAGGACTACGACGACCATCCGAACCACGACGTGATCGTGCACAACCTCGCGGTGGCCTGCCGTGAGCTCGGGAAGTTCGACGAATCGCTCGATCACCTCGACACAGTTCTGTCAACGACTCTCGCTGACGACCAAGCGGGAAAGCTGGCGACCAGGTGCAATGTCGCGCTCGTGCTGCAGGAGCAACGGAAGTACTCGGACGCGGTCCGGGAGTTCGAAGAGGTGCTGGCAGGATGCGTGAAGATCGACTACAAACCCGGCCAGGCATGGGCTGAGCTGGGACTGTGCACCGCACACCGGCCACTCGGCAATCTCGTTGGCTCGATCGAGCACGGCCGTGCCGCCCTCACGCTGGGACGGCAGCTCAACATGCCCGACGTCGAGTGCGAAGCGCTCAATGCGTTGGGCGAGACCGCATTGGCCAGCGGCGACATCGACCACGCGGAAAAGGTGTACGTGCAGGCCGAGGAGCGAGCAGTGCACTTCGACTCCGCCCGCAACCGGGCGCGTGCGAAAGAGGGCTTCGCGCACATCGCTTGTGCGCGCGGCGAAACCAGCACAGCCGAGAAGTACTGGCGCGAGGCAGTTGACCTTTATCCCGCCGGATTGCACGAAGCAACACACGCGCGACAGCACCTCGACGGAATCGGCGATGAGCACACCACCTGTTTCCGGTGCGAGACCCTGGCGATCAGCAACGCTTGAATCGTGGACTGACGAGTAGCCGGGCGGGTAGTGCGGTGCTGCACCGTGACAGATGGATGCCCCCTGCTGGGGTGTGGGCACCCCGGAACTGATCTCATTTGCGCGCCCCTGGCACAGCCGGCTCGCTCGGCGGTGTTGTCGTGGGCGAAATGCGGAAGCCGATGCGGCTCAGTCGGCCGCGTAGCCTTACCGAAAGGCGCTGCCTCTTCAGTTGTGCCGCCTTTCGGCTTTCCGTCCGCGTGGGCTCGTGAGTGGATTGCGAGTGTGCGGGTCAGCCTGTGGTCCGGCGCGGACGGACCCAGTGGTAGCGAGCGCCGTCGTCTACTTCCCGGACAACGAGAACAGTCACTTCGCGTCGACGGAGATCACCGTGGCGCCGCAGCGACGGCGCGAGGGGGTGGGCACGGCTGTGCTGCGGGCGCTGTTGCCTGAGCCGGACAAACACGGCAGGGACCTTGGCCGAGGGACGGGATCTGGTCAAGGACGGAGCGGGAGACCGGTGGGCGGCGGCGGTTCGCTTGCGCGTCGCCAAGTCGGTGGTCTCGCAGACGCTGAAGGTCGAGGACGTCGACAGGTCGCTCTGGGACGTGCCGGTTCCTGACGGCTATCGCGTGGCGGCTTGGGCTGGTGCCGCGACCGAGGACCTGGTGGCGACCTACGCCTGAGCACTCTTCGCCATGCGCGACGCACCCGTCAGCGACTCCGCCTACAAGGTCGCCGAGTGGACTGCCGAGCGCGTGCGCGAGGAAGAGGCCGATCGCCGCGTGCAGGACGTTGTCCAGCGAGTGGTGGTGATGATCGACGAGGCGACGGATGAGGTCGTGGGCCTGCCCCAGATGGACTCCTACACGACCTATCCCAACAGGGGCATCCGGCAGGACACGGCCGTGGTCTCAGCCCATCGCGGCCATGGACTCGGGCGGTGTGTCAAGGCGCATCTGTTGCGTTCGCTGCTCGCGAAGCTGCCGGAGATCAACAGGATCTTCACCAACGTCAACGCCGGCAATGACCACATGGTCAGGGTGAACCGCCAAACAGGCTTCACGACCACCAGCACGACCGTCGCGGTCAGGGCGGTGATCTCCGATCTGGTGGATCGCGTCACACGGTCCGAGTAGCCGACGGATGCCAGGTGAGTAGCGCGAAACAACAAGGTCGACATAGGCCGCCCGCCCTGGGGGTGCGGGCGGCACACCGGCGTTCGGACTGTTCAACGAGTTGATCGGTGAGGTATCCATGTCGGCACCCACTGCAGATCTTCCGCCGCTGCGAAGCGCGCACTCGTCGAATCGCGGAGTTGAGTCGCGGGTGAGTGGAGCAACAACACGATGACGGGAAACACAATCGGCAGTGCGCAGGCTTCCGAGGCGGCCTGCGAGGAGTGGGAACACAACGCAGTCGAACGTAGTCCTGGGGGGACGATGAGCGTTGACGGATTCGTTGCTGCCGAAAACGAGGTCGACTGGCCGAGCGGCGGTCTCCGCCTAGGGGAAGCAGCGTCGGAACGAGTTCCGATCGCTCTGCTGCTCCCTGCGGATTCACCACGGCTGACAGGGGAGAAGATCGAACACGCGCGGCTCCTCGCGGAGGCGGGCTCGCCACTTCCACCAATCGTCGTGCACCGCACTTCGATGCGGGTGATCGATGGCATGCACAGGCTGAAAGCCGCGCGAATGCGCGGTGACGACAACATCGCCGTCCGGTTCCATGACGGTCTTGACGGCGACATGTTCGTGCTGGCGGTCGAACTGAACCGGGCACACGGCCTGCCACTGTCGCGTGCCGACCGGCGAGCAGCGGCACACCGCATCATCAAGTCGCACCCCGAGTGGTCCGACCGTCGTATCGCGAGCATCGCCGGACTCGCGGCGGCCACGGTCGGATCGATCCGCCGGTGTTCAACCGTTCAGTCCGAGCAGTCGAACACCAGAGTGGGCAAGGACGGCAGGTCCCGGCCCAGCGACGGCGGCGCGGGCAGGCGCCGGGCCGGCGAGTTGCTCACCCAGAACCCGGGAGCCTCTCTGCGCGACATCGCCAGAGCCGCAGGGATCTCCCCTGCCACGGTGAGGGATGTGCGTGACCGGCTGGCTCGTGGCGAGACACCTGACATCCGGCGGCAACCGGTTGTTGCCGCTGTCGGAGTTCCGGACGTGCCGCACGAGAACGCCGCCGGCGCGGTGGGTCTCATCACCAGCTTGAAGCGGGATCCCTCACTGCGCTTCACAGAGCTCGGCCGGGTCCTGATCCGACTTCTGGACTGCTCCTCGATGGACGTGAGGCAGCTGGACGAGCTGGTTCGGTCCGTTCCACCGCACCAGCGCGCCACCGTCGTGCGGTTGGCGCGCGAGTGCGCGGGTGTGTGGCAGACCTTCGCGGACCGGCTGGGACGGGAGTCTGACAGCGAGATGCGGTCAGCGTGAACGGACTGCTCCCGGTGGGCGCCGACCTCAACCCCAAAAGAAGTCTTTGACAGTTGGCCGGCCGGTCGGGCACCCTGCTTCGGTGACCGATGAACGGATCAGTGAGCTGCGGGCGGTGGCGCACCCGCTGCGGCTGCGCTTGCTGTCGCTGCTCACCGGCGCGCCGATGAGCAGCGCTGAAGCCGCTCGAGAGCTGGGTATCTCCCAGGCGAACGCCAGCTACCACCTGCGTCTGCTCGAGCGAGCGGGGCTGGTGGAGGTCGCTGAGGAGGTGAAGGTCCGGGGCGGTCGCGCCCGCCGTTACCGCGAAGTGGCGTCCCGGCGGGAGCGGTCGTCCTCGCCTGAGGCCGAGGTGGCCAAGTCGTCGACCGAGGCACGCGAGGTGTTCGTCCGAGCCTTGGTCGACGAGTTGGTGCGCCGCAACGCCCATCGTGTCGCGGGGCCTGTGCTGGACGTCGATGCCGAGCTGTGGGTGCCGTCGGAGACTTGGAAGGAATGTGTGAACGTCATGGGGGAGGTCGCGGTGCGATTGCACGCTGCTGCGAGCAAGCCTCGCACCCTGGGGACCGAGCGGGTCGCGGTCACGGTCTCGATGTTCCCGATGGACGCGTCGTGACGGCGGTGGGCCAGGTCAGCTCCTATCGAGGCTTGACGAAAAGCTTTTGGCTGTACTGGTCCGCTGTCACGACATCGGCCACCGGAACTGCGATCTCCGTGGTGGTGACGCCGCTTCTCGCAGTGATCACGCTCGGTGCCTCGCCCGTCGAGGTCGCCGTGCTGGCAGGGGTCGGGATGGTGCCGCCGCTGTTGCTGCAGGTGCTCACCGGGATGTGGGCGGACTCTGTGACGTCCCGCGTGCAGGTCCTCGTCGTCGCTGACGTCCTGAGGTGCCTGCTGACCGCCTGCATACCCGCGCTGTGGTTGGCCGGGTGGCTGACCTTCCCCCTGTTGGTCGTGGTCTCCGCGGCACGAGCGATCGTGGGGGTGTTCCACGGCGCGTTCTCGCCGGCGGTGATCGTTCAGATCGTTCCCGCCGACGCCCTGGTCAGTGCCAACGGCAAGCTCAACGGCACGCGGAGCGCCACGGACGTCGTCGGGCAGGGGTTGGGCGGTGTGCTGGCTTCGGCTTTCGCGCCCGCCCTGGCCATCATCGCCGACTCGATCTCGTTTCTGGTTTCGGCGGTGCTCTTCAGCCGCATCCGTGTGGCGGACCAACCGCCTCCCGACAGCGTCCAACGACGGCGATCCTTCTCGGTTCGCGATGTCGCGGGGCTGGCTGCCACGCTGGCAGGCCGTCCTGGCCTGTGGGTTCTCGTGGCGCTGGCCGCTGCGGGCGGCATCTCCGAGACCGTCTTCATCATCTTCTGCGTGCGCACCCTCGGCCTGTCGCCGTTCGCCATCGGGCTGCTCCTGGCCGTGGGCGCGATCGGCGGCGTCATCGGGGGCTTCACGACGGGCTGGTTGTCCCAACGGCTCGGGCGGTGGACCGGGCTCTTCGGGCTCGCGGCCACCGTGTGGGCGCTCGTGCCGCTGACCGTTGCCGAGCCGGGGATCACAGGCGTCATCGCCACGATCAACTTCGAGTTCGCGGGCGCGCTGGGCGGGACTGTCGCCCTCGCGAACGTCTTCGGACAACTGCAGGCCGGTGCTCAAGGGGGAACCATCGCGCGCGTCATGGCATTGGCAGGAAACGCATTGCAGATCGCGGCGTTGCTGGGCGTCGCGGCCGGCGGGCTGCTGGGCGAGCTGCTCGGTCCGCGCGGCGCGTTCATCGTGGCTGTGGTCGTGCTGGCACTGGCCTTCCTGCCGATCGCGGTCAAGGTCGCCAAGCGCACGCTCTAGTACGCCCGTTTCTGATTTCCGTCTCCACGCGGCCGGTTCGAGCTCTGCAGGCGCAGGCTCGTGCCGGCCGTTGTGCGTCGGGGCACGGTTTCTGGCTGCGTTCAACTCCTGAACACTTCGTACTTGCCCGTTCAGGTCAACTTCCTCATCGCTTGAACTGCCCGATCTGAATTCGTAGGCTCATGCCCCGTCAGTAGAGAGCACTCCACGAGCGAGTTTCTTTCGGTGCGTGCTCGGCTGGTCTTTTCGGGAATGCGACCGTTGATGGGGCTCTTTCGAACCGTCTTGGGGGTATTGGTGGATAGCCAGCGTTTTCAGGATTGTCTTTCGACGGCTGACCCGATGCCTGCTGAAACGGCTGGGCTCGCCAAGTCGTTCATGCGATCGCGCGTGCGGAAGTTGCAGTCGGTCCTGGCGGCCACGGACGACGGGCACATGATGGACGCCGTGCTGTGGCTGGGCCCGGAGCTGCATTTCTGCGCAGCGGTGGCTGAGCGGCATCCCGACGAGATCGCCGACCTTCCAGCGCGGCTGCGAGAGATGCTGGCCCGCAACCGCGGACCGGCGACCGAGCTGACCGCTGTGACCGCGGGCGACGGACCTCAGTGGGTCTCTTCGCTCATCGCCTCCATGAACCGGGACATCGGTGCTGTCGACAAGTCCGGCGCGATCTCTTCTGCCGGTCGTGCTCAGGCGGACGAGTGCCTGCGGACCGTGCGACGCGCCCAGTCGATCCTGACAGCGGCGTGGCCCGGCGCCGCAGTCGAAGTCGACCTGTTGATCCGCAGCATCGTTCCGGTGGTCGGTCACGCGTACAACTCGGGGTGCATGTTCGACTACTTCGGCGCCGTTCTTGTCTCCACGAGAACGCTGAACTCGGACGAGGCAGCCGTGGAGTTCCTCCTCCACGAGACCGGTCACACCGTTCACCACCTCATGTCCGCCTTCACGAAGTACGTCGAAAACGGCGACGAGCTGGTGGTGCACCCGTTGCGTCCAGACCCTCGTCCTGTCTCCGGAACCCTGCACGCCGCTTTCTCGCTCTACCGGATGTCCGAGGGCCTGTCGCGGCTGGCGGACAACGGTTACGGGTCGTCAGAGCAAGAAGAGCGGTTTGTCATGCATCGGGACAACCTTCGTCACACGCTCGACGTGCTCGGCGAATCGGCTCAGTGGACTCCGGCAGGCGAGAAGTTGTTCTCCAACCTGTCGGCGCGCGCCTACGCGTGATCGATCGAATTCATGTTCGTGTGGATGCAATCGGTCCGTTGATGAGCGTGCTCGCATAAATGAATGCACGACATCCCGGCTGCTTCCTGCTGCCGGGAGAACAAAGGAGTATCACATGTCACCGCAGCTGGTTGCCGATGTCCGCATCGATGACGAGAAGCACAAGGAACTGCTCGCTGAAACCATGCGGATGCTGGCCGCGGAGGAGCCGGCCGACGTGCACCTTCCCACGGTGATCGACCGGGACCTGGAGACCGCGCCGATCGCCTGGTACATCGCCTACGGCCAGAACGTCAGGGAAGAAGACATCCCCCAGGCGTGACCCAGGGGTGTCCTGCGACTCGGGCACGTCGTCCGGGCAGGGCACCGGTACTGAAGGAGGTGCGGCCGGGCCCCGGTCCGGCCGCACCTCCCGGCAGATCCACTTCCACTGACCTGGAGCACAACCATGACTGCCAGCACGGCCAACTCACCGTCCCTCGAGCATCAGATCCTCGAAGGAGTCACCAAGCTGCTCGACGACTACGCGGCCGTCAAAGCAGACGACGTCTGTCTGATCGCCTACAGCCCCGACACGCGTGCCTATGCCGCGCACATCCAGGTGGCGCTGACGTTGCGAGGCATGCGGGCCAAGGCGTTCGCCATGCGCCCGTTCATCGACCCCGAGGTGCGCGACAAACTGCACGCGCTCCTCACCCCTCCTCACGAGCTCACCGGCAAGCTCATCATCTTCACGATGGAACGGGACTCCATGTCCCACTACGACGTGTTCGCCGAGCTGCTCACCATGTATCCCAAGAACCAGCTCAAGATCATGCGCATCATCAGCGCATCCGACGAACTGTTCACCACGGCGTTCAACAAGACGCCGCGCGAGCTGGCCCTGCGCAACGCCACGCTGCTGAGCAAGATCAAGCAGGAGTCCCGGATCCGGGTGACGACTCCCCAGGGCACCGACCTCGACATCGAGCTGGACCACGACAAGTTCGACTGGATCAGCAACCGCGGAGCGTGGCGCCCAGGAGCGTTCACCATCCTGCCCGCCGGGGAGATCGCCTCTTACCCGGCGAACGTGAACGGCGTCCTGGTCGCCGACGGGGCGCTGAACGCCAACGTCGCGACCCGGATGGACATGCGGCTCGAGCACAACCCCCTGACGATCACGATCAAGGACTCCGTCGCCGGCGACTACGAGTGCTCCGACCCGGAGATCACCAGGCTGGTCGAGGGATGCTTCAACAGGGAGAACGGCCGCAACATCGGCGAGCTCGGCTTCGGCACCAACAACGCCACGCAGGAGTTCGTGGCCGACAACTCCCACATGAACGAACGCTTCCCCAGCCTGCACCTCGGGTTCGGCCAGCACAACCAGCCCGAGACCATCGTTCCGTACGTCGCCGAGATCCACCTCGACGTCATCACCAACGATGCCGACATCTACTTCCCCAACGCCGACGAGACGATCAGGATGTCGAACTTCGTCCCCATCCCGGGTATCGAGCACCCCGTTCTGATTCGTGACCAGGACATCACCGGCGACTGCTGCACCAGAGGATGTGCACCACGGCTGAAACTGGCGTGACGCCTTCGCGGGCGGATTGCGGCGAACCCGGTAGCGGAGCGCGGTCGGGCGCTGGGATCAATCGGATGCAGGCCGAAATCGAGAATCCATGCGCCTGATGCCGAGCAGTCGGCCTGACGACAAAACCATCGACAGGTCGACTGCTCGGGTGAAACACGCTGTGCCCAGCGTCCCTTCTTTCGATGGGTGAACCACTCCGCAGCGCAGGCGGGCGAGGTCCTCGATCGACGACCGGTTCGCTGGGAGAACCAGACCGTCGGGTCCCGCAACTTCGACCAAAGCTCTAGGGACACCAGGAGCCAGGAAGTGCTTCCGTGGTCGGTGTGCAGCCAGCAAGCCCGTACTGGAGCCAGCGCGTTCGGTGAGGTTGCGAAAGCGAGTTCCGCTGCTGTCGGGCCGCCCTCGAGTCGTCCAACCCGGCCGATTGACTCCAACGTCCGCCAGGTCCGACGTCCGCACATCGGCATGGTCGGACGTGCCTCGCGAACCAAGCACGGCGTCTGCGAGTTCGACGGCTGTCTTTCGAAGCCAGTAACCGCGTCCGGACCTTCGCGTGCGCCTGCGTCACGTCGAGCTGGTTTCGTGCTGGTGATCGCGGGACTGCCGGCGGGCACTGGACCGAGGTGCGCGCCCAGCGACCACGATGCGTTCGTGGAGGCCGGACTTGCTCAGCTGGAGACGATGAGAGTCGGCAGCGGTTCTTGCCACCCCGCCACTCGGGTCGATCACGGTCAGCTGCCGAAGCAGACAAAGGGGATCAGTGGTGCGATCAGCGAGGCCTCCGCCAGCGCACGAGGAGCTGGGACGCCTCTGCTGAGCCAAGCGTGGTAGGCGGCCATCACGTCGACGGCCGCGTCGTCCGCCACCCGGCAGAGACTCGCGACGACGGTTCTCGTTCCGCCGTAAAGCAGCGCGGCGGTGAACCCCAGCATTTCGTCACCGGCACGCACGACTGTGCGGCCAACGTCGCACGACGACAGCACGACGTGTTCGGGCACCTGATTCAGCTGGTGGATGTCGTAGGCCATCAGCGGGCCACCCACGAGGTCCAGCCGGGAGAACAGCACGTTGCCCGGCTCATGGTGCCCGTGGGCGGCGAAGTGCGCGAACTGTCTGCCGTCCAACGCCTGTAGGGTCGCTGGCACGGTCGCGTCAGCGCCGTCGAGCACTGTGCTGCCCGGCAGGATTGACGCGATGCGGCGCACCTCGGTGCTCGCGTGCGCGAGATCGGGCCCCGCGACGAGCAACTGACCATTGCGGCGCGCTGTGGAGGCGCGGCGGCGTCCGCGCATCCAGGCGGACGCCGACGGAGTGACGGTGACCGGTCGGCCGCGCAGGTCTGGTAGCAGCCCCCAGGGGATTGTGAACAGCGGCCCGGTCGGCACCACGACGAGGTCACGGTCGCCGATGTGCCTGCGAAGTGGCGAGATGAGGTTCTCGGTGAGCACGGTTAGTTGGTGCCGGATCGATCTGGTGATCACCTCGACCAGTTCGCTGCGCAGCACGCGGCCGCACAGTGCGTCGAGGTCGCCGCGCAACCGTGCCACCGCCTCGGAAACGGTGGCGAGGTCGCCCAGGTCGACGAGTGTCCCGCCGCCGCCGCCGGCGATCACAACGGCTCGGAGCCGGTCGCGGTCTGTCAGGAAGCTTGCCATGGCGCGGCTCTCGCCGAGTTCCTCTGCAGTGGCACGGAATCCAGCCACCGCGTCCGGTTCGCTCGCGCCTTCCGCCTGCCATCCGCGTGCCCTGATGTCGCGCTCCAGCGCGGCGCAACGCCGTACGGTGTCAAGGTCGCGCCTGCCCGCGAGCTCTGCGGTGCGGGCGAGCGTTGCCAGCCGCCGGAGTTCTGCCACCGCTTCGACAGTGTCTTGATCCGCAGACGGGCGCACGGGGCGCAACCGGAACGCTTGTGCGCGAGTGCGTTCAAGCCACGCGAACAGGGTGGCGGGCCGTCCGTGCCGCAACGAGTCCGCGAGACCGATCCCGGCCAGTTCGACGCCGAGCGCGGTGGTGCCCGTCTGCAGGTCCACGCTGCCGAACCGTCTGCGGTGCTCGCTGATTTCCGTCAGCCCGGCGCGGGCACGGGCCAGCGCACCGGACCGGTCGCCGATGGCCATTCGGAGTTCCGCACAAGCCAAGCGCCGCAACAGGATCAGCTCCAGCACAGGGTGGCCGCACCGGTGTGCCGACAGGTGTGCCTTCGCTTCGGCCAGCCTCCCCAGAGCAGTACACGCGCGCGCAGCCGTCAGCGTAGCTACCTCCGCGTCGTGCCTGAGCCCCAGCGCGAGGAGACGGTTCGCCAACGCGGGCGCCGCATCGGCCACCGCTCGGAACCGTCCGTGGCGCAGGTCGGCCCGCAGCCGGGTGAGCACCGCGATCGCGGCCCAGCTCTCGTTGCCGCGGCGGCGGAACCGGTGTTCGGCCCGGCGGGCCCACCGCCGGGCCGAGGTCAGATCTCCCTGTGCCACTGCGATCTGAGCTCGGGTCAGCTCAGCTTCGGCTCGCTCGTGTGTCGCGCCGGAGAGGCCGTGCAGCCCGGTCGGGGCATCCAGCTCGGCCGCCGCCTCGTCCGCTAGCCCTGCGCAGAGGAGCGCCCGTGCCCGGTCCACGGCCAGTACCGGCAGCAGCGCGGGAGCGTGCGCCGCGAACCCTCGCTTCGCTTCGCCGAACACCCGCAGTGCGGCCGGAATGTCGCCGACGAGGGTGTCCGAGTAGCCGCGGTTGAGCTGGATCTGCGCTAGCAGCAGGCGCTGGTCTGTTGCGGCAGCAAGCCGTTCGCACTGCTCGAGATCGGCACGCGCCTGCCGAACTCTCCCGGCGAGGTCGTGCACGAAACTGCGGTTGAGCAACGTTTTCGCGAGGCGGATCGGATCGGATTCCGCGGAGATCAGCGGAATCGCCGCGTCCAGGTACCCGACCGCCTCCTCCATCCGGCCGACCAGCATCAGCAGCAGGCCTCTTTGCTGGAGCAGGATCGCGCGGTCCTGCGGCGCGACGATCTCCTCCGCGCGGTCCAGCAGCTCGAAACCCCGCTCGTGGTGGCCGAGCTGGACCTCTGCGGCGGCGAGACTGATCAGCAGCTTGGCCTCGAGTGCCGGATCGCGGACCGCGCGCAGGCCTGCACGCAACAGCCGGGCGCCCTCCGCCGGGCGCCCGCTGCTGATCGCGTGGACGCCGCGCTGGTGCACCTCGCGCACGTGGCCGCTCATCAGAGCACAATCGACGGAGTGGTCACGGTTCCGTTGACGTGCAACAGAATCTGCGCCAGGCCACGTGACGCGCGGTCGAACGCGAACCTGCCGGCGACTGCCGTCATCTCCAGAGTCTCGCCCGACGCCAGCCGCAGCTCGATCCGCTGGCTCGCGGCCGGAATGAGCCACTCGTCCAACCACACAGCGTCGTCCGCGAGCACGAGGATGTTGACCATGACGGTCAGCAGGTCGCCGTCGAACGTGACCAGACGGGTGTTCGCGTCGCCACGAGCGCCGACGAACTCCTGCCTGCCGCTCCTCAGCACCTCCGTCGACGGCGTGGTCGTCTCCAACGCGAAGCACGTCAGGTTCACGAGCGTCGTCGGCGGCGGATCCAGCTCCGACCACATGGCCCGCGACTCTCCCAGCAGCCACTCGTCGACCGGCTCAGCCATCGGAATCCCCGATCAGTCCACTCAACTGCGCCAGGCATCGGCCACGCGCAGGACCGATTGTGCCGCGCGGCATCCCGAGCGCCGCGCTGATCTGGTTGTAGTCCGGCCGACGAACGAACGCGACGATCCGCGACAGCTGTTGGCACCGAACGGAAAGCTGCCGTACGGACTGCCAGAGATCGCGCGACACCGCCAGCTCCTCCGGGCCGGGCGCGTCGTCGGGCTGGTGGACCAGCGCGGTGTCGTCGACGAGCAACTTACTTCCGCGCTCCCGGACGATCCGCCACGCTTCCCGCTTGGTTACCGTAACGAGCCATGCCACCAACGCGGTCGGGTGCGAATTCCGTCCAGTCCGCCGATAAGCGTGAGCCATGTGCTGGACGACGTCCGCAGTGCTCTCGCGGTCCGCCCCTTGCGCGCGAGCGACGTGGCAGAGCATCGGGGTGAACTCACGTACGATCTCGTTCAACGCACCTTTGTTGCCTGCACGCGTCGCCTCGACCAACGACGCGAGCCGTTCGTCTGCCAGTCGTGCGGGCGAAGAGGTCATGTCTTGAGGAACCCCATGTCCCTCGCCAGTTCCGCGGCCAGCACGGGCGCGGCGAACGATGTTCCGCTCCACATCGAGAATCCGTTCGAGTAGTCGTCCGGATCGACCGTCTCACGGATGAAGTCGCGGGTCTCCACCCTGCGCGTTACGCCGCCGGAACCGGTGACCTTCGGGTACGTGCTGATCACGCACGCACCCGGACGCCAGTCCGTGACGTAGTCGCCCTGGTTGCTGAACCACGCCCGTGTGCCGTTGGGGTTGAGGGCACCGACCGCCCGCACCAGCTTCGCCCGCGACAGGGCCCCAGGGTAGAACGGCCTTGTCGTCGCGTCGTTGCCCGCTGCCGCCACGACCCGGACACCCCGGTCCACAAGGTCTTTGATGGTCTTGGTCATCGCCGAGGTGTAGAGGGCCGCGTTCACCGACTCGCTGTAGTAGCCGAGCGATAGGACGATGACGTCGACGTTCGTCGGCAACATGGCCAAACCGACGAGCACGTCGCCCTCGTGAGCGACGTTGTCCGAGCGGAGCACGCGCATCATCACCACCTCGGCGTCGGGCGCGTGCTGGTGGATGATTCCGGCGATGAACGTTCCGTGCCCGTAGGCGGAGTTGATGTCGTTGGAAACCGTGTCCGTCGTAATCGGCAGGTCGGCCGTGCTGGTGAGCACCGAGGTCGTCTCCCAGGGATATCTGCCTTTCAGCAGTTCCGCACGGACGACCTCTGGCCGCACGACGGCGCCGGTCGTGCCCAGTTCGCCGAACCACTCGTGCTCCGCCACACCAGTGTCCAACACCGCGACCACGGGCCTGCGGCATCCTTCGGGAACAACGTCCGTGCGTTGGGGCCGAACCGGTGAAGCCGCCGGCAGTCGACCGTATGGAGAGAGCATGGGGTACGCGCCGTAGCCGCCACCAACGCTGGCGTGCGGACCGTTCGGCGAATAGGTCGGTACACCGGCCAGCACCGCCCCCACGAGCAGGTGCTCCAGCGACGTGCCGTCAACAGCGCTTCGGTCCGTGGGTTCGGAGATACGACCACCCGCCGCCGCCTCCTCACGCAGTCGTTGCAGCACCGGCCAAGCGTCGACGACAGGCAACGCCCGCGCAGTTCGCTGTGCCAGGTCGAGAGGCATGATCCGGACCGGGAAAGGCAAGTGGTCCAGTTCGTCGGGCAGCGACGGAGGCTCGAGTGCGACGCCCAGTTCGCTGAGCACCACGTTGATCGGATTGTTGATGTTATCGGGGTTCGTGAGCCTGCGGACGTCGCGCTGCGGCATCAACAGGTGCTCGGCGAGATAGACCGTCTGACTCGGCGCTCGGTACACCGAAGCGCGATTCTCATCGTACCGGACCTCCGGAACCGCCTCGGCGGGTCTGAGCATCTTCGCCCGGTGCCTGTCGAGCGCCCATCTCGGCCACTCCGGCACATCGGCGTACTCGTCCTCGACCGGCTGATCCGGCCTTTGGATCACCATCGGGCATCCCCTCGCTGTAGCGGTTTCCGTATATCGCTGAGTGTGCATCCAACCCTCGGCAGATCCAGAAATTCGATAACAATGCGGTCACGAACATCTGAAATCGCTATCTGTTGCCAGTCCATCTGCCGCGGGTCTACCGTGCCGTGGGCAGGAAATCGCCGGAACTGCATTATTCGGCGATTGATCGAGAAGGGGGATTCCATGCGAAGGAAATTATTGAGAGTTGCTGCGACCATGATCCTGATCGGCAGCGTGATCACGGGGACCGCGGCCGCGGGGCACGCCGCACCGGTTGTGCCTCCGGTGTCGACGGAAGTCGCACCTACTGGCGTCGCAGCGAACCAGGCCGGGACGAGCGACCCGATCAGGCCGCTGATCTGCAGTGGTCACGCCATCGAGCACGGCAATTGGGCCAACATCGATCCGAACGCGAGTGGTATCGCGCGAATCGAATTGCGCGACTGCCAACCGGTCACGATCTGCAATGGCGGCGCGTGTCAGATCGTGCATGATGCGGGATGGATCATGCGTGTGTTCGGAAAGTGCTCGCCGGTGAATTGCGACTGGGGCTGGAGCAAGTCCGAGTTCCGGCTCTCGTCCGGCCACATTTACGGATCCTACGACCACGGCCATGCCGAGCGATATGTCTATGCGAAGATGTCGCAGTATCGGCCGGGTCACCTGTGGGTCTATTGGCGAACTGATTTCGTCGATTCGAACCGCCCTGACTACGAGATGCAGGAGTGGTTCAGTCGCGTGTGAAGGTGTCAAGCGGCATCGTTCCTGCTCAGCCGGGGACGATGCCGCGCTCGACGGTGTGCCGGGTTCTTCGACCCACCTAGGCGTGTCGAGAGTGGACAGTGCGGTCAACGGAGTACTGCCCATCGGGTGTGGCGGTGGAACTGAAGGTGCGTGGGCCTGCTGTCGAACGTCGGAAGTCGGCGCGTCGCTACCTCGTCGACGGCCTGATCCCATCCGACGCGACGCCCATTCACACCGCTTGGCGGCATGAGAGCGCGTTGGACGGCCAGCGACGTTCCACTGAACCCAAAGAGGTCGAATGCCTCACCAGGCCTCGACGTGCTTATGCAGTCCGCCACCGACGTCCGCATCGCCTTGAGTGAAGCACCAGCGCGGCGGGCCACCGTTGAAGATCAGCGCTGTTCTTGCACCGCTGATCTTCTATCGTCCTGCACGAGTCGCCGGAAGGGCGGCTCGTGCAGAACAGAACGTGGTCAGCGGTAAGCCTGCTCGGCAGCGGCCGGCATGGCCTCAGCCCGATCAGACGTCATCACACCATCCACCCTGACCAGGTCGTCGACTGGCTTTTCAGGGGCAGCACCGCCGACGAGCTCGTTGCACATCCCCTGCGCTGTCAACACTTCGGAGTCGCCGCTGACGCTCGCCGGTACGCCAGTAGCCGAGAGGGCGGCAAGGTGCTTGGCACGCCTGTCGATCGGTCTCGCGGACTCCCCACGCGAGGTGGTCACCTGCGTCGAACTGGTCGTTGGTGCCGCAATGCTCGACGTGCTCGGTTCCGAAGCCGGAGGCGCCGACATGTCAGGCGAGGAACCTCACCCGCAGCGGTGAGCGCAAACAGGACCACACCAACAGCAGCCAGGGCGAGCCGAACCCCGGCGGCAGGAGAGTACGTTCCCACTGACGAAGGAACGTCGTTGCAACTGTGGCCGGTCGGTCCAAATCGCGCGGTGGAACTCCACCCGGGATACTTCGGTCATCTGTACGAAGGCTTGCTCGCTCGCGATGACTGCGTCCGCAGGCGCCGGGCGTATGAAGCCGGGCCGGTGTGCGGGCGTGAGCGCCACCGCACCTCATGACGCCACCGTGGCCGCGACCTCGACGCTGTACCTCACCTTCCGCGGCGGGCCTGCTTCAGACCACTGCCGAACCTGGCGCGGGCGTGATGACTGAGCGAGACTGCGTCGATGGTTTCCGAATACGCCCAGAGCGACCAGTTCCGCGGCGCTCGTATCCACCTGTGCAACCTCGATGGTCTCGAGATCCGCGATTGCGAGGTGACCGGTCTGAAGATCGTCGACTGCTACGGCAGCGACGTCTACCTCGGTGGCCACTTCGAGCGCCTCGTCGTCAACGACGTCGACGTGACCGCCTACGTCGAGGCCGAGCTCGACAACCGGCACCCAGCGCGAGTGCAGGCGCGGGAGGCGGCTTCCCCCGAGGACTACCGGGCTGCCTGGGACGCCATCGAGACCCTGTGGGGCGCGACGCTCGACCGGGCGAGGCAGTTGCCCGAGGCCGCACTGCACGAGCAGGTCGGCGGCGAGTGGTCGTTCGTGGAGACGCAACGGCATCTGCTGTTCGCCTGCGATGCCTGGTTCGGCAACGCCGTGCTTGAGGAGGAAACGCCCTACCACCCGTTGGGCTTGCCCGCCGGGGGGACGCCGCCGGAGGAGGCGGCGAAGCTCGGCCTCACCCTCGAAGCCACCCCGACGCTCGATGAGGTGCTGGCGCCGCGGCTCGCCCGCATGGCCGCGATGCGGCGTGTCGTCGACGGGCTCACCGCGGCCGAACTCGACCGGGTGTGCGGCCGCAAGCCCGCGGACATGTATCCCGAGCAGGAGTACGTCGTGCGCCGCTGCCTCAAGGTTGTGCTGAAGGAAGAAGCCGAGCACCACCGGTACGCGGTGCGCGACCTGGCGGTACTCGAGGCAGGTGTGCCTGGATGAGAGTGCGTCCCCGCCGTTGTCGAACGTCGTTGCAGATGTTGGCCGGCTGGATCATGATCGCGCCGTGGAACTCGACTGGGGCTACTTTCGGGAGCTGTACGAAGGGTTGCTCGATCACGACGACGGCGTTGGCGAGCGCCGGGCGTACCTGAGCAGTCAGAGGCCGACCGCAGCCGAGCATCTGGCCGAGTTGGAGCCGCTGCGGAAACGGGAGCGAACACCTGCCGGCGGCTACTCCGGAGACGACGAGCAGTTGTGGCGGATCATGAAGCTGTACGGGCTCAGCCGTGTCAGTGACTACCTGATCGAAGCGTTCTGCACACGGGGAGAACCGCCCACCGAGTTCGGCACGACCGGAGAACGTGCCGACACCAGGGGCGGCGTCACCAGTGGGGTGAGGTCCGACGGGCTTGCCGTGCACACGGAGTTCTTCTCGGGCATCGGGCTGACCCCGTTCGACCACGCCGAGGCGTTCTCCCCGTTCCACCACGAGATCTTCACCGTGGTGCAGGATCCCTCGGCGACGAGCGTGACCGTGGAGGAGGTGTTGTGGCCCGGCCTGTGGTTCGGCGACCTGCTGTTCAGTCGCGCCGGTGTGCGAGTGCGGGCGCCGCAGCACCTCATCGACGCCACGGCGGCCACGACCTCGACGCTGTACTTCACCTTCCGTCGCCGGCCGCGCCCTACTGATGACTTGTCGCACGGCTGGGGGTCGAACTCGCAGTGGCGGACGTGCTTCAGCCGGTTCTACTCGGATGAGGAGGGGCTGCATCTCAACTGGGACGGCGAGGTGGACATCGCCGTCGATCCTCCAGCACCCCGAGCCGGTTGGTCCGAGCACGAGGTGGAACCGCTGCACCAGCGCCGAGAACTGCTGCTGCATCGTTGTCTCGTCAGCGATCCGCTGCCGGCTGACGAGAACGACCGGCACCCCTACGGCGATCGACTCAGCCTCACCTCCGCGGAGTGGCCGCTACGTCCGGAGTCACTCGTCGACATGTCGAGTGCCGAGTAACCCGACCGGCCTGAGCACCGTTTTAACGGTCGTCTCAGGTCCGCTCGGTATGAAGTGGGCATCGCCGGGTGACACGGCCCAGCAGCGCGGGAGAACCTCCGCGCGCCCCTGGAAAGGCAGCCATTCATGATCTCCGTGCTCGTGGTGGACGCCCAGCCGTTGCAACGCTTCGGGTTTCGCATGCTGTTGGAGAGCGCCCACGACACCGAGGTCGTTGGTGAGGCCGAGAACGGCACCGAGGCCGTTCGGCGGGCCGCTGAGCTCCGTCCCGACGTGGTGCTGATGGACCTCCGCATGCCGGGTGTCGACGGGATCGAGGCCACCCGGCGCATCGTCGCCGCCGGCGGGCGTTCGCGGATCCTCGTGCTGACGACGTCCGATGTGGACCGTTACGCGTTCGCCGTGCTGCGGGCCGGGGCGAGCGGGTTTCTGCTCGGGGACACGCGCCCGGAGGAGCTGCTCGCCGGCATTCGGGCCGTCGCCGCCGGGGACGCGGTGATCTCGCCGGCGCTGACCCGGCGGCTGCTCGACACGGTCGCCGGCCAGCTCGACGACGACCTCTGCTGGCCCGTGCGGAGGGATCCCCGGCTGGACTCCCTGACCGGCCGCGAGCACGAGATCCTGGTCGCCATCGGCCACGGGCTCACCAACGGCGAGATCGCGCGACGGTTCACGCTGTCGGAGTCGACGGTGAAGACGCACGTCGGGCGGGTCCTCGCCAAGATCGGCGCACGGGACCGGATCCAGGCCGTCATCCTCGCCTACGACCTGAGACTCACCCGCCCGGTCCAACGCTGTTGACCACCGGAACCCGAAGATCAGGCGAGCACCACCTGGCCTTCGACGACCTTGATCGGGATCTTGGTCAGCGGTGCGGGCGCCGGCCCTCCGGTCACCTGTCCGGACTCGTCGTAGGTGGCGCCGTGACAAGGGCACCGGAACCCAGGGCCGACGTAGGCGACCGGGCAGCCTTGATGACTGCAGGAGGCGTTGAACGCCAGGAAGGTGTCCGGCGCCGGGCGGAGGAGGTGGGCGGGCGTGCCGTTCGGCATCGTGAAGCTCTTCGACGACCCGACGGCGACGTCGTCGACCGCGGCGATCACCTGGCCGTGGACCACCGGTTCCGCCGGCGTGCCGGCAGGGCGCCGGGCGAGCGCCAGCACGCTGCCCGCGGTGACTCCGGCAGCGGTCACCGCCCCCGCGATCAGACCGCTCCGCAGCAGGGTGCGCCGCTCGACATCGTCCTGCACCGTCCCGTCGGGACGTGCCGGCAGGCCGAGCCGCACCTTCGCACGCAACAGCGCATTCAGGGACCACACCCCGGCGTCGCCCGCGATCAGCAACGGTGTCCAGGCGAACGCGAACACGATGTCCGCCCCCACGTAGTACGGCCGGGTCGTCCAGCTCACCGCCAGGAAGAAGCTGAGCGAGAGCAGGACACCGCCGAGCGCGGCGAGCCGGGTGAACAGCCCGAGCAGGGTGCCGAGTCCGACCGCGATCTCCCCGAACGCGATCGCCAGCCCGGCGACGGTCGCGTGGTCGGCGGCCAGCGAGACGAGCGGGCCGATCGGGGAGGTCGCGGCGGCGTTCACCATCTGCGCGTGGACACCGAGTGGAGAGGTGCCGTCCAAGTAGTGCGTGTCGAGGAGCTTGGAGAGACCGGCGAAGGCGAAGGTGCCACCGAGAAAAGCACGCAGTGGCAGCAACATCCAGGCCGGCGACCTCGGGGAATCCAGACGCAGCCGGGTCACTTGCGGGGAGAGACCGTCATGATGCCCGTGCACATCTCGTCGCTGGTGCCGTCGCCCCACACCACGTAGCGCGGCGGCAGCTTGCTCAACTGCGGCAACCGTTTGCGCAGCCCCGCGTCGTGAGTGCACGTCACCCGGAGCGTGTCCCCCGGACCGATCTCCACCGGTGACGGCAGCTTCACCAGCCGCTGGTTGTCGAAGTCGAACTGCGGCACGTCCAGCACCACCTTGGCGTTGGGCGTGCCGGGGTTGAGTTCGACCTTGATGGCGCGCCCGAGCAGGTGCATGTGGCCGAACCCGGCGAACAGCGTCATGGGCGCCTCCACCGCGTGGTCGCAGGTCTGGGTGTCACCGGGTTTCGGCGCGCTCTGGCCGCACTCCTCCAGTTGCTCGTCCGCGGTGCCGCCGACCTCCTGCCCGAACCGCTTCGTCACGTCCGCGATCGAGGCCGCCCGGTCGCAGAGCGGACCCGACTCGTCGGCGGTGCACGGCAGGTCGGTCGGTGCGTCGAGCGGCAACGTGTCGAGTTCCCGGGTCTGCGGCGTGCCGTCCGTCAGCCGCAGCCGCACCGCCGAGCGGTCGGACCCGGCCGGCTTGCCGTCGGTCGCGAGGAGGTTGTAGTGGAGCTGGAGGACGATCAGGCTGCCCGGTTCGAGCTTGAAGCCGACGTCCTGGGTGAACAGCGTCTCCGAGGCGCCGGGCGCCCAGGTGTCCACCCACGCCGCTTCCCCCTCCTCTACTTCGGCGCCGGCCACGCCGGTCCCGCCGAAGCACTGCCAGCCGAGGCCGGGGGTTTTCGCGTCCTGCTCCCGCACCGCGGCGGCGCCGCCCGGTGGCACCGCGTACACGATGGCGTGGTGCGCGATGGCGATGTTCTCGGGCGTGACCTGGGTTCCGGTCAGGAACGCCGTCTTGGTGAGGCCCGGATCGATCACCTGGCACCGGTACTCGTCCGTGCCGCCGCCCTCCGGCGGTGCGGGCGTGTAGGCCTCGGGCATCTTCAGGTCGACGAAGCGCTCGCCGGCGCGCAGCGGCAGTTGTGCGGCCGGCGGCTGGCCCGAGTGCGCGTTGTGCCCGCCGGGTGAGGTGGGCGCCGCACCGTTGCCGGCGTTCGACCCGCAGGCGACGACGGTGAACGCCGTCGCCAGCGCCATGGCGGCAGCCCCAAGCCTCCACAGTGGACCATCAGGTTTCTTCATGTCCTGAACGCTAAGACGAAATCCGTCCCGTTTCGTCGTACCGCGGTCGTCATCTTCGGGACGCGGGCGGCACGACGGTACTACTTCTCCGTCTTATTAACGGTCCTCTCATATTCGCTCGGTAGGAAGTCGCTGCCAGACAGGCGAAGCAACACATGTGGAGGAGGCTGGGAATGGCAGTCAACACAGCGAAAGCAGCGGCAGGCCGGTGGGTGCCGTGGCTGGTGATCGGCTTGTGGTTGGTGCTGACGGTCATCATGGGGCCGTTGAGCGGAAAGCTGAGTTCGGTCACCACCGACAAAGCCGCGGACACCTTGCCGGCCAACGCCGAGTCCACCAAGGTCGCGGTGCTGGAGGACGGTCTTCCCGGCGGGAACGACAACACGTTCGTCTTCGTGTACCACCGCGACAACGGCATGACCGACGCCGACCGCGCGACGGTCGAGCGCCACTACGACAGCCTCGCCAAGCAGTACCCACCCAAAACAGTGACCCCGGCCGGCGAAGACGACGAGGGCCCGCAGACGAGACCTTCCGCCGACGGCAAGGCGATGATGTTCACCCTCGACGTGAGCACGAGCTACGGCGCACCGGAGGCCGTCGTCGGCCCGCTGCGTGACGCCGCGAAGGACCGCCCCGCCGGTCTGCGACTCGACGTGACCGGACCGGCCGCGATCGAGGGCGACATGGACGCCGTCTTCGACGGCATCGACCTGCAGGTCCTGCTCACCACCATCGTCGTCGTGACGCTCCTGCTCATCATCACCTACCGCAGCCCGGTGTTGTGGCTCATCCCGCTGGTGGCCGTGGGCGCGGCCGCACTGACCTCGATGGCGACCGTCTACCTGCTCGTCAAGGGTTTCGGCATCGTGGTCAACGACCAGAACTCCGCACTGTTGACGATCCTGGTGTTCGGCGTCGGCACCGACTACGCGCTGCTGCTCATCGCCCGGTACCGGGAAGCGTTGCACCACCACGAGAACGTCCGGGTCGCGATGATCCACGCGTTGCGCGGCGCGGCACCGGCCATCGTCGCTTCCGCGGCCACCGTGGTCGCCGGCCTGCTCTGCCTGCTCGTCGCGGACCTCAACAGCACCAGCGGACTGGGCCCGATCGGCGCGGCCGGCATCCTGTGCGCGCTGGTCGCCATGCTGACGCTGTTCCCGGCGCTGCTGGTGGTGCTCGGCAGGCGGATCTTCTGGCCGGCCATCCCGCGGTTCGACACGGCCGCGGTGGAGAAGCCGGGGCTGTGGGTGCGGCTCGGCGCCGCCATCAGCCGCCGCCGGTGGGTGGCGACGCTCGGCTCGCTCGGCGTCCTGGGCGTGCTCGCCCTCGGTCTGACGGGCAACACCGGCGCCCTGCGGGAGCAGGACCAGTTCGTGTCCGCGCCGGAGTCGGTCACCGGCTTCACCGTTCTGCGGCAACACTTCCCGGAGCTCGCCGGCCAGCCGATGACGGTCTTCACGCGGCCGGCGCACCAGGAGCGGGTGCTCGACGTCGTCAAGGGCACCCAGGGTGTGGCAGTGGCCGTTCCAGGGGAGACCCGCGGTGGCTGGACCGACATCTCGGTGTTCCCGAAGGACGCGCCGGACACCGCTGCGGAGTACGACACGATCAAGCGGGTGCGCACCGCCGTGCACGCGGTGAACGGGGCGGAGGCGATGGTCGGCGGGCCCAGTGCGGAGCACCTCGACACCGCGGAGACCACCAGCCGCGACGAGAAGCTGGTGATCCCGTTGGTGCTCGTCGTCGTCCTGATCGTTCTCGCGCTGCTGCTGCGAGCGGTCGTGGCCCCACTGGTTTTGATGGCCACCGTGGTCGTCTCGTTCGCGGCGGCCTTCGGCGGCAGCGTGTTCGTCTTCGACACGATCCTCGGCTTCAAGGGTGTCGACTACTCGGTGCCACTGCTGGCGTTCCTGTTCCTGGTGGCGCTCGGCGTGGACTACAACATCTTCCTGGCCAGCCGGGCTCGGGAGGAGACCGTGCGTCTGGGCACCAGAGACGGCATGCTGAAAGCGCTTTCCGCCACCGGTGGCGTCATCACCTCGGCAGGCCTGGTGCTGGCGGCCACGTTCGCGGTCCTCACCACGCTTCCGCTGGTGATGCTGATCGAGGTCGGGTTCCTGGTCGCCTTCGGCGTGCTGCTCGACGCCCTGCTGGTGCGGTCGGTCCTGGTGCCCGCCCTCACCCTGCTGATCGGCCGGCGGATGTGGTGGCCGAGTCGACTGTCCCGGCCGGTCGAAGCGGTGCCGGAAGTTCAGCGGCCGCTCGTTGACGACGAGAAGCCCGCGCTGCAACGGTGAGCACGGAGGAGATCCGGGTCGGGGACTCAGTTCCCGGCCCGGATCTTCTTCACGGGCCCGACGGCCAAACGAGCGAAACAGCCGGAAGTTCGACCCGCAGCAGCGCGCCACCGCGTGCGGAACGGGCGACGGTGGCCCGGCCGCCGTGAGCGTCGACGACCCGCTGCACGATCGACAGCCCCAGACCGGATCCCGGCAACGCACGAGCGCTGTCGGCACGGTAGAACCGGTCGAACACCCGCGGTACGTCGGCCGTGTCGATGCCCGGCCCGGCGTCGTCGACCTCGAGCACCGCCGACGCGCCCAGGTCGCGGAGCCGGACCTGGACCGGCTGGTCCACGGGGGACCACTTGCCGGCGTTGTCGATGAGGTTGAGCACCGCCCGCTGGAGCGCGGCGGGACGCCCGCTCACCCACACGGAGGTCACGTCGAGCGCGACCTCGACGTCGGGCGCACGGGAACCTGCCTGGGCCGCGGCGGACGCCACCACGTCGGCGAGGTCGAGCAGTTCGGCGCTCTCGTCGCTGACGTCGCCGCGCGCCAGGTCGGTCAGCTCGGCGGCAAGCGTGCTCAACTCGGCCACCTGGGCGCCGAGGTCGTTGAGCAGCCGGGTCCGGCTCTCCGAGGGCAGTGCGCTGTCCAGGGTGCCGCGCCGATCGAGCCGGATCAGCAGCTCGATGTTGAGGCGCAGGCTGGTGAGCGGGGTCTTGAGCTCGTGGGCGGCGTCCTCGGCGAGCAACCGCTGGGCCTGCCGGGAGTCCCGGAGCGCGGCGAGCATGTCGTTGATCGACCGGATCAGCTGCCGGATCTCCCCACCGCCCTCGTCCGGGATGTCCGCGTCGAGATCCCGGGTGTGCGCGACACGGACCGCGGCGGCGGTCAGCCGGTCGATCGGCGCCAGCCCGGTTCGTGCCACGGCTCGCCCGACGAGGGCGCCGCAGACCACGCAGAGCAGCCCGATCAGCAGCATGCCCAACCCGAACGTGTTGATCGGGCTGTCGTCGGCGGCGCGGGCCACCTGGACCGCACCGCCGCCCGCCCGCACCGTGTAGACGAGGTAGCCGTCGTCGTCGCTGTCGCCCGACTCCATCAGGTCGGCCGACGCGCCCTGAGCCACGCGCGCGGCGTGCTCGCTGACCGGGGGCAGCGCGGGTTGGCCGACCGGCGTCCGGATCGAGCCGTCGGGCAGGACGACCCGCACCAGCCGGCCGGATCCCGGATACGGCGGCAGCTCGACCTGCGCCAGACCGGCGCGCTCCGCGTTCGCCGCGAGGAGGCGGGAGTCGGCGCGCAGCTGATCCTCCGCGCTGGCGCGCAGCTCCCCGTCCAGAAGCTCGCTGGCCACCTGGAAGGCCAGGAACACGCTCGCCGCGATGGCCGTCGCCGCGATCACCGTCAGCCTGGTCCGCAAAGACCGCCGACGCCACCAGCGGGTCAACCTGCTCACGGAGGAGTCTCCCGCAACGTGTACCCCAGCCCGCGCCGCGTGTAGATCAACCGCGGCTCGCCCCCGGCCTCCAGCTTGCGACGCAGGTAGCTCACGTACACCTGGAGGTTGTTGGACGTGACGCTCATGTCGAAACCCCAGATCGCCCCGAACAGCTCGCCTCGGGTCAACACCCGCGTCGCGTTGCGCACGAGGACCTCCAGCAGGAAGAACTCGGTCCGGGTCAGGCGGAGCGGCCGCCCGCCCCGCCACGCCTCGAACCTGTCGGGATCGACCCGGACGTCGGCGAACGTGAGGATCTGCGACTCGTCGTCACCCGGCGCCCGCCGGCGCAGCAGAGCCCGGACCCTGGCCAGCAACTCCTCGGTGGCGAACGGCTTGGGCAGGTAGTCGTCGGCGCCCGCGTCCAGCCCAGCGACCCGGTCGGAGATCTGATCCCGTGCGGTCAGCATCAGCACCGGCAGGTCCCGGCCCGCCGCCCGCAACCGCCGGCAGGTCTCCACCCCTCCGAGGCGGGGCATCATCACGTCGAGGATCAGCAGATCCGGCTCGTCGCCGGCGATTCCGTCGAGCACGGCGAGACCGTTGGCGACGGTGCTGGTGTCGTACCCCTCGACCTGGAGCACCCGCTCCAGCGACTCGCGGATGGCCGCCTCGTCGTCCGCGATCATGATCCGCACGTCGGCCCGTCCCTCCAGTCGATGCTTCGGCCGCTCATCGTCCCCGACCAACCTGAGGCCAGCGTTAGAGCGTCGCCGAGGAACCAATTCTGAGCGGCCTCCTTTCGGTTGTGCGATTACTGAGCAATGGGCGGAACGTGGCGTTTCCTGCAATAGCGTCTGTTTCATTCGTCGTGCGGGACTCCTAGCGGAGCAACGAACCAGGAGCGTTCGACCATGGGCGACACCGCCATCATCGGAGGCACCTCAAGCCTCGTTCGTGAACCCGTTGTGGACGCTTTCGCCGATCTGCGGGCCCCGCGCCGCGCAGACCAGGCACGTGCTCTGGGCCTGTACCCGTACTTCAAGGCCATGGCGCGGCACGGCGGCGGCACCGTGGTCGTGGACGGCGAGCAGTACGTCCTCACCGGTTCCAACGACTACCTGGGACTGACCCAGGACGAACGGGTGCGTGAGGCCGCGCGTGCCGCCGTGGACGACTTCGGCATGTCCGCCTCGGGATCGCGCTTCCTCACCGGAACACTCGAACTCCACGAGACCCTGGAAGCCGAACTGGCGGACTTCCTCGGCAAGGAGTCCGCGCTGATCTTCAGCGCCGGCTTCCTCGGGACCGCCTCGGCCGTCGCGTCGCTGGGCGGACGCCGCAACATCGTGTACTTCGACGACCAGAACCACGCGAGCATGATCGACGGCTCGCGGATGGCGGCGAACAAGCCGCGGCGCTTCCAGCACAACGACGCCGCCGATCTCGAACGCCTTCTCAAGGAGGACGAAGGACTGTCGGGTGGCCGTGTCGTCTACACCGAGGGCATCTTCTCGATGTCCGGCCACATCGGCGCCATCCCCGAGGTCGTGGAGGTCGCCAGGCGGTACGGCGCGCGGGTGGTGTGCGACGACGCGCACGCGACCGGTGTGCTCGGGCCGCGTGGCGAAGGGTCGCACGCGCACTTCGACCTGACCGACGAGGTCGACGTCGTGGCGGGCACGTTCTCGAAGGCCATGGCGTCCGTCGGCGGGTTTCTGGCCGGCACGACCGATGTCATCGACTACATCAGGCACACCTCACGGCCGTTCATCTTCAGCACCGCTCTGCCCGCGCCGAACATCGCCGCCAGTCTCGCGGCGTTGCGCATCATCCGCTCCGAGCCCGAGCACCGCGAGCAGATGTGGTCGAAGGTCGACTTCATGCGCCAGAACCTCCTGAGCCTGGGCTTCGACCTGCTCGGCTCCAACAGCCCGATCGTCCCCGTGCTGGTCGGCGACGAGAGCACCGCTTTCCAGTTCTGGCGCGGGTTGTGGGAGGAGAAGGTCTTCGCCACACCGGCCATTCCCCCTGCCGTGGCCGCCGGACGGAGCCTCATCCGCACCAGTTTCAACACCGCGCACAAACTTGAGCACCTGGAGCGCGTGCTGGCTGCGTTCGAGAAGGTGGGCCGTTCGTTGCGAGTGATCTCGTGACGCACCAGCAGGAGACGCGCCGCCTGTCGATCAGCACGGTGCCGGTGCCGGGTTGGCTGGAGTCGCGGGCATTGCGCGGCGGATCCGCGCGGACCAAGCACCTGGCCGAACCGCCGCCGGGCTCGGGCCTGCGGGCCGTGCCCGGTGACGCCGGGCTTCCCCTGGTCGGTCAGGGGCTTGAGTGGATGCGGTACGGCCCGCGGTTCGAACGCGCCAGGGTGACGCGGTACGGGCCGGTGTCGTGGATGAAGGCGTTCGGCATGAAGATGGCGATGGTCGGGGGCGCCGACGCCACCCAGGCCGTGCTGACCAACAAGGACAAGGCGTTCTCGCAGTCCGGGTGGAACCTGTTCTTCGACCCGTTCTTCAAGCGCGGCCTGCTGATGCTCGACGCGGAACACCTGCAGCACCGGCGGATCATGCAGCAGGCCTTCACCCGCCCCCGGCTCGCCGGCTACGCGGGGGTGGCGGGGCAGGTCGTCCGTGCGGGACTCGCCGACCTGCCGGACCGGTTCACCGTCCACCCGGCGATGGCCCGGCTCACCATGGGCATCGGGTCGCAGGTGTTCATGGCGAGCGCTCTCGAAACGAACGAGCCTGTGCTGCAAGCATTCCGGGCCGCGGTCGACGGCACCACCGCACTGGCGCGGTTCTCCGTGCCAGGCGGCAAGTGGCAGGCGGGATCGCGTGGCAGGAAGATGCTGGAGGAGTACTTCACGGCTGCCCTGCCCGGTAAACGGTCGAGCGACGGCAGCGACCTGTTCTCGGTGCTGGCCTCCGCGCAGGACGAGGACGGCCAGCGGTTCACCGACACCGAGATCGTCGACCACATGATCTTCCTGATGGTGGCCGCGCTCGACACCTCGGCCACCACGGCGACGGCGGCGATGTACTACCTGGCCCGCCATCCGGAGTGGCAGGAACGGGCCCGCGCCGAGTCCGTCGCCCTGGGGCCGGCGCCGGACATCGACGGCCTCGATCAGTTGACGACGCTCGACCTGGTGGTGAAGGAGTCGCTGCGCCTCGTCGCGCCCGTGCCCACCTTCGTGCGCAGGACGGTCCGCGACGTCGACCTCACCGGCTACCACCTGCCGGCCGGCACGACCACGATCGTCATGCCCGCCGCCAACCACTACGACCCGGCGTACTGGCGCGAGCCCGACGCGTTCGACCCCGACCGGTTCGCCGAACCGCGCAGGGAGGACCAGGCGCACCGGTTCGCGTTCGTGCCCTTCGGCGGCGGCGCGCACAAGTGCATCGGGATGGTGCTGGGCTTCCTGGAAGTCAAGACGATCCTGCACGAGTTGCTGCTGCGCCACCGGTGGCGGCTGCCGGAGGGCTACCGGATGCGGTGGGACTGGTCGAACACCCCGGTCCCGACCGGCGGTCTCCCCGTCCACCTCGACCGCGTCTGACACGTCCTGTGTGGACGGAACGCCGAAGATCCAGCACTGCTAGGGAGTTCCAATGAGAGTGGCGATTCTCGCGCACGGTTCGCGGGGAGACATCCAGCCGATGGTGGTGCTCGGCGACGAACTGCGGCGCCGGGGCCACTCGGTGGTGATGACGGTGAACGAGAACCTCGCGGCGTGGGTCGCCCGTGCCGGCATCGACGTCGTCCCGATGAAGCCGGACATGAACGCGCTCCTGACCTCCGAGTCGGCGCGGAACCTCATGGCGCAAGGCAAGGTCCTCGCGTTCCTCAAGGCGATGACCCAGGAGGAGCGCGAGGCGAACCGGTCGATCATCGACTCGTGCGTCACCGCGGCCCAAGGCGCCGACCTGGTGATCTCGACGATCACGACCGTGTACCGCGGCGAGTGCGTCGCGAAGGCGCTCGGCGTGCCGCACCGCACGTCCAGCCTGTACCCGGTCCTCGACGCGGAGAACCACGCGAGCTTCCTCTCGCCCGTCCGCGACCTGCGACTGCGCCGGCTGAACCTCGCCACCTGGCGCCTGCTGGACGCCGCCTTCTGGCAGGAGAACAAGCCGATCATCAACGAGATGTGCGACGTGCTCGGCATCGAGAGGTACGAGCGCGCCCCGCGCGTGGAGCTGATCCCGTCGGTGGCGATGTTCAGTGGCGAGGTCGCGTCGAGGCCGGCGGAATGGCACCAGCGGCACGAGATCGCTGGCTGGCAGGCGATGTCCGCCGACCTGCGGACCCGCCTCGGCGAGAACGTGCCGGACGCCCTGGACTCCTGGCTGGACGCAGGCAGCGCACCGATCTTCTTCGGCTTCGGCTCAACGCCGGTGGGCGACCCCGCGGCCATGTTGCGCGACATCGCCAAGCTGACACGAGAGCGCGGCCTGCGCGGACTGATCTGCGCCGGCTGGAGCGACTTCGGTGCCGACGGCGCCGAACTGCCCGACCACCTGTACCTCGCGAACAACGTCGACTTCGACGCGGTGCTGCCGCGCTGCCGGGCCGCGGTGCACCACGGCGGCTCGGGCACGACCGCGTCCGTCCTGCGCGCGGGCCTGCCGTCCGTCATCGCCGGAGTGCTCGCCGACCAGGCCTACTGGGCGTGGCGCGTCGAGAAGCTCGGCGCCGGCGTGCGCCTGCCGTTCCACAAGATCACGGGGGACCGGCTCGGCGCCGCCGTGGACGCGGCGCTGGCGTGCACCGCCCAGGCGAAGGAGCTCGGCTTGCGGGTCTCGGCGAACACCGTGCGGACGGCCGCCGCGGACGTCGTCGAGCGCTGGGCATCGGAGCTGGGAATCCAGCCGGTGGTGCACAACTGACGGGTCAGCCGCCGAACCGCCGGCGGGACTCGCGCACGTCGTCGAGGTGCGTGTCAGACCACTCGACGATGCTGACGAAGATCGGCCGCAACGAGGTCGCCAGCGGGGTGTTCTCGTACTCGACGCGCGGCGGCATCTCGGGGTGGTAGGAGCGCGAGACGAACCCGTCGCGCTCCAGCTGGCGCAGCCGCTGGGTCAGCACCTTGGGCGTGACGGCGGGGATGTGCTGCCGCAGTTCGCCGAACCGCATCCGGCCGTGGTGGTCGAGGGTCCACAGGACGTGCGACGTCCAGCGCCCGAACACCAGCTCCACGACGGGCGCGATCGGGCACGGGTCCGCGAGGTCGTCCACGCGCGTCTCCCAGTATCTTCTTGGTAACTAGTATCTTGAAGATACTAAAGTTCGCGTCGTACTTCCGACGACCTCAGGAGACGACGTGACGCAGCAGCAGGCCGAGACGGTTCCCGCTCGCAGCGGTCCCGCCCCGGCGACGACCCCGCGGACCCCGCACGTGCAGCTCGACCAGTTCGCCCCGGCGGAGATCCAGGCCGAGCTGTGGAGCCGGATGGCCGCGCTGGAGGGTGTCACGACGGGTCCCAGCGGCATCTCCTTCCCGTCGTCGCGCGCACTGCATCTCGACGAGGACGCCGCGACGGGCCCTGAGGACGCCTTCCTGGTGGGCACGGAGTTCGCCCACCTGCACGGCGACGGCAGCGGCAGTCTCCACCTCGCGCTGCCGCTGGACGTGGCGCACGAGGTGATCGCCGCGGGGTGGGCGGAGCAGCATCCCGTTGTCGCACTGGGTCTCGCGCACCCCACGCTCGTCATGCTCTTCGGGCCGCGCGACGCCGACGAGCTGGGGCTGGTGTGGGGACTCGTGCGGACGAGTCACGCCTACGCGCGGACCGGGGACGTCGTCCGCGCTCGGTGACGAGGTGTGCCGCACCCGGGAAGAGCGCGGCCTGGTTGCCGGGGCCGCGCGCTCGCAAGATCGATCGCATGGACGAACGGACTCCGGAGAACGTCGACGTGGTGGGCATGTGGGTCACCGCGGACGGTCACATCCGCCAGGAACTGCGTGCCGACGGCCGGTACGACGAGGCGCGGGGCACCCGTGCCAGTGCCTACACCGGCAGCTACTCGGTGACCGGTGCGCACCTCGACTACGTCGACGACACCGGGTTCACCGCCACCGGTGACATCCGCGACGGCGTGCTGCACCACGAGCATCTGGTGCTGTACCGCGAAAAATGACCACGCTTCCGGTGTGAAGCGACCCTCCTTGACGCAGGCGGTTCGCGCGCTAATATTTAGCGCGCGAACTAATGGAGGGACATTGATGGAACTCGTGCCCGGCAACACCCTGATCACCGCGACCCCCGACGAAGGACGCGCGCTCGCCATCAAGCTCGCCAGGCTGACCGTCAAGGCGACCCAGCCCGACGCCGACGTCCGCCAACGCCTGCGCCAGGCCTACGCGGAGGACCACCACAGCCTGATCGCCATCGCCCAGGTCGTCGCGACGGAGTACGCGACCATCGCCGCGGCGAACGACCACTGGCGCTGAGGAACGGGCAGGGCATGGGTGAGACTGGAGGCATGAAGGTGCACCGCATGCCGGACCAGCCGTGCTTCGCGCTCTACAGCGCGGTGAACGCCATCACCCGTGCCTACCGCCCGCTCCTGCAACCGCTGGACCTCACCTACACGCAGTACGTCGTGATGATGACGTTGTGGGAGCAGGACGGCGTGGACCTGCGCACCCTCGCCGAGCGCACCCTGCTCGACCCGCCGACCCTGACCCCGGTGGTGAAGCGGTTGGAGGCCAAGGGATTGCTCGCCCGCAGGAGGGCGGACGACGACGAGCGCCGCCTGGTCCTGACCGTCACCGAGGAGGGCCGGCGCCTCCAGTCGGAAGCGAACGAGGTGCCGGAGAAGATGCTCTGCCAGGTGGGCCTGACGCCCGCCGAGGAACGGCAGCTGCGCGCGCTCTGCGGACAGGTCACCGACGCCCTCGCGTCATCGAGGTGAGGCGTCCTCACGGCCAGGACCGCTCGACCCCGGTATCGCTCGGCTCGTCCAGGAACCCGGTGAAGCGAGGCTGACGACGTACCGCGGCCAGCGCCTCGTCACGGGTGCGCTGCACCCGCAACAGGTCCTGGGTGTCGGTCAACCGGATGGGCCGTGCCACCGTTCGCCGCCCTGCCACAACGGCGAATCCGATGCCCAGCTGGTCGGCGTGTTGCCGCGTCTCTAGCAACACGGCGATGCCGATCGAACCGAAGAACCCCACCTGGTCGAGATCGACCACCACCGCGGCGGCCCCGCCGGCGGTGCAGGTGAACAGCGCGTCCCGGATCTCGCGGAAGGTGTCGTGGTCGACATCACCGTGAACAGCGGCGATCACCACACCCTCGGCGGTGATGACCTCGACCTCGTCGTGCATGCTGCCCCCTCGACCCACAGACACGCGCCGGATTCGCTCCCGCTGCAGTCTGTACCCGCGCGGGATCCAGCTGACACTTCGTCTTGGGCGACCACGACGGCTGGGCCGCCTTCGGGAGACGCCCCGAAGACGGCCCGTCCTGTCAGGCCTGCTCGGTCCACCACTTCTGCCCGGTCTCACCCAGCGTCGAGATCGGGTCGTAGTACGGGTAGCGGCGGTTCAACGCCTCCGGGTCCTCCAGCTCGATCCCAGTCCGGTAGTTCTTGGTCCAGTAGGAGATCCCGAGCTCGCGGTCGTACTCCTCCAACTGGTGCACCCAGCGCTTCCCGACGTACGGCACGTCGCACACGATCCGCGGCGTGGCGTACCCAGGCAGATAGCCCATGATCGAGTGCTGGAGTTCCTGCGCCTCCCACACCGACACCCGCCAGTGCTCCGCGTTGGGGATCATGTCGCACATGATTCGGCGCCACGCCCGGCAGCAGCGTGACCTGCGGCAACGCGTCCTAATCGACGAAGATTCTGATCATGGGGCCCCTGTGGGTCCCTTTTGGATCACGCAGTTCGATCATGAACATTAGCTGGTCGCAGACCTTGCTTTGATCTTGGGGTTGCGATCGGAGATGCTGAGATCGGCTGTCTAGCCATGCATCATCCGCAAGTCCCTAGATGTCGCGGCTGCGGGGCATGCGGTCATCGCAACCCGCTGATTAAGAGTCCTCGGGTGGACCCTGGTGGAGGTGTCGGCTGATGTCGGCGGGTGCAGTTTCTGCACTTCAGGTGCAGGATCTCGAAGCATCACGTGCTGCCCGGTGCCAGTCTGTGTCGTCGCAGGTCAGGCTTCTCGGGTCCTCCCCGGGCTCGCAAACGGGCGCATTGCGAGACGTGTCGCGGGCGGTGACGGTGATCATCGCGGCGGTTGTGCCAGTCTGGCGCGAGAGGGCGGTGCATGGTGTATATCTTGCGCGGCGCATCGATGGTCTGATCACCTTCGCCGAGGGCAGGAACGTCCCTGAGCTGTGGTGCGGGCTGTGCAATCAGTTCGTCGTCGAGGGATCCCAGCAAGCCTCTGAGCTGTGAGCTTCCATTTTTAGGCATGATGCTGCACCGGTGCAGATGTCAACAGAGCTGTTTACATCGGTGTAGAGTTCCACGCGGCTGAGTGCGGCGCGGCGCTGAAAACACGCCGCCCCGCACTCATCTACTGGGTCAGCTACCGGAGAGCCACTTCAGTAACTCGATAGCCGCACCCGCCAACCCGACGGCGCAGGTCGTGTAGGCGATTACGATGGAGTGTCCGCTCCATCTAGCCCGTGACCTGCGCCTCGGATCTCTTGCACGACGCACCTCGCGTCGTTTCTTGTCACGACGCACATCGCGTCGCTTTCGAGGGCGAGTCAACCCTAGAACCCTTCTGTCGCAACAAGAGGGCAGGCGGTATGCCTACCCACGTGTCGCAGGCATGCCGGTCCGGGATGTGATCAACCTCGGCGTGAGTCAACGGCCGCTGACGCACGATCAGATTCTAGGACGCGATTGGTATAACCCCAACCGGGTGGCGCGCCCCTCGCTTCATGGCCTACGCGAATACGTTTCAAGATGTATTCGCAGGCAGAGCGTCTCGACCGCCTGACAAAAAGCTCAAAATTCCACTTCAGTCGTCCAGCTTGAGCGGGAATAATTCCTGAACCATTTAGGCGCGACAGAAGAAACTGCTGGGCTAGGCAGGCAAACCGGGAAGATTTGTTTTTTGCAGGAAAACCTGCTCGTCTACCGAAGTGAGGCGAAAAAATTTCTCCGCTATAGGGTTCGGCGCGAAAAATCGTCTCACTGCCTAGGGTGGGACAAGAACATTGCCCCGCAACAGCGTTCGGCACGAAAAATAACCTAGCCGCCCAGGTGCGGCAAGCCGTGCGTTGCAGTTCAGCAAGGGTGACCAAGCTTCTTGCCCGAGCGAGGGCAGTCTGGAACGACTTTGCGGACGACGTTGAACCTGCTGTTGCAGAGAGCTCGGCACATCAGCTGAGATCCACCAGATGACGTAGTGCTCCGAGGCGTACTGGTAGGGCGCTTGACCGCAGTCAAGGGTTTGCCGACGCCCACCAACAAGTGGCACTCGCTTCCGCTTCATGCAAGTAGTCGAGCTGCCGACGGTCTTCGAACCCGCACAGTGCCCACGGCTGTTGTCGAGCTCGCCGCCCACGGCCGCGCGGAGGTGACGTCGATGGGCATGCGGGGCAGCGGTGCTGTCGTCGTGCGCGACGGTCGTCTTGTCGCGGCGGCTGATCACACCTCGGTTGAGGCGGGTGCGCTGCGTGTGCCATATCCGCGGGACTGGCCTGGTGGAGCCGGCTTGACGCTCACAGCGGCAGTTCGGTGGTGAGCTTGATCGTCTGCATCGGGATCTCGGTCTTCACGGTCGTCACGCCTTTGATCCTGGTGAGGCGCTTGACCTGGAACAGCCGGTAGGGCTGAAGGTTGGCGGCGACGGTACGCAGGGGAAGTCCGTCTCGCTGACCATGAGGTGACACGAGACGACGTCGGGGAGCAGCAGGATCTGCTCGGTGAAATGGTCGATGGTCTCACCGTCCTGGCTGGTGAGCTCGACGCGGGCGAACACGGTGAAGCCCTTGCCGACGCGTGCCGCGTTCAGGATTGCCACGTAACGGCCGAAGATGCGGACTCGTCCAGCGCGGACGCGGCGGGAGCCCGATCGGGCGCATATTGTTCCGTGGGCCAAGGTCCGGGAGCACAGCTTCGACAACCTCATTGCGCTTTGCCCTACCTGCCACACTCGCTACGACCGTGATGAGATCGATCAGCCGGCGATGAGGCAGTACAAGGCCAACCTTGGGCTGCTCAACAGTCGGTATGGCGATGTTGAGCGTCGTGTGCTGACTCACTTCGCGATGAAGCCTGAAGTCAACGAGGTCTATCTACCTGGTGCTTCCAACTTGCTCGTGATGTACCTCGTCCAGGACGGGTACCTGGTGGAGGCGGAGACCTATCAGAGCCGGGCCACGCCAGACGGCTTCTTTGAGTTCGATGTCCCGGTGCTGCAACGGTATGACTTGACCGCGGCTGGCCGGGAGTTCGTGGAGCGATGGAGCAGGGCAGCAGCCCTGGTCTAGTCGCTCAAGCCGACCACCTGCTGTACCTGGACGTCCCGCGGCCCGCCAGAGTCTACATGGGGTCTGCCGCGCCGTTAGGTGACAGCGGAGGTGGTTCGCCGAGCATCGGAGCCGAGGCAGACTGCCTTCCATGCAGGTCGAGTCTGACTTGGTGATGGCTGCGGCTGGAGCGGCAGGATGTGCGACGACGGCTGCTGGTGGGTGAGCACTTGGCTATTGCGGAGTGGGTGAGTCCTTCCCGAGGCGTGTGCGCTTGCTGGCGGCTGGGGATGAGCGGCCGCTGAAGGGATGTCGTGCCCGCCGTGGCGCTGGTGTGAGCACAGGACCATTGACTGCTGGCGTTCTCCCGCTGACCCGAGTGCTGCCGAGGTGTGTGAGGTGTTGTTCGTCTGTGATGACTGGGCTGAAGGTCATCACGACATCGAGATCATGGACGCGACCGGCCGCACACTGGTCGCACTCCGGCTACCGGACGGGATGAAGGGATCACGCGCTTGCACGCGCTGATCGCCGACCACTCCGACGGTGTGGCATCGGAGCAGGTGCGGATCGCGATCGAGACGGATCGTGGGTGACAGGCCTCATCGCGGCGGGGTACCGGGGGTTCGCGGTGAACCCGCGCCAGACCGGCAGGCTCCGCGAGCGGTTCGTTCTGTCTCGCATCGCGTGGTCCCGGTACGGGATCGCCCACCGCGAGGAACGATCCACCTGGGCGGAAGACGTTCCCGTAGAACGCCATCGCGATGTCAGGGCTCGCGGTACTGGACGGTCCACCGCCTGCCGCGGTCGAGGCATCAGCGTGCCGCCTAGGTCGTCGCGCAGTGCTGGTCCCCAGGAAGCCAGCAGCGACTCTTCGCCCAATACCTGCTGACCGATTCCGTGCACGCACACGACCGACGGCACCGCACCCACCCAACATCGACATCCGGTTCAACGAGAGCATCGTTGCCGACCTCTCCTGTATTTCATGCCGTGTCGACGGAAGCCTGCCGTCACGGCCTCGGCGTGGCTGCAAGGTCTGCGAAAGCCAGGCTGGCATCACTGCGCCGACCGCATCGACCGGACGGTTTGAGTGAGTTGGTTGGTCAGCTTCGGGCGTTGACAAGCTGATGTCAAAGCGGTGCCCCAGCGCCCTGTTGTATTCGATTCCGCTTGGCATTGCGGTCGTAACGATCTCGGGCGGTTCAACGAAGTCAACCGAAGCGACGGGTTGAGGTGGCGCATGTTGGACGGGTTTTCTGCTCTATTTGAGGGGCTTGCCCCGGCCGCTGACGGAGTGTCTGGAGTGGCTGCGCTGGTCGCGCTTCTCGCGTTTCTGACGGAATTCGTTAAGGGGCGCAGTGATACCAGGTCATTTCGCCCGGTGGTCGGGTGGTCGGTCGCGATCGTCAGCTCGTTCGCCCTTGTCGTGGCGCTCTACGCGCTCCAGCGTACCGGCCTGTCGCCGATCGAAGGAGAAGGGCGTGCTCTTGGCACCGTCGCGGTTGCCAGCATCTTGCTTGTCGCGGCCGGAATCCTCACCGCTGTACTGACTCCGTCGGTCGATCGAAGCGCTTTCAGGGAACTGGCGAGTGCCGTCGAAGCGTTCGTACAGGGCTGCGACCCGGACGACCGGCTCGCGCGTTCGAACCGCGTTGCCCTCGGGCTCAAGGTGTCCTACGAAGTCGCTTGGTCGGGATCGACAACGACCAGCCGGGCACGAGACCTTGGCGCTGTTCGTCTTCCGACCGCGGCCGTGGCGGTGCTGGCCGGCCCGAGCGGCAGCGGTAAGAGTGTTGAGCTGCGCAGCCACATCATCTCGATTTGCCGCCGTGCCAAGCAACACCGCAGGCCGAGAGAACTCGCTGTTTACGTATCGGTGCGCATGCTGAAGGCCATCGAAGGGAAGATCACTCAGGACACGATCGCGGAGCAGTTGAGCGAGGCGGTTCGCCAGGACAACCGCGAGCTGGGCAGCCGACTGCTCGACTACCTCAACGGACGGCTCGGCCCGAGCTGGTTCTTCGCGTTCGACCTCGACGGCGAGCTGACGCGAGAACAAGAGACCGAGTACTTCGAAGCGGTGCGCAACTTCATGCGCCATCGGGACCGCGATCGCGCGGTGATCGCAGTGCGCCGCCGTTTCCCCGACGCCCAGCCGGTCTGCACGCCGTGTGAGCCCACTCCTCAGCGAGTCCGGGAACTGCTGCACATGCAGGACATAGTGGACGTTCCCGAAGGCATGCCGCAGGAGATCGCTGCAAGCCCTGCGATGATCATGCAGTTCGGTGCGCCGACCAAGCCGCTCGCAGCTGTGCTCGATTCCTTTGTTGCACAGTCCTTTCGGCACAACTCGCTGGGTGAGTCGACCAAGGCCATGCGTGCTCAGGCGGAAGACGTGGCATTCAGGCTGCTCTTCAACGCGTCCGAGCCTGTGCTGGACCGAGAGATGGAACCACTTCTGCGCGCGGGACTCGGACGCGTGGAGTGCGGCTCCTTCTCGTTCCGATACGAAGCTCTTCATGTCCACCTGGCCGCGTCTCATCTTGCGCGGTCCGCCGATGAGGTCTCCCTGACGCAGCTGTGCCAGGGAGACCTCAACCGCGCAGTTCTGCTGGACGCACTGCGGTGCGGCGGTGAAGGGTTTCTTGAGCGTCTCCTCAAACTCGTTGAGGAGTGGGTGAACGCCAACGTCGATGTGCCGGAGATCCTGGACACCACGTTGCCGCCGGCGTTCAAGTTCACCTGGCCCCCGACGCTGTCTCACGTCTTCGGCGTGCTCTGTGTCGCTCTTGACGAAATCCTGCCCATCAAGCTGAGCTCGCGCCTGCAGCACGTGATTGATCACCTCGTGTGGCTGGGAATGTTCGGTGGATCCAGAACGGATCGCGAACGCACGTTGGTCCTTCTAGGACTCGCGTCGCCTGGCCGCGTGCTGGACCTATATCGGCAAGCAGTGGCACTGGGAATATTTGACATCAGAACGATGTCCCTGATTGCCCTGCACATTAGGCAATCGCCAGCCGATGATGATCGATTGACGCTGCAGGATCGGGTGCTTATGCTTATCGGTGCACTGCTCGCCTGGACGGGAGGGCAGTTCTTTCCGAAGCGGAGGAGATTTGGGGAACCTGCGCTGCTGCTGGCGATGATGCGAGGAGTTATTGCAACGAACGTTGCTGTTTCTGCTGTTGGGTCTATGGCGTTGTTCATCCTCGGGTACAGTGGTGTGGGTCTCGCTGTTGGTGCCGTTTTCGTGACGCTGTCGCTGTTCTTGGCGTTCTTGGCGTGGAAAGTCCGGTCAGGCCCTCAAGATCTGAGTGTCTGGGCTGCGAAGACAGTATTCTGGTCTGCTTTCATTGGAGTGGTGGCTGCGGCCTATCTATCGCTGATCGCGTTCTTTAGCATGCTGAATGATATCTTATCAAGGGATTTTGCGTCTGCTCTGATTGGTCCACTGCTGCTTTGGCTCTTCAGTTGGCCGGTTGCCATGCTTGCCCAGGTGGTTCACGATCCGTTTCGTCAGCGTGGATGGCTGCTTCCGCAGCAAATATTTCTCGAGCTGCCAGCGTATCGATCTGAATTGACGCAGCTGAAGCGCATGCTGGTAAGGATGACCAGTCATCTGCGTTCGCCCAGGCGATGGATTGCCATTGGGATACCTGGTGCAGTTATTGCGTCGCTTACGTATGATCTTCCGATCCCTGGGGAAACGGAAATTGGTGTAGATGGCTCCATTGCGATGGTTTCGATGGTCGCGATCGGGGTCCTTCTTGTGCGTGCGCCTCGTGCGAAGAAGGTGGAATCTCCCGAGGTTGTGGGTCGGCAGATCGTTGATGGAACGATGACGAGTGACTTGCTGCTTCATGAACTCGCAACCAGGGCTGAGCAGGGTAGCGAGCGGATAACTGAACTTCTGAAAATGCTTGCAAGTGCACCGAGGGGCGCGCTCTTTGCTGTCGCAGATGTTTTGAACTCGTTTGAGAAGCTGTTGGAATTCCTTGAGCATACTTTGCCTACCCCTTTGACGCGAACTAGTAGTATTGGTGTGGTCAAGCGTGGTTTGTGGTTGTATGCCCCAGCAGGTAGTGTTCCTCAGTTGGTTGACTTGGCTGTGTCCTTTGATAAGGAGCACTCCGGTCTTCTGGTTCGCTTAGCTCATTCCAAAAACGACAGAAAATTACTCAGCGACGCGATCAAGGCTGCGACTTCCTGAGTGAGTCGGCTGTTGAACCGGCAGGTACTGCCCCACGCACGTGCCCTGCTCGATCACACCACCCCCGACACCGATTCCCCGCAGACCGGCCAGGTGCTCGACGCACTCGGCCGCTACCTGGAGGAGCAGGGCGAGATCGGCACTACCATCGCCCATCACACTCGCGCCACCAGCATCCAAGAACGCCTCCACGGCCCAGACCACCCGGGCACGCAGAATTCGCGGAGCAACCTGGCTCACGCCTATGAGTCGGCGGGTGATCTGGGCCGTGCGATCACGCTGTACAAGGCGAATCTCGCTGACTGCGAGCGGGTGCTAGGTCCCGATCACCCCACGACCAAGGCTGTCCGCTGGAACTTGGAAACTGCCAGAGACAGCTGAATGGCCTTGCTGTCACACACTAAACGCGCGACTCCATGTGCTACCCGGCAACGCCAGCAACATCTGCTCATCGGCAGTTGCGGACATCGACGCAAACGCCACATCGCATCCGCCCGGTCTCAATGAAACGTCTCCCGGGTCGGTCGTCCAGTGGCCGTGGGTGGGCATCAGCAACCAGCGGTTCCAGGCGCGCCAGAACCCGCTCGACTTCGTGAGCCTCAAGTCGCGGATCGCCGGCACGAGCAACAACTGCCTCGACCGACCGAGAGGTTGTCCGCAGGGGGGCGCGTTGCAGATCTGGGTCTGCAGCGGTACCGCCGCGCAGTCGTTCGGCGTTTTCCCGTCTGACGGCAGACCAGCTGCAGCGACCTGAGTCGTCGCGGCCGAGCTCTTGCCCGGACAGCGGGAGATGATCAGCTTCACTAGGCTTGGCGGAGTGGAGGGCACGACGAAACGCGCTGGGCTGCCGCGCTGGGCAGGCCCGTTCTACCTGGCCGCCGGCGTGATCACGCTGATCTGGGCAGGTGTGCTGTTCAACGACTTCCTGAACGTGCCCACCCGCTGCCCGGACACCAAGCTGCGCTGCGGCGCGTTCCTGACCACCTCGCTTCGCCAGTACACGCTCTCCTGGGTGGTCTTCGACATCGCGCTCGCGACAATGCTGGTTGTCACCGGCTGGCTGGCCCTGCGGCGGCGCGACCACGTGCAACTGCCCGCCGCGGTGACCGGCGCGTTGCTGTTCGTGGACGCCTGGTTCGACACGATGTCCAGCCCGCGCCGCGACCGCCCGCTCGCCTGGGCCCAGGCGCTGTTCGTCGAGCTGCCGCTCGGCCTGCTCTGCCTGTGGATCGCGTCGCGGGCGGAACGCGTCCGCAGGCAGCGACTCGCTGACGCGTTGCGCCGGCTGGAGGTCGGTAGGTGAAAAGGGGAAGTCCGCGGTGCCGCCGCCTGCGTCTTCCGCACCGCCTGACGATCGTCACCCCGGCTGAACACCCGACGAGTACGACAACCCGGTTCCCCTGCTCGACTACGGCCAGCGGCCTGCCGCCGCGTCGTGGACGGGATGCTGCAACCCGCACCAGCGCCACTACCGCCGAGCCCGGCCGCCAGGCCGTCACCGGCACGTGGTGGGCGTTCACCCTCGACCCGATCCACGCGCGCGAGCGCGTCGAGTACGACGGCCGCGTCTACCAGGTCGAGGGCGCCCCTGAACACTGGGAGCCCGGCTGGGTCGAGTTCATTTCGAGGCGACTCTGACCCACGTTGACGGGTAGGTAGACCGCGCCGGTTCGCACGGACGAAATCGGTCAACGCACGGATGATGGCCGGGCGCTCGCTCGGCTTCGCGCCCCAAGGAGCAGCCACCAAGATCCACACAGGAACGCTCGCCACGACAGCGGCGGCGGCCAGGGGCACCAAAAGTTAAAGAGGCACCACTTCCATATAGTCCATAACTGGCCAGAAGTGTCAAATGATCTTTCTGGCGGCCGTCAGAATCGATTCCGAGCGCCACTGCAGACGACCGATAGGGTGAAATTCGAACGCGTGTGCGGTCGTGGCTAAAGCAATGACTCCGCAGGAACGTGAGCGCTACGAGGCGCTCGTGATCGAGTTCCGCCGTCTCGTCAACGGTGTTCCCCGCTGGGATGTTCGCGAGGGATCAGACGGCCAGTCACAGATCGTGGACAGCACTTTCGATGAGGAGATCTTCCAGCCCTGCGGTCCGTGGGTGCCGAACCTGGTGCGGTATTTCGCACACGTGCGGCACGACTCGTCGCTGAAGCTGCTCGGGCTGCTCGACGCTGCGAGCGGACCGGACACGCGACGGTACGCGCTGGACTTCCTGGAGTCGCTGCGCTGCGCCTGCCCCCGCCTCCCAGCCTCCGGCCGAACCAAGGCTGATGACGTTCGCACGGGAGGTGACGCCCTATGGGTGACTTCAAGCCCGACCGCGCCGGTATCGCGGCGATCCTCAAGAGCGGCGAAGCCCGCGACATCGTGCGCATGGTGGCTCACTGGTCGCGAACGACGTCCAGACGCTGAGCCACGCCATCGAGGACAGGACACCGCTTCCGGTCGAGGTGAACGAAGAGAGCAACACCGACCAGCGCACCTGATCCAGCACAGCACCCTCAATGCCACCACGAAATCCGATTGCGGCGCAGCGTAGCGGGCTGACCGCGACGTTCTACTGCCACGACTCGGGTGAATCTTCCGCGCAATCCGTTCTCGTGCTAATGATTCCGGTCGCCGTGCCGACTGGCGTGGTGGCTAAGGGAGCAGCCGCGACTGATCTCGACCGTGAGGGGCTTCTGGGAGTGACCGATCATGAAGACCTCGCACGAAGCTGCACCTGTTCCAGGGACGCGCCGGACACATCGTGGTGAGCGGGGCTCGTGACGTGAACGCCGACGGTGGCCTTGTGCGGGCGGACGCGTCCGGTTCACCGGTAGCGCCTCGGTGGAGGGTCACGCGTTGTTCGGTTCCGGTAGTGATGCAGCGCATCCGCAGCCCGCCGTGGCGTCGACCCGTGCCGGCAATGTCTTCCAGCGTCCCCGCGCGGCCGCCGCGCAGACCGCGGTCTCCACCTCCGTCGGTGCCACGTCGCGGGGCCTGACCGCGGGCGGAGTCGGACTCGCCTCCGAGATGGCCGCTCAGGTGGTCAGCCAGCTCACCACGCCGGAGCCGACGATGTCCGGCCGCGGGGTCGAGGTGATCCGGTTCGTAGCGCAGGGCCTGAGCAACCGGGCGATCGCCTCGTCGCTCTTCCTCGCCGAAACCACGGTGGAGACGCACCTGGTCCGTCTCCACCGCAAGCTCGGAGCCGACAATCGCGCGGGCGCGGTGGTCGAGGCAGAGCGCCGCGCAGTTGTCGATCCCTAACAGGTGTCTTGGGCTCAAGCTGCGAGCCGCGCGGTGCGGGACCGACGTAGACAGGAGTTCAGTGCTTCGCCGCCGGAAGGCAGGCCTTCATCGTCGTCTGCTTCGGCTCCTGCTGGCCGCGAGGGCGCGTTTGACGGCCAGGGTCGCGCCGAGCGCGACCGCCGCGATGACAGCCGCAATCCAGGTCCTGTCTTCAGCGGGACGCTTGCGAGCAGGTTCATTCGGGCTCTCGACGATCGTGGCGTCCTGAGGACGGTCGGTAGCGATGCGTTCCCGCTGTCCCAGCACCACACCGCCGATGATCGTGAGAGCCATGAAGACGAAGGCCGCGTGGTGGACGTAGACACCCGCGGTCACGATCTTGCCTGGCCATCGTGTTGGTCCCGCGTCGCCGTTTCCAGTCAGTGCGGTCCAGACGTAGTAACAGGAATCGCCCAACGCAGTCCAAGGGTTCGACCGGTCAATGCGCTCGAACGGATCGAAGAGGATGGTGCTGCAGAACGTCGCGAGGACGCCGGTTGAGTAGGCGACGATGACCGCACCGACGAAGAAGGTGATCTCCGCAGTGCGGTTGTTCTGGAGGGCTAGGGCAGGGTTGTAGTAGGCCGTCCACGAACCCATGATCAGATGGCACAGGACGAGCTCTGTCGCGATCGACACTGAGCCGATCAGCAAAAGCAGGACAATCGCGAAGTGTGCGCTTCGTCCCCAGAGTCCCAGCTCGCGCACGTCGACCACAGAGGCGGAGAAAACCGTTGTGCCGCCGACAAGTCCTACGAAGGCGTAGTACGGCCAGGTGGATCGGATCAATCGCCACCACCCGGTCAGAGCGTGTCGCCGCCAGCCGGGACTTGTCCGGGCAAGTGTGCGACGAAGCCGGCCGAGACGCACTCCGAACGAGCGAAACAGCGCACCGGTGGTCTCGTACAGGACCGTGACCTGGTCGAAATCGGCCAAGCTCGCCAGGGACATCTCCCGGCGCCGGGAGGCGTAGTCGTTGCCTTTGGTCGCGATCCAGAGGAGTGCTCGTAGAAGCTCGTACACGCGTACGGCGGTCACTACGAGGAGCGCCGTCGCTGCGATCGCATGGGCGGTTCCGCTCACGGTGTCTCCTTGTACCGCATCTTCCTACGGGGCGTGGTGGGCGGCCTGGGGCGTCAGCCTGCGCATTTGGAGTAGGCGGTGCGCTCTGCAGAGAGCCTCGGTGGTGCGACCAGAAAAGTGGTGTGTCTTCGCGGCTAGTGCGAATCAAGGTTGAGGTTGCCTGCCCGCAGAGCGGTGACGAAGCCGGCGATGTCAGGGAACAACTGACGGTAGCTGCGGTTGTAGGTGCTTTCGAGGTGTGGCAACAACTTCCGCTTGAGAGCGGCCGGTATCACCAGCACGACGAAGGGCAGTTTCTTCGGCCGACCCGCTTTGCGAGATTCGGGAGCGAAGAGGGCGTTCAGGGCCTTGGAGCCTGGAGCGTCCGCCTGGTCGAGTGGCAGGCCGTCTATGCCTCGGGCGTTCAGGCCATCTGGAACGGCACCTGTCAGGAAGAGTCCTTCCTGGGCGACCATGCGCTGGTCCGGATACGACGGTCGGACCAGGAACGGGACTGCCTTCTCGTAGGAGATGGAGAGTGCGTTCTCCAGGTGCCAACCAAGTGGATCTTTCACCGTCCCCCAGGTTGCCGGCAGTTCATGGGCCGCGGTGGCGAGAACGTCGAGGCCGGTGACGTCAAACGCCATGAGTGCACCAGAAGTGTCCCGGCTCGATGTGGTTCTCTCGCAAGCGAACCACAGGGCGGTCATGGGATTGCTAGTGACATCAAGGAGCCGTGTGGGCGCTCCGTGATGCTGAAGGGTCGCGAGCACCTGTAGATCCGTTGCTGCTGCTCCGAGTTCCTTGCAGATACCCCACGACCGTGCTGCTCTGATCAAAGCCAGCTCTCGTAAGCGCACGTCGTCCTCAGCGATGAGCGATCCAGGGGTTCCCTTCAGGATCAGATCGCGGAGCAGCGACGACTGCAGCCGCCATTGACAGTTCGCCACGCCTCGCCACACGTAGCGCCTGCCCACCTGCAGAGTGCCCACGCGGCCTATCGCGCGCATGATGTCGTCGGCCGACTTGACCTTGTGCGCGAACCCGTTCCGGATCCAGTCGGCGGGGCTGTCGTAGGGGGTCATGAAATCCCTTCTCGAACCTCGGTCTGTGCTGGAGTCCAGATCACGGCTGTCAGGAGTGAATCGATTGGCTCGAGTGTTTGGTTACCGGCAGGGAGCTCTTGGAGGCTTTGCGGTCGGTCTTCTCGTGCAGCAGGCTGCCAACGTGACGGTCGAGGTCCTCGCGACGGGGCTGCCACGGTGGGCGAGAGTTGTTGCCGTGCGCACGAGGTGCCGGCTCGAAGACTCCGGGGTTCTGAAGGTGATGTGCTTGGCCGCTGCGACGACAGCTACTCCAGCGTCACCCCGGGCAGCAACCCGTGGCCGACCAACACAGCGTCTTCGACTGACCTTCGTCGCAGCTCCTGGATGAGGCTCGCCAGAACGAACCCCGGCTTTGGCGGGAGCCCTGCGACCGCGTGATGGGCAAGCAATTCCAGCATGTCCGGCGGAGCGGTCACTCCTATCTCGTGACAAGTGACCAGCGTTGCAACAACGAGCTGCTGGTAACGCTGAGTTCCTCTGGCCAAGCCGACCTCGGCGACCGCGCCAGCCAGTGCGGCTTTTGTGATGTCCACCAGCGCTGTCCTCGACTGAGCAGCAGCCACGGCGGCAATCGTCCGCCACACGCTCTCCCAATCGGGCAGGGAGCGCCACCAGCCTGGCCGGCTCAGCGCGACGTGCGCCGGTCCGATCTCCCAGTCGTGGAGTCTCGCCACGGCAACGATGCACTCCGGAGTGAGAGGCAGATCCACGACGTTGTGGAAGGCAAGGCGTTGGAGAACGACAGGTGAGTTCACAGAGCTGGACCGTTCTGACAGAACGGACAGCAGGTCTACCGTGCTGAACGTCCGAACGCCTCGACCACGAGCGGTCTGTCGGAGTACCGCGTCATCGCACCACAACGGAAGGTCGAGCTTGTTCGCCAGCGCGATGGCTTCTACGGCGGCACCCAGTCCCATGACGTCGGCGCGTTCGATGATCAAGCCTGACGCCAACACCTCGAGCGCCTCGGCCTGTTCTTGCAAGATCGCTCGCTGGGTGGGGCTGAGCTTGGTCCGCTCCACCGTCCCGTCCGCGCTGAGCGACGCGACAAAGGTCGCGATCGCCAACCCACGCACGGTGGCGCGGGTGTTGACCGCGTCGCCCACCGCTCCCCATGGTGCGATGAGTCTGGGGATCGCCGCCTTCAAGCGGCGCTTGTCGTCGTTGTCCAGCAGGGTGAGAAGGTGGATTGCGGAGAGATCGATCGTGCCCGAGCCTTGGTCGAGAGCCTCGTTTGCCGCTGCCTCACCTGCTCGGCGAAGACCTGTCGTGAGGTCGGACGCGAACAGAACTCCAGCCGGAGATTGCAGCAGTGCCGCACCGTAGGGCACTCGAACCAGCTGTGCGATGTCAGCACTGCTCTTCAGCCCGGAACGAAGCTGGTCGAGGTAATGCTGAACTGCAACCGGATCTGCCTGTTCCTGAGCGAGAACAGCCTGCAACGAAGCATCATCGCCCTTGACCTTGCGCACGCCGCGCGAGTCATGGCTGATTTCCTCGGCGAACCCCTTGACGGCCTCCGCCACCGAAGGACTGTAAGTCTCGTAGTCGCCAGTTGGTGCGTGGAACACTTCGCTCACGAGATGACCGATGATGGCGCTGCGTAGATCTCCTGGCGGCAACCTTCGCACCAAGTCGACCATGAGCAGAGCATCGTCGGCCGACAGCGAGACCCCAATGTGTAGCTGCATCCACAGTCTGATCTCGGCGTCCGTCGTGGGAACCGGCTTGTACCTGGCGAGAACTGCGCGCGCCTGTACTACATCGCCCGCACCGTGCAGCGCGGCAAGCAGGTTCCACGCGAGGTCGGGGTCTTCGTGCACGGCGAGGCCGATTCTCGCCACTCTGGTCGCTTCGGTGTACTGGCCATCCGCGACTTTCCGCGACAGGAGCCATTTGCACGCCTCAAGTCGTATGTCCACCGACAGAGCGTCGTTGGCGAGGATGGCGGCGCTGACTTCCTCAGCGCGGTCCAGCAGGTGATGACGGCGCAACAGATCAGCCAACAGCACCATCATGGTGGGGTCGGTTCGCGACCGGATCTGTTCCTCGCACTCCCGGATAGCCGCCTCAGGGCCGACCTGCTCCTCGAGGAGCGCGACCAGCGCGTGCACTGCTTGTGAATCACTGGAGATCAGTTCACGCAGCCGCGCGACACCCAGTTCCCGATCTGTGGTCCTGGCGAGGTGCTCGGCGCGCAGGATCTCCAGCGTGATCGAGGGAAGGATGCTCCGCCGCACCAACGAGTCTGCTGCCGCTGGCCACACCCCTAGACGCACCAACTTGGACACAAAACGTGCCGTGGCAGCGTCGTCCTTCGATTCCTGAGCCAGCTCGGTCCACATCGCTATACGTTCGGGCAGCGGGAGCCCGGCGTCCGTCTCGATCGCGGTCAACTCACGCAGCCGCGGGCCGGTCGGCAGCACCTGCTTGAAGAACTCCAGAGTTGAGTTGTTGCCCTCACCGAGCGCTGCCAAGGCGCCTAGGTGGGCGACAGCTTCGGAGACCGACTCGATCTCAAGGGCTGTTCCTCCTTGAGTGGTGGGTAAAGCCGTCTTGACTGCTTCGCGGTACTCGGCGTTCGACAGCTGGATCTCGACGAGCACCATCACCGCCTCCGCACTGGGGCCTGCCCAGCGTCGACGGTCCTCGACAGCTGCCTGAGCATGAGCGATCGCCCGTCGTCGCTCTTGCGGAGAGTGACTGCCTTCTTTCATCGCGCGTTGCCAGATGTTGCGGGCCAACTCAAGGCGGATACCACTGTGCGGCTCGCTGGACGTGTCCACTGCACGTTGTCGATAGGTGATCGCGGCGTTCAGATCGCCCCGGCGCACCGCGACTTCGCCGAGAAAGTTCAGCACCGTCGGTTCGCTGTCGAGCTCAGCCTCACTGGCCTCCCGGATGGACTGCGGCACCTCGACCTGTCCAGCAACGTCAACAGGAATAGCCAAGATCATGAAACCCACGTCAGCCAGCAGGATCTGGCCTCCATCGCGCGCACGACCGAAAAGTTCAGGTGCCCGCGACCGATCGTCGAACACCAGACTGAGCCCGGCGAACGCGAGGGCCCGCGCTGAACGCGGGCCTTCCGCCTCGGCCGCACGTTCGAACGCGTCGGCAGCTGCTCGATGACCTTCGTGGTCGCCTGCGTAAGCAGCAACCGCCATCCACAAGTCCTGGGCGACTTCGCTGTTCTCCAGCCAAGTCGGCCGTGCCGCTGTGATCGAGGCCGCTGTCATTGTCGGCTGCATGCGTCCGGTCGAGAGTCGGTCCGCAAGTTGAGCTGCTGCCAGTGAGTCCACCTGCGCCGCCCGACGCAGGTTTGCCACCGTGTCCGGTGGGAGGACACGGTAGTGCCGATACAAGGAGCCGACGAGGGTCTCGCTTCTTCCCCCGACTTCGAGCAGCTGGGCGAGCGCCGACCTGTCGAGCTGTTGTTCGCGAGGAACCGTCAGTTTGTAGGCCTTCTTTGTTTCCGTCACCGTGCTGGTGGACACGACTTCCCAGTAGGCCGTTCTATCGGCTTTGACGAGTACGACGACGACCGGAATCGAATGCCCGAGCCAGTACGAGATGTGGTCGGCATCGGGCCGGAAGACCCACCCGTCTGGAACTTCTTCGTTGAACCAGGACGGACCACTCTTGATCTGCAGGGCGATCAACCGGCCGGTCACCAGGTCATCGTCCGCCACGATCTCGGCGTGCGCGTCGATGCCGTAGTCCTTGACAGGTTGCTCGCGAAAGATCCAATCAAGTTCGTCTTCCACGAGGTCAGCGACGGCCCGGACCCCGCGGTCAGCGGCGCGGTCGGTGTTACCGCGCCGCATGCCGGGCGCTCGTTTGCCGTGAGGTCTGGCATCCTTGGACGAGCTGTCCGGCTGGGGTTCCACCGGCTGATTATCGAGCTGCAGGTGGTGTCCCGCAGGGAGAAACGCCCGGCGAAGTACTCACGACCTAGACCTGAGGTGACGGCGCTGCTCGCCGTCTTGCTCGTGCCCAGCGGTCGGCGTGAGACTGCATTGGCCTGATTGCAGGTCAGCCAGGATGCGGGACTGAGGTCGCACCGCATCCTGGCGGACACCGCGACGCCGATCACGCACGAACCGAGGCCCTGATGCTCGCGCCTTGTCACCTGCGATCGAGGTCGGCTGATGACTGTGCTCGCTCGGGCGTGCCTCCCGCCAGCTCCGTGCAGGACAGAAGCAGCGATACCCTGCTTACGCGGCCCTCTCGACCTCTCCCATCACCGCAAACTACCTGCGTTGTTGAGAGGCAGCTCGTCGCTCTTCGAGCGAAGAACCGCTTCGGACGCAAGTGCGGGAAGCCCGCAGCGCTTGGGCAATGACTTGACGATCAGGCTTTCAGCGCTCTCGAAGTACGTGGAACGGCGCCAGTTGGTCAACCAAGCGAATCGTGTTCCGGTGGCCGTCGGCATAGCTGATCTCGTAGTTGACAACGCCGAGCCAATCACCGTCGACACTGGGAAACGCCCGTGCAGCAGCCCATTGGCCGTTCCGGTCAGGTCGAGACCGTCAGCCACCCAGGTTCCCTGTCGGTGAATACGGCCTCGCAGTAGGCGTAGGCCACTGAGATCGCGTCGATGTCGGTGATGGGATTCGACTTCCACACGTGGGCGGGGTTCTGGTGAAACCGTGTCTTCACGCTGATTGCAACCTGGGCCTGCGACATCGAGGTAAGGAGGGTTCTCATCTGATCATCGGTGGGCTCGAACGCCGGCTGGCCGGAGTTGACTCGGTCGATTCTGATGCGTGTGAACATGTCGAGCCACTCATGCACGAACTCTCGGGCGGTGATGAGATCTCGTAGCCGACCGCGGTGCAGCTTCGGATTCTCCTTCAGAACGCGGGCTGTATCTCGCTCGAAGCCGACACGGCTCTCATGAGTCGCCAGCGGAATTTCTGGACGGTAGCCGTACTGGTTGCGCAGATCGTCGACCTCGTCGTCGGCGGGGCCACGCAGGGCATCGTGCTCAAGCTTGAAGTTGAGCTCGGCCATCGTGCGGTCGAACTCCACGGTGCCGGTGGCGCGACGAAAGTCTTCCGTCTTGTCATTGCCGTGCTCGTCGACGATCTTGAGTCCGCCGACCAGACCGAACGCATGTCCGATAGTCGATCTTATGAGCGGGTAGGCGAGTTCATCGGGCAACGGTTCACCAGTGATCGAGGCGATGCCGGCAATGAACTCAAGATGCCCTAAGGTGGGACGACCAAGCATGTACTGATACCCGGTCAGGGGTTCAAGGATGTCCGCCAGCGCACGACGTTGCTTCGGGTCGACGATCTTGGCGATCTCCCAGACATGGGATTCGCTCAGCGGAAAGGTCGCACGAGGTTCGCATGCTGCGCGACGCGCCGATTCGACAGGCGACCGTATGCCTGGACAGCCTTCGGATGACCTGTCCGCACTCTCGCCATCGCGACGATGTGATTCAGGTCGAGGTACACCAGCGGGATCTTTGGTCGCATCACTTGCGCCCAGACCAGCTTGTCAGCCATGGGCACTCTCGGCTGGCTTGTCACTGCACCTCTCCTTCCCGGATTCTCGGGTGGCGGCACATTACCTTCGGTCAGGCCTTGCTGACACTTCCTTTTGATGTGGCCGAATCGAACCGTCGGATTTCTGGCGCCTTGATGTCCGAAGGTGGTTTTAGTGAAAGGCTCTCCGGCTCACGGCGGAGGCAACGCAGCCCCTGGCTCGGTCCGCCATGGGGCGAGGTCGCTCGTCTGAGGAGAACGGCGCCCTGCTCGATCGCAAGGGGGTGTGTCGTCGTGCACTGGACCATTGCCCGGTCGAAGGACGTCCACTATGGATCGCGGCGACCGTCCATTGTGGACTTCTGGGGCCCCTTCTGGGCCCCTTCTCGTCGAGACTCAATGAGTCACGATGGGTCTGAACAGGCAAAACATGCCGATGGGGCCGTCCTCGGAAGGTGCTCCGAGAACGGCCCCATCGTGACCCATCAGGTCTGATCGGTCCACCACTTCTGGCCGGCCGTGCCGAGTGTGGAGATCGGGTCGTAGTAGGGGTAGCGACGGTCGAGAGCCTCCGGGTCTTCGAGCTCGATCCCGGTGCGGTAGTTCTTCGTCCAGTAGGAAATGCCCAGCTCACGGTCGTATTCGGCGAGCTGGTGCACCCACCGCTTACCGACGTACGGCACATCGCACACGATCCGCGGCGTCGCATACCCAGGCAGGTAGCCCATGATCGAGTGCTGGAGTTCCTGCGCCTCCCACACCGACACCCGCCAGTGCTCCGCGTTGGGGATCATGTCGCACATGTAGAAGTAGTACGGCAGGATGTTCGCTTCCCCTTGCAGCGCAAAGCAAAGGTCCAGCAGGTCGTCCGGCGTCGCGTTGACGCCCTTCATCAGCACGCCCTGGTTTCGGACGTCCCGCACGCCGACCTCCAACGCCGTACGCGCGGCCTCGGCGACGAGGGGGGTCACGGACTGTGCGTGGTTCACGTGGGTGTGGATCGCGAGGTTCACGCCGCGGCGTGAGGCGGTGCGGGCGACTCGCTCCAAGCCCTCGACGACCCGTGGCTGGAGCCAGTGCTGCGGCAGGCCCGCCAGGGCCTTGGTGGCGAGGCGAACGTCGCGGACCGTGTCGATGTCGAGCACGCGCATCAAGAACGACTCGAGCTGCGGCCACGGCACGTTCGCCACGTCGCCGCCGGAGACCACGACGTCGCGGACGCCAGGGGTCTTCTTCAGGTACTCGATCATCTGGTCCTGGCGGTCTACCGGCTTGAGCGAGAGCTTGTGCTTGTCGATCAACGGCGTGGAGTTGCCGACGAGGTCCATGCGGGTGCAGTGGCCGCAGTACTGCGGGCAGGTCGACACCATCTCGGCGAGGACCTTGGTGGGGTAGCGGTGCGTGAGGCCCTCGACGACCCACATCTCCGCCTCGTGCAGCGAGTCGCGCTGGGAGTGCGGGTGCGACGGCCACTGGGTGTCGCGGTCCGAGGAGACCGGGAGCATGTAGCGGCGGACCGGGTCGTTCAGGAACGCCTCGGTGAACGCGTCCGGGGTGAGGTCCGCGTCGACCGCCATCGTGTTGAACATCTGCGGCGGGATCAGCATCGACATCGTCGCGAAGGCGTCCATGTCCTTCGCGAGGTCGTCGTAGAACCTGTCGGTGAGCAGGTCGCCCGCGACCTTGCGGAGCTGCTTCACGTTCTTCACGCAGTTCACGCGCTGCCACTGGGCGTCGCGCCACTGCGCCTCGGTCACGTGCGACCAGCCGGGGAAGCGGCGCCAGTCCGGTTCGACCAGCTCTCGGCGGACGTACGTGTACGGCTGGCGGTCCAGCCGCTCCAGCGCCGTGGGGGCGTCGTGCAGCGCGGTCATCCGTACTCCTCAGCGTCGAGGTGGCGTAAAGATATCCTGTCATATCGCTAGGCTGCCGTAAATATTTCAGCTCAACGCCTGGTCGTGGGGCGGTTGGGAGCAAAGACGGGGTGTCGTGCGTTGAGGAGGTATGCCCCTCTTCGCGCTGCTGCTGATCGGCTTCTTCGCCGAGATCGCGGTCCTCGTCGCCGTCGGCAACGCCATCGGCGGGCTCTGGGTGATCGCACTGCTCCTGCTCAGCACCCTCGTCGGGTTGTCGCTGGTGCGCCGCCAGGGCGCGCAGACGATGGCCGCGTTCCGCGAGTCGGTGTTCCGGCGTCAGGAGCCGCACCAGGAGATGGCCGACGGCGTGCTGATCGCGACGGCCGGCGCGCTGATCATGGTGCCGGGCTTCATCAGCGACGTCGTCGCGTTGTTCCTGCTCTTCCCGCCCACGCGCCGGCTCGTGAGCCGCCGGATCGCGCGCAAGGCGGAGGCGGCGGCGCTCAAGTTCGAGCACGACCGCCGCTTCGGCGCCGGTCAGGTCGTCGAGGGCGAGGTCATCACCGTCGACGCCGACCCGGTCGTCATCACGGAGCGGCGCGAGATCAGGTGATCCGCGCGTACCGGCCCGGCGACCTGGACGCGCTGTACGACATCTGCCTCGACACCGGCAACGGCGGCCAGGGCGCGCGTCACCTGTTCGAGGACCCGCGTCTGATGGGTCACGCCTACGTCGGCCCGTACGTGGCGTTCGAGCCCGACCTGGTGTTCGTGGCGGAGGACGACGAGGGTGTCTGCGGCTACGCGCTCGCGACGGCCGACACGGAGGCGTTCGAAGACCGCTGCGACCGCGACTGGTGGCCTGACCTGCGCGTCCGCTACCCGTTGGTGCGGGATCCGAACCGGATCGTGCGGCAGATCCACGCGCCCGCGCGCGTCGACTCGATGCTGATCAAGGACTATCCGGCGCACCTGCACGCCAACCTGCTGCCCCGCGCGAAGGGCAGGGGCTTCGGCGGCACCCTCGTGCGCACCGTGCTCGAACGCCTGGAGAAGGGCGTGCATGTGCACGTGCGGCACCACAACACGCACGCGATCGGTTTCTGGGAGCACCTCGGCTTCCGCGTGATCGACTCCGCCGACAAGCTCGTGCTGGGCCTGCGCCTCTAGCCCAGGAGATCCTTCAGCAGGAGGTCGAAGTCGAAGACCTCCTGCCCGGCCGGCACCGCCGCGTAGGTCGACTTCAGGAACCGGCGCAGCTCCTCCGCTGACAGGTGGAACACCGCGTGCGAGTCCTCGGTGAACAGCTCCAGCACCAGGACGTCGCCGTCGGCGGGCCGCAGCCGCACGTCGCCGAGGCCGGTGGGGGAGAGCAGGCCCTCGGAGAGCAGAGCGCGCCCGACGAGCCAGGTCGACTCCTGGTCCCGAGTGTGAAAACGCATGGTCACGGCATGCGGATCGTCTGATCGGTACTGGAGGTCGACGCTCATCGGCTCGGCCGAGCCGTCGGGCCGGATGAACTCCACGACGGTGGCGGTGCCGAGCCTGGTCTCGTTGAACATCGCCGTTCCTCCTCCACGGTGAGGGTGCTGCATTCCACACGGCTCGTGGTTCGGATCGGTTCAACGCTTCCTCGAAGAAGGTTTTGGGTACCTGGAAGCGCATGACCGTTTACGGCATCCATGCGTCCCATGAGCAGGTCCACCCAACCGGTCTGCTGGCCGCCGTGAACCGGGCCGAGGAGGCCGGGTTCGTCGCCGCCATGAGTTCCGACCACTTCTCGCCGTGGAGCGCGCGACAGGGCCAGTCGGGCTTCGCCTGGTCCTGGCTCGGCGCGGCACTGCAGGCGACCGACCTGCCGTTCGGCGTGGTCACGGCACCCGGCCAGCGCTACCACCCGGCGATCACGGCCCAGGCGATCGGCACGCTCGGCGCGATGTACCCCGGCCGGTTCTGGGCCGCGCTCGGCACCGGCGAGGCGAGCAACGAGCACATCACCGGTGACGGCTGGCCCCGCAAGGACGTCCGCACGCAACGGCTGCGCGAGTGCGTCGACGTCATCCGCGCGCTCCTCAACGGCGAGGAGGTCAGCCACGACGGCCTCGTCACGGTCGACCGCGCGAAGCTGTGGACGCTGCCGGACGAGGTGCCGCTGCTGCTCGGCGCCGCGGTGAGCCCGGAGACCGCCCGCTGGTGCGCCGAGTGGGCCGACGGGCTGATCACCGTCAACGCGTCGCCCGACCGCCTGAAGGAGGTCGCGGGCGCCTACCGGGACGCCGGCGGCAAGGGCAAGCTCCACCTGCAGATGCACCTCAGTTGGGCCGAAGACGACGACACGGCTCTCGCGATCGCCCACGAACAGTGGCGCAGCAACGTGTTCCGTCCGCCCGTGTGCTGGGACCTCGAATTGGCCGAGCACTTCGACGTCGTCGCCGAGCACGTCACGCCGGAGGCGGTCACCAAGGTCGTGGACGTGTCGTCCGACCTCAAGTGGTACGCCGACCGCCTGCAGGAGTACGCCTCGCTGGGGTTCGAGGAGATCTACCTGCACCACGTCGGCCAGGACCTGATCCCGTTCGTCGACGCGTTCGGCGAGCACGTGTTACCGGAGGTGAAGGCGTGATCCGCACGTCCGACGTCTGGTGGAAGAACGCCGTCCTCTACTGCCTCGACGTGGAGACGTTCTCCGCCGAGGGCTTCCGCGGCGCCACCGAACGCATCGACCACCTTCACGCCTTGGGCGTCACGTGTGTGTGGCTGATGCCGTTCTACCCCACGCCCGAACGCGACGACGGCTACGACATCACCGACTTCTACTCGGTCGACCCCCGCCTCGGCACGCTGGGCGACTTCGTGGAGTTCGTGCGCGCCGCACGCGACCGTGGCATGCGCGTGATCGCCGACCTCGTCGTCAACCACACCTCCGACGAGCACCCGTGGTTCCACGACCCGGACAAGCGCGACTGGTACGTCTGGGCCGACGAGCCGCAGGAGGACGGACCGCAGGGGATCACGTTCCCGGACAAGGAGAACAGCCTCTGGGAGTACTCCGAGGAGGTCGGGAAGTACTACCTGCACCGCTTCTACAAGCACCAGCCCGACCTCAACGTCAGCAACCCCGAGGTGCGCGACGAGATCGCCCGCATCATGGGCTTCTGGATGGAACTGGGCCTGAGCGGCTTCCGCGTCGACGCCGTCCCGTTCCTGTTGGAGCACAACGACCCCAAGGACGCCGTCGACCTGCCCGACCCCCACGACTACCTCACGGACCTGAGGGCGTTCCTCAACCGCCGCAACGGCGAGGCAGTGCTGCTGGGCGAGGTGAACCTGCCGTACAAGGACACGATGCCCTTCTACGGCCAGGGCGTCGGCGACGAGCTGACCATGTGCTTCGACTTCGTCGGCATGCAGGCCATGTACCTGGCCCTGGCGCGGAAGTCGACCGGCCCGCTGGTCAAGGCCCTGCAGGAACGCCCGCAGCCGCCGCGCGACGGTCACTGGGCCACGTTCGTCCGCAACCACGACGAGCTCACGCTGGACAAGTTGCCGCTAGACGAACGCCAGGAGGTCTTCGACGCGTTCGGCCCCGACCCGAAGATGCAGCTGTACGGACGCGGCCTGCGCCGGCGGCTGCCCGGCATGTTCGACGGGGACCAGCGCCGCATCCGGATGGTCTACAGCCTCCTGTTCACCCTGCCGGGCACACCGGTGCTCTTCTACGGCGAGGAGATCGGCCTGGAGGAGGACCTGTCGCTGGAGGGCAGGCTCGCGGTCAGGGTGCCGATGGACTGGGAGACGGCGGGCAGGCAGCGCCACGAGAAGGACTCGCTGCTGACGTGGATGCGGCAGCTGGTCGAGTGCTACCGCGAGTGCCCCGAGCTGGCCTGGGGTGACGTGAAGGTGCTCGACGTCGGCGACCCGTCCGTGTTCGCCCACCGCGCCGAGTGCGACGGCGGCGTGGTGATCCTCGTGCACAACTTCGCCGACCAGGACGTGACCGTGCGCGTCCCCGCCGAGGGGGTGCTCACGAACGTGCTCACCGGCGAGGACGTGAAGCCGGCGAAGACCGGCGCCAAGGTGGACCTCGCGCCCTACGACTGCCGGTGGTTCCGCCTGAACACCGAGTGATACTTGCGCAGTCTTTACGCTTCACGTGAAGATATCTTCGAGACAGCGTCGTCGACCGAAGGATTTTCGCGTGAGCGCGTACGGACTGCACCGCGTCCTCGAACCCGCCGGCGTCCTGCCGCAGCAGGCGTGGCGGCTCGACGCGGAACCCGTGCCCGCCGCCGACGAGGTGGTCGTCGCTGTCGAGCGGCTCAACCTCGACGCCGCCTCGTTCCGGCAGCTCAGGGAGCAGCACGGCAGCGGTGCGGCGGTCCGTCAGGCCGTGCTCGACATCGTTGCCGAGCGCGGCAAGATGCAGAACCCGGTCACCGGGTCGGGCGGCATGCTGCTCGGCACCGTCCTGGAGGTGGGGCCGGAGTCGCCGCTCGGGCTCAAGGCCGGTGACCGGATCGCGACGCTGGTCAGCCTCACGCTCACGCCGTTGAAGATCAACGACGGCCTGCAGGACTGGGACGGCGAGGACGAGCAGGTGCCGTGCCGGGGGACCGCGGTGCTGTTCGGGAGGTCCATCGCGGCCGTGCTGCCGGACGACATGCCGAACGAACTGGCCTTGTCCGTGCTCGACGTGTGCGGTGCACCGGCGCTGACGGACCGTGTGGTGCGCAAGCACCCTGGTGGGTCGGTGCTGGTGCTCGGCGGTGGCGGTAAGTCCGGGTCGCTTTCTCTCGCGGCCGCGCGTCAGGCCGGTGCGTCGCGCCTCGTCGCGTTGGTGCCAACGGAACGTGAGGCCGCGCAGGTTCGTGAGTCCGGCCTCGCGGACGAGGTCGTGATCGCGGACGCACGCAATCCGGTCGCCGTGGCGGAGGCCGTGGGCAAGCAGGTCGACGTCACGGTCGTGTGCGTGGACGTGCCGGGGTGCGAGCACGGCGCCATCCTCGCCACCGCGGACGGCGGCACGGTGATCTTCTTCTCGATGGCCACCTCGTTCAGCGCGGCCGCCCTCGGTGCGGAGGGGCTCGCGGCGGACGTGGAGATGATCGTCGGCAACGGCTATGTGCCTGGTCACGCCCAGTTCGCGTTGGACCTGGTCCGGAGCCGGGCGGGTGTGCGCGCCCTGTTCGAGCAACGGCAGACTGCGTGACGTGAGTACGCAACTTTTGGTCGGCGGCCGCATCTACGCACCGGATGCGACGGCGATGGCCGTCACGGACGGTGTGGTCGTGTGGATCGGACAGGACTCGGTCGGGCACGCGCTGCACCCGGACGCCGAGGTCGTCAACCTCGACGGCGCCTTCGTCGCGCCCGCGTTCGTCGACGCGCACGTGCACGCCACGTCCGCCGGGCTGCTCCTGACCGGCCTCGACCTGACCAGGACGTCCTCTGTGGACGAACTGCTCCAACGCGTCCGCGACGCCGAGGGCCCCCTCGTGTGGGGGCACGGGTGGGACGAGACGCGCTGGCAGGAGAACCGTCCGCCGACGCGCGCCGAGATCGACGAGGCCGCCCAGGGCAAGACGGTCTACCTGTCGCGCATCGACGTTCATTCGGCGCTGGTGTCCTCGGACCTCGTAACCGACGAGGCCCGTGCCGCCGACGGCTACTCGGAGGACGGCCCTCTCTCGCGTGCCGCACACCACCACGTGCGCGGCACGGCGAAAGCCGCCATCACGCCCGAACAGCGCGAGGCCGCTCAACTGGCGTTCCTGCACTACGCGGCGTCACGCGGCATCGCGTCCGTGCACGAGTGCGCGGGCCCGGACATCTCCGGCGAGGACGACCTGCGTGAGTTGCTCGCGCACACCGAGGGCCCCGAGGTGGTGGCCTACTGGGGTGCCCACGAGCTGCCGTCGGTGACGGTGCGCGGCCTCGCCGGCGACCACTTCGTCGACGGCGCGATCGGTTCCCGCACGGCCGCGCTCGTGGACCCCTACGCCGACGCGGACACGAGCGGCGCCCTCTACCTGGACGCACGCCAGATCGCCGAGCACCTGGTCAAGTGCACCGAACTGGGGATTCAGGCGGGCTTCCACGTCATCGGCGACGCGGGCATGGCCGCGGTGGTCGAGGGCTTCGAGATCGCGGAGAAGGCGCTCGGCACCCCCGAACTCGCCTCCGCCCGCCACCGCCTCGAACACGTCGAGATGGTGTCGAAGGAGCAGGCGGAGAAACTGGCCGGGTGGGGTGTCATCGCCTCCGTCCAGCCGCTGTTCGACGCCGAGTGGGGCGGTCCGACCGGCATGTACGTGCAGCGCCTCGGGGACGAGCGCGGAGTGGGGCTGAACCCCTTTTCACGTCTCGCGGCCGCCGGTGTCGTGCTCGCGTTCGGTTCGGACACCCCGGTGACCGCCATCGACCCGTGGGCCGCCGTGAAGGCCGCTGTGCACCACAGGACCGACGGCCACGGCGTCTCACCGCGGGCCGCCTTCACCGCCCACACGCGGGGCGGCTGGCGCGCGGCGGGCGTGGACGACGGCCTGACCGGCACGCTCCAGCCCGGCGCACCCGCGACGTACGCGGTGTGGGAGACCGGCGACCTGGTCGTCGCCGGAAGTGACGCGCGCGTGCAGCGCTGGTCGACCGACCCGCGCTCGGGCGTGCCAGGACTGCCCGACCTCACCGGTCCCGCGCCCGTCTGCGTGCGGACCGTGCTGAACGGCCGGACTATCTACGAAAGGAAGTGACACATGGCGTTGCTCGACCTCGATCCGAACGTGGTCGCCACCGCGCGCAGGCTCGCGGCGCGGGCGGCCGAACCGGTGGTGTCCCTCGCGAAGGCGCACACCACCGTCGCCGTCGAGCGCGCCACACTTCGCCTCGCGGGCATCACCGGCGCGGACTCCACGCACCGCGCCGGTGACGTCCCGTGGGTCAACCGCGTGATCGACACGGTCCGCGAGCAGTGCGGGCTGGAGCACGGCGTGGTGCTGCCGGCGTTCCACGCGTTGAAGCAGCACAACCTGGGGTCACTCACGGAACTCGCCGAGGCCACCGCGGCGGGCCAGGTCCAGTTCACGATCCCGGCCGGCAAGGACCTGACGGCGGCGCGCAAGGCCTCGACCTCGGCCGTCGCGAAAGGACTGAAGACGGTCGACCGCAACCGGGCCCAGCGCGACAAGCTCGTCGCCAAGTGGGGCGACCCGGCGCAGCGCCCGTGGATCTACCTGATCGTCGCGACCGGCGACATCGACGAGGACGTCGTCCAGGCCCAGAACGCGGCCCGCGCGGGCGCCGACATCATCGCGGTGATCCGCTCGACGGGGCAGTCGCTGCTCGACTACGTGCCGGAAGGCGCGACGCACCACGGGTTCGCGGGCACGTACGCCACGCAGGAGAACTTCCGGATCATGCGGGCGGCGCTCGACGACGTGTCGAAGGAGGTCGGCCGGTACGTGCGGCTGACCAACTACGCGTCCGGCCTGTGCATGCCCGAGATCGCCGTGCTGGCAGGACTCCAGCGCCTCGACATGATGCTCAACGACTCGATGTACGGGATCCTCTTCCGCGACATCAACCCGATCCGCACGTTCGTCGACCAGCGCTTCTCCCGCCAGGTCCACGCCCGCGCGGGCATCATCATCAACACCGGCGAGGACAACTACCTCACCACCGCGGACGCCGTCGACGCCGCGCACACCGTCACCGTCTCCCAGTTGCTCAACGAGCACTTCGCCCACGAGGCGGGACTGCCCGACCACCTGCTGGGCCTCGGCCACGCCTTCGAGATCAACCCGAAGGTGCCCGACTCGTTCCGGCTGGAGCTCGCGCACGCGTTGCTGGCGCGGGAGCTCTTCCCCGACGCGCCGCTGAAGTGGATGCCGCCGACCAAGCACATGACCGGCGACGTCTTCGACGGCTACCTGCTGGACGGGTTCTTCAACCTCGCGGGTGTCCTGACAGGACAGTCCATCCTGCTCGTCGGCATGATGACCGAGGCCGTCGTGACGCCTTTCCTGTCGGACCGCGACCTGGCGCTGAAGAACGTCCGGTACGTGCTGAACGCCGCCGGCAGCCTGGCGGAGGACTTCCGCCCCGCGCCGGACGGTCTCATCGTCAAGCGCGCGCACCAGGTGCTCGGCGAGGCCGTCGACCTGCTGGAGCGCGTCGTCGACGACGGTCTGCTCAACGCGATCGCCGACGGCACGTTCGGCCTGATGAAGCGCCCGGCGGACAAGGGCAAGGGCGCCGACGGCGTCGTCGAGAAGGCCGAGACGTACTTCAACCCCGCGAGCGAGATGCTGGAGGCGAGCGATGTCTGACGCCAAGAAGTACGTGCGGCCGTACGGCGACACCACCGGCGACGGCATGATCCAGACGTCGTTCACGCTGCCGGTTCCCTTCGGTCCCAAGGCGGACGGCGCCGCACTGCAGCTCGCGAACAAGATGGGCATGGACCCCGCGATGGTGGTCCACTCGAACCCCATTGGCGACGACTTCACGTTCTTCGTCGTCTACGGCTCGGTGAAGCACCTCGTGGACCTGGACGAGGTCAAGGTCGTCGAACGCGAGTACCCGCTGCTCTCACCGTCCGAAGTGAACAGCGCGCTCAAGAAGGTGTTGCGGCGCAAGCTGGTCGTGGTCGGCGGCTGCATCGGCACGGACGCGCACACGGTCGGCATCGACGCGATCCTGAACATCAAGGGCTTCGCGGGCGAGAAGGGCCTGGAGTACTACCGGGAGCTGAAGGTCGTGAACCTCGGCGCCCAGGTCTCCGTTCCGGAGCTCGTGCGGTCCGCCCGCACCGAGAAGGCGGACGCGGTGCTGATCTCCCAGGTCGTGACCCAGCGGGACGCGCACATCCTGAACACGCAGGAGATGTCGGCGGCGTTCCGCGAGGCGATGGGGGACCGGCGGCCGCTGCTGGTGGCGGGCGGTCCGCGGTTCGACCCGCTGATGGCGGGCGAACTGGGGGTTGATCGGGTTTTCTCCCGGGGTACCACGCCGGGTGAGGTCGCGAGCTACCTGGTGCACGCGATGCAGGCAAAGAGAGGGGTCGCCGCGTGAGCGGGGCTTTGGTCGAAGGTTTCTCGGTGACACACCGCCGTTATGTTCCGCACTCGCACGCGCACTACGGCGGCAACCTGGTCGACGGCGCCTACGGGCTCGGCATGTTCGGGGACGTCGCGACCGAACTGCTGATCCACACGGACTCCGACGAGGGGCTGTTCGCGGGGTACAGCTCCGTGGAGTTCGCGGCGCCGATCCAGGCCGGTGACGTCGTCGAGGCGACGGCGACACTGGTGCGCGTCGGAAAGCGGTCGCGCGAGATCGAGTTCGAGGCGCGCGTCGTGTGCCGTTCGGCGCCCGAACGCGGTCCTTCGGCGGCGGACGTACTGCCTGAGCCGATTGTCGTAACGCGGGCCCGCGGCACGGTCGTCGCGCCGAAAGCCGCCGAATAACCCCAAAAATTAGTCCGAACCGTCTGGCGTCCTGCTTCGAATCCCCGCCGTGGGAAGGGAGCAGGACAATGCCAAGTAGCAACAAACAGCGATTACGCCGGGGTGCGATCGCCGCGGCCGTGGTCGCGGTGGCGGCGGCGATACCGGCGGCGCAGGCCTCCAGTCACCGCGAGGCACCACTGATCGCGGCGGACCCGGCGGTCGACAACACCGACGTGTACGCCTTCACCAGCCCCGACAGACCCGACACCGTCACCCTCGTCGCGAACTGGTTCGGGTTGCAGGAACCCAACGGCGGCCCCAACTACTACCCCTGGGCGACGGACGCGCGGTACGACCTCAACGTCGACTCCGACGGCGACGCCGTGCCGGACAAGACGTTCCGCTTCACGTTCACCACGGACGACCGGCGGGGCAAGGCGAACACCTTCCTCTACAACAACGGGCCGGTCACGTCGATCAACGACGACAACCTGTTGTTCCGCCAGAACTACACGCTCGAACTCATCGAACCGGGCAAGACCACCCAGCTCGTCAAGGGTGGCCGCGCGGCGCCCTCGAACACCGGCCCCGCCTCGTTCCCGAACTTCGGGGCGATCAGGGACCAGGCCACGGCGAAGATCCCCGGTGGCGGCCAGGTCTACGTGGGACCGTCCGAGGACTCGTTCTTCCTGGACCTGCGGGTGTTCGACCTCCTGTACGGCGGCAACCTGAAGGAGGTCAACCAGGACACCCTGATGGGCTACAACGTCAACACCATCGCCATCCAGGTGCCCAAGACGATGCTCGCGCTGAAGGGCGACCCGAAGCGCAACCCGGTGATCGGCGTCTGGAGCGACACCGAGCGCCGCACGCTGAAGCTCGACCCCGGCAAGGCGACCCCGCAGGGCAACTTCGTGCAGGTGTCGAGGCTCGGCAACCCGCTGGTCAACGAGGTGGTGTCGTCCGCGCCGCTCAAGGACGCGTTCAACGGGCTCGAACCCGTCAACGACGCGAAGGTCCAGGCGCTGCTGGACCGGGTGAACGACCCGGAGCTCGCACGGCTGATCCAGGCGATCTACGGCATCCCCGCGCCGAAGACGCCCCGCGCCGACCTCGTCGAGATCTTCCTGACCGGCATCACCACCAAGGCAGGCGGACCGATCAAGGCCGATCTCAACTCGCAGCTGAACAACGCCGACGTGGACCCGAAGAGGTTCCAGCCGTCGGAGATGTTGCGGCTCAACATGTCCACGCCGGTGACGCGCAACCCGAACCGGCTGGGAGTGCTCGGCGGTGACCTCCAGGGGTTCCCGAACGGGCGCAGGCTCAGCGACGACGTCGTGGACATCGAGATCCAGGCCGTGGTCGGAGCGGCGTTGACCGGCAAGCTCGTGCCGGCGCTCGCCAAGGGTGACCGGGTGAACGGCAACGACGTTCGCTTCGGTGACCGCTTCCCGTACGTCGGACTGCCGAGCAACCAGGCGGTCAACTCCCGCTAGACGAGGGTGCCTTCGAAATGTGGAAACCACTTCCGCTGCTGGCTGCCCTTTTAGCCGTCGCCGCCTGCGCTCCCCCGCAGGCGGCGACGCCCGCCGCCACGCAGACCTCCTCCTTGCAGCGCAACGCGGAGTCGTTGCAGGCCAAGCTCCGCAGAACCCCTCAGGACGCGGCCGCCTGGGCCCGGCTCGGGGCCACGCACGTCGAGCTCGCCCGCGTCACGTTCGACCCCCAGCACTACCCCCGCGCCGAGAAGGCGCTCACGGAGTCGTTGCGGCTCAAGCCCGACAGCAACGGCGAGGCGTTCATCGGCCGTGGAGCACTGGCGAACGCCCGCCACGAGTTCGCCGACGCCCGTGACTGGGGACAGCGCGCGGTGACGGCACTGCCGGACTCCGCCGCGGCCCAGGGCGTGCTGGTCGACGCGCTGACGCAGCTCGGCGACGACGCCGGTGCTTCCGTTGCGCTGCAACGCATGCTGGACCTGCGGCCGGGCGTGGCCTCGTTCACCCGCGCCGCCTACCACTTCGAGCTGCACGGCCGTCTGGACGAGGCGCGCGGGGCGATGGAGCGGGCGCTGGAGTCCTCCACCTCGCCCGACGAGGCCGAGTTCTGCCGGCTGCACCTGGACGAACTGGCCGGGCGCGACAGGCCGCTGGAGACCCACCGCGAGCTGGCGTCGAAGACGCCGTCGCCGGAGCACCTCGTCAAGTACGGCAAGGCTCTGGACAAGGCGGGCAAGCCCGCCGAGGCACGTGCGCAGTACGACCTGGCGTTGCGGCAGCTGCGTGCGCTGGGCGGCGACGACCTCACCGCGGCGTTGATCGCGGCGGACCACGGCGACCCCGCCGAGGCGTTGCGGTTCGCGGAGAAGGAGTGGGCGAAGCGGCAGAGCGTCTTCACCGCGGACGCCCTCGCCTGGGCCCTGCACGTCAACAAGCGGTCGGCGGAAGCGCTGCCGTTCTCGGACAAGGCGGTTGCCCTGGGCTGGCGTGATCCCGAGGTCCTGCGGCACCGCGAGGCGATCCTGGGGAGTCTGCGATGAGAGTTCTCCTGCTGGTGCTGTTCGGGATGCTGGTGATGGGCGGGGTGGCGCAGGCCCACCCGTTGAGCAACCTCAGCGTGAACCACTACGACGGGCTGAGGGTGTTCCCCGACCGGATCGAGCTGCGGTCCGTTGTGGACAGCGCGGAGATCCCGACCCTGCAGGACAGGGAGTTCGTCGACCCGCGCAAGCGCTGCGCCGAGCGCGCGAAGTCGTTGAACGCCATGGCCGACGAGCAGGAGATCCGGTTCGAGGTGCGCGACGCGGGCGTCGTGCGCCCGCCGGGGGAGGCCGGCCTGCCCACGATGCGCCTGACGTGCGAGTACACCGCGCTGCTGCCGTCGCGCGGTGAGGTCGAGGTGACGTTCAGCGACTCGTACCTCAAGGACAAGCCCGGCTGGCGCGAGATCACCGTCGTCGGTGTCGACATGGCGGTGTCCGGCGCGCCCGCCGAGTCGGTGAGCAACGAACTGCGCACCTACCCGGACGACCTGCTCTCGTCGCCGTTGGACGTCCGGGCGGTGCGGTTCCTGGCACAACCAGGCGAGGGGTCCGTCGTGACCCCGCCTGGAGCACTGGGTGAAGCCACGAAGGCGGCCGTCGGACTGGTGGGTGATCTCACCCCGGTGGTCGGAATCGGTGCGGTCCTGCTGTCTCTGGTGCTGGGGGCGTCGCACGCGGCGCTGCCCGGCCACGGCAAGACCGTGATGGCCGCCTACCTGGCGGGTTCGCGAGGAACCCGCCGCGACGCATTCCTCGTGGGAGCCACGGTCACCATCACCCACACGGCGGGGGTCCTGGTGCTGGGGTTGCTGCTCAGCGCGTCCAGCGCGATCGCGGGCGAGTCGGTGTTGCGCTGGCTCGGCATCGCGAGCGGCCTGCTGGTCGCGGTGATCGGAGGAGTGCTGCTCCGCTCGGCGGTGCGGTCCCGTGGTCGTACGCGGCACGACCACGGACATGGTCATGGGCACGGTCATGGACACGGCCACGGTCATGGTCATGGGCACCGCCGGGCGGGGCTCGTCGGAATGGGGGTGGCGGGCGGCCTGGTGCCGTCCCCCTCCGCCCTGGTGGTGCTGCTGGGCGCCATCGCGCTCGGCCGCACCTGGTTCGGCGTGGTGCTGGTGCTCGCCTACGGCCTCGGCATGGCGGCGACGCTGACCGCCGCCGGCCTGCTGCTCGTCTCGCTGCGGGACCGCTTCGGGCCACGTCTGGCCCGGTTCCGCAGGTTCACGGACTTCACGCCGCTCGGCACCGCGGCGCTGGTGATGCTCGTCGGAGTCGGTCTGGCCACGCGTGCGCTGGCCGGTTGATCAAGGAGAAGGAACATGAAGAAGCTCATCGTGCTGGCCGCCACCGCTCTGGCCCTGGCCGCGTGCAGCACCACCGAAGGCACCCCCACCGCCCAGTTCGACGACGAACGACAGGCGGACATCTCCTGCATGAAGCACCAGGAGCAGACACCGGGGGAGGCGTACTTCGACGAGGGCAACTGGGACACCGTCGTCTCGCTCTCGATCCTGCGCTACTACACCTCGAACGGCGCGAAGCCGTACTGCGACGGCAAAACCGCCACCGACGCCGACCAGGGCTGGCGCAGGCTCTACGTGCAGATGGGAGCCGAGAAGAACAACCTGCGCTGAATCCGACCGCAACCTCAGCCCCGTTCTCCCGTTGGTCAATACAGAAGTAGCTACATGTCGGGGAGGACGGGCGCAGTGAAGATCGACCACCAGGGTGAGACGCCTCCGTACGAGCAGGTGCGAGTGCACTACGCGCACGCCATCTCGAACCGGGAACTGCCGGTGGGCGCGAAGCTGCCCACGGTGCGTGCCCTGGCGAAAGACCTGGGCCTGGCGGTGAACACGGTGGCACGCGCCTACCGCGAGCTGGAGGAGGCCGGCCTCGTCGAGACCAGGGGCAGGGCCGGCACCGTGGTCAGCGCCAACGGCGACAGCAACCGCGAGCGGGTGCGGGCGGCGGCGGCCCAGTACGCGACGATGTCCGCGGAACTGGGCCTCTCGTCGCAGGAGGCCATGGAGATCGTGCGGGCGGCGCTGCGGCCGTAGTCACTCTTCCGGGTGGAATGCGGTTTCTTGAACCGGGACGTTCCACAATGGTCGTGTTCCGGGTCTACAGCGGCAACAGGTCCTGGGCGAGGCGGTTCGTGATCTCCCGCGCGCCGTCCTCTTCCCCGGCCATGGGGAATCCGCCGTTCTGGAACGCCCAGTTCAGGTAGGAGACGAACGGGATCGTGGTCTCCTCCCATCGGAACAGACCGTCGGCGCGGCCGTCGGGCAGGACGATTCCGTAGGGACCGCCGCCGCTGACGTTCTCCTTGTGGAGGCGGTCCGGCGCGAGCGGGAGCACGAACGGCCCGAGGCGCTCCTCCAGCCAGGCTGCGTGCGCGGCCGCCCCGGTGGTGGGAGGGGTGTGCGGACGGGTGGGGGTCCGCTCGTCGTCGTTGCGGTGGAACAGGAAACCCTCGCCGCGCAGCCGTTCGACGATCAGCTCGACGTTGTGCCTCGCCCGGCGGGCCATCTCGTCGCACACAGCTTGCGCCTCGTCGAGCCGGCCGGACTCCCGCACGTCGCCGATCTCGGCCAGTTCGTGCCACACCAGGTCTCGCTGCCCGTCCCGGTACCGCGTGAGCCAGTCGGTCATGCCGTGATGATCTCCCATCGGGCGTCGGCGATCGTGCGCGGGTGGTCACTGCTCCAGGGGCCCGTCGGCGGCCGAACGGACGTGTCAACCCACCGATCGGCGATCGGCGGTCAACTCCCCGTGGGCCTTCGGCGACACAGCGGGTACAACCCCGGCGACCAGCGCATATGTCACCCGTTCGCGCTCTTCTTTCGTCTCCCGGCGGAGCTAGGCTGCCTCCTGTACCGAGAATAACTGACTCGTCAGTCAATTTAGGAGTGCGCGATGGGGCGGACCGTCCGCGACGGCCTGCGGCTCACGGCGGAACAGCAGCAGTTCGTCGAGCTCGCCAGGAAGTTCGCGGCGGAGGAGATCCGCCCGCGCGCCCGTGCCGTCGACGAGGCGGACACCGAGTCGCCGCTCGACCTGTGGGAGAAGGCGGCGGCGGTCGGACTGACCTCGTTCATGCTTCCGTCGTCGGCCGGTGGTGGGGGTGCGGACCTGCTGACCCAGGTGCTGATCCAGCAGGAGCTGTGCCACGGGGACATCGGCATCGGCAACCTGATCACGTCCAACGGGTTCTTCAGCGCGCCGATCGAGCACCTCGGCACGTCCGAGCAGCAGGAGCGGTTCCTCGCGCCGCTCACCACCGAACGGCCGCCGATCACCGCCGTCGCCGTGACGGAGCCCGGCAGCGGGTCGGACGCGGCGAGCATCCGGACGTCGGCACACCTCGACGGCGACGAGTACGTCCTCAAAGGACAGAAGACCTGGATCTCCAACGCCCCGTACGCCGAGCTGTTCGTGATCTTCGCGACGGTGGATCCCGCGCTGAGGTCGCGTGGTGTCACGGCTTTCGTCGTGCCGCGGGACGCGCCGGGACTTCGGGTCGGGCCGCCGTTCAGGAAGATGGGGCAGCGGGCGATCGTCAACGCCGAGGTGTTCCTCGACGACGTGCGCGTGCCCGTGCGGAACCGGCTGGGTGAGGAGGGGCAGGGGTTCGCCGGACTGATGCGGACGTTCGACGCGTCGCGGATCCTCATCGGCGCGGCCACGACGGGACTGGCCCGTGCCGCGCTGGACTTCGCCACGGCGTACGCGGCGGAGCGCGAGCAGTTCGGGGTGCCGATCAACCGGCACCAGGCCGTGGCGTTCCGGCTCGCGGACATGGCGACCCGCGTCGACACCTCGCACCTGCTGACGGTGCGCGCGGCGACGTTGTACGACGAAGGGCTCGCCGTCGGGCAGGAGGCGGCGATGGCGAAGCTCGTCGGGTCCGAGAACGCCATGTGGTGCACGCACGCGGCCGTGCAGACGTTGGGGGGCTACGGATACTCCCGCGACTACCCCGTCGAGCGGTGGATGCGGGACGCGAAACTGGAGGAGATCGAGGAAGGCACGTCGGACATCCAGCGACTCGTCATCTCCAGAGGCCTGGGTGCGAGATGATCTTCTCCGATCCCGCGTCCGTCGCCGTGGTGGGCGCCAGCGACGACCCGGCCAAGTGGGGCCACTGGCTCGCTCGCGGTGCCCTCATCGGCCATGACCGCCGGGCCGTGCACCTGGTGAACCGGGGCGGCAAGGCCGTGCTGGGACGGCCCACGGTGCGCTCACTGTCCGAACTGGACGAAGCTCCCGAGCTGGTCGTTCTCGCCGTGCCGGCCGCACACGTGCCGGCTGTCGTGGACGAGGCACTGGCCGTCGGTGTGCGCGGGTTCGTCGGCATCACCGCCGGGATCGACGAGGGCGTGATCCGCCGGATCCGAGAGGCGGGCGCCCGGTTGCTCGGGCCGAACTGCCTGGGCGTGTTCGACGCGGCGACGTCGCTGCACCTCGCGTGGGGCCGGTTCCAGGCCGGTTCGCTGGGCGTGGTGTCGCAGAGCGGGCAGGTCGGTCTGGAGATCGCGGGGCTCGCGGCGTCGTCGGGCATCGGCGTCTCGCGGTTCGTGTCGGTGGGCAACCAGGCCGACGTGACGGCGACGGAAGCGTTGCTGGAGCTCGTTTCCCACGACCTGACCACCGTCGTGGGCGTCTACCTGGAGAGCTTCGGACCCGGCATCGTGGCGGCCATGTCGGAACTGCGCGCGGCCGGCAAACCCGTGGTGCTGCTGACCGTCGGTTCGTCCGTCGCGGCCCAGGAAGCCGCCCTGACGCACACCGGCGCCCTGACGTCCTCTTTGGACGTCGTCGACGCGGCCTGCCGGAGGGCGGGTGCGATCCGAGTCCTGACGCCCGCCGCCCTGGTCGACCTCGCGGCCGTGCTGACGTCCGGGGTGCCGCGCGGACGCAGGGTCGGCGTCATCTCCGACTCGGGTGGTCAGGGCGCGATCGCGGCAGATCTGGCCGTGGCGAACGGATTGGCTGTTCCCGAACTGTCCGCTGTGGATGGTCTGCCCGCCGGTGCGTCGAAGCGGAACCCGATCGACCTCGCGGGAGCGGGGGAGCAGGACATGACGAACTACGCCCGCGCGATCGAAGTCCTGGTGCGCGGAGGCGAGGTCGACTCCGTCGTGCTGTCCGGCTACTTCGGCAGCTACGGGGAGGACACACCGTCACTGGAGTCGCTGGAGGTGACCGTCGCCAACGAGATCTGTTCGCTGGCACGAAGACCCGGCGTCACCGTCGTCGTGCACAGCATGCGCGACGACTCCGCCGCGGTACGAGAACTACGGGCGGGCGGCGTGCCCGTGCACCACACGATCGAACGCGCGGTGGCCTCCCTGGGCCACGCGAGCCGGCTCACCGCGAACTCGCCGCAGATCACCCCGCGCGACACGACGACCAGCGCGTTCCAACCGGGCTACCTCGCCGCCCGCGAACTCCTGAACTTCGTGCGCTTCCCACGAGCCCACGCCGTCACCACGACCGCGGATGTCGAAACGACCACCCTGACGGGCCCGTTCGCGCTCAAGGCCGACTGGCTGACGCACAAGAGCGAGCACGACGCCGTGAAGATCAACCTCACGGACCCCGCGGCGGCGTTCGAGGAGATGAGGGCACGCCTCGGCCCCGGCACGTACGTCCTCGAAGAGATGGACACGCGCGAGCACACCGTCGAACTGATCGTCGGCGCCAGGCGCGACGACTCGTTCGGCCCGGTGGTGCTGGTGGGTGCGGGCGGCATCCACGCGGAACTGTTCCGGGACACCGTCGTCGAGCTGGCCCCCGTCACCGCCGCGACCGCGCGCGACATGCTGGCACGCCTCGCCTCCGCCCCGCTCCTGGAGGGCTGGCGAGGTGCCCCCGCACCCGACGTCGCAGCGCTGGCCGAGGTGGTCGCACGGGTCTCGGAGACGCTGGCGGCGAGGCCGGACCTGGCCGAGATCGAGCTGAACCCCGTGCGCGTGGGCCCCGACGGGGTCCTGGCCGTCGACGCGGTGGTCGTGTCCGGAATAACAAGCGCGCCGTTGACGTTGTCTGCTACAGTCCGTTTGTAACCGGCGGTGCGCCCAGGGCGCACGTAAGTTCCGATCCAGCTGCTGGACCATCCGAGATCCGCAGCGAACACCCGTCAGTTTCCCCAAGACCGGCGGACTCCAGATCAGCGCTCTCCTCCGGCACGGCCCACGGCCTGTGCGCGGAGTCGACGAGGCGCATCTCAAGCAACCCTCCTGAAAGGACAGACCCGATGCAGATCGGTCTACTCGACATACGCAACAACAAGGCATTTCTCGTTGACGGGCCTCAGGTTCCGCAGAGTCTCGTCAGGCAGTACGACCTGCGGCGCGGCGACCGGATCACCGGTGAGGCCGAGAACGACAGGCTCGTCAGCGTCGACACGGTGAACGGGCGCAAGCCGCACCAGCGGCCCAAGTTCGAGGAACTGACGCCGCTCTACCCCAACGAACGACTGCGGCTGGAGCACGACCCGGACGAGCTGACGAGCCGGGCGATCGACCTCGTCATGCCGGTCGGCAAGGGGCAGCGGGCGCTCGTCGTCGCGCCGCCCAAGGCCGGCAAGACCATTGTGCTGCAACAGATCGCGCAGGCGATCGCCAAGAACAGCCCCGAGGTCCAGCTCATCGTCGCGCTCGTCGGCGAACGGCCGGAGGAGGTGACCGACATGCGAACCACCATTCCCGGCGAGATGTTCACCTCGACGTTCGACGAGCACCCCAACGAGCACATCCGGGTCGCCGAACTCGCTGTGGAAAGGGCCAAGCGGCTCGTCGAGGACGGGCAGGACGTGGTGATCCTGCTCGACTCGCTGACCAGGCTCGGGCGCGCCTACAACCTCGCGCAGCCCAACGGCGGGCGCATCCTCAGCGGTGGCATCGACGCGAGGGCGTTGACGCCGCCGAAGCAGTTCCTCGGAGCCGCGCGCAACATCGAGGACGGTGGCAGCCTCACGATCTTCGCCACGGCGCTCGTGGAGACCGGGTCGCTGGCTGACACGGCGATCTTCGAGGAGCTCAAGAGCACCGGCAACGCCGAGCTGAAGCTCGACCGCAAGGCGGCGCAGCGGCGGATCTACCCCGCGATCGACCTCCAGCAGTCCAGCACCCGCAAGGCGGAACTGCTGGTGTCGCAACAGGAAATGGCCATCACGGACGCGTTGCGCCGGGCCATGGCCGACAGGGACGTCGACGTGCTGGTCGACGGGCTGCGCAAGACCCAGAGCAACGCCGAGTTCCTCCTCCAGATGTCGAGGTGATTGACTGACGGATGAGCTTTCTCCAGGTCACGTGGACCGATCCGGCCACGGGAGCGCGCGGTTTTCTCGTCATCGACCGGCTGGTGCGCGGGGTGAGCAGCGGGGGACTGCGGATGCGCGCCGGCTGCACGCTCGACGAGGTCCGCGGACTGGCCGAGGGCATGACCGCCAAGGAAGCCCTCAACTACGACCCCGACGCGCGGTACGTGCCGCTGGGCGGCGCCAAGGGCGGCATCGACTTCGACCCCTACGACCCGCGTGCAAAACAGGTTCTCACGGCCTACCTGTACGCCATGTCGCCCTACATCGAACGGTTCTGGACGATGGGGGAGGACCTGGGGCTGCGGCAGTCCACCATCGACGAGGCCATCGCGGAGATCGGCCTCCAGTCGTCCATCCAGGCCGTCTACCCGCTCCTGGACGACGAGCACAAAGCCCGCGAACGCCTCGCGGAAGCCTTCAGGACCACGGTCGACAGCATCAGCCTCGACGAACTGGTCGGCGGCTACGGCGTCGCGCAGGCCGCGTTGGCAGGGATCGAGCACCTGCGACTCCACAACCCCACCGCGTTCGTGCAGGGGTTCGGCTCGATGGGCGGCGCCACCGCCAGGTACCTCGCGAAAGCCGGAGTCAGGATCGTCGGACTCGCGGACGTCCATGGCGTCGTCGCCAACCCCGACGGACTGGACGTGGAAACCCTTTTGAAAACAAGAGATTCGCACGGCGGCATCGACCGCACGAAGCTGAGGCCGCAAGATCAGGAACTCGACGGCGGCATGTGGCTCGACGTCCAGGCAGACGTCCTGGTGCCCGCCGCCACGAGCTACGCGATCAACTCCGGGAACGCGAGCAGGGTCGCGGCGAAGCTGGTCGTCGAGGCCGCCAACATGCCCATCACCGCTGACGCGCGCCTCAACTCGCTGGTGATCCCGGACGTCATCGCCAACTCCGCCACGAACTCCTGGTGGTGGTGGACCCTGTTCGGCGATGTCGAACCCACCGCGGAGTCGGCGTTCGCGAAGATCAGCACGACCATGCGCCGGCTCGTCGCGCAGGTCGTCGACCAGCCCTCACCACGTGAGGCGGCACGAGAACTCGCCGCCGCCGCGCTGAAGGAGATCGACGCGCGGTTCTAGGCGTGTCCGCGACGTACAGTGGCGGTGAGGGGGAGGGGACAGGGTGTTCGGTTGGAAGAGGAAGCTCAACGGTCTCAACGGTCTGAGTGATCTGATGTCGCAGATCAGGCCCGACCTGAGTCGGGAATCGCTTGGTGTCGGGCCCGACTTCCCGGGCGTCGCCCCGAACCCGGCCCTGAGCAGTGATGCGCAGAAGCGCAACGCGGAACTGCGCACAGGGGTGCTCGCGCTCGGCGTTCTCGTCGGCTGGCGGGAGCTCAACAGCAATCCGCGCGTGGTCCTGATGTTCGACGTGGAGACCGCCGACGGCACGTCGTTCCGCGGTGTCGCGGACGAAGACCTCACGATCACCGAGCTCACCCGGCTCACCCTGGGACAGACGTTGCCCGTGCGCTACCGGCCGGCCGTCATGGACCACTACGTCGCCCTCGCCCGGGACGCGGATCCCGCCCGTGTGCGGCAGCTCTTCGACGAGATCGCGAGCCGCAGGCGGACCTGACCCGAAGCAATCGCATGGAATCAGGTTCTGCCGGACACCTAGAATCGGCTCATGCCAGGCCTGCAGACCACCAGCACGATCGCGGCCCCTCCCGAACGGGTCTGGGCGGTGGTCGCCGACGTCGAACGCTGGCCGGAGCGGATCCCGACCGTCGACTCGGCCGAACGCCTCGACGCCGGACCGCTGGCCGTCGGAGCGAGGACGAAGCTCAAGCAGCCCAAGCTGTCCGAGGCGGTGTGGACGGTCACGGAGCTGACCGAGGGCGTGTCCTACACCTGGGAGTCGAAGTCGCCCGGCGTCACCGTCGTCGCCACGCACCTCGTCGAGCCCCACGGGCAAGGCACGAAGCTCACCCTGTCGCTGACCGTCAAGGGGCCGTTGGCGGGCCTCGGCTGGCTGCTCACCAGGAAGATGACGCAGCGGTACGTCGAGACCGAGGCCGCCTCGATCAAAAAGGCCGCCGAGGGCTACAGCGGTCCGAGGAGCCAGGCGCCGGGCCCGTCCGCGTCCTCCGAGAAGTAGTACGCCCGCAACGCGGACAGCAGGTCCTCGGTCCCGATCAGACCGTCACCGTCGTGGTCGAGCCGGGCGTGCGCGGCCCGTGCGTCCGCCTCGGACACGTTCATCAACGCGCGCGACCACAGGACGTGCTCCTCGATGCCGAGGAAGCCGTCGCCGTCGTGATCGGCGACGGCCAGCAGCGCGTCCAGGTACGGCACGTAGACGTCGTCGAACGCTTCGGGACGGCCCAGCAGCCCGCGCACGAACGCGGACTTGTACTCCGCCAGGCTGATCCGCTCGTCGTCGTTGGTGTCGGTCATGGCGGCGAGGTGGCCCCACACGCTCAGCAGCTGCTCGTGGAACCGCTCGGCGGGCACGTCGTCGGCGGTGAGACCGAAGGCCTCGGTCAGCCGAGCGCTCGCCAGGTCGAAGTCCGAGCGCTCGACGAACCCGTCCTGGTCGCTGTCGTAGGTCGAGAACCTGCGACTGAGCCTGCGGTCCAGGAACGGCGTGATTTTCATACCCCCTTGTTACCCGCTCACCGCTTCTTGCGACGCGCCGGGGCGCCCACGTAGTCCGCGAGGTGCTCGCCGGTCAGCGTGGTGCGGCCGGCGACGAGGTCGGCGGGCGTGCCCTCGAACACGACCTTGCCGCCGTCGTGGCCTGCGCCGGGACCGAGGTCGATGATCCAGTCCGCGTGCGCCATCACGGCCTGGTGGTGCTCGATCACGATCACCGACTTGCCCGACTCGACCAGGCGGTCCATCAGCGCGAGGAGCTGTTCGACGTCCGCGAGGTGCAGGCCGGTCGTGGGTTCGTCCAGGACGTAGACGCCGCCCTTGTCCGCCATGTGCGTGGCCAGCTTGAGGCGCTGCCGCTCACCGCCGGACAGGGTCGTCAGGGGCTGGCCGAGGGACAGGTAGCCGAGGCCGACGTCCCGCAGGCGCTCCAGGATCGCGTGCGCGGCAGGCGTACGGGCCTCGCCGGAGCCGAAGAACTCGACGGCCTCGGCGACGGGCATCGCGAGCACCTCGGAGATGTCGCGGCCGCCGAACTTGAACTCCAGCACCGCCTGGTCGAACCGCTTGCCCTCGCAGACGTCGCACGGGGACTCGATCGTCGCCATGATGCCGAGGTCGGTGAACACGACGCCGGCGCCGTTGCAGTTCGGGCAGGCGCCCTCGGAGTTCGCGCTGAACAGCGCGGGCTTCACGCCGTTGGCCTTGGCGAACGCCTTGCGGATCGGCTCCAGCAGCCCGGTGTAGGTCGCGGGGTTGGAGCGCCGCGACCCCTTGATCGGCGTCTGGTCGACCACGATCGCACCCGAGTCGCGCGGCAGCGACTGGTGGATCAGCGAGCTCTTGCCCGACCCCGCCACGCCCGTGACGACGGTCAGCACACCAAGAGGGACGTCCACGTCGACGTCGCGCAGGTTGTTCGCGGACGCGCCCCGGATCTCCAGGACGCCGGTCTTCTCGCGCACCATCTCCTTCAGCGACGCGCGGTCGTCGAGGTGCCGGCCGGTCACCGTGTCCGACTTGCGCAGCCCCTCCAGCGAGCCCTCGAAGCAGATCGTGCCGCCGTTTCGCCCTGCACCGGGCCCGAGGTCGACGATGTGGTCGGCGATCGCGATCGTCTCGGGCTTGTGCTCGACGACCAGGACGGTGTTCCCCTTGTCCCGCAGGCGGAGCAGCAGGTTGTTCATCCGCTCGATGTCGTGCGGGTGCAGGCCGATCGTCGGCTCGTCGAACACGTACGTCACGTCGGTCAGCGCCGAACCGAGGTGCCGGATCATCTTGACGCGCTGCGCCTCACCGCCGGACAGCGTGCCGGCTGGCCGGTTCAGCGACAGGTAGCCGAGGCCGATCTCCACGAACGAGTCCAGCGTGTGCGCGAGCTTGTCGATCAGCGGCGCGACGGACTTGTCCTTCACCCCGCGGATCCACTCCGCCAGGTCGGTGATCTGCATGTCGCACAGGTCGGCGATCGACACGCCCTTGATCTTGGACGACCGCGCCGCCTCGGTCAGCCGGGTGCCGTCGCAGTCCGGGCACGTGCCGAACGTCGCCGCGCGGTCCACGAACGCCCTGATGTGCGGCTGCAGGGCCTCGCGGTCCTTGGACAGCATGGACTTCTGCAGCTTCGGGATCAGGCCCTCGTAGGTCAGGTTGATGCCGTTGACCTTGATCTTGATCGGGTCCCGGTAGAGGAAGTCGTGCAGTTCCTTCTTGGTGTACTTGCGGATCGGCTTGGCAGGGTCGATGAAACCGGACTGCGTGAACGTCTGCACGGTCCACTGGTTGTCGACGTTGTAGCCGGGCACCTTGATCGCGCCCTCGATGATCGACTTCGACTCGTCGTAGACCTCGGTCAGGTCGATGTCGGACACCTGGCCGCGGCCCTCGCAGCGCGGGCACATGCCGCCCGTGATGGAGAACTCGCGGCGCTCCTTGACCTTCTGGCCTGCCTTCTCGATCGTCACGGCACCCGCGCCGGAGATCGAGGCGACGTTGAACGAGAACGCCTGCGGGCCGCCGACGTGCGGCGTGCCGAGGCGGCTGAACAGGATGCGCAGCATCGCGTTCACGTCGGTCGCGGTGCCGACGGTCGAGCGCGGGTCGGCGCCCATCCGCTGCTGGTCGACCAGGATCGCCGTGGTGATGCCCTCCAGCAGGTACACCTCGGGACGCGGCAGCGTCGGCATGAAGCCCTGGATGAACGCGCTGTAGGTCTCGTTGATCAGCCGCTGGGACTCCGCGGCGATCGTGCCGAACACCAGCGAGCTCTTGCCGGACCCCGAGACGCCGGTGAAGACCGTCAGGCGGCGCTTCGGGATCTCGACGTCGACGTCGCGCAGGTTGTTGACCCGCGCGCCCTGCACGCGGATCAGGTCGTGGGTGTCGGCATCGTGCGCCGCCGCTGTCCTGGTCATGGCGCAAAACTAACTCGGGGACCGCGCTCCTGCCTTCTTGATTCCTGATTACCTACGCGCGGATTCGGTAGTGGTAGGTGCAGACCTCGCGGAACCCCGTGCGTTCGTACAGCCGGAACGCCGTGGTGTTCGCCTTCTCCATCTGCAGGTACATGTGGTTCGCCTCGCGCGCGGCCGCCCACGAGGCCAGTGCAGCGAGCACGGACCGTGCGGCGCCCTGACCGCGTGCGTGCGGGAGCGTCGCCATGCCGAACACCCCGGCCCACCCCTCCTCGGCCACGGCGCGGCCCACGGCCACCACCTGACCGTCCACCTCGGCGTACGCGTAGGCGGACGGGTGCTCGACGCGGCTGAGCAGGTCGCGTTCGGCGCTCACGTCCCGCGTCGTCACCGCCTGCCAGGCCGCCAGCCACTCGTCGGTCGCCCGGACCGTCACCTCGCCCGCGTCGGCGTGCGACTGGCGCAGCACGTCGGCGGTCGAGGCGATCTGCAGGGACATGTCGTGACCCCTCGCGTAGCCCCGGTCACCCAGCGTCCGGTCGAGGTCGTCCGCGCACACGCCCGGCGTGATCTGGAACCGCGCCCCTGACCCTCGTTCGGCGCAGAACTCCTCAGCCAGGTCCACCCTGTCCTCGCGGTCGTGCGGCAGCACCGCGCTCACCCACCAGGCGTCACCGGGGGAGTGCCGCAGCCACCAGCCGCCCGCCTCCTCGACGTGCGCGGCCGGCTGAGCCCGTGCCGCGTACTCCTGCAGCGTCTTGAGCAGCACGTCAGTCCAACGACCCCAGCAGCCAGTTGCCGGCCTCGGCGGGGTCCTCCGAGAAGTAGAACTCCCGGATCGCCGCCAGCAGGGCCTGTGTGGACAGCAGTCCGTCCTCGTCGGACAGCAGGTCGTGGATGCCGCGAGCGTCGCGTTCCGACAGACCCATCAACGCGCCGGTCCACTTCACGTGCTCCTCGACGGTGAGCTTGCCGTCGTCGTCGCCGTCCGCGACCGCCATCACGGCGTCGAGGAACGGCACGTAGCCCTTGTCGAACGAGTCCGGCGTCTCCAGCAGCCCGTTCGCGAACGCCGTCTTGTACTCGTCGGCGCTGATCCGCCCGTCGTGGTCCTGGTCGGTCACCGACACCAGGTGTTCCCAGAGACCTAAGAGCAGCTCGTGGAACCGGACGGCTTTCGGATCGTCGGCCTCCAGGCCGAAAGCCTTCGTGGTGCGCTCGCCCGCCTGTGTGAAGTCCTCCCGCTCGATGAACCCGTCGCCGTCGGTGTCGTACGTGCGGAAGCGGCGGGCCAGCTTGCGTTCCAGGAAGGCGGTGATTTCCATGAGGCCCCTTTTACCTCATTCGGCTGCGAAGCAACACGCCCGTTTCCGTTGAGTGAGGCGATCTTCACCTTCAGCGGCGGCCGCCTCCGGACAACGCGCTCGCGACGACGACCATGCCGATCATCCCGAGCACCGCCGCCATTCCGCCGGCAGCGGGTTTCGAAACCTGTTCTACCTGCGCGATCTTGCGAGGGGGCTCCGGCTGGCCGGGATTGACCACCGGCGGCTCGGGTTCGGGCGGGACCGGGGCGCTCAGCGACTCGATCCGGACGACCGCGCTCTCGCTGACCGCGCCGGCGGCACCCGCGCCGGACACCGTCAGCCGGGAGTTCACCGGTGCGACGACCTGGCACGTGTAGGTGACGCGTTGGCGGGGCTCCAAGGTCGGGAACGTCCTCAGGCACGCGGCGGGCTCGCCCTCGACCCGGACGTCGGCGACCGGGACGTCCGACGGGTTGCCGACCGTGACGGTGACCGTCACCTCCTCGCCGTCGAACGCCCGGTCCTTCGACCAGGCCGCGGCGATCGTCAGCCGCGGGTAGACCACCTTGACCTGCACGGACGCCGACGCCTCGACCTTGCCGCCGAGCTTGTCGGCCGCGGTGACGGTGGAGGTGAGCGTGCCGCTCTCGTCGCCCGCGGGGACCGTGCAGTCGACGGCCGCCGTGGCTCCGGGGTCGAGTTGGCCCTGCATCGGGTCGCAGGTTCCCCGTGTACGGGCTGCGAGGCCGAAGAGCGGGGTGTCGCCGGTGTTCGTGACGGTCGTCGTGAACTCGACGGCCTGGCCGGGGAGCGCGGTCTTCGGTTCGGCGGCGGTGGTCGCGCTCAACGCCGGGCGCAGCACGTCCACGGTCGTCTGCTTCTGCGTCGCGAGTGGATCGCCCGCAAGGCTGGCTCCCGTCGCCGCGACGGTCGCCGGGTAGTCGTCGTCGGCCGCCGTGGACTCGCATGTGTGTGTTGCGGTCGCGTGTGGAGCGATCGTGCCGATCTGCTTGCCGCACACGGTCACGTTCGCCGCCGGTGCGTCGCCGACGTTGGTGACGGTCGCGGTCTGGGTGACCGTGTCCTTGGCATGCGCGGCGGGGTTCTCGGGGGTGACGGCGAGGGTGAGCTCCGGGAGCGGGAACGACCACGTGACGCTCTGGATGAGGAACGCGTCGTCCGCGCGCTTGAAGCCCAGTTCGGCGCTCTTGGTGCCGGGCTTCAGGACGTTCTCGTCCACGGTCACCGTGCGCGCGTCGACGCTCATGTTGTTGGGGTACGCGGCACCCTGTGCGGACGACACGAACGCGTTGCGCCCGCCGATCGACGTACCGTTGACGAGCATCTGGTCGCCGTCCGTGGCCCAGTCGCCCTCGTAGGCGGTGAAGCCGACCTTCACGACCCCGCCGGTGGGGTGGGTCGGCGCGATCGGCGTGGTGAGCACCGGTTTCTGCGTGGGGAGCCGGACATGCCCGCCGTGCACCGCGATGTGGCGCTTCGCGGGTGCCGCAGCGGTGGCGTTCGCGAACTTCCACACGACCGTGAGCGACCAGCCGCCGAAGCAGTCGAACCCTTGGGGCGCCCAGACGTTCCCGACCGTGACGGTGCCGCTGGTGAGGGCGCGGGTGACGTCGGCTTCGGCGCTGTAGAAGGTGTTGTCGGTGTGGGAGAGGTCGTCCGGGGCGTCGATGGCGAACGTGCCGGGACTGACCGGGGTGCCGTTGAAGGTGACCGGATCCCTTGGTGCGCCAGGCGGGTTGACGGCGTCACGACAGGTGGCGCTGCCCGCCCAGCCGAGCTTGGCGTACGCGACGGTCGCGCCGGCCGGGATCGTCAGTTCGGCGGTGGAGGAGTTGAACGTGGCGGGATCGGCGTCGGCGTCGTTCCACATCATGCGGTGGCCGTTGTTGAGCGCCGAAGGCCCGCTTCCCTTGCGGTTCAAGGCGTCCACACAGGACTGCGGCGGGTATTTGGGGTAGTGCCCTGCCTGCTCGGGCGTCGGGCAGGTCAGGACGGAGTTGCCGACGACCACGACGTCCCCGTACACCGCCTCGTCGAACTGCGTGCGCCACACCTCGGCCGCGGCGACCGGCCCCGGCGTGAACAACGGGAGCAGCACCACGACGGCGATGAGGATCGGTACACGCATGCCACGCCTTCCGGTCGGGTCGGCGCACAGGTTGGCACGCTTCCGCGCGCTTGTCACCGCCCGTTGATCACCGCCTGATCACTCTCCGTCGAGGGTCTTGTGGTTCGGTTCTCCTGTTCGTGTCAAAGGCTTCCGCTTCTGGGATCCGATGTGGACGGGCTGTGCGTCGGGCGCGGGTGCCGTTGCTCTTGTCGAGCGCAGAAGAGTGCCGGGAAGCGTGGTGTTGGTGGTCAAACGGTGCCGGCTGTGGGGAGATGGAGGCCATGTGGACCGCGCTAGTCATCGTCCTCGCCTCGGTGGTCGTGACCGCCGTCGCCTGCCTCCTGTTCGGCGCTTCCCGCGCCCACGACCAGGCCGACGACAAGGACGCGGACTCGCGCGGCTTCCTCGGCGCGGTGATCAGCGGCCTGTTCATCGTCGCACTGGCCTTCTACATGGTGATCGTCTGGGAAGAGGGCGGCGCCGCCGAGGACAACGCCTCCCGCGAGGCAGCAGCCGTCGCCGACGTCTACTGGCAGACCGCCGCCATGCCCCAGCCCCAGCGCGACCACATCCGCTCCCTGCTCACCGAGTACCCGAAACTGGTGGCGGACAAGGAATGGCCGCTCCTGGCCCACGGCGAGTCCGACGCCTCGACCGCCGAGACGCTGAACTCCCTGCACGTCGAGATCGTCTCGCTCCCGGCCACCCCGGACGAGGTGAAGAGCGCGCGCGAACGGTCCGTGCAGGCGTTGCGGGAGATCACCGACCTGCGCCGCGACCGGCTCGACTCGGCCGGTGGGCTGGACAACACCGGCAAGATCATGCTGTTCGGGACGATCGCGGGGGCCATTGCGATGATCGTGTTCCCGTTGATGATCGGGTTCACCTCTCGGAAGCGGCACATCTTCCAGATGAGTCTTACGGCGGCACTGTTGTCGTTCGTGTGCGTGTTGTGCGTGGGGATGACGCAGCCGTTCGACGGGTGGTTCCGGGTGGAGCCGGAGTCGTTCACCAGTTTGACGGAGGAGTTGGCCGGGATACCGGTGGAGGAGAACCGGTGAGGTCGTAGAACCCTTCCAAGCCTGCTTCTTTCCGGTCAATTTGGGCCCGAAATGCTGGAGGGTCGGGGAGTTGCGGCGCTAGCTTCGCCCGCATGCCAAAGAGAGTGTCCACTGTGCTGGGTCGCGAGTTCGGCGACACCCTGCGAGAAGCGATCGCACGAACCGGCATGAGGGAGAGCGAGCTCGCGCGAAGGCTCAAGTGGGAGCACGCCAAACTGTCGGACCTGGTCAACGGCAAGGCCGGGGTCTCCCTCGACGACTTCACCTACCTGCTGGGCATGTGCCAGACCGCGCCGGACGAGTTCAAGTACTTGAAGGATCTCTACCTGGAATCGCGGGAGCGAGGCTGGTTGCAGCTCTACGACTCCCCGGTGCCGCCCCGGCTTCGAGCGCTGACCCGCAACCAGCAGATCGCGAAGACGGTGGTGACCTGGAGTTCGATGTTCCTGCCGGGCCTCGCCCAGATCGAGTCGTACGCTCGCGCTCTCGCCGAGAACTCGCCCTTCGTCGAGGCCAAGGACGTCGGAAAGCTGGTCACCGCTCGCATGGAGCGGCGAGAACTCGTGGCGAACACCAGGCGGTTCGTCTTCTACGTGTACGAACCGGTGTTGTGTTCGCCGGTCGGAGGTCTCGACGTGCTGGGGGAGCAGCTCCACGAGATCCTGCGCCTGATGGTTCGTCCGTACATCAGCGTTCGGATCGTGCCGGCCGGTCGAGCACTCACTGGCGACTTCACCATGCTGTCCTTCGCGAAGTACGAGCCGATGGCCTACGTCGAAGGCCTGAACTCGGCGCTGTTCCTCGACGACAGGTCCTCGATCGCGCTCTACGCGAAGGTGCTGGCAAAGCTGGACGAGGTCGCACTCGGCGAAGACGCTTCGCGGAGGTGGATCGATCGCCTTCTGACGCGCGGCTTCAGCCCGCACGACCCGCCCGTCGAACTCCTCGGGCGTGCCGGCACGTACTGAAACGCGCCGCCCGCCCCGAAGGACGAGCGGCGCGGTTTCCAGCGGCGGATCAATAGCCGCGGTCGGGCATGATCACCCAAAGCACGATGTAGACGACGAACTGCGGTCCGGGCAGAAGGCAGGACAGCAGGAACAGAAGGCGCACGGTGCCCGCCTTCATTCCCCAGCGCTGGGCGAGCCCCGCGCAGACACCCGCGATCATCCGGTTGGTCCTGGGCCTGCTCAAAGCAACTGTCGTGGTCATGTATCCAGGATGCCCACCACGAGCAGTTCCTAGCATCGGGACCAACCCTGAATTGACCCGGATGAGCGGCGTCACGCGAATCCAGGGATCCGAACTGCAACAGGACGGCCCTGGAAAGCGTTAGGCGACGGACGCGGTGGAGAGTTGGTCGACGAAACGCAGGCAGATGGTGCGCATCGTGTCGACCGTCATGGCCTGCGAGCCCGCCAGCACCTGCAGGGCCAAGCCGTCGAGCATGCTGACCAACATGTTCGCGAGCTCCACCGGGTCGCCGGACGCGGTGATGTCGCCGGAGGCCTGGCCGGCGCGGAAGATGCTCGCCACTATGTCGCGCCACTCGCCGTAGAAGCGCTCGTTGAGCTCCTGCAGTTCCGGGTTGCGGATGGCCTCGACCCAGAGCTCCACCCAGACCTTCCACGCCTCGACGGTCTCGGCGCCCTCGGGGAGGTACGACTCGACGACCATGCGCAGGCGGGTCAGTGGGGGCTCGTCCGACTCCAGGATCCAGCGGCGGCGGGTGACCGAGACCTCGAAGCAGTGTTCGAAGGCGGCGTCGGTGAGTTCGCGCTTGGTCTCGAAGTAGTAGTGGACCGTGCCACCCGAGACGCCGGCGTCCTTGGCAACGTCGGACACCCGGAGATGGCGGAAGCCCTCGGCCGCGATCACCTTGCAGGTCGACGCGAGTATCTGCGCCTTGCGTTCCGCTTCCACGCTTGGACGGGGCATCCGTCACCTCCTGGTCTGTGACGAACCTTACCGAAAGAGTGAACGCAGCTTGCGCTTGTCGACCTTTCCGACCTTCGTCAGCGGCAATTGAGGCAGGACCGTGACCCCTCTGGGCTGGTAAAGCTCACCCAGTTCGGCCACAACCGAATCGCGAATCCTGTCGACATCGACATCCGGTCCCTCCGCGACCAGGAACAGGTGCACGACCTCGCCGAGCGCGTCGTCGGGCTTGCCGACCGCCGCCGCCTGGCGGATTCCCGGAAGCGTCACGACGAAGTCGTCCAACAGGCGCGAGTAAACGTTGTCAGAGGTCCTGCCGGTGACGATGACGTCCTTGCTGCGATCGTTCAAATAGAGGTATCCGTCGGAATCCAAATGGCCCATGTCGCCGGTGTTGAACCAGCCATCGGCCGTTTCGCTCAACGGGGGTTCGCCCCTTCGGGTGTGAGTCGACACGCTTTTCGTCGACTCACACCCGGACCAATCTTGATGATCGGCGGAGCCCTTCATCACGAACGGGCCGCGCACCCACACGTTGTCGTCGCGGATCTCGACCTCGGTCAGCGGGTTGGGCTTGCCGACGGTGCGCAGCGTGTCCGGCTTCGCGAGGTCGACGGACGTCGCGGGCATCATCGAGATCGCCATCGCCTCGGTCATGCCGTACGCCTGGTTGACGACCGGGCCCCACCTCTCGATCGCCTGGCGCAGCCGCTTCGGGGCGAGCGGGGAGCCGCCCACGAGGACGGCGCCGAACTGCGGGCCGGGGCACTCGGGGTGGTCGAGGACCTCGTACATCATCGGCGGCACGAACATCGTGACGGTGATCTGCTCGTCGCGGGCGAGGCGCACGAAGGTGTCCGCGTCGAACGTCGAGGGGCCCAGCACCAGCTTCGACCCCGTGACCAGGGCGAGCTGGGTCGCGGCGGCGCCGCTGCCGTGGGTGATGAGCGTGTTGCACAGCAGGTTCGAGGGAGGCGTGTCCGCGAACGCCGCCCAGCGGTTGTCGTGGTGGTGGACCGCGAGCTTCGGCAGGCCGGTGGTGCCGCCGGTGTACATGACGGTGGTGAACGCGTCCGCGGGCGTGCGTTCGACCGGGTCGCCGGGGAGGTCGGCTAGGTGCCAGCCGTCGAGGCGGGTGCTGAAGGCCGGGTCGACGACGACGCCGGAGACCTCGGCGCGTTCGACGAGCGCCCTGAGTTCGCTCGGTCCTGGCTCCGGCGGCACGTAGACCAGCCGGGCGCCGAGCAGGTGGACGGCGACGGTCAGCAGGACCGCCTCGGGGGTGTTGCCGACGTACGCGGCCACGCCGTCGCCGGGGCCGATGCCGCGCCGGACGAGACCGTCGGCGAGCCGGAACAGCAGGTCACGGGCCTGCGCGCGGGTGAGTCTGGTGTCGCCGCCGATCAGTGCCTCGCGTTGGTCGTCCGTGGACAGCCGTTTCAACACAAGATCGACGTAAGTCATACGTCCTGTGTACTCCTGGGCCTCGTACGCTGATCGGGTGGTCGCACCCCCCATCGCGCCGGAATCGCCGGAATTGCCCGCGCGCAGGCGAAAAGTGAGCCGTCCTGTGCTGTTGCGCGTGGCACTCGCCGTGGCCGGCGGCGTGCTGGTCTACCTCAGCTTTCCGCCGCGTCCGCTGTGGTTCCTGGCTCCGCTCGGGTTCGCGTTGCTCGCCTATGTGATCTACGACAGGCGTGCGCGCGCGGGATTCGGGTACGGGCTGTTGTTCGGCCTCGGGTTCATGGTGCCGTTGCTGCGGTGGACCGGTGAGTTCGTCGGGCTGATCGCGTGGCTGCCGCTGGCGCTCGCGTGCGCGTTGATGATCTCGATCGGCACGGCCGCGATGGCGTTCGCCTCACGCGTGCCCGGCTGGCCGCTGTGGGCGGCGTGCCTGTGGGTGGCGGACGAGGCCCTGCGCGGGGTGTTCCCGTTCGGCGGCTTCACCTGGGGCAAGATCGCGTTCGGGCAGCCGGAGGGCTGGTTCCTGCCGCTCGCGTCGCTGGGCGGGGCGCCGCTGGTGACGTTCGCGGTGGTGCTGACGGGGTTCGGGCTGTTCTGGCTGGTCAGGAACTGGAAGCTCGCCGCGCCGCTGGTCGTCGTGCCGCTGGCGGTGGGCCTGGTGCTGCCCGTGGGGGTGGACGCCTCCGCCGGGACCGTCACCGTCGCCGCGATCCAGGGCAACGTGCCGCGCGCCGGCCTCGACTTCAACTCGCAGCGCCGCGCCGTGCTCGACAACCACGTGAAGAGGACCGTCGAACTCGCGGCCGACGTCGCCGCGGGCAAGGTCGAGCAGCCCGACGTCGTCATCTGGCCGGAGAACTCCTCCGACATCGACCCCTTCCGCAACCCCGACGCGGCCGCGCGCATCGACGAGGCCGCGAAGGCGATCAAGGCGCCGATCGCCGTGGGCGCCGTCGTGGTCGACAAGAACGACGGGCTGCCGCGCAACCAGGTGGTGCTGTGGGACCCGGAGAAGGGCGCCACGGACACCTACACGAAGCGCAAGCTGCAGCCGTTCGGCGAGACGATGCCGATGCGGTCGTTCTTCCGGCTGTTCGCGTCCGAGGTGGATCGAGCGGGCGTGTTCCAGCCCGGCACGGACCCCGAGGGTTTCGTCATGGGGCCCGCGAAGGTCGCGATTGACACATGTTACGAAGTGGCGTTCGACTCAGTGGTCCGCGACTCCGTGACGGCCGGCGCGACGATCATCGCGATCCCGACGAACAACGCCACGTTCGGGTACACGGAGATGACCTACCAGCAGCTTTCCATGTCCCGCGTGAGGGCGGTGGAGCACGGGCGGGCGGTGGTCGTGGCCGCCACGTCCGGGGTGAGCGCGATCGTCGAACCCGACGGTTCCGTCACTCAGAAGACTGGGCTTTTCGAGCCTGGTGCCCTGGTCGCGACACTGCCGCTGCGGTCACAGACTACGCTGGCGACTTGGCTAGGAGCCTGGCCCGAGTGGGTGATTGCCGCTGCGGGTCTTGTGGCGTTGGCGCCGGGCTTCATACGACGACGGAAGGACTCGAATGGCGCGGCAGCCTGACCAGGAACTCGGGCAGGTGCTGGTGGTGATCCCGACCTACAACGAGCGGGACAACATCGGAAAGATCGTCAAGAGGCTGCACACGGCACTGCCCGAGGTGCACGTCCTCGTGGTCGACGACGGCAGCCCCGATGGCACCGGCCAGCTCGCCGACGAGATGGCGGCCGCGGACGACCGGGTCCACGTGATGCACCGCACCGAGAAGGCCGGTCTGGGCGCCGCGTACGTCGCGGGCTTCCAGTGGGCGCTCGACCGCAACTACGGCGTCATCTGCGAGATGGACGCCGACGGCTCGCACGCGCCGGAGCAGCTGCACCGCCTGCTCGACGCGCTGCCGAAGGCCGACCTGGTCCTGGGCTCGCGCTGGGTGCCGGGCGGCGAGGTCGTGAACTGGCCCGCGCAGCGCAAGTTCCTGTCGCTGGGCGGCTCGCTGTACTCGCGGCTCGCGCTGGGCGCGAACGTCCGCGACATGACGGGCGGCTTCCGGGCGTTCCGCGCGGACACCCTGCGCAAGCTCAACCTCGCCTCGGTCGCGTCCGCCGGCTACTGCTTCCAGATCGACCTGCTCTGGCGGACGATCGAGCTGGGCTTCCGGGTTCGCGAGGTGCCGATCACGTTCCTCGAACGCGAGTTCGGCGAGTCGAAGATGAGCGGCAACATCGTCCGCGAGGCACTCATCCGGGTGACGAAGTGGGGCCTGCGCCGCCGAGGCAACCAGGTGAAGGCCCTGTTCACCGGCAAGAAGAAGTAAGCGCTGTTGGCGTGTCCGGCGGTTGCGAGGGCGACCGCCGGGCCGCACTGTTGGACGCATGGGCCTCGCCGACCGGATGATCCGCCTGCTCTGGGCGGTCGGCGGTGAGGACGTGGCGTCGCGCATCCTGAACGCGCATTGGCGGCTGCTTCCGACCGACGACCCGCTGGGCCGCGCGTTGCGATCACGCCTGGTGGAGGCGCTGCGGGCCGAGCTGCCCGGTCACGACGCCCAGATCCGCGAGGCCGTGCTGGTCGACGAGCTCACGCTGCTGGGGCCCGGCCGCGAGAGGCCGAGCCGGGCGGCGGTCCTGAAGATCGTGCGTGCTTTGCCGCGCTCCTGAACGGGTATCACCCGTGGCATGACGCTCGTATCCGAACGGCACCCCGTCCGCGCGCTCGGCCTGTTCGCGGGGGCGGTGCTGGTGACCGCCGTGGTCGGGTCGCTGTTCTCCGTGTCGGCGGGCTCGACGTACATGGCGCTGGAGCAGCCGTCGTGGGCGCCGCCCGCCTGGCTGTTCGGTCCGGTGTGGACGACGCTGTACGTGATGATCGCCGTCTCCGGGTGGCTGGCGTGGCGGGCCGGGGCGACACGCGGTGAGCTGGCGTTGTTCGGCGGGCAGCTCGTGCTGAACGCGCTGTGGACGCCGTTGTTCTTCGGTCTCGGCTGGTTCTGGGTGGCGTTCGCCGAGATCGTCGTGCTGTGGCTGGCGATCGTCGCGGTGCTCGTGGCGTTCTGGAGGCGCAGCACGGTCTCCGGGGCGCTCTTGCTGCCCTACCTGGCGTGGGTGAGCTTCGCGGGTGCCCTGAACCTGTCGATCGCGCTGCTCAATTGACGGGGGAGTCGCTGCGGGAACGTTCGACGGCGGTCGCGGCCACTCCAAGGCCGATCATCGCTGCGCCGAGGCCCAGGTGGAGCCAGTTGTCGGCGGTGTTGACCGGCAGGAAGTTCGAGTCGCCGTGCTCGCCGATCGCCGAGCCGTAGACCCACAGGAGCACGTAGAGGCCGCCGCCCGCCACCAGGAACATGCGGGAGAACTGGGTCGTCTTCGCCGCGAGCAGAGCGAACACCCCGAACAGCAGGTGCACGAGGTTGTGCAGGACGGACACGGCGAAGAGGCCGAGCAGGAGAGCGCCTGAGTGGCCGGCGAAGCCCAGCTCGTCGTAGTGCGTGGTGACGCCAGGGACGAACCCGAGCACACCGACGAGCAGGAAGGCCGCACCGACCACTGAGGACGCTGTTTGAACTGGTCGCATGCCAGGCGGCTACCCGGTGACGGCCGGGATGAACTCCCGCAGCACCTCCATCCCGGTCATCGCGGGGGCGCCGGCCGGTTCCGGGCCGAGCACGCGGGCCAGCACCGGGCCCAGGACCTCGCGGAAGAAGCGGTCGGCGTGGTCCTTCGAGTCCCACACGGCGATGACGCGGAACTCGCCGTCCGTCTGGCAGGCGTAGCGGGCGCGCAGGCCGTCGGGAGTGGTCGAGCCCATCACCTCGTCGAGCTGGCCGAGGGAACGGGTGGGCGGGGTCGCGATGGTGAGCCACATGGGGTCCTCCTTCAGTCGTCGCTGCTGAAGGTAGGGAGTTCGCGCAGGTCAGCCATCCGCCGCACTACTCGGTGCGGTACTCATCCACGCCGCGATCTGGCTGCGCGTGCTGAAGCCGAGCTTGGTGAGGATGTGCTGGACGTGATTCTGGGCGGTCCGCTCGGAGATCACCAGCCTCCGTGCGATCTGACGGTTGGTCATGCCCTCGGTGACCAGTGCCGCGACCTCGTGCTCGCGGCTGCTCAGCTCGGTCGTGGTGAACGCGGTCATGCCCAGCGCGCGGATCGTGCGGTCGGCGGCGCGCTGCACGGCGTCGGCGTCCCGGCCGAGAGCGCGCAACGCCGCCGCGAGGTGCCAGCGAGCCTCGGCGGCGAACGCGGGCGCGCCCGCGCGGGAGGCCTCGTCGACGGCGGTGGTGAGGTCGGCGACGGCCTGCTCGTGCTCGCCCAGCGCCAGGTGGCCGCGACCCAGCGCGAGGGTCACCGGTCCCATGTACGCGACGCCGTTGCCGGCCGCGTGCTCGCCGCGGAACTCCGCGAGCCGCGGCAGGACCAGCCTCAGGTCGTCGGTCAGGCCCAGTCCCGACGTCACGAGCACGGCGTCGACCAGGCCGGGCAGCACGAAGAACGCGGGCAGGTCCCACTCGGCGACCGGTCCCGACCGGCGGTAGAAGTCCAGCGCCTCGTCCCGGAAACCCGCGCGCAGCAACAGGAACGCCCGCGTGAGCTTCGCCATCAGCCGGAACCGCGGCGGCGGGTCGTGGAAGTGGCGTGCCAGCGCGAGGCCGTCCTCCGTGACGCCGAGGTGGCAGGAAAGCCCGCACTGCAAGGCGAAGTAGGCGCCGGACGCTGGTTCGCGCTCGATCGCCCGCATGCGGTCGTAGGCCCTGCGGCCCGTCTCCCGCGCTTCGGCGAACCGGCCCTGGGCCTGGGCGAGGCAGGCGGTCACGACTTCGAGGTGCCACAACGGGACCTCGCCCCCGACGCGCTCGCAGGCGAGTCTTAGTGCAGGCAGTTCTTCTTGCGCGGCAGCGAGTTCGCCGCTCTCCACCAGCGCGTGCACGCGCCACAGCGAACCCCACATCGCGCCGCGCGGGCTGTGCGTGCGATGGGCGAGAGCGATCATCTCGGTGGCGAGCCCCAGCCGTTCGGCGCGACCGGCCGGACCGGGACACGCCTCCTGCCTGGCGTGCAACGCTTCGGCGAGCGCCCGGTCGTCGCCGCGCGCGAGGGTGAGGGCCTCGCGGCTGAGCTCGTCGAGCCGGTGCTGTTCGCCGCTGTAGAACGCGAGATGGCTGCGTTGCGCCAGCAGACGGGAGCGGGTCGCCGGGCTGACTTCGTGCCGCAGAGCGTTGTCGCACAACGGGATCGCGACCGCGTTGACGCCCGCGCCGGGTGCGGCTTCGAGCACCAGTGCGGCCTCGGCGATCTGCTCGGGTGTCCCGGCCAGCTCGGCGGCGCGTTGGGCGGCCTGGACGCACGCCGCGAGGTCTCCGGCGAAGTAGGCGGCTCTGCCCAGCGCGACCTGGATCTCGTTGCTGTCTTCGAGTTCCGCGGCGGCGCGGTAGAGGCGCACACCCTCCTCGTAGGCGAGCCGGACCACCGCGTCCTGTGCCGCACGGATCGTCCACTTGAGCGCCTCTTCCTTTGCGCCGCAAGCGTTCCAATGCCGTGCGACATCGGCGTAGCGCGTGCTGTCCGTCATCGCCTCGGCGATCCGGCGGTGCAGGGCGCGGCGTTCGGCGGGGGAGAGCGCGGCCTCGACGGCGTCCCTGGTCAGCGCGTGCACGAACCGGTGCCCGGTCGCGTCGATCAACGTCGTCGCCTCGTCCAGCACGCTGATCGGCAGGTCCGACGCCCTGGCGGCGAGGTCGAGGTCGAAGTCGCGCCCGATCAGCGCCGCGGTCCTGAGAACGTGACGGGCCTCGGGGGAGAGCCGGGCGAGGCGTGCGCTGACGATGTCACGCACGCTGCGCGGAGGCCGGTCCGCGCGCCAGGTGCCGTCGTCGAGCGCGCGGGCGATCTCCGTGACGAACAACGGGTTCCCGCCGGTCAGCTCGGTGACCACGGCCGCGTGCTCCGCTCCGACCAGCTCCGCGACCTCGCCGGCGGACAGCCCGTGCAGGTCGATCCGGTCGGCCGAGCGCATGAGGTCGGCGACCGCCGGGCACGGATCGCGGAAGGTCGCGAACACCAGCACGTTCCTCAGGTGCGTGGCGAGGTGGCCGAGCACGAGCAACGACGCCTCGTCGGCCCAGTGGACGTCCTCGACGACGATCACCAGCCCGTCGCGGTCCAGCGCCGCCGCGACCGCGTCGAACACCCGGAACCGGTCCTGCGGCACCTCGGCGTCGTGCGCCAGCACGTGGTCCGGATCGGCCCCCGCCGCCTTCAACACCTGCCGCCACGGCCAGAACGCGGGCGCCCCGGCGGTCTCGACGCAGTGCCCCCACACGACCTCCCGCCCGACGGCGAGCGCGTGCCCGGCCAGCTCCTGGGCCAGCCGCGTCTTGCCGATGCCGGGCTCACCGCCGCAGAGCACCAGCCGTCCGGTCTCCGCCGCGAGCCACGACCGCGCCGCGGCGAGCTCACGGCCGCGCCCCACGACCTGCACGTCCTGGATGTCGCTCGGGCGCGCGACGACGTTTCCGCGATTAATCGTTCGCCAGCCCGTTCTGGATCAGGCAAGGTGGTCCGCATGCGCCGTTATCGCAGCTATCAGCCCAGCTCAGGCTCTCCGTCGTGACGCCGTAAGGCCTCGTCCGACGTCGAGAGCCGCCCGCCCGTGCGAACGGGTCGGGCGGCTTTTTCGTGCGCTTGAAATGTGTTCGAACAATGGTGGAGACGGGGCTGTGGAGCCCCGCCCGTCTGTAAAACGGGAGCCCTCGCGCAGAGTCGGTTCGACTCCGACCTCCACCACCGTTGCGCCACCGGGGTGAACCCCGGCAACGCACCCCGACCCGCCCACGACTTACCAGCGGAGGAAGGGGAAACATGTCCATCGACGTACAACAGCCCCGCCCGCTCGGCCTGGTCGGCAGCCGCGTGCACATCGCGGGCACGGCGGGCGGCGCGTTCGAGGCCCAGTTCGGCTACCGGATCCACGAGGGGCACGACGAGGTCACCGGTGGGTTCACCGCGGGGGACGGGGTCGGCGGCCACGGCCAGTTCCAGGTGCGGGTCGACGTGTCGGGGGCGTCGTTCGCGCTCGACCGGCTCTTCGTCGAGGTGTTCTGGGTGTCGCCGAAGGACGGTGCCGAGCTCGACAAGGTGATCGTGCCCGTCGTGTACGGGCCGCGGATCGTGCCCGGTTATCGCGTCTACCAGGAGTACGAGGTCAAGGCCGGCGACACGTTGTGGTCCATCGCCACGCAGTTCTACGGCTCCGGCAACCTCTACACGCGGCTGGTGCGGGCCAACCCGCACGTCATCACGGACCCCAACGTGATCAGCCAGGGGACCGTGATCAGGATCCCGCAGCCCTGATGTGACGCTGTGGGAGGACCGGGAGTTCAGGAGGTTCTGGCTCGCCGGGCTGATCTCGAACGCCGGGTCCGCGCTGTCGGGCGTCGCGCTGCCCGTCCTCATGTACTCGCTCACCGGCAGCGCCGCGTACACGGGAGCGCTCGCGGCGCTGACCGCGGCGCCGTACCTCGTGTTCGGGCTGGTCGCGGGCGCGCTCGTCGACCGCATGCGGCGGCGCTCGGTCATGGTCGTCACGGACCTGGTCAGCGCCGGGCTGCTGGCGAGCGTGCCCGTCGCGGCCGCACTCGACGCGCTCACGCCACTGCACCTGCTGCTGGTCGCGGGCGGGGTGGCTAGCGTCGGCGTCTGGTTCGACGCGGCCGGGTTCGGGGCCGTGCCCGCGCTCGTCGGCACCGACAACCTCGTCCGCGCCAACAGTGCGATCTGGAGCACCGCCACGGCCGTGCACATCGTGGCGCCGTCGGTGGCGGGTGTGCTGTTCGCGATCCACGGGCCCGCCGCGACGATGGCGCTCGACGCGGTGAGCTTCGCCGTGTCCGCGGCGCTCGTCCGGACGATCCTGCGGCCGCTGAACCCGGCCCGGCAGCCCCGCGCGTCCCTCACTTCGGACATCCGCGAAGGGCTCGAGTTCCTGTGGAGGGAGCCCGCGGTCCGGTTCTTCCTCGGCCTGGGACTCGGTCAGGCGGTCGCGGGTGGCGCCGTGTCCGGGCTGCTCGTCGTCTACGCCTTCCGCGTGTTCGACGTTCCGCAGAACGACGCGCGCGTGGGCGTGCTGTTCAGCGCGCTGGCCGCCGGGTCGTTCGCCGCCACCGTGCTCATGCCCGCGCTCAGCGACGCCTGCGACCCCCGCCGCATCGCCGCCGCCGGGCTCACCGCCGGGGTGGGCGTGCTGGGGCTGCTGGTGGGGGCGCGGGCGTGGTGGCTCGCCGTGCTCGGGATCGCGCTGTGGGGCCTGACCTCGACGGTCGTGATCGTCAACGGCATCACCGTGCGTCAGCTGATCACCCCTGATCGACTTCAGGGCAGGGTCAACCTGGTCGGGCGCATGGTGACGTTCGGCGTGGGGCAACCCGCCGGTGCGCTGGTAGGAGGCGTGCTGGCCGACGCGCTGTCGGTCCGTTCCGCGCTGGTGACCGCGGCATTACCGCTCGCTGTCGCCGCTGTGGTCGGATGGTCACGGGTGGTCAGCGAGAGCGGTGGTGAGTTGGGACACGGGCTCAAGTGAGGCTGTGCCGAGGACCTGGTGCCTTGTTGGTTTCATACAAAGCACGCTGCTCAACTCGTTCCGATCTAGCGGTTTTGCTACCGAGTAGTAGACGAGAGTGTGTACATCGATTGGGCGGCGTGTGCCGCTGGGGTCGTAATGTCCGCGAGGAGCCAAGTCGTTGTTCAGTCGTGTAGCGATCGTCAACCGCGGGGAAGCCGCAATGCGGCTGATCCACGCCGTCCGTGAGCTCGCCGCCGAGTCAGGGGAACGGATCGAGACCGTTGCCCTGTACACCGATGTCGACAAGTCGGCGCCCTTCGTGCGCGAGGCCGACCTGGCCTACAACCTCGGCCTGGCCGCTGACCGGCCGTACCTGAACCTTCAGGTGCTGGAGAAGGCGCTCGTCGAGACGAAGGCCGACGCCGCGTGGGTCGGCTGGGGCTTCGTCGCCGAGATCCCCGAGTTCGCCGAACTGTGCGAGAAGGTCGGCGTCACGTTCGTCGGCCCGTCCGCCGAGGCCATGCGCAAGCTCGGTGACAAGATCGGCTCGAAGCTGATCGCCGAGGAGGTCGGGGTCCCGGTCGCGCCGTGGTCGCGCGGTGCCGTGGAGAACCTCGAACACGCCTTGAAGGTGGCCGAGGAGGTCACCTACCCGCTGATGCTCAAGGCGACCGCCGGTGGTGGCGGCCGGGGCATCCGCAAGATCACCTCTCCTGCCGAGATGGAGGAGAACTTCGAGCGCACCAGCCTGGAGGCCGCGCGCGCGTTCGGCTCCGGCGTGATGTTCCTGGAGCGCCTCGTCACCGGCGCCCGGCACGTCGAGGTGCAGGTCATCGCTGACGGCCAGGGCACGGCGTGGGCGCTCGGCGTCCGCGACTGCTCGGTGCAGCGACGCAACCAGAAGATCATCGAGGAGTCGGCCTCGTGCGTGCTGGAGCCGCACCAGGTCGACGAGCTGAAGTCCTCGGCCGAGCGGCTCGCGAACGCGGTGGGCTACCGCGGCGCGTGCACCGTCGAGTTCCTCTACCACCCCGGTGAGAAGCTCTTCGCGTTCCTGGAGGTCAACACCCGCCTGCAGGTCGAGCACCCGATCACCGAGATCACCACGGGCTTCGACCTGGTCAAGGCGCAGCTGCACGTCGCGGGTGGCGACAGGCTGGAGGGCTCCAAGCCCACCGAGCTCGGCCACGCCGTCGAGGCCCGCCTGAACGCCGAGGACCCGGACCGCGACTTCGCGCCGTGCCCCGGCACGATCGTTCGTCTGGAGCTGCCCGCAGGCCCCGGCATCCGCGTCGACACCGGTGTGGCCGAGGGCTCGCAGATCCCCGCCGACTTCGACTCGATGATCGCGAAGATCATCGCGTACGGCCGCGACCGCGACGAGGCGCTCGGCAAGCTGCGCCGCGCCATGGCGGAGACGACCGTCATCATCGAGGGCGGCACGACCAACAAGAGCTTCGTGCTCGACCTGCTCGACGAGCCCGCCGTGATCGACGGCTCCGCCGACACCTCGTGGATCGACCGCGTCCGCGCCGACGGCGGCCTGATCTCGCACCGCCACTCCGCGATCGCGCTCGCCGCCGCGGGCATCGAGGTCTACGAGGACGAGGAGCAGATCAACCGCACCGAGCTGCTGGCGTCGTCGCGGGGCGGCCAGCCGCGCACGAACCACGAGGGCGCGGCCAAGCTGGAGTTCGTCCTGCGCGGCCAGCCGTACGTCGTCAACGTGGCGCGCGTCGGTGCCGCGAAGTACCGCGTCGGCGTGTCCGCCGCGGACTCCGAGACGGTGCTGACCGGTGACGTCGACGTCGAGCGGTTCGACCACCAGATCGGCCAGATCACCGTCAACGGCACGCGGTTCCGCGTCGTCACCGGCACGCACGGCGTCGTCCACCAGGTCGAGGTCGACGGCGTCACGCACCGCGTCACCCGTGACGAGGGCGGTGTCCTGCGTTCGCCGATGCCCGCGCTCGTCGTCGCCACGCCGCTCGCGGTCGGTGCCGAGGTCGAGGCCGGCGCGCCCGTGCTCGTGCTCGAAGCGATGAAGATGGAGACGGTGCTGCGCGCGCCGTTCCGCGCCCGGCTCAAGGAGCTGAACGTCGTCGTCGGCACCCAGGTGCCCGCCGGTGGCGCGTTGCTGAAGCTGGAGGAGGTCGAGGACGAGGCCGGCGCCGCCGAGGTGGCGAAGCCCGAGTCGTCGGTCGAGCTGGAGCTGCCGGAGCCGCCCGCGGACGTCCGTCCGGAGGAGCTCGCCGCCCGCGGTCGCGACGACCTGCGCGCGTTGCTGCTGGGCTTCGACACCACCGCGCTGGAGACCGCGCGGGTGCTGTCGAACTACATGGCCGCGCGCCTGGAGTCGCAGGAGCGGCCGCTGGTCGAGGAGGCCGAGCTGCTCGGCATCTTCGCCGACCTGAGCGACCTCTCGCGCAACCGCCCCGCCGGTGAGGAGACCAAGCCGGAGAACCACATCCACTCTCCGCGCGAGCACTTCCACACCTACCTGAAGACGCTCGACGCCGACCGCGCGGCGCTGCCGGAGAGCTTCCGCGCCCGGCTGGCGAACGTGATCGGCCACTACGGCATCACCGAGCTCGACCGCACGCCGGAGCTGGAGCAGGCCGTCTTCCGGATCTTCGTGGCGCTGCGCCGCGGTGTGTTCGACGCGGCCGTGGCGACCGCGCTGCTGCGCCAGTGGGTGGAGGAGGCGCCGCCGGTCGAGTCCGATCGCGTGCGCGTCGGCCTGGTGCTGGAGCACATCATCGCCGCGACGCAGGTCCGCTACCCGCAGGTGGCCGACCTCGCCCGCAGCGTCGTGTTCACCTGGTTCGCGCAGCCGCTGGTGCGCCGCACCCGTGCCCGCGTGCACACCGAGGTCCGCAGGCACCTGATCCACCTCGACGCCAACCCGCAGGCGGCGGACCGCGAGGAGCGGATCGTCGCGATGGTGGCGTCCGCCGAACCGCTGGTGCGCCTGCTCGGGCAGCGCATCGGCAAGCCCGGCGCGGACAACACCCCGTTGCTGGAGGTGCTGGCCCGGCGCTACTACACCAAGAAGGCGCTGGAGAACCCGCGCGTGAGCGGCGCGTTCTTCGTCGCGGAGAACGAGCCGGAGCAGACGCGTCTCGTCTCGACCGCCGTCGAGTTCCCGTCGCTGGCGGACGCCGTCGGTGACGTCGTCAAGCACGGCAACGGAAGCGCCGTCGTCGCGGACCTCTACGTCAACTGGGCCGACGGTCCGTCCGACCAGGACGAGATGGCCGCCGGACTCGGTGCGGCGCTGGCCGCGCACCAGCTGCCGCCGTCGATCACCCGCATCACCACCACGGTGGCGGGCCGTCGCGGCGAGTCGATGCACCACCACTTCACGTTCCGCCCGTCGTCCGGCGGGTTCGCGGAGGAGAGGCTGGTGCGCGGGCTCCACCCGCGCATCGCCGAACGCATGCAGCTGGAGCGGTTGCGGGAGTTCGACCTCACGCGTCTGTCCTCAGTGGACGAGGACGTGTACCTGTTCCGCGCCGTGGCCAAGGCGAACAAGTCCGACGAGCGCCTCGTCGCGCTGGGCCAGGTCCGCGACCTCACGCCGTTGCGCGACGACGAGGGCCGCATCGTGGCCCTGCCCGCCGCCGAGGACGTGCTCGCGACCTGCCTGGACGGCATCCGCCGGGCCCGCGCGCAGGCCGGTGGTCGCACCCGTCTCGCGACCAACCGCGTGGTGCTCTACGCGTGGCCGCCGACCGAGCTCGGGTCGAAGGACCTGGACGCGATCGGTCAGCGCGTGCTGCCGACGACCGCCGGCCTGGACCTGGAGGAGGTCCTGTTCCTGGCGCGCCGCAGGGATCCCGTCTCCGGTGAGCTGACCGACATCGGCGTGCGGATCGCCCAGGACGCGGGCTCGGGCGTGCGGTTCTCGTTCGTGCAGCCGCCGACCGAGCCGATCCAGCCGCTCGACGACTACCGCCAGAACGTCCTGCGCGCCCAGTCGCGCGGCACGATCTACCCGTACGAGCTGGTCGACATGCTCGTCGGCGACGGCGGGTCGTTCGTGGAGCACGACGTCGTCGACGGCACCCTGGTGCCGGTCGACCGGCCGCGCGGTGGCAACAAGGCGGGCATCGTCGTCGGTGTGGTGACCACGCCGACCCCCGCGTACCCCGAGGGCATGAAGCGCGTGGTGCTGCTCGGCGACCCGACCAAGTCGCTGGGCGCGCTGGCCGAGCCCGAGTGCTCGCGGGTGATCCACGCCATCGACCTCGCCGAGTCGCTCTCCGTTCCGCTGGAGTGGTTCTCGCTGTCGTCCGGCGCGAAGATCTCGATGAGCTCCGGTGTCGAGAACATGGACTGGGTGGCCGCGGCGCTGAAGCGGATCGTCGAGTTCACGCAGGACGGTGGCGAGATCAACGTCGTCGTCAACGGCATCAACGTCGGCGCCCAGCCGTACTGGAACGCCGAGGCCACGATGCTCATGCACACCAAGGGCATCCTGGTCATGACGCCGGACTCGGCCATGGTCCTCACCGGCAAGCAGGCACTGGACTTCTCCGGTGGCGTGTCGGCGGAGGACAACTACGGCATCGGCGGCTACGACCGCGTCATGGGCCCGAACGGCCAGGCGCAGTACTGGGCCCCGAACCTGCGGTCGGCGTTCGACGTCCTGCTGGCGCACTACGAGCACAGCTACATCGCGCCGGGTGAGTCCTCTCCGCGTCGTGTGTCCACTTCGGACCCTTCTGGTCGCGATGTCTCGTCCTACCCGCACGTCGTCGGCGACAGCCCGTTCACCACGGTCGGCGAGATCTTCTCGATCGAGTCGAACCCGGACCGCAAGAAGCCGTTCGACATCCGCACGGTGATGCGGGCGCTGTCCGACCAGGACCACGAGGTGCTGGAGCGCTGGGCGGGCATGGCCGACGCCGACACCGCCGTGGTGCAGGACGTCCACCTCGGCGGCATCCCGGTCACCCTGCTGGGCGTCGAGTCGCGCGGTGTCTCCCGCACCGGCTTCCCGCCCACCGACGGCCCGGACACCTACACCGCCGGCACGTTGTTCCCGAAGTCGTCGAAGAAGGCGGCCCGCGCGATCAACGCGGCCTCCGGCAACAGGCCGCTCGTCGTTCTGGCGAACCTGTCCGGCTTCGACGGCTCCCCGGAGTCGATGCGCGAACTGCAGCTGGAGTACGGCGCCGAGATCGGCCGCGCGATCGTGAACTTCCGCGGCCCGATCGTCTTCACGGTGATCTCCCGCTACCACGGCGGCGCGTTCGTGGTCTTCTCGAAGGCCCTGAACCCGTCCATGACGGTGCTCGCCGTCGAGGGCTCCTTCGCCTCGGTCATCGGCGGCGCGCCCGCCGCGGCCGTGGTGTTCGCCCGCGAGGTCGACGGCCGCACGGCCAACGACCCGCGCGTGAAGAAGCTGGAGTCGGCCGTGGCCGAGGCCTCGGGTGCGGAGCGGGCGGCCCTGACCGCCGAGCTGGCGTCGACGCGTCAGTCGGTGCGGACGGAGAAGCTGAACGAGATGGCCGCCGAGTTCGACCGGGTGCACAGCGTGCAGCGCGCGGTGGAGGTCGGGGCGGTCGACGCGATCATCTCGGCGGCGGAGCTGCGGCCGGCGATCATCAAGGCGATCGAGAGCGGTCTCGCGAAGAAGTAGCCCTTTAGGATCAGGCCCGGTCATCCCGTTGGGTGGCCGGGCTTTTTTCTTCCTGGGGGATCTTCATGCGTGACAACTCCGAACTGACCGATTCGGACGGTCCGGGCCGGCCGGTCGTGAACTCGGCGCTCGCTGAGCTTCTCGCGCACCGCTCCGACTACGACCACCTCCTGATCGCCGGCGCCATCGCCGACCACGGTGTCTTCGTTCCGGTGGCGGCCAACGGCTCCGTGATGTTCATCGAGGGGCCCTGGCTGCCGTGCTTCGTCAGCGAGGAGAGCTGCGCCGAGCGGATGCCGGAGGCGGCAGGCGCCCTGTTCTGCGACGCACTGGGGCTGTTGGACATCTGCGAGCTGACCGGCGTCGTGACGGTGGTGATGCACTCGCCAGAAGGCCTCACCGGCCTGCCGGTGTCACTGCTGCTGCGCACCTTGCGGGACCGCGGCTGGGACACGGCGGGGGAGCGGTTGCTGCCGCGTCCGTCCACGCACGCGCTGGCCGAGGCGCTTCGCGAGGCGGTGGGACGGCGGATCGCGGAGTTCCCCGCGGTCAAGATCGTCTGGGTGTCGCAGGGGCGGCTGGCCGACACCGGTGACGTGCACGTGATGGTGCACATCGCTGTGGAGGAGCGGAGTCCGTCGTCATCAGCGGGCGCGTTGCTGGATGCGCTCGCCGGGGACGTGGTGCGCGGTGATGGCGATCCTCGGGTCGTGGCGCTCTCGCTGAACACCACGGCGGACGCCGAAAGTGTGACGTGGCTGGAGGGCAGGGGGCTGGACCCGGTACGGGCACCGGCGCGGGCGAAGCGGTGGTGGAGCCGCTGATCACTCGTTGCTGACCCCGAACGGCACGTGCACGCACGGCACCGTGGAGATCAGGTGCCCCCGCTGGTCGTCGAAGAAGATGTGCGGTCGCAACACGTCCAGGATCGGCGCCTTCTTCAACCCTCCCAGGAAGAACGCATCGTTCACCGTCAGCCCCCAAGCCTTGAGGCTGTTGATCGCCCGCTCGTGGGCGGGCGCGGACCGAGCCGTCACCACCGACACCCGGATCCGGTCCTCGGCGACGCGCTGGATCCGGTTGACGCCCGCGAGGAAGTTCCGCAACGGCCCGGGGTCCAGCGGCGTGACGACGTTGGTGGCCTCGTGCTGCTGGAACCGGTCGAGCCCGCCGCTCTGGTAGATCCGCTCGGACGCGTCGTCGGCCAGGACGCCGTCGAAGTCGAACGCGATGCGCAACGCCGGGTCGTCATCGTCCTGGAACGACGACTTGAGCACCTGGCCCGCTGGCATTCCGGCAGCCGTGGCCTTGCGGACGTCGTTCTCGTTGGCGGACAGGAAGAGCGACATGTTCAGCGCCGGCATGAACTCGTGCGGGGCGCGGCCCTCGGTGAAGATCGCGCGCGTGATCGTCAGGCCGTGGTGCGCGGCGGAACGAAGGATCCTCAGGCCCGTGTCGGGGGAGTTGCGGGAGAGCACGATGACCTCGACCAGGGGCCCGAGCGCGTTGAGGTGCAGCAGGCGGCGGAGGAACGGGAACGCGACGCCCGGTGCCAACGCGTCGGCCAGGTGCGCTTCCTGGTAGGCGCGGTAGGCCTGTTCGCCCTCCGACACGAAGACGGCGTCGGACTGCGTCAGGTCGAACAGAGCGCTCGACGCGACGCCTACGACCAGCAGGTTCTCCAGGCTGGGAGCCACAGCGGTGATCGTAGCCGCCGGTTCTGGTACGGTCGTACCAATGTACTGGGTTGTGCTGGTGGTCTCCGGGGTGCTGGAGGCCGTGTGGGCCACGGCGCTGGCGGCGTCGAACGGGTTCCGCCGTCCGTGGCCGGTGGTGGTGTGGGCCGTGACCATGACGCTGAGCCTCGTCGGGCTCGCGTGGGCGATGCGGGGGATCCCGGTCGGCACGGCGTACGCGGTGTGGGTCGGCGTGGGAGCCGTGCTCACGGTGCTCGTCGCGGTGCTGCGCGGTGAGGAGAAGCTCGGAGTGGCGCGCGCTTTGCTGCTGGTCGCGTTGATCGGCTGCGTCGCGGGCCTGAAGGTGGTGAGCTGATGTACTGGGCCGTGTTGCTGGTGAGCGCCGTGCTCGAAGCGGTCTGGGCGACGGCGCTGTCCCAAGGGGCCTACGTGCTGTTCGTGGTCGCAGCCACGCTGAGCATGGTCGGGCTTTCCTTTGGTATGAAACGCATTCCCGTCGGGACCGCGTACGCCGTATGGGTCGGCATCGGTGCTGCCCTGACGGTGGCGTGGGCGATGATCACCGGCGAGGAGTCGGTCTCCGTGTGGAAGATCGTGTTCCTCACCGGGATCATCGCCTGCGTCATCGGCCTGAAGTTCCTGAAGTCAGGAGGTTCAGGCGTTGATCGTCCACCGCTGGTTGGCGGTTCCGGCGCAGTCCCAGAGCTGAAGCCTGGTGCCGTCGGCGGAGCTGTTGCCGGTGGCGTCGAGACACCTTCCTGACGCCGCGTTGCGCAGCTGACCGTTGGCCTCGGCCGTCCACTGCTGGTTGCCCGCACCCGTGCAGTCCCACAGTTGCGTCACGGCGCCGTTGGCGGTGCCGGACGCGTCGAGGCACTTGCCCAACGCGCGCAACGTGTTGCCGTTGCGGGTCCACTGCTGGGCGTTGGTGCCGTTGCAGGAGTAGAGCTGTACCGCGGAGCCGTTGGCGGAGTTCGCCGCGGCCACGTCGACGCACTTGCCGCCGAAACCGGTGATGGTGCCGCCGGTCGGAGGCTGGGGGTTGCCGTTGCCGGCGGTCTCCCAGATGGCGTTGAGCAGGCTGGTGCTGCCGGTCGTGTCCTGGGAGAGCTCCCAGTTCATGATGCCGCCCGCGTTGGCCAGCGCCCACGTCGTCTTGCGCTTGATCGTGGGGATGCCGTTGTACTGGTTGCCGTTGTAGCTGTCGCGGTTGGCGTTGGCCGGGTCCTGCGCGACGAGGTCTCGGTAGGAGATGTAGGTCGGCCGGCTGTAGAACGGCACACCGAGAACCGCCTTGCTGGCGGGCAGTCCGCGGTTCTTCCAGAAGTTGACGGAAGCGATCGACCAGTCGTAGTTCGCGTGCGGGCTGCCGCCGTCGTAGGCCATGATGTTCAGCCAGTCGACGATGCCGAACACCGCGGGCTGCACGCCGTTCGCCGTGCCGCCTTCACTCACGACCGCGGCCGTGAGCAGCTTGCCGCGGCTGTGCAGCTCGTTGCCCAGCTGCTGCATCATCGCGGTGTAGTTGTTCGCCGAGGTGCCCGGGTCCGGGTACTCCCAGTCCATGTCGACGCCGTCGAGGTTGTACTGGTTGACGAGGTTGACCAGGCTGTTGACGAACGTCGTGCGCGAGCTCGCGTTGCCGGCGAGCTGCTCGAACGCCGAGTCGTTGCCGTCGTTCCAGCCGCCGACCGCGATCGAGACCTTGACGCCCGCGGCGTGACCGCGGCTCACCAGCGTCTGCAGCTTCCCGGGGTCCGGCACGCCCTGGAGCGTCCCGTTGCCGTTCGGCAGCACGAACGAGTAGTTGATGTGCGTGAGCTTGTTGTAGGGGAGGGAGTTCACGTCGCCGGACCACGACGGCATGTAGCCGACGCTCTTGAACCCGGCGGGGTAGGCGGCCTGCGCGGCAGGCGCCATGACTGTCAGTGTCGCCGCGGCGGCGGCCAGCGCTAGGCCGGCGGCACCGAGGCGGGAGCGGAATGAACGCATTGCAGGGAGGCCTTCCACTTCGTCGAGCGCCCACGGCGACGTTAGTGGTCTAGACCGGTTGCGGGAAGATCGACTAGGTACCGGAACTGATCCCGGTCTACCTGCGGAAACGTCACCGCAGGTAGGAGGCCCCGTTCACATCCATGACCGTGCCGCTGGCCCAGAGAGCGCTTTCCGACGCGAGCCAGGCGACGGCCGAGGCGACCTCGTCCGGCTCTCCCACGCGCCCGAACGGGCTCTGCGCCCGGATCGCGTCGCCGGCGGGGCTCGCCAGGAGGTCGGTGACCATGCCGGTCCGCACGAACCCCGGCGCGACGGCCGCGACCGCGATGCCCTGCGGCGCCAGTGACTGCGCGAGCGACTGGGTCATCGCGTGCAGGCCCGCCTTGGCCGCGCCATACGCGGGAGCGTCCGGCTCACCCCGGTACGCGCCCCGCGAGCCGACGTTGATGATGCGGCCGCCCTCGGTCATGTGCCGCACGGCGTGCCAGGCGAGGTCGGCCGGTCCGTACAGGTTGAGCTCGACCGTGCGGCGCCAGGCCTGCTGCCACTCCTCGAACCCGGTCGTCGCGATCGGGTGGTGGAAGTAGATGCCCGCGTTGTTGACCAGGACGTCGAGACCGCCGAGCTTCTCGACGGTCTCGCTGACGATCTGCTCCGCCTGGTTCGCGCCGAGGTCTCCCTGGACGGTCACGTGGCCGTCGCCGGGCAGGTTCGCGGCCACCTGTCGTGCTTCGTCCGCGCCGGAGCGGTAGTGGACGGCGACCTGGTGGCCGGCCGCCGCGAGCGCGTGGGCGATGGCGGCGCCGATGCCGCGGGAGGCTCCGGTGACGAGTGCGCGTCGAGTCATGCGGAGATCATCCCTGACTGTTGATCAGCCACTTCCCGTTCTGCTGCACGAACGTGAACGTGGGCGTCTCGGTCATGGCGACGTTCGAGCCCTGCATGTACTGCAGCGTCACGGTCACGGCGTTGTCGCCCTGCGGCACGAAGTTCGACAGCTGCACCGAGGTGTACTGGCGCCAGAAACCCTGGTAGCCGTCGTAGGTCAGCCCTCGCCCGGCCTTGAAGCTCTCGGTGAGCAGGGACCAGCCGGTCTGCAGGTCGCCGGGGATCAGCGCGTAGTACGCGGTGATCGCCTCCTGCGCGTTCTTCGGTCCCGCGGGCGGTTCCGGCTGACCCTGGCCCGGGGTGCTCGCGGGCGGGTTCGTCTCGGAGTTCGCCGGGGGCGGCGTCTGGCTGTTCGCCGGGTCCGACGCGGGAGGCTGGTTCTGGCTCGTCGTCGGCTGGTTCGACGTGGTGCTCGTGCCCGTCTGGCCGGTGGCCGGCGGCTGGGCGTTGTTCTTCTCGCCCTTGGGCCACAGCAGGAACGAGCCCACGCCCACGGCGATCACGAGCAGCACGATCGCGATGGGGACCAGCGGGAACTTGCGGCGGTTCTCGTCGGGTTCCGCCGGGGGGACGGGCGGGGTGGCGGCCGGGGGAGTCGGAGCCGGGACGGTGGGGGCCGGGGTGGGGGCCACGACGGTCGGGCGGGCCTCGGGTTCCGGAGCCGCCTGTTCCGGGGGCGCGACCGGTGCAGCCTGTTCCACGACGGGCTCCGCGGCCGGTTCCGCCACAGGCTCCGGCGCCGGTTCCGGCGTGGTCTCAGGCTCCGGTTCTGGTTCGGGCTTCACGGGCGGAGCGGTCAGGCCGGCCGCCTCCACGGCTGCCGCACCCGCGACCAGACCGGCCGCGGCGGCCGCGGCCTCCTGCTTCGCCTTCTCGGCCGGTTGGGCCTCGATCGGGAGCTGCACGGTCGCCGGGATGATCACGGTCGCCTCGGACACCTGCGGCGTCTCGTTCACGACGGCGGCCAGCAGGTGCACGGCCTCCTGCATGCTCGGGCGGCGCTCGGGGTCGGTCGCGAGCAGCCGGAACAGCACCGGGGACAGCAGGGGACCCGCGTTGGCCGGAGGCATGATCGAACCGCCGGCGACGCGGTGCAGCATCGCGAGGTGGTTGTCCGCGGTGCCGAACGGCGGGCCGCCCTCGACGGCGTTGTAGAGCGTGGCGCCGAGCGAGAAGACGTCGGAGGGCAGGCCCGCGTCCTCGCCGCGCGCGACCTCCGGGGAGAAGAACGCGGGCGTGCCGACGGTGCCGGTCGCGGTGGCGGTGCCGTCGTCGGTGGCGCGGGAGATGCCGAAGTCGGTGATCTTGACTTCCTGGTCGCCGATCAGCACGTTGCCGGGCTTCACGTCCCGGTGCTGGATGCCGTGGCGGTGCGCGGCGGCCAGCGCGGCGGCGGTGTAGCACCCGATCCGGGCGACCTCGCGCGGCGGCAGCGTGCCCTGCTCGGTGATGACGGCGGCGAGGCTGCGGGAGGGCAGGTACTCCATGATCAGCCAGGGGCGGCTGTCCTCCTCCACGACGTCGTAGACGCGGATGGCGTTGGGGTGCTCCAGGCGGGCGGCAAGACGCGCCTCGCGCATGGCCCTGGCCTTCGCACGGTCCACCCTGGCGTCGTCGAGGCCGTCCAGCGCGAGCAGTTCCTTGGCGGCCACCACGCGGTGTAGTTGCTCGTCGTAGGCCTGCCAGACGACTCCCATCGCCCCTTGGCCGACCTTCTGCTTCAACTGGTAGCGGCTGCCGATGAGCCTGCTGCTCTCCTCCACGCGGGTGCTCCCGTCCCCTCTGATCACTCACAAGTGTGACGGTTGCCGCGTTCGTCGTTGACTGTAACCCCACTTGGGGGTACATATGGGGTTATGCCGAAAATCAATGTATATCTGCCCGATGAACTCGCGGAGACCGTGAAGGACATGAACATTCCGGTCTCGGCGATCTGTCAGAGAGCGCTCGAAGGCTCGGTGAAGCGGATCGCCGCGATTCGGGCACTCACGGTCGAAGACCTCGAACGCGACACCCTCCCGCAGTTCACCGCTCGCGCCTGGAACGCGCTCCAGATCGCCGCCGGGCTCTCCCTGGGCACCGGGCTCGGCACCGCGCAGCTCCTGGCGGGCATCGTGCGGGAGGAGGGCAACCTCGCCCTGGACGTCCTCCGCGCCCTGGACGTCGACCCGCGCGGCCTGGCCACGTCCGTCCAAGCCGGTGAGGGCGAGAAGCCCGGTTTCGCCGACGACGGCGCCGCCGCGCTGGAGTTGGCGGTCGTCGAGGCCATCGCGCTGGGACACAACTACATCGGCTGCGAGCACCTGCTGCTCGGCGTCGTCGCCGAACCGAACGGTCCCGGCGGTGCGGAATTGCGCGAGCTGGGCGTGGAGATCAAGGGAGCGCGCCGAGCCGTTCAGACGGCACTGGCGGGCATCATCCACTTCCAGAAGCAGCAGAAGGCCGCCCCGGACGCGGCGAAGGTGCTGGAAATGATCATGACCCGGCTGGCTCGGCTGGAGCAGCACGCGAGTATCGGCTGACGAGCTCCGCGCCGATGCGCGCCAGGTGGTCCTGCACCTCGGGCGACTCGACGGTGATCAGACCGCCCCACCCGGCGACGTTGCGGGCGATGTCGAGCGGGCGTGGCGCCGTCAGCTCGACCCTCGTGTGCTCGCCCTGCTCCTCGACGACCGTGCAGTGGCGTCCGTGCTGGTGCTGGAAGACCTTCAGGAACCTCGTGGGCACGAGCACGGTCGCCGACGTCTCCGAGCGCTTCGCCTCGACGGCCGTGACGACCTCGTCCCAGGCGCCGGCGAGCTCGAAGCCGGCGGGCCGGGAGGCCGGGGCACCGGTGAGGGACACGCCCAGGATCCGGTCGAGCCGGAACGTGCGCTGCCCGTCCGCGGTGCCGGCGACGAAGTACCAGGTGCCGTCCTTGTCCACGAGTCCCCACGGGTCGACCTCGCGTCCCTTCGGCGCCTCGCCCCGCTTCTGGTAGGTCAGCCGCACGCGCACCTGTTCGACCACGGCCCGTTGGAGCTGGGCCACCAGGACGGGCCTGTCCCTGGTGTCCTCGCCCCACGCGGCCGTGTCGACGACAGTCGCGTCCGCGGCGGCCTCCGCGTCGGCGCGGAACGTCTGCGGCAAGGCCCTCACGAGCTTCCTGAGCGCGGACTTGATCTCCGGGGCGACGGACGCCGCCGGCCCCGCGATCAGGAACAACGCCTGCGCCTCGGCCGAGGTCAGCCCGCTGAGGTCGGTGCGGGCGCCTCCCACGAGCGCCCACCCGCCGCCTCTGCCCGGCTGGGGGTACACGGGCACTCCCGCCGCGGACAGCGCTTCGAGGTCGCGCCGGGCGGTGGCGTTCGAGACCTCGAGCTCCGCGGCCAGTTCCTTCGCGGTCACCCGGCCGCGGGCCTGCATCAGCAGGAGGGTGGCGACGAGACGGTCAGCGCGCATGTCTCCAGGTTCCCGCAAAAAGTGCTCACTGGATGAGCACTTTACGGCCGAAGCTCGAACCACACCGACCCGAAGTTTTCTGGAGGCAGCTGTGTTGCGAGGAATGTCGACCGTGTCCTACTTCGCCGACGACGTGACCGAGGCCCGCGACTGGTACGCGCGGTTCCTCGGCGTCGAGGCGTACTTCGAGCGGAGCACCCCCGACGGCGTGCTCGCGTACGCCGAGTTCCGCATCGGCGACTACCAGGCCGAACTGGGCATCGTGCAGCGCCGGTTCGAGGTGACGCCGTCCGACGGCCCGGCGGGCCAGATCCTCTACTGGGCGGTCGACGACCTCGACGCGACCCTGGCGAGGCTGTCGGCGCTGGGCGCCAAGACCCACGACGAGCCGCGCGTACGAGGGGAGGGGTTCGTGACGGCGTCGGTGGTCGACCCGTTCGGCAACATCCTCGGCGTCATGACCAACGTCCACTACATGGCGGTCGCGGAGCAGCGGCGCCCGCCTATCCTGCCTGGATGACGAGGCTCGCCATCACCGGCCACCGCGGGCTCTCCGCCGAGGTGGAGGCGGAGGTCGACCGGATGATCCGCGCCGTGGTGGGCGAGGCGCCAGGCCCGGTGGTCGGCATGTCGTGCCTGGCGGACGGTGCCGACGCGGTCTTCGCCCAGGCCGTGCTGGACGTGGGAGGCGCGCTGGTCGCCGTGCTGCCCGCCACGACGTACCGCGAGGCGTTGCCCGAGAACTACCTTCCGGTCTACGACAGGCTGCTGGCGCGGGCGGACGAGGTCGTGCGGCTGCCGTTCGAAGCACCGGACCCGCACGCGTACATGGAGGCGAGCAAGCGGATGATCGACGAGTCCGACGTGCTGCTCGCCGTCTGGGACGGGCTGCCGGGGCGGGGTCCCGGTGGCACGGCCGACGCGGTGGCCCACGCGCGGTCGAGGGGCGTTCCGGTCACGGTGCTGTGGCCGGAGGGCGCCGTCCGTTGAGCACGAACTCCTTGGGGGAGCTGTGAAGACCATCGAACTGCCTGACGGCGCCGTCATCACGGGCCGCGGCCTGCGCGACGGCAAGCTCGTCGAGCCGCACCCCGAGTACGGGGTGTACCTGCAACCCCGGCCGGTCGACGTGCCGTGGCCGCACGACTGGATCGAGTGGCCGGACTTCCGACTGCCACGCGACCACGACGCCGCGATCGCGCTGATCCGCTCGCTGCACGCCCGCGCGTTGTCCGGCGAGAAGGTCGAGGTGGCGTGCAGTGGTGGCGTCGGCAGGACCGGGACGGTGATCTCGTGCCTGGCCGTGCTGGCGGGCGTTCCGGCGGCCGAGGCCGTGGCGTGGACGCGCGCGCACTACCACCGCCGTGCCGTCGAGACGCCGTGGCAGAAGCGGTGGGTGCGGAACTTTCCCGGCTAGGCCCTGTGTCGCGGACCTGACTTCGACACAGGCTTTAGGAGTCGAGCTCGACCACGGTGCGCTTGTGCACCAGGTCGACGACCTCGGGCGGTACCGAGTCGCCGGCCGCGAGCAGCCGGGGCAGCAGCGCGGCCTCGGTGGTGACGGCGCGGAAGAACAGCTCGACCGTGACGTCGTGGTCGGGCCGGTGCACGACGGTGATCTCGTCGCCCGGTCCGACCAGACCTGCTTCGAGAACGCGGAAGTAGGCGCCGGGCCTGGCTTCCCGGGTGAACCGCTTCACCCAGCCGCGCTGCCCGAGGAACTCGGCGAACGTGCGGCACGGGATGCGCGGCCCGGTGACCTCCAGCAGGGCCGTGCCGATCCGCCAGTGCTCGCCGACGAGTGCGTTCGTGTGGTCGATGCCCTGCGTGGTCAGGTTCTCGCCGAACTGGCCGTTGTCCAGCGTCACGCCGAGCTCGGACTGCCACCGGTCCAGATCCTCGCGGGCGTAGCCGTACACGGCCTGGTACTCGCCGCCGTGCACGGTCCAGTCGGCGATCGAGTCACCCGCCACGCCACCGCCCGCCGAACCCTTGGGGCCCACCGGGCTGATCTGCAGCGGCCCGTCGACCGGGCGTTTGTCGATGCCGGTGGCGCCCGCTCGGGCGTAGTCGACGGGAACGGTCTTCCTGGCGACGTTCAGCGAGAGCACGACGGGCATGCGCCCGAGGTTATTGCGCGACGGCGCGGGCGTCGATCGAATTGACGTAGTCCTGGTAGACGCCCACCTTGTGCGTGATCAGGTCCATGCAGTCCTGCAGCTGCTCCATCTGCAGGCGGACGCGTTCCTGGTGCTCCTTCAGGATGTCCAGGCGCTGCAGCTCGTTGCCGTCGCCCTGCCGGACCAGGTCCGTGTAGCGGCGGATCTCCGGCACCGGCATCCCGGACATGCGCAGCATGATGCACATCCGCAGCCAGGCGAGGTCCTGCTCGGTGTACACGCGACGGCCACCCGGTCCTCTGTGGACCTGGTGCGCGAGGATGCCTTCCTTCTCGTAGAACCGCAGCGCGTGCACGCTCAGTCCGGTGCGTTCGGCCACCTGTCCGATGCTCAGCCCCATGTCCCCGAGCATAGGCTTGACCTAGAGTCGGCTCTACTTCGTAGGTTCTGCCGCATGAACATGCGCTATCGCGTTCTCGGGGGAACAGGCATCGAGGTCAGCCACCACTGCCTCGGTGCCATGATGTTCGGCTCCGTCGCCAACAACGACCACGAAGAGGGCGTGCGGATCATCCACCGCGCCCTCGACGCGGGCATCAACTTCGTCGACACCGCCGACATGTACTCGGCCGGCGACTCGGAGGAGATCGTCGGCAAGGCTTTGAAGGGCCGTCGCGACGACGTCGTGCTGGCCACGAAGGTGCACTTCCCGCTGGGGGAGGGGCGCAACCGCAGCGGCAACTCGCGGCGGTACGTCCTGAAGGCCGTCGAGGACAGCCTGCGGCGGCTCGGCACCGACTGGATCGACGTGTACCAGGTGCACCGGCCGGACTACCGGACCGACGTCGAGGAGACGCTGTCGGTGCTCACGGACCTGGTGCGGGACGGGAAGATCCGGGCGTTCGGCTGTTCGACGTTCCCCGCCGAGGAGATCGTCGAGGCGCACCACGTGGCGCTGAACCGCGGGCTGATGCGGTTCAGGACCGAGCAGCCGCCGTACTCGATGCTGGCGCGCGGGATCGAACGCTCCGTGCTGCCGACGGCGCAGCGGCTCGGCATGGGTGTGCTGGTGTGGAGTCCGCTGGCCAGCGGGTTCCTGTCGGGCAGGCACCGGCGGGGCGCGTCGGCCGAGGCGTTCCGCGCGACGCTGACGCCCGAGCGGTTCGACGAGTCGCTGCCGGGCAACGCGGCGAAGTTCGAGGCTGTGGAGCAGTTCGCGAAGCTCGCCGACGAGATGGGGGTGTCGTTGCCCGCGCTGGCGATCGCGTTCGTGACGGCGCATCCGGCGGTGACGTCGGCGATCACCGGGCCGCGCACGATGGAGCAGCTGGAGTCGTTGCTGGAGGGCGCTTCGCTGGTGCTGACCGACGACGTGCTCGACCGCATCGACGAGATCGTGCCGCCCGGCATCGACACCTACGACGTGCACGGGGCCTGGAAGCCCGCGTCGCTGCTGGAGGTCCACCAGCGACGCAGGCCGCTCGATCAGCGCTGACTCACCACTCCTGGGTGGTCAGGCCGGTGCCCAGGTAGATCTGGTCGAACCCGTTGCCGTCGTTGTCGTCGGTGTAGACGACGGTGACGCGGCCCCACGGGTCGACGCCCACGGCGGGCTCGTCCTGCCTGCCGGTGGCGTTCGAGACCGTGAGCTGCCGAGCGGGACGGCCCGTGGTGGTGCCGTCGGGGTTGTAGGCGCTGGTGTGGACGTCCTGCGCCTCGGTCGTGGTCACCGCGACCCCGAGCTGGTCGTCGATGCCGATCTGCGGGTCGGTGCCCGTCGTCGCCGCCACGGCACCCCGTGAGGTGCCCGCCGCGGTGAACGACTGGACGCGGACGCCCGACTGCTGCCAGGCGATCGCGAAGTCGCCGTTGAAGTTGGCCGCCACGGCGGGACATGTGCCCTGTCCCGTCGTGGTCTGCGCCAGCTTCACGCCTCCGGCCGGTGCGACGATCTTGCGGGCGACGTTCGCGTCCGCCTCCCACACGATCACGGCGTTGCCCGCCGCGCCCATCGCGACCTGCGGCTTGGCGTGCGTGCCGCCGGCGTTGTTGACCTGGGCCTCGTAGGACTTGGAGCTGAGGGACGCGAACATGCTCACCCGCGCGGTGGACGGGTTCGTGCCCTGCTTGTCCTCCCACGTGACCGCGAAGCCGGCGGAGTCAGGGTCCGCCGCCACGCTGGGGAAGTACTGCTGGCCGTCGGCGTTGGCGTTGGCCGTGCCGGAACCCGAGACGGTCCCGGTCGCGCTGACGGAGCGGACAGCGATGTTGTAGTAGCCGTTGCCGTCCGGGTCCTCCGACCACACGACGACGGCGCTGCCGTCCTCGCGCACCGAGACGTCGGGCTGCCAGTGGCGCCAGTTGCCGGTGCCGCCGGTGGAGAGCTTCTTCTCGTAGACCGACGCGCCCTCCTTGTAGAGGCGGATCCAGACGTCGGAGTGGATCGGGTCCTCGGGCGCGGTGGTGTCGCGGTCGTCCTCCCACACGACGGCCGTGTAACCGTTGCGGGAGGCCGAGACGGACGCGTTGTCCTGGTCACCGGTCGAGTCGCTGTTGACCGTGGACCACGTCATCGGGGCGGGTGCCAGCAGGAGGCTCGCGATCAGGAGTGTCTTCACGGCGCCTGCAATCCGGGGTTGGCGGCCTCGACGACGTAGCTGCCGACGGTCTTGACCGGGTAGTCGCGCACGGTGACCTTGTCGACTGCGCGGAAGTCGACGTTCATCTGCGTCGAGGTGGTGCGCGTCTTCACGTAGCCGCGCAGGTTCTTGAAGTACTTGACGTGCGGGTTCAGCGTCGGGTTGAGGCTGTTGTCGGCCGCGTTGCCGTCACCGCCGGACGTGATCGACGTGGTGACGAGCTCGGTGCCGATGATCCGGTTCTGGGTGCCGTAGTTCTGCATGAGGTTCGCGCCCCAGCTGCGGTGCACGTCGCCGGTGAGCACGACCGTGCCCTTGTTGCCGTTGGTGTCCCACGCGTTCTGGATGCGTGCGCGGTTGGCGGTGTAGCCGTCCCACGAGTCCATGCTCTTGGACCCGTCGGCGGCGGCGAGCCGTTGCGCGAAGAACACCTGCTGGCCCAGGAGGTCCCAGGTGCCGAGCTTCTGCCTCAGGCCGTCGATCAGCCACGTCTCCTGCGAGGAGCCTGTGAGCGTGCGTGCCGCGGCGTCGGCTTCCGGGCAGACCTTCGTGCCGTCGCCGCACGCCTGGTCGTCGCGGAACTGGCGGGTGTCGAGCATGTGGAACGTGGCGAGGCTGCCCCAGCGGACCCTGCGGTGCAGCAGCATGTTCTCGTTCGTCGGTGCCTGGGCGCTGCGCAGCGGCATGTGCTCGTAGTAGGCCTTGTAGGCGGCCGCACGTCGTGCCTTGAAGTCACCGGCGGGGCTGCTGTCGTTGCGGACGAGGTTCGCGTAGTTGTTCTCGACCTCGTGGTCGTCCCAGACGACGAGCCAGGGCGCGGTGGCGTGCGCTGCCTGCAGGTCCGGGTCGGTCTTGTACTGGGCGTGCCGGACGCGGTAGTTCGCGAGCGTGCTGATCTCGGTGGCGGGCGCGAACTTGCGGACCTTCGTGGTGGTGGCGGCGCCCTCGTAGATGTAGTCGCCGAGGTGCAGGATCAGGTCGGGGTGTTCCTCCGCCATCCGGCGGTAGGCCGTGAAGTAGCCCTCCTCGTAGTGCGAGCACGAGGCGAAGAGCATGGTGAGCTCGGGCTGGGTGCCGACGGCCGGTGCGGTGAGGGCGCGGCCGACGGGGGAGATGTGGCCACCGGTGCGGAAGCGGTACCAGTACTCGCGTCCCGGCTCCAGACCGGTGAGGGTGACGTGCACGGAGTGGGCGCTCGCCTGGGCCGTGGTGAACGTGCCCGTGCGGGCTATCGCGGTGAAGCGCTCGTCGGTGGCGACCTGCCATTCGACGGCGGTGGCGGTGTTCGGCATGCCGCCGAGGCCGTCGGCGTTGAGGGGGTTGGGGGCGAGGCGGGTCCAGATCACGAACCCGTCCGCCGATGGTTCGCCGGACGCGACACCCAGGGTGAAGGGGTACCCGATCGCGTTGGCCAGTGCGGGAAGTAGAACTCCGGCGCTCGCTCCCGCGAGGCCACCCACGATGAAGGTACGTCTCCGTAACGTGGTCATGGGACGGAGAGTTACCGGACGCGGGTAAAGGCCCGCCTAATTGAGTGTGGCTTCAAAGTGGTTTCCCACCAGGCGAAGGCGGCGCGGTCGTCGAGGTGGATGTCGAACGCGTCGGCGAGCAGTTCGGCGGCGCTGAGCGGCAGGCCGGTGTCGCGGACGGCGCGGTAGAGCAGGGCGACGTGGTCGCGGGACCAGGTGTCGAGGCACAGGCCGGGTAATCGCTCCGCCTCGCAGCAGGGCTGGGCGCACACGACGACGTCGAACCACTCGTCGTCGTGGTCGTTGAACGCGACCGTGACGCCGAACCGGTCGGGGTGCAGCCCGGTGACTCTGCTGCGGCGGGTCTCGTAGTGCAGGTCGTGGGGCAGCGCGGCGAGCCTTCTGGCCGCGCAGCGGTCGGGGCCGGTGATCAGCACGGGGTCGTGGTGGGCGCCGCTGTCGAGCACGACGACCTCCCACGTGCTGCGGGTGAGTCTGAGCGCGGTGGCGAGGCCGGAGACGCCGGCCCCTACGACGAGTGCTGTGGCCATGACCAGCCCCTTCCCCTAGGATTGAGGCTAGCGAATGTTCAGAAATTTCTGAAGACAGGGTGGCTGTGACGGGCGAGACAGATCGCAGGGAGGCCGCCGAGCACCTGGCGCTCACGCTGGTCGGCGCCGGGATGCAGCGCATGGGGGCGCGTGCTCTGGCGGCGTTCCTGTTCTCGGAGAAGGACACGCTGACCGCGGGGGATCTGGCTCACGAACTGGGTGTGAGCGCGGGTTCGGTGTCCGGCGCGGTGAAGATGGTCGCGCAGATGGGCCTGATCGAGCGGATCCACGTCGCGGGCAGCCGGCGTGAGCACTTCCGGATGCGCGACAACGCCTGGACGACGCTGTACTCGCGTCAGCACTCCGTGGTCGACGACGTGCTGCGTGCCGTCGAGAAGGGCGTGGACGCGGTCGGGGCCGGTCGCGCGCACGACCGGCTCGAGTACATGCGGGACTTCTACACGTTCCTGCTCAACGAGGCGCCGATGCTGGTGGAGCGCTTCGAGCGGCAGCGTCGTGCAGGACGCCGTTCATGATCAGGTCGAGCATCCGCCTCGCCTGAACCGGGTCGCCGTTCTGGGCGACGCCGACCAGCAGCGCCATCAGGTCCATGGGCTCGGTCTCGGCGCCCAGCGGCTCCAGCAGGCTCGACACGGCCTCGGTCATCTTCGCGCGGCTGTGCTCGAACGGGTTCAGGCCCAGCGCGATCACGGCCTGCAGCGCGTCCTTGAGGTCCCGTTTCGTGGCGGCGTAGGCGATGAAGCGGTCCATCCACTCCCTGAGCGCAGCCTCGGGCCCGTGCGTCTGCAGCAGTTCGGGCGCCGCGTCGCAGAGCTTCTCCAGTTCCGTGCGGTAGACCGCCTCGATCAGCGCCTCGCGGGTGGGGAAGTGGCGGTAGAGCGTGCCGATGCCGACGCCCGCCTTCTTCGCGATGGCGCCGAGCGTCACGTCCTTCTCGTGGGTGAACGCGTCGAGCGCCACCTCGATCAGCAGCCCCCGGTTCCGGACCGCGTCTGCACGCACTTCATCACTCCTATGGGGTACGTCACTTGCTAAACGGAGGCCCCTCCGCTTACTGTGGAACTCGAACCGGAGGCACCTCCGTTTCAGTGTACGACACAGGTTGGGGAAATCTGATGAGCGAGCGCATCACCACCCCGTTCGGGTTCGAGAGCACGGCTCTCGAGGTCGTCGAGGGCGTCGACCTGTCCGGCCGTCGCGCCGTGGTCACCGGTGGGGCGTCGGGCATCGGCGTCGAGACCGTGCGGGCTCTGGCCGCCGCCGGAGCCGAGGTCACCATCGCGGCGCGCGACGTCGAGGCGGGCCTGCGGGTCGCCGCCGAGGTGTCCGCGTCGACCGGCAACAAGGCCGTTCTGGTCGCTCCGCTGGAGCTGACCTCGCAGGAGTCGGTCAAGGCCTTCGCCGCGGCGTGGGACGGGCCGCTGCACCTGCTGGTCAACAACGCGGGTGTCATGGCCCCGCCGCTGACCCGCACGCCGGAGGGCTGGGAGCTCCAGTTCGCCACGAACCACTTCGGCCACTTCACGCTGACGCTCGGCTTGTTCGCCGCGCTGCGCGCCGAGGGCGCCCGCGTCGTGAACGTCAGCTCCGCGGGCCACCTGAGCAGCCCCGTGGTGTTCGACGACATCCACTACGAGCGCCGCGAGTACGACCGCTGGCAGGCGTACGGCCAGTCGAAGACGGCGAACGTCCTGTTCGGCGTCGAGGCGGGCCGTCGGTGGTCCGGCGAGGGCATCACGATGAACGCGCTGATGCCGGGCGGCATCCTGACCGCGCTGCAGCGCCACATCACCCCGGAGGAGCTGGAGGAGCGGCGCCGCCTGCGCGGCGGCTCGAACCCGTTGCGGCTCAAGACTCCGGAACAGGGCGCGGCCACCACGCTGGTGCTCGCCGTGTCCCCCTTGGTGGAGGGCCGTTCGGGCCTCTACTTCGAAGACTGCGAGGAGGCGCTCCCGCACGCCGAGGGCATGAGCAACGGGCTGGCCGCCTACGCGACCGACCCCGAGGCCGCCGCCCAGCTGTGGAAGGTCTCCGAGGAAACGCTGAAGGTGCAGGCATGATCACCACAGGATTCGGTCCCGAGACAACGGCACTCCAGGTCGTCGAAGGCATCGACCTCTCGGGCCACCGGGCCGTCGTCACCGGCGGCGCCTCGGGCATCGGCGTCGAAACGGTGCGCGCGCTGGCGGTAGCCGGCGCCGAGGTCACCATCGCGGCCCGCGACATCGACACGGGCGAACGAGTCGCGACCGCGCTCGCCAAGTCCACCGGCGCGCACATCACGGTGGCGCACCTGGACCTCTCCTCACAGGCATCGGTGAAGGCCTTCGCCCGCAACTGGGACGGCCCGCTGCACCTGCTGGTCAACAACGCGGGCGTCATGGCAACCCCGCTCACCCGCACGCCGGAGGGCTGGGAACTCCAGTTCGCCACGAACCACCTGGGCCACTTCGCCCTCACCCTGGGCCTCTTCAACTCCCTGAGGGCAGAAGGCGCCCGCGTCGTGAACGTGAGCTCCTCGGCCCACCTCATGAGCGACGTCGTCTTCGACGACATCCACTACGAGCACCGCGCCTACGACCGCTGGCAGGCCTACGGCCAGTCCAAGACCGCGAACATCCTGTTCGGCGTGGAGGCGGGCCGCCGCTGGTCCGGCGAGGGCATCACGATGAACGCCCTCATGCCCGGCAGCATCGCCACGAACCTCCAACGCCATCTGACGCAGTCAGAACTACAAGACCGCATCCGCCAAAGCGGCGCCACCACCCGCCGAGTCAAGACCCCAGAGCAGGGCGCCGCCACCACCCTCGTCCTCGCCACCTCACCGCTCCTCAAGGGCGTGTCCGGCAAGTACTTCGAGGACGGCAACGAGGCCGGCCCGGCAGAGCCGGGCAACTACGTCCGGGGCATGGCCCCGTACGCCCAGGCCGAGGAATCGGCCGCCCACCTGTGGAAGGTCTCCGAGGAAACCCTCTGGTCCCTCAAGGCGGCCTGACCCCAGCTGGCGGGGGAGATCGAGGTGTCGGCCAGAGAGGGGGCGGCTGGCTTCGGTCAGGCCTGTAGTGCGACCAGTTGCCCGGCCGGGTGTGCAGCCCGGCCGGGCATGTCGTGCTTCCGGCGGTTCGCGAGCTGGCGGCGGCATGATCTAGGGCCGCACCTCCTGGCAGCCGACAAGGCCAACGTGCCTTGGGAGGGGTGGCGCGACGGCCGCCGAGTCGTTCGCTGCAAACGCCAATCGCTCTGGCTGGCGACATGCCGCAGCGCAGTTCCGGCAGGTGACATGGTCAACGTGCCTGGGATGGCGACGCAACGGCCGCCGAATCGTTTGCCACAGCCGTCATCTGCGCCGACTGGTGGCCATATCTGCGCCGACTGGCGACATGGCGGCCACCCGCGTGGGCCAGCGGCATATCCCCTGCCGCCCTGGAGTTGTCGCGCCAGCCCGTCGGTGAAGCGCGACCCAGGTGAGGCCGCACATCCGGTAACTGCGCCCGAATGCAGGTTGCCGTTGTGCAACGGGCAATCCGCTCACACGGCCACCCGTCAGCCGCGCGTTCGTGCGAACAGACCCGGCACCGCACCCCAACGCACCAAACCGAGAACACTGTTCTTGACTTTCGTTCGAGAGGTGCGCTTGACTCTGCCCGAACCGAGAACACTGTTCTCGCAAATCGAGCAGAGGGGCAACGCCATGACCACGACCACCGAACGCCCTGTCGTCTCCCGCCGCTGGGACCACATCGGCCGAGGCGTGATGGCCTTCAACTCCGTTCTGACGTTCGCCGTCTTCGTCAACGGGTTCTTCCTGATGGCGGCCGCGAACGACGACCGGCTCATGGTCGAGGGGTGGCGCACGTTCGGCTATTTCGTGTTCAGTGCGATGTGGGCGCTTCTCGCGTTCCGCCCGCGCCAGGTGCCGGGAATCTGGGAACTGGTGCTGTTCCACAAGGTCGCCGCGTCGGTGCTGGCCTTCAGCATCATCGACACCGTCGAGGGCGCGCAGTCATCGATCAGCGATCCTTGGGTCGCGCTGTCGACCGCCTTCGCCTACGTGGCGTGCCGCGGCTGGTTGTCGTGGGGATCGCTCAAGCGCGACAAGGACCCCGCGCTCGTCGCGTGACCAAACGCGAAACGAGAACACTGTTGACTGTAGGGTGGGCGCGTGGCCACGACGCGACAATCAGCACGTGAACAGATGATGCGCGACATCGTGCGCGTCGGCCGGGAGCACCTCACCTCGGTTCTCCCGGCTGATTTGTCCCTTCGCGCCGTGGCGCGGGATCTGGGCGTGGTGCCGTCGGCGCTCTATCGCTACGTGCGTGACCGTGACGCGCTGATCACGTTGCTGATCGTGGACGCGTACGACAGCCTCGGGGACGAGGTCGATGAGGCGCTCAAGGCGACGTCGCGTCGCTCTTACCGCAAGCGTCTGGAGGCTGCGGTGCTGGCGGCGCGGGCGTGGGCGGTCCGTGAACGGTCCAGGTTCGCGCTTCTCTACGGTGCGCCCGTGCCGGGTTACGCGGCGCCGGGGGAGCAGACCGTCGCGCCGGGCACGCGGGTCATCGCGGCCATCGCCACGCTCGCCGACGACGCGTGGCGGGCGGGTGATCTCCAGCCCGTGGAGGCCACGCTGAGCCGCACCGTTCGCACCGACATGGAACGGCTGCGTCGCACGTACGGGATCGACATGCCGGCGAACAACGTCTCGCGCGTGTACGGGCTTTGGTCGGCGATCATCGGTGCGATCCTGTTCGACGTCTTCGGGCACTACGCCTCGGACACGCTCACCGAGCCGGAGGAGTTCCTCCGCGCGCACGTGGACGCGCTCGCCGCCACGATCGGCCTCTGACGGGTAGAGGTCTGGACCACTTCGTGCTCTAATGACTGTGGGTCGCCGCCTGTATGCGAGAGGTGAGCGAATGTCCGCCCGCTTGTTGCCGAGGGCACTGACAGCCCTGCTTCTGCTCATGAGCACCCTGCTCATCCCGTCCACCGCCCAGGCGGCCGACACGTGCGCGCTCAAACCCCGTCCCGCTGGCAAGGTCCTGCACGGGTACTGGGAGAACTGGGACGGCGCGTCCAACGGGGTCCACCCGCCGTTCGGCTGGACGCCGATCACCGACAGCCGCATCAAGCAGCACGGCTACAACGTGATCAACGCGGCGTTCCCCGTCATCCGCTCCGACGGCACCGTGCTGTGGGAGGACGGCATGGACACCGGTGTGAAGGTCGCGACGCCTGCCGAGATGTGCGCGGTCAAAGCCGCCGGGGCGACCATTCTGCTGTCGATCGGTGGCGCCACGGCGGGCATCGACCTGAGCTCGGCCGCCGTCGCGGACCGGTTCGTCGCGACCGTCGTGCCGATCCTGAAGAGGTACAACTTCGACGGGATCGACATCGACATCGAGACCGGGCTGGTCGGCAGCGGCAACATCAACCAGCTGTCGGCCTCGCAGGCCAACCTGGTCCGCATCATCGACGGCGTGCTCGCGGCGATGCCGGCCGGGTTCGGGCTCACCATGGCGCCGGAGACCGCGTACGTGACGGGTGGCAGCGTCGCGTACGGCTCGATCTGGGGCGCGTACCTGCCGATCGTCAAGAAGTACGCGGACAACGGCCGTCTGTGGTGGCTGAACATGCAGTACTACAACGGGTCCATGTACGGCTGCGCCGGCGACAGCTACTCGGCCGGGACCGTGCAGGGCTTCGTCGCGCAGACGCAGTGCCTCAACAAGGGGCTGGTCGTGCAGGGCACCACGATCAAGGTGCCCTACGACAAGCAGGTTCCCGGGCTGCCCGCGCAGCCCGGTGCCGGCGGCGGTTACATGAACCCCACCCTGGTCGGGCAGGCGTGGAACAGCTTCGGCGGCCAGCTCAAGGGCCTGATGACCTGGTCGATCAACTGGGACGGCTCGAAGGGCTGGACGTTCGGCGACAAGGTGAAGTCGTTGCAGGGGCGTTAGAGCACGATGGTGTTCTGCCCCGCGGCGATTCGCCAGCCTTCGTCCTCTTTGGACAGGATGTAGATCGGCGAGCCCTCGTTCTGGTCCAGGATGAGGGTGCCGTCGGGGCGGACCGGGCGCTGGCGGATCTTCACGGCCGCCACGTCGGGCCGGATGAACAGGACGTGCGCCACCTCGTACGTGGCGGTCGCCTCCTTCGCCGCGCCGGGCAGTACCTGGCGGGTGAAGGAGGCGATCTCGTCACGGCCGTTGAGGCGCTTGCCGTGCGCGGTGGTCCAGATCGCGTCCTCGCGGAACAGCGAGATGAACTCCTCGGCGAGCTCGTTCTGCTGGGAGTGCTGGACGGTGGCGACGAGCGCTTCGATGTCTGCGAGATCGGTCATGCCGAAGATCGTCGTACCTCGACCAATCTGGAGGTCAAGGCCCGGCCGCGCACAGCGTTTCGGAGGCGGTGTGCGCGGCCGGGCCTCGCGGGTCACTTTCGGGGCGCGACCCGGGACTCGTAGGACGCGGGCTTGTACCAGGGGTTGAAGAAGCAGCCGGTGCCGTACTTCTTGTCGTGGACCGAGCAGGACGCCGCGATCAGGAACGAGTTGGAGCGGACGCCCCACTTCTCCCAGGTCTGCAGCGACTGCATGGCCGCGGCGTACTCGGAGTCGCTGAACGCGCTGTGCGTGGCCTCGGTCGTGAAGGTCTGCACGAGGTTGTACCAGCGGCCGGCCTTCTGCACGGTGTCGCGATAGGCGGACTCGTGCTCGACGAACGCCGTGGGGTCGCCGATCGCGTGCACCGACAGCACGGGGATGTCGATCTTGCCGGTCAGGTCGCTGTCGTACGCGAGCTGCGCGCGGGCCTCGGGGTCGGCGGCGAAGCGGGCGACGCCGGCGTTCAGGGCGGCGTCGTCGTGCGAACCCTTGTACACCACACCGGTGTTGCTGAACGGGTTCTTGCCGCCCAGCCGGTTGTGCACGATGTCGCGGAACGTGAACGTCGCGAAGTTCAGGTGCGAGTTCAGCGTCTCCTCGGGGATCTTCGTGACGGTGAGGACGTCGGTGAGCTTCTGCTGCTGCTCCGGCGTGCGACTTCCCGCCACACCAAGGCATTCCTCGATCCGCCCGCGCAGCCCGGCGGTCGTCATCGTCGAGTCGGCGCGCAGACCCTGCCACAGCGGGTACTGCACCTCGGACGGACGCGGGTGGTTGCCGCAGTAGTACTGGTAGACCGCGCGCAGGTCGACGCGGTAGTCGTAGCCGCGCGAACCGCCGGCCATCACGCCGCTCGTGAGCAGGGCCGCGTCATAACCCTTGTACAGCTCGATGGTCTTCGCCGCGACGTTGCCGCCCCACGACTGCCCGTGGATGTACACCTTGCTCGGCTTGAGCATCGCGCTGACCATCTTGCGCAGGTTGTCGGTGTCCTCGGCCGCCATCCGCGTGCCGTACCCGCCGCGCCGGTAGGAGGTGCCCGCCCACGCGTAGCCCTCCTTGACCATCACGGACCACCGGTTGAGGTCGTCCCGCGTGCGCTCCGGCGTCGGCTCACCCAGGTCAGGTCCGCCGTGCGAGTGCACGACCAGAGTCTTGTTCCACTTCTTCGGCACGGCGATCGTGTAGTACGCGCCGTTGGCGTCCCGGCCCTCGTAGCAGGTGGTGCCCGCGGGGACGTTCTCCGGGCACGGCGCGGTCGGGGGCAGGTGCACCGGAGACGTGAGACTCGCGGTGAGTGCGAATGCCAGCAGGACGTTCATGGCGGGAATCGTGGGTCCAGCCGGGATAGTGGTCCAGCTCACCCGCGCAAACTTGGGATTTACCTGACGTTACGAGCGCGTCACGCGGCGGAAGCGGACGCTGTTCAGCACGTGCCGCGCCCACGCGTGGTCGGCCAGGTCGTCGTGCACGCACGTCACGACGACCATCTCGCCGAACCGCGCGACGTGCCCGTGGAACTCGTGCCGCGTCACGCCGTCCGAGCTGGTCGTGAGCCACAACGCGTGCCGCAGCTCGACGCCGTCGCGCACGAGGAACTGCTGCTCCTCCGGCACGTCCGGCGCGCCCTCCAGCGCCATCTCCAGGAACTTGTCCGCGGGTGTGCTCATGGCGCGGCGGACGTCCACGAACACCGCGCGGCCGGGGCCCGCGAACCGCAGGCCCTCCTCCAGCAGGTGCGGGGTGAGGCCTGCGGTGCGTTCGATGCTCCACGTGCCGGGCAGCTTCTGCCGGATCGAGATCGGCAGCTCGATCAGGTATCCGCTGAGCACCTCGTCGCGGTCCCAGGTGGTGCCGAGCAACGGGTGCTGAACGTATTCGGGCAGGTCATCGGCCTCGCGGACCTCGGCGACCACCGGTGCGCCGCGCAGGCCGTCCCACGGTTTGACGTCGTGCGCGAACGTGCCGGTGAACCGCAGCGAGGCGTAGCCGGGGCCGTCCCAGACCTCGTGGGCGTGCCGGGCGGCCTCGGGCTCCACGCGCATCCAGGCGCCGAACCACAGCTCCAGGTCGCAGGTCAGCTCGACGGGCAGCACGCAGCGGACGTAGGCGGCGTCGTCGGCCAGCAAGACGTTGCCGCCGGCCTTCAGAGACGGGTTCCGCACGCCGGGAGGCAGGCCCAGGTCGAGGTCGATCGCGCCGGAGTCGTCGGACTCGGCACCGCAGCACTCGCAGGCCGTCACCCGATGAACCGGACGCTGTTGAGCACGTGCTGCGCCCACGAGCGGTCCGCCGGGTAGCGGTGCACGCAGCGCACGGAGATCATCGTGCCGGGACGGACGACGTGTCCGTGGAACACCTGTTCCTCGTGGCCGTCGATCACCTCGCTGAGCCAGAACGCGTGACGCAACTCGGGGCCGTCGTGCGACACGGAGTGCTCGGCGCTCGCGGGGAAGCCGTCGAGGACCGCGCCCAGGAAGTCGCTGACGCTGCCGCCGGTGAGGTCGGCGTAGACGTCGAGCGCCACCCGGCGGTCGGGGCTCGTGAACCTGACCGTGCGGCCGTCGACCGCGCACCGCATGCCCTCGCTGCGTTCGACGGTCCAGACCTCTCCGAGCGTCTCGCGGACGGGGATCGGCAACGGGTGCCGGATGCGGCACAGCACCTCGTCGCGGTCCCATTCCCGCTCCAGCAACGGGTGCGAGGTGAAGTAGGGCAGCTCGTCGGTGTTGAGCACGGTCGCCTCGACGGGCACCCCCAGCAGGTCCCACGGCTTGATGACGTTCGCGAACGTGCCGGAGATCCGCAGGTTCGCGTACTGCTCGTCGTTGTCCCACACGGCGTGGGCGTACATCGCGTCGACCTTGGAGATCTGCGTCCACGCGCCGAACACGATCTCGGTTCCGCCGGTCAGCCGAACCGGGAGCAGACAACGGATGTAGGAGTCGCCGTCCGGCCCGACGAGCAACCCGCCTGTCGGCGCGCCGAGCCGCTCGCCCGGCACGCCGAGCAGTTGCTCCGGACGGTTCAACCTGTAGTCGATGCGGTCCGTAGAGGTGATCTCGGCTCCGCAGCATCCGCATTGGACGGTCATGCGGAAGAGATTAGAGCTCCTCGTCCGTCAGCAGTCGAGAGCGCACCAGAAAACGCACTCCCAGTGGTGCCTCCAGCGAGAAACCGCTCCCACGACCGGGCACGACGTCGATCGTCAGGTGCGTGTGGCTCCAGTACTCGAACTGAGACGCGGACATCCACACCGGCACCACGAACGAGTCCACGGCCAGATCGCCGAGGTGCACGTCCGACGCGCCCGTGCGGAACTCCCCGAGGGGATAGCACATCGGCGCCGAGCCGTCGCAGCAGCCGCCGGACTGGTGGAACATCAGGTCGCCGTGGTCGGCCCTGAGGCCGCGGAGCACGTCCGCGGCCTCAGGGGTCAGTGCGACGCGGGGCATCAGAAGAAGCCCTGGGCGTTCTGCGAGTAGCTGACGAGCAGGTTCTTCGTCTGCTGGTAGTGGTCGAGCATCATCTTGTGGTTCTCGCGGCCGATGCCGGACTGCTTGTAGCCGCCGAACGCCGCGTGCGCCGGGTAGGCGTGGTAGTTGTTCACCCACACGCGGCCCGCCTGGATGTCGCGGCCGGCGCGGTAGGCGACGGAACCGTCGCGCTACCACACACCCGCGCCGAGGCCGTAGAGGGTGTCGTTGGCGGTCTTGATCGCGTCGTCGTAGTCGGCGAACCGGGCCACGGAGACGACCGGGCCGAAGATCTCCTCCTGGAAGATCCGCATCTTGTTGTCGCCCTCGAAGATCGTCGGCGTCACGTAGTAGCCGCCGGACAGCTCGCCGCCGAGGTCGGCGCGCTCGCCGCCGGTCAGGATGCGGGCGCCCTCCTGCTTGCCGATGTCGATGTACGACAGGATCTTCTCGAGCTGGTCGTTGGACGCCTGCGCGCCGATCATCGTGTCGGTGTCGAGCGGGTGGCCCTGCTTGACGGCCTTCGTGCGCTCGACGGCGTCGCCCAGGAAGCCGTCGTAGATGTCGCTCTGGATCAGCGCCCGCGACGGGCAGGTGCAGACCTCGCCCTGGTTCAGCGCGAACATCGTGAAACCTTCGAGAGCCTTGTCGTAGAAGGCGTCCCGCTGCGAGGCCACGTCGTTGAAGAACACGTTCGGCGACTTGCCGCCGAGCTCCAGCGTGACGGGGATGATGTTCTCGCTGGCGTACTGCATGATCAACCGGCCGGTGGTCGTCTCGCCGGTGAACGCCACCTTCGCGACGCGGCGCGAGGACGCGAGCGGCTTGCCGGCCTCGACGCCGAACCCGTTGACGATGTTCAGCACGCCCGGCGGGAGCAGGTCGGAGATCAGCTCGTTCAGGACATGGATCGACGCGGGCGTCTGCTCGGCGGGCTTGAGCACGACCGCGTTGCCGGCGGCGAGGGCGGGCGCGAGCTTCCAGACCGCCATCAGGATCGGGAAGTTCCACGGGATGATCTGCGCGACGACGCCGAGCGGCTCGTGCAGGTGGTAGGCGACGAGGTCCTCGTCGATCTGCGAGATGCCGCCCTCCTGGGCGCGGATGGCGCCAGCGAAGTAGCGGAAGTGGTCGATCGCGAGCGGCAGGTCGGCGGCCAGGGTCTCGCGGACCGCCTTGCCGTTGTCCCACGTCTCCGCGACCGCGAGCATCTCGAGGTTCGCCTCGATGCGGTCGGCGATCTTGTTCAGGATGTTGGCGCGCTCGGCCACCGACGTCTTGCCCCACGCGCGGGCGGCGCCGTGGGCCGCGTCCAGCGCTCGTTCGACGTCCTCGGCGGTGCCGCGGGCGATCTCGGTGAAGTCCTCACCGGTGACCGGCGAAGGGTTGGCGAAGTACTGGCCCTTGGCGGGCGGCACGTACTCGCCTCCGATGTAGTGGTCGTACCGGTCGCGGAACGTGACCACGCTGTCCGGCTGTCCTGGAGCCGCGTACTTCGCCATGGGGCTTGCCTCCCGCGTCGTTGCGAACAGGCGGCGAACGTAGAACCGGCAACGTTTCACCCACGTTGCATCCGATCGGAGTACTCGCAGGCTTGCTCACGCGGTGCTATGGACTGCATCCTGGACCGATGGACCCAGTGGACCTGGGTGCCGCGCGTCCGGTGATCTCCGAGTCGTGGCGGCGCTCCCTCGCCGCGCACATCGACCCGGACAGACACGAGGCGCCGGTCGTCTACGCCCCAGACGAGATCGCCGACCTGCGCGGCACGCACCCGCTGGCCGCCACCGTGCCGCTGCTGCGGCACACGCTGTCGATGGACGACACGATCATGATCGTCACCGACACCCGCGGCCACATCCTCTGGTGCGAGGGCGACAACCAGGTCCGGCACAAGGCCGAGCGCGTCCACCTCACCGAGGGCTCGCGCTGGAGCGAGGACGTGATCGGCACGAACGCGATGGGCACCGCCCTCGCGACCGGCAAGCCCGTCACCGTCCACTCGCGCGAACACCTCGTGCGCACCTACCACGGCTGGACGTGCGCGGCGAGCCCGATCCACGACCCCCACACGGGGCTGTTGCTCGGCGTCGTGGACGTCAGCGGGCCGCTCAAGACCATGCACCCGGCCGTCGCGCAGCTCGTGTCCGCCGCCGCCCAGCTCGCCACGCACCACCTGCAGCGGTTCGCGCCGCGGCAGCACGTGCTGACGCTGAACTTCCTCGCCGGGCTGCACGCCGACCTGGACGGACGGCCGCTGACGCTGACGTTGCGCAACGCCGAGGTGCTGACGGCACTCGCCCTGCACCCCAAGGGCCTGACGGCCGAACAGCTCGCGTTGTTGCTCTATGGTGAGCGCGGGAACCCGACGACGGTCCGCGCGGAGCTGCACAGGCTGCGTGCGCAGCTCGGTGCTGTCCTGTTGACGAGGCCGTATCGGCTGGACGCGGTGGTGCGCGGCGACTTCCTGGACGTGCGGACGGCTCTGCGGTCCGGCGACGCGAGCGGGGCGACGCGGCACTACAGCGGTGATCTGCTGCCCCGGTCGGACGCCCCGGTGATCCGCGAGGAGCGGGTCGACCTCGCCGCCGCGGTGCGCAGGGGCGTGCTGGAGCGCGGGGACCTCGATGCGCTGCTGTCGTTCGCGGACAGCGGTGACGACGCCGAGGTGCTCGAACGGCTGCAGGTGCTGCTCCCGGCCACCGACCCTCGTCACGCTCTCGTCTCCTCGCGCCTGCGAAGGGCGCTGGAATAGGCTTTCCCGCAAGGGGAGGGCAAAAGTGAAGCAGTGCATCAACTGCATGACCCGGTTGCCGCGCAAGGACGTCACCGAGGTCGCGTGGTGTGCTTTGTGCGAACCGTGTCTGCTGCTCGTCGCGGACCAGATGAAGGTGGTCCACGACCGTCCGGGCGGCGCGGAGGTGCAGATCCGGCAGTGCGGCTGGTGCGGTGTCGCGCGCTCGTGCGGCACCGGCTGGCGCACGAGGTGCCTGGTGTGCCTGGACGACAGGTCGGTGCCGGACCCGGCGGTGCAGAAGAACGCGCACCGGCTGGAGCTCGGCGGGACGTGGCGGGAGAACTCGGAGTTCCTCGCCGCGACGACCGTGAAGCTCCGGCTGGCCAAGTACTTCCGGCCGGGCTGGACCGTGCTCGCGACGGACGTGCACGGGCTGCCGTGGACCGGATACCGGTGGCTGACGAAGTCGCACGGCACGTGGGGCCGCAACGACGAGACAGGGGAGGTGCAGCGGCTCAAGCGCGTGCGCGGTGAGGCGGCGCTGCTCTACCTCGTTCGGTACGGGAAGGTGCTCACGTTCGGTCGCGGCACCGAGGACAGGGTGAGCGGGCACGTCGCGCAGGGCGCGGTGCCGGTCCTCGTGCTGTCCGCGCCCAGCGAACGGGTCGTGGTCGCGCGGGACGGGCTCAAGCGCGTCCACCGCAGCGAGATGGTCTCGCAGCGGACGCCGGTCGACCTCTTCCAGGCGCTGCCGGACGGTCTCGACGTCACCGATCGGTTTCTGCCGAGTTGATCGGGCCGCCGCCGGGTAGTCCAGGACCGTGGACGACGTCGTGGTGGTGGGACAGATCGCGAGGGACCTGGTCCTCGTCGTGGACGAGGTGCCGGGTCCCGGCGGCACGGCGCCCGTGCGGGAACGCCGGGAGTTGCTGGGCGGCAAGGGCGCGAACATCGCCGTCGGGCTGGCCCAGCTGGGCGCGCCGGTCGCGCTCGTGGGCGTGGTCGGGGACGACGAGGTGGGTGCCCGGCTGCTCGCGCGGGCAGGGGCGGACGGCATCGCGACCGGCGGGGTGGTCGTCCGGCCGGGCTGCCGGACCGGGCTGATCGTGGATGTCGTCGCCGATGGCTGGCGCTACCTCGAAGACCTCCCCGACGGCGTGCTGCTGCGCGAGGACGACCTGCCGATGGACCTCATCGCACGCGCGGGCGCCGTCGTGGTGCAGCTCCAGCAACCGCCTGAGGTCGCTCTCAAGGCCGCACGGGCCGCCTCCGGGCGGGTGGTGCTCGACGGAGCCCCCGAACGGCTGCGAGACGAACTGCTGGCGTGCGCCGACGTCGTGCGCGCCGACCACCACGAGGCCGAGCTGCTGACCGGCCGCCGGATCACGACCGCGGACGACGCGCTGGAGGCGGCACGCGAGCTGAAGGGCCTCGAACTCGTCGCGTTCGCCGTGAACGACGTGGGCAACGTGTTCGCGTGGGACTCCGGGGAGCTGGTGGTGCCCCTGGGAGACGTCGAGGTGGTCGACACGACCGGGGGCGGGGACGCGTTCGTCGCGGCGCTCACGTTCGCCCTCACGCGTGGAGACGGTCCCGAGGCGGCGGCGAGGCTCGCCGTGGAGGCCTCCGGGGCGACCGTGACCCGTGCGGGAGGACGGCCGAGCCTCACCGGACGCTGATCAGCCGAGTTATCGTTACTGCACGTCCGGTGAGGGGAGGGGTCCGCGTGCGAGTGATCGCCGTCGTGCTGTTGCTGCTGCTGTCCGCCACGCCCGCGCACGCCGCGACCGGCACGTACCTGCGCTTCGGGCACTTCTCGAAGGACCAGGCGCGGGTCGACGCCGTGCTCGACGGGGTCAAGCTCGGCACGCTCGACTACGCCGACCTGGACAACTACCGCCGCGTCGAGCCGGGGGAGCACGTCGTCGAGTTCCGCATGTCCGAGCCGGGCAGCCCGCTGCTGCGGTCGCTCACGGTGCGGGCGGGCTCGGGCAACGCGTACACGGTCGTCGACCTGTCGTCCACGATGAAAGTCCTGGAGGACGACGTCAGCCTCCCGGCGAACGGGCAGGCCCGGCTCCGGGTGATCAACGGCGGCGACGCCGAGATGGACCTGGTGCGGGCCGGCGTGTCCGTGCACCGCGCCGTGCAGGCGAACTCCTCGACCGGGTACCTCGACCTGGCGCCCGGTTCGGACGCGCTGGAGATCCTGCAACGCGGCAAGGACGCGACGCGCCTCGAAGCCGCGATCGAACCGGGTGGCGTCTACTCGCTGCTGGTCAGCGCCCGGCGGATCGAGCTGCGGACCGACGCGAAGGCCGCGGAGGTCGTGCCCGGCGGCGGGCAGGAGACCGGGTTCGGCGGCATGGCGGGCGGCTGGGACTGGCTCACCGCCCTGGTGATCATGCTGATCGTCGGCGTCGCCATGTACTCGGTGCGCGGCCGGCTGTTCCGGTTCGGCTGATGGCCAAGGCCAAGCTCCTGATGGGAGCGGCGATCGTGGTCACGCTGATCTACGTGGTCAAGGGGCCCGGCGGCGACGAGGCGCCCGAGCCGGTGACGGTGCTGATCCCGTCGATCGGCGTCGACACGACGCTGGAGGCCCTGGAGGTCGACTCCGCGGGGGCGCTGGAGGCGCCGAAGCGCGCGGACACGGCCGGGTGGTACGCCAAGGGCGTCGCGCCGGGGGACCGCGGCCCGGCGGTGATCGCGGGACACGTCGACTCGAAGACCGGGCCCGGGGTGTTCTTCCGGCTGCCCGAGCTGCGGCCCGGCGCCGAGGTGCTGGTCGAACGCGAGGACGGCAGCAAGCTCACGTTCGTCGTCAGCGGCACCCACACGACCGAGAAGACCCTGTTCCCGACGGCCGCCGTGTACGGTCCGACGCCGTTGTCGGAGCTGCGGCTCGTGACGTGCGGCGGCGAGTTCGACCGGGTCGCGGGCAGCTACCGCGACAACATCATCGTGGACGCGGTGCTCAAAGCCTGACCGTCTCGTCCGCCCACCTGGTCAGCAGCGTGGCGTCGTGCGAGATCGCGAGCACGCCCGCGCCGGAGCGCTCCTGGTAGGCGCGGATCACGCCGACCAGCGCCGCGGTCGTGGAGGCGTCCAGCATCGTCGTCATCTCGTCGCAGATCAGGTAGCGCGGGTCGAGCGCGAGCGCGCGGGCGAGGCAGGCGCGTTGCAGCTGGCCGTCGCTGACCTCGTGCGGGCGGCGGCCCAGCAGGTCGTCGGTGAGCATCACGAGGTCGGCCAGTTCGTCGACGCGGTCCGTGCTCTTCAGCGGCTCCGCGATCGCCTGGCGGAGGGTGAAGCGCGGGTCGACCGACAGCCTGGGCTGCTGGAACAGCACGCCGATCTTCGTGCGCTGGGGCGCCTTGAACCGGAACCCGGTGACCGTCTCGCCGTCGATCTCCACGGTTCCGGCGAACGGCTTGTGCAGCAACGCGAGCACACGGGCCACAGTGGACTTGCCCGACCCGCTCGGCCCTGCCAGCCCGACGGTCCGTCCGGGGTGGACGGTGAGGTTGACCCCGGTGATCACCGGGGTGCTGTAGCCGGCGGTCACGTCCTTCGCGGTCAGCACGGGCGGTGGCACGCGACGGCGTGCGGGTCGTCGGTCAGCACGGGGCGGTCCTCGCAGATCGCGGTGGCCTGCTCGCAGCGCGGGGCGAACGCGCAGCCCGCCGGCAGGTCGGTGAGCAGGGGCGGCTGGCCGGGGATCGGCAGGAAGTCGCGTTCCGGCAGGGCGTTGGCGAGGCCTCGGGCGTAGGGGTGCTTCGAGCGGTCGAGCACCTCGTGCGCCGGGCCGACCTCGACGATCCGGCCCGCGTACATCACCGCGATCCGGTCGGCGACCTTGTGCGCCGCCGCCAGGTCGTGCGTGATCAGCAGGACGGCGTGGCCGTCGTCGACCAGTCTGCGGAACTCGTCCAGCAGCCCGTCCACGAGGTCGCGGTCGAGGCCGGTGGTCGGTTCGTCGGCGATCAGCAGCGGAGGGTTGCCCACGAGAGCCAGGGCGTTCGCGACGCGTTGCGCCATGCCGCCGGACAGCTCGTGCGGGTAGCGGTCGAGGTGCTCGGGCAGCAGACCGGCCCGTTCGGCGGCCTGGTCCGCGTCGCCGCCCAGGACCTTCGCGGCCTCCTGGAGCTGGGACCGCGCGGTGCGGACGGGCGTGAGGTGGCTGGCAGGGCTCTGCGGGATCAGCCCGATCTGCCGGCCTCGCACGGTGGTCGCCAGCTCGTGGTCGGTCGCCGCGAGCAGGTCCACGTCACCGAGCCGGGCGCTGCCGCTCGTCTCCGCGTTGCCCGGCAGGAACCCGAGCAACGCGCTCGCCAGCACCGTCTTGCCGCAGCCGCTCTCGCCGACCAGCGCCACGCACTCGCCGGGCCGGATGCGCAGCGACACGTCGTTCACAGCCTCGACGGTCGCGCCCTTGAGCGCGAACCGCACCGACACCCGGTCGATCTCCAGGTTCACCACGTCAACTCCGTGCGCCGCTTGGGGTTCAGCCGGTCCCGCCACACACCGCTCACGCCGGACACCGCCAGCGTCGTGATGATCAGCAGCAGTCCCGGCGCCAGCGACATCCACCAGCCGCCGATCAGCAACGAGCGCTGGGCGTCGTTGATCATGTTGCCGATGCTGGCCGCGTGCGGCGGCAGTCCGAGGCCCAGGAACGACAGCGCCGTCTCGTGCCACACCGCGTGCGGGACCATCAGCGTGGTGGCGAGCAGGACCTGCGGGGCGACGTTCGGCAGCAGGTGCCGGGTCATCACCTGGAACCGGGAGGCCCCGCCGACGATCGCCGCGTCGATGAACGGCCTGGTGCGCAACGACAACACCTCCGACCGCACGATCCTGGCGGCGGTGAGCCAGTGCGTCAGGGCGATCGAGATGATCACGGCACTCAGGCTCGGCCGCAGGATCGCGACGATCACGATGCCCAGCAGCAGGTGCGGCACCGAGGCGATCGCGTCGACCACGCGCATCATGATCCGGTCGAACCACCCGCCGATCGACCCGGCCAGCGCGCCGACGGCCGTGCCCGCGACCGCCGAGATCACCGCGGCGACCACACCGACCGTCAGCGACACCCTGAGCGCGTAGACGCAGCGGAGCAGCACGTCGCGGCCCAGTTCGTCGGTGCCGAACAGGTGTGCGGCGGACGGCGGCTGGTTGGCGATCGCGAGGTCGACGTACTGCTCGTTCAGTTCGACGAACAGCGGCACGACCAGGACGGTGAGGGCCACCAGGCCGAGGACGACCGCGGACGGCAGGAGCCGCCACTTCGGTGAGCGGGGCGGGCTCGCGGCGGTGAGGCGGCTGCGCGGGGTGGGACGCCAGGTCAGGTCAGCCATCGAGCGCCACCCTCGGGTCGGCCAGCGCGTACAGGACGTCGGCCAGCAGGTTGCCCACCAGCACCACGCCCGTCGCCATCACGGTCAGCGCGCCGAGCAGCGCGAAGTCGACGTTCAGCGCGGCCTCCACGGTCGCCCGCGCGATGCCCGGCCACGAGAACACCGTCTCCACCAGCAACGCGCCGGTGATCAGCTCCGGCAGCCGGGCGCCGAGCAGCGTGAGGAACGGCAGCAGCGAGGTGCGCAGCGCGTGCCCCGACACCACCAGGTGGTCCGGCAGTCCGCGGGACCGCGCGCCGATCACGTGGTCCTGGGTGAACGACTCCAGCAGGTTCTGCCTCACGAACAGCACGAACCACGGCGCCTGCGAGATCGCCAGCACCGCCACCGGCAGCACCATGTGGACGGCGACCCCGCCGACCGACACCGGTTCGGAGCCCGTCGTGACACCACCGCCGGGCAGCCATCGCAGCTGCAGCGCGAAGACGTACAGCACGGCGAGGCCGAGCCAGAAGACCGGCGCGGCCTCCAGCGCGTAGCAGCTGCCGGTGATCGACCTGTCGAGGAACGACCCCTGCCGCCACGCGGCGAGCGTGCCCAGCAGCAGCCCGAGCACCAGCGCCAGCGTGAACCCGACCGACACCAGCAGCACCGTCCACCCGAGACGGTCGCCGATCACCGCGGACACGGGTTGCTGCAACGACAGCGAGTCGCCGAGGTCGCCGGTGACCGCGTGCGTCAGCCAGGCCCAGTACTGCGCGACGACGGGTTCGTCGACGCCCCAGTTCGCGCGCAGCTGGGCCACGCGTTCCGGGGAGGCGCCGATGATCCGGACGCCGAAGTAGCGCTCCACCGGGTCGAACGGGCTGGCCTTGGCCAGCACGAAGAGGGCGAAGCTGACCACGAGCAGCACCGGGACCGCGAAGGCCAGGCGGCGCAGCGCGAGCCGGCCGATCGCCTTGCCCCGCGTCACGACTTGGGTGTCCAGCGTTCGAGGTTCCACCACACGGCGTGCACGAGGCCGTGGTCGTGCGGCTCGACCTGGGTCTCCTGGCCGTTCCACTTGTCGCGGATCACGTAGGTGTGGTCGAGGAAGACGAGGAAAGCCCAGCCGGGATCGGCCGAGTAGGCCTTCTGGAACTCGTCGTAGGCCTTCTTGCGAGCGGCCGGGTCGAGGCTGCGGCGCGCGGTGTCGAGCGAGGTGTCCACAGTGGAGTTCCGGTACAGCGTCATGTTCACGTAGCCGTCCTGGCCCGCGTACCTGCTGTGCAGCAACGTGTAGGCGGCCGTGTCCGGGTCGTACGGGTCGCCGCCGCCCCACACCGACGCGGCCTCCTTGCGGCGCTGCAGCATGATGTCGAACGTCGTGGCCTCGACGGGCGCGTCGATGCCGAGCTTCGCGATGTCGGACGCCGTGGCGAGGGCCAGTTCCTTGCGCAGCACGTCCGGCGCGGGGTAGAGCACGGGCAGCTTCGCGGGCTGGCCGTCCTTGGCGCGCTTGCCGTCCGCGCCCTTGCGCCACCCTGCCTCGTCGAGCAGCCTCCCGGCCTCGGCGACGTCGTAGCGGAACGCGGAACCCTCGTCGTACCAGTCCTTCAGGTACGGCGAGATCGGCGTGGACGCGGGCTTGCCGGAACCGGCCAGCACGGCGTCGATCATGGCCTGGCGGTTGATGCCGAGGTTGATCGCGCGCCGGACCTCCGGGGTCGAGGTGAACGGCAGCTCGGACGGGATGCCGAGACCGCGGTAGTCCGCCGACGGGTTCTGCACGATCTTGTAGCCGGACCTGTCCCTGTAGGTCTGCGCGAGCTTGGGCGGCAGCACCGTGCCGTCGAACTCACCGGCGGCCATGCGGGTCGCGCGGGCGTTGTCGTCCGGCACGAAGACGACGGTCACGGACTTCACCGCGGGCACGCCGCCCCAGTACTTCTCGTTGGCCTTCAACACCATCCGGTCGCCCTTGCGCCACGTCTCGACCGTGTACGGGCCGGTGCCGACGGGCGTGGTGTTGAACGGCGCGCTGTTGATGTCCGCGTCCTTGAGCTTCGCGGCGGGCACGATGCCGAGCGCGAGCTGCTGCGCGAACGGCGCGTAGGGGTAGGAGAGCGTGAACTCGACGGTGGCCGGGTCCTTCGCCACGACGTCGGCCAGCGCGTCGAACCGGGACGCGATCGTGGAGTTCACCTTCTTGTCCACCACGGACTTGTAGGTGAACACGACGTCGTCCGCGGTGAGCGGGGTGCCGTCGGAGAACGTGATGTCCTTGCGCAGCTTGGCCGTCCACGTCAGGCCGTCCGCGGACGCCGTCGGCAGCTCGGAGGCCAGCGCGGGCTTGAGCGCGAGCGAGGCGTCGCGCGCGACCAGTCCGTCGAAGATCTTGGCTGCGCCGTCGGGCGCGTAGCCGAGCACGGGGTTGAGGTTCTCCGGTTCGCTGCCCGCGCCGATGACGATCGACGTCGCCGGTGCGGTGGTCGAGCCGTCGGGTGAGGTGCACCCCGCCAGCAGAACGAGGGCCAGCAGAGCCGCGCGCCGCATCCAGTTCCTCCCAGGTGTCCGTGTTGCCGGGAGAAGCTAACAGCAAGCATCTTGCAATAAGCAATACCTTGCACGACTGCGCGCAGGTCACGGACGTGCCAGCATGCGTGGCATGACCAACGGAGTGCACACCCACGAGCACAGCCACGGTGACACGACTCATACGCATCCCCACGGGGCGCATGCGCACGACCACGTCGAGCACGAGCACACCCACACGCACGACGGCGAAACGCACTCACACGCGCACGTGCACGACGCGGGCCACGTCGAGGAGCATTCGCACTCCCACTAGTGCGACTCGCGGGTGACCTCGCTGCCGCTGGAACCGACCAGGAAGTCCAGGTCGGCTCCGGTGTCGGCGCCGAGCACGTGGTCGACGTAGAGCCGTTCCCAGCCGCGCTTCGGTGACGCGAACGCCTGCGTCATCGCCGTGTTCGGCGTGCGCTGCAGGAAGTCCGGCGCCTCCACGTCGATCCGCCGGTTCTCCACGTCCAGCACGACGACGTCGCCCGTGCGGACCAGCCCGAGCGGTCCACCCGCCGCCGCCTCCGGCGCCACGTGCAGGACGACGGTGCCGTACGCCGTGCCGCTCATGCGCCCGTCGCAGATCCGGACCATGTCGCGGACACCCTGTTCCAGCAGCTTCTTCGGCAACGGCATGTTCGACACCTCGGGCATGCCGGGATAACCGCGCGGGCCGCACCCCCGCAGCACGAGCACGGAGTCGGCGTCCACGTCGAGATCGGGGTCGTCGACGCGGGCGTGGAAGTCCTCGATGCTGTCGAACACCACGGCCTTCCCCCGGTGCCGCAACAGGTGCGCGGACGCCGCCGCCGGTTTGATCAACGCACCCGACGGCGCCAGGTTGCCGCGCAGCACCGCGATCCCGCCCTCGGCGATGATCGGCTCGGTCCGCGCGCGGATCACCTCGGGGTCCCAGATCGGCGCGTCGTCGAGGTGCTCGACGAGCGGCCGGCCCGTGACCGTGAGCCCGTCGGGGTCGAGCAGGTCGCGCACCTCCCGCAACACGGCGAGCAGCCCGCCGGCGCGGTGGAAGTCCTCCATCAGGAACCGCCCGGCCGGCTGCAGGTCGACCAGCAGCGGCACGCCCGAGCCGACGCGGTCGAAGTCGTCGAGCGTGAGGTCGACGCCGAGCCGTCCGGCGATCGCGAGCAGGTGCACCACGGCGTTGGTCGACCCGCCGATCGCGGCCAGCGCCACGATCGCGTTGTGGAAGCTGGCCTTGTTAAGGAACGTGCTGGGCCTGCGGTCTTTTGCTATGAGTTCCACGATCAGTTTTCCGGTGCCGTGGGAGGCTTCGAGGAGCCTGCTGTCCGGTGCAGGCGTGCCCGCGACACCGGGGACGACGGTGCCCAGCGCCTCCGCCACCAGCGCCATCGTCGAGGCGGTGCCCATGGTGTTGCAGTGGCCGCGGCTGCGGATCATCGCCGACTCGGAGCGCAGGAACGCCTCCTGCGACAACGTGCCCGCGCGCACCTCCTCGGACAACCGCCACACGTCCGTTCCGCACCCCAGCGGAACACCGCGGAACGTGCCGGTCAGCATCGGCCCGCCCGGCACCACCACGGCGGGGATGTCGACGGACGCGGCGGCCATCAGCAACGCCGGAATGGTCTTGTCGCACCCGCCCAGCAGCACCACGCCGTCCACGGGGTTGGCGCGCAGCATCTCCTCGGCGGCCATCGCGGCCATGTTGCGCCACAACATGGCGGTGGGGCGGACGTTGGTCTCGCCCAGCGACACCACGGGCAGGTTGAGCGGGATGCCACCGGCCTCGTAGACGCCGTTGGAGACGGACTTCGCCACGTCGTCGAGGTGCGCGTTGCACGGCGTGAGGTCGGAGGCGCTGTTGGCGATGGCGATCTGGGGGCGGCGGAAGGCGTCGTCCGGGGTGCCGCGCCGCATCCAGGCGCGGTGGATGTAGGCGTTGCGGTCGTCTCCGGCGTACCACTGCTCGCTGCGTAGTCCCACTGCGCGCCTCCTAGCGGTCGTTCGCTGAGCATAGGGGGAGTGGTTTCTGGTCATCCCTATTGCTTCAGTGTGGACCGAAGTCAGTCGCCTCCGTTGCACGAGCGAGAAGGAGTGCGGAGGTTCGAAGCAAACACGCTGCCGATCGGGAACGTTCCGTTCGGTGATCGGGAGCCTGGCCGCCGGTGATCGGGAACGTGCCGGCCCCAATCGCCGGGTCTGCCCCCGCACTCCCGCGCCTTCTGCAATGATTCGGGCAAATCGGTCAATCCGGCGCGTGTGGAAGGAACTGTTGATGGAGTGGATGGCGAGCCCCGAGCTCTGGGTCGCGTTCGCGACCCTGTTGCTGCTCGAGATCGTGCTCGGGATCGACAACGTCATCTTCATCTCGATCCTGGCCGGGCGCCTGCCGGAGGAGCAGCGGCGGCGGGCCCAGGTCGTGGGCCTCTCCCTGGCACTGATCACGCGCCTGCTGCTGCTCGCGTCGCTGGCGTGGGTGATCGGGCTGACGGCGCCGTTGTTCACGGTGTGGGGCCAGGAGATATCGGGACGTGACCTGATCCTGGTGCTGGGCGGTCTCTTCCTGCTCGGCAAGGCGACGTTCGAGATCCACGAACAACTTGAGGGCGCCGACCACGCCAAGGAGCGCAAGGCCGTCTCGTTCGCGAGCGTGATCGCGCAGATCCTGGTGCTGGACATCGTCTTCTCGCTCGACTCGGTCATCACCGCGGTCGGCATGGTCGACGAGCTGGGCATCATGATCGCGGCCGTGGTCGTCGCGATGGTCGTGATGCTGTTCTCCGCCAAGGCGATCTCGGAGTTCGTGAACCGCCACCCGACGGTGAAGATGCTCGCGCTGTCGTTCCTGCTGCTGATCGGCGCGAGCCTCATCGCCGAGGGCTTCGACCAGCACATCCCGAAGGGGTACGTGTACGGGCCGATCGCGTTCTCGGTGTTCGTGGAGTTCCTGAACCTGCGGATGCGGGCGAAGCGGTCCAAGCCGGTAGAACTGCACGGCACGTACGTGAAGGACTAGAGCAGTTCGTCGGACACGGTGAACTCGGTGTCGCACGCCGGGCAGGTCGCCTGACCGAAGAAGTGCCGGAAGACGCGCACGGCCTTGGACTGGCCGTGCGCGTCGGCCGTTTCGCAGACCCGCCGGCCCACGCCGTCGAGCTTCGCGGGGTCAGCGGGGCGCAACGGTCGTTCCTCGTCCTCTTCGGTGCGGCTGACGCCGTCGCCGATGACGATGTACATCGGCGTCTCGCACTCGGGGCACTCGACCTCGTACTCCTCGTCGCTCATGCCCCACGACAGGACGTCCGCCGCGTCGAGCACGCCTTCGAGCACCAGAAGGCCCTCCAACAGGTAGGAGTAGGTGTCCTCGTCGGCGTCGGGCAGCAACGCGCTCGCCGTGGCCTGCAGCGTGGTGATGGAGGTCGCGTGCTCGGCGCGGACGGTCTCGTCGCCACCGTCGGCGATGATGCCCGCCGCGAGCAGGACGGCGTCGGCGTTGTTCATCGCCGCGAGGTGGGGGAGCGCCGCGTAGCTGGCGGAGTAGCTGGTGCCCTGGTGGCACAACGAACTCCACAGTTCGGTCCACGCCTCCTGGTCGCCGGTGGCCGCCCGGTCGAGGAGGGCGGGAACGTTCTCGGCGGTGCCGTAGGCGTGGTGCAGAACAGAAAAGTCCGTCATGCCCGTGATCAGATCACGGGCATGACGGACCGTTGAGCGGGGTCAGCCGACGGCGACCGGCTCCTTCTTGTCCTTCTTCTCGATCTCGTCGAGCGCGGTGCCCTCGACGTCGAGCTCCGGCAGCCAGCGCAGGAACTTCGGCAGCCACCAGGCGCGCTCACCGAGCAGGGCGAGCGCGGCCGGCACGAGCACCATGCGGACCACGAACGCGTCCACGAAGATGCCGACGGCCAGGGCGAACGCGATCGACTTCACGGTCGGCTCGCCGGCCGGGACGAAGCCCGCGAACACCGAGAACATGATCAGCGCGGCGGCGATGACGACCGGGGCCGCCTGGCGGAAGCCGGTGGTGATGGCCTCGATCGGCTTGGCGCCGCGGTGGTGCGCCTCGTGCATCCGGGACACCAGGAAGATCTGGTAGTCCATGGCGAGGCCGAACAGGATGCCGATCACCAGGATCGGGGTGAGGCTGATCAACGGGCCGGTGCCGTCGAGGTTGACCGCGTCCGCGAGCCAGCCCCACTGGAACACCGCGACCGTGGCGCCGAGCGACGAGCCGATGGTCAGCAGGAAGCCGAGCACGCCCACGAACGGCACGAGCAGCGAGCGGAACACCAGCACCAGCAGCACGAGCGCGAGGCCGACGACGACCGCGAGGTAGATCGGCAGCGCCTTGTCGAGGGACTTGGCCACGTCGACGCTCACCGCGGTGGCGCCCGTGACGTACGCCTTGCCACCCTCCACACCGGACAGTTCGGTGCGCAGGTCGGCGACGAGCTTCTCGGTCTCGGCGGTGTCAGGGCCGGACTTCGGGATCACGGTGACGAGAGCGGACTTGCCGTCCTGGCTCGGCTGGGCCGGGGTGACCAGTGCGACGTCGGACAGCTTCGTGATCGGCTCGGACGCCTTGGTGGCCGTCGCGGCGGCGCCGTCGCCCTCGAACAGGACGATGATCGGGCCGTTGAAGCCCTCGCCGAAGCCCTTCGCGAGGATCTGGTCCGCGCGCTCCTGGGTGGAGTTGGCCGGCGCCTTCTGGATCAGCGTGGTGTCCATGGACGCCACCGGGATCGAGACGATGCCGAGCGCCACGACCGAGAGCAGCAGCGCGGCGACGCGGTTGCGGGTGACGGCGCCTGCCCAGCCGCGGACGACACCGCGGTCCTTGGGCTCGGAGGCCTCCGCGGCGCGTTCCTTGCGGGTCAGCACCCGGCGTCCGAGCATGCTCAGCACCGCGGGCACCAGCGTGATCGCGATCAGGACCGCGACGACGATCGTGGCGGCGGCCGAGACGCCCATCTGCGTGAGGAACGGGATGCCCGCGATCGCGAGGCCCACCAGCGCGATCACCACGGTCAGGCCGGCGGTGACGACGGCGGAACCCGCGGTGCCGACGGCGGTCGCGACGGCGTGGCCGACGTCCGAACCGCGTCGTAGCTCCTGGCGGTAGCGGTTGATGATGAACAACGCGTAGTCGATGCCGACCGCGAGCCCCAGCATCGAGGCGAGGATCGGCGTGGTCGACTGCAGGTCCATGAACCCGGTGGCGATCGTGATGCCGAGCGCGCCGATGCCCACGCCGATGGCGGCGGTGAGGAGGTTCATGCCCGCCGTCACGAGCGAGCCGTAGGTCAGCGCGAGCACGACCAGCGCCAGCACGACACCGATGGCCTCGGTGGCGCCGCCGATGTGCGGGACCTCCTGCATCGCGGTGCCGCCGACCTCGACGGTCAACCCGGCCGCGCGGGCCTTGTCGACGGCCTTGAGCAGGTCGGCGCGCTGCTCGGCGGTGACCTCACCGGGCTTCACGTCGTAGGTGACGGTGCTGTAGCCGACGTTGACGTCCTGGTTGACGCTCGGCGCGGCCGGGTCCAGCGGGTTCGTCGCCGATCGCACGCCCTTCAGCGCTGACTCGTCCGCCACCAGGTCGGTGATGGTCTTGAGGTGCTGCGGCAGCTTCTGGCCGTCCGGCGCCTGCAGGACCACCCTGGCCTGCGCGGTCTCGCCGGAGCCGAACGTGTCCTGGATGCGCTCCAGGGCCGTAGTCGACTCCTGCCCGGGGATGGACATCGAGTTCGACGTCTCACCACCGAGCGTGAACGCGCCGGCACCGGCGCCGATCAGCACGAGAAGCCAGATCAGGACGACGGGGAGACGGCGCCGGTGAGCGCTCATTCCCAGTTTGTAGAGCAGTTTCGCCATGATGGTCAGGCCTCCTGGTGCCCGAGTGCGTCGTAACAGGTGGAGAGGATCAGGGGACGCCACAGCGTCTTGTCACCCTGTTGGTTGGCCAAAAGGGTGAGCACGGCCATGGCGCTCAGCGCGCCGACGATCCGGATGGCGCGCGGCAGTTCGGCGGCGGGGTCGATCACGAACATCTCGTTGAGCAGCAGCTCGTCCTGCGCCTGCTGCGGGTCCTCGCCGGGGGCCGTCATCGACCGGAAGAGCAGCGCGACCATCCCCGGCCGGTCGAGCGCGTAGTCGGTGAGCAGCTCCAGCGAACGCCGGTCCCGCTCTGGGCCGGCGGGGATGTCCTTGACCAGGTCGAGGACGTGCTGGGTGATGATCCGGCTCTGCGCCCACGCCGCTTCGAAGAGAGCGTCCTTGCTCGGGAAGTGGTGCAGCAGGCCCGCCTTCGACAGGCCGACGGCGTCCGCGAGGGACTTCAGCGACGTCTGCTCGAAGCCGTGCCGCGCGAAGAGCGCGGCGGCAGCGTCGAGGATGTTCTCGTCGACCGCGGTCCTGGGCTGTCGTGGCATGTGGACGACTTTACGGCGTTCACCAACCGATTCGGTAGGTTTACCGACCGAAATGGTCGGTGGCGTTCGTCACCACAATGGATGAGTGATCACGATGCAGCCGGTCGTCGAAGTGACTTGGAGTGACGTCGTGGCGTTGTCCGGACGGATGACCCGCGAGGAGTTCGACGTCGTGGTCGGTCCTGATCTCGTGGATGAACTGCTCCACGAGGAGATGGTCATCCTTGCGGGCGGCGTGCGGGTGTCGGACACCTCGACAGGCCTGCGGATCGAACCCGGATGTTGCTTCGGGCTGGAGAACTGGCGCGACTGGGCCGGCGTGCTCGACGGCGAGGTGTCGTGGCTCGGGCACTCACCGGCCCCCGGCGTGGAGCGTGCCGACGGCGTCCTGCGGCTGTGGCGCGACGAGAGTCGCCGGGACGAGCCCGCCTGCGAGTTCCCCCTCGCGGACCTTCCGGGACATCTGGAGGGCGTCCGGCAGGACCTGATCGCGTTCCTGGGGCTGCTGCGCGCGTGGGCGCCGGACGGCCTGGGCGAGCGGCTCGCGGCGGCGTTCGACCACCACTTCCACGTGAGTCCGCCTCTGTGAGAATGGGCCGATGTTCGTCTTCGACGCGGAACTCTGGCTGTGGGACGCCCGCCGCATGGACACCTGGACCTTCGTGACGCTCCCCGAGGACGTCTCGGACCAGATCCGCGACGTCGCCACGCCCGGCACCGGCTTCGGCGCGGTCAAGGTGCGGGCCGGGGTCGGTGCCAGCACGTGGTCGACGTCGGTGTTCCCGGACAAGCAGTCCGGCTGCTACGTCCTGCCGGTGAAGGCCGCCGTGCGCAAGAAGAACGACGTCGGGCCCGGCGATGTCATCGAGGTGACGGTGGAGCTGGTCTAGGGGACGTCCGGGGCGCTAGAGGGTCCAGTCGATGTCGGCGTAGATGGCGGCGTGGTCGCTGGCCGCGTGCACCTCGTCGGTCATGGTTTCGTAGACGTCCCAACGGTTGCGAGTGCGCGGGCCGCGCCACACGCCCTTGCGGAAGATGCCGCCGCCGGTGGCCTTCGCGAACAGCGGGGGCGTGAGCAGGACGTAGTCGATCTTGCCCTTCTCGTTGACGCCGCGGTAGGTGCCGAGGCGGTGGTCCCAGTCGAAGTTCTCGTGCTCGCTGATGTCCCGCAGTCCGGTGCGCTGGAACAGCGGGCGCAGGCACTCGCTGTCCGCCGTGTCGTTGAGGTCGCCCACCACGGCGATGTGTTCGTGGCCCTCGTCGCGCAGACGGTTCACGATGCGGGCGATGCGGACCGCCTGGCGGAACCGTCTGCGGGCGCCGAGCGGGTCGCCGGGAGTGCTGTAGCCCTTGGACTTCAGGTGGTTCACGAGCACGACGACCTCGGGTCCGGCGGGCGTGCGGACGTGGTACTCGGCGCAGTCGCGGGAGAAGACGAAGCCCGACCTGTCCTGTGCGTACACGTGCGTGCGCATCATGATGACCTGGTGTGCGTCGCGGGTCAGCAGGCCGACGTTGATGCCGCGCTCGTCGTTGCCGTCGACGAGGTGGACCTCCTCGTACGGGGTCCAGCCGACGTGCTTGAGCATCGACGCGGAGAACATGTGCAGCAGTTCGCGCGACTCGGCCTCGACGACGCCGAGCACCTGGGCGCCGACGTCGCGCATCACCTGGGCGGTGTGCCGGGTCGCGAGTTCGCTGATGGGTTCGGTGGTGAGCTCGACCCAGCCGACCCACGACTCGCGACCGCTTGCCACGACTGAGGTTTCGCCGGTGCGGTGCCGGGCGAGGAACCGGCCGCGGATGCGCCGCAGGATCGCGTACCTGCTCCGGTCACTCCTGAGCAACTCCAGCGTCGTCAGGTGTTCTTTGAGCTCTTCCTTGACTTCCGGGGTGTAGGTGTCGGCGGCGATGAGTTCGTTGAAACGGGCGTGGGCGGCCAGGATCGGAGCCGCGTGCTTGGTCGCGTTGCGGCCCATCACTTTGGGGCGCTCGAACATGTTCTCCACGTTGAACGACCCGATTCGCGTGGTGCTCACGAGTTCCAGGGTCGCATGTGGAGGAACGTGTTCGCCCTGGTCCGCTCGGGTGATCTTTCGACACAGGCACTACACCCGGCTCAGCTGCCGCCCGCTCTCGATCAGCTCGTCGGTGAACGAGTCGAGCGCCTCGGCGAAGTCGCGCTGGTCCGGCTCGTGCCAGTCCTGCAACTGGTCGAGCAGCCACCGCCGCCACGCCACCACGAGCTGGGCGAACACGTCCGACCCCCGGTCGGTGAACCGGTAGCCGTCGTCACCGAACGCCAGGTGCCCCGACCGCACGAGGGCCCGCGCGGTCGGTTCGAAGATGCCGCCGGGCACCTTCGTCATCTCGGCGATCTCGTCCAGCGTCGCCACGCCGTCGTCCGTTGACGCCCGGTACACGCGGCCGAGCAGCCACGCCTGTTCCAGCGGCAGGTCGACGCCGGAACGGCGCAGCACGGCCAGACCGGGGTCCTCCGGGGACTTCGCGACCACCGTGGAGACCAGCTTGCGCAGCTCGTCGTAGGAGTTCGACGGCGGCGCGGCGAAGCTCTCGCCCACGCCGCTGTTGCCCGACGCCGACGCACGGGACGTGTCCCGCAGCTGCACCTGCGGCAGGAAGACCGCCACCAGCAGGGCGACCAGGCCGATCGGGGCGGCGATCAGGAACATCATCTGCACGGTCTCGGCGTACCCGGCGACGATCGGTGCCCTCACCGCGTCCGGCAGTGCGTGCACGGCGGCCGGGCTCGCGATGGCGCGCGGGTCGACGCCCGGCGGGACCACGAGGTGCTTCGGCAGCTGGTTCGCGTAGATCGTGCCGAAGATCGCCACGCCGAACGAGCTGCCCATCGTGCGCAGGAAGCTGATGCCGGACGTCGCGACGCCGAGGTCGGTGTAGTTCGTGGTGCTCTGCACGACGATCACCGGCACCTGCATCACCAGGCCGATGCCCGCGCCCAGCACCACCATGAACGCGCCCATCGCCCAGTAGCTGGTCGACGCGTCCAGGAGGGACATCAGGAACAGGCCCGCGGTGAGGACGACCGAGCCGACGATCGGGAACGGCCGGTAGAGGCCCGTGCGGCTGATCGTGTTGCCGGTGAGCAGCGCCGTGGACATGAGCCCGGCGATCAGCGGCAGCATCCACAGCCCGGACGCCGTGGCCGACTCGCCGCGCACGTACTGCAGGTAGATCGGCAGGTACGTGATGCCGCCGAGCATCGCGAACCCGACGACGAAGCTCAGGATGCCCGACACCGTGAACACCCTGCTGCGGAACAACCTCATCGGCAGCATCGGCTCGGCCGCGCGCTGTTCCACGAACACGAACGCGACGAGGAGCACCACCGATCCTGCCGCCATCAACAGGATCGTCGGCGACGTCCACGCGTACTCGGTGCCGCCCCAGCTCGTGACCAGCGTGAGTCCGGTGGCCGCCAGCGCGATCAGCGCGATGCCGGCGTAGTCGATCTTCGGGCGCCCCTCGGTCCTGATCGTGGGCAGCGCCGCGACCGCGACCAGCACCACCGCGATGCCGAGCGGGATGTTCACGTAGAACGCCCACCGCCAGCTCAGGTGGTCGACGAACAGCCCGCCGAGCAACGGCCCTGCGACCGTCGCGACGCCGAACACCGCGCCCGCGAGGCCCTGGAACTTGCCGCGTTCCTTCAACGGCACGACGTCCGCGATGATCGCCGTCGAGGTGACCATCAACCCGCCCGCGCCCAGGCCCTGGATCGCGCGGAACGCGATGAGCGTCCCCATCGACTCCGACCAGCCCGCGAAGAACGACCCGACGAGGAACAGCGCGACGCTGACCAGGAACGTCTTCTTGCGCCCGTAGAGGTCGCCGAACTTGCCGATCAGCACCGTCATGATCGTCTCGGCGAGCAGGTAGGACGTCACCACCCACGACAGGTGCGCGCCGCCGCCCAGGTCGGCCACCATCGTCGGCAGCGCGGTGGACACGATGGTCTGGTCGAGCGCGGCCAGCAGCATGGAGAGCAGAACGGCCGCGACGACCAGGTTCCGCCTGCGGGTGTCGATCATCTCGGGCACTCGGGGATGATCGCGCAGGTTGGACGACCTCGCAGGGGGAGGAACACGGGTGGGTGCCAGGGCGGCGCTGGTGGTGTTCGGCGACGCGCGGGCGGTGCGGCGCGGTGGCGTGCCGGACCGGTCGGCGGCGGAGGCGGTGGTCCGCGCGCTGCGGCCGGGTTGCGCGGTCGAGCCGGTCGAGGACGGCGAACTGGCCGACGAGATCTGCCCTGCCGACGGGTTCACGTACGTGGCGGTGCTGCCGGACGCCACGATCGTGTGCGACCGGGAGTTGGCGACCGTGCCGGTGGCGGAGCACGTGCTGGACTACGCCGGAGACCGAGCGCTGGCCGTGTTCGCCGGGAGCCCGCTGGCCTTCGCCGAGTGGGCGGCGGACGGCACGCTGCTCCGCGCGCAGCACGCCGGATCGCACGAACTCGCGGACACCGTCGCCCTGGAGATGTTCGGGTTCACCGCGGAGAACCCGCCCGCCGGCCTCGTGGTGCACGGTTTCCGGGTGACGCGCTCGGAGCCGGCAGGTCTTCGCGTCACGGCGGCCGAGCGGTCGTTGACCACGCAAACAGACTAGGGTCGAAGGCGTTCAGCCGAAGGAGGCCGTCTTGATCTTCATCACCGCCAAGTTCCGCATCCTGCCCGAGCACGCCGAGGCGTGGCCGGAGATCAGCAGGAGCTTCACCGAGGCCACCCGCGCCGAGCCCGGCTGCCTGTGGTTCGACTGGTCGCGCAGCCTCGACGACGCGAACGAGTACGTCCTCGTCGAGGCGTTCCGCGACGGTGACGCGGGCGGCGCGCACGTGAGCTCCGAGCACTTCAAGAACGCTCAGAAGGAGCTGCCTCAGTACCTCGCCGAGACGCCGCGCATCGTCAGCCAGAACGTCGAGCAGGACGACTGGTCGCGGCTCGGCGAGATGGAGGTTCCGCCACGCGGGTGAGCCTGGCCCGGATCGTTTGGTGCAGGCGGTTCCTCCGCCAGAGGATGGCCCGATGGACGCCTTCGTGGAGTTGTCCGCCGAGCTGACCGGGTTCTCGGCGGAGGAGCTGAGGTCGACCGGACTGGTCGAGCAGTACCGCGCGCTGACCGACGGCGCGTCCGAGGCCGAGATCATCCGGCTCTGGTACACCGGGGTCTGGCGCGGGGTGATCCCGAGCGAGCGCGCCTACGCCGAAGGCCTGGCGTGGAAGGCCGTCGGGGTCGCCGCGCCGGGCACGGCGGGGCCCGGGTTCGGCAGCTGGGAGTCCAGACCGCGCAGAGGCGCCCGGTGAGGGCCGTGGTCGTCGGCGCGGGGTTCGCCGGCTCGATCGTCGCGAAGGTGCTGGGGGACAACGGGTTCCGCGTGCTCGTGCTGGAGGCGGGCGCCGAGCCGAACGAGGACGCGGTCGGCAGGTACCGCACGGCGCTGGTGAAGTCGCCGCTCAAGCCGTACCGCACGACCGCCGCCGCGCCGTCGAGCGACTACCTGGTCAACACCGGGCCGCACGCCTACTCCAGCCCCTACCTGCGGATGAACGGCGGCACCGGCACCGCCTGGACCGGGATCACGCCCCGGATGCGCCCTGACGACTTCCACACCGCAGACCTGGGCCATGGCCGCAACTGGCCGCTGGGCTACGACGACCTGGAGCCCTACTACCGCGCGGCGGAGTGGGAGATCGGGATCGCGGCCGACGCCGACGAGCAGCGCCAGCACGTTCCCGTCGCGGACGGCTACCGCTATCCCATGCACGCCTTGCCCCGCACGTACCTCGACCACGCCGTCGCGTCCGTTGTGGACGGTGCCGTCGTGGACGGCCGTGAGCTGCTCGTCACGGGCACACCGCAGGCGCGCAACGGGGTTCCGGTGCCGGGCTACCGGCCGGACGGGCACCGGTGCGCCGGCTTCGCGAGCTGCGTGCCGATCTGCCCGGAGAACGCCAAGTACACGCCGCACCGCACGCAGAAGCAGTGGTCCGCCAACGTCGAACTGCGCACCCGTTGCGTGGTGAACCGCGTGCACGCCGACGAGTTCGGGCGCGTCACCTCGGTCGGCTACCAGCGCTACGAGGACGACACCTCCGGCAGGCACACGCGGCACTCGGCCGAGGCGGACGTGGTGGTCCTCGCCGCGCACGCCATCGAGAACGCCAAGCTGCTGCTGATGTCCGGGCTCGCCAACAGCAGCGACCAGGTCGGCCGCAACCTGATGGACCACCCCGCCCTGCTCACGTGGGCGCTCATGCCGCAGGCGGTCGGCCCGTTCCGCGGTCCCGGCTCGACGACGGGCATCGAGGCGTTCCGCGGTGGCCCGCAACGTCGCGGGCGGGCGCCGTTCCGCATCGAGATCGGCAACTGGGGCTGGGGCTGGTCGGCAGGCAGCCCCGACTCCGACACGGCGGAGTTCGTCGCGGCGGGCCTGCGCGGCACGGCACTGCGCGAGGCGGTGGCGGACCGCGTCAGCAGGCAGTTCGCCCTCCAGTTCGAGATCGAGCAGGAGGCGGACCCGGCGAACCGCGTGACGCTCGCGGCGGAGACGGACCCGCTCGGCAACCCGCGCCCGTCGATCCACTACGGACTGTCCGACTATGTCAAGGACGGGCTGCTGGCCGCGAAACGCGTCTCGGACCGCATCTTCGAGCTCCTCGGCGCCGAGGACCACACCTCGTACAAGCCGGACGAGGAAAGGTACTTCGAGCACGACGGCGAACCGCTGCGGTACTGGGGCGCGGGGCACAGCGGCGGCACGCACGTGATGGGCGCGTCGCCGCGCGACTCGGTCGTCGACCAGTGGCAACGGTGCTGGGACCACCCGAACCTGTACGCGGTGGGGTGCGGCAGCATGCCGTCGCTGGGCACGTCGAACCCGTCGCTCACGATGGCCGCGCTGGCGCTGCGGACGGCGGAACACCTCGTGTCACCCGCGCGCTGAGGAAGTTCCGCGCAGAATGTCGAAAGCTCCGTGACGTCGATCGACGCAGGGGTGGCGGCGCGGCGCCGCCAGTCGACACCGAGGAGACGACATGCGTTTCATGCTCATGCACCGCGTCCAGGAGGACGACCCCGCTTCGTGGGAACCGAACCCCGAGCTCATCGCGCGGATGAACGCGTTCGTGGAGAAGCTGACCGCGAACGGCGTGATGCTCGGCGCCGAGGGTGTGCAGAAGCAGGGTGCGGTGGTGCGCAGGCGCGGCACGGCGATCAGGTCGGTCGACGGGCCGTTCGCGGAGGCCAAGGAGGTGGTCGGCGGGTTCCTGCTGATCAACGCCGCGGACCTCGCCGAGGCCACGGCCGTCGCGCAGGAGTACATCACCTGCTTTGCGGGCGTCGAGGAGATGTCGGTCGAGGTCCGGCGGGTCGCCGAGGCCGAGGACATCGAGCCCTACCTGGACAGGTAACCCAGTTCGACGACGAACCACTCGCCGTCGAGCTCGACCGGCCCGCCGGGGTCCAGCCGCACGTCCTCGTCGTCCAGCGCGACGAGGACGTGCGGCCCGTCGAGGTCCAGGGCCTTGTCGACGACGGTGCGGACGCTCACGTCGTCGGCGCGGATGTCCAGCGGTTCCGGCACGTTCTCGCCGAGGTCCTTCAGCTCGACCAGCCGGTTGCGGTAGGAGGTCGTGCCGGTGTTGGTGAGCCGGTGCACGGGCGACACGGGCCGGTAGACGTGGCCGCCGCGGTGTTCGGAGATGAGCCGGGGTTCGCTGCCGTCGAGCCAGTCCATGCGGCCGTCCGAACCCTCGACGCTGAGCACGACGTACGGGTTGTGGTGCAGATGCCAGGAGTGCGTCTCGCCGGGTTCGAGCGCGACCTCCCACACCCTGATCACCGGGTCGTCGTGCAGCACGCGCTGACCGACGTCGACGAGCACGACCTCCTCGCCGGACGGTGAGATCACGACGTCACCCCGCAAGGCGCACCTCCTGCAGATAGCGGTTCTGTACGGACTGCCACGACGTGGCGGTCCACGGTTCGACGTGGGCGATGTGCGCGTCCGGCCGCAGCAGGACGACGACCTCGCCGAAGCGCTCGCGCACCGAGTCGCCGGGGTCGAAGTAGGCGCGGGCGCGCAGGCCGGAGTGCGGCGCGTCCCACCGGCTCACGACCACCTGCCTCAGGCCGGGTTCGTCCGGGGGCAGGAACGGCCGGCGGCGCGCGTCGGTGAGGTGCAGCGCCAGGAACGTGTCGCGGCACAGCTCGTGCAGGTGGACCGGGCCGCGCAGACCGAAGATCCGCAGGTCCGGGGCCCGGTCGCCGACCTGCAACGGACCGGTGCGCGTCATCGACCAGTCCGCGCCCAGCCGCACACCGAGCAACGTCCGCGTCATCGCGTCCTGCCAGCCCGCGACTGAGTCCGAGCGCCGCGACATCACCGCGCGCGCCGCCTCCGCCATCGCGCCGGAACCGTGCACGGCCACCGGTTTCTGCTCGGCCTCGTAGCCGTCGAGGAGCTCGGGAGCCGCCCACCCGCGCAGCACCCACGCCAGCCGCCACGGCAGGTTGGACGCGTCGAGCACCCCGGTGTTCAGGCCCAGCGCCCACATCGGAGTGATCAGGTGCGCCGCGTCGCCCAGCAGGAACACCCGCCCGTCGCGCCACGACGACGCCACCCGGTGGTGCACGGTGTAGACGTTGCTGCCCAGCACCTCCAGCGAGTCGACCTCGCCGACGAAGTGACGCGCCTTGTCCCGCAACTCTTCGACGGACGGCTCGGCGCGGCCGGGTGCCAGCGGGAACACGAACCGCCAGCAGTGCGGCTGCCGCACCAGGACCATCCACTCCTCGCGGTCGCCGAAGTAGGCCAGGTACGGGTAGTCGCGCGGGTTGCCGACGTCGAGGTCGCACACCAGGTCGACCAGCACGTACCGCTGCTCCAGCGTGTGCCCCTCGACGCGCACGCCGAGCCGTTCGCGCACGGTCGACCGCCCGCCGTCGCACCCCAGCACGTACGCGGCCTCGAAGCCGACGATTCCATCCGGAGTGGACAGTCGCAGCGTGACACCGTCGTCGTGCTGCACGAAGTCCGTGAGGCGGTGCCTCATCCGCAACGCTCCGGGGGCGCGTTCGTGCAGCACCTCGGCCAGCACCGGCTCCAGCTCGTGCTGCGGAACGTTGACGACGAACGGGAACCGCGTCTCGTCAGCCAGTGCGGAAAGGAACACGCTCCCGGTCGACGTCCCGGTCGCCCGGTCCACCTCGCCGATCTCGTCGAGCCGCAGCGACGCCTCCAGCACCGGACCCAGCGCGTCGTACCGGTCGAGCACCTCCAGCGTGCGCGTCAGGACCGTGCCCGCCCTGGTCTCGCTCGACAGGTCGGCGCCGGCCTCGAAGACGACGACCGGAACCCCGTGCGCCACCAGGCCCAGTGCGGTGATCAGCCCGACCGGGCCCGCGCCGATCACGGCCACCGGACGATCGGACGTGTTCATGCACCCTCCCCGCCCCCTATGTTCGACCATGAGGGTGCTCTCGGGGGAGGGAACATGAGGAAAGCGTTTTCAGTCCTGCTCGTCCTGATGGCGGTCGCGGCCTGTTCGTCGCCTGCCGAGACCAAGCAGAAGGTCAACTACCTGACGTCGTTCGGCTCGTTCGGCCGCGACGCCTACGTGTACGTGGCCCAGGAGAAGGGGTTCTTCGAGCAGGCGGGGCTGGACGTCACGATCACGCCGGGCACCGGCAGCGTCGACGTCCTGAAGCTGGTCTCGACCGGTCGCGCGGACTTCGGCATCGCCGACTTCACCGCCACCGCGATCACGACGGCCAAGGAGAAGCTGCCGGTCACCGTGCTGGCGGCGGTCCAGCAGCGGTCGCTGGCCGCGATCGTCGCGCTGGAGGGCGGCACGATCGGCAAGCCCGCCGACCTGGAGGGCAAGAAGATCGGCGACCAGCCCGGTTCGACGAACCAGGTCATGTTCCCGGTCTACGCCAGGGCGGCCGGCATCGATCCCGCGAAGGTCCAGTTCGTCCCGTCCGCGCCGCCCGCCCTGCCGCAGCTGCTGGCGGCGGGTCAGGTCGACGGCATCGGCCAGTTCGTCGTCGGCAAGCCGTTGATCGAAGCCGCGGCGAAGGGCAGGAGGGCCGTCGTGCTGCCGTACGGCGACCTGGTGCCCGACCTCTACGGCAACGCCTTGGTCTCCTCCAAGGACACCGCGCGGAACAAGCCGGAGCTGGCCAAGAAGTTCATGGACGCGTTGCTCAAGGGCCTGGAGTATTCGATCGAGCACCCGGACGAGGTCGGCCCGATTCTCAAGAAGTACCAGCCGACCCAGGACGCGGGCGTGGCGAGCGCGGAGGTCGGGCTGATGGCGCCGTACGTCAGGCCGTCCGGCTACAGCGGACGCGTCGGCGGGATCACCGAGGACCGGGTCGGCAAGGTGGTCCGCACGCTCGTCGAGGCCGGTGCGATCCCGGACGGGTCGTTGGCGCCCAACGACTTCGTGTCCTTCGGGAACTCGCCCAAGTGATCACCCTGAACGGGGTGTCGCACGCCTTCGGCGGCGTGCGCGCGCTTGACGGCATCGACTTGGAGGTCGGCGAGCACGAGTTCGTGGCGGTGATCGGGCGGTCGGGCTGCGGCAAGTCGACACTGCTGCGGCTCGTCGCCGGGCTGCTCACGCCGTCCGCCGGCGAGGTCGTCGTGGCGGGGGAGCGGGTCACCCGGCCGCGGCGCGACGTCTCGGTCATGTTCCAGCGGCCGGCGTTGCTGCCGTGGCGGACGGTGCTGGCCAACGTCCTGCTGCCGGTGGAGATCTTCGGCCTCGGGGATCACCGCGACCGCGCGCACGAGCTGCTGGAGCTGGTGGGGCTCGGCGGGTTCGAGAAGCGGTTGCCGCACGAGCTGTCCGGCGGCATGCAGCAACGGGTATCGCTGTGCCGGTCGTTGATCCAGAGCCCGCGGGTGATGCTGATGGACGAGCCGTTCTCCGCTCTGGACGCGATCACCCGCACCGAGCTCTCCGAGGAGCTGCAACGGGTCCAGCTCGCCCGGCCGCGCGCCGTCCTGTTCGTGACGCACTCGATCGACGAGGCCGTGCTGCTCGCCGACCGGATCGTGGTGCTCAGCCCGCGGCCCGGCCGGATCCACTCGGTGGTGGACGTCGGCCTGCCCCGGCCGCGTGCGCTCGGGCGGGTCGAGCTGGACGCGGTGAGCCGTGAGCTGCGCGGGCTGCTGGTGACGGCATGAGGGCCGTGCTGCCGGTGCTGGGACTGCTGGGGATCGTCGGCGTCTGGTGGCTCGCGACGATCGTGTTCGGGATCGAGCCGCTGCTCGTGCCGTCGCCCGCAGACGTCGTGCGGTCGTTCCTGGAGCTACCCGGCTACCTGCTCGAACAGACGCTGATCACCTTGTGGGAAGCCGTCTCCGGATTTGGACTGTCCATTGTGATCGGTGTCCCGCTCGCGCTGCTGATCGTCGGGTCGAGCGTGCTGGAGCGGATGTTCTACCCGCTGCTGGTCGCCCTGAACGCCGTGCCGAAGGTCGCCATCGCGCCGATCGTGGTGGTGTGGTTCGGGTTCGGCGTCTCGTCGAAGGTGCTGATGGTCGTGCTGGTGTGCGTCTTCCCGATCGTCATCTCGACGGCGTCCGGCATGAAGTCGACCCCGGCCGAACTTGTCGAGCTGTTCCGGTCGCTCGACGCCACCCGCACGCACGAGTTCTTCAAGCTGCGCCTGTGGCACGCGCTGCCGCAGGTCTTCGTCGGCCTGAAGGTGTCGATCACGCTGGCGGTCATCGGGGCGGTGATCGGCGAGTTCGTCGGGGCGAACGCCGGGCTGGGGTACGTGATCATGCTGTCCGGGGCCAGTGCCGACACCTCGCTGGCGTTCGCGGCGATGGGGCTGCTCGCGATCGTCAGCGTTGCGCTCTTCTATGCCCTGACCTGGGCCGAGCGGAAGCTCGTGCCCTGGGCGGAGGAACACCGCCAGGATCAGTCGTGAAGGTAGCCTGAGGCGCATGGCACGCCCCCGCAAGTTCGTAGAACGTGACGTCATCAGCAGTGCCAGCGAAGTGTTCGTCGTGAACGGTCTCGCCGCCACGACGCTGGACGATCTGGTGCGGGCGACCGGGCTGGGGAAGCAGAGCCTCTACAACGCGTTCGGCGGAAAGCGGGAGCTGTTCCTGCGGGCGCTCTCGGAGGACCGCGACGAGGCGGCGCGGGCCGTCTCGGAAGCGCTCCAGCACGGTGACGCGTCCCCGCTGGAGCGGGTCAGGGGCCACATGCTGCGCATGGCGATCGAGTTCAGCCGCAGCGACAGCCGGGTCTCGCTCGCCACGCGTGCCCTCGTCGAGTCGACCGGCGAGCAGGACCAGCTCTCGACGGTGACCAGGGCCGGCATCGAGGAGCTCGCCGGGATCTACGAGCACTGCCTCGGGGACGCCCAGCGCAACGGCGATCTTCCGGAGGACGCGAACCTGCCGTCGCTGGCGATGTACTTCGTCGCCGTCACCAGGGGGATGGAGCTGCTCGGCAGGTCGGGGGTCGGTCGTGCCGCGCTCACCGCTGTCGCACTAGACGCACTTCGCGTGCTCCCCGGCCGGGCGGACGCGGATCCCGCGCAGGCGTAGAGCCTCCACGGCTCCCCATGGCGTCGCTCACACCTCTCCCCAGTTATTGCCTGTCTGGTCAAAAACTGTTTTATTGACCAGGTAGACAAAAACTAGGGAAGAGTGGCCATGAGCGTTCTGAAGGACAAGGTCGCGGTCGTGACCGGCGGAAATGCGGGCATCGGCCGAGCGATCGCACGGGCGTACCACGCCGAGGGCGCGCGGGTGTTCGTCACCGGTCGCCGCCAGGCGCAGCTCGACGAGGTCGAGGCCGAACTCGGTTCCAGGGTGACCGGGATCCGCTGCGACGTGGGCCGGCTCGACGATCTCGACAGCCTCTACGCGACGGTCGCCGAGCAGGCCGGCCACATCGACGTCCTGGTCGCCAACGCCGGGATCGGCGTCGTCGCCCCGCTCGGGGAGATCACCGAGGAGCAGGTCGACGCCATGTTCACCACCAACGTCAAGGGCCCGCTGTTCACCTTGCAGAAGGCGCTGCCGCTGCTGTCCGAGGGAGCGTCGATCATCTTCACCGGATCGTCGGCCGCCACCCGGCCGCAACCGGCCCTGCCCGTCTACGGGGCGACCAAGGCCGCGCTGCGCAACCTGGTCCGCGGATTCGCCCACGGCGCCGGGGCGGGCGGATACCGCATCAACATGCTCTCGCCCGGCGGCACTCGCACCCAGGGCCTGATCGACCTGATCCCGGCCGACCAACTCGCCACCATCGGGTCCGTGATCCCCCTCGGCCGCCTGGCCGAGCCCGAGGAGATCGCCGCGGCGGCCGTCTTCCTCGCCTCCGACGCCTCCAGCTACCTCAACGGCTCCGAACTCGCCGTCGACGGTGGCAGCGCGCAGATCTAGGCCTGTCCACGCCAAGCGCTAACGGGCCAGGCGGTCGAGCAGTTCGCCGAGCAGCGCGCGTTCGCCCGGCGTCAGGTCGCCGGGATCGTCGGCCACCTGGGCGCGCAGGGTGAGCGCGGTGCTCGCGCGCGTCGCCGGCGCGCCGGCTGACGGCGCGTGCAGCACGCCCGCCAGTGCGGCCTCGCGGACCCGTTCGGACAGCCCGAAGTCCGGCTCCGGCTGCGTGATCAGGGTCAGCGTGATGCCGACGTTCGCGGCGAGCACCTGCTCGGCGGCGTCGTCCGCGGGCACCTTCAGCAGGCCCTGCGCGGCGGCCTCGGTGAACCGCTCGCGCAACGCGGCGTGTGCGGGAGCTGTTACGGCGCAAGGCTTTCCCGGCTCGGCACGGCCGTAGAGCAGCGCGTAGAACGACGGGTGCTCCAAGCCGAACCGCACGTGCTTGTCCCAGCCCTCGCGCAGGTCGCCGAGCGGGTCGCCGGAGCTCTCGACCGCCGTGTACTGGGTGAAACCGTGGTTCACCACGGCGTCGATCAGGCCCTGCTTGCTGCCGAAGTGGTGGTACAGCGTCGGGGCCTGCACCCCGGCGCGGTCGCACACCGCCCTCGTGGACACCGTGCCGCCGCCCTCCAGCAACTCCGCCGCGGCGAGCAGGAGCCGATCCCGTGCGTTCTGCATGGTTGCTACATTACCGCATGTAGCGCTACATTGCGTTCTATAGCGGAAGGAGAAGTCCATGAGGACTTGGTTCATCACCGGTGGGACGCACGGCGGGTTCGGGATGGTCTACGCGGAGGCGGCGCTGGAGCAGGGCGACCAGGTCGTGCTGACCGCGCGTCGGCCCGCTGAGCTGCGGGAATGGGCTTCGCGGTACGGCGACCGCGTGCTGGTGCTGCCGCTCGACGTCACCGACGGCGAGCAGGTGCGTGCGGCGGTCAGGACGGCGGAGGAGCGGTTCGGCGGGATCGACGTGCTCGTCAACAACGCGGGCCGCGGCTGGTTCGGCTCGGTCGAGGGTGCGCCCGACGAGACGATCCGCCGCACGTTCGACCTCAACCTGTTCGCCGTGGTCGAGGTGATCCGCGCGGTGCTGCCGGGGATGCGGGCGCGCGGCGACGGCTGGATCGTGAACATGTCGTCGGTGGCGGGCCTCGTCGGCGCGCAGGGTTTCGGCTACTACTCGGCCGCGAAGTTCGCGCTCGAAGGTCTGTCGGAGTCGTTGCGTCACGAGGTCGAGCCGCTCGGCGTGCGCGTGCTCGTCGTGGAGCCGGGCGCGTTCCGCACCAAGGCCTACGCCGGCTTCCAGGACGAGCCCGTCAACGAGGTGGTCGACGCCTACGTGCCGATGGTCGAGGGCGTCAAGGCGGCGTTCGTGGACCACAACGGCAAGCAGGAGGGTGATCCCGAACGCGGAGTGCGCGCCGTGATCAGCGCGATGAACGCACCTGTTCCGCCGCAACGGATCGTGCTCGGCAACTCCGGCTACGACGTCGTGGTCGCGATGCACGAGAACGCTCTCGCGGAGCTGCGCGAGAACGAGAAGCTCTCGCGCAGCGCGGACTTCTAGCCGGCCGAACCACCGGCGGCCAGGCGCATCAGGTCGGAGTCGAGGTCGATCGTCAGCTCCGTGCCGCCCGCGCTGCCGTACTCGTGCTGGTAGCTGCCCCACGACTCGTCGCGCACGGACTTCTCGAAGCCCGACGTCATGAGCGCCACCAGTTCGAGGGCCGCGCGGTCGATGCGCTTGTTCAGGCCGTTGTCCTGCCAGTCCTCGGTCGAGGCGAACAGCGACGTCGGCACGACCACGGTCCGCAGGTAGGCGAACAGCCCGCGCATCTGGTCGTCGACCACGAGCGCGTGCCTCGCGGTGCCGGCGGTCGCGGCGAGCACGACGGGCTTCGCGATCAGCAGGTCGTTGTCGAGGATCTGGAAGAACGACGTGAACAGCCCGCTCGCGCCCGCCTTGTAGACAGGGGTGCTCGCGACGATCGCGTCCGCGTGCTGCAGCGTGGCGATCGCCTTCTGCAGCTTGGGTCCGACGTGGTTGGACACCAACGCGTTCGCGATCTCGGAGGCGAGCTCGCGCAGTTCGATCACGCTGGTGCCGACGGTCTGCGACCGCTTGCCGGCGAGCGTGGTGACACGTCCGGCGACGCGGTCGGCGAGCAGGCGGGTGGACGACGGGTCGCTGGTGCCCGCGGACACCACCACCAGCTGGAAGTTCTGGCCCATTACTCCTCGCTCTGGCTGAGCTTGCCGGTGATCGCGGCGAGCTGGTCGAGTTCTTCTGGTGTCAGCACGCTCAGGGCGCGCGTGACGCTGCGTGCGTGCGGGCTGCCGATCTGCCGCTGGGTCGCCCGGCCCGCCGGGGTGAGCGACAGGCGCACACCCCTGCGGTCGCCGGGGTCGGGGCACCGGTCGACGTAGCCCCGTTCGACCAGGCGCTCGACCATGCGGGACAGGGCGGGCTGGCTCAGCAGCACGTGGCGGTTCAGCTCACTCATCCTGAGTGGACTGTCGCACTTGGACAGCTGGTACAGCACGTCGTACTCCCGCATGGTCAGGTCGCCCCAGATGTCCTCCGCGTTGAACTGCTTCATCAACACGGAGTACGCCTTCATGAGCGACTCCCACGCCTCGTTGGCTCTGGTCACTTCTCGTCCTGGTACGGCGAGCCACCCGTGACGTTGTCACCCCGGTTGGCGTTCGGCCGCGGCTGACGGGCGGGCTTGTCGCCGTACTTGTCCTTGACGCGTCCCGCGTGCGTCGGCGGCTTGGCGGTCTCCGGGTCCTGCCGCGCCTCCATCTCCTTGCGCAGCACCGGAACGACCTCCTCGCCCAGCAGGTCGAGCTGGTTGAGCACGGTCTTGAGCGGCAGGCCGGCGTGGTCCATCAGGAACATCTGGCGCTGGTAGTCGCCGAAGTGCTCGCGGAAGGTCAGCGTCTTGTCGATGACCTCCTGCGGGCTGCCGACCGACAGCGGCGTCTGCTCCATGAAGTCCTCCATCCGCGGCCCGTGGCCGTAGACGGGGGCCTCGTTGAAGTACGGGCGGAACTCGTTCAGCGCGTCCTGCGACCGCTTCGCGATGTACGCCTGACCTCCCAGGCCGACGATGGCCTGCTTCTCCGTGCCGTGGCCGTAGTGCGCGTACCGCTGGCGGTAGAACTTGATCAGCCGCATGTAGTGCTCTTTCGGCCAGAAGATGTTGTTCGCGAAGAACCCGTCGCCGTAGAAGGCGGCCTGCTCCGCGATCTCCGGCGTGCGGATCGAGCCGTGCCACACGAACGGCGGCAGGTCGTCCAGCGGACGCGGCGTGGAGGTGAAGCCCTGCAACGGCGTGCGGAACTTGCCCTCCCAGTCCACGACGTCCTCGCGCCACAACCGGTGCAGCAGGTTGTAGTTCTCCAGCGCCAGCGGCAGGCTCTGCCGGATGTCGGCGCCGAACCACGGGTAGACCGGCGCGGTGTTGCCGCGGCCCAGCATCAGGTCCATGCGGCCCTTCGCCAGGTGCTGCAGCATCGCGTACTCCTCGGCGATGCGCACGGGGTCGTTCGTGGTGATCAGCGTCGTCGCGGTGCTGACGATCAGCTTCCTGGTCTTCGCCGCGATGTGGCTGAGCAGTGTCGTCGGCGCGGACGAGAAGAACGGCGGGTTGTGGTGCTCGCCGATCGCGAACACGTCGAGCCCGACCTCCTCGGCCTTCTCCGCGATCTGCACGATCGCGTCGATCCGCTCGGCCTCGCTCGGGGTCTCGCCGCTCACCGGGTCCCTGGTGATGTCGCTCACCGAGAAGATTCCGAACTGCACGGCACCCGCCTCCTTCAAAGTTAGTGACTAATGCGTTTGCATCTACTCTAACGCCTGGGCGCCCGATCCATTCCCATTACCCTGATCACATGTCGCTGGGCGTGGGGGACGCCGGCTTCGGCTACGGCGGAGTCCCCGTTTTCGCAGGTCTGTCGTTCGCCGTGGAGCCCGGCGAGGCCGTGGCCGTCGTCGGCGCGAACGGCACGGGCAAGTCGACGCTGCTGCGCTGCCTGGTCGGCGCGGAGGTGCTCGACACCGGCACCGTGCTGTTCGAGGGCTCCCCGCTGGACGAGTCGTCAGCCGCGTTCCGCGCCGCCGTCGCGTCGCTGCTGGACGACGCCGACTACTTCCCGGATGTCTCCGTCGTGGAGCACCTGCGGCTGCTGGCCTGGTTGCACTCGTCCGACGAGGACGTGTCGGGGGTGCTGGCGGAGGTCGGGCTGTCGGCGGTGGCCGACCAGCTGCCGCCCACGCTCTCCTCGGGCCAACGGCACCGGCTCGGGCTCGCGTCCTGCTTCGTGCGACCGCGTTCGGTGCTGGTGCTGGACGAACCCGAGCAACGCCTGGACGTGGCCGGACGCGCCTGGCTTCGCGCGCGGCTGCTGGCGGAGAAGGCCGCCGGGGTAGCCGTGGTGTTCGCGTCGCACGACGCCGAACTGGTGGAGGCGGTGGCGTGCCGGACCGTCGTGCTGTGACCGCGTGGGCCGTGGACCGCCGGTTGCGGACGCCGCTGCCGTGGCGGTTCGTGGTCGCGCGGCTGTACTCGCGGCTGGTGGTCTTCGGGATCATCGGCCTGGTCGGGTACGGGTGGGCGTACGCCGGGCTGACGAAGGCGCCCCAGCCGGGGAGCGCCTGGAGTGCTTTGTGGTTGGCGGTGCTGGGTGCCGCCGTGCTGATGAAGGTGGCGCTGGCGTTCGGGCCGGTGTTCGCCGGTGCCGACCGGATGTTCTGGGTGTTCAGCTCGCCGGTTCCGCGCGGGGCGTTGCTGCGGCCCCGGTTCTTCGGGCTGCTGCTGGTCGGGGCAGGGGTGGGTGCCGCCTGGCCCGCGGTGGTGTTCGGGCTGGTGGGCGCGGTGGTGTCGCCGCTGGTCGCGGTCGTGTGCGGGGCTGCTGCAGGGGTCGCCGTGGTGGCCTCGGCCGTGGTGGCGCAGCGCGGGCGGGTGCGGCCGCAGGGGTGGCTGAGCGGCCTGGTCGGGGTGGCGGTGGTGGCGCTGCTGGTGCCTCTCGGCCTGCGCGCCGAGCCGGGGGCAGGACCGGGGGTGGTGGGCTGGTCCAGCGGGGAGGTGGGCTGGTCCGGTGGGCCGGTCGGGGTGGCCGCCTGGGTGGTGGCGATCGGCCTGGCCGTGGCGGCGAGCGCGTCGGTGCGGCGACTGCGGCGGTCCGACCTCGCGGCGGGAGGTGCGCTGGCCGGGGTGGCGAAGGTGTCGGTGAGCTGGTTCGACCTCGCGCTGCTCGGGGCGATCCTCGCCGAGCGCAGGGCGCGCGCCCTCGGGCGGGTGAAGTCCACTCGGCTGGGGCCGCCCCTCGGGCGGGTGAAGTCGGCTCAGCTGGGGCCGCCCCTCGGGCGGGTGAAGTCCGCTCGGCTGCGGTCGCGCGGGCCGACTCCGTTCTCCCGTGTCGCCGCTCTCGCCTGGACCGACGTCCTCCGCCTGCGCCGCACCCCCAACGCGGCCCTCGTCTGGACCGCGCTGCTCCCGGCCCCCGCACTCGTGGCCCTCGGAGGCGAGCTGTCGTTCGCGCCCGCCGCCCATGTCGTCGCCGCGTTCCTGGCCACCGACCGGCTCGCCGCGGGGCTCAAGTTCGTGTGCCGGTCACCCGCGATGCGCCGGATGCTGGGCCTGCCCGACAGGACGTTGCGGCTGGCGCACCTCGTGTTCCCCGCGGCCGGGGCGGTGCTGTGGTGTGCCGTCACCACGGCGTTCACGCCGCACGTGTCCGTGCTCAACGGGCTCGTGTCGGCGGTGGGCGCGGTGGCGGTCGTCTACCGCATCGCCACCCGGCCGCCGGTCGACCACGGTGCCGCGATCGTCGACTTCGGACTGTTCGGGCCGACGCCGCTCGGGCTGATCGTGCAGCTCAGCCGCGGTCCGGCGTTGCTGGCCGTGCTCGCAGTGGTGCAGATGTCGCTCTAGGCGAGCAGTCCGGCCACGCGGGCGGCGGTGGCGACGGTGGACTGCGGGTTCTGGCCCGTCACGAGGGTGCCGTCCACGACGACGGTGCTCGACCACGGCTCGCCGCCCGAGAGGCGGGCGCCCAGGGAGGTCAGCCGTTCGGCGACCGAGTAGGGGACGTTCAGGCCGCCCTGGCGCTCCTCCTCGTCGGTGAACACCGCGATCTCCTTGCCGGCGAACACGAACGTGCCGTCCGCGCGCACCGCGCTGAGCAGGCCCGCCGGTCCGTGGCACAGGGCCGCGACGACCTTGCCGTTGTCGTGGAAGTCCGCGAGAAGGGCGCCGAGCGTCTTGTCGAACGCCAGGTCCGCCATCGGGCCGTGCCCGCCGGGCAGGTACACGGCGTTGAACGAGCCGGCGTCCACATCGGACAGCGAGACCGGCGAGCGCAGGTCTTCGAGTGAGGCGACGGCGTCGTCGAACGTGCCGTCGAGGCTCGCCTTGTCGACCGTCGGCACGACGCCGCCGGGCGTTGCCAGGGTGACCTCGACGCCGGCCTCCCGCAGCACGCGCACGGACTCCACGACCTCCTCGGCCCAGAACCCCGTCGGGTGGCTCGACCCGTCCGCCAGGGTCAGCGAGTCGGCGGCGGACACGACCATCAGTAGCTTCTTCATGTGTCCCAGGACATCACAGATCCGTAGAACGTGCCGATAGAGCTATAAGCTGAGTTATGGCTACGAGCTTGACGGACCTCGACCTTCTGGTCACGTTCCTGGAGATCTACCGGGGCGGCTCGCTGACCAGCGCGGCGTCGCGCCGGGGGCTCACCCAGCCGGCGGTCAGCGGTCAGCTCGCGAAGCTGGAGAAGGAGCTCGGCGCGACGCTGTTCGTGCGCACCAGCCGCGGGGTCACGCCCACACCCCGTGCCGACGACCTGGCCCGCCGGGTCGGGCAGCACCTCGACCAGCTCACGAAGGCGCTGGACCCCGAACCGGCCCTCCACGGCACGGTCCGGATCGGGGGAGCGGCGGAGTTCATGACCGTCAGGGGCCTGCCCGCGCTGGCCCCGCTGACCCGCGGCGGACTTCGGTTCGAGGTCGTGTTCGGCCTGGCGAACGACCTGCTCGCCGACCTCAGGGCCGCGAAGCTCGACGTGGTGCTGTCCTCGGTGCGGCCGCCGGCCGGGTTCACCGCGACACCGCTCACCGACGAGGAGTTCCTGCTGGTGGGGCCGCCGCTACTGGCCAGGACCGTGGACAGGGACCTGCTCGCGCAAGACCCGGCGCGCGCCCTCGAACACCTGCCGCTCGTCGCCTACTCCGGCGACCTGCCGATCCTGCGCCGCTACTGGCGCAGCGAGTTCGGCAGGCGCCCGCGCACCACCGCCACGATCACCGTGCCGGACCTGCGCGCGGTGCTGGCCGCCGTGATCGCCGGGGCGGGCGTGTCAGCCCTGCCGCGCTACCTGGCCGAACCGGCGCTGGCCGCGGGGTCCGTCGAGCAGTTGCACCACCCGGAGGTTCCGCCGCTCAACACCCTCTACGTGGTCACCCGAGGCGCGACCACGGCAGCGACCGACGCCGTCGTGGAGCACCTGAGGTCACGCGACTGGGGCGTGCTCTAAACGCTGCGCAGCACCGACACGACGATGCCGAGGATGACGGCCTTGTCGCCGTCGATCACCGGGTAGGCCTCGTTGCGCGGTTCGAGGTACACGTGGCCGCCCTTGCGCTGGTACACCTTGACGGTCGCCTCCTCCTCGATCATCGCGGCGACGATCTGCCCGTTGTACGCCTCGTGCGTCTGCCGGACGACGACCGTGTCGCCGTCGCAGATCGCGGCGTCGATCATCGAGTCACCGCGGACGCGCAGCGCGAACACGTTGCTGCCGCGGCCGACCAGCCCGCGCGGCAGGTGCAGCACCTCGTCCACGTGCTCGATGGCGGAGATCGGCGCGCCGGCGGCGATGTCACCGACGACCGGCACCGAGATCGAGTCCCCCGACGCCCTGCCCGGCACGACGGGCGCGCCGCTGAGGAACACCCGCACGTCCATCGGGCGCGTGATCGAACCGCCGCGCTTGAGGAAACCCCTGTCCTCCAACGCCGCCAGGTGCTTCGAGACGCTGGACGACGACTTCAGGCCGACGGCCTCGCCGATCTCGCGGGTGCTGGGGGAGTAGCCGTGCTCGACGACCCAGTCGCGGATGGCGACGAGGATCTTCTGCTGGCGTTCCGGCAGCACCGTCGTGTCGAGTTCGAGATCGTCGTAGGCGGTCATCCGGCGATAGTAGTAATCCGCTTGCCAGACACGATCGGGTGGTCGTTCGATCATGAGATGACCTCTGCCTGGGTAGGAGAACTCGTCCGGCTGCGCGGTGTCGAACCGGAGGACTGGGAGGCCTTCCACCGGTTCGACGACAACACCGGCGACATGAGGCGGATGGACCGGATCCACCCGCCGCGATCCGCTGCCGCGCAACGGGAATGGGCGCAGAAGACGGCGCTGAAGGACCAGGACGAGAGGGTGTTCCTCGCCGTCGAGTCGTTGGCGGACAACGCGGTCGTGGGCATGATGACGACCAGCGAGATCGACCACCGCGCCGGCCGGTTCATGTACGGGGTCGCGATCGGCACCGGCCACAAAGGACGCGGCTACGCGACGGAGGCCGTGCGGCTGCTGCTGAGCTACATGTTCGGCGAGCGGCGGTTCCACAAGTGCGAGGCGGGCGTGTGGGCGTTCAACGACGCCTCGATCGCGTTGCACCGCAAGCTCGGCTTCACCGAGGAGGGCAGGCTGCGCGACCACGAGTTCTTCGCCGGACGCCACCACGACGCGGTGCTGTTCGGGATGACCGCCGCCGAGTTCGCCGCCCGCCACCCGTTCCCGCGCGAGATCTGACCGGCTGCCCCACGATGTGGCCGTGAGCACACGCCGGGAACGCTCGTGGGGCCTGCGACCAGGTAGGTCCGTGCGAACCCGAGAGGCGCCGGTGGCGCTGACACCCGGAGTGGCGCCGGCCGTGCTGGACGAGGCCGCGCTGCTCACCCTCTACGAATCGACGGCCGAACGGCTGCACCGCTACGTGGCCAGGCGGGTCGGTGCCGACACGGCGCAGGACGTGGTCTCAGAGGCGTTCCTCGTGCTGTGGGACCAGCGGGCGGGCCAGGCCTACGACGCCGACGCCGTCCGCGCCTGGCTCTACGGCGTGGCGACGAACCTGCTGCGCGGCCACGTCCGCGCCGAGGAGCGCAAGCTGCGGGCGTGGAGCAAGGAGCACGCGGCGCGCACTGACGTGGCCGACATCGGGGAGCGGGCCAGCGCCGCGGCGGACGCCGGCACGCTCGCCGGACCGCTCACCGCCTGGCTCGCCGAACTGCGCGTCGAGGAACGCGAGGTGCTGCTGCTGCACGCGTGGGCGGACTTCACGCCGGCCGAGATCGCCGTGGCGCTCGACGTCCCGGTGGCCACCGTCCGCACCCGCCTGCACCGCGGCCGGGCACGGCTGCGCACCCGCCTCGCGGCGACCGACCACGACTTCAAGGAGGACAGCCATGTCTGAGCCCACCAAGCCCGAGACCCTCGACCGCGTGCTCGACGCCGCGCTGTCCCGTGCCGGCGACGAGCCCGTCGCGTTCGACGTGGCCGCCGGCAGGACCGCACTGGCCACCGCGCTGAAGGACCGCGCCGCACGACCGGTCGAGAGCAAGCCCCGCCGCACCCGCTGGCTCGCCGCCGCGGCCGCCGTCACCGTGCTGACGGGAGCGGGCCTCGCCGCGTCGACCGTCGACCTCACCGGCGGCAACTCCGCGACCGCCGCCGAACAGCTCGTCAAGGCCGCCGACCTGGCCTCCCGCGTGGTCGAACGCCCGGTCGGACCCGGCCAGTTCCGCTACGTGCGCAGCCGCTACCACGGCATCACCGTCGAGTACGGCTCCACCAAGGCGTGGACCACCGACGCGGGGACCGACGAGTGGATCCCCGCCGACCGCCGCGACGAGTGGCTGCAGAAGATCGTCGTCGGGCAGGTCGAGTGGCTCGACGGTCACGAGGGCGAGGGCAGGCCGGACGGCGGCCCGTTCAAGGACGGCCAGGAGTTCCGCGGCAAGTGCGGCAGCTACTCCTTCTACGCCGAGGGCCAGCCGGACCGGTGCACCAACGGGACGTTCTCCAACCCGACGCCGGAGTTCGTCGCGTCGCTCCCGAAGGACCCCGCGGCGATGCTGGACAGGCTGAGGGAGCAGGGCCACGCCGGTGACGCCGGCGCGCTCATGTCGGCAGGCGAGGCGCTGAACTCGGGGCAGTACCCGGCGGAGGTGCGGGCGACGATCTTCCGCGCGCTCGCGCTGATCCCCGGCCTTGTCGTGACCGACAAGAAGGCCAACCTCGACGGCAAGGAAGGCGTCGCGCTCGGCATGAAGTACTTCGACGACTTCATCGAGTTCATCGTCGACCCGGAGAACGGGGACTACATCGGACGCCGGGAGACCGTCGCCGAGGACCTTCCGCAGGAGAAGGGCGGGCTGGAGAAGGGGACCGTCCGCAGTTCGTCGGCGGTGACCACGAAGATCGTGGATTCACAGGGCGCCCGCTGACGACCCACATGCAACCCTGGGGTTGCGCATCCTCGGGGGGATGTGCAACTCTAGGGTTGCACTTATTGGCCGACCTGGGAGTTGTCGTGAGCGTGGACCGGATCGAACGCGAGACCCTGATCGAGGCACCGCTGCAGCGGGTCTGGCAGCTGGTGACCGAGCCGGGGTTCTGGGTGGCCTCCCAGCCGTCCGGGACCGCGGTCGAGGGGGAGACGACCCTGTGCCGGCACGAGGAGCACGGCGAGTACCCCGTGCGGGTCGTGACCGTGACGCCGCAGACCTACGTGGCCTACCGCTGGGCCAGCGCGTTCAGCGGGCAGGAGCTGACCGCGAACAACACGACGCTGGTCGAGTTCACCCTCACGCCCGAGGGAGCCGCGACCCGGCTGAAGGTCGTGGAGAGCGGGTTCTCGCAGCTCGCAGGCTCAGAGGAGCTGCGCGCGCAGGCTCATCGGGACAACACGGGCGGCTGGGCCGAGGTGCTGGAGGCGTTCGCGAAGAAGGCCGCCGCACTAAGTTGAACGCGTGCCCAAATCAGCCGACCGAGGCCGCCGCACCCGTGAACAACTGATCGACGCCGCCGCGCAGCTCGTGGGCGAGGTCGGCTGGGGTGCGGTGACCACGCGGCTGGTCGCGGAACGGGCCGGCGTCAACGCCGCGCTCGTGCACTACCACTTCTCGTCGGTGTCCGAGCTGCTGGCGACGGCCGCGCTGCAGCACGCGACCCGGATGCTGGCCGAGTCGGCGGACGCGCTGCGGGAGGTGTCGCCGGCCGAGGGCGTCGAGCGGCTCTTCGCGGACCTGTCCCGCTTCACCGGAACGGATCCCGAGTCGTTGCTGCTGGCCGAGGCGTTCTTGGCCGCGCATCGGCTGCCGGAGCTGCGCGAGGGCCTGGCGGCGCTGGTCGCCGACTTCCGGGGGCGGGTCGCCGACTGGTTGCGGGCGTCGGAGGTGAAGGACGCCGACTCGGTGGCGTTGTTGCTGGGTGCGGCCATCGACGGGCTGGTGCTGCACCGCGCGCTCGACCCGTCAGTCGACTTCCGCGCGGTCGCGGGCCCGTTCCGGCGTCTCGTCGCGGGCTGACCAGCGCGGCTCCCCGCCGGCCTCGGCGAACGCGGCCAGCGCCTCGACCAGGCCGTGCCGCAGGTGCTCCGGCATGCGCGCGACGATCCTGCTGATCTCGGCCCGCCTGCGGGCCATCACCTCGGTGACGACCCTGCTGCCCTCGGCGCTCGCCACGACCACGACCTCGCGCTTCGTGGCCGGGTTCGGCTCCCGGTCGACCATGCCGGACGTGATCAGGCGGTCGATCATGCGCTTCGCCGTGGACGGGTTGACCTCCAGGAGGTCGGCGAGCGCGGTGAGGCTCATCGGGCCGCGGCTGTCGAGCAGCACGACCATCCTGAGCTGCGGCAGCGTGAGCGTCTCCTCGACGGCCGCGAGCGACCGCGCCGACACGGCTACCAGCAGGCGGGACGCGGTGAGCACCGCGTCGGTCAGTTCGTCGACATCGCTCACTCCCCCAGTTCTAGCAGGATGCGCTCCTGGTAACGAAACGATAAACATTGCACTGTGCAACGGTCGACGCGCCGTGGTCTGTCCGTACCTCTCGGCATGCGGATACTTCTGGTCGCGGTGCTGGTGTTGATGGTCGGAGCGCAGCCCGCGTTCGCTCAGCAGGATCTGGGGCCGGACTACGTGCAGACGCGGTTCGGGCCGATGGGGCCTGCCGGGCGCGACCTGCTGCAGAAGGTGGCGCTCGCGGGGTTGTGGGAGGGGCCCGCCGGGCGGATGGGGCTGGAGAAGTCGTCCAGCCCGAAGGTGCAGGAGGCCGGGCGGCACCTGATCGAAGGGCACGCTGACCTGGACCGGCGCACCGTCGAGCTCGCGCGGACGCTGAACGTGGACCTGCCGACGCGGCCCAGCGAGGCGCAGCAGGGGTGGCTGGACGAGATGGAGGCCGCGCCCGCGCGCAGCCCCGAGTTCGACCGCGTGTTCGCGAACAGGCTTCGTGCGGCGCACGGCGTGGTCTACAAGTTCCTGGCCACGGTGCGCACGGGCACGCGCAACACCGCGATCCGCGACTACGCCAAGGTCTGCATGGACACCGTCCTCGACCACATGACGGTGCTGGAGGCCACCGGGGTGGTCGACTTCAACGACACCGAGGCGATCCCGCTGGCGCTGGTCGCGCAGCCGTCTTCCGTCGCGCCGTCCGCTCCCGTCGCGCCGCCTCAGCAGTACTCGCAGCCTCAGCAGCAGGACGACAGCGTGTCCGACGGCGCGATCGGGCTGGGCGTGTTGGCGCTGGTCGTCGCTGGTCTGTGGTTCTGGACGAGCGGGCGGAGCAGCCGCCGGATGCATCCGTAGTGCTAAGTTGGGCATATGCCTAAGTCGAATGCCCAACGTGCGTTGATCGTCGGAGCGGGGATCGCCGGGCTCACCACCGCGTGGTGGCTGGAGCGCGCCGGCTGGGACGTCCTGGTCGTGGAGAAGGCGCCGTCGTTCCGCGAGGGCGGCTACATGATCGATTTCTTCGGGCCGGGTCACGAGGTGGCGCGGCGGATGGGCCTGCTGCCGGAGCTGGAACGGCGGCGGGCGCCGATCTCGTCGGTGACGAGCGTGGACTCGCGCGGCCGGCGGCGCGGTGAGATCTCCGCGGACGCCTACGAAGCGGTCGCGGACGGCGTGATCAGCCTGTTGCGCGGCGACCTGGCCGCCGTGATCCGCGACGACGTGCGCGCTCCGATTCGTTACGGCACAACGGTTTCCGCTGTCGACGACGGGCTGGTGACGTTCTCGGACGGGTCGACGGGGGAGTTCGACCTCGTGGTGGGCGCCGACGGCGTGCACTCACGGGTGCGGGAGCTGGTGTTCGGGCCGTCGTTCGTGCGGTACCTCGGGCACCACGTGGCGGCGTTCTCGATCCGGGACGCTGAGCTGAGCGCCCGGATCGGCTACCGGTACCAGATGCTGACGGTCCCGCACCGGATGATCGGGTGCTACGCCGTGCGGGACGGCTCGATGGCCGCGTTGATGTTGCACCGGTCGCCTGTGGCCGACCTTCCCGCTGATCCGGCGGCAGAGCTGCGGACGCGGTTCGGCGACCTCGGCTGGGTCGCGCCGTCGTTGCTCTCCGTTGTGCCGCAGGACGTCTACTACGACGAGGTGTCCCAAGTGGACATGCCGGTGTGGCATCGCGGCAAGGTCGTGCTCGTCGGCGACGCGTGCGGGGCGGTCTCGCTGTTCGCCGGCCACGGGGCATCGCTCGCGATGACCGGCGCGTGCGTGCTGGCGGAGGAGTTGTCCGCGGGCCTCGACGGCGCCTTCGAGCGCTACCAGGCCCGGCTGAAGCCCGCCGTGGAGCGCACCCAGGAGTTCGGGCGGCGGTTCATCGGCTGGATGGCGCCCTCGTCGGCGTGGCGGATCTCGTTGCGCGACCTGGTGTTCCGGCTCTCCGGACTGCCCGTCGTGCGCACCCTGATCCGCGGCTCGCTGGTGCCGGACGTCGACGGCGTGCTCACACCCGCAGCACCCGCAGGCACAGCCGCCTGAGCACCTCGCGCAGCTCGTCGTCGGTCAGGTGCGGGAACGCGGCGATCACCGGGCCGACGTCGCTCGCCAGGAACCACGCGGCCCGCTGGTCGTCGCTCGGTTCGGGACCGTAGAGGAGCTCCATGGCCCGGCCGGCGAGCCTGGCCAGCTCGGCGTTGATCCGCTCGTTGCGGCGCACGCTCGGATCGGTCTGCCCGAGCGGGGACAACGCCCTGTTGGCGATCACCTGGTCCACGAACCCCGCGACCACGTACTCCGCGCGCGCTCGCTTGCCCTTGATCTTCGCGGTCTCGTCTAGCATCGACTCGAAGAACGCGATGGTGTTGTCCAGCAACGCTTCCAGGATCGCCGACTTCGTGCGGAAGTAGTAGTAGACGTTCGCCTTCGTCACGTCCATCTCGTCCGCGATCGTCTGCAGCGACGTCGCGTCGTACCCGTGGCTCGCGAACAGCCTGCGCGCGGTGACGAGGATCGTCGCACGGGTGCGTTCGGCTTGGGCGGCACGGGTCATGCGGCGATGGTACAGTCAGTTTCGTTAGCCGATCGGCTAACAAAACAGGAGGTTGGTCGTGACTGTTCTGGTGACCGGCGGCACGGGGTTCGTGGCCGGCTGGACCATCGAGGCGTTGCTGGAGCGCGGCTACGACGTGCGCACGACGACGCGTGGCCGCCGTCCGGTCGTGCCCGGCCGCTACGAGGTCGTGACGGCGGACCTGATGTCCGACGACGGCTGGGCCGAGGCGATGAAGGGCGTGCGGTACGTGCTGCACGTCGCGTCTCCCATGACCGGCGGTGACGACCTGGTCGGCCCGGCGCGCGACGGCACGTTGCGCGTGCTGCGGTTCGCGGTGGAGGCGGGCGTGGAACGCGTCGTGATGACGTCGTCGTGCGCCGCGGCGACGCCACCGCGGAACGCGACCGGCTCGTTCGACGAGACGGTGTGGACGGACCCGTCGGGCGTGAAGATCGACGAGTACCGCCGCTCCAAGCTGCTGGCCGAGCGGGCGGCGTGGGAGTTCATGCGCGACAAGGACACCTCGCTCGTCACGGTGCTGCCCGGCGCCGTCTTCGGCCCGATCCAGACGCGCGACAACATGGGTTCGGTGCGGGTGATCGAGCGGATCCTCGGCGGCATGCCGGGCGTGCCGCGCATCGGTCTCAACATCGTCGACGTCCGCGACGTCGCCGACCTGCACATCAGGGCCATGACGGCGCCTTCCGCGGCGGGGGAGAGGTTCATCGCCGTCAGCGAGTTCATGTGGATGGCCGACGTGGCGCGGTCCCTCTCGGTGGCGTCCCGCGAGCTGCCGGACTTCGTGGTGCGCGCGGCCTCGTTGGTGGCCAAGGACATGCGGCCGCTCGTGCCCATGCTCGGCCGCGACTACACCTACTCGCACGCCAAGGCGTCGTCGATGCTCGGCTGGGCCCCGCGCCCCGCCCGCGACACCGTCGTGGAGTGCGCCGCGAGCCTGCGCTAACGGGCGTCGTAGGTTTCGCGGTTGATCAGCACCTCCGAGATGTGCTCCTCCGCCCACCGGCACAACGCGAGCAACGGCTCGTGCAGCGTGAGCCCGAGCTCCGTCAGCTCGTACTCGACCCGCGGCGGCACCTCCGCGAACACGTGCCGCGTGACGAGCCCGTCGCGTTCGAGGTCTCGCAACGTCTCCGTCAGCACCTTGCCGCTGATGCCGTCGAGCTGCGCCTTCAGGTCACCGAACCGCGCGCGGCCGTTGCCCAGCACCGAGACCGCCATCGCCGTCCACTTGTTGGCGATGCGCGCCAGGCTCGTGCGCGACGGGCAGGTGGCCGCGAGCACGCTCCAGTCCGGCATGGTCTGTGACATGGCGCACATCCGTCCAATGGTTACGTTGAGGTAATTGGTTACTTTTCGTGAGCATAGGTCAACCGCAAGGAAAAGGAGAGACTTATGACCACCCCGCTCGCCGTCGTCACCGCCTACTTCGAGGCCCTGGAGTCCGGCGACCTCGCCACCGTCGCCGCCCAGTTCGCCGACGACGTCGTGTGGCACCAGCCCGGCGACAACCAGTTCTCGGGCCTGCACCGCGGCAGCGACGCCGTCGGGGCCATGATCGGCGGGATGATGGCCGTGTCCGAGGGCACCTTCTCGTTGAGGCGCAACGCTCCGCTGGGGGTGAACGGAGACCTGGTGGCGGGCTCGGTGCACTGGACGGCCACGCGGCCCGGAGCCGAGATGGACGGCGTCGGCGTCGACCTGATGCGCGTCGTCGACGGCAAGGTCGCCGAGGTGTGGCTGTTCACGGCCGACCCGGCGGAGGAGGACGCGTTCTGGGGCCGCGGGTGAATTCGGCGCGTCCCGCCACCCGAACGGGCTAGATCACGACAGACTGTGGGCGTGGAACGGGATCGCAGGTGGGCGGACAAGGGTGAGGCCATCGGGCACGGCGTGAGCTGGCTCGCGCGGTGGAGTCTGCGGACGGCGCTGGCCGCGCTCGGCTTCTGGATGGTGTTCTGGCTGATCGGCACCCTGTGGGTGGTCGTGATGCCGGTGCTGCTGGGGTTGCTGATCACGACGGTGCTGTGGCCGCCGGCGCGCTGGATGATGTCGAAGGGCCTCAACTCGGCCCTGTCGGCGACGATCGTGCTGATCGTCGGGCTCGGTGTGCTGGGCGGGGTGATCGCGGCGATCTCGTCGTCGATCGCGTCCGGTGTGCCGGAGATCGCGCAGAGCGCGCAGAAGGCGATCCAGCAGCTCCAGGACTGGGCGTCCGGGCCGCCGTTCAACCTGCGCGGCAGCGACCTCGACCGGCTCATCTCGCAGGGCGTCGACCAGCTCAAGTCGAGCATCGGGTCGATCGCGGGCGGGCTGCTGACCGGGGCGGGCGCGGTGACGTCCGGCCTCGTGACGGGGCTGGTGGCGCTGCTGCTGGCGTTCTTCTTCGTGAAGGACGGCTCGCGGTTCACGCCGTGGCTGCGCGGCGTCGTCGGTGAACGGGCCGGCGGCCACCTCACGACGGTGCTGGAGCGGGTCTGGGTCACGCTCGGCAGCTTCATCCGCAGCCAGGCGATCGTGTCGCTGATCGACGCCGTGTTCATCGGCCTCGGCCTGGTCATCCTGGGCGTGCCGCTGGCGATCCCGCTGGCCGCGCTGACGTTCCTCGGCGGCTTCATCCCGATCATCGGCGCGTTCATCGCCGGCGCGCTGGCTGTGCTCGTCGCCCTGGTGAGCAACGGCCTGACCACCGCGATCATCATGCTCGCGATCGTCATCGTCGTGCAGCAGGTCGAGGGCAACGTGCTGCAGCCCATCCTGCAGTCCCGCAGCCTGCGCCTGCACGCGGCCGTCGTCCTGCTCGTCGTCACCGCCGGCACGTCGCTCTACGGCATCGCGGGCGCGTTCTTCTCCGTCCCGGTCGCCGCAGCCGTGGCCGTCGTCGTCCGCTACCTGGGCGAAGTCATCGAAGCCAGGTCCGTAATGGTTACGTCACAACCTGACGGGGATGAATCGGGCGAGACCGAGCGTTCTCCTGAGTGAACACCGAGAAGAGGAGCGTCACAGTGACGGAGAAGGCAGTTCTCGCAGGCGGCTGTTTCTGGGGCATGCAGGACCTGTTCCGCCGCCACCCCGGCGTCGTCGCCACCCGCGTCGGGTACACCGGCGACCCCAGCACGCCGAACGCCACGTACCGCCGCCACGGCAACCACGCCGAGGCCATCGAGATCACGTTCGACCCGGAGCAGCTCAGCTACCGGCAGATCCTCGGGTTCTTCTTCCAGATCCACGACCCGTCGACCCGCAACCGCCAGGGCAACGACATCGGCGCGAGCTACCGTTCGGCGATCTTCTACACCGACGACGCGCAGAAGAAGGTCGCGGAGGAGACCATCGCCGAGGTCGACGCCTCGGGCAAGTGGCCGGGCAAGGTCGTCACCGAGGTCACGCAGGAGTCGGACTTCTGGCTGGCAGAGCCCGAGCACCAGGACTACCTGGAGCGCTACCCCAACGGCTACACGTGCCACTACGTGCGGCCGGAGTGGCAGCTCGGCGAGCGTTGATCGAGATCGTCGCGCTGCACGTCTCACCCGTGCACGCCTTCGAGGGCCGTCCGTCGGACGGCCCTCGTCCCGATCCAGGGCCCGTGTCGCGCGATCGCGTCGAGATCCGCGCGGGGCTGGGCGTGGTCGGCGACCGCTACTTCAACCACCCCGCGCACCGCAACGCGGCGATCACCTTCATCTCGGCCGAGTCGGTGGAGCCGTGGGCCGTGGATCCGTTGCTGGCGCGTCGCAACGTCGTGGTGCGCGGGTTCGACGTGGACTCGCTGGCGCGGGGGACCGTGTTCAGCCTGGACAGCGGGGACGGGCCGGTGCGGTTCGAGGTCCACCGGCCGGCGCACCCCTGCGCGTGGATGGACCAGGTGATCGGGCCGGGGGCGTTCAAGGGGTTGCGGGGCAAGGGCGGCGTCCGCTGCGTGCCGCTGGACGACGGGGTGCTGAGCACCGGGGAATCGACTGTCGTGGTGGGCGCATGAAGTGGTTGCGCCGCAAACCGACGATCATCGCCGCCGTGGGTCTAGTCGTGGTCTTGATCGCCGCGGTCTCCCTGTGGAACGTCAGCAGCGCCCGCACGTTCCAGTTCTTCGGTGACCTGGTCGCCCGCGGCGAGACCGGCGACAGGCTGGTGGCCCTGACCTTCGACGACGGCCCCGACCCCGCCGGCACGCAGATCGTCCTGGACCTCCTGAGAGCCGAGCAGGTTCCGGCCACGTTCTTCCTCATGGGCCGCGACCTCGACAAGCACCCAGACCTGGGCAGGCAGATCGCCGAGGCCGGCCACGAGATCGGCAACCACACGTTCCACCACCCCCGCATGATCGGCGTCCTGCCCGGCACGGTGGCGAAGGAGATCGAGGACACCGACGACCGGATCCGCAGGACGGGCTACACCGGCGACATCCACTTCCGGCCGCCCCACGGCAAGAAGCTCTTCGCCCTGCCGCACTACCTGAAGCAGCACCACCGCACGACGGTCATGTGGGACGTGGAACCGGATTCCGCGGGCACGCCCACCGCGCAGGAGATCGCCCGGCGGACGCTCGCGGAGACCAGGCCGGGCTCGATCATCCTGCTGCACCCCATGTACGCGAGCCGCGACCAGACTCGCCAGGCTCTCAAGCCGATCATCACCGGTCTCAAGGAGCGCGGCTACCGGTTCCTCACCGTGTCCGCGCTCCTGCGCCACCGCTAGATCAGGTCGGCCAGCTCCACCCGCCGCAGGAACTCCCCGCGCACCCGGTCCGCTACTGCGTTCACAACCTCGGCGCCATCGGACGACGGGTCGACGTGCACGCGGAACGGAGGCTGCGCGGCACCCACCACGTCCACGATCGCGTCCGCCACCGCACCGACGTCCGCCCACGACGGCTCCAGCTCGGCCAGCCGCTCGCCCACCTGGTCCATCAGACCGGGGTAGAGCTCCTCGTACTCCGCCGCCCGCGCGGTGTCGGCGGGGGTGCCGCTGTGCGCGAAGTGGTTGGTGCCGTGGGTGAACGCGCCCGGCACGACGATCGTGGTGTCGATGCCGAACCGCAGCAGCTCGGCGCGGTAGGAGACCGCCACGGCGTCCATCGCCGCCTTGGCCGCGAAGTACGGCGCGAGGTACGGGGGAGTGCCGCCGCGCGTCGAGCTGGAGCCCACCCACACGACGTGGCCGGAACGCTGCCCGCGCAGGTGCGGGAGGGCGGCGCGGTTCACGCGCTGGGTGCCCAGGACGTTGACGTCGTAGAGGGCCGCGTACTGCTCCGGCGTGAACGCCTCGGCCGGGCCGGTGACCATGTGGCCCGCGTTGTGCACGACCACGTCCAGCCGTCCCTGGTCGGAGATGATCGACTCGATCGCGGCGTCGGCGGAGTCCTGCGACTGCACGTCCAGTTCGACGGCGTGCACGTCGGCCTTGTTCTCGGCACCGAACTTCTGCAGCTCCGAGACGGCGGAAGCGTTGCGGCCCAACGTTTCCCGCATTCCCGCGTAGACCGTGTGGCCGGCGAGGGCCAGCCTGCGGACGGCGAGTGCGCCGAAGCCGCTCGATGCGCCCGTGACGACGATGACCTTGCCCATCAGATGATGCCTCCGTTCGCACGAATGGTCTGGCCGTTGACCCAGCGCGCGGGGCCGGCCAGGAAGGAGACGACCTCGGCGATGTCGGTGCCCTGCCCGAGGCGTTCCAGGGGCGGCTGCTTCGCGAGGGTGTCGATCGTCGCCTGGTCCTTGCCGTCGAGGAACAGCTCGGTGGCCGTGGGGCCGGGGGCGACGGTGTTCACGGTGATGTCGCGGCCGCGCAGCTCGCGGGCCAGGATCAGCGTCAGCGCCTCGACGCCGCCCTTCGACATCGCGTAGGCGCCGTACTGGGGGAAGCGCAGGCCCACCACGGACGACGAGACGTTGACGATCGCGCCGCCGTCGCGCAGGGTCCGCGCGGCCTGCTGGTTCACGACGAACGTGCCGCGGGCGTTGGTGCGCATGATCTTGTCGAACGTGTCGAGGTCCATGTCCGCGACGGTGCCGAGCGGCATGATGCCGGCGGAGTTCACGACGACGTCCACGCCGCCGAACGTCTCCGCGGCCAGCGCGAACGCGGCGGCAACGGCTTCCTCGTCGCCGACGTCGGCCTGGGCCGCGACCGCCTGGCCACCGTCCGACCTGATCTTCTCGACGGCCTCGTCGGCCGCTGTCTTGTTGCCGGCGTACACGATGACGACGGCCAGGCCGTCGGCGGCGAGACGTTCGGCCGCCGCCCGTCCGATGCCCCTCGATCCGCCGGTGACGATCGCAACGCGAGTCATGTCGAAGCTCCTAGCTGCTGTTTCCGTCGTTACCTCAATCAAGTTAGCACTGATATCGAATCAGCGCTACTGCTCGCGTGTTATCGTTGTTACATGGACACGAGAGAGCGTCTGGTGAAGGCTGCGGCCGACCTGCTCGTCGAGGGCGGCAAGGAAGCGGTCTCCACGCGCGCGGTCGCGACGGCCGCGGGGGTGCAGGCGCCGACGCTGTACCGGTTGTTCGGCGACAAGGACGGGCTGCTCGACGCCGTGGCGGCGCACGGCTTCGCGGGCTACCTCGCGTCCAAGCAGGAGATGGGGGCCACCGGCGACCCGGTGGACGACCTCCGCCGGGGCTGGGACCTGCACATCGGCTTCGGCCTGGCGCGGCCCGCGTTCTACCTGCTGATGTACGGCGAGCCGCGCAAGCGTGAAGCGCGGCTGGAGGCGGACGCGATGCTCCGCGAGATCGTCGGCCGCATCGCGTCGGCGGGTCGCCTGACGGTCCCGGTGGAGCAGGCGGCGCAGTTCGTGCACGCGACGGGCCTGGGCGTGGTGCTGGCGCTGATCGCGACGCCGGAGGAGGACCGCGACCTGGGGCTGATCACGTTCACGCGCGAGAACGTGATCAGGGCGATCACGAAGGACGCCTCACCGGACGAGTCGACGGACATCCCGAGCCGCGCGATCGCTCTGAAGGCCGCACTGGAAGAGGACCCGCCCCGGATGCTGTCGCACGCGGAACGGGTCCTCCTGGCCGAGTGGCTCGACCGAGTGGCGAAGTGATCAGGCGTTCGGGTCGAACGGGATCCCGGCGGGCTTCGCGATGTTCAGGTTGTGGTTGAACGCGCCGTCCTTGATCGCCAGGGACGCGCTGCCGAAGTTCGCGTTCACGAGCTTGTCGCGCACGCCGGCCGGGAAGCGGTCCCAGCTGACCAGGTCGGGGTACTGGTAGACCCCGTAGTGGTTCTCGGCCTGCTCGCCGTTGCCGGCCAGCCGGAAGCAGTGCGTGCTGGCGCCGTCCTTGTGGTAGATGATCTTCGGGTGGGTGCCTTCCCACTGCACGTTCGCACGCGGGTGGGTCTTGTACTTGCCGTGCTCCGACGTCGAGACGAACTGGGCGACGTCGTTCTGCACCCAGACGATCACGTGCTCGATGTCGTGGCGGTGGCCGCAGCAGTCGATCAGCGGAACGGCCTGGTCCTTCTCGAAGTACAGGTCGTACAGGTAGGCGCACCAGCCGTTGTTGCACTTGGAGCGGCTGTAGGAGTTGGTGTTGTCCAGGTCCGACCTGTCGTGGCAGTTGCCGTTCAGCGCGCCCGAGTTCTTCAGGCCCGGCGCGATGTCACCGGTCGGCGAGATCGCCGGGGTGGGGTAGCAGCCGTCGCCGTCGTAGTCGAACGCCGGCTGCCACTTGCCGTCGGCCTCCTCATAGTTCGCGGGGATGGCCCTGGGCGGGTCGGCGAGCGCGACACCCGGGACGAGCACGGTGATCAGCAGGGCGCCGGCGAGCGCGGACAGGAGTTTCTTCCTCAACGTCAGCCTCCGGTGAGCAGGGGAGCGGAAGGCCTTGCGAGGCAGAAGGTGGTACATGAACGGCGTTCACGTCTAGTGACTTCGCCAAATCTTTGCCGTACCGGGAATTTAACAACCCCGTCGCAACGGGTTGATCCACCGGAGTTCACCTGGCACCGTTTGGCATCGTTCGACGTGCCCCCGCGCCGAGGAGCTGTGGTGAGCTTTCACTGGGAGAGCCCGGTCTTCCTCGACGAGGCGGATCAGAACGGGCTCCTTCAGCCCTCGCGGTTCGTCCTGCACCTGGAACGCGCGCAGGCCGCGTTGCACGCGTCGATGGGGCTCGACCGGACCAGCGATCTGACCTTCGTGGTCAAGGAGTTGCACGTCGAGTTCGGCGCGGTCGTCACCGTGCCCGGCGTGCTCCCGGTCGAGATCACCGCCGAGCGCATCGGTTCCACCAGTGCCCGCTACGGATTTCGGTGCGGGCACCACGCTTCGGGCTACCGGGTGATCGTCAAGGTGGGGCCGGACGGCCGCCCTGCGGAGTGGAGCGAGTGGTACCGCACGGCGTTCGAAGGGCTCCGCTGAAGCCCGTCACCCGCGCGCAGAGCCGACCTTCCAGTACCCGCTGAACATGATCGCCTTGCGGTCCACCCCGCGGTCCTTGGTCAGGTGCCGCCGCACCCCGCTCGCGAGCCCAGACTCCCCACACGCCCACGCGTAGTCCACAGTGGACGGCGCCTGCTCCTGGATCGCCTTCAGCACCGCGGATCCGGGCTCGGCGTCGCCCCGGTACACCCACTCCACGTCGAGGTCGAGCTTGTAGGACTCGTCCGGCACCTCGACGAACACGTGCAGCGGCCGCGTCTCCACCTCAAGGATCGCGGCGAGTGCGGGCAGTGCGGTCTCGTCGGCCGCGAGCAGCACCGAGCCCTCGGCGGGCGGGCGGTAGGCCTAGCCGCCGGCGCGGAAGCCCGCCTGGTCGCCCGCGACGGCGCGGCGTGCCCAGCGGGTGCCGGGGCCCGCGTCGCCGTGCACCACGAAGTCGACGTCGATCTCGGCCACGTCGGGGCGGTGCGCGCGGACGGTGTACCAGCGCAGGTCCGGCCTCGTGTCCTCGGGCATGTCGCGCAGCGCCGTGCGGACGTTGATGCGGTCGTCGGACGGCATGACGAGGTCGCGGCCGGTCGCGACCATCAGGCCGAAGTACTCGTCGGGGCCCGTGACCGCGTACGAGGTGAACTCCGGCGCGTGGAAGGTGATCCGGCGCATGTGGTCGCCCAGTTCGGTGACCGCGGAGACGGTCATGACGAACTGCTCGAAGACCTCGCGGCGGTTCGCGGGGGCCATCATCATCTCGGCGGCCTTGGTGGCTGCCTTGAGGGTGAACCTCTCGAAGGCGGAGTAGCGCGTCATGCCCGCAAACTACACCTTTGGTTAGGCTTGCCTAAACCCTCGGGCGAAATCGAGATCATTGCCGCACACTGCGGAGATGTTCCCCAGGACCGCGCAACAGCAGTGGTGGTTCGAAGAGCCCGCCAGCAAGAACCGCAGCCAGGCCCTCGGCCTGAGGCTCGCCATCGCGTACCACCAGCGGGACGCCGAGGCCGTCGAACGGATGCTGCCCGACGACGAGGGTGAGGTCTGGCTCGTCATGGGCGCGCTGGAGAACGGCCTGCTCGGGCTCAACCAGATCTACCCGCCCGGCCCGCCGGACGAGGTGTGGGAACGGGTCACCCCGATCATCGACGCGTCCGCCCCGAGGGGTGTCGCGGCACAGATGCGCGCGCTGCTCGCCGCGATGTCGCACGCCATGTACAACGCCACGCTCGGCGAGGTCAACGCACGCAAGGAAGAGGAGCCGTACGTCGGCGCGCACCTGTACGCGGCCATCACGGCGATGCGCGCTGACGAGCACGAGGGCAGTATTCAGCGGATGCGGGCGAAGGCCGACGAGCTGGATCTCGCGTAGCCGACCTGGGAAAACGCGGTTGAGGCGTAGGTAACAGCAACCCGGACGTGCATGCTCATACATTGTCGTGCATAATTCTCAATGTGTCCAAGGTGCTCACTTCACTTCCGGCCGGCGAACGCGTCGGCATCGCCTTCTCCGGTGGTCTCGACACCTCCGTCGCGGTCGCGTGGATGCGTGAGAAGGGCGCTGTGCCCTGCACGTACACCGCGGACATCGGCCAGTACGACGAGCCCGAGATCGAGACCGTCCCCGGCCGCGCAGGTACCTACGGTGCCGAGATCGCGCGACTCGTGGACTGCCGTGCCGCGCTCGTCGAGGAAGGCCTCGCGGCGCTGGCGTGCGGCGCGTTCCACATCCGCTCCGGCGGTCGTGCCTACTTCAACACGACGCCGCTCGGGCGGGCCGTCACGGGCACCATGCTCGTGCGCGCCATGCTCGACGACGACGTGCAGATCTGGGGCGACGGCTCCACCTACAAGGGCAACGACATCGAGCGGTTCTACCGCTACGGTCTGCTCGCTAACCCGTCGCTGCGGATCTACAAGCCGTGGCTCGACGCCGCGTTCGTGACGGAGCTCGGCGGCCGCAAGGAGATGTCCGAGTGGCTGCTCGAGCGTGACCTGCCCTACCGGTCGAGCGTCGAGAAGGCGTACTCGACCGACGCGAACATCTGGGGCGCGACGCACGAGGCCAAGTCGCTCGAACTGCTCAACGAGGGCATCGAGATCGTCGAGCCGATCATGGGCGTCAAGTTCTGGGACCCGTCGGTCGAGATCGCGACCGAGGACGTCACTATCGGCTTCGACCAGGGCCGCCCGGTCACCATCAACGGCAAGGAGTTCCACGACGCCGTCGACCTGGTGCTGGAGGCCAACGCCATCGGTGGCCGCCACGGTCTGGGCATGTCCGACCAGATCGAGAACCGCATCATCGAGGCCAAGAGCCGCGGCATCTACGAGGCGCCCGGCATGGCGCTGCTCTACATCGCCTACGACCGCCTCGTGAACGCGATCCACAACGAGGACACCGTCGCGGCGTACCACAACGAGGGCCGCAAGCTCGGCCGCCTGCTGTACGAGGGCCGCTGGCTCGACCCGCAGTCCCTGATGCTGCGCGAGTCGCTGCAGCGCTGGGTCGGCGCCGCCGTCACCGGCGAGGTCACGCTGCGGCTGCGCAGGGGCGACGACTACTCGATCCTCGACACGTCCGGCCCGGCGTTCAGCTACCACCCGGACAAGCTGTCGATGGAGCGCACCGAGGACTCGGCATTCGGCCCTGTCGACCGCATCGGCCAGCTGACCATGCGCAACCTCGACATCGCGGACTCGCGCGCCAAGCTGGAGCTCTTCGCGGGCCTCGGCATGGTCGGCAACCGCCAGTCGGCGCTCATCTCGGCGCTGCCGGAACCGACCCAGCTGATCGGCGAGGTGCCGGACGGCGGCGCGGAGGCCATCGCCTCGCGCGGTGAGGTCTCGGCGGCCGACGAGCTGCTCGACGCGGCGGCCATGGAGTTCGGCACGGACTGATCTTCAGCACGAACGGGGTGGGCGACCGCGGGTCGCCCACCCCGTTGTCACGTCTGGGGCCACATCGAGTAGATGACGTTGTCCTCGTCCGCGCACACGACCTGCGGCATGATCCCCTCGGGGACCTGGTTGCACGACATCGGCCCGATCTCGATCGCCGGCAGGCCCGTCTTCGGGTCGGAGCGCTGGGCGTAGTAGTCGAACAGCACGGCGCCGGCCTGGTCGCAGTTCAGCCTCCCCGCCGGGGTCTCCACCACGACGGCCAGCATCGGCTTGCCGAGCGCCCCGGTGAACGGCGTCTCGCAGTACTGCGACGGCATGCCCTCGTACTGGTCGGGAGACACCCCGTTCAGCGCGGTGGTCCTGCTCGCCGTCGTGGTCGTGGGCGCGGACGTGGTCTCCTGGCGCGTCGTCTGCTCCTGGGTCGTGCGGTCCGGAGTGGACTCGCCGGTGGAGGGTGTCCCGGTGACGCTCGGGGCGCAGCCCGCCGCGAGTACGGCGAGCAGCACAGGTGTGATCGAGAACCTCATGCCCCCGAGGTCGGCGTGGACCCGGATCTCGTTACCCGACCAGGCCCTGTCCTGCAAGTTCGTTTGGTGAGAGACGCGGGCGAGAGACCCGGAGGCGCCGCCGCCGCGGCGGCCTCATACCGGGCGTATTCGGACGTTGCGGCGGTGGCGCCTCCGGGTCCCTCGGCCGCCGCTCTCGCCCGACGAGACTTGCGGGACAGGGACTAGTCTTCCGGCCCGTGTCGATCAGGGAGAACTTCGCGCGGCCGGCGGTGCTGCTCAACCCGGCCGCCGGCGAACCGACGGACGCCGACAGCCACATCGGCGGGCCGGTGCTGTGGCCGATCGACGAGCCGTGGCCGTGGTGCGAGGGCGACGGCCACTACGACATCAACGTCAAGTCGGAGGGCGTGAGGCTGCCGTTCGTCGGTGCCTTGCAGCTCTACCGGCGCGACTTCCCCGAACTGCCGTTCCCCGAGGGCACGGACCTGCTGCAGGTCTTCCTGTGCACGGTGCACCACATCGGGGTCGGTGGCCCTGACGTGCGGCTGGTGTGGCGCGACTCCTCGACCGTGGTCGAACTGGTCGAGGAGGAGCCGGAACCCTCCGTGCAGGAGGAGATCTACGTGCCCACGGTCAACGTGCTGGAGCCGATCAGGTTCACCGAGTATGCGCACCCGTACGACCGGCCGGAGGAACTTGAGGACGAGGAGTGGCCGGAGACGTCGGCCGGCACGAAGATCGGCGGCTGGACGTGCTGGTGGCAGACCGGCCCGGCCACGTTCACGTGCCCGGAGTGCGGTGCGGAACAGCGGCAGACGCTGTCGCTGGGCACGCGCGAGCCGTCCGGTGAGCACGTCGAGTGGGCGTTCGGGCGCGACGGGAACCTGAACGTCCTCACCTGCGAGAAGGACGTCCGGCATCCGTTCCACGTGCACGTCGACTGAGCGCGGCCACGCCGCCCAGCAGCACGAGCAGGATCGCGGCGAACCACGTCATCACCGCCGCCGGGGTCAGGTACCGGGTCGCGAGGCCGATCGACAGCGACGGCACGCTCAACCCGAGGTAGGCGATGAAGAACAACGTCGCCAACGCCTCACCGCGCTTCTCCGGCGCCGCCATCGCCGCGACCGCCCCGATCGACGCCTTGAACTGCACGCCCGCGCCGACACCGGCGATCGCGCCGCCGACCAGGAACACCGGGAAGCTCGTCGTGTGCATCCCGGCGACGACCAGCAGCACGCCGATCGCCTGACCACCCAGGCCGATCGCGCGGCGGACACCCGGCGTCAGCTCACCTGTCACGGTCTGGGCGAGCGCCGCCCCGCCGAACACGAGGAACACCACGAGCCCGGCCAGCAGGCGTGACGGGTGGTGCAGCTCGCCCGCCACGAAACCGGGTGAGACGGACGTGAACACGCCGAACACCGCGAACGCGGTGAACGCCCCGGTGGCCGCGGCGAGGTAGCCCGCGCGGTCGCCGTGGTCCGTGCTGATCCGCTGCGGGCGGTACGGGACCCGCGAGCGCACCACTGTCTCCGGCGTCAGCGCGACCGCGGCGATGCTCACCGCGAGCAGCACCGCCAGCACGACGTACGGGGTGCTCAGCGGAGACGGCGCGTACTGCGCGAGCACACCGGAGACCAGCGCGCCGACGCCGAGCCCGCCGATGTTCGCGGCGGTCGACACGATCTCGAACCGGCGCGGGGACGCTCCCGGCCGGTGCCGCGCGTGCAGGTCGAAGAGGTAGGCGGTGGCGGTCGCGGCGATCATGCCGACGCCCAGGCCGTTGACCACGCGGGCGACGACCAGGACCGGCAGCGACGTGCTGGTCAGGAAGAGCAGTGCGGAGACGATCTCCAGCCCCAGCGCGGGGATGAGCACGGTCTTGCGGCCGATCCAGTCCGAGACGTGGCCCGCCAGCACCAGGCTGACGACCACGCCGACGGCGAAGGCCGCGAACACGACGGTGATCGCGAACGTCGACAGGCCCTCGCGGGCGACGTAGAGCGGGAAGAGCGGGGCGGGCACGGTCGAGTAGGCCATCGCGACGAGGAAGGTCGCGGCCACGGCCCAGAAGCCCCGGCCGTGGTGCTTGCTCGTGCGGGATTCTGCGACCGGTGATTCGAGGAGCACGGACATGACTCCACCCTGCGCGCCTGGATGTATCACGTCCAACGAAAGTTGAAGCTGAGGATCATCACTTTCTGAGATACTCGCTGGTGTGGATGTTCGTCAGCTGGAGTACTTCGTAGCGGTCGCGGAGGAGGGCAGCTTCACGCGTGCCGCCGCACGTGTGCACGTCGTCCAGTCCGCCGTGTCCGCCGCGATCAAGACCCTCGAACGCGAGCTCGGCGCCACCCTGCTCGACCGCAACTCCCAGCGCGTCCTGCTCACCGACGCGGGCGAGGCGCTGCTGCCCAAGGCCCAGGCCGTCCTGGACGCCGTGACCGAGGCGAAGGACGCCGTGGCACAGGTGAGGGGAGGCCTGACGGGGACGGTCCGGCTCGGCACGCTGAACGCGATGACCCTCATCGACCTGCCGGCGCTGCTCGGCGAGTTCCACCGCCGTCACCCCGGCGTGCTGGTGCGCACCAACGCGGCCACCACGGGCTCCATCGGGCTCGTCGAGCTGCTGCTGGACCGCAGGCTTGACGTGTCCTTCGTGTCGCTGCCGGGGGAGGTGCCGGCCGGGATCGTGCTCGACGAGCTCACCCACTCGGTCATGCACCTGGTCGTGCCGCACGACCACCCGCTGGCGGCGAGGACCGAGGTGTCCATCGCGGAGCTCGCCGGCCTGGACTTCATCGACTCACCGCTGGGCTACGGCAACCGCGCCGTGGTGGACCGCGCGTTCGCGGCCGGCGCGGTTCCCCGTCACGTGACCCTGGAGATGTCGGACCTGTTCACCGGCGTCGACTACGTGCGCCACGGCCTCGGCATCGCGTTGCTGCCGGGCTACGTCCTGCGCGACACGAGGGACGTCGCCGTGCTCCAGGTGACCGGCGCGGACCTGCGCTGGCCGGTCGGGCTGGCCCGACCGGCCGACCGCGCTCCGAGCGCCGCGACCAGGGCGTTGATCGCGGTGGTGCACGAGTTCCTCAGCCGGTGACGCAGGTGAAGCTCGCCGCGCTGTCCGGATCGCCCGCGCGGTACCGGGGCCAGGCGGGGTACTCGCACAACGGACGGGTGCGGTCGTGCGCGATGTCGGTCACCACGGGGTTGCGCGGCGACCGTCCACTCGCGACCCACTGTTCGAGTGCCGTGAGCGAGTCCCATCCGGCGGCGAACGCCGGGGTGCCGAAGTTGGCGTGGTTCGCGCCCGGCACCACGTAGTAGCGCAGGAACTCCCGTGTCTTCTCGGGGCCGAGGAGGTCGCGCACGCGTTCGTAGTAGTCGTTGGTCGAGAGGTGCGAGACGAGCTCGTCCGCCGCGCCGTGCACCAGGATCAGCTTGCCGCCCGAGCGCGCGAACGGCCGGAGGTCGACGTTGTTGCGGTCCTGGATCGTGGACAACCGGCTGATCCGGTCGAGCCACTTCCCGGGCCTGCGGGGATCCAGGTCGAGGGAGTTGAAGGCGGGGTCGCGGGTCAGGAAGTGCTTCACCCACTGGTCCCAGTACTGCATGCCGTACCCGCTGGTGACCGGCATCGGGTTGGCGGGCGCGGTCGTGCCGAACCCGAGGAACGGCGTCCGCATGTCGGCACCCGACAGGAACGGGAAGCCGGGGTACTGGGTTTCGCCGCTCGCGACGCGGTACGGCCACCGGAACGGCGTCGACATCGCCGTCACGGCACCGATCTGGGCATCGGAGAGGCAGGTGGGGCCCGTGTCCGCGCCATCGGGGCAGCGCAGGACACGGGGGTCGAAGTGGCACGCGCCCAGGTTCGAGACGACGCGGTCCGAAACGCCGTCAAGCCCGTCGCACGCGCTGATCACGTTGTCGTACAACAAGGTCTGCTTCGCCGGGCCGGGGAATGTACCGGGGCGGGAGAGGACCTGCGTCAGGTGGCCCAGGTACAGGACCTCGGCGAGGTTGTTCCACGCCGGATAGCCCGAGATCACGCCGTCGAACGCCTGCGGCCACCGCTGCGCGACGATCAGCGCCTCACGCCCGCCGGTCGATCCTCCGGCGAAGAACGTTCCGGCAGGGCTGCGCCCGTAGGCACGGCGGATCAGGAACTGGCTCGCGTCATGCGTCTTCTTCAGCGCGTCACCCGCGGCGAAGTTGCGCACCGCCTCGTCGTTCACGCCGAACGAGCCGTCGAGCGACGGCACGGCCACCGGTCCCTGCTGGTGGCCGGAGTCGCTGGCGAACACCGCGTACCCGCGCGCCAGGGGAGCCGGCGCGGTCGAGAACGGCACGTTCCCCGTCAGCGCCGGGATCGTGCCGTTGTAGCCACCGCCGCCGAACATCATCGCCTTGCGGTTCCAGCCGTGCGGCAACGAGATCCGCATCTTGATGGCGGGCGCCGACCGGTCGACCGGGTACAGGTCGGCGTCGACCTGGCAGTGCTCGACCGTCCGTCCACTCACGACACTGCTCGTCGTGGCGGCCGCGGTGACGCGACCACCCGTGGTCGGCAGGCTGATCGCCGAGGCCGGGATCCGCACCTGGTTCAGCGAGGCGCACTCCGGCACGGTCGTCGGCGCAGTGGCGAGGGCGGGGCCGGCGCCGAGCAGCAGCACCCCGGTCGCCGCGACAGCGAGCGTCTTCACGTCGGACCCCTTTCAGCGGTAGAGGTGCGTGCCGGGGACGGCCTGCGGGTCCTCGCGGACCTCGGCCGGGTTCGTCTCGGGCAGGAACCACGCGCTGACGAACGTGATCAGCCCCATCAGGGTGATGTAGGCGGCGACGGGGACCGTGCTGCCGGTCTCGGCGATGAGCGCCGTCATGAGGAACGGCGTGCCACCGCTGATGATGATCGCGGAGAGCTGGTAGGACAGCGACGCGCCGGAGTACCGGACGTTGGGCGCGAACAGCTCGCCGAGGAAGCTCGCGATCGGGCCGTACGTGAGGCTCTGGAAGATGAACCCGACCACGACGGCGACGAAGATCAGCGGCAGTGACGCGGTGTTGACGAGCCCGAAGTACGGGAAGCCCCACAGCGCCACGCCCAGTCCGCCGACGAGGATCAACGGCCGGCGCCCGATCCGGTCGGAGACGTGCCCCGCCCACGGCAGCGCAGCGAGCATCGCCACGGAACTGAGCAGCACGACGGCGAGCAGCCCGTCGCGGTCGAGCTTCAACGACGTGGTGCCGTAGTTGAGAAGTCCGGCGATGCTCACGTAGAAGAGGCTGTTGGTGGCGGACAGGATGCCGCAGGCGAGCAGGATCGTGCCCCACCGGCTCCGGATCACCTGCGCGAGCGGGGCACGCACGACCGCGCGTTCGGGCCGGGAGACCTCCTTCTGCAACTGGCGGAACTCCGGGGTGTCCTCCACTTTGGACTGGATGTACAGCACCACGGCGAACATCACGACGCTGACGAGGAACGGGATCCGCCAGCCCCAGCTCAGGAACGCGTCGTTCGGCATCAGCCCGCTGGCCGCCACGAAGATCAGGTTCGAGATGATCACGGCCACCGGAACGCTGGTCTGCCCGAACGTCCCGGCGAACCCGCGCCGCTTGGGACTCGCGGACTCGGTCAGCAGCAACATGATCCCGCCCCACTGACCACCCGCCGCCAGTCCCTGCAGGAACCTCAGCGTCACCAGCAGGATCGGAGCCAGCGCACCCACCGCCGACGCGCTGGGCAGGCAGCCGATCAGGAACGTCGCGGCGCCCATCAGCGCGAGACACGTGACCACAACCGGCTTGCGGCCGTACTTGTCCCCGAAGTGCCCGGCGAGCACCCCGCCGATCGGACGCGCCACGAAGCCCGCCCAGAACGTGCTGAACGCGAGCAGCGTGCCGGTCAGCGCCGAGGACTGCGGGAAGAACACCTTGGGGAACACCAGCGCGGCCGCGGTGCCGTACAGGAAGAAGTCGTACCACTCGATCGAACTGCCGATCAGCCCCACGGTCAGCAGCTTGCGGAAGCCGCGGCGGCGGGTCGCGTCGGTCTGGGCGGACTGCTCTTCGGGCTGGGCCAGAGGGGTTGCCATACATGCCGCCTTCGTCGATGAACCGGCAGGTGATGGCGGCCAATGCTAGGGCGGTGGCACCCTCCGGTTGAGGTCCGGATCACACACCGCTGAGGCTGGTTCGGTGGGCCTTTCCTCTACCGGCCGATGGGTGAGAATGGCCCGGTGAGCATCGACCCGAGTGAGTCGCACGAGCTCGTGCGCCGCCAGCGCGAACTGGCGTCGCTGTACGCCACGGCCAAGTCGCTGACGGCCCTCGGCGAACTGGACGACGTGCTGCAGTCGATCGTGCGCCACGCCCACGACCTGATGGGCACGGACTTCACGTACCTCTCGCTGGTCGCGGACGGCAGGCTGTCGGCCAAGGCGGCCGAGGGGACGATCTCGGCGGCGTTCCTGAGCGCGACCATCCCGGCGGGGGTCGGGCTCGGCGGCAAGGTGCTCGCGACCAGGCGCCCGCAGTGGGTGCCCAACTACGCCGCCTCGACCCTCATCGACCACGACGCCGGCTTCGACCGCCTCGTCGTCACGGAGGACCTGGTCGCGCTCCTCGGTGTGCCGCTGGTGATCCGCGACGAGGTGGTGGGCGCGCTGTTCGCCGCCTACCGCTCCGAACGGTCGTTCCACGCGGGCGAGATCGCGTTGCTCAGCGCGTTCGCCGACCACGCGGCGGTGGCGCTCGACAACGCGCGGCTCTACGAGGAGAGCCGCAAAGCGTTGCAGGAGCTGCGGAAGCACGTCGCCGTCGTCGAACGGGCGCAGGCGATCCACGAGACCCTCACCGGTGTGGTGCTGGAGGGAGGCACGCCGGACGACGTCGCCCAGCTCCTCGCCGGACAGCTGGGCGGGACCGTCGTCGTGCTCGACAGGGCGGCGGGAACCCGTTCCGGCCGGGTCACGACGTCGGTCGACGCCGACGGGATCGCGCACAGCGTGGCCCCGATCCGGGCGGGCGACAGCCACCTCGGCGCGCTGTCGTGGAGCCGGAAGGCGTTGCCGGAGCAGGACGTCTCGGACGAGATGGACCTGCGCACCCTCGAACGCGCCACGCACATCCTCGGGCTGCTGATCCTGAAGGAACGCGCGGTCGCCGACGCCAGCGAACGGCTCAGCGGCGAGCTGCTGACCGAGCTGATGGTCGGCAGCCCCGGCATCAGCCCGTCGCAGCGGTCACGCGCGCAGGCCAGGCACATCAACGCCGACCGGCTGAACCTGGTGCTGGTCGCGGACTCGCCCGCGCTGACCTCGACCGAGCTCGCGCGGCACCTGCACGACATCGCGAAGGACCGCGCCGGACTGGCGGGCGAACACCTGGGCAGGGCCACGATGATCGTGCCCAGCACCGACGACGAGCGCACCGTCGAGGACGTGCACCGGCGGCTCCGGCGTGCGCTCGGCGGTTCCGTCGTCGTGGTGGGGGAGCGGGCCGCCGGCCACGACTGGACGCGCGCGTTCTCGCTGGCAAGTCGTTGTGGCGCGGTCATCCGGGCTCTCGGGCACACCGACCGGGGCGTCACGACGAGCCGGTACGCGCTGTACGCGATGATCTTCGACGCCGACCGGGTGCGCGAGCTCGACCGGTTCCTCGACACCTCCGTGGGTCCGCTGGCCGACTACGACCAGCGACGCGGCACCGACCTCGTCGGCACCCTCAGCGCCTACTACGACCACCGCGCGAACGTCGCCGCGACCGCACGCGCGTTGCACGTGCACGTCAACACGTTGCTGAAGAGGCTGGACCGGGTCAGTGACGTTCTCGGTGCGGACTGGCGCACCGAGAACGACCTGGAGCTGCAGCTAGGCCTGCAGCTGTTCCGCTTGCGCGACCTGGGTTGAGCCGCGCAGGGCGCTCTTGGAGAGCTTGCCCGTGCCGGTCTTGGGCAAGGCGGTCCGGAAGACGACCTCGTCGGGCAGCCACCACTTGGCGACCGCGGGCGTGATGTGCCGCAAGAGCTCGTCCCCGGTGGTGGCGCTGCCGTCGCGCAGCACGACGTAGGCCACCGGCCGTTCGCCCCACTTCGGGTCCGGGCGCGCGATCACGGCGACCTCGACGACGTCGGGGTGCGAGGTGAGGGCGCTCTCCAGCTCGACCGAGGAGATCCACTCGCCGCCGGACTTGATCAGGTCCTTCATCCGGTCGACGAGCCGGATGTAGCCGTCGGTGTCGATCGTGGCGAGGTCGCCGGTGCGCAGCCAGCCGTCGTCGGTGAAGCTCTCCACCGCGTCCACCTGGAAGTAGCCGCCCGCCACCCAGGGGCCCGCCACCTGCAGCTCGCCGATCGCCCGGCCGTCGCGGGGGAGTTCCTGGCCCGTCTCGACGTCGGCGATCCGCAGGTTCACGAGTGGCAGTGGCTGGCCCTGCGCCGCCCGCACCGCGGTCCGTTCGGGCTCGGTCGTGCCGGAGTGCTGGGTGCGGGTGCCGCCGATCGTCCCGACAGGACTGATCTCCGTCATGCCCCAGGAGTGGGTGATCGGGACGCCGAGCGCGGCCCGGAACGTCTCGGACAGCGCCGGGGCGATCACCGAGCCACCGCCGAGCAGGAACCGCGTGGCGCTCAGGTCGTGGAACGCCAGCTGGGGAACCAGGCTCGTCCACACCGTCGGCACGGCCCCGGCGACGGTGACGCGTTCGGTCTCCATCAGCGTCAGCAGGTGCGTCGGGTCCGACGACGGGCCGGGCAGCACCAGCGAGGCGCCCGTCATCATCGCGCCGTAGGGCAGGCCCCAGGCGTTGGCGTGGAACATGGGCACGATCGGCATCACGACGTCGCTCTCGCACAGGCCGATGAACCCGGCGGCGAGCGTGCCCAGGCAGTGCAGGATCGTCGAGCGGTGGCTGTACAGCACGCCTTTCGGCGGCCCGGTCGTGCCGGAGGTGTAGCAGAGCCCGGAGGCCAGGTTCTCGTCGGCGAGCGTGAACGAGTCCTCGAACGAGCCCTCGAACGGTTCGGCGGCCGTGACCAGGTCGTCGTAGTGCAGGACGCGGGGGTCGGCGGGGATCGGCTCGTCGCTGTCGTCGGGCAGGACCACCCAGTGCCGGACCTTCGGCATCCGGTCGGCGCTGGGCCAGATCCTCGGCAGCAGCGCGCGGTCGACGAACACGACGTCGTCCTCGGCGTGGTTGACGATGTACTCGAGGTGCTCCGCCGACAGCCGGATGTTGATGGAGTGCAGCACCCGCTTCGTGATCGGCACCGCGAGGTAGAGCTCCAGGTGCCGACGCGTGTTGGTGGCGAACGTGGCGACCCGCGCGCTGGCCGGGACACCGAGCGAGTCGAGCGCGGTCGCGAGCCGTCGTGTCCGCGTGGCCACCTCGGCGTACGTGACGCGCTCGCCGACCGTCACGACCTGCTTGTGCGCGTACAGCCGCTCGGCCCGCTCCAGCACGTGCGCGAGGGTGAGCGGCCGGGGTTGCATCAGCCCGTCCATGGGAAGTCACACTAAGTGAGCTCCTGGACGGGCGAGAGAGGAGAACCTTCCACTCATCTCCCTGTTGTGGCAGCGATTTCTCACACCGCTTCAGGCGCGGTAGGCGTCGCACGCCAGCGTGATCAGGTCGGTGAGGTGCTGCGGTGGCTGGTCCTTCCACCACGCGAGCCACACCGCGATCGGCGGCGCGTCCACCACGGCCCGGTAGGCGACGCCGGGGCGCGGGTTCAGGCTCGCCGTCGCCTCCGACGTCATGCCGACGGCCTGCCCGGCGGCGATCAGCGTCAGCCACTCGTCGACGCTGCTCGTGTTGCGGACGACGGCCGGCGCCTTGCCGGGTTGCCAGAGGTCCAGGGTGGTCGTGCCGGTGCGGTCGTCCACGGCCAGCGAGTAGCGGGCCAGGTCGGCGAGCTTGAGCGAACGCTTGCGCGCCAACGGGTTGTCCGTCGCGACCACACCGTAGCGGCGTTCGGTGCCCAGCAACGCCGTCTCGAACCTCGTGTCCTCCAGGGCTTTGCGCACGACGGCGATGTCGGCGGTGCCCTCGGCGAGCCCGGCCGTCAGCGAGTTCGACTGCGCGAACACCAGCGGCAAGCCGGGATGCTGTGCGGCCCAGGCCTTCTGCACGCGCCGGGTGTGCTTGCCGAGCGCCGCCCAGGCGTAGCCGATGCGGAGCTCCGTCAGCGACTGGGACGCGATCCGGTGCAGGTGCGCGACCTCGTCCAGCACCCGCCGCGCGCCTTCGAGCACCTGGGCGCCGGTCGTGGTGAGCGAGACGTGCCGCGGTGAGCGCTGCAGGAGCCGCACGCCCAGGGTGGCTTCGAGCGCGGCGACCGAACGGGACACGGACGCCTGGGTGAGGCCGAGGGTGGTGGCGGCGTCGGTGAAGGTGCCGGCGTCCACCACGGCGACGAAGGCCTTCAGATGCCGCAGGTCCATGCCGTCGAATCTATACGTCAGACGTATCGTCGGCACGGCCGATGCATTTCCCGTATCGCACTCGGGACCGCAGGCTGGCGGCATGAAGAGCCTCGGTGGATTCGCCACGATGACCGCCAGCGCCGCCAGCAGTCAGCTCGGCGCCGCGGTGGGCGCGCACGCGTTCGCCACGATCGGCCCGGCCGGGGTGGTGGCCGTCCGCCAGTTCGTCGCCGCCGCAGTGTTGCTGCCCGTCGCCCGCCCGAACCCGCGAAGATTCACCTGGGCGCAGTGGTGGCCGACGATCGCGCTCGGCGTGGTGTTCGCGACCATGAACCTCAGCCTCTACACCGCCGTCGACCGGATCGGGCTGGGTCTCGCGGTCACGCTGGAGGTCCTCGGGCCGCTGTGCGTCGCGCTGGCGGCGTCCCGCACCCGGCTCGACTTCCTGTTCGTGCTGATCGCGGCCGCCGGCGTCTACGTGCTGGTGCTGCCGGGGCCGTCCAGCGACTGGATCGGCATCGGCGCCGGACTGCTGGCCGCGGCGAGCTGGGCCGCGTACATCCTGCTCAACCGCCTGGTCGGACAGCGGCTGCCCGGCCTGCAGGCGCCCGCGGCGGCGACCAGCGTGTCGGCGCTGCTGTACCTGCCGGTCGCGGTGTTCCTGATCGTCCAGGGGCACTTCAGCGGCATGGCCGTGCTGTACGCGGTGGCGGCCGGCATCTTCTGCAGCGTGGTGCCCTACGCGGCCGACGTGATCGTGCTGCGCAAGGTGCCCGCGAGGCTGTTCGGGCTGGCGTGCAGCGCGCATCCGGTGCTCGCCGCCCTGGCCGGTCTCGTGCTGCTGGGCGAGACCCTGGAACTCCACCACTGGGCTGGAATCTTGCTCGTCGTCACCGCCAACGCACTCGCGGTGACTTGCTCTCAGTGGTCTGGATCACCTACCGTCGACCCTGAAATGTGAATCCAATTCACTTAGCGGGGTGTTCATGCGGACGAAAGTCTTGACGGTGGTCGCCGCACTCGTCGGTGCGGCGCTGGTCAGCGGACCGTTCGCGTGGGCGGAACCCGAGCCGTACCTCGTGGGCCGGGGCATCTCGGACGTCACCGGCCCGGCCGCCGAGAACGGCATGATGGGCTACTCGAAGTTCGACCAGAAGACGACGGGCCTGCACCAGCGGCTGCGGTCGCGGGCCTACGTCGTGGTCGACCGCACCACGAACAAGCGCGTCGCGTACGTCAACGCCGACCTCGCGATGATCTTCCGCGCGGTGCAGGAGGGCGTGCTCGCGAAGCTCCAGGCCAAGTACGGCACCACCTACACGCGCGACAACCTGCTGCTGTCCGCCACGCACACGCACAGCGGTCCCGGCGGCCAGTCGCACAACATCGCCTACAACCTGTCGATCCTCGGCCTGCAGCCGCAGGCGCTCGCGGCCGTGGTCGACGGCATCACCGAGTCGGTCGTCGAGGCGCACGAGGACGTGAAGCCCGGCTCGATCAGCCTCGGCGTCGGCGAGCTCACGAACGCGTCGGTCAACCGGTCGCGCGTGGCGTTCGACCGCAACCCGGACAAGGGTTCCTTCCCCGCCGGTATCGACCCGCAGATGACAGTGCTGAAGTTCCGGCAGTCCGGGAACGACGTCGGCGCGATCAGCTGGTTCGCGACGCACAACACGTCGATCACCAACGCCAACACGCTGATCAGCCCCGACAACAAGGGCTACGCGGCGTACCAGTGGGAGCACGACGACGAGGGCGTCCGTTACCTGGACAACACCGCGGGCTTCGTGGCGGCGTTCCCGAACACCAACGCGGGCGACATGTCGCCGAACCTCAACCTGAAGCCCGGTTCCGGCCCCACCGAGAACGAGTTCGAGAACGCCCGCATCATCGGCGAGCGCCAGAACCGCAAGGCGCAGGAGATCTACAACGGCCCGCAGAGCACCATCTCCGGCGGCGTCGACTCGCGCATGCGGTTCGTGGACATGTCGGCCGTGCAGGTCGAGGGCCGCTTCACCGACACCGGCCAGCCCGGCACCACCTGCTCCGGCGTCGTCGGCGCGTCGACCATCGCGGGCAGCATCGAGGACGGCCCGGCCATCCCCGGCTTCGCCGAGGGCATGCAGTCGCCGTGGAAGAAGCTGTTCGAGCCGCTGCAGATGGAGGTCCCGCAGTGGCTGCGGGACTGCCAGTTCCCCAAGGCGTCGCTGGTGCCGACGGGTCTGATCGGTGCCACCCCGAACGTCGTGCCGCTGCAGATCGTCCGCATCGGACAGCTGCACCTCGTCGCCGTGCCCGGTGAGGTCACGATCACCGCGGGCCTGCGCATCCGCAAGGCGGTGGCCGCCGAGGCCGGTGTGCCGCTGCAGAACGTGCTGATCCAGGGCTACGCCAACGACTACAGCCAGTACGTCACCACGCCGGAGGAGTACGACTCGCAGCAGTACGAGGGCGGCTCCACGTTGTTCGGCCGGAACACCACGCCCGCCTACCAGCAGGAGTTCGGCAAGCTGGCGGCGTCGATGAAGGCCGGCACCACGCTGCCCGCCGGCCCGACGCCGGGCAAGCCGCCGTTCACCGAGATCAACCTGCAGACCGGCGTCGTGCTCGACGACAAGCCCGCGGACAAGAAGTACGGCGACGTGCTCACCGCCCCGAAGGCTTCGTACGCGCGCGGCGAGACCGTCACGTCCGTGTTCGTCACCGGCCACCCGAAGAACAACCTGCACCGCAACCACACCTTCCTGGAGGTGCAGCGGCAGGTGAACGGCGCCTGGGTGCGCGTGGCCGACGACGGTGACTGGTCCACGCGCTACAAGTGGGAACGGGTCGGCATCGCGTTCTCGAACGCCACGATCACCTGGCAGATTCCGGCGGACACGCCGGCGGGCACCTATCGGATCGTGCACCACGGTGACGAGAAGAGCGGGTGGACCGGGAAGATCAGCGGGTTCACGGGGGCGACGGCGGGCTTCACGGTCGGCTGAGGTCGGCCGGGAGTCGGCTGAGGGACTCGCATTCCCGCTGCGGGCTTCCCCGTCAGCTGGGACTCGCTTTGCCCAAGCGGGCTCCTCGTCAGCTCAGGAACTCGCCACCCGCGGCGGTGGCGAGTTCGGGGCCGAAGGCGGCCGCGGGCGTGTAGGCGCCGGGCTTGCCCTCGCCCCTCGCGAGCCGTGCCGCGACCTCCGCGGACACGCCCGCGGTGAAGTCCATGCCCTCACCCGCTTTCAGCCACCCCTCGCGGGTCGTGCCGTCGGGCCAGGTGACCACGGCGTGCCCCCAGGAGTGCGTGCGAGGGCTCGGCGCGGCCTTGGTCTCGACCCCGGCCATCCGGCCGATGGCGAAGCGCCGCAACGGTTCCAGCGCGAGCAGCCGTCCCGCCAGCGGCAACACGGCCCTCATGACCGGTGAGGCGGGCATCATCGCGGTGGCGGCGATGACCTCCGGTGCACCGCTTGCTCGTTGAGCTGCCAGCAGTTCGGCGGACGGCGCCTCGGAGACGGCGGCTTGCTCACCGTCGGGCAGGTGGAGGGTCCGCGCGCCCGTGCCGATGCTCGACTTCGTCAGGGAGCCGTTGCGGAAGCGGCGCCCGCCGGTCACGAGCACGTCGATGATCGACGCGGCCAGGGCGCTGCCCAGCAACCCGGCCTCGATGGCCACCGCCGCCACCGCGTCGACCCGCACCTGAGCAGGTACCGGCCTGCCCTCGCACAGCTTCGCGACGACGGCTTCCGTTGCGAGGACGCCGAACCCGGCGCCCGTGACGAGAGTGCTGCCCGCCGCCGCGGCCTCGTCGTGCAGCGCGAGCAACCGTGGGACGGCGGTCAGGTCCGCGGCCTGGTCGAGGTAGTGCCCGCCGGGCAGGCAGGCGCGCGCGATGGTCGTCGCGGACTCGCCGTAACCACCGATGGTGTTGACGACGACGGCGGGTCGTTCCTCCCTGATCGCCGCCGCGATGCGCTCGGCGCCGTCCGCGATCACCACCCGCAGGCCGGTCGACGCCGCCAGTTCACTTAGCCGTGCGCTCTCCCTGCCGACCAGCACGACGTTCTCGCCGCGGTCGAGCAGGGCGGTGGTGACGGCGCGGCCGACGCGTCCCGTAGCGCCCAGAACCCAGATGCTCATGGCTTTCCTCCGAGTGACGTCTCAGTGTGTCATCACCAACGTAGCACGGGTGACGGCACACTGAGACATCACTGGGTAGGATGACGGCGTGGCCAGGTGGGATCCGGGAACCGAAGATCGTCTCAGGCGGGCGGCGCTCGAACTGTTCGTCGAGCACGGGTACGACGACGTGACCGTCACGCAGATCGCCGAGCGCGCGGGCATCACGCGCCGCTCGTACTTCCGCTACTTCCCGGACAAGCGCGAGGTGCTCTTCGCCGGCTCGGAACAGCTGCCGCCCGTGATCGCCGAGGCCGTGCGCGCCTCGGAGGAGACGTCGCCGCCCGCCATCGCGCTCGATGCGGCCAGGCGGGTCGGCGTCCTGCTCGTGGAACGCGTCGGCCGCACGGTCGAGCGTCGTGCGGTGATCGCGTCCAGTCCGGAACTGCAGGAGCGCGAACGGACCAAGAGCGCCGCGATGACGGCGGCCCTGGCCGACGCGCTGGCCGAGCGCGGTGCTGTGGAGCCCGGCCTCCTGGCCCGGCTCGTCGCTGTCTGCCTCCAGGAGGCCTTTGAGCGCTGGCTCGACACGGGCGAGGACTTCGGGGCGTGCTTCGATGCGGTCGTGGCGTCGGTTCGCTCGGCGGCGGAGCTATTCCCGTCATCGGTGAGGTCGTGATTACGTTGTGCACGATTTAATCGCGCACTAGCTTTATGGCATCCGACCCGAAGGAGCAGCCATGAAGCGCCCAGTCCTCGAACCCGCCGCCGCCGAGTTCGCCGCCGCGACCGCCCAGCGCCCGTTCCTGTTCGAGATCACCCCCGAGGAGGGCCGCAAGGCCGTCGACGAGGTGCAGTCGGGCGAGATCGACAAGCCCGAGGTCGACGAGCAGTGGGTGGAGCTCGACGGCTTCAAGGTCCGCGTCGTCAAGCCTGCTGGTGTCGAGGGTCAGCTTCCCGTCGTCCTCTACATCCACGGCGCGGGCTGGGTCTTCGGCAACGCCCACACCCACGACCGCCTGGTCCGCGAACTCGCCGTCGGCACCGGCGCGGCCGTCGTCTTCCCGGACTACTCGCGCTCGCCAGAGGCCCGCTACCCGGTCGCGATCAACCAGAACTACGCCACCGCGCAGTGGATCCAGACCTCCGGCGCCTCGTACGGCCTGGACGCCTCGCGCGTAGCGGTGGCCGGCGACTCGGTCGGTGGCAACATGGCGGCGGCCTTGACGTTGCAGGCCAAGGAACGCGGTGACGTGCCGCTGAAGGCCCAGGTGCTCTTCTACCCGGTCACGGACGCGGCCTTCGACACGGACTCGTACCTGCAGTTCGCCGAGGGCTACTTCCTGCGCCGCGACGGCATGCAGTGGTTCTGGGACCAGTACACGACCAACCCGGTCGAGCGCGCCGAGATCACCGCGTCCCCGTTGCGCGCCACGCTCGACCAGTTGGAAGGCCTGCCCCAGGCACTCGTCATCACCGCCGAGGCCGACGTCCTGCGCGACGAGGGCGAGGCCTACGCCGACAAGCTGCGCGCGGCCGGTGTGCCCGTCACCGCCGTCCGGTACGCGGGCGCGATCCACGACTTCGTGATGCTCAACGCGTTGCGCGGCACGCACGCGGCTGAGGGCGCGATCAGCCAGGCGGTGGCGTTCCTCCGCAAGGCGCTGAACGACTAACCGCGCGACGTCCTGGTGACGTGGAACGGCGTGCCCTGCTGGCACGTGGTCATCGCACCGGGATCAGCCCGCCCGCTCACCTCCACCACGGCGCCGGCCACCGCGATCGCGGGGTCGGCGCCGAGCAGCAGGTACTGCTCACCGGGCGTGGAGAGCAGCGTGCACCCGGACTCGACCCCGGCGGACACGGTGCCACGCACCGTCTTCAACGTCGGGTCGAGCGCACGCGACGGCGTCGGCAGCGTGGGCGGCGGCGGTGCGGACGTCGGTACCGGGACGCTCGGTGGGGCCGAACTCGGCGGCGACATCACCGCCGTGGACGTCACCACGCTCGGCGGGCTCGACGCGGGCACCTGGGGCGGCGGCACTTGGCCGCACGAAGCCAGGACCAGACACAGCAGCACGGCCGCTAACCCACGCATCTGAACGTCACCTCCGATGGACCACCGCGACCGGGCACGGCGCGTGGTGGAGCACAGCGTGGCTCACCGAACCCAGGATCGCACGCGTCACGGCGCCGCGGCCGTGGCTGCCCACCGCGACGAGAGCAGCGCCGTCGGCCGCTTGGAGCAACGCGCGGGCGGGCGCGTCGAAGACGACCTCGTGTGCCACGTGCACGTCCGGCCAGCGCGCGGCGTGGGGTGCGAGCTGTTCGTCGAGCAGCTTGGAGAGGTCCGCGCGGACGTGGTCGACGTCCGGCTCGGGCAGTTCGGCCCAGCCCGCGTCGTTGAACGCGTAGACGGCGAGCAACTCGCGGCCGTGGCGGGCGGCGTACTCGAAGGCGAACGCGATCGCGTCGGTGGACGTGTCGGAGCCGTCGACTCCCACGACCACGCGGCCGTCGACCGGGCCGGAGCGCGTCACGATCACGGGGCGGCCGGCCGTCGACACGAGTTCGATGGCGGTGGAGCCCAGGAACATCTCCGCGATGCCGGTGCGGCCGGACGAGCCGAGCACGAGCAGGTCGCCGGGTTCGGCGGCGAGGACGTCGACCGGGCGGCCGATGCGCACGTGCGTGGCGACCTCCAGCGACGGCCAGCCCTCGCGGATCTCCGCGGCCAGTTCGGCCAGGTGGTCCTCGGCGGCCTTGGACATCGTCTCCTCGGTGACGAACTCCGGCACCGGGATGGACATCGGTGTGAACACCGGTTCTGGCAGGGGAGCGCGTACCGCGTGCACGACCTGGAGCGCCGCACCGCAGCGGGATGCTTCCTCGGCACCGAACCGCACCGCGCGCCTGGCCAGGTCGGAACCGTCGAAACCGACGACGACCGTCGACATGGAAACCACCTCCGACCGGGAAGTACCCGATCGGAGGTGGTTCCAAAAGTGATCTACGTCCGAACTAGTTGATGACGAACTGCGAACCCGGCTCGATCGTGATGTTGCCGTCACGCGAGTTGGTGATCGTGACGTTCGTCAGGCGCGCCGACCCGCGGGCCTGGGCCATCGCGAGGATGCCCGAGCCGTTGTTGGACTTGTCGATGCGCACGTTGGTGATCTGCACGTCCGGCATGCCGCTGCCGCCGCCCTTGAACTGGATCCCGTCGTAGGTGGAGTCGAGGATCTCGGTGTCGCGGATGACGACGCCGGGGATCGGCAGGTTCTGCGAGAACAGCGTGATGGCGCCGAACTCCTGCGCCTCACCCCAGAACGCGCCGCCCGTGCGGTACAGGGCGTTGTTGGCGAGCGTCGTGGTCCCGCCGAACGGCAGCGGGTCGTGGTCGGTCGCCAGCATGATGCCCGGGTAGTTCGCCGTGTCGGAGATGATGTTGTTCTCCGCGCGGTTGTTCGAACCGCCGTAGATCGCGATTCCGTTGGCACGCCACGGAAGTGCGATCGTGTTGTTGAGGAACGCGTTGCCGCTGCCGACGTCGAGGTTCTGGTCCTTCACGTACTTCGACGCCCACACGGCCAGCGCGTCGTCGCCCGTGGTGCGGAACGACGAGTTGAACACCGTGGAGTTGCGGGTGCCGTTGGTGAAGTTGATGCCGTCGGCGTAGGTGTTGCGAATGCGCATACCGCTGAACTGCAGGCCGTCGCCGGGGTTCCAGCGGTCGGGCAGGTTGGTGTAGTCGCGGCCGACCCAGACACCGACGTTGGCGTGCTCGATCCACACGTTGGTGACCTTGGTGTTCTTGCCGAACCGGCCGGTGAGGCCGACACCACCCTCGGCGTTGCCGTCTCCGCCGCGGATCCGGCCGGAGCCGAAGATCGAGAAGTCGGAGAGCTGCGTGTTGTCGTCGATGTCGAACCCGAAGTTGCCCTCGTGCGGGTGGTTGATCGTGTTCGCGTCCTGCGGCTGGGTGAGCGAGAACAGCTGCGAGTGCCACATGCCGGCGCCGCGGACCGTGACGTTGCGGATGCCGACCTGGTTGTACTGGCCGGAGTTGAACAGCGTCAGGATCTTCTTCTCCTGGCGGAACTTGCCCTCCGGGATCCAGACACAGGGGATCTCCCCGTTCTGGTCGGCCGTCACGGCGCGCTGCAACGCGTCCGCGTCGTCCGTCTGGTCGTTCGCCGTGGCACCGTACTGCGTGATCGACACGCACTCGGACGGCTTCGACGCGGCCGGGGCCACCTGCTCCAGGTCGATCAGGTCGATGACGTAGAACTGGGCGTTGTCACCGGAGTCGCGCTGCAGCTTGAACTTCGTGCCGGCCGGGTAGCTCGAGGCCAGCAGCTGCGAGGTCTCGTCGAACAGCCTGCGGGCGTCGCCACCCGGACGGTTCGTGAGGCCCTCGGGGTCGTCCGTCGTGCCGTAGAGCCAGCTGTGGCGCGACGAGAACGTCAGCTTCTGCACGAACTGGTCGTTCGCGTAGAGGCTGATCGTCGCCTCCTGGCCACCGCCCGCGGCGGCGTCCGGGATGGAGTTGCGCACGACGATCGAGTTGGTGCTGACCGTCGAGGTGACCTCCACGAACTGGCCCTGCGCGTCGAGGCGCACCGACTTGCGGCCCGAGGACTCGGACCCGAAGTTGGTGTGTCCGAACGTGCGCTCGGCGTCGGCCTGCAGCAGCGTGCCCTGGTAGCGGCCCGCTTCCGCTTCGTACGAGGTGAACGGCACCGAGGCGCCGCGTCCGACCACAATGGACTGGGTCGCGGTGTTGTTGGTCTCGTTGGTCTCCGCCACCACGTTGGTCGCGTCGGCGGTCGCCGTGGCCGTGGCCCCGCCGTTGGTGGCGGTCCAGGTGCCGACGTTGACCGTGACGGTCTGACCGGCGTTGATCGCGCCGGTGTTGGCGTTGAGCGTGCTGCCGCCGACGGACACGCGGGTCACCGAGGCGCCCGCCGCCGACGTGCCGCGGTTGTTGACCGACACCGCGAACGTCACCTGCTGGCCGGCCGCCGGGGACGACGGGTTCGGCGTGACGCCGGTGATCTGCAGGTCCGGTCCCGGTGCCTGGCCGACGACCAGGGGAGAGCCGGAGGTGAAGGTGTTGTTGCCCTCGTTGGTCTCCGCGACCTGGTTGGCGGGGTCCACCGTGGCCGCGGCCGCGTAGGACCCGGCGCCACGACGGCCCGCGTCGACGGTGACGGTGGCCGTGGCTCCGGCGGCGAGAGCGCCGACGGACGCGGTGCCCGCGACGGTGCCGCCGAGGGTGGCGTTCAGCGTCGTCGCGCCGGACGCCACGGTGCCGCCGTTGCGCACGGTGGCGGTGAGCCTGATCGCGTCGGCCTCACTGGGGCTGGCCGGCGTCCACGTCAGGTTCGTGACGGTCAGGTCGGGTGCCGGTGCGGACGCGCCGAACACCTGGAACTCGGCGACCTGGCCGCCGGGCGCGCCGGTGTTCGAGTAGAAGTGCAGCCGCACGTCGGAGGCCCGCCCGCTCACCGGGACGGTGACGGTGTTGCCGGTGGCCGGGTCGAACCGGTAGTCGGCGCGCGCCTTCAGGGTCGCGAACGCGGAAGCGCTTGCCTCCTTGCCCAGCACCTCGAAGTTCTGCGTGCGGGCGCCCCACGCGGAGTCGGGGTTGAGCTTCACGACGACCGAGGTGATGTCGGCGTTGGAGCCCAGCTTCGCCGTCAGGTGACCGGGAAGGCCGTTGGACTCCCAGTACGTGCCGGTGTTGCCGTCCACGGCGTTGGCGGGCACGAAGTTGTGCACGTGCCCGGACTCCTCGACCGGCTTGCCCGCCGCGAGGTTGTCACCGGCGGGCGGCGGGTCGACCGGTCCGGACTCGCCGTGCACCTCGAACTCGCTGAGCTGGCCCGCGGACCAGCCGGAGTTCGCGGTGATCGTGACGCGCACGTACCGGGTGTCGGTGGCCGCGAAGTCCAGCGTCACCGTGTTGTTCGAGCCGGGGGAGAAGACCCGCGCGCCGGAACCGACGAGGTCGCTGAACTGCGAGCCGTTCGCACTTCCTTGCACGGCAAGCGTTTGCGAGCGCTGCTCCCAGGTCGCGGGCAGGCGCAGCACGACCTTGCTGACGCTGCGCGACGAGCCGAGGTCGGCCTGGAGCCACTGCGGGAACACACCGTTCGTGCTCTCCCAGTAGCTGCCCTGGTTGCCGTCACCGGCGTTGCCGGCCCCGTACGGGCCGTTGCTGCTGGACGCGGTCAGGTTCGCGGACAGCCGGACAACCGCTGCTCCTGCCGTGGGGGTCAATCCGAACAGTGCGAGGGCGCTGACTACGGCAGCACTCACCGCACGCTTCAACAGCGTGTTTCTCATTGAATTGTCCTTCGTGGCAGGGGTATCAGTTGTTGACGTTGATCGTGAAGGTGGACGTCGTGTTCTTGATGTCCTGGAAGTTGTTGCTGAACCGCAGGCCGTTGAAGGTCACGGAACCCACGGGCGGGCCCTGACCCGGTTCGGGCATCTCGTTGGCCCACAACCCGAAACCGGACTTGGCGTCGAACGCGTCGCCGGACTTGCGCGCGCCCGAGATGCTCACGTTGGACAACACCGTGTCCTGGAAGCTGTTCTCGGCCGCACCGTTGTACTTGGTCTGGAACATGATTCCGCTGTACGTCGGATCGATGATCTCGACGTCGCTCACCCGGATCCCCGTGTACTTCTTGGACGCGGAGAACATCCAGATCGCGCCGAACGTCTGCGCTCCCCAGAAGTGTCCGCCGGAGCGCACCAGGGTGAGGCCGCTGAACGTCGTCGGCTCGGGCCCGAAGTCCTCCATCGGGTAACCGAAGTCGAGCGAGCTGATCGTCACCGCGGAGTAGGTGAGCGTGTCCGCGATGTAGATGTTGCGGAAGATGTTGTTCTTGCCGCCGTAGACAGCGAGACCGGCCGCGCGCCACGGGGTCGTGACGCTCAGGTTCTCGAACACGTTGTTCTGCTGGCCGGTGCCGCCGTTGTCGGTGGCGGCGAACAGCGCGAACGCGTCGTCACCGGTCGAGCGGGCCTCGATGTTGGCGATCCGGTTGCCCGACGATCCGTTCGTCATGTTGAGCCCGTCCGCGTACATGTTGCGGATGCGGCTGTCCTTGATGACGTTGTTGTCGACGTTGTTGCCCCAGAACAGGCACATCATGTGCTCGACCCAGATGTTCTCGATGGTCATGTTCTGGACGCCGGCGAAGTCGAACACCTTGCCGGGGCCGTCGTTGCGCTGCGTGTAGTTGCCGAACACGGCGAACCCGCTGAACGTCGATCCGCTCGCGGACGACTGGGCGGAGAAGCCGAGGTCGGTGTTCTCCTGCGTCTGCGGGGCCTGGAACCGGGTGAACCAGGGACCGGCGCCGATCACGCGGATCGCCTTGCCGTAGACGTTGAACTTCTGCTGCGTCTGGTAGGTGCCCGCGGGCAGGTAGACGCCGATCAGGTTGCCGGTCGTGTCCATCCGGACGCGGTCGAGCGCGTTCTGCACGTCCTGGTGGGTGAACCCGGCGGGCACGGCATAGCGTGCGGCATCGGGGTTTCCAGCGGCCGTCACCTGTTCGAAGTTCACGAAGTCGATCGCGTAGTTCGTGGTGTTGGCCGCGTCCTTCTGCAGCTTGATCTTCGTGCCCGCCGGGAACGTCGAGTTGAGCATCACGTTCGCCTCGTCGTAGATGTGACGCGGCCCGCCCGCTCCCGGCGAGTTGCCCGGGGACGCCTCGTTGCCGTAGAGCCACATGTACTTCGACGTCAGGTCGATGGCCTTGTGGAACTGGCCGTTGACGTAGACGTTGAGGTTCGAGGTGATGCCGCCGCCACCGGAGCTGTCCGGGATGGAGAACCGGGTGACGAGGGTGTTGGTCGGACCCGACGTGGTGAACTCGACCGACTGGCCGGTGCCGTTCAGCGTGACGGCACGGCGGCCGGACGCCTCACCGGCGAGGTCGCCGATCGTCCTGTTCGGACTGAGGACCTGCGCGCCACCGCCGACGGTGGCGTCCTCGGCCTCGATGTGCTGCCACGGCACGCTCGCACCGCGACCGATGAACAGCGACTGCTCACTGGTGTTGTTGCCCTGCTTGGCGGGGATCTCGTTGCCGTCGTTGGCGATCACCGTGCGCACGGTGTAGCGGCCGTCGGCGGCGGGCCACGTGCCGAGGCTGACCGCGGCGGTGGTCGCACCGGCGTTGATCGTGCCGTTGTGGCTGCCGGTCAGCGTGCGGACCGTCTGGCCGCTGCTGTTGAGGATCGTGACCGTGATGCCGTGGGCACCGGCCGCCGACGCGATCGTGCCCTGGTTCTTGAGCGCGACGCTGAACGTGGTGCTCTGGCCGTTGCTCGGGTTGCTCGGCGACCAGGACGGCACGGCGACCAGGTCGGAGCTCGGGACCGGCGTCACGACGATCGGAGACGGGTGCAGGCGCGAGTTGTTGGTCTCGTCCTGTTCCGCGACCTTCTTGGTCTCGTCGACCTTGGCCGTGTACTCGTAGCTGCCGGACGGGCGGGCCGAGATCGTGGTGCTCACGTTCGCCTGCGCACCGGCCGCGAGGGCGCCGACCTGGGCCGTGCCGACACTCGTGGTGCCGAGGAAGAACGTCACGTCGGTCGCGCCGGACGCCGCCGTGCCCGCGTTGCGGACGGTGGCGTTGAGCGTGATCTGGTCGGTCTCGACGGGGCTCGTCGGCGTGACCGACGTTCCGGTGACGGTGAGGTCGGGGTTCGGGGCAGGGGTGCCGAACACCTGGATCTCCGCCACCTGGGTGCCGGGGGCACCGGTGTTGGACGTGCCGCGCAGCTGGAGGTCGGCGACCCGCCCCGCGGCGTTGATGGTGATGCTGTTGCCGGTCGCCGGGTCGAATCGGTAGTCGCGGCCGGCGACGAGGCTGGTGAACCCGGTCGCGTTCTGCTCGCGGCCGAGGACCTCGATGTTCTGCGTGCGGGCGCCCCACGCGGTGTCGGGGCTGAGCTTGACCGCGACCGAGCTGACGTCCGCGTTCGATCCCAGTTGGACGGTCAGCGTTCCCGGGAAACCGTTGGACTCCCAGTAGGTCTGCACGTTGCCGTCGTTCGCGTTGGCGGCGACGAAGTTGTGCACGTTGTTGTTCGCGGTGACGGGCTTGCCCTGCGCCAGGTTCGTGCCGGTGGCGCCTTCGCGCGTCACGGTGTTGCTGGCGGGGGACTGGTTGCCCGCCGCGTCCTTGGCGATCACGTGGTAGCTCACGCGCAGGCTGTCGGGCTGGCTGTCGGTGTGGGTCGTGCCGGTGACCGTGGTGCGCAGGACGCCGTTGGCGTAGACGTCGTAGGCGGTGACGCCGACGTTGTCGTTGCTGGCGTTCCAGGTCAGCCGGATCTGCCCGGACTGGGGCTGGGTGAAGGCGAGGCCGGTCGGCGCCGCGGGGGCCTGCGTGTCACCGCCCGTGGGGCCCTGCACCTCGAACTCGCTGATCTGGCCCGCCGGCCAGCCGGTGTTCGCGGTGATCCGCAGCCGCACGTACCGCGTGGTGGCGGCGGTGAAGTCGATGGTGACGGTGCTGTTGCTCGCCGGGTTGAACTCGTAGCCCCTGCTCGCCACCAGGTCCGAGAAGTTCTGGCCGTCCGTGCTGCCCTGCACGGAGAGGGTCTGGGTGCGCGCGCCCCACCCGGCGGTCGGGAGCTTCAGCACGACCCGGTCGGCCTTCAGCGCGGCGCCGAGGTCGGCCTGGATCCACTGCGGGAACGCGTTGTTCGCGCTCTCCCAGTACGTGCCCTGGTTGCCGTCACCCGCGTTGCCGGGGCCGTAGTTCTGGCTGACGCTGCTCGCGCTGTAGGTGGCCTGCAACTGCGCGCTGACCGCCGCTTCGCGGACTTCGAGCTTGGCCGTGGTCCTGGTGGCGCGGACGTGCCGGACCAGCGTCGGGTCGACCTGGAAGGTCACCTTGCCGTTCTTGAACTCGTGTGGTCGTTCCGCGACGAGAGTCGACCAGCCTCTGCCGTCGAGGCTCGTCTGCACGGCGAAGGTTTCGCTGCTGTTGCGGGACGACGTGAGCGTGACCTGGTCGATCCGGGTCTGCTTCGAGAGGTCGAGGCCGACCGGTGCCGCCTGGGCCGCGGGGAAGATCGTCAGGGTGGCCGCGACGGTGACCAGTGCCGTTATCGGGGCTAGCAGGGAGCGAGCGCGTGTCGTCGGTGACATGGCGGGCTTGGCCCTTCTCGGTGGGGACGCGAGGGGGTGTGGCGCGCCTCACCGTAGAAGTGTCCAGCAGATTACCGCAATATCTCGACGTGATTGCGCAAATTTGCGACATAGAGCTCTGAACAGGAAAGATGGGTGCTGCAACCCGTGTTCGACCAGTGTCCCAGCGTGCGCAAGGGCGATCACCAGCGGCTGGACAGAGCGGGTCGGCGGAGGTTCGGGCCCGAATCTGCCCGAAAAATTTGATTTGATCTCGATGCGGCTGCTTGCGCTCGCTTGCCGCGGGCTTGCGGTTGTTGCGTAAAGCTTGCGCAAGTTTCAGAGCTTCGCGAACAACCTTCTGGTTCGGTTCAGCAGATCCAGCCTGTGCTCACGCCGCCGCAGCGAGTGCCCCTCGCCGGGGTAGACGACGAGTTCGGAGTGCTCGACGGCCCGGTGCAGCAGCTCGGCTTGCTCCACCGGCACGTTGGTGTCGTCCGCGCCGTGCACGATCAACATCGGCGTGCTGATCCTGGACGCGTAGGTGAGCGGGCTGTGCTCCGCGCTGTCGCCGAGCGCCGCCTCGAACGCGCCCCACTCGCCGGTGTTGATCAGCCGCGGCCAGTCGGAGATTCCCGCCCCGACCAGCGCCGCCTTGAACCTGTCCGTGCGCGTGGTCGCCCAGGCGGCCATGAACCCGCCGTGGCTCCAGCCCGCGATGCCCAGCCTGTCCGGATCGGCGATCCCCCTGGCGACGAGCAGGTCGATGCCCGCCTCGACGTCGTGCCACTCCTCCTGGCCGACCTTCTTCGCGACGGCGGCCGCGAACGCGTGGCCGTGCCCCTGTCCGCCTCTCGGGTTGGGCAGGAAGGTCGCGATGCCCTGGTGGGCGAACCACTGCCCGGACGGCACCCAGTGCAGCTGCAGGTCGTCCGTCCAGCGGTCGTAGGGGCCGCCGTGCACGATCGTGACGAGACGAGACGGTCCGTCTCGTTCTGTGGCGCCGACGGGGAGCACCAGGAGGCCGTCGAGTTCGAGGCCGTCGCGGGCGCGGTAGTGCAGGCGCTCCTGCGTGCCCCAGGCGATGCCGTCGAGGTCGTCGTAGCGGGGCGGCAGGTGTGATCCCCTGACGCGGCCGAGGAAGGTGCCGTCGAGGCGCTGGAACTCCGTGTCGAGCCCGGTCGCGACCACCACGACCGGCGCGTTGCCGTCGTCCTGCACGAGGTCGATCGGGCATGCTCGCATGCCCTCGGTGAGGTTGCGGTGGCGCTGGTCGAACACGGCGTTGCCGCCCTGCAGGTGCGGCGGTGTGAGCGCCAGGTAGCAGACCTCGTCGCCCCACCACACCGGCGAACCGGCGTCCGCGGGTGTCCGGCCCAGGTCGGTGATCCGGCCGTTCTCGATCACGTGCAGCGCCGGGTTCAGCAGGCCGGGATCGATCTCCGGCGACGACCAGGTGATCACCGCCAGCCTGCCGTCGGGGTGCCGCGCGACCTCGGCGACGTGACGGCCGGGAACGCTCACCCCGACCGGCGCGGGCTTGGCGCGCGGTGGACGGTGGCCGGCGACGATCTCGTCGGTCAGTTCGCGCACCCCGGCTCCCTTCGCTTGATCTCCAGCTAACTACAGGTTCTACGGTCGGGTCCATGACGGTTCTCGTGACGGGGGCGACCGGGAACGCCGGACGCCAGGTGGTGAACGAGCTGCTCGCGCTGGGCCAGGAGGTCCGCGCGGTCACCAGGAACGCGGCCGCGGCACGACTTCCGGCCGGGGTCGAGGTCGTCGAGGGCGACCTGACCAGGCCGGAGACGATCCCGTTCGACGGCGTGACCGGAGTGCACCTGCTGACGAACGCGGGTGACGACTACGCGGAGCTGCTCACCGGGCCGGACCTGGTGGCGCGGGCGGAGAAGGCGGGCGTTCGCAGGGTCACCGTGCTGTGGAGCGGGTCGCGGAGCCCGCTGGAGGACGCGGTCACCGCGAGTTCGCTGGAGTGGACCGTGTTGCGGCCCGTGGACTTCATGTCGAACGCGCTGGTCTGGGCCGAGTCGGTGCGCGACCTGGGGGAGGTGCGGGAGCCGTTCGCGTACGCGCGGAGTGCGCTCGTACATGAGGGCGACATCGGCGCGGTGGCGGCCGCCGTGCTCGTGAGGGGTGGGCACGGCGGCCGCACGTACACGCTGACGGGGCCGGACGCGCTGTCCGTGCCGCAGCAGGTGGCCACGATCAGCGCGGCGATCGGGCGGGAGATCACCTACGTCGAGCAGTCCGAGCAGGAGGCGCGCGACGAGATGCTCGCGGCCGGACGGCCCGCCGAGGTGGCCGACTTCCTGTTGCGGTGGAAGAAGGACATGCCCGCCGAGGGGTACACGGTGGTCTCGGACGTCGAGGACGTGCTGGGACGGCCCGCGCGCTCGTTCGCCTCGTGGGCTCGCGAGCACGCGGGCGCGTTCGTCAGCGCAGCAGGTACGCGTCGATGATCGTCTGCTCGACGGTCTGACCGCTGCCGGACGCCTTGGCGCGCAAGGAGACCGACTTCGCGTCCTTCGGGTGCGCGAGCAGGACGCGGCTGGCGGTGATCGGCGTGCGCTTCCACGTGGTGCCGCCGTCGTAGGAGACCTCGACGGACGTGACGCGGACCGAGTCCACCTGGGACTGCGTCGAGACCGGCACCGCGAGCAGCTGGCCTGCGTGGGCGAAGCCGTCGTCGTCCAGCTGCGGCGTGAAGCGGATGACCGACAGCGGCAACGCGGTCCGCTCGGACGTGGTGCCGCTGCGGAACGTCCAGACCCCGGACACCTTGCTGCTCAAGGCGTTGGCGCGGGTCGCGGACGTCTCGACGCGGTAGTTCGCGGTGCCGGGCTGGACGTCGAGCATCGCCCAGCCCGCTTCGGTCGTCTCGACCGCCTTGACGCCGTCGCGGTACACCGTCGTCTTCGCCTCGGTCGTGGGGCCGTAGCCCTCGTTGCCTGCGCTGTCGCCGTACAGCGGCACGGTGACGCGGACGAAGTCGCCGGTGCGGAACGAGTGCGGGACGTCGCGCGCCGGCGGCAGTGCGGGGCCGAACACCGCGCGGTTGAACGGTTCCACGTACGACCGGCCCGGCTTGTAGTGCCGCAGCGGGGTGACGAGCGCGCCGATGTTGCCGGTCTGGTCGAACAGGTTGAACCTGCGCGACCAGTCACCGCCCTCGCCGCCGTAGTACTCGGTGCGCTGGCCCGCGACGAAGTTGTCCAGCGAGCCGTAGGTCCAGTCGGCGCGTCCCTCGGGGGACGAGGTGTGGCCGATCGACGCGCTCTGGCCCGGCTTCAGGGCGGGCATGTCGACCCTGACCGTCGCGAGGTCCCTCTTCAGGACCGTCTTCGTCAGGCCGTTCGGCGCGGATCCCTTCTGGTACCAGGCGAGTCCGTAGAAGTCGGGGCCCGCGGTCCAGAAGGTCGCGATCTTGCCGGTGACCTCCTTCGACTCGGGGCCGATGCTCGCGACGCCGAGGTGGTCGACGGAGCCGCCGACGGAGAAGTTGCCGAAGGTGTAGTTCGTGCCGTTGACGACGCGTTCGAAACCGGTCTGCAGCAACGAGAGCTGCGCGGTCACCGGCAGGGTCACCTTGACCGGCTTGGCCTGGCGGGCGTCGAGGGTGATCGTCGCCGGCCCCGAGACCGTCAGGTTCGGGTAGTTGATGACGTCGTGGGTGTACGGACCGGTTCCGGACGACATCACGCTGCCGGTGAGGATGTAGCGGCCCTTGGCCACGCGGGCGAGGCCGGTCGTGCTGTTCGGCCAGACGCGGGCGCCCGTGTCGACGTTGGTGAGACTGGCGAACGTCGAGGTCGTCGTGGCACCGGAGCGCTGGATGCCGGTGACCGTGAGGTCGTAGCTCTCCACCTCCAGGTCGGCGACGACGGCCGTGCGCAGGCCGCTCGCGACGACCGAGCCGCCGAACACACCGCCCGCCGGCTGCTTGGCCAGGTCCGCGGTGACGGTGGCCTTGGCCGTGCCGCCCGCCGGGACCGTGAGAGTCGCGGGGGAGACGGTGAACAGCGTGCCGGTGGTGTCGGTGGACAGGTCGAGCGTGACCGGCTCGGAGCCCGCGTTGGAGTAGGTGATCTCCTTGCTCAGCGGGGTTTCCCCGGTGTGCGGCCACTGGTGCGAGCCGAAGCTGAGGCTCGTCGGGCTCGACGTCACGTTCTGCTTGATCAGCTTGGCGACGTCGACGCGGCCGGAACCCTGCTCGAACGGCGTGAGGTTCGCGGTGGGCGTCGTGGTGCCGGTGAGCCGCGCCTTGAGGGCGGTGCCGTCCAGTTCGGGGTGCTGCTGACGCAGGAGCGCCGCCGCGCCCGCGACGTGCGGGGTGGCCATCGACGTGCCGTCGAGCGAGGTGTAGCCCTCGGCGACCGGCGGGCCGATCCGGCCGGCGGAGTGCAGCGCGGCGACGATGCCGACACCGGGTGCGGTGAGGTCGGGCTTGAGCGTGCCTGCCTGCGTCGGGCCGCGGCTGGAGAAGTCGGCGATCTTGTCGTCGTGGTCCACCGCGCCGACGGTCAGTGCCGCGTCGGCCGAGCCGGGCGAACCGACGGTGCGCGCGTTCGGACCGCTGTTGCCGGCGGCGATGACGAACAACGTGCCCTTCTCGGCGCTGAGGCGGTTCACGGCCTCTTCGAGCGGCTCGACCGCGGGGGTGTCGTAGCCGCCGAGGCTCATGTTGATGATCTGGGCGCCCTGCTCGATCGCCCACTCCATGCCGGCGATGATCCCGCTGTCCTGGCCGGAACCGTTGTCGCCCAGCACCTTCACGTCGAGGATGCTCGCGTCCGGCGCGACACCGCGGTACTTGCCGCCGCTCTTCGCGCCGGTGCCCGCCACGATTGACGCGACGTGCGTGCCGTGGCCGTAGCGGTCGACGTTGTCCGGCGAGCTCGTGAAGTTGCGCTCGCCGATCTCGCGGTCCTGGAGGTCCGGGTGGGTGTTGTCGACGCCCGTGTCGAGGACGGCGACCGTGACGCCCTTGCCGGTGAAGCCCGCCGCGTAGGCGGCCGGGGCGTTGATCTGGGCGACGCTGCGGTCGAGGTTCGCCTTGCGCTTGGCGTCGAGCCAGATCTTCTTGGCGCTTGAGGTGGCGAGGGTGCCCACGAGCGGGGTCTTGGCCGCGTCGAACGCCACGCCGTTGATGCTGCGCAACTGAAGTCCGGACTGCGCGCTGAGGGTGCCCTCGGGGTAGGTGGCGATCACCGGCAGAGCGCCGTCGTACGTGGCGAGCTCGGTGACGTCGAAGAGCCGCTCGTCGAGGCGGCCGTCCGCGATCAGCGGGATGGCGTCGTGCGGCACCACGTACTCATGGCCCTGCACGGTGTAGGTGGAGAACAGGACGCGCTCACGGCCGGGGGCCGGCTTGACCGCGCGCTGGCCGGTGAGGACCTGGTCACCGGTGATCAGCGTGACGGTCGGCGCCGCCGCCGACGGTCTCGGGGGAGTGGCTTGGGCCTGTCCGGCGGTGAGCAGGGCGCCGGTCAGCACGACGACTCCGAGTAAGCGCACCCGGTCCTCCGTAGGTCTCGTGAGAGCGTTCTCACGGACCGTAGTGAGGTGCTCACGTGGGTGACAAGGTCTACACCAATTTCCGGTACGCTTTACTCTTCTTTCGTGACAGGCCTGCGTGAACGCAAGAAGGCGGCGACCAGGGAAGCGCTGGGTGACGCCGCCTGGAGTCTGTGCGTGGAGCACGGCCTCGACCGGGTGACGGTCGATCAGATCGCTCGGGCGGCCGGCGTGTCGCTGCGGACGTTCTTCAACTACTTCTCGTCGAAGGAAGAGGCGGTCGTCGCCGGCGACACGGCCACGGCGCTCGCGTTCGTGGAGGAGTTCGCCTCACGCCCGTCGGACGAACCGGTGCTGGTCGCGCTGCGCGAGGCGTTGCACTCGATCTACCCGAGCCACGTCGACCTCGACCGGCTCCGCCAGCTCCGCGAGCTGCGCCGCCACCCGGCACTGCTGCCGTACGTGTTCGCCGCCTACTCGGCCCGCGAACAGGCGCTGACGGAGGCGATCGCGGTGCGCTGCGGGGTGGATCCGCTGGTCGATCCCTACCCGGCGGTGACGGCCTCGACGATCCTCGCGTCGATGCGCGCGGTCATGCAGTGGTGGCTGGACACCCCTCAGGCCACGGAGCGCTACACGGCCGCCGAGCTGGTCGGCCGGATGATCGACCAGCTCGGCGCCGGGTTCACCAGGTGACCGGCAGGGAGTGCACGCCGTAGATCGACATGTCGGTCCGCAGCGGGATCTCGTCGGCCGGCACGGCGAGCTTCAGCGTCGGCAACCGGCGCAACAGCTCGGTGAAGCCCACCGCCATCTCCACCCGCGCGAGCTGCTGGCCGAGGCACTGGTGAATCCCGTGCCCGAACGCCACGTGGTGCCCGCGCGGCCGGTCCACCCGGAGCTCGTGCGGCTCCTCGTACTGGCTGTCGTCGCGGTTGACCGCGGGCACCGACACCACGACCGTCTCACCGGCGCGAATCGTGACGCCGCCGATCTCGACGTCCTCCTTGGCGTGCCGCGAGACACCCGAGCTGATGATCGACAGGTACCGCAGCAGCTCCTCGACGGCGTTGTCGATCAACTCCGGGTCTTCGTGCAGCCGGGCGAACTGCTCGGGGTGCTCCAGCAGCGCGAACGTGCCGAGCGCCAGCATGTTCGCCGTCGTCTCGTGGCCCGCGATCAGCAGCAGGTTCGCGATGCCGACGAGCTCGTCCTCGTTGAGGTCGGTGTCGCGCACCAGCCCGGACAGCAAGTCGTCGCCGGGGTTCTCCTGCTTGGCGCGCACCAGTTTCTGCATGAACTGGCGCATCGCGAGGTTGTTCTTGATCTGCTCGTCGACCGTCGTGCTGAGACTCAGCAGCTTGGCCGTGCGCTGCTGGAACTCGTCGCGGTCGCCGTAGTCGACGCCGAGCAGCTCGCAGATCACGAGTGACGGCACCGGCAGCGCGAAGTCGTGCACGAGATCGGCGGGCGCCCCCTTCGCGATCATCGCGTCGAGCGCCTCGGTGACGATCTCGTGCACGCGCGGCGTCAGGTCACGCATCCGGCGCACGGTGAACTGCCCGGTCAGCAACCGGCGGAAGCGCGTGTGCCGCGGGGCGTCCATGAAGATGAACGACCCGGCCTGCCGCTCCGGCGGGAACATCTCCGCGTGCAGCTCGGGGGAGATCAGCGCCCTGGCACGCGGACTGTTGATCCGGTCCGAGCTCATCTGCGGCGCCGCCAGCACCGCCCGGGCCTCGTCGTGCCCGGTGACGAGCCAGACGACGTCGCCGTTGTGCTCGATCCGGTGGATCCGCCCCTGCCCGCTCAGCTCGGTCAGGCCGGTAGCGGGGTCGAACGGGCACCCGGCGCGCTTCTCGATGAGTTCGGCAGGCAGCTGGGGACGGATGAGCTCCGCCGCGTTGCGCTGCCGCTCGGCCGTGGTCATGGCTTCCCCTGTCTGACCCGGTGTGACCAGGTCGTGGCTCGGCGTCACCTCCAAGCTACCGAAACTTGCGCGTTGTGCAAGATTTTTAGGTGGTCCTTTAGGTTGCTTGGGGTGAGGGCCGCGGTGGGGGTGGGGGTTTGTGGGCGGCGAGGGCTCTGCGGGCTGCGGGGTTGAGGCTGGTGGGGGCTCTGCGGAGCTTGCGGGCTGAGGGTGGCGAGCCCGCGGGTTGCGGGCTTCCGGTCTGCAGGGCCTGTGGGGTTGCGGCGGAGGCGTGTGGTCGGTGGTCTGCGGGGTCGGGGGCTTGCGGCCTGTGGGGCTTGCGGGTTGCGAGGCCTTGCGGGCGGCGGGCTCCTTCGGCCTGCGGTTCATCAGGCCGAAGGAGCCCGCCGAGCCACAGGCCCGTTCAAGTCGCGGACCCGGCCGGGCCGCAGGCCCCTCCGGCCACCGGCCCACTCAGACCGCGAACACCTGCGCGTCGTCCGCGAACGCCTTGAACTCCAGCGCGTTGCCCGCCGGGTCCAGCAGGAACATCGTCCACTGCTCGCCGGCCTCCCCCTTGAACCGCACGTACGGCTCGATGACGAACTTCGTGCCGGCGGCCTTCAGCCTGTCCGCGAGCACCTGGAACTCGTCGACCGTCAGGACCAGGCCGAAGTGGGGGACGGGTACGTCGTGGCCGTCGACCGGGTTGCTGGCCCGCTCGGTCCTGCGCGGTGCGAGGTGGGTGACGAACTGGTGGCCGTGCAGGTTCCAGTCGATCCAGGTGTCGGAGCTGCGGCCCTGTTCGAGGCCGAGGGTCTCGCCGTAGAAGTGGCGGGAGGCGGCGAGGTCGTCGACGGGCATGGCGAGGTGGAAGCGCGGGATGTTCGGCATGTAGGGATGTTAACATTGCGACAAGATGTTGGTTGTTAACATTGCTCACATGACGGTGGGGCCGGCACGGCGGCGCGGGTTGGGCAGCGAGGTCGCGGACATGGTCCGCGAGGCGATCTTCGACGGTCGCTACCCGCCGGGCAGCGCGTTGCGCGAGGTGGAGTTGGCCGAGGCGCTTGAGGTCTCACGGGGGCCGGTTCGGGACGCGTTGCGGTCGCTGGCTGGGGAAGGCCTGGTCAACGCGGAGTGGCATCGCGGGACGACTGTGGCGGTGTTGTCGTTGCAGGACGTCGCCGAGTTGGACAGCCTGCGCGGTGCTTTGGAGGTGCTCGCCGTTCAGCGCGTCGTGGCGACGGGTGCGTCGCTGGACCGGATCGCGGCGGCCGCGGAGGAGATGGAACGTGCCAGGACGCCGCACGAGATGGTGCGGTGCGACATCGCCTTCCACGACGCCGTGTACGCCGCGGCCGGGCACTCGCGGCTGGTCCAGGCCTGGGAGGCGATCCGGTCGCAGGTGCAGCTGTTCCTGATCACGCGCGTGCAGGTGAGCACGGACGGGTACCTGGAGCAGATCCGCGAGGAGCACCGGGACCTGGTGGCGGCGTTGCGGCTGGGGAACGTGGAGGGGGCGCTGAAGTTGTTCGCGGTGCACCGCGCGCACGCGTTCGACCTACTTACGTCCGGCCGATCACCACACGAGTCCGCGGACCCATCACAGCACTCAACGCCGTGACGAACGCCGGGGCCGGCACCGGCCAGTTGTGGAACACCACGGCCAGCTCGCCGACGTGGCAAGCCCAGACCCCGACCAGGTCACCGGCCGAAGTGGACAGTCCACAGGCGCACCGCACCGACGGCTCGACGCCTGTGCACAACCAGGGCTCGATCAGGTCGAGGTGGTCCGGGACGGCCGAACCGCACCCAGGGCACGCGGGCGGTTCGTAGTTGCCGCCGGCGTGGTGCACGCGCCGCTCCACCACCACGTCCACGCCGGTGTTGGGGCCGGCAACGGCCGAAGAGCAGACCGAGGAACTCCCAGGCCCCGCCTGGAACTCGCTCGGCGCCATCAAGGGGTCCCACGAATCGTTGGCGGCGATCACACCGCGCTCCAGCAGCCACGCGGTCACGACGGGAGCGCGACGAGAAGCCTCCGCGGCGGTCAGCGACACCTCGACCAGCCGGACGGAGTGCTCGCTCACGGTCAGAGCCAGCCGTGCTCGTGCGCCAGCGAGAACGCCTCCGCGCGGCTCCCCACCCCGAGCTTGGCCACCGCGGCCGACAGGTGGTTGCGCACGGTCCCCGCGGACAACGACGTGCGCGAGGCGATCTCGGCGACCGGGGTGCCGAACTCGCTGAGCCGCAACACCTCCAGCTCGCGTTGCGTCAGCGGGCACGGGGGAGCGGCCAGTGCGTCGGCTGCCAGGGCCGGGTCGACCCAGCGGGAACCGGCGTGCACGCGGCGGATCACGTCGGCCAGCGTGCCGCCGGGTGATCCCTTGGGCAGGAAGCCCTTCGCGCCCGCGTGCAGGGCCTGTTGCAGGTGCGGTGGGCGGCCGCGGCCGGTCAGGATCACCACGGCGCACGACGGCAGCACGCGGGCCAGTTCGACAGTCACCTCCAGGCCGTCCAGCGATGGCATCTGCAGGTCCACCACGGCCACGTCCGGGCGGTGCGCCCGCGCGGCCTCCACGGCGGCCCGGCCGTCTCCCGCGCGGGCCACCACCTCCAGATCCGGCTCGAGGTCGAGCAGCGCCGCGAGCGCGTCGCGGATCAGCTCCTCGTCGTCGGCCAGCAGCACCCTGATCACGCGGGCACCACGACCTGCAGCGTGAACACGTCGCCGGACTTCTCCACGGACACCTGACCGCCCACGGCCGCGAGCCGTTCGCGCAGGCCACGCAGCCCGTTGCCCTCGGTGGAGGGCTTCTCGGCGCCGTCGTTCGTGACGGTCATCCGCACCTCCTCCCCGGCGACAGCGACGTCGATCATGCACCACGTCGCGTGGCTGTGCCGCAGCACGTTGGTGCACGCCTCGCGCAACGCCAACGCCAGCTGCGTGGCGCGCTCACCGTCCACCGGCACGGAAGACACGCTGCAACGGATGCCGGCCTCCTGCAGAACGTTCCGCACGGCCTCAAGCTGCTCGGGCAGGCTCACGGCGCGATAGCCGTGCACGGCGTCACGCACCTCCTCCAACGCCGACGACGCCAGCCGTTGGGCCTCGAACGCCTCCGCGGCCGACCTCTCCGGGTCCGAGGAGGCCAGGCGGCCGGCCAGTTCGGACTTCAGGGCGATCACGGTCAGCCGGTGGCCCAGCAGGTCGTGCACGTCACGGGCGAACCGCAGCCGTTCCTCGCTCACCGCCAGCTCGGACTGCGCCTCACGCCCGGCACGCGCCTGCGCGAGCAGGCCCGCGAACCACATCGGCAGCCCCGCCATCGCGATGATCGTCAGCCCGACCAGGGACGCGATCATCTGGTAGCCCGTGTAGTAGTGGTCGACGAACTGCCCGACGACCCCCGCCACCACCACGGCGCCGATGGCGGCCAGCCACCTCCACGGCCCGCTGAGCAGCAACGGTGCGAACCCCGCCGCCGCACCACCGATCCACGCCCACGTGAAGAGCTCGTCCGGCCCGGCCGGCGCCACCAGCGGCATCGACAGCAGGATCGCGCCGCCGAGCACCCACACCGGCCCGCCCCGCAACGTCACCGCGAACGCCACGGCCAGCACCAGCAGGCCCAGCACCCCGAACCAGCGCATCGCGGACGGCTCGCGCAGCACCGACACCAGCGGCACGACGAGCGAGCCCACCCACAGCACGTGGAGTGTGCCGCGCAGGGCGGTGTGCGGAAGGTCGTTCATCGCCATCAGCCTAGAACCACGCGATCAGGATCGTGGCCGCGATGACCAGGTCGAACACGCCGCAGAACTCCGACCACCAACGCGGCACGACGGCGTCGCGCACGTGGTGCACCAGGTCCCACACGGCGTGCGCGCCCCATCCCAGCGCGATCAGCACGACGCCCGCCGACGCCGACACCATGATCACGGCCACGGCGAGCGCGGCGTACAGGCTGAACACGACGAGTTGCACCCGTGGCGCCCGTCGTCCGCAGAACAGGTACACGGCCTGACACACCAGCAAGGTCCACACGGGAGGCACGACGTGTGCCTGCCAGAAGTCGAACGTGATCGCCAGCGCGATCACGGCAGGCCAGCGGTCACCCAGCGCCCTGACCACCGGATTCGTGCTGGGCACCCCGTGCTCGTGCCGGAACAGGACCAGCACGACGGCCATCGCGGGCAGCATCAGCAGATGCCCGCCCATCATGACCTCGTCGGCGCCCAGCCACCCGAGCCAGTGCGGCACCAGCAGCACGAGGTACGGCACGGCCATCGCCGCGCACATCTCGAAGATCCGCCCATGTCCGCGATAGCGCATCCACAACGCCATCGGCACGGACATCGACACCGCCATCCACAGGGCGGCGAGCTCGACGCGCTCAGGCGTCCACAGGTGCCCCAGCAGGGCCATCCCGACCAGCATCGCCACGAGCATCTCGGCTCCGTGGCGCACCAGCGGCCGAACCGCCGGCGAAACCGTTGTCGTCATGCTTCGAGGATCGAACGGCCCCGCCGCAAGACCCATCCGTGCGGTGTCACGAGTCGTCTGTGCGAAACGCACGGACGACCTATGCGTTCACCTCGGCCCAGATGGTCTTCCCGCCGATGAACTCGCGCGTGCCCCAGCACCGGGAGAGCCGTGAGATGAGCAACAGCCCGCGCCCCCGCGAGGCCCCGAGCCGCGACTGACCGAGTTGTGGCAGTTCGGCCGGTGTGTGGTCGTCGACCTCCACCCGGACGAAGTCGGTATGTCGCTGCACCCGGACGGCGCGTGGCCCTTCGGCGTGCTCGTACGCGTTGCTGGCGAGCTCCGTGCACACGAGGAGGACGTCGAGCCTGACGTCCTCGGACATGTCCCTCAACAGGGCCCCGACCCACTCGCGCATCGCGGCGAGGTCGACGTCGTCCTCCGGCAGGGTGTGCAAGGTCCTCGCGGAGGTGCTCAGCACCTCAGGGGTGTCCATTTCCATCCCACCTCAAGTTCGGCTGAGGCCCTCCTGGCTGCTCAAGACGGCCGTCAGGGTGCGAATTACCACTGCGCGTGCTACCTCAAACGTGTGGATGGTTATGGCTTCAACCTCGCGCTGGTCGCGGTGCTGGTGTTGCTCAACGCGGCGTTCGCGGGCAGCGAGATGGCTTTCGTGTCCCTTCGAGAGGGACAACTGCGCTCGCTGGAGCGGGAGGGGCACCGCCGGCTGGTCCGGCTGGCCCGTGATCCGAACAGGTACTTCGCGACGATCCAGATCGGCATCACGCTGTCCGGCTTCCTCGCCTCGGCGACGGCGGCGGTCTCGCTCGCCGCGCCGATCGTGCCGCTGCTGAGCTTCCTCGGAGGCGCCGCGAACGGCGTGGCGATCGCGCTCGTGACCGTGGTGCTGACGTTCGTCACGCTGGTCTTCGGCGAACTGGCGCCCAAACGGCTCGCGATGCAGTACGCGGTGCGCTGGTCGAAGATCGTCGCCCGCACGCTCGACCTGCTGTCGACGATCTCGCGCCCGGCGGTGTGGCTTCTCAGCAAGTCGACCGACGTCGTGGTGCGGGTCTTCGGCGGCGACCCGAACGCCGACGACGAGCAGATGTCGGCGGAGGAACTGCGTGATCTCGTTGAGGTGCAACAACATCTCAACCAGGAACAGCGCACGATCATGACCGGTGCGCTGGAGATCCACGAACGGCGGCTGCGCGAGGTCCTGGTGCCACGCCGGCAGGTGACGATCCTCGAATCAGGTTTGGACACCGCCACCGCACGGGAAATCCTGGCGAGGTCGGGACATTCGAGGGCCCCGGTGACCAAGGACGGTCACCTGGACGACGTGGTCGGCGTGGTGCACCTGCGCGACCTGCTCGACGACGACGTGGCCGTGGCGGACGTGGCACGCGCCCCGATGGTGCTGCCGGACTCCGTGCGCGTCACCGACGCGTTGCGGCGCATGAAGGCCGAGCACGAGCAGATCGCCCTCGTCGTGGACGAGCACGGCGCGGTCGACGGGATCGTGACGCTGGAGGACCTGCTGGAGGAGATCGTCGGTGAGATCTACGACGAGACCGACTCCGACGTGGTGGCGGTCAGGACCGAACCGGACGGTTCGATGGAGCTGCTCGGCACGTTCCCGGTCCACGACCTGGTCGACGTCGGCGTCGAACTGAGGGACGCGCCGCAGGGTCCGTACTCGACGGTCGCCGGTCTGGTGCTGTTGCTGCTGGGCCGCATCCCGGAGGAACCGGGTGACGTGGTGCACGTCTCCGGGTGGTCGATCGAGGTGCTGCGGGTCGAACACCACGCGATCACGCAGGTGCGGCTGCGGCGCGAGCACACGGGTGAGGCTGAGGTCACAGGCGAAACCGCGGAATGACCAAGGCCTCTTGACCGTTACACACAAGTGCAGCCACTTCCGGCTGTCACTCCTGCCAACGGACAAGGGGGATTTGTCATGCCCGCAGATCTGAAGAACCGCGCGTCCGGACAGCAGGACGGGGACTCGGTCGGCCAGTACCTGCGCGACGTCGGGCGCACGCCGCTGCTCACCGCGTCCGAGGAGGTCGACCTGTCACGGCGCATCGAGGCCGGTGTCTACGCCGCGCACCTGCTGGAGACCGGTGAGACGAAGCACGATCGCCGCATGCTCCGCAGGCTCGTCGCGGACGGCGAGCGCGCCAAGGACCACATGATCCGCGCGAACCTGCGCCTGGTCGTGTCGGTCGCGAAGAAGCACTCGTTCCGCGGCCTGCCGTTCGGCGACGTGGTCCAGGAGGGCAACCTCGGCCTGATCCGCGCGGTCGAGAAGTTCGACTACGCCAAGGGCTACAAGTTCTCCACGTACGCGATGTGGTGGATCCGCCAGGCGATCGAACGCGGCCTGGCCGAGCAGACCCGCACCGTGCGCCTGCCGGTGCACGTGGTCGAAGAGGTCAACAAGCTCAAGAAGATCGGCCAGAAGCTGTCGGCGGCGCTCGGTCGCGAGGCGACGGTCGAGGAGATCGCCGCCGAGGCCAAGTGCTCGCCGCAACGCGTGCAGGACCTGCGTGACGCGGCCCGCACGTGCGTGTCGCTGGAGACGCCGGTCGGCGACGAGGGCGACTCGGTGCTGGGCGACCTGATCCAGGACACCGACGGCGTGTCGGCGCCGGATCTCGTGGAGCAGCAGGAGTTCACCGAGGGCGTGCGCTCCCTGCTGGACGTCCTGCCCGAGCGGCAGGGCCGGATCATGCGCCTGCGCTACGGACTGGAGGACGGGCGTGCCCGCACCCTGCAGGAGGTCGCGGAGGAGCTCGGCCTGACCCGCGAGCGGATCCGCCAGCTCGAGAAGCAGTCGCTCGCCCAGCTCAAGCAGTCGGGCGACCGGGACGACCTTTTCGCGCTCGCCGGCTGAGACCGTACGAAAGTCGCTTGTCCAACCTGTTGTCGCAACTAAAGACTCATCACGTCCGATAACGGACTAACGCTGTTTCGCAACCGCGTGTGACCACAGCTCGTGGGCCGTCGAGGGCCGGCCCGTGGTCGCACGCGGTTCCCTGCGAATGAGGAGCAGTGATGAGACAACGCACCCTGCGCACGCTCGGGGTGGCGGCAGTCGCCGTCGCCGGAACCGTGCTCGCGCTCCCACAGGCTGTCGCCGCACAGCCCGAGGGCCCGATCGTCGCGGAGAACGCGCCCAACGCCGTCCAGGACAGCTACATCGTCGTCCTGAGGGACAACGGCATGGCGCGTTCGGAGGTCGGTGGCCGCACCGACGACCTGGCCGCGCGCTACGGAGGCAGGAAGGGCTTCACCTACAAGGCCGCGTTCAAGGGCTTCTCGGCCACGCTGTCGAAGCAGCAGGCCAAGCGCCTCGCCGCCGACCCGGCCGTGGCCTACGTGGAGCAGGACCGCACCGTGCAGGTCCTGACCGACCAGCTCAACCCGCCGTCGTGGGGTCTCGACCGCGTCGACCAGGCGAGCCTGCCGCTGGACAGCAAGTACAGCTACAGCACGGGCGCCGCGAACGTGACGGCGTACGTGATCGACACCGGAATCAACTACGACCACGCCGACTTCGGCGGCCGTGCGTCGTTCGGCTTCGACGCGTTCACCGACGGCCGCAACGGCAAGGACTGCCAGGGCCACGGCACGCACGTCTCCGGCACCGTCGGCGGCGCGACCTACGGCGTGGCGAAGAACGTCAAGCTGAAGGCCGTCCGCGTGCTCAACTGCTCCGGTGGCGGCTCCGTCGCGACCGAGGCGGCGGGCGTCGACTGGGTCACCGCGAACGCCGTCCTGCCGGCCGTCGCGAACATGAGCCTCTACACCGGTGTGGCGAACGAGCCGAGCCGCGTGCTCGACGACGCCGTGCGCGCGTCGATCCGCGGTGGCGTCACGTACGTCGTGGCGGCGGGCAACTTCAACGACGACAGCTGCAAGTACTCGCCGCAGCGCGTCACCGAGACGATCAACGTCATGGCGTCGGCCCGCACCGACGCGCGTGCGTCGTTCTCGTCCTACGGCACGTGCAGCGACCTGTTCGCGCCCGGCGAGAACATCATCTCCGCCTCGTACAGCAACAACACCGGCTCGGCCACGATGAGCGGCACGTCGATGGCGTCCCCGCACGTCGCGGGCGCGGCGGCGCTGTACCTCGCGGACAACCCCGCCAAGACCCCGGCCGAGGTGCACGCGGCGATCCTCGCCCAGGCCACCCCCGGCAAGATCACCAACCCCGGCTCGGGCTCGGCGAACCTGTTGCTGCGCACCAACACCGGCGGCGTTCCGGGCGTCTCGGTCACCAACCCGGGCAACCAGAGCACCGCGCTGAACGGCACGGCGAACCTGCAGCTGTCCGCGTCCGGCGGCACCTCGCCGTACACGTGGTCCGCGACCGGTCTGCCGACCGGCCTGTCGATCGGTTCCTCGAACGGTCTCGTCACCGGCACGGCGACCACCGCCGGCACGTACAACGTGACCGTCACGGCCACCGCGTCCGCGGGCGGTTCGGGCAGCACGTCGTTCACGTGGACGGTCGGCTCGGCCACCTGCGCCCCGCAGACCAACGGCACGGACGTCGCGATCCGCGACAACGCGACCGTGACGTCGACCGTCGCGTTCAGCGGCTGCACCGGCAACGCCTCGGCGAGCAGCACGGTCGAGGTGCACATCAAGCACACCTACAAGGGTGACCTCGTGGTCGACCTGGTCGCGCCGGACGGCTCCGTCTACAACCTGCACAACCGCACCGGTGGCAGCGCCGACAACATCGACCAGACCTACACGGTCAACCTGTCGTCGGAGACCCGCAACGGCACCTGGACGCTCCGGGTCCGTGACGCGGCCACCGCCGACGTCGGCACCATCGACACCTGGACGCTGTCGCTCTAAAGGCTCTTCAGCGTCTTGGTGAAGTAGTGCAACGTGAGCTCCGCGTCCCGCGACCGTTCGTGCGGGGCGCGGAGCTTCTCGGTGAAGTCGGCGATGTCGGCGATCGCCCAGCGCAGCTCGTAGAACGGGCTGTCGTCGTCGACCAGCCAGTGGTCGCGCTCCGGCGGGGCCAGTCCGACCGTGTCCCAGTCGACCAGGCACAGGCCGTGCGGGCTGACGATCACGTTGCCCGCGTGGGGTTCTCCGTGCGTGACGACCTGTTCGTCCGGCAACCGCTCCGCGAGCCGGTCCAGTTCGGTGAGCCGGTCGCGGACGACATCGGTGTGCGCCATGAACAGCTCGCGCGCCTCGGCCGAGCACCACTCGCCGGGGTCGTCGAGCACGGTCTCCAGCTCGGTCCTGCCCGGCACGCCGATCGGTGCGACAGGGCAGTCCGCCGGCGGTTCGCAGCCGTGCAGCGCGGCCAGCAGCTCGCTCACGCCGGGGTGGACCGGATCGCCGAACGAGCCTGATCTCCCGGTGACGTGGGGGAAGACGCTCAACGCGTACCGGTCGTTGAGCAGGACCACGACGTCGCCGTCCTCCGAACGCACCGGGGCGACGACGAACGGCAGTTGCTCGGCCAGAGCCGCCGCGGTCTCCATCGCGCGCCGCAGGTCCGCGAGCGGTTTGGTGGTGAGGTCGGAGACCGACGTGAACCACCGGTCGTAGACGGTCCAGTGGTGGTCGCCGAAGCCGACGGGGGCGTGGACCGGTGGCCCGGTGATGCCGTACCGGGCGAGTCCGGCTCGCAGGTCGTGATCGGGCAGTCCAGCCGGAAGGTCTTCCACGGTCCACGAAGCTACCGCCTCGAATGGCACGATGTCCCGCGTGAACGTTTCGGCTGTGTTGCGCACCCTCGCCCGGTTGAGTGCCGCCGAGCAGCCGCAGAAGCTCCAGCTCGACCTCACCAAGGCGGCCGGTCTGCTGTGGCAGGGCGAGCACGAGCCGTCCTGGCGGGCGATCACGCTGGTGCAGGAGGGTCCGCAGTGGACGCCGGTCTGGTGGTCGGCGCTGAAGCAGGCCCGCTCCGAGGTCGAGCACCTGGCCGCGTACGACGCGCTGCACCAGGAGGACAGGCTGTTGCGGCTGGGCTGGGCGTTCCTCGTCGGGCCCGCCCAGATCGGTGGCCAGCGCCGCCGGGTCTGCCTCCCGCTGGTGTCGCGGCCCGTCCGGCTGCACCACTCCAGCGGCCTGAACTACGCCTACCACGTCGCCGGTGACGCGTCCGTGTTCCCGTTGATCGACGACTGGGCGAAGACCGCCGAACGGGAGGCCGCGCTCGCCCCGACCGCGGAGTGGATCACCGAGACGCTCCGCCTGGCCGGGTTCGAGGACGTGCCGATCGTGCGCGAGGACCCGAAGAGGCTGATCTCCGGCAACGAACTGGTCGTCGCGATGGGCGCGGGCCTGCACGCGGGCGAGCCGGTCGTGAAGACCGAGCAGGGGACGGCCCTGTTCGACTGGTCGGTCAAGAAGGGCGTCGACGGTTCGGCGTTCGCGGCGTTGTACGGGGCTGTCGCCGAGCCGGATCAGCACGACGAGCCGATCAGTTCGGCGTTGCCGTTGAGCCACAGCCAGATGCGCGCTGTCGAGCACGCCCGCCGTGCGCGGATCACGGTCGTGGGCGGCCCTCCGGGTGCGGGCAAGACGCACACTCTCGCGGCGTTGGCCCTCGACGCGGTGGCGGCGGGCAAGTCCGTGCTTCTGGCGAGCCGCACCCGCAACGCCGCCGACGTGCTCGGCGGTGCGTTGCGCAAGGCCGGGGGACCGGTTCCGGTGCTGTTCGGCGATTCCGAGCTGCGGCAGGAGATGGCGCGCGAACTCAGCGACGGGCTGACCGCCACGAGCAACCCCGACCAGCTGAAGGAGCTCGACCGCGTTCGGCGTGCCGCCGCGGCGGCGGTGCAGCGCGTGGAACGCACGGCCGGTGGCTCGCTCTCCGACGAACAGCTGGCCGCCGAGGCGCGCAAGCACCAGGCGTTGATGCCGGCACACCGTTCCGTGGCGCCGAAAGCGTTCGAGGCCAGCGTGGATCTGGTTGTGCTGCGCGGACTTCTCACTCCCCGGACGGGATTCCTCAATGGACTGCGGACCTCGTGGGCGCTGAGAAAGGCGCGTGGCCTCGCCGGTGCGGACGACGTGTCCGTCGAGGACCTGGGCGCCGCGGTCGACGCGGCCTCGCAGACCGCGGCCGCCGTCCGGATCGGCACGAGCGGCGGCACCACGTTCGGTGAGCTGAGGCCGTTGCTGATCGAGCAGGACGTCGCGAGCCGCACGGCGACGGCCGCGTGGCTGCGCGAGTACTCGGTCAGCCGTCGAGGAACGGGCGCGCGCCGGGCCGTGGCGGCTTTGGCGAAGGCGTTGCGGTCGGGGCGGGCGGCGCGGCGGCGCGGACTGGCCGAGATCGACAGCGCGGACCTGGTGGCGGCACTGCCGGTGTGGGTCGGCACGCTGTCCGACGTCGAGGACATCCTGCCGCCCGTCGCGGGCATGTTCGACCTGGTGATCATCGACGAGGCGAGCCACGTCGACCAGCCGCTCGCCGCGCCCGCGTTGCTGCGCGGCCGGTCCGCGGTGATCGGCGGCGACCCCCGGCAGCTGCGGCACGTGTCGTTCGTGAGCGACCAGGCGGTGCAGGACGCCGTGGACGCGGAAGGGACCGCGGAGCTGCGCGACCGGCTGGACGTGCCGAAGGTGAGCCTGTTCGACGCGGGCGCGGCCACGGCGGGCGTGCACTGGCTCGACGAGCACCACCGCTGCGCGCCGCACCTGATCGGGTTCGCGGCGGAACGGTTCTACGACGGCAAGATCGCGCTGCTCACCACGCACCCGTCGATCGCGGACGTCGACTGCATCGACACCGAACGGGTCGACGGCGAGCGCACCCCGAAGGGCGTCAACCAGGCCGAGGTCGACGCCGTGCTCGCGCACGTCCGCAAACGGGTCGCCGCGGGCGTGCGGTCGATCGGCGTCGTGACCCCGTTCCGCGCGCAGGCCGACGCTTTGGAGGCGGCGCTGCTCGAAGAGCTGACGCTGGACGAGATCACCACCGGTGGCGTGCGCGTCGGCACCGTGCACGGCGTGCAGGGCAGCGAGTTCGACGAGGTGGTGATCAGCCTCGCCGCGGACGCGAAGCCGGGCGGGTGGCGGTTCGTGAACGACCGCAACCTGCTCGCCGTGCTGACCACTCGCGCGCGCAGGCAGGTGCACGTCATCACGTCGTCGCCCGAACCGCCCGGCCTGATCGGCGAGTACCTGCGGCACGCGGACGTGGCGCCGGAGGAGACGGCCGGTGCCGAGCCCGAGGACACCTGGACCGCGAGCCTGGCAGCGGAGTTGCGGGCCGCCGGGCTGACCGTGCGGACGGGGTATCCGGTGGGGCAGTGGCGGGTCGACCTCGTGGTGGGGGAGAAGGAGTCCGCCGTCGCGGTGGAGGTGCGCCCGCACCCGGAAGGGGCACGGGCGCACCTCGCCCGCTGGCGTGCGCTCACGCATGCCGGGTGGAGGGTGCACGACGCGTTCGGGAGCCGGTTCGGGGACGACCCGGCGCGTGCGGCGGTGGAACTGGCGCAGGAACTCAGGAACTGACGAGACGGACCGTCTCGTCTCGTTCTGGTTGAGGGGCCTGGGGGCTAACGAGACGGACCGTCTCGTCTCGTTAGCCCCAGACCTGACCTGGCTACCTCCGTGCCGGCTTGAACAGCGGCTCCGCCGACGCCACCGACGGCAGGAACGGGTTCGGGTTCGCCGGGCACACCGTCCCGACCGGCGGCAGCGTGCCGTTGAGCAGGTACGCGTTCGTGTGGGCGGTGGCGCACTGGCTCACGCCGTAAGCCGTGTGCCCCCAACCCGCGTAAGCCAGCAACCGGCTCCCCGCCAGCTGGCGGTTCGCGGCCTGCGCGCCCCGGAAGTCCGTGACGCCGTCGAAGTGGTTGCCCACCACCAGAACCGGCGCGGACGTGCGGGTGCGCCACGGTCCGGTGTAGCGGTCGGGGTTGGTCGGCCAGTTCGCGCACGCCGCGTTGCCCCACCACCAGGCAGGGCCGAACTCCGAACCCGCGGCGGCGTAGCGGGAGATCGACCGGTAGGAGTTGAAGTCGCGCGGGAACTCGATGTCCGCGCACACGTTGCCGTTGTAGGCGTCGAAACCGTTGGGGTAGTCCGGTTCCGCCTTGGCGGACAGCGTGCCGGCGGCCGCGTCGGACAGCTGGTCGAAGAGCTCGGCGGCGTCCGGCCAGTCGCTCGGCGAGTACATCGCGCCGATCGCCGCGTTGATCACGGCGTCGTAGGTGAAGGTCTGGTCGCCGAGCTGGATCGGCTTGGCGCGCACCGACTTCAGCAACGCGTCCCAGCGCTTCTCCGACCGCGGCCCGAAGACGCAGTTCGCCTCGTCGCAGGTGCGGAGGAACTCGCGGAACTCCTCCTTGGTCGCGATCCTGTCCGACTTGATCTGCCAGCCGCTGGACCACAGCTCGGGGTCGAGCACGCCGTCGATGACGAGAGCGCGGATGTTGTCCGGGAACAGGTTCGCGTAGGTCGTGCCGAGGAACGAGCCGTACGAGAAGCCGAGGTAGCTGATCTTGCGGTCACCGACGGCGCGGCGCAGCAGGTCCATGTCCCGCGCGACGTCGGCGGTGCTCATGTGCTGTGCGATCTTCTGGTCGTCGCGGCACTCCGGGCCGAGCGAGCGGTAGCGGTCGTAGAACGGCCGTTCCTGCGAGGCCTGGTACGGGAAGCCGGGGATGCCCTCGAAGAACCCGTCGAGCTCGGCCTCGCTGGCGAAGCAGTGCAGCGGGTCGGACTTCCCGATGCCGCGCGGGTCGAACCCGACGATGTCGAAGCGGCCCTGCAGGTTCGCCGACAGGGTGTTGCCCGCGCCCAGGGCGAAGTCCACGCCCGAGCCGCCGGGGCCGCCGGGGTTGAGGAACAGCGACCCGATCCGGCGCGCCTTGTCCGTCGCGGGCTTGCGGGCCAGCGCGACGGTGGTCGTGGCGCCGCGCGGGGCGTCGTAGTCGAGCGGCACCTTCACGGAGGCGCACTCGAAGCCGGGGTGTTCGGCGCCGCACACCGCCCAGTCGATCCTCGGAACGGCGGGACCACCCGACGCCTGCACCGCGGGTGTGCCGGTGATCATGAGCGCGGCCGCAGCGGCCAGCACGGTGATACGCATCGACAAGCTCCCCCTCCTGTCCGCAGAGGCGCTCTTCCTACCTGCTCGCGACGGGCCCCGTCGACCGCCGAAAGTCGCGATCGGCCAACTGGGACGCGGTGTCGAGGAACGGGTTCGGGTTCGCCGGGCACACCGTCCCGGCCGCCGGCAACGTGCCGTCGAGGAGGTACGCGTGGATGGCTTCGATCGCGCACTGGCTGCGCCGGTACGCGATGTGCCCCCAGCCCGCGTAGGCGAGCAGGCGGCTGTTCGGCAGTTGGCGTGCCACGGCCTGCGCGCCGCGGAAGTCCGTGGAGCCGTCGAAGTGGTTGCCCACCACCAGGACCGGCGCGGACGTGCGGGCCCGCCACGGCCCGGTGTAGCGGTCGGGGTTCACCGGCCAGTCCGCGCACGCGCTGGTGCTCCACCACCAGTACGGGCCGAACTCGGAACCCGCCGCGGCGTAGTGGGAGATCGCCCGGTACGCGCCGAACGTGCGCGGGAACTCGGTGTCCGCGCACATCGTGCCCAGGTTCGCGTCGAAGAAGTTGTCGTAGGCGGGAGCCGACCGGACCGACAGTCCCGCCGAGGCGTCCGACAGCCGGTCGAGCACGGTCGCGATGTCGATCCACCTCTCCGAGGCGAACCCGGCGAGCAACGCGTGCTGGACGACCATGTCGTACGTCCACACCTCGCTGCCCAGCGCGATGGGTTCGGCCCGCACCGAGGCGAGCAACGCCTGCCACCGCTGCCCCGAGTGCGGGCCGAAGGGACACGCCGCCTCGTCGCACAGCCGGAAGAACTCGTCGAGCACCTCGGCGGTGGCGACGCGGTCCGAGGAGATCTGCCGCCCGCTCGACCAGAGCTCGGGGTCCAGCACGCCGTCGATCGCGAGCGCGCGGACGTTGCCGGGGAACATGTTCGCGTACGTCGTGCCGATGTAGGAGCCGTAGGACGTGCCGAAGTAGGTGATCCTGCGATCGCCGAGGGCGCGGCGCAGCAGGTCCAGGTCGCGCACGACGTCGGCGGTGCTCATGTGCCGGGCGATCGGCTGGTCGCACCGGGCCGCGAGCGAGCGGTAGCGGTCGAAGAACGGCCGTTCCTGCGCCGGTTCGTACGGGAAGATCGGCCCCGCGGCGAGGAACGCGGCCTGCTCCTGCGGGGTGGCGAAGCACCGCAGCGGGTTCGAGCGGCCGATGCCGCGCGGGTCGAAGCCGACGACGTCGAACCGGCCCTGGACACCGGCGGACATCTTCTCGCCCCACGCCCAGACGGCGTCGATCCCCGACGCGCCGGGCCCGCCGGGGTTGAACAGCAACGACCCGATCCGCCCCGCCCGGTCGGTGGCGGGTCTGCGGGTCAGCGCCACGTCGATCTTCCGGCCGCGCGGGTCGTCGTGGTCGAGCGGCACGGTGAAGGTGGCGCACTCGAAACCGGGACGTGCGGGCGCGCACGCGGCCCAGGCGATCGGCGGTGCCGAGGCGTGGGCTGTCGGCGTGAGCGGGACCACGAGCGCCAGCACGGCGCCGAACACGGGCAGACGCATGCCGTGTTCCTAGCCGCGGTCAGTCCGGGCGTCGATGCTTTTGGCGAACTCCGAGGCTGTCGGCGATCTGGTCGTGGATGGGCGTGCCCATCACGACGGGGCTCGTCGGCGGTACCTGGGTCGTTGTGCCAGGTGTGTCCTGGTTTTCCGGCATGCGAGGAGCGTAGGGATGGTCATTGACCCCTCAAGCACGCTGATCAAGAAATCACTCCGGCTCTACCCCAAGAGGTGAATCCGGTTCCCCCGATCTATACCCAGCGTGCGGGCACACACCTGCTATTGGACCCCCTGTGGGTGCCCCCGATCGAGTTAACTCGGATTGCTCAGCAACGTGGAATCTCATCGGCCGGACGCGCGGTTTGCGCGATCTCGCGACCGTGCTGAACGATCGGGCCCGAGGCCGGACGAGTGTGGAGCGTGACGATGGTCAGCGGCAAGCAGGGCATCGCCAAGCGGCAGCTCATCCTGCTCACCGGCAGGGCGCACCCGGAGCTCGCGGAGACCGTGGCCGCGGAGCTCGGCGTGGCCATCACCCCGCAGGCCGCCTACGACTTCGCGAACGGCGAGATCTTCGTGCGGTTCGAGGAGTCGGTGCGCGGCGCGGACGCGTTCGTCCTGCAGAGCCACAGCGCGCCCGTGAACGACCGGCTGGTGGAGCAGCTGCTCATGGTCGACGCCCTGAAGCGCGCCTCGGCCAAGCGCATCACCGCCGTCGTGCCCTCGTACCCCTACGCGCGCCAGGACCGCAAGTACGCCGGCCGTGAACCGGTCTCCGCCCGCCTGGTCGCGGACATGTTCAAGACCGCCGGGGCCGACCGGATCGTCACGGTCGACCTGCACACCGCGCAGGCCCAGGGCTTCTTCGACGGCCCTGTCGACCACCTGCACGCGATGTGGCTGCTCTGCGACCACGTCGGGGCCCGCTACCGGGACGAGGACCTCACGATCGTCTCCCCGGACGCCGGACGCACCCGGCTCGCCGAGAAGTGGGCCGACCTGCTCGGCGGCTGCCCCATCGCGTTCATCCACAAGACGCGCGACCCGTTGCGCCCCAACGAGGTCATGGCCAACCGGGTCGTCGGCGACGTCGAGGGCCGCACCTGCGTCGTGGTGGACGACATGATCGACACGGCGATGACGAGCACCACGGCCGCGCGTCAGCTGCTGGAGCAGGGCGCGAAGGACGTCGTCCTGGTGGCCACGCACGGCGTGTTGTCCGGCGACGCCCACGACCGGCTGATCGCTAGCAAGGCGCGCGAGGTGATCCTCACCGACACCCTGCCGATCCCGCACGAGAAGCGGTTCCCCGGCATGACGGTGCTGGGCATCGCGCCGTTGCTGGCGCGGGCGATCCAGGAGGTCTTCGAGGACGGTTCGGTGACGAGCCTCTTCGACGGGAACGCGTAGCCGGGAAGCTCGTTCGCCCGTCCCGTGTTGGTATGGGGCATGGGCGACTTGCGAGTGGAGATCTCGGCGAAGAGGGTCCGTGCGTACTTCGGGGGCGAGCTGGTCGCGGACACGACCGCGCCGCGCCTGGTCTGGGAGGTCCCGTACTACCCGGCCTACTACCTGCCGCTGTCCTCGGTGCGCGTCGAGCTGAAGCCGACGGGCGAGACGAAGGACGGCGGCCTGGTCCACGACGTCGTCACGCGTGGCGGCACGGCCGGGGGCGCGGCGCTGACCTATCCGGACTCCCCGGACCTGCGGGATCTCGTGCGGTTCGAGTTCGGCGCCATGGACGAGTGGCTGGAGGAGGACGAGCCGATCTACGTCCACCCGCGCGACCCGTACAAGCGGGTCGACGTCCTGAACAGCTCACGGCACGTGCGGATCGCCCTGGACGGCGTGACGCTCGCGGCCTCGACACAGCCGCGGATCCTGTTCGAGACGAGCCTTCCACCGCGGTTCTACCTCCCCTTGAGCGACGTTCGATTCGATCTCCTGAGGTCCTCGGACACGCAGACGCGGTGCCCGTACAAGGGGACCGCCGACTACTGGTCGGTGGAGGTGGGCGGTGTGGTGCACGAGGACGTCGTGTGGATCTACCGGTCGCCGCTGCCCGAGAGCCAGAAAGTCGCCGGCATGGCCTGCTTCTACAGTGAGAAGGTCGACCTCTTCCTCGACGGAGAGCTCCAGGAGAAGCCGAAGACCCCCTGGTCGTAGCGGTCGGGAACGAGTCCTAGTTCACACACTGCAAACTTGCAGTGCGTGCAAAAAAGTTCGTACGCTGGTGCCGTGAACCAGCCGGGGGAGAGCCTGCGCGACCGCAAGAAGCGACGGACGCGTGCCGCGCTCGAGCGGGCGACCGTGCGGCTCGCCGCCGCGAAGGGCTACGACCACGTCACCGTGGAGGAGATCGCCGCAGAGGCGGACGTCTCGGTGCGCACGTTCTTCAACTACTTCGCCAGCAAGGACGAGGCGCTCATCGGCGCCGACCCCGAGGTGGGCCCGCGCATGGCCGAGCGCGTTCTCGCCTTCCCCGACGCCGTGACGCCGTTCGAGGCGTACCGGCGGTCGGTGCTCGCGGAGATCACCGAGGAACTCGACAGCGCCCGCGACCTGTGGCTGCTGCGCAAGGAAGTCCTGATGCAGCGCCCCGACCTGCTGGTCAGGGCGTTCGCCAGCGGCGCGGAGTCGGAGCAGCTGCTCGCGAACGCGGTGGCCCGGCGGGCGGCGTTGCCCGAGGACCACCTGTACCCGCGGCTGCTGGTCTCCGCGGGAAGCGTCGCGTTCCGGTGCGCGGTGACGCGCTGGGCGTCGGACGACAGCCTCGCGCTCGGCGACCTCGTCACAGAGGCGTTCGACCTGTTCGGCACCGGGCTGGCTCACGTGCCACACCATCACGAAGGGGGATCATGACCACCACCGACGCAGAAGTGACGCCGGTCCACAGCAAACGCGACGTCGTCCAGGCCATGTGGGGCCTGATGATGGGCATGTTCGTGTCGATCCTGGCCAGCACCATCGTCTCGAACGCGCTGCCGCGGATCGTCGCCGAGCTGAAGGGCTCGCAGTCGATCTTCGCGTGGATCGTGACGGCCGAGCTGCTCGCCATGACGGCGACCGTGCCGTTGTGGGGCAAGCTCGCCGACCTCTACAGCCGCAAGCTGCTGATCCAGGCGTCGCTGAGCCTGTTCGTCGTGGGCTCGCTGATCGCGGGCTTCTCGCAGAACGTCGAGATGCTCATCGTCAGCCGTGTCGTGCAGGGCCTCGGCGCCGGTGGCGTCACGGCGCTCGCGACGATCGTGATGGCCGCGATGATCCCGCCGCGCGAGCTCGGCAAGTACTCCGGCATGTTCGGCGCGGTGTTCGGCGTCGGCACCGTCGCTGGCCCGCTGATCGGCGGCCTGCTGGTCGACACCTCGTGGCTCGGCTGGCGCTGGTGCTTCTTCATCGGCATCCCGTTCACCCTCGCCGCGATCTTCATGCTGCAGCGCACCCTGAACCTGCCGGTCGTGAGCAAGAAGGACACGAAGATCGACTACCTGGGCGCGTTCCTGATCGTCTCCGGCGTCTCGACGCTGCTGATCTGGTCGTCACTGGCCGGTCAGAAGTTCGAGTGGGCGTCGGCCTGGACCGCGGGCCTGGTCACGCTCGGCGTGCTGCTGCTCGTGGCCGCCGTCCGCGTCGAGGCCACCGCGCACGACCCGATCGTGCCGCTGTCGATCTTCCGCAACCGCACCGTCTCCCTCGCGACCGTCGCCAGCGCCCTGGTCGGCATCGCGATGTTCGGCGGCACGGTGTTCCTCTCGCAGTACTTCCAGCTCTCGCTCGGCAAGACGCCCACCCAGGCGGGCCTGCTCGGCCTGCCGCTGATCTTCGGCCTGCTGATCTCGTCCACCGTGGCGGGCCAGCTGATCACGAAGTTCGGCAAGTGGAAGGCGTTCCTGGTCTCCGGCGGCGTGTTCATGATCGGCGGCATGCTGCTGCTGTCCACGATCACCGCCACCACGTCGGTGTTCATGGTGTCCGTGCACATGTTCGTGCTCGGCGTCGGCGTCGGCCTGATGATGCAGAACCTGGTGCTGGCCGCCCAGAACGACGTGCCGGCGAAGGACCTCGGCGCCACCACGTCCACGCTGACGTTCTTCCGCTCCCTGGGCGGTGCGATCGGCGTCTCGGCGCTGGGCGCGGTGCTCGCCAACAAGGTCACGTCCCTGAGCGAGGAGAAGTTCGGCGCGATGCCGGGCGGCGAGTCCTCCGGGCACGCGGTGCCGGACATCTCGGTGCTGCCGCCCGAGATCAAGGCCGTGATCGCCGACATCTACGCGACGGCGACCGCGGAGATCTTCCTGGTGGGCGTGCCGTTCGCGGTGCTCGCGCTGCTGGCGGTCGTGTTCATCAAGGAGAAGCCGCTCAAGGAGACGAGCGGTGACGACAGGCTGGCGGCGGAGATGGCCGCGGGTCACTGATCTGCTGGTGTGCCGGAGCGGACCCCTGACTTTCGTCGGGGGTCCGCTCTGTCTTTCAGGTCGGGTCTCGCCGCCCGCCGATCCATACGTTGCATCCCATGAACATCTGGGGTGCAGCGCTCACGCTGCTGGTGTCCACCTACATGGGCGAGGCGTCCATTCCGGGCATCGCGGTCGCGATCACCAAGGGGGACCAGGTGATCGCGGTCCAGGCCTTCGGGCACGACTCGTCCGGCGCGCAGCTCACCGAGAACTCGAAGATGGCGATCGCGTCCGTCAGCAAGTCGTTCACGGCATTGGCGGTGCGGCAGCTCGCGGACGCCGGCAAGCTCGACCTCGACCGCCCGGTCTTCGATTCGACGATCACGCCGCGCCAACTGCTCGCGCACAAGTCGGGCATCAGCGACCGCACGCTGCCGGAGAAGAGCCTGCCGCAGCCGGACAACCCGGCCCAAGCCGTCGAACGGGCAAGAGACGCCATCAAGAACGCGGTGCCGGACGGCCGGTTCCGTTACACCAACACTAACTACCACCTCCTCGCCCGGCTGGTCGAGCAGGCGTCGGGCGAGAACTTCAACGCCTACCTCAAAAACCACGTCTTCGAGCCGCTGGACATGAATGACACCACCGCGATCGACGTGACGCCGCGAGACCTGCCGCCGGACTACCGCAAGGGCCACGGCTACGCGTACGGGCTGTCGGTGCCGCTGACCGAGCCGCACCGGTTCGTCACCGGGTCGGACGGCGTGATCACGACCGCGAAGGACATGGGGAAGTGGCTGGCCGCGCAACCGGAGCTGCGGCCGCAGGACGGGATGGGCTGGGAGGCGGACCAGCAGGGACAGTTGCGGCACAGCGGGATCTGGTTCACGAGCACGGCCGGGCAGCTGCTGACGTCGTCCGGGTACGGGATCGCGGTCATGGCGAACAGCGGCGTCACGCTCGGCAACGAGGGGACCTACCTGCTGGAGAACGGGATCGCCGACGTCCTCGACGGCAGGACGTCCGAACCGGCCTCCTACCGGTTGCTGATCGACCTCGTTCTGGCGGCGTTCACGTTGCTCTCCATCGGACTCAACGTCCGTGCGCTCCGCAGGCCGCGGCGGTTCCACAAGGCGTGGCAGGTGTTCCGGCTCGTGCCGCTCGGTCTGCTGCTGGCGTTGCCCACGCTGCTGAGCCTGCTGTACGGCGGTGGGCGCGACATCACCTTCTTCCAGTTGGCGCACTATTCGCTGCCGCTTGTGGTGTGGTTGGGCGTGTCGAGCGTGATGAACCTGAGCGTGGCGGTGGTGCGGTGGAGGCGGTGAGGACGGCCGCGCTCGCGGGGTGCGTGGCGCTGGCGGTCGGGGTGTCGTTCACCATGGATCGCGGCGTTCCACCGTGGACGGCCGTCGTGTGGATCCCGTTGTTCGCGGTCTCGTTCCTGCTCGGCCGTCGCACCGCGTCGTCGTGGCCCGCCCTGGTGTTCGCCGGCGGGGCTGTGGGTGGGGTGACGGGGCTCGTGCTGGTGGGGGTGGCGGTCGCGGTGCCGTGGTTCCTCGGGCGGCTCGGGCACCAGCAGGCCCAGCTCGCCGCTGCCACCGTCGAGGCCGCTCACCTGCGTGAACGCACCCGGATCGCGCACGAGGTCCACGACACGCTCGGCCACGAGCTGAGCCTGCTCGCGTTGCAGGCGGGTGCGCTGGAGATGACGCTGCCCGCCGGGCAGCAGGATGCCGCCGCACGGCTGCGCGAGACGGCGGCCAAGGCGACGGAACGCCTGTCGGAGCTGGTGTTCCTGCTGCGCGACGGAGACCCGCCCTCGGACGCGGACCTCCAGGACCTCGTCGGCCGCGCGGTCAGGGCGGGCATGCGAGTCGAGTTCGAAGTGGACGGATCAACAACATCCACAGTGGAACGCACGGTTCACCGCGTGGTGCAGGAGGCGCTGACGAACGCCGCCAAGCACGCGCCGAAGTCGTTGCTGGAGCTGAAGGTCACGACGGCGGACGGCGTGACCGTGGTGGAGGCGGCCAACGAGATCGGGCGGCGCCGGGGTGCGGGCAGCCGGGTCGGGCTGGTCGCGCTGCGCGAACGGGTGCGGCTCGCCGGCGGTACCCTGCGCGTGAGCCGTGACGGCGGCAGGTTCGAACTGGTCGCCGTGCTACCGCACTCGGGGGAATCGTGATCCGCGTACTGCTCGCCGACGACGAGACGATGGTGCGCGCCGGGGTGCGGGCGATCCTCGGTGCGGATCCGGGCATCGAGGTCGTCGCGGAGGCGTCGGACGGGCGCGAGGCGATCGACCTCGCGCTGAAGCACCGGCCCGACGTCGTGCTGCTGGACATCCGGATGCCGCGCCTCGACGGCCTGGAGGCGGCCGGTGAGCTGGCACGGCGGGGGTTCGGCGTCGCGATGCTGACGACGTTCAACGACGACGGCTACCTAGAACGGGCGCTCGACGGCGGCGCGCGCGGATTCCTGCTGAAGTCGGGTGATCCGCGCGAGCTGATCGCGGGCGTGCACGCGCTCGCGTCCGGTGGCGCGTACCTCGCGCCCAAGGTCGCCGCCCGGATGATCAGCAGGTTCCGCGGCGGGCGGACCGGGCGGGCGCGGGAGCAGGTCGAGTCGCTGACCGCCCGCGAACGCGACGTGCTCAAGCTGCTCGGCGAGGGCTTGTCGAACGCGCAGATCGCCCGCCGCCTCGACCTGGTGGAGGGCACGGTGAAGGGCCACGTGAGCGCGATCCTGAGCCGCCTGGGCGCGGAGAACCGGGTCCAGGCGGCGATCGTGGCCCACGAAGCGGGCCTCTAGTGCCGAGAGGTGGCCGCTGAGCGTCGAGGACCTAGAACGGGAAGTGGCCGTGCTCGCTCGCGACCGTGACCCAGCGGGTCGCCGAGAACGCCTCGATGCCCCAGCGGCCGCCGAACCTGCCGTACCCGCTGGACTTCACGCCACCGAACGGCGCCTGCGGCTCGTCGTCCACGGTCTGGTTGCCGACGTGCACGATGCCGGTGCGGATGCGTTGGGCGAGCCCGAGTCCGCGCCGCGAGTCCTCGGTGAGGATGCCCGCGGTGAGGCCGTGCTCGGTGTCGTTCGCGATGGCCACGGCCTCGTCGTCGTCCGCGACGGGCACGACGATCACCGCCGGACCGAAGATCTCCTCCTGGAACACGCGCATCCGCGGCGTGACCTCGTCCAGCACGGTCGCGCCTCCGTCGCCACCCGCCCGGACCCGAGCGCCCGACTCGACGGCCTCGGCCACCAGCGCCGCGACGCGGGAGGCGGCGCGCGGGTTGATCACCGGGCCGATCACGGTGCCCGCGTCGGCCGGGTCGCCGTGCGGCAGCGACCCGACCTTGGCGGCGAGCTTCGCGGTGAACTCCTCGGCGACCGACCGGTGCACCAGGATGCGGTCCGTCGACATGCAGATCTGCCCGGCGTTGTGGAAGGCGCCGAACGTCGCCGCGTCCACCGCGTGGTCGAGGTCCGCGTCGTCCAGCACCAGCAACGAGTTCTTGCCGCCGAGCTCCAGCACGGCGGGCTTGAGGTGTTGTGCGGCAAGGGTTCCGACGATCCGGCCGACCTCGGTGGAGCCGGTGAAGTTCACGGCGCGCACACGCGGGTCGGTGATCAGCGCCTCGGCGACGGCGGCGGCGTCGGAGGGCGCGTTCGTCACGACGTTGAGCACGCCCGCCGGCAGCCCGGCCTCGCGCAGGACGTCGGCGATCAGCAGCCCGGCCGCGATCGGCGCGTCCTCGCTGGGCTTGAGCACCACGGTGTTCCCGGCCGCCAGTGGTGCGGCGACGGCCCGCGTGCTCAGGATGACCGGCGCGTTCCACGGCGCGAACGCCGCGACCACGCCGAGCGGTGCGCGGACCGCGAGCGACAGCTGGCCCGGCACCTCCGTGGTCAGCACCTCGCCGACGGGCTGGGTGACCGCGGCGGCCGCCTCGCGCAGGACGTTCGCCGCCAGCATCACGTTGAACCCGGCCCACCCGCCGACACCGCCGACCTCGGCGGCCATCAGCGCGACCACTTCGGGCGTCCTGGCTTCCAGCGCGTCCGCGGCGCGCAGCAGGATGCCGCGCTTCACGGACGGCGACGTCGCCGCCCACCCCGCGAAGGCCTGCTCGGCCGCGTCGACGGCGCGCGTGACATCGGCCGGGGAGGCCGCCGCGACCACGGCGTACACCTCGCCGGTGAAGGGGTTCAGGTCGTCGGTGGTGCGGCCGTCCAGCGCGGGAACGCTGTCGCCGCCGATCAGGAGTTCACGTGTTTCGCTGGCCACGCTCAGGATTCAAGCGGTAGGTGAAAGTTCATCCAAGCCCGGCTTCCGGTGGATGGAAACTCGGCTCCAGCATCCGCGCGATGCCCCTGGCCGCGACCTGCAACGCCGCCACCAGCCGGGCCCGCACGTTGCGCAGGTCCGGCACGACGATCCCGAGCGCCGCGACGACGTGCCCCTCCACCTCGACCGGCACCGCCACACTGCACGCCCCGAGCGTCATCTCCTCGAACGTCTGCGCGTACCCGTCCCGCCGGATCCGGTGCAGCTGCGCGCGCATCCGCCCCGGCTCGGTGACCGTGAACGCCGTGATCCGCGTCAGCCCGTGCGCGAGCACCTCCTCCTGCACGTCCGCAGGGGCGTGCGCGAGCAACACCTTCCCGACACCGGTCGAGTGCAACGGCAACCTGCTCCCGGTGGAGCTCACGATCGGCACCGACGCGTGCCCCGACACCCGGTCCAGGTACAGCACCTCGGTCCCCTCGCGCACGGCCAGGTGCACCACCGCCCGCGTGGCCGCGTGGATGTCGTGCAGGAACGGCTCCGCGACCCGGCTCAGGTCGACCTCGCCGACCGCCAGCAGCCCGAGCCGCCAGATCCGCCGCCCGATCACGTACTCACCGGACTCCAGCCGCCGCACCGCGCCCCAGTCGGTGAGCTCGGCCAGCAGCCGGTGCGTGGTGCTGACCGGCAGGCCGCAGCGCCGCGCGATGCCGCTCAGGGTCTGGCGGCGGTGCCTGCTGTCGAACGTGCCGAGCAGTGACAGCAGCTTGGAGGAGACGGTGGCGGCCACGCCGGTGATTCTGCACGGGAGGCCAGGACGTCCGCAGAGGGAGCTGAGCAGAAACTCGCGACCCCGTCCGCGAACCCTTCGCCGCGATGGATTGCTCTTATAGGAGTGCGGACCACACGGGTCAGCACGTCTGAGGAGGGTCCAGTGACGCTCGCTGTTGGTGCTGTGGTTGCGCTGGTATGCGGTTGTGCGGTCTTCCTGCGCCGGCGGGCGCGGTCACGTGGCTAGCGCGGCGTGGCCCGGTGATCAACTGGTCACCGCGGCGCAGAGCGGGGACGAGGCCTCGATCGCGGCGCTCGTGGCGGGCGCACATCCGCATGTGAAGCGCTTCGCCCTCACCTTGTGCGCGAGCAGCCAGGACGCCGAGGACGCGGCGCAGGAAGCCATGATCGTGTTGTTCCGCAAGATCGGGACGTTGCGGGCCGCCGGCGCGTTGGCGTCGTGGATGTTCCGGATCGTCAGCCACGAGTGCCTGCGCCGTGCCCGGATGCTGGTCCTTCGCCCCGAACCGGTCGCCGAGCCGGTCGAGGCGTCGGCGGAGGACGACGTGCTGGCCAGGTTGGAGGTCGAGCGCGTGGCCGCGGCCATCGCGGCGCTGCCCGCCGACCAGCGCCGAGTTCTGATCATGCGTGACGTCCAGGGACTTCCGGGTGGCGCCGTGGCCCGGGCCCTGGGGCTGAGCACGGCGGCGATGAAGTCCCGGCTGCACCGCGCACGCGCCGGCGTGCGTGACTCACTGGACCTGGCGCCATGACAGATCCAACGAACGAAGGAAAGCTGATGGATCGCTCTGCACCCCGTGGCGTGCTGCTGGTTCACGGAGCGTGGCACACGGGTCATGCCTGGAACGGCGTCGCGAAAGGCCTGCGCGACCGCGGCGTTCCGGTTGCCGTCGCCGAACTCCACCGAGGATCACTGGCCGCTGACATCGCGGCCGCCGAGTCCGTGCTCGACCTGGGTCCCGGCCCCGTGATCGCCTGTGGACACTCCTACGGCGGTGCCGTCATCAGCGGGTTGAACGTCGAGAGGGTGGCCCACCTGGTCTACCTGGCCGCCGCGATGCCGGACGCCGGTGAGTCGAGCCTCGGCCTGATGAGCGACGCGCCGCACAGCGACCTGCACGCTGCGATGATCGGCGACCCACACGGCATCACCACGATCGACCCCGGCATGGCGGGAGCGCTGTTCCACGGCCACCTGACTGAAGAACAGCAGGCCGACCGCGCGGCGGGTCTGGTTCCCCAGTTGATGACAGCGGGGTATCAGTCGATCCCCGACGCTGCCTGGCGCGTTCGTCCGAGCACCTACGTCGTCTGCGACGACGACCGTGTGCTGCACCCGGAGTTGCAGCGCCGTCTCAGCGAACGTGCCTCGTACACCGCCACGTGGCACAGCGATCACGGTGCTTTCGCCTCGCACGAGGCCGAAACGATCGACATCCTTCACCGCCTTGCGACCGACCGCTGAACGTCATCGCACGACGAGCCTGCCCACCGCTAATTCAGTGGCGCCGACCCGGCCCGCGCGGCTTAGCTTGGTGATCATCGAGTGGAGGAGGGCCCTTGATCGTCGTCACGGCTGCGTCCGGTGCGCTGGGACGCCTGGTCGTCGAGCGGTTGTCGAAGCACGCCGACGTGGTTGCGGCCGTCCGCGATCTGTCCCGTGCGCCTGAGGGCGTTGAGGTGCGGCACGGCGACTACGACGACCCGGCCAGTCTTCTGGCGGCCTTCGCCGGCGCCGACAAGGTGCTGCTGATCTCCTCACCCGAGTTGGACGCGGCGAAACGCGTGACACACCACCGCAACGCCATCGCCGCCGCCCGTGAGGCCGGGGTGGGCGCGATCGTCTACACCAGTTTCCTGGGCGCCGACACCACCGCGACCGGCCTCACCGAGGCCCACCACGCGACTGAGCAGGCCCTCCGCGACAGCGGGGTGCCGCACACGCTGCTGCGGCACCCGTTCTACAGCGACGCGTTCGTGCCGAGGATCACCGACGGTGAGCTGACGGGCAGTGTGGGCGGTAGCGGGCTGAACACCGCGTTCCGCGCCGACCTCGCGGATGCCGCCGTCGAGGTGCTCCTCGACGACGCGCACCTCGGCAAGGCCCACGACCTCACCGGTCCTCTGTGGACCCACCCCGGGGTCGCCGAGGACTTGGGAGTGGCCTACCGCGATGTGCCCGACGACGGGCCAGGACCGGTGCGGTGGCTCAACGCGCAGGTCCGCGCGGGTGCCCTGGAGCGGCAGACGCCCGACCTGGAGCGGGTGCTGGGGAGGGCGCCGCGGACAATGGCCGAGCATCTTCACGCGATCATGCCGGAGTGAAACCGGAGTCCCATGTGGAGCAAACCAATCGCGTGACTCACCTCGGTGAGGGCTGGGACAGCACGGCCGTCCTGGTCGGCGGGCGCTGGGTGGAACGGCGGCCGCGCCGCCCCGAGATCGGGCCGCAGCTCGTGCGCGAGTCGGTGGTGATGCCGTGGCTCGCGCCCCGGCTGCCGCTGCCCGTCCCGGTGCCGGTCCTCGTCTCCAGCGATCCGGTGGTGGCGCGGCACGAACTGGTGCCCGGCGAGGAACTGGTGTCGCCCAACGCCGTGCAGGGCCGTCAGCTGGGGGAGTTCCTGCGGGCCCTGCACGCCGCACCCGTCAGCGAGGCGGTCGCGCTGGGAGTCGGGCCGATGGCGCTGCCCGTGGAGCGGTTCCGGGCCGAGGTGCGCGTGCCCGGCGGTGAGGAGCTGCTGGCGAAGATCAACGGCCTGCCCGCCGACACGCTCGTGCACGGCGACCTCGGACCCGAACACGTGCTGGGTCGCGACGGCGTGCTCACCGGCGTGATCGACTTCGGCGACCTGCACGTCGGCGACGCGGCGATCGACCTCGCGTGGGCGTTGCACTCCACACCGCCCGAGTTCGCCGATGCCGTCGCACACGCTTACGGCGTGACGGACGAGCTGCGCGCGCGGGCGTTGATCTGGCATCAACTGGGGCCGTGGCACGAAGTGCTGTACGGAAACGACATCGGTGATCCCGAAATCGCGAAAATTGGGCTGGCTGGAGTACAGGAACGCCTCGGAACCGGGGTAACCCCGCGCTAACAGCCACTGGTCAGGAGGATGAGATGCCCTGGGTTCGCGAGCACCGTCGGAGCAAGCCCTACAGCTGGTTCGGCACGCAGAGGGTCCGCAGGCACTACCGCAGGCCGCAGGGTGCCATGTGGATCCCGATCCTCATCGCGATCGCACTGATCGTGCTGCTCATCGCCATCTTCTGAGGGTAGGGTCGGGGCCATGGGACAGTTGGGTGAGTTGTTCCCGGGCCCCAAGGTCCGCCGCGAGGCGACGGACGCGGGCACCGGCGAGGACTACGAGGAGACCGGGCCGCTCGACCTCACGGCGGGCGCGGTCACGTTGAGGCCGCGGCCGAAGCCCGCGCCGAAATCGGAGAACACCGACAGCACGGAGTGATCACCGGCACTATCCTTGGCCGGTGCTAGCCGGCCTGCTGTTCCTGATCCCCGCCGCGTTCTTCGTCTACGGGATGGCGCGTGACCGCCGTCGCCTGAGCAACGCCGTCTGGCTCGGCATCGCCCTGGTGATGCTGCTGCTGTTCCTGGCCGACGCCGGGCAGGACAACCCGCTGGTCAGCCTGCCGCTGCTGCTCGCGTTCGCGGTGGCGCTGGTGGGCCTGCTGCTGCTCCCGCTGGCGTTGCTGGCCAACGGCGTGGTGATGGTCCGCCGCGAGGGCCGCTCGCTGGGCAACCTGCTGTCGTTGCTCGCGGGCCTCGCCCTGCTCGCCGAGATGGCCTACTTCGCGTGGGGCATCACCCAGCCCAACGACTGGATCCGCGGCTCCGCCATCGGCCTGTTCCTGGTGTCGGCGTACATCGCGTTCCTGTTCGTGAGCCTGCTGCTGTACTCGGTGATCTACGGCCGCACGGGCCGCCGTCACGGGTTCGACGGCATCGTGGTGCTCGGCGCCGGCCTGATCGGCGACCGCGTGCCGAAGCTCCTCGCGAACCGCCTCGACCGCGCGATGCGGCTCTACCGGCGCGACCGCGAGGCCGGCCGGACGCCGGTGATCGTCGTGTCGGGCGGGCAGGGCTCGGACGAGAAGGTCTCCGAGGCGTTCGCGATGCGCCGGTACCTCCTCGAACGAGGCCTGCCGGACGAGGACGTCGTCATGGAGGACCAGGCGACCACGACCGAGGAGAACCTCCGCTACAGCAAGGCGTTGCTCGCCGAACGGGGTCTCAACGGCCGGGTCGTCGCGGTCACGAACAACTACCACGTGTTCCGCACCGCCGTGCTCTCCCGCAAGCAGGGCCTGAGGTTGCAGGTCATCGGCGCGCCCACGGCCTGGTACTTCGTGCCGAGCGCGTTCCTGCGGGAGTTCGTGGCGCTCCTGGTGCGCAATCCCGTCGTGCACGGCCTGGCGTGCGCCGTGCTGATGGCGGGCGGGCTCGCGCTGACCCAGATCGGTTAGCCCTTCAGGAGATCCTTCATCTCGGAGATCTCCTGCTGCTGGCCGTCGACGATGGCCTGGGCCATCTTCCGCGCCTTCTCGTCCTTGCCTTCGGAGAGCTCGGTCCTCGCCATGTCGACGGCACCTTCGTGGTGCTTGATCATCATGTCGAGCCAGAGCCGGTCGAACTCCGCGCCGGTGACCTTCTCCAGGTCCGCCACGTCATGGCCCTGGTGGTCGTCCTTCGTGGCGCCGGCTCCCCACTCGCGGAGCCACTCGTTCAGCTGGACGATCTCGGGACCCTGCGCGTTCTCGATGCGCTGCGCGAGGTCGCGCACCGCGGCGTCGCTGCTGCGGGACGGCACGAGCTTCGCCATGTCCAGCGCCTGTTCGTGGTGCGGGACCATGCCCTGCGCGAACGTGACGTCGGCAGCGTTGTTCGCGGGAGTGCCGCAGGCGCTCAACATGAGCACGCCGACGACAGCCCCGATGAGGGACTTCTTCACGGGATTCTTCTCTCTGCGGTTGTGGACAGTGCTGAGTGGACTGACGAACTCAGTTCCGCAGCACGCAGAGAGTCATGAGGAGCTGCCTTCCGCCCGGCGGCGGACGTTGAGGGGTGCTCAGCGGCGACTCGGTTCCCGTCGCCACGAGCCGGGGGAGTGCCGTCGGGACCAGGAACCAGCCGAGCAGCACGACGGCCGCGGCGACCAGGACCGCGAGGCACAGGTGCAACAGGTCGTGCTCGTGCGGCTGTTCCTGGTGGTGGGAGACCGTGTGCTCGGCGTGCGGAGTGTCCGCGGCTGCGACATGGTGCATTCCGACGACGGCGAAGACGAGCGCGCAGAGCAACACCCACTGGGTGAGCCGGCGCTTCGTCATGCGGAACACCCTACGACGATCCGGCTTGATACGGGTACCCCCTAGGGGTATGGTCTCGGGCATGGACCAGAGTCTGACCAGGCAGGCGATCTCCGCGACGCTGCACTGCCTCACCGGCTGCGCGATCGGCGAGGTGCTCGGCATGGTCATCGGCACGGCGCTGGGCTGGGGCAACCTCGCCACGATCGTGCTGGCCGTGGTGCTCGCGTTCGTGTTCGGCTACTCGCTGACCATCCGCCCGGTGCTGCGGTCGGGCCTCGCGTTCAAGGCCGCGCTCGGCGTGGCGCTGGCGGCCGACACCGTCTCGATCGCCGTGATGGAGGTCGTCGACAACGGTGTCATGCTGCTCGTGCCCGGCGCGATGGACGCGGGTCTGGGCAACTGGGTGTTCTGGGCGGCGCTGGCGTTCTCGCTCGCCGTCGCGTTCGTGGTGACGGTGCCGGTGAACCGCTGGATGATCTCGCGCGGCAAGGGGCACGCGGTCGTCCACCAGCACCACCACTGACGGCTCAGGCGCGGGTGAAGCGCATGACCCAGTTCGTCTCCCACGTCTCGCCGCCGTCGTAGGAGAACTGCTGCTGCCAGACCGGGTCGGCGCCCGCTGTCCAGTCGAACCGGAGCTTCACCTCGTGCCCGCCGACCACGTCGTCGCCGAAGAACACGCCGTGCTCGCCGTCGAACCTGCCCTCCAGCGGTGGGTCGAGCTCGCCGGGAGCGCGGGTGGAGGCCCACCAGATCCGCCAGACGTCGCCGGCCGGGTCGTACTGGCGCAGGGTCATGCCCTCCCAGTCGTCGGCGAAGATGCTGTCGATGATCGCCGCGCCGCCCAGCAGGGGTCTCGCTTCCGCGCGGGCCTCGAACTCGACCCACTCGGTGCCACGGCCGGGGATGTCGGCGATCTTGCGGTTGGCCACGCGCCACTGCCCGTGGAGGAAGTCGAAATCGTTTGCACTCATGGATCGGACGCTAAACCGATTCACTGACACCTTTCGTCAGTGATCGAGTATTGACGCAAAGGTCTGGACCATTTTACGGTTCCGGCAGTGGCCGCCGCCCTAGCCAGGAGGTCCTTCCCTTGCGACTGCTCGCCAGAGTGGTCCCGGTGCTAGCTCTGCTAGCCGGGACCGTGATAGCTGTGACCAACGCGCCGACCGCAGCCGCAGCCCACGAGGACTGCCGGCCGGACGGCCTCTACAAGACGCCGGGTGTCGAGGTGCCGTACTGCACCGTCTACGACACCGCCGGGCGCGAGACCATGGGGGACAAGTCCAGACGCGTCATCGGGTACTTCACCAGCTGGCGGACCGGCAAGAACGGTCAGCCCGGGTACCTCGCCAAGGACATCCCCTGGAACAAGGTCACCCACCTGAACTACGCGTTCGCGCACATCGACGGCCAGAACAAGATCTCGGTCGGTGACAACAACGCGAACAACTCGTCCATCGGCATGGAGTGGCCGGGGGTCGCCGGCTCCGAGATGGACCCGTCGCTGCCCTACAAGGGGCACTTCAACCAGCTCACGAAGTTCAAGAAGCAGAACCCGAACGTCAAGACGCTGATCTCGGTCGGCGGCTGGGCGGAGACCGGCGGCTTCTTCAACGCCGACGGCACGCGCAACGCGTCGGGCGGCTTCTACAAGCTCGGCCAGAACCAGGCGGCGATCGACACGTTCGCCGACAGCACCGTGGAGTTCCTGCGCAAGTATGGCTTCAACGGCGCCGACATCGACTACGAGTACGCGACGTCGAACAACCACGCCGGCAACCCGGACGACTTCTGGATCTCCAACGCCAACCGCGGCACGCTGTGGGCGGGCTACGAGAAGATCATGAAGACGCTGCGCGAGAAGCTCGACCGCGCCGGTGCCGCCGACGGCAAGCACTACATGCTGACCGCCGCCGTGCCCGCCTCGGGCTGGCTGCTGCGCGGCCAGGAGGCGTACCAGGTCACCAAGTACCTCGACTACCTCAACGTCATGAGCTACGACCTGCACGGCTCGTGGAACCAGTTCGTCGGCCCGAACGCCGCTCTCTACGACGACGGCAAGGACGGCGAGCTCGCGGCCGGTGGCGTGTACACGGCACCGCAGTACGAGGGCATGGGGTACCTGAACACCGACTGGTCGTACCACTACTACCGCGGCGCCATGCAGGCCGGACGCATCAACATCGGCGTGCCGTTCTACTCGCGCGGCTGGCAGGGTGTCACCGGTGGCACGAACGGCCTGTGGGGCAAGGCCCCGCTGCCGAACCAGTCGCAGTGCCCGCCGGGCACCGGTTCGTCGGTCGGCTCGACCACGCCGTGCGGCAACGGCGCGTCGGGCGTCGACAACCTCTGGCACGACGTCACCGCGGGTGGTGCCGAGGTCCCGTCCGGTGTGAACCCGTTGTGGCACACCAAGAACCTGGAAGCCAAGATCACCGGCTCCTACGGCTCGCAGTACGGCCTCGACCCGGTCAACGACCCGACCGACCGCATCACCGGCACCTACGCGCCGTACTACGACTCGACCCTGAAGTCGCCGTGGCTGTGGAACAACGACAAGAAGGTGTTCCTCTCCACCGAGACCGAGCAGTCGATCGCGGAGAAGGCCAAGTACGTCAAGGACAAGGGTCTCGGCGGCATCATGATCTGGGAGCTCGCCGGCGACTACAAGTTCGACTCCGCGAAGAACGAGTACTTCATGGGCGACACGCTGCTGTCGACCATCAACACCGGCCTGAACGGCGCGGCCCCGTACGGCGCGTTGAAGGCCACGTCGCAGCAGACCCAGTCGCTGGCCGTGGACGTCGACGTGTACGGCTTCGCGCTGGGCGACAACAACTACCCGATCACGCCGAAGATCAAGTTCACGAACCGCTCGAACGTCACCATCCCCGGTGGCACGAAGATCGCGTTCGACTACGGCACCAGCGCGCCCGGCAGCATGGGCGACCAGTCGGGCTTCGGGCTCCGCGTCGTGTCGAAGGGACACAGCGGGTCCAACGTGGGCGGCCTGCGCGGTGACTTCCAGAAGGCGGAGCTCACGCTCCCGTCGTGGCAGTCGCTCGCACCGGGCGCGTCGATCGACGTGACCGTCAGCTACCAGCTGCCTATCTCGACGCCGTCGAACTTCGTGTTCACGTTCGGTGGCCAGTCGTACGCGATCTCGGCGGACCACCCGCGCATCGGGGGCGGCAACCCGCCGACCTCGACCACGACGTCCACCACCACTTCGACCACTACGACGACGACCACCACGACCACGACGACGACCACGACTCCGCAGACCTGTTCGCTGCCCGCCTGGGACCGCGGCAAGGTCTACGTCGGCGGCAACGAGGTGTCGCACAAGGGCCGCAAGTGGCGGGCCCAGTGGTGGACGCAGGGCGAGGAGCCCGGCACCACCGGTGAGTGGGGCGTCTGGCGCGACCAGGGCGCCTGCTGATTTCAAGTCGGTGATCTGTCAGGCGCGGGCCTTAGGCTGTCTCTCGTGACCGCCCAAGACCCGCGCCTGCAGGAACTGGTCCTGCTCCGCAAGGTGCGCGACCGGATCGACCGCGAGTACCGGCAACCGCTGGACGTCGCGGCGCTGGCGCGCGGGGTGCACCTGTCCGCGGGCCACCTCTCACGCGCCTTCCGCGCCGCGTTCGGCGAGTCGCCGTACAGCTACCTCATGACCCGCCGCATCGAACGCGCCATGACCCTGCTGCGCCGCGGCGACATGTCCGTCACCGACGTCTGCTTCGAGGTCGGCTGCACCTCGCTCGGCACGTTCAGCACCCGCTTCTCCGAACTGGTCGGCATGTCCCCGAGCCAGTACAGGAAGGTCGCGGCCACCGACGGCCAGGGCATCCCGAACTGCCTGGCCAAGGCCGTGATGCGGCCGATCAGGAATCGAGAAGCGGCCACCGGCCGGTCCGATTAGGTTGACCGCCATGTCAGTCATCATCGCCGCGGCCTTCCTCCCCGCAGACGACCCCGAGAAGTCGCTGGGCTTCTTCCGCGACGCACTCGGCTTCGAGGTCCGCCAGGACGTGGGCCAGGGCACCATGCGCTGGATCACCGTGGGCCCGCCCGGCCAGCCGGACACGGGCATCGTCCTCCACCCGCCCGCCGCCGACCCCGGCGTGAGCGACGAGGAACGCCGCACCATCGCGGTGCTCATGGCCAAGGGCGTCTACACGGCGCTGTCGCTGGCCACCGAGGATCTGCAGGGCACCTTCGACCGCGCACGGGCGTGGGTCGAGTCGTCCGGGGCGGGCGAGGTGCTGCAGGAGCCCGAGGACCAGCCCTGGGGTGTGCGGGACTGCGCGTTCCGCGATCCGGCCGGGAACCTGGTGCGCGTCAACCAGCTGTGAGGGTGGTGCCCGGTGCCGCGTGGTCGACCCGGCCCGCGTACCGGGTGGAGGCACGCGAAGCCGCTTCCTGTGACGTCAGGAAGCGGCCCACGTGCGTGACGACCAACCGTCCCGCTCCCGCCGCGGCGGCCGTCTCGCCCGCGTCTTCGGGCGTGTGGTGGACCGCGTCCGGTACCTGGGCCGTGCTCTCGGCCTCGCACAGCAGCATGTCGGTGCCGCGGGCCAGTGCCGTGAGACTCGCGCACGGTGCCGTGTCGCCCGAGTAGGTCAACGACGTCCCGCCCGCCTCGACCCGCACCCCGAACGCCGGGACGCCGTGCTCGACCGCCGCGGTCGTCAGCAACATCGAGCCGACCCGGGCCTGGTGGCCGTCGTGCAGCTCGGTGATCGCGAACGCGTCCTCGACCGGGCTGCGCACCGGCCCGTTGGTGAGGAATCCCGCGAGGCGTGCCGCGATGCCGGGCGGTCCGAACAGCGGTACCGGCGGGCGCGAGACGTCGGCGAACAGCAGCGCGTAGTACGTCGTGAGCAGGTCGGCGCTGTGGTCGGCGTGCAGGTGTGAGATCCAGATCGCGTCCAGGTGCTCCAGCCTCGTGTGGCGTTGGAGCGGGCCGAGCGTGCCGGTGCCCGCGTCCATCCACACGCGAGTGTCGTCGTGCGTCACCAGGTAACCCGAGCAGGGGTTGTCCGCGGTCGGGTAGGGGGTCGCGCATCCGAGCACGGTCAGGGCGAGGTCCATCGAACCACCGTAGGTCAGCCGTGCCGCCAGGTATTTTGACCGCGTGGAAGAGCCCGTGTGGAACGAGTGGCGGCGGCCCGGCCCGACGCCCGCCCAGCGGCGGCGCGACATCGGCATCGCCGTGCTCGTGCTCCTGTGCGCGGTCGAGGTCACCGCGCTGGTCAACAGCATGGGCGCCTACGTGTTCCGGGATCCGCCGGGGCTGCTCGCGCAGCTCGCGTGGGTGGTCGCCCTGTCGGCGCCGCTGGTCGTGCGTCGCCGGTACCCGCTCGCCGTGATGCTGGTGGTGTCCGCGCTGTTCATCGCCGCGCAGGTGAACCGGTCGGGTGACACGCTCGTGCCGTCCGCGATCCTCTTCCTCGCGATCTACACCGTCGGTGCGTGGGAGCGGAATCGCCGCCATGCGCGGTGGTCCCGCATCGCCGTGATCGTGTCGATGTTCCTGTGGCTCGGGTTCAGCCTGGTGCGGGCCCTGCTCGGGCCGAAGGGGGAGTTCAAGGACGCCGCCGGACCCATCGACCCCGTGCTCGCCTCTGTCCTCTACGGACTGGAGTTCAACATCTTCTTCTTCCTCCTCGCCTACGTGGTGGGGGAGATGGCGTGGTCGGGGGCACGGCGGCGGGCGCAGCTCGAGTTCCAGGCCGACGAGCTCAAGCGGTCGCAGGAGCAGAACACGCGCGGTGCGATCGCGGCCGAGCGCATGCGGATCGCGCGTGATCTGCACGACGTGGTGGCGCACCACGTGTCGGTCATGGGGATTCAAGCCGGTGCGGCGCGGCGGGTTCTCGACTCCGACCCTCCGATGGCCCGTGACGCCCTGCAGACCGTCGAGCAGACCGCGCGCACCGCGATCAACGAGCTGCGCGGGCTGCTCGGCGTGTTGCGCGCGGACGCGGACACCGACCTCAAGGCCGCGCCGGGGCTGGACGACCTGCCGGAGTTGCTGGAGAACGCACGCGCTGCCGGTCTTGAGGTGTCGCACGGCGTGTACGGGGACGTGCGCGAGGTGCCGTCCGGTGTGGCGTTGTCGGCTTATCGGGTCGTGCAGGAGGCACTCACGAACGTGGTGAAGCACGCCGATGCGCACCATGTCGACGTGCGGATGCGTTATCTCGACAGCGCGCTGGAACTGGAGATCGCCGACGACGGGCGTGGACGGGCGGTGTCCACGAACGCTGGTTTCGGCCTGGTCGGGATGCGGGAGAGGTTGGCCGTGCACGGCGGTTCGCTGGAGGTGGGCCCACGGCGCAACGCGGGCTATCTGGTCCGTGCGTCGCTGCCGACCGCGACGGAGGAGAAGGCGTGAGCTTGCGAGTGGTGCTGGCCGACGACCAGGACCTGGTCCGCGCCGGCTTCCGGGTCATCCTCGGCACCGAGCCCGGCATCGAGGTGGTCGGGGAGGCGGGCGACGGCGCCCAGGCCGTGGAACTCGTCGACGCACTGCGGCCCGACGTCGTGCTGATGGACGTGCAGATGCCGCGCATGGACGGCCTCGAAGCCACCCGGCACATCCTTTCCGCAGGTCACGGCACCCGTGTGGTCATACTGACGACGTTCGACCGCGAGGACTACCTGTTCGAGGCGCTGCAGGCGGGCGCGAGCGGGTTCCTGCTCAAGAACGCCTCGCCGGAGGACCTCGTGGAGTCCGTGCGGGTCGTCGCGCGCGGGGACGCGTTGCTCTCGCCCGAGGTGACGCGACGGGTGATCGCGCGCTTCAGCACGGCGGCCAGGGAACGCACGAGGCCGCCGGAGCTCACCGACCGCGAGTTCGAGGTGCTGGTCGAGCTCGCCAAGGGCGCGTCGAACGCGGAGATCGCGGCGACGCTGTTCCTGGGGGAGACGACCGTGAAGACGCACGTCTCGCGGGTGCTCACGAAGCTCGGTCTGCGGGATCGCACGCATGCCGTGGTGTTTGCCTACGAGAGAGGGATCGTCACACCGGGCGGCTGAGATCTACGTTCCTATGTGGACGTAACCAGCCCACAGCAACGGTTCTGCCTTGCGTTGCGCCCGGACGAGAAGAGCGACCTCACCGATGGCCGTCGCTGCGGCGTCCGTCCCCGATGCGGCCACCTTGCGGTAGAACGCCTCCGCGACCTTGGCCGCGAGTTGGTCGCCCACGGCCCACAGCGTGCCGACGACCTGGCGGAACCCGGCGAGGAACAACGCGGCACCGAGGTGGATCGACTCGTCGGACAGCTCTGGCGCGCCCATGGCCGTCCTGCACGCCGACAGGTACGCGAACTGGGCGTCGTCGGTGCGCACCTCCGCGATGTCGAGGACGCTCAGCACCCCGTCGGACAGCACGATGCCACTGGCCGAAGGGGAGCTCGGGTCATGGGCTCCGTGACAGGAAACGTGGACGAACCGGTGCCGTGCGAGCTCCTCGGCCGCGGCTCCGCGGGTGGCCTGCAGGTTCAGCAACGCCTTGTGCCGCGCACCCGGAAGCAGCCGTTCGACGGTCGCGACCTCGGCCTTGACGTGGACGAGAGCGAGCTTCTCGTCGGGGTGGTCGTCGACCGCGATGGTGAGGAACTCCTCGACCTCCCGCCCACCGCCGCGACGGGCGAGCGCGGCTGCGAGAGAGCCCATGGTCGGCACGTACGACGACACCGCCAGGTCGAGGCAGGAACGCCCGGTCACGGCGTCGGTCGCGGCGTGCAGCGGCAGCATCGCCAGCCGTCCGGTCGGACACCAGAACAGCCGCCTCCGGCCCTTGGCCTCGGGAAGAGCCCCGAGCACCGGATCAACGACCGAGTGCCACAACCCGTCGAGAACTGCGGCCGCCGCCTGCTGGGCCTGCTGGTAGATCTCCTGGTCGCCCACGCCGAGCGCGTTGGTCGCGGTCTCCATGGCATCGCACCACTGATCCACCTCGGACGTCACCAGGCCCGGGAGCTCGACCGCCCGCACGCCATCGGGTCCGACGAGGAGCGCGTGGCCGCGTTCGTCGTCCGCGACGAGCACCACCGCAGACTCGCCGGCACCCAGCTCCAGCGGGGCTCGTGGCTCCTCGTCCCGTTGCCACAGGATCGACCGGCCGTGTTCGAGGAAGTCCAGCGCACGCCCCAGATCACCCGTGCCGATCGCGAACGTGGCGGCCTGGGCGGCGTGGTGCTGGTACCTGGCCAGGAACTGCTCCTGGTCGCTGCGCGGCAACCCCTGCCAGGCGACGACGCCCAGCAACCGGATGACGTCCTCCCAGGCGTCGAGCGCGTCCGCAGCGGAGCCGCCGCTCTCCGCGATCCTCGCCCAGGCCACGCCGGCGCGGAGCCTGGTCTGCGCCGCCGCCAGGGGCGCGCGCACGACGTACTGGTAGAGCTCCACCGCTTCGGTCGCTGACCCTCCGTACAGGCTCAGCGCGGACGCGAGGAGGTAGGCCGTCTCGAACCGCCTCGGTTCGTCCGGTCCGTACTCCGTCAGCTGGTCCCGCATGATCCGCAGCCCGTCGGCCAGGTCGTCCGGACGCGCGGCCTGAGTCTCCGAACGGTGCAACAGGGCCTGCGCGAGCGACACCTTCCGCCCGTGCGACGCCGGGTGCCCGGCGGGCGTGGCTTCGAGGGCGGCGCTCACCAGCTCCACGATCTCCTCCGGATCAGCGCTCAGCCCCTGAGCGGCCCGGTAGAGCAGCGACCCGGACAGGTTGTGCTGCGCCATGGCCCGGTCCGGGTGGTCGTCGGGCAGGGCGGCGAGCGCGGCACGCATCGCGGTGAGCGCGCGGTCCAGGTCCGCCGGATCGGCGGTGAACTCGAACCGCTTCCGGCAGGTTCCGGCCAGTCCGTTGTGGACGCTGAACCTCATCCAGGCGGCGGTGCGGTCGTCGACGAGCGTCTCGGCGTGTTCGTACAACGCCATCGACTCGTCGAGATCGGCCCTGCCGCCCATGACGTCGAACCGCTCCGAGAGCTTGTGCGCCAGGTTCGTCAGCATCAACGGTGCGTCCGGCCGAAGCCGCGCCGCCTCGCGCATCGCCGTGATCGAACGGTCGAGATCGTCGCGGTCGCCCGTTTTCGCGAACCGCGAGATGTGCGCACCGGAGAGAGTGGAGAGAACAGCGGCGCGGAACTGAGTCCCCGATTTCTCCGACAGCAGTTCGCCCAGCAGGCGAATCGCGTGATCGAGGTCGTCCACGGGGACGCTGACCGCGTGCGAGCCGATCAGGGAGGCGGCGAACGTCCACTTCGCGTGCTCGGCACCCTCCGCGATCCCCTGCCGGAGTTCGGGCCGTTCCGCGTGCATCACGTCGATCCGGTGGCGGAGCTCGTCGAACATCCGCGCGTCCTCGACCATCACGATCGCTCGCGTGAGCAGTGCGCACAGCGGTTGCCCGATCTCGGCGGGCAGCGGCGAGGAGTCCGCGTGCGCGATCTCGTGGAGGCGCAGGACGAGTTCGGCGGAACCCGCGCGAACCCTGCGGTTGTCGGGAAGGTCCTCGCCCGGCCGGTCCAGCAACCTGAGCGCGGTGAGCCAGTCCTCGCGGTCCTGGCCGCGGTCGAACCGCGACACAAGTGCGTTCGCGTGCACCAAAACGATCGTGTAGTCCTGGCCGCCGAGCTCCTGGAAGATGCCGAGAGCCTCGTCCAGGTCGGAGTCGGCTCCGGTCCGCTGATAACTCGTGACCAGCGCGTTCGCGAGCCCGGTGAGTCCATTCGGGTGGCCCTCGGCGACGAGGCGGCGGTTCACCTCGACGAACGCCTTGGGGTCGCCGGGCTGCGCCACGCGGTTCAGATGTTTCAGGTGCAGCATCGACAGCGTCGACAGCAGTGGCGGGCGGCCGGCCGCGGGGAGGACGTCGACCACCGGCTCGATGATGGTGATGGCGCTTTCCAGCGCGTCGGCGGACAGGTCGGCCGCCGAGCTGCTCCACACGTTGGCGATCAGCATGAGCTGCACGTTCAGGAAGTTGACGAGATCATCGAAGGCGACGTGCGTTCTGATCGCGTGCGCGCACAGCCCGAGCAGAACGATGATCTCGTGGTGGCCGAGTTCGATCGGGGCGTACCGGTCCTGCCGGTGCGAAGCCCACGCGAGCACGGTCTCCCTCGCGAAGAGCCCGTTCGCGTCGTCGAATCCCGCCTCGGTGCAGAGCCCGAGCAGCACTTTCAGGAGACCTGGCTCGCCGCTCGCCTTGTACCGGTTCGTCACCAGCACGGCGACGAGTTCCTGGTGGAACCGCTGATCGCCTTGCTCGTGCAGCGCGTCGCCCAGCACGCTCACGGTGGCCGCGACCGCACCGGGCGTGCCGGGCAGGTCCGACAACCCGTCCGCGAACACCCTGCCCGCTTCCAGCCGCCGCTCCTCGTCGTTCTGCTCGTGGGCGGCCAGCATCGACCTCACGGACAGGCTGATCGCGCGGACGACGTCGTCCTCGGAACGAAACGAGTCGAACCTGGTGCGCAGCAGGGTGGCCAGCAGCAACCGGGTCCGCTGGTCCTCGGAACGCCGCGACCGCGCGTCCAGCTTGGTGATCGCCTCGTTGAGGTCGGAAGGGCTGTACGCGATGGTGTAGCGCTGGACGAGCAGGTCGGCTTCCTGGTCCGCGGCCTCGGGGAACTCGCCGGCGTACGCGCTCACCTCGGCGAGAGCGGCGTCCAGAGTGGCTCGCGACGGATCCCGTTCCGCGCGCATGCCCCACGCGAGAACCATGGCCTTCACCGCGCTTTCGCGTGATGAGGGGAGGTCCGCCGCGACGCGGTAGATCCTGATGGCCTCGTCGAAGAGACCGGGCGTGCCGTCGACGTCCCACCACTTGACGAGTGCCCAGCCGAGCCACCAGATGTCCTGTGCGCGCAGATCGTCCGGTGGACTGTTCAGCACCACCGCGCGCGATGCCTCGGCGGCGGCTCGTGCGGCTTCAGGGGTGGGCCTCTCCCGCACCTCCGCGAGCAGTTCCGCCGCGTGTGCCCGAAGAACATCGATGTCCACCGAACGACCGTAGCGCGACCCGTCCGCCCTTTGGGCGTGAACGACTCCGGTCAGTGCTTCGCGGGTGGGGGTGGGGGAGGAGGCTCGTCCGCCGTCGGAGGCAGCTGCGCGTGCCCCGCCACGGCCTGTCCCCGGAAGTCCGTCGGACCGTCGTCGGAGAAGTCGATGTCGGAGAGGTCCGCTTCCGGCTGCTGCGACACGGTCTGCTCCATCCGGCTGGCGAAAAGATCTTCGTGACACAATCATAGATCGCGGAGCCCCACTGGGAGGGTGGCATGGTCCCCACGACGCTGCTCGGGCTTGTCCTGTTCGTCGCACTGCTGACCCCGGGTTTCGCGTACAGCGCGCGGCGTGAGCGCTCAGGGCCGGAGCGGCAGTTCTCCGCACTGCGGGAAACCGTGGCGATGGTGGCGGTCAGCGTGGTGTGCGACCTGGTCGTGCTGTCCCTCGCGCTGGCGGTGTGGACGATCTCGCCCCGGCGGACGGTCGACCTCACCGCGTTGCTGGGCAAACCCGGTGACTACGCGGTGAAGCACCACGTGGCGCTCTGGATCTGGAGTGTAGGACTGGTCGCCGCCGCGACCCTGCTGGCGGTCCTGGTCGCGGGGCCGGCGTTCGACCGGCTGAGCAGGAGGAACGAGGCCCCGTTCCTGTCGGCGTGGGGGCGGCTGTTCACGGCTCACCCCGACTGCCGGGTGCACGTCGGCTGCCACCTGTCGGACGGCACCTACGTCGCCGGGTGGCTGCTGACCTACAGCCGGGCGGCGGCGGACGTGGCGGACCGCGAGCTCACGATCAGCGGCCCCGTGCAGTACCGGGCCGCCGGCCAGGAGACGACGACGGAGCTGCCGAACGTCGGCGCCATGGCGGTGAGCGCTCGGCAGCTGACACTGCTGCAGGTCAGCTACGTCCGGACCGCGCAGCCGAGTACGCAATCTGACGTACGCGAAATCAGAACGTGAGCGGATGATGCCGCCCCTCGTGGTGACGAGAGTAGGACTCGACACCACGAGAGAAGGAGAGTGCATCGCGATGGCCACCACCCGCAAGCTGAGCGGCCGCGCCCGGAAAGCCGTGCTGCTCGTGCACGTCCTGTCCGCGGCGGCGTGGCTCGGCATCGACCTCGCGCTGGGGATCCTCGTCGTGGTCGCACTGTCCACAAGCGACTCGGGCACCGCGGGCGTCGCGATCCAGGCCGTCGACCTCTTCGCGATCTGGCCGATGTTCGGCGCCAGCGTCGTCTGCATGATCTCCGGCGTCGTGCTGGGCCTGGGCAGCAAGTACGGCCTCGTCCGGTACTGGTGGGTCGCGATCAAGCTCGTGCTGAACGCCGGCATGTCGCTGCTCATCGCGTTCGCGCTCCGGCCGGGGGTGCGGGAGGCCGCCGAGATCGGCAAGCGGATGCTCGCGGGCGACCCTGCCGCCGTGATCCCGTCCGGCATCCTGCACCCGGTCGTGGTGGCGCCGACGCTGCTGCTGTTCGCCTACTTCCTGTCCGTGTTCAAGCCGTGGGGCCGGATCCGCAGGTCAGCGGAACCAGTCCAGCGCCAGCGCCGCGACCTGGTCGGGGCTGTCCAGCTGTAGGAAGTGCCCGCCGCCCGCCACGACCTCGACCCGTGAACCGGGAGCGAGGCCCGTGGCGGCGCCGGCGTAGTTGTCGGGCGTGATGCACCCGTCGTCCGCCCCGGCGAGCACCAGCATCGGGATCTCCGCCGCCTTCTCCGCGAGCGGTGCCAGATCGGCCAGCGCGGGGTCGTGCAGCGACCGGTCGAAGTTCGCCCGGTACAGCTTCAGGGCGTTGGCCCTGATCGCCGGGTCCGCGTACATCTCCGTGACGTAGTCCGGCACCTCCAGCCCCGGTGACCACGTGCGCCACAGGTGGTCGAGCAGCTTGTCGTTCAGCAGCGTCTCGGCCACACCGTGCACCTGGAACATGAAGAGGTAGAAGAAGCGTTGCTGCTGCGCGGGTTCGTCGAAGATCCGGCGCAACGTCGCGGGCGGCGGCACCGACATCGTGACCACCCGCCGGACGAGCTCCGGCCGGGTCGCCGCGAGCCGTCCTGCCACTCCGGCCCCGATGTCGTGCCCGATCACGTCGAGCGGCTCGGAGGACAGCGCGGCGTTCACGGCGGCGGCGTCCGCGGCGAGCGTCAGCCCGTCACCGAACGGCATCTGGTCCACAGTGGATGGATGGTGTCCGCGCAGGAAGGGCGCGACGACCCGCCTGCCGGCCGCGACCAGCCGTTCGGCCACCGGCCCGAACGACACCGGGTGGTCGGGAAAACCGTGCCAGCACACGACGATCGGCCCGTCGCCCGCGGCCAGTGCCGGAACGTCGAGCCGTTCGGTCCGGATGACGATCTCGTCGAACCGCATCAGAAGTCCACCCTCATCACGAAACGCCGCTTCGTCGGGTGCGTCACCTGCACGAACCCGGCCTCCTCGAACACCTGCCGCGCGCCCACGTGCATCTCGCCCCACGTCACGTTCTGCCCCGCCGCGGCGAACATCGGATACGCCTCGACGGCGCGGGCCCCGTGCGACCGCGCGTGCTCCACGGTCGCCGCCGCCAGCTCGTACGTGAGTCCCTGCCGGCGAAACCCCTTGCGCACCACGAAACACGTCACGGCCCACACGCCGTCGTCGTCCTTGTCCTCGGAACGACCCTTCCACGGAATGGGCATGCCGAGCAGCTTCGCGTAGTCGGGGCGAGGCTCGACCGCCACCCAGCCGGCGGGCTGGTCGTCCACGTAGGCCACCAGCCCGCTGCCGCGCGCCGACTGCTCCTCGTGGGCGGCGACGCGCTCGTCGAGCGTCGAGTCGCGCCAGATCCAGCCCTTCACCTTGTAGCGCTGGCAGTGGCACTTGCTCGGCTCGGAACTGTCGAAGATCGCTTCGACGTCCTCCCACGGCACCTCGTCCGACGGCACGATTCGGATCATGCAGGCCAGACTAGAGCTGTTGGGTGAGGTTGACCGCGTTTCCGTCCGGATCGAACACGTGCGCGACGCGCTGCCCCCAAGGCATGTCGTTCGCGGGTCCCTTCACCCGGCCACCGGCCGCCTCGACCAGCGGCAACAGTGCGTCGACGTCCTCCACGTCGACGCTCAACAGGATGCGCGACCGCACCGTCACGTCGACCTCCTCGGTCACGAGCCCCAGTTCGGCGTCACCGATCCGCAACGTCTTGTAGAAGACCGGACCTTCCTCCGGCTGCCGGAACACCTCGACGGCACCGAGCACCTGCGCGTAGAACGCCTGCAGGCGGTCGAGGCCGGGCGTCACGATGATGGGCTGGATCGCCATGGACTTCCTCCAGAACTAGTCGTCAGAGGAGATACGGAGCGGCCGTCCGGAACTCATCGGTGAGCCGAAGAGCGGGAGCAACTCCTCGACGTTGAGGTAGGTCGTGGTGCCCGTGACCAGCCCGCCCCGCACGTCGAGGAAGACCAGCCCGAACGGCCGGTCCAGGCCAGGTCGCATCTGCCAGAACGCCGGCGACGCGTTGGCGCTCACGGGCACCAGCCACGCACCGGCACACGCCGCGTTGGGATCGCTCAACGCCAAGGAGATCGGCCCGCGCCCGCGCAGCCACCAGCTGAACGGCGGCATCGACATCGTCGCGTCCTCGTGCAGCAACGCCACCAGCGTCCGCACGTCGTGCCGTTCGAACGCCTCGCAGTAGCGCCGCAGCAGCGACTTCTGCACCGGATCGGACACGTCCAGCGGCGTGCCGGCGTCCACGACCCGCAGCGTCGCCCGCGCCCGTTGCAACGCGCTGTTCGCCGACGCGACCGACACCGACAGCAGCGCGGCGACCTCGGAGGCCTGCCACGCGAGCACGTCGCGCAGGATCAGCACGGCACGCTGACGCGCAGGCAGGTGCTGCAGAGCGGCCACGAACGCCAGCCGCACGGTCTCCCGCCGGATCGCCTGGTCCTCCGGCAGCACCACCGAGTCCGGCACCGGCTGCACGAACGCGTTCTCCAGCAGGGGAGCGCCCAACTGACCGCCGGCCGGCCCCAGGTCCACCGCCAGCGCACGCCGTTGAGCGCTGCGCCGCATGTCGATGCAGATGTTCGTGGCGATCCGGTAGAGCCACGTCCGCAGCGACGCGCGCGCGGAGTCGTAGCTGTCGAACGCCTTCCATGCGCGCACGAGTGTTTCCTGCACGGCGTCCTCGGCCTCGAAGCCGGAGCCGAGCATGCGGTAGCAGTAGCCGGTCAGCTCGACCCGGAACGGCTCCAGCGCCTCGATCACATCCGCGACCCTACGCGGACGGGGCGGCGAGCGCTCCTTCGCAACGGCACGGTCAGGACCTGTCGTCGAGCGGGACCACGATCCGCGTCCCCGGCATCGCGATCTGCACGTTGACCGACGGAGCGAGTCGTGCGACGGCGTCGGCGTAGTGGCGAGGATCGCGGTCGCCGCGGGTGACGATCCGGTCGCCGAGCTGTCCACTGTGGAACGCGTAGTGCTGCGGCACGGCCACGGTCGGGGCGAGCACGGCGGTCAGCGCGGCGGCGTCCTCCGCGTCCATGACGGCCTGCGCCAGGTTCAGCGGCCGGATGCACAGGCCGTTCGTGGGGAGGAGGGTGAGGTCGAACTTCCCGAACCGTCCTGGGATCTCGTCCAGTTCGGGGACGCGCAGCGAGTCGCCGCCGAAGAACACCGATCGTCCGCCCGCCTGCAGCACGAAGGTGACCTCGTGCACGCCGTGCTTGCCGGGGGTCGCGGTCACGGTGAGGTCGCCGACCGAGGCGGACTCCCACGCCTCGACGACGCGGATGTCGCTGAAACCCTTGGTGCGCGCGATGTCCGCGACGGTGCCCGGCCCGATCAGCGGGGTGGACAGGTCGAACCCGCCCGCGACGAGTGCGTCGAGGTCGCAGTGGTCGTAGTGCTCGTGGCTGATGACCAGGGCGTCGATGCGGCCCAGCGTCTCGACAGTGGCGGCTAGCGGCTCGCCTGGGTAGTAGAACGCGCTCTGGGTGAACCAGGGGTCGGTGAGGACGCGGATGTCGCCGAACTCGATCAGCTGGCAGGCGTGCCCGATCCGCGTCACGCTCAGGGTGGTGGTCATGGCCGTCTCCTTCAGAGTCGCTTGCCGAGGTCGAGCAGAGCGCCGAGCAGTTCCTCCGGCGTTTCGAGCTGGGGCAGGTGCCCGCTGCGGGGCAGGGTGGTGAAGGTCGACAGCTCGATCGCGTCGGCGAACGCCCGGCCGTACTCCAGGTCGACGATGCCGTCGCTCTCTCCCCACACCACGTGCACGGGCAGGTGGAGCTCGCCGAGCCTCTTGACCAGGGTGGGATCGGACATGGCGGGGCCGGTGTAGCCGAGCAGCGCCTGCAGGTCGGGGCTCGGGCCGGGGGCGCCGGCGGCCGGGCGTGGTGCCTTGCCCGGGTCGTGCCACGAGAGCTTCTGGATCTCGGGCAGGGACAGGCCCCTGAGGTCGGTCGGGGGGTGGCCGTCGACGGTGATGCCGATCCCGTTGACGATCACCACGCCGCTGACGCGCGGGCTGTCGAGCAGGGCGATCTCGGCGGCCAGCCAGCCGCCGAAGGAGTTCCCGATCACGGTCACGTCGCTGAGTTCCAGCCGGTCGAGCAGGGCGACGTAGGTCCGGGCCAGGCCGATGACGGTGTCCAGCTCCGCCGGTTTCGGTGTGCCGCCGAAGCCGGGATGGGTCGGCAGCAGCACTCGTGCGTGGGTGCGTTCGGCGAGCAGATCGGCGAGACCGGCCATCGTCGCCACGCCGCCTCCGCCGTGCAGCAGCAGGTACGGGCGGGTGCGGTCGCGGTCCTGCACGGTCAGTTCGACCGTTCCGGCTTCGGTCTCGATCGCGTGCGACTCGGTGCGGACGGGCCGGAGGCTTCCGGCGGGGACGGTGGTCGACATGGTCGCTCCAGGGGTTGCTGACTCGTACCTAAGGAACCTTATATCAGGATACTTAGGCAAGCAACCTGATATAAGGGTGCCGGTCGAGTTACGGGAGTGAAGGCCATCCGAGCTGGGATGATCACGTGCGAGGCGGGCGTGAGTCGCTCGGCCCTATCATGACGCGCATGGTGAGGGAATCCGGCTCCGCGCGAACTGCTACGAACCTGAGCAGTCGTGACGTCATCTTGAACGCGGCGCACGCTCTCATCGCCGACAAGGGTTATGACGGCATGTCCGTTTCGGACCTGTGCGCGCGCTCGGGGTTGCCGGCGAGCTCGATCTACTACCACTTCGGGAACAAGCTGGGCGTGCTCGCCTCCTTGCTGGAGCGCACGTCCGAGGAGCTGCACGCCCTGTTCCCCGGACCGTCGGCGTTCGACCACCTGGCTCCGCTGAAGCGCTTCGAGGCGTGGTTCACCGCTGCCTGCCGCACCCTGGACAAGCGCCCCGACTACCTGAGGCTCCTGGTCGTCGTCGCCGTCGGGCCGCAGAAGGACGACGAGGCGATCCGGGTCACCGTCCAGCGCATCCGGGACAACGCCCACGCGTCGTGGGTGAGCGCGCTGACTCCGATCTTCGCGCCGAAGGGTCGCAAGGCGGACAAGGCGTTGGTGCAGAAGCTGGCGATCCTCGGGCGAGCGGTGGTGGACGGCCTCGCCGTGGCGAACAGCTTCGACGAGATCTCGTACAGCTCGGAGGTCGCCTCGTACCTCCAGCTGGTCAGCAGCCTGGCCGAGCTCCGGGGTGACGCCGAGAAGTAGCGGGCCCGGCGATCGAATCCTTTGTGGACTCCGGCTGGCAGGTGTGAGCCGGAGTCCTTTCCGGGGATCAGAACACGACGGTCGCGGCCGTCCTCAGTTCACCGAGTGCTTCGTCCGCGAGTACACCCAGGTCGTGGTCCCTGGCGTCGTTGATCCAGCGGGAGTACGCGACGCGCAGGGCGAGGTGGCCGACCTCCGCGGTGAGGTCCGCCGTCGGTGCGGCCAGGCCGCGCGTGCGCAGCGCGACGGCGATCGCCTCGGTGAGCACCTCGCGTTTGAGCAGGTCCCGTTCGCGCAGTTCGTGGTTGTCCGCGATGACCGTCTGACGCTGCCGGTACCAGGTGCGCCTGCTCTGGTCGAACGCGGTGGTCATCGCGCGTAGTGCCGCGGCGAGCAGGTCGAACGCTCCTGTGCCGGCGTCGGCACCGCTGATCGCTTCCGCGCACAGCCGGGCGAGCAGATCCTGGCCGGCGAACAGCACTTCGCGCTTGTCCGTGAAGTGGCGGAAGAACGTGCTCTTCGCCGTTCCCGCCCGTTCGGCGATCTCCGCCGCCGTGGTGTTCTCGTAACCGCGTTCCAGGAACAGCTCGAGTGCGGCGTCCCGCAGACGCTCTCCGGTGTTCGGCTCCCACCTGCTCATGGGCTCACCTTAGGTGATGGGACCGGGGTCCCGTCGCGTGCTACCGTCGTGATGGGACCCCGGTCCCATCACTTGCCGGTCGTACTCGAAGGACAACCTCATGGATCTCACGGGAAAGACGGCCCTTGTCACAGGAGCTGGCGCTGTCGGTGGCCTCGGCCACGCGGTGGCGAAGAAGCTCGCCGACCACGGAGCCGCGGTGGTGGTCAGCGGCCGCGACTCACAGCGGGGCGCTGACGTCATCGCCGACATCGGCGCCAGGGCTCGCTTCGTGCGGGCCGACCTGAGCGCGAGTGAGGAAGCGCTGCGCCTGGCCGACGAGGTCGGAGCGGTCGACGTCCTGGTCAACAACGCGGCGATCATGCTCTCCGGTCTGACCGAGGTGAAGTCGTGGGAGCAGTACCTGGAGGCGTTCGCCGTCAACGTGCACGCGCCGTTCCTGCTCACCGCCGCGCTGGCGCCGAAGATGGTGGCGAACGGCGGGGGAAGCATCATCAACATCTCCTCGACCGCCGCGGGCATCGGCATGCCGGGCCTGGGCGCGTACGGAGCCACCAAGGCCGCGCTGGAGTCCCTGACGAGGGTGTGGGCGGCGGAGTTCGCCACCGGCAAGGTGCGGGTGAACGCCGTCTCGCCCGGACCGATGAACACCTCGAAGCTGGTCGCTCTGCTGGGCGACGACATCAGTTCCTTCGCCGAGACGGTGCCGATGGCTCGTGCCTCCACTCCCTCCGAGGTCGCCGAGGTGGTCGCGTTCCTCGCAGGCGACCGGGCGAGCTTCATGACCGGTGCGGTCGTCGCCGTCGACGGCGGCCGGACCGCCATCTGATTCCCGCCGCCTGAAACGAACGTCCCACCACAATGGACTTCAGGAGATCACTGATGACCGATCGCCGTCTTCACGTCGACCCGCAGCTGGCCGGGACGCTCAAGGCGTTGCCCATGGGGCCCAACGGTTTGTTCGACCTGACCGACATCCCCGCGACCCGCGAGGCCCTGTTGTCGTTCGTCGCCCCCGACGAGGTGCCGACCGCGGTCGCGGTCGAAGAGTACCTCGCGACCCGGCCGGACGGCCCGGACGTGCCGATCCGGTTGCTCCGCCCGCTGACGGCCGGCGGACCGCTGCCCGTGCTCGTCTGGTTCCACGGCGGCGGACAGGTCCTCGGGTTCGCGGCCCAGGACGACTCGTGGCTCAAACCGTTGTGCGAGACCATCGGTTGTGCCATCGCCGCGGTCGACTACCGGCTCGCCCCGGAGACGCAGGCCCCTGGTGCGGCCGAGGACGGGTTGGCGGCCTGGCGATGGCTCGGGCGGGAGGCGGGGCGGCTGGGTCTGGACGGCGCGCGGATCGGCATCGCGGGCCAGAGCGGCGGAGGCGGCATCGCGGCGGCGACCGCGCTGCTGATCCGCGACAGCGGCGCCGCGGCCCCGTTGTTCCAGTCACTGCTCTACCCGATGATCGACGACCGCGACCGGACCGCGTCGAGTCACGAGATCACCGGCATCGGCATCTGGGACCGGGCGACGAACGTCCTCGCCTGGAAGGCGATCCTGGGGGAGAGGTACGGAACCGACGACGTCGCACCGTCGTCCGCTCCGGCCAGGGCGACGGAGCTGGCCGGGCTTCCGCCGACGTTCATCGCGGTCGGTGAACTCGACTGCTTCCGGGACGAGGACCTCGACTTCGCGATGCGCCTGCGCGAGCACGGCGTGCCGGTCGAACTGCACCTCTATCCGGGCGCGTACCACGCCTTCGACCTGTTCGCACCCCAGTCGCGGCTCGGGAGTTCCCTGCGTGCGAACTGGCTCGGTTACGTGTCCCGCCAGTTCGCGGCAGCGGGGTGAACGCGCGGGACGCCAGCGCTGACCGAGGGCCGATTCCTGCGACTCGACCGATGAGTTTCCGCCGGCCGGTTCGTACACCAGGGCATGACCGAAGACATCCGTGCCGCGATCAGGGCGGAACGACGTGACCAGGCGGAACTCCTCGAAGGCCTCACCGAGGACCAGTGGGACGCACCCAGCCTCTGCGCGGGCTGGACCACCAGGCACGTGGTCGCCCACACCACACTGCCGTTCCGCTCCAAGGGGACGAGGGTGCTCCTGGAGATCCTCAAGTCGGGAGGCCGGTTCAACCACGCGTCGGACCGCATGGCCCGCAAGGACGCGCAACTCCCGACGAATGATCTGCTCAACGCCCTGAAGGCCAACATCGACCACCCGTGGACGCCACCCGGCGGCGGGCCGGTCGGCGCGCTCAGCCACGACGTCATCCACGGCTTGGACATCACGGTCGCGCTCGGCCTCGGCCGGTGCCGCACGACCGGCTGAGGCCGATCCTCGACGGCATGACGCCGGCGAGCGTCAGGTACTTCGGCGCGGACCTGAAGGGCAAGCGCCTGGAGGCCACCGATCTCGACTGGACGTTCGGCGACGGCACGCCGGTGCGAGGGCAGGCGCAGGACCTGCTGCTCCTGGTCTGCGGGCGGACGCTGCCGCCGGGACGGCTCAGCTGACCGACTCGCGCACCCGCGAGGTCGCCTCGGTCGTCGCCGCCAGGAACCCGGCGACGACCCGGCGGTGCTCCGGGCTCAGCCGCTCCCATGCCGAGGCGTACTCGCGGGCCAGCGGCTGGAAGAACGTCGCGGCCAGCGCCGTCGCCGCGTCGAGCACCCGCAGTTCGACGCGGCGACGGTCCTGCGGGTCGCGTTCGCGCGTCACGTGGCCGGCCTTCTCCAGGCGGTCCAGCACGGACGTCGTCGCCGACGCGCTGAGGTTCAGCGCCTTCGCCAGCGTGCCGGGTGTCATGGGTGACGTCATGATGAGGTTCAGCGCTGTCATGTCCGTGGGATGCAACTCGTGGGCGGCGCTGAAGATCTCCAGGAACCGGTTCGACTCCATCACCAGCGCGCGCAGCATCATGCTCAGCTCGTAGTCGGTTGCATCGCTCACGATCACAGCTTACTGTTTCGGCCATCGAAACGTTCGACGATCGAAGGAAAATCTGATGCGCGTGCTCGCCGGGGTCCTGCTCGTCGTCTGGCTGGCCCTGGGCGGCTTCACCGGGCCGTACGCGGGCAAGCTGTCCGAGGTCTCGGAGAACGACAGCAGCGCGTTCCTGCCCAACTCCGCCGAGTCCACGCAGGTCGCCGAGCTGCAGAAGAAGTTCCAGCAGCAGAGCGCCATCCCGGCGATCGTCGTGGTCGAGCGCAAGGGCGGGCTGACCGAGGAGGACCGGCGCTACCTCGCCGACCAGACCAAGGGCTTCCAGGCGTCGCCGGTGATCCCCGCGCCGGACGGCAACGAGGCCGCGCAGGTCGTCCTGCTGCTCGACCCGGCGAAGGACGTCAAGGACTCGGTGTTCCAGATCCGCGACGGCACCCGCGGCGCGCCGGACGGGCTGACGGTGCTGGTCACCGGCCCGGCGGCACAGGTGGCGGACCTCGTCGAGGCGTTCGGCGGGATCGACGGACTGCTGCTGATCGTCGCGGGCGCGGTCGTCGCGTTGATCCTGCTCGTCGTCTACCGCAGCCCGCTGCTGCCGGTCGTCGTGCTGGTGTCGGCGGTGTTCGCGCTCGGACTGGCCAGCTTCGTCGTCTACCTGCTCGCGAAGAACGACGTGCTGGCGCTGAACGGCCAGAGCCAGGGCATCCTGTCGATCCTGGTGTTCGGCGCGGCGACGGACTACGCGTTGCTGCTCGTGTCGAGATTCCGCGAGGAGCTGCGCGACACCGAGGACAGGCTCCAGGCGATCAAGGCGGCCTGGCGCGGCACCGTCGAACCCATCGCCGCGTCCGCCGGCACGGTGATCCTCGGCGTGCTGTGCCTGCTGTTCAGCGACCTCGACTCGAACAAGGGGCTCGGACCGGTCGCGGCCATCGGCATCGGCGCCGCGCTGCTGACCACGATGACGTTCCTGCCCGCGGTCCTGGCGCTGCTCGGGCGCGTCGCCTTCTGGCCGTTCGCACCGAAGTACGGCTCCGAGCACCCCGAGACCAGCGGGCTCTGGGGCCGCACGGCGAACCTGGTGCGCCGCAAGCCGCGTGCCATCTGGATCGTCACGACGCTCGTGCTGCTCGCGGGGGCCGCGTTCCTGCCGCAGCTCAAGGCGTCCGGCACCGCGCAGTCCGACGTGTTCCTGACCGACGTCGAGTCCGTCGCGGGTCAGGAGGTGCTGTCCCGGCACTTCCCCGGCGGCACCGGCTCGCCGACCGTGATCATCGCTCCCGAGGGCAGGACCGCCGAGGTCGTGCAGAAGTCCACTGTGGAGGGTGTGGCGACCGTGCGGCCCACCGGAACGGCCGACGGGCTCGTGCGCATCGAGGCGATCATGAAGGACGCGCCGGACTCGGACGCGGCCGTGGCGACCGTCGGACGCATCCGCGAGGCGGTGCACGGCAGTGACGCGAAGGTCGGCGGGCCGACGGCGACGTTGCTCGACACCCGGACGACCTCCGAGCACGACCGGACGCTGATCATCCCGATCGTGCTGGCCGTGATCTTCCTGATCCTGGCGTTGCTGCTGCGGTCGTTGCTCGCGCCGTTGCTGCTGATCGCGACCGTCGTGCTGTCCTTCGCGGCCACGATGGGCGTGTCGGCGCTGGTGTTCAACCACGTCCTCGGCTTCCCCGGCGCCGATCCGGTGGTGCCGCTGTTCGGGTTCGTGTTCCTGGTGGCGCTGGGCATCGACTACAACATCTTCCTGATGACCAGAGTTCGCGAGGAGACCCAGAAGCTCGGCACGGTCGAGGGGACGATCCGCGGACTCAGCCTGACCGGTGGCGTGATCACGTCCGCGGGCGTGGTGCTGGCGGCGACGTTCGCGGCGCTCGCCGTGCTGCCGATCCTGTTCCTGACGCAGATCGCGTTCATCGTGGCGTTCGGCGTGCTGCTGGACACGTTGCTGGTGCGGTCGTTGCTCGTGCCTGCGTTGTCGGTGGACATCGGCGGCCGGATCTGGTGGCCGTCGAAGCTGCGGTGAGCGAGGATCTCCGGCATGACCTTCACCGCACGTCAGCTCAACCGCGCCACGCTCGACCGGCAGATGCTGCTGCGGCGCGAACCGGTCGACCTGCTGACGGCCGTGGACCGGGTCGTGGCGATCCAGGCGCAGGAACCCGCGTCGCCGTACGTCGCGCTGTGGAACCGGGTCGAGGGCTTCGACCCGGCCGGCCTGGACGAGGCGTTCACGAGCGGGGCGGTCCGCAAGGCGTCGCTGATGCGGATCACCCTGCACGCCGTCGCGGCCGCGGACCACGAGGTGTTCCACCACGCGATGCTGCCCGCGTTGCGCGCCTCCCGGTTGTACGACAAGCGGTTCAAGGCGATGGGCGTCACGATCGAGCAGGCCGACGCGCTGCTGGAGCACCTGCTGGAGTTCGCGTCTACACCCCGGCAGAAGGCGGAGATCGAGGAACTGCTGCACTCGCACGTCGGCGACGTCGGCCAGCCCGGCGTCTGGTGGGCGTTGCGCACCTACGGTGGACTCGTGCACGCACCGACGGGTGGGCCGTGGTCGTTCGGGCTGCGGCCGTCCTACCAGGCCGTGACGACCGAGCCGCGGGAACGGACGGCGGCGGTCGCGGAGATGCTGCGCCGCTACCTCACCGGGTTCGGGCCCGCGACCGTGCTCGACATGAACCAGTTCACCATGCTGCCGCGCACCACGATCCGGGAAGCGCTGGCACTGCTGGACCTCACCGAGACCGGTGGCCTCTACGACGTTCCGAACGGGACGGTCCCGGACGAGGACACGCCGGCGCCACCGCGGCTGATGGCCATGTGGGACAGCACGTTGCTCGCCTACGCCGACCGCAGCCGGATCATCCCGGAGCCGTACCGCAAGCTCGTCATCCGCAACAACGGCGACACGTTGCCCACCCTCCTCGTGGACGGGCACGTGGCCGGGGTGTGGCGTCCCACCGAGGACGGCGGGATCGAGGCGTCCTCGTTCCACGCGTTGAGCGAGGACGATTGGACCGGACTCGCCGAGGAGGCCGCGTTGCTGCGCAAGCTGCTGGGGGACAGGGAACCCCAGGTCTACCGGCGGTACGCGCGGTGGTGGAACGGCCTTCCCGCTCAGGACGTCCGCGTTCTCTAGCCGCAGGCCACCGACCGCGCGCGGTCCAGTTCGCGCTGGTAACGGGCGGGGTGACGCGCGGCGAGTTCCTCGTTCAGCGCCAGGGACTCGGTGATCGCGTCCTGCGCGGGTTCGGACCGCAGACCGCGGATCACGGCGTGGTCGGTCAGCGCGTCGGCCAGCAGGTAGGCGTACTCGTACGGGTCTTCCGCGTGCTGTTCCCGGTAGTGGGCGACCGCCTGCAGCGACGCCTCCAACGCGGCGTCCAGATCGCCCGCGTGAGCTGAGGCGAGGGCGAACGTGTTGCGCGCCATGGCCTTACCGTCCTCGGTGGGGTACAGGTCGATGCCCTTCGCGGCGGCCTGTGCGGCTGCGGCGTGGGAGCCGAGCGTGATGAGGAGGCTGGCGCGGTTGGTCCACGCCCGCGCGAGGTCGCGATCACCGGTGGCGAGGGTGACGGCCTCGTCGCTGGCCGCGAGCGACTCGTCGAGCCTGCCGACGTCGTGCAGCCGGCTGCCGAGACTGACGAGCGCGAGCGACACCCGCAACCGCATCTTCATGACGAGAGCGGGGCGTTCGGCCTCGGCGAGGAGTTCGCGGTAGCGGTCGACCGACTCCCGCGCGGTCTCCACCGCCTCCGGGAAGAGGCCGAGGTCGTGCAACCGGTTGCCGTGGTTGTGCAGCGCCGCGGCGAGGTTGTCGCGGGAGGTCCAGTCCGTGTTGTGCCGCAACGCTTCGACGGCCTCGGTGGAGGAAGCGCGGGCGTCCTCGAACCGGCCGAGGCGCAGCTGCAGGAGGCTGAGCTCGTCGAACGCGGTGTGGCAGTTCAGCGGCGCGTCGTGCCGGCGCCAGAACGAGGCCGCCTCGGCCATCGCGCCGGCAGCCCGCTCGTACTCGCCGATCGTCCTGAGACGGCGCGCGTACTCGCTGTGGGCGTGCGCGAGGCGGTAGCCGGGAGGCGACGCGTGCTCGATCGGTTCCTGCTGCTCACGCACCTCCTCGATCGCCTCGCGGGCGTTCTCGGCGGCCTCGGCGTGCCTGCCGAGCTTGCCCAGCAGGTTGGTGATCCAGTACCGGGCGACGTTGGCGATCTCGGTGCTGTACCTGCCCGGCACGGCCAGCCGCTGGGCGAGCGGCAACTCCTCCTGCGTCACGGCGAGCGCTTCCTCATACCGTTCGTGCCGCATGAGGTTGTCGCGCAACGCGGTCAGCACGCGCCGCAGCTGCTCCGTGTCACCGAGCTCGCGGCGGAACTCCAGGACCTCGTGGTGCGTCCGCAGGGCGAGGTCGTCCCATCCCGCCTCCTCGAAGTACCGCGCCAGCTCGACCAGGGCCTCCGCCAGCGCCTCCGGCCGGGGCCACTCCTCGCGGGGCGTGCCGCGCAGTTCCTCGACGCGCGGCCACACGTACCCGAGCATCTTCACGGGGTCGGGATAGCCGGTCCTGGCCGGGCGGTGCCATGTCTCGTCACGACGCACTGGCTTGATCACGAGCGAGTGGATATCACGTCCTGGTGGTCGATCAGCAGCCGTGCGCGCGCCTTCGGATCGCACCGCGCGAGGTAGAGGCGCTGACCCTCGACGTAACGGCGGTTGGCGGGGTGGTCCGGATCGGGCGGGCAGCCGTCGCGCACGGCCATGCGCGCGAAGGACACCGCGAACTCGACGTGCAGGAACACCGAGAAGTCCCAGCGCCCCACGAGTTCGTCGCGGTGCAGGAAAACGCCGTCCACCAGCAGCAACGCGGACGGCGGCGCGACCTCGACCGGCGCGTCCACGTACTCGTCGGTCGCCAGGTCGTGGCTCGCGCGCCGGAACGGCTTTCCGGCGGCGAACGGCTCCAGCAGGTACGAGACGAACCGCTCGTGGTCGAAGCTGTCCAGGAAGAAGCCTTCTGGCGAAGTCTTCCCGCGTGCCCAGCGGACCGCACGGGGGTGGTGGAAGTCGTCCACCGACGCCCGCACCACCTCACGGCCCCGCGACCGCAGCACTCGGGCCAGGTCGTCGCAGAACGTCGTCTTGCCCGCGCCGTCCACACCGTCGACCGCGACCAGGCCGCGGGCGGGGAGCAGATCGGCCACCTCGTCGAGCGTCATGACCCCGACGATGGCACAGGACCGGTTGACGTGGAGCCGTGAGAGCGCTTCCATGGAAGTCCGCTGCCGCACGATCGTGACAGAGAGGTCATCGTCGTGGCTCGAAAACTCACGCGCGCCCTGCTGGGACTGGCCCTGGTCCTCCCACTCGCCGGAGTCGCGCAGGCAGCGGTCCCACCCACCCCGACGGGCTGGTCCCTGGCCTGGTCGGACGACTTCAACGGCGCGAACAACAGCGCCCCGAACGGCAACAACTGGATCGTCGACACCGGCCACGGCTACCCAGGTGGCCCCGGCAACTGGGGCACCGGCGAGATCCAGCGCTACACCAACGACCGCGCCAACCTCGCCCTCGACGGCTCCGGCAACCTGCGGATCACGCCGTTGCGGTCCAGCTCGGGCGAGTGGACGTCGGGACGCATCGAGACCCGGCGCTCCAACTTCAAGGCACCGGCGGGCGGCGTCCTGCGCATCGAGGGCCGCATCCAGATGCCGAACATCACCGGCACGCCCGCGCTGGGCTACTGGCCCGCGTTCTGGGCGCTGGGCTCGCCGTACCGCGGCAACTACTGGAACTGGCCGAGCATCGGTGAGTTCGACGTGATGGAGAACGTCAACGGCGTCAACAGCGTCTGGGGCGTGCTGCACTGCGGCGTGAACCCCGGCGGCCCCTGCAACGAGACGAACGGCCTCGGCGCGTCGCGTGCCTGCCCCGGCAGCACGTGCCAGTCGGCGTTCCACACCTACCGCTTCGAGTGGGACCGCTCGGTCAGCCCGAACCAGCTGCGGTGGTACGTCGACGGCCAGCAGTTCCACACCGTGCGGCAGAACCAGATGGACGCCACCTCGTGGAACAACATGACGTCGCACCAGGGCTACTTCATCCTGCTGAACGTGGCGATGGGCGGCGCGTTCCCGAACGGCGTGGCGGGCCGGGCGACACCGACCGCGCAGACCACGCCGGGCCGGCCGATGCTCGTCGACTACGTGGCGGTGTGGACGAAACCGTAGATCCTGGGGCCAGCCCCACTGCTCCACCTCCCCGACGTCGCTACGGTGGAAGCACGGGGAGGTGGAGCCATGGGGGACGTGGCACGCCGGGACGTGTTGTCCTGGCTGGGGAAGGGCGCTCTCGGCGCGGTGGCGCTGGGAGCCGTGGGGCAGCCTGCGGAGGCGGCGGGCGGGGTGACCGTGCTGCGCGGGGCCACCCTGATCGACGGCACCGGCCGGGCACCGACGAGGGACTCGACCGTCGTGCTGGCCGGTGACCGGATCCTGGCCGCCGGTCACCACCGCGAGATCCCACGCGGCGTGCGGGTGATCGACCTCGCCGGGAAGTACGTGATCCCCGGCCTGTGGGACCTGCACACCCACGCGACGTTCTTCGAGAACACGGTCGCGCCGCTGCACGTCGTCCAGGGCGTCACGGGCATCCGCGAGATGTGGGGCCAGCCGGAGACGCACGAGACGCGTCGCCGCATCGAGTCCGGCGAGACGCTGGGCCCGCGGATGGTCGTCGCGAGCACGATCGTCGACGGTCCTGGCGCCATCTGGCCCGGTGCGGACGTCGTCAGCACCCCCGCCGAGGCGCGTGCCGCCGTGCGCAGGGCGAAGGACGCGCGAGCGGACTTCGTCAAGGTGTACTCGTTCCTGTCCCCGGAGTGCCACGCGGTCATCGCGGAGGAGGCGCGTCGGCTCAGGATCCCGTTCGCCGGCCACGTTCCGGCGCGGGTGCCCGTGCAGGACGCGTTGGCCCAGCACACCCACGAGCACCTCTACAACCTGTTCACGTCCACTTCGGACGACGCCGACTCGCTGTACGCCCGGCTCCGCGCCCTGCCCGGCGACCCGGCGGACCCGAACTGGTGGGGCCGTCACGCGGGCCGGATCGAACGGGAGGCCGTCGCGACGCACTCACCGGCACGGGCACGCGAGTTGTTCGCGGCCATGGTCCGCAACGGCACCTGGCAGTCGCCGACGCTGTTCGTCGAACGCAACATGTCCCGCTCGCCGGAGGACATCACGAACGACCCCACAGCGTTGGAACGCATGCGCTACATCCCCGTCGACCTGCGCGCGCAGTGGCAGGCGATCATGTCCGGCCGGCCGACCCGCACGCCCGAGGAGGTCGCGGAACTGCGGAAGTTCGGCGACGCCCGCATGCGCCTGCTCCAGCAGATGCACGCGGCGGGAGTCGGTGTCGTCGCGGGCACGGACGCGGGGTTCGCCTACGTGTTCCCCGGTTTCTCGCTCCACGACGAGCTGGCGTTGCTGGTGCGGGCGGGCCTCACACCGGACCAGGCACTGCGGTCGGCCACCAGCGAGGCCGCGCGCTGCCTCGGCCGGGAGCACGAGTCGGGCACGGTCACGCCGGGCAAGCAGGCAGATCTGGTCGTGCTGGACGCGGACCCGTTGCGGGACATCACGAACGTCAGCCGGATCCACGCCGTCGTCAGCCGGGGCCGCTACCTGGGCCCGGCCGAGAGGACCCGGATCCTGCACGAGATCGAGGCGGCGGCACAGGAGCCGGTCGACGCGCCGGTGACACCGCTGGGCTGCTGCGTGCACTGAGCTGTGGCCCCCGCCACGCCGTCCATCAGGATCGCGTCAAGGTCACCACCGCGAGTGTCAGGGACTCGTCCGGGACCTGGGCAGGAACGCCCGGCAGGCGTGTGCTGAACGCATGACACTCGCGGAGTTGTTGCCCAGCATCGGATGCTCCACCGAACCGGTGCTGGAACGGGGTCTCTGGCCGGACGGCACCCGGATCGCCGGCCAGGACCTGATCATCGGTGGAGTCCCCGCCACGGAGCTGGCCGCTCGCTTCGGCACCCCGTGCCAGGTCCTGGACGAGCAGACGGTCCGCACCAGGGCCAGGGCCTTCCGCGCCGCGCTGCCGGACGCGGAGGTGGTGTTCGCGGGCAAGTCGTTGCCCTGCCCCGAGGTCTACCGGTGGATGGCGCAGGAAGGGCTTTCACTGGACGTGTCGTCCGCAGGAGAGCTCGCACTCGCCAGGGCCGCGGGCTTCCCGGCACAGCGGATCGTCATGCACGGCAACGTGAAGACCGCCGAGGACCTGAAGGCCGCGCTGGAGCACGGGGTCTCCCGGATCGTCGTCGACTCGTTCGACGAGATCGCCCAGCTCGGCGCACTGGCCACGCGCGGCCAGGAGGTCATGATCCGCGTGACGCCCGGTGTCGACGCCCGCACGCACGCCAAGATCGCGACCGGCGTCGAGGACCAGAAGTTCGGCTTCTCGCTGGCGTCCGGTGCCGCGCTCGAAGCGGTTCTGCGCGTCGTCGAGCAGCCGTCGCTCAGGCTCGTCGGCCTGCACTGCCACATCGGCTCCCAGGTCAGGCACGTCGCGAGCTACGAGGAGGCCGTGCGGCGCATGGTCGGCCTGATCGCCTCGTGCGGCACCAGGATCTCCCAGCTCGACCTCGGCGGCGGCTTCCGCGCGCCCTACCTGGCGGGAGAGCAGGCCTTCGACCTCGCCGGGTTCGCGCACCGCGTCCTCGGCACCCTCAACTACGAGTGCGGCGTCCACCGCGTGCCGCCACCGCGTGTGCTGATCGAGCCCGGACGGTCGATCGTCGCGAACGCCGGCGTGACGCTGTACCGGGTGTGCGCGGTCAAGCACGGCCTGACGCGCACGTTCGTCGCCGTCGACGGCGGCATGAGCGACAACCCGCGCCCCGCCCTGTACGGCGCCCAGTACTCCGTCCGGTTGGTCGGGCGAGGCGGGAAACCGAAGCCGGTGACGGTCGTCGGCAGGCACTGCGAGGCAGGAGACGTGCTCGCCGAGGACGTGCTGCTGCCGCACGACGTGCACGCGGGAGACCTGCTCGCCGTGCCCGTGACGGGCGCCTACCACCACGCCCTGGCCTCGAACTACAACCAGGTGTGCCGCCCGCCGGTCGTCGCCGTGAACGACGGGGTGGCGCGGCCGATCGTGCGGCGCGAGACCGAGGAGGACCTGCTGCGCCGGTACGTTTGATCAAACACCTGCCGAGTCGAACGTATGTTCCTTAAAGTGGCGCGATGCACTCGTACGCCTACGTTGCCGACTCGCGGCTCGACGAGACGCGGCGCGCCCTGGGACTGCAGACCTCCGGCGGCAGGGCGCCGAACCCGCGCTTCTTCACCGGGTTCCTCGGCGACTCGCAGCAGGCCGCCACGGCGTTGCTCGCCATCGCCAAGATCGCGGGCACCCGCTACTTCCAGCCCACGAACGAACGCCTCCGCGACCCGGTCGTCACGTGCAACGGTGACCGGTTGCGCTTCGAGTCGTTCTCCGGCTGCTGCGGCGTCTACGCGCGCCTGGACGTGCTGGGTGACGCGCTCGACGGCGAGGTGCACGACCGCGGCACCACGAACGTCGACGTCAACGAACCGCTGCGCCGCGCGCTCGCCCGCGTCACGAAGGGCGACCCGCTGCACCTCACGGTCGGGCCCGACCAGGTCGAGGTCGGCACGCTCGACGGCGCGGTCGTGGAGAAGAAGGTGCCGCTGCCGCCGCGCTGGCTGCGCGGCTTCGCCGAGACCCAGGTCCTCACGTCGAGGTTCGGCCTGAAGGCCGAACTGTCTCCGATGGACGCGCAGCGGTTCCTCAAGACGCTGCCCAAGGGTCGCGCGGCCGTCTGGGCGGTGCCGTCCGGGAAGTCGTTGAGGCTCAGCGGAACGGCCTCCGCGAACGCCGTGTGCCTCGCCGGCCCGAACCGCCTCGAAACGCTCCTCCCGTTGCTGCGCTTCGCGAAGGCCGTCCGCCTGTACGGCCCGCCCGCCGACGGAAAACCGGTCGCGAGCGGCTGGGAGGTCGACCTCGGTTCGCAACGCCTGACGCTCGTCCTCTCACCCGAGGTGACGCGCGGCCTGTCCGGTGAGGGCGCCGTCCTCGACGGACTCGCGGCCGGGGACGCCGACACCGACGCCGAACTCGTCGGCGCGCTCCTCGACTTCGAACCGCGCGTGGACGTCGCGGACCTCGCCGACCGCTCCGGCCTCACCCCCGCCAGGGTCAGAGACGCCCTGGCACAGCTCGGAACCGCCGGACGGGTGGGCTACGACCTCGCCGAAGCGTCGTACTTCCACCGCGAACTGCCCTACGGCGGCATCGACGTCGAGGCCATGAACCCCCGGCTGCGCAACGCGAAGGCACTTGTCGCGCAGAACGCCGTGAGCTGGGACGGCGACACCGCTGTGGTCGGTTCCTATCGGGTCAACGGTGAGGCGTGCACCTGCCAGTGGTGGGCCGAGTACCGCGGTGGGCGCGGCAAGTGCAAGCACGTGCTGGCGGCGGACATGGTCAGGGGCAGGGCGTGAGCTTCGAGAAGATCCAGGCGCTGATCGAGGCCGACGAGTGCGGTCCGCTCGGGGAGGCGCTGAAGTCCCTCACGCCCGAGGAGCGCAAGGCGTGCGCGAAGGACCTGATCGCGTACGAGAAGGCGCACCGGGCCGGTGACGGGCGCTGGGAGAACGGGCCGATGCTCGCGATCGCGGGTGCCGGTCTGCTGCCCAGCTCGTCCGCGCTCGCGCCGTGGCTGATCCGCTACCGGGTCTCCGCGCACTACGACACCGACCGGATCGCGGTGCTGATCGACGTGCTGCGGCACCGGGACCTCCCGTGGATGCCCGACCTCGTCACGAGGCTCGCCGCCAAGATGCCGTCACGGGAGCGCTGGCGCCGCGACCTACTGCAGGTGGTGCTGGCGTTCTGCGGGGAGGACCCTCCCGACTCGGACGGGTTCCTGCTGCACTTCATGGACTTCGGCGGCCACACCAGGTGGAGGCCCGCCTTCGACGCGCTGATCCCGCGGATGCTCGGGGCTGTCGGTTCGGGGGCGATCCTCGCGAACAACCGGCACTGGAGGCTGTTCCTGCGCGACCGCGCCGAGCGGAAGGTGCTGTTCGACGCCTGCCTCTCCCGCCTCCAGCAGGGCGGTGCGGCGAAGGAGGTGGAGGGATTCCTCGCGCTGCACGAGGTCGTCCAGGTCACGGTGGACGAGGCGGTCGAGCACGCGCGGGACTACGTCGCGATGCTGCCGGACTCGCGGTCCGTGGTCGCGAATCTCGCGCAGCACCAGCTGCAGCGGTGCGACGACGCGGGAAGGCTCGACTTCGACCTGCTCTGCGACGCGAGCCGGTGGGTCTTCGGCCGCACCGAGAAGAAGCTCGTCCGCTCGCAGCTCACGTGGCTCGCCAAGCACGTCGGCGCACGGCCGGACGAGGTCGTGCTGACCGTCGCGGAGCTGTTCGGGCACGAGTCCGCCGACCTGCGCGGCCAGGCCGTCAAGCTGGTCGCCAAGCACCTCGGCGACGCGACCCGGTCCGAGATCCTGGCTTTGGCCGAGCAACTGCCGGGTGATCTCGCGGCACAGCTGGGCGGCACCACCACCGAGGAACAGGCCGTGGAACTGGCGGCGTTCGCGCCGGCTCCGTTCCCCGAGCCGATCGCCACCCTCGACGAGCTGACCGCCGAGCTGATGGGCGCGTTCGCCCGCAACTCCTACAACCTCGCACCGTCCACAACGGAACGGATCGTCGAGGCGCTCGTTCGGTTCGCCTGGGAGGAAAGAGAAGCGCTGCACAAGGCGATCCAGCCGCTCTACGACAAGCACGCGTGGTTCGGCTACCGCGAGGAACACCCCGACGACGACCACGACCCGCGGTCGGAGTTCATCAACGTGATCATCGCCGCGCGCCGCAAACCGAAGCCGCTCAAGCAGCAGGTGAGCACGGAGCTGGACTTCGCCCGCAACCGCAGGGCGGAACAGCCGCGGCCGGCCGACGACCTCGCGAAGCGGATGCACGAGATCGCGAAGGGGCTCGTGCACCTGCCGAAGCCGGCGCTGGTCTCCACACCCACCGAGATGTCCGGCCTGATCGCCCCCGCCGTCCTGCTCGAACGCCTGGCGCGCGCGGAGGCCGAGGGCTGGGAACCGTGGCAGCGCGACCTGATGCAGGCCGTCGCGCGCCTGCCCCGCGACACCGACGGCGCGTTGTTCTCGGCGCTCACGAGCAAGGCGGGCGGCAAGGTCCGCGAGTGGCTCGCGTCGAGGACCGATCCCGAGATCACCGTCACCGAGCGGACCTACACCTACGACTACAGCTGGCAGTCACCGCCGCCCACCGACACGGGCCTGTACGCCGTGGTCCTTCCCGGCTTGGAGGAGCCGGAACTGAGCATGCGCGGTCACGACGAGTGGGGTCTGATGATCGAGTGGTGGCCGTCCGCGCTGCCCGCTCACCGCGAGGTCGTCGCAGCTCACCTGATCCCGCACTTCCGCGCCCGCACGGCCTCGAAGGGCAGCGACGGGCCGCTCCTGCCGATGCTCGCCGAGGCCCACGGACCGGCGGGTCCGGCCCTGCACCTCGCCCTCGTCTACGGGCTCGGCGCCGAACTGACCGTCAACCGGGCCCACGCGGTCGACGCGATGCTGGTCCTCGCGGCCCGCTCGCAGCTCGACGGCCGGATGCTCGGCGATCTCCTGGGCCAGGTGCTCGACAGCGGTGACGTGGTGCTGAACCGGGTCCTGCCCGGTCTGCGCGACGCTGCCCGTTCCGGTGCGGCACAACAGATCTGGGACGCGCTGAGCACGGTGCTCCCGCGCCTGTGGACTCACAACAGGGCGTCCGACGTCGTGGAGCTCGCCGTGGAACTGGCCCAGTCGCTGAAACCGGGCGGTGAGGTCGGCGGACTCGCGGAAGTGGCCGCCCGCAAGGGCCCGAGCAAGACCGTGGTGCAGGCGAAGCGGCTCGCGAGCGCTCTCGGAGGCACGGCATGAGCTTCGACCGGATCCAGGCGCTGATCGAGTCCGACCAGGTGCTCGCACTCGGCGAGGTGCTGAAGAGCCTCACGCCCGAGGAGCGCAAGGAACGCGCGGCGGACCTGGTGCCGTACGAGAAGAAGCACCGGACCGGGGACGGGAGCTGGCGCCACCGCGAGACGTTGATGGTCGCGGGCGCCGGACTGCTGCCCAGCGCGTCGGCCCTCACGCCCTGGCTGGTCCGCTACGCGCTCTGGTCTCACCCGAAGAACCCGAAGAGCGGGACCGCGGTCGTGATCGACGTGCTCCGGCACCGCGAGCCCGCGTGGCTGCCCGATCTCGTCGCACGGCTGGCCGCGAGGATGCCGACCCGCGAACTCTCGCGGCACGACCTGCTGCGCGTGATCCTGGCGTTCTGCGGGGAGAACCCGCCCGACTCCGACGGGTTCGTGCTGCACTTCCTGGCGTTCGGCGACCACGAGCCGTGGCGTCCCGGCTTCGACGTGCTGTTCCCCCGGATGCTGGAGGTCCCCGGCTCGGGCTGGTACTTCGGGGACGCGCGGTCGACGCAGGCCGTCCTGTGCGCCCGGATGGACCGGCGGCAGCTCCTCGACGGCTGTCTCGCGCGCCTGCAGCAGGGCGGCTCGCCGGCGGACGTGAAGGGGTTCCTGGAACTGCACCGGGCCATCGGGGTCACGCCGGACGAGGTCGCCGAGCACGTGCGGGACTACGTGGCGATGCTGCCGGACTCGCGTTCCACGGTGGCCGCAGAGGCGCAGGACAGGCTGAAGTCGTTGGACGAGCGGGGAAAGCTCGACTTCGACCTGCTGTGCGACGCGAGCCGGTGGGTGTTCGGCCGCACCGAGAAGAAGCTCGTCCGCACCCAGCTGACGTGGCTCGGCAAGCACGCCAAGGCGCGTCCGGACGAGGTCGTGCTGACCGCGGCCGAGCTGTTCGCGCACGAGTCGGACGACCTGCGCGGCCAGGCGGTCGCATTGATCGCCAAGCACCAGGCGAAGATCAGCGACACCACCCGTGCCGACCTGCTGGCCTTGGCGGAAGGGCTGCCGTCCGACCTCGCCGCCCAACTCGGTGCCGACGCGGTCGCGGAGGACACCGCCGAGCTCGCCCCGTTCACGCCGCGCCCGTGGCCGGAACCGATCGCGACGCTCGACGAGCTGACGGGCGAGGTGCGCGGCCTGGTCGCCCGCACCACGTCCTTCGTCGACCCGGTCGGCGTGGAACGCATCGTCGAGGCCGTGGTCAGGTTCGCCTGGCAGGACCGCGAGGCGGTCGCGACCGCGTTCGAGCCGATCTACGACAAGCACTCGTGGATGAGACTCCGCTTCGACCTGGACGAGCCCGTCGACCACGCCAGGCCTGACTGCCGGGCGGAGTTCTTCGCGATCATCGCCGCCGTGGCCGTGCCCGCGGAGCCGAACGGCCAGGTGGAACGGCCGACGCGGCCGAGCACACCCGGCCAGTACCTCGCCGAGAGGCTGAGCGAGATCGCGAGGGGCCTGATCAGGTCACCCAGGCCGTTCCTGGTGTCCACGCCCACCGAGATGTCCGGCCTGCTCGACCCCGAGACGCTCCTCGAACGGCTCGCGAAGGCCGAGGCGGAGGAGTGGGAGCCGTGGCCGCAGGACCTCAGGCAGGCCTACCACCGGCTGCCCCGCGGTACCCGGCCCGAGGCCTTCGCGTCACTGCACGGCACCGCGGGAAAGTTGTTGCGGGAGTGGCTCACCGACCTCTCCGATCCGGTCGTCGAACTCGTCGAGCGCACCCGTTCCACGCGCTACGGCTACATCGCGCCTGCGAAGCTGGAGAAGCGGCTGTTCGTGACGCTCGACCCCGGCCTGCCCGAACCGGAACGGCACTGGAACGGGTACAACGAGTGGGAGGTCATGCTCCCGTCCTGGCCCGCCGTCCTGCCCGCGCAACGCGAGGTCGTCGCCGCACACCTGGTGCCGCACCTCGCGATCCGCCGCGAGTCGAAGGGCGACGACGGCGCGCTGCTCCCGGCCCTCGCGGAGGCGGACGGCCCGATCGGCACCGCCCTGCACCTAGCGCTCGCGTGCGGCCTCGGCGCCGAGGCGACGGTCGGCCGAGCCCACGCCGTCGACGCCCTGCTGATCCTCGCCTCGCGCGGCCAGCTCGACGGCACAGCACTGGGCGAGGTCGTCGGCGTGCTGCTGGAACGCGGCGAGCTGGCGCTGAACCGGGTCGTCCCGTGCCTGCGCGACGTTGCCCGGTCCGGTGCGGTGAGGCAGGTGTGGGACCTGGTGGCGACCGCGCTGCCGAAGACGTGGCCGCACAACAGGGTCGCGGACCTGGTGGAGCTGGCGGTCGAACTGGCCCAGCAGCTCTCGCCGGGCGGCACCGTCGAGGGACTGGCGGAAGTGGCCGCCCGCAAGGGAACGAGCAAGGCGGTGGTGCAGGCGAGGCGGCTCGTCAGCGCACTGGGCTGACGGACGCCGTTCCCGGCGCCCGAATCGCTGCGCTTCCGCTCAGCCGGCGAAGACCGGGTAGTGGTCGGACAGGTCGTTGTAGGTGTACTTGCGCCCCCACGACCAGATCGACCACTCCGGACTCTTCACCCGCCGCGTCTCGTTGCGCAGCAACGGACCCTGGACCGTCAGCACGTAGTCGAGCTGCTCGGACGCGTACTCCGGCCCGTACTGGTCCCGGCAGACGCTGTTGTCCGCGCAGTCCCACGAGAACGGGTGCCCGCCGATCTGAGGCGTCCGGGCGCCGAGCTCCGCCACCATCGCGGCGAACTCGGCGCTCGCCCCGATCACGTTCATGTCGCCCGCCACGTAGACGGGTTCGGAGGCGGGGATGTTCCGCGCGGCCAGGAACGCCCTGATCTCCGCGCGCTGCTTCGCCCGATAACCGCCGGGCGCGCTGGTGCACGTCGAGTCCTCGGCCTGCATGTGCGTGCCGATCACGTGCATGGGCCCGGACGGCGCCTCGATCCGCGCGTACGCGAAACCCTTGTTGGAGAACCAGTCCGCACCGCACCCGTCGCGGTAGACGTGCTGCACCCGCGTGGTGATCGGCCACCGGCTCAGCACCGCGACACCGCCGTCCTCGGGCGTAGAGTCGCTGTACCGCCCGCTCGTCACGTCCCACCCGGCCCTGCTGCGACCCAGCACCGGCGTCTGGTGCGGGTAGGTGTCGCGCAGGTTCGCGAGCAGCCGGTCGGAGGCGGTGTTGTCGAACGCCTCCTGCAGCACCACGACGTCCTGGCCGTTCAGCACACCGGTGCTGTCGATCAGGTCGGCGCGGGCGACCTGCCCCCAGTTCGGGTACAGGTTCCGCGACAGCATGAACACGTTGTAGGTGGCGATCCTCGGTGCGGCGGGGGCCGCGACCGCGACGGGCGCGGCCGAGACCGCCAGGGCTGCGACGGCGGCGAGCGTGATCAGACGCATGAGGCCCGATGCTGACGGACGTGAATGTCTTTCACAACCGTCTTACCGGTACCCGATGGTGTCGTATCGATTAAGAGTCAGCGCAGCCGGTCGAGGTCCGCGCCCGACTTGTCGACCAGCGCCCGCATCGCCTCGTACGCCGCTTCAGGATCACGCCGGCGGATCGCGTCCACCACCTCGCGGTGCGACGGCACCGGGTCGTCCTCGACGGTCCCGTGCACCAGCTTGTCCCGCTCCGCCAGCCCGATCGCGATGATCCGTTCGACCTGCGTCAGGAACGTGTTGTGCGTGGCGGCCATCAGCAGGCGGTGGAACTCCAGGTCCGCGCGGACGGTCGCGGCCAGGTCGCGCGCGGACGCCATGCGGTCCAGGGCGGCTGACAAGGCCTCGACGTCGGCGTCCGAGGCCCGTTCGGCGGCCAGGCGGGCGGCGGCGGGCTCGACGATCACGCGCATCTCGGTGAGCTCGCCGAACAGGCCCTGGTCGGAGCCCGCTTCGGTCTGCCAGCGCATCACGTCGGTGTCGAGGAGGTTCCACGACGACCGCGGCTGCACGAACGTGCCGCGCTTCTGGCGCGCGTCGATCATGCCCTTGGCCGACAACACCTTCAGGGCCTCGCGCAGGGCGGTCAGCGACACGTCGAGTTCCTCGCGCAGCGCCGGGAGGTCGAGCGTGTCGCCCTCGCCGATCTCGCCGGCCAGGATCCTGCCGGCCAGCGCCTCGACGGTCTGGCCGTGCACGCCCCGCAGCCGCTTCTCGTTCATGAGGTCAGAGCATACGGCACATCATAAATTATGAATTATTCTTGACTTGATCATGGTCAGCGCGCACTCTTCTCATCCATGGACAGGCGTCACTTCCTCCGCGTCACCGCCGCCGCGGGAGCCGGGTTGCTGGTCAGCGGCACCGCTTCCTGCGCCACCTCGGCGTCCTCCGGCCCGGTCACCCAGACCGCGGGCACGGCCACGATCCAGTCGAACCTGTCGGCGCCCGCGGCGAAGGCGGCGATCGACGCACTGGTGAAGGCGTTCAACGCCAGGTTGGGCGCGCAGGCTTCGGTCAACACCGTCGCTTCCGAGACCTTCCGGACCCAGCTGCCGAGCTACCTCACCTCGGCCAACCCTCCCGACCTCTTCACCTGGTACCCCGGCGCGTTGCTGAAGGGGTACGAGGAGAAGGGCCTGCTGCTCGACATCAGCGACGTCTGGCAGACGATGGGCGACTACCCGCAGTCGTTCAAGACGTTGAGCGGCAAGGTGTTCGTGCCGACCACGTACTACTGGTGGGGCTTCTTCTACCGCAGGTCCAACTTCGCCAAGTGGGGCGTCACCCCGCCGAAGACGTGGACCGAGTTCGTCGACCTGTGCAAGGTGTTGCAGGGCAAGGGGGTCGTCCCGCTCGGCATGGGCGCGGGATCGGACTCGCCGTGGACCGCGTCGAGCTGGTTCGACTACTTCAACATCCGCGTCAACGGCGCGCCGTTCCACCGGGAACTGCTGGCGGGCAAGCAGAAGTTCGACGACCCGAAGGTCAAGGCGATCTTCACGCCGTGGCGCGAGGTCCTGCCGTACACCGACCCGAACGGCACCGCGATCGGCTTCCAGGAGGCCACGACCGCGATGCTTCAGGGTCGCACGGGCATGCTGCTCACCGGCGCGTTCTTCGCGGACGCGGCACCGAAGGACGCGATCGACGACATCGACTTCTTCCGGTTCCCGATCATCGACCCGAACGTGCCGCTGGCGGAGGAGGGCCCGACCGACGGCTTCTTCGCGAGCGCCAAGTCACCGCACGTCAAGGAGCTCAAGGAGTTCCTGACCTACGCGGCGACGGCGGAGGGTCAGGAGGCCTACATCAAGGCCTCGTCCGGCACGGTCCTGCCGACGCACCCGAACGCCAAGGACTCCGGCACGCCACTGGTCACCAAGGGCCGCGCGCACCTCAAGGAGGCCGCGGAGATCACCCAGTTCTTCAACCGCGACTCCAGCGACGCGCTGCAACCCACGGCGGACGCCGCGCTGATCAAGTTCCTCCAGCAGCCCGACCAGCTGGACACGATCCTCGCGGACTGGCAGAAGGCCGCGCAGCAGGTGTGGTCGAGCTGACATGACCAGGAGCTCCACCAGGGTCCCTCCGATCCTGCTGCTGTTCGTGCTCGTCCCGTTGGTGGTGGAGGGGTTCTGGGTCTTCTGGCCAGCGCTGCAGGGGTTCTGGCTCGCGCTGACGAACTGGGACGGCGTCTCGCCGCCCCAGTTCGTCGGGCTCGACAACTACGCCAGGATGATCGACGACCCGGTCTTCCACACCGCCGTCACCAACACCGCGATCTGGCTCGTGCTCTTCGGCGGCCTGTCCGCGGTGGGCGGTCTCGGCCTTGCCGTGCTGCTGCAGAAGGAACGCCGCGGCGTCGGCGTCTACCGGGCCGCGTTGTTCGTGCCCGTCGTGTTCTCGCTGGTGGCCACCTCGCTGATCTGGCAGGTGCTCTACCAGCCAGGCGGGATCTTCGACAGCAGTCCGCTCGCCGACCCGGACACCGCGCTCTACGCGGTGCTGGTCCCGGCGCTGTGGCGGCAGGTCGGGTACGTCATGGTGCTGTACCTGGCCGGGCTCAAGGGAATCGACCCCGGACTGTACGAGGCGGCCACTTTGGACGGTGCCACGGCCTGGCAGAAGTTCAGGCACATCACCTGGCCGCAGCTCGGCTCGGTCAACTCGGTGGTGCTGTCGGTGATCGTGATCGACTCGCTGCGGTCGTTCGACGTCGTGTGGTCGATGACGCGCGGCGGCCCCTACCACTCGTCCGAGCTGCTCAGCACGTACATGTACTCGACCGCCTTCCAGTCCTTGAAACTCGGCTACGCGAGCGCGCTGGCCGTCGTCATCTTCGTGCTGGCGTTCGGCGTGATCGTGACCTACCTCGTCCGCGCGTTCCGGGAGAACTGATGTCCAACCGCGTCTTCCACGCCGTCGCGGGCACGATCTCCGTGCTGTGGCTGCTGCCGATCGTGGCCGTGCTGGTCACGGCGGTCCGCAGCTTCGACGACATCGCCGCCAACGGCCTCGCGTCGCTCCCGCGGTCGTTCACCCTCGCCGGGTTCGCCGACGCGTGGACGAACGGCGGCTCGGGCGCGATGTGGAACAGCGTCGTCGTCACGGTCCCGACGGTGTTCCTGTCGCTGGCCCTGAGCTCGGCGGCGGCGTACGCGTTGAGCCGGTTCGCGATCCCGGGCCGGCGCACGATCATCCTGCTGATGCTCGCGGGCAACCTGCTGCCGCCGCAGATCCTGCTGGTGCCGGTGTCGAAGCTGACCGAGCTGCTCGGCATCTACGACACGCTGTTCGCGCTGATCGTCGTGCAGGTCGGCTTCGGACTGGGCTTCTACACGTTCGTGCTGCAGGGTTTCATGCGCGCGATGCCGAACGAGGTGCAGGAGGCGGCGACCATCGACGGCGCCGGACCCGTGCAGATCTTCTGGCGGATCGTGCTGCCGATGACCAGGCCGGCGCTGGCGGCTCTCGCGGCGCTGGCGTTCACCTGGATCTTCAACGACCTGCTGTGGGCGATCACCGTGCTGCGGTCCTCCGCCGTCATGCCGGTGACCCCGGCGCTGCTGGCGTTGCAGGGCCAGTACGTCTCGAACTGGAACGTGATCGCGGCCGGCTCGGTGATCGCGGCGATCCCGACCGTGGCCGTGTTCCTGCGGTTCCAGCGGCACTTCATCTCCGGACTCGCGGTGGGAGCGGTGAAATGAACCAGTGGACGCTTCGGATGGCGACCACGTCGTACACGGTGGCCATCGAGCCGGGTGGCCGGTGGGCCGAACTCGTGGCCTGGGGCCCGCACGGCGTCGAACAAGGCCCGTCGGCATACGCGAACCTCGGCGACATCCACTTCATCACCGAGGCCGACGCGGCGCCCGTCGAGTACGCGCCCCGCGGCGAGCGCCCGTTCACCGGCGCCGACCTGGAGGTGGACGGCGACTCGTGGTTCACCTTCGAGAGCGCCTCCGAGGCCGGCGGCGTGCTCCGGCTGGCGTTCGTCGACGAGGTCGCCGGCCTGCGCACCGTCCTCTGCTACCGGCCAGAACCCGGCGTCGACGTGCTCGCGCGCTGGGTTGAGGTCACCAACCAACGAGACGAGACGGTCCGTCTCGTTAGAGTCGGATCGGCGGGTGTGTGCCTGCCCGTGCGGCAGCCACGGCTGTCGTTCCTGCACGGTGAGTGGTCCCGCGAGTTCCAACTGGACCACGTGACCCTGCCCGCGGGCGGGTTCCGCATCGGCAGCTCCTACGGCGTTCCTGGGCACAACTACGCGCCCTGGCTGTCCGTGGACGACACGTGGGGCGTGTCGCTGGCGTGGTCCGGTTCGTGGGAGATCACGGCCGAGGTCGAGCCATCGGGGCTCACGCGCGTCCGTGCCGGGATGCTCGGCCCGGTCGAGATCGCGCCGGGGGAGACGTTCACGACGCCCGAACTCGCGCTCGCGTACTCGACCGACGACCTCGCCCGCGTCTGGCACGCCTACGACCGGTCGCGCTCCCGGCCGGCCCGCAAGCCCGTGCTCTACAACTCCTGGGAGGCGACCGGGTTCGAGGTCGACCTGCCGAAACAGCTCGAACTTGCCCGCATCGTCGCAGACCTGGGCGTGGAGCTGTTCGTGGTGGACGACGGCTGGTTCACCGGCCGCCACGACGACACCGGCGGCCTCGGCGACTGGTACCCGGAGTCGCCGGACTTCGGCGCGTTCGTCGAGGACGTGCGGGGGATGGGCCTGGAGTTCGGTCTGTGGGTCGAACCGGAGTCCGTCAGCCCGAAGTCGCGGCTCTACGCCGACCACCCGGAGTGGGTGTACCGGATCGAGGGCCGCGAGCCCACGCTGATCCGCAACCAGTTGCTGCTCAACCTCGGTCTGCCCGAGGTCTACGAGTTCGTTGTCTCCACTTTGGACAGGCTGCTGACGGACTACCGAATCGGTTACCTGAAGTGGGACATGAACCGTCCGGCCACCGAACGCGCCGGCGAGCTGGACGACGCCCACGTCCGCAACTACTGGCGCGTGCTCGACCACCTGCGGGAGAAGCACCCGCACGTCCTGGTCGAGGGTTGTGCGGGTGGCGGCGGTCGCACGGACCTCGCCACGACCGCGCGCACGGACGTGGTGTGGCCCAGCGACAACACGGCTCCGCTCGACCGGCTGAAGATCCAGCACGGCTTCCTGCACATGCACGCGCCGCACCTGATGTCGTCGTGGGTCACGGACGCACCGGGCTTCTTCGACGCGCGCCCGCGTTCGCTGAAGTTCCGCTTCGTGCTGGCGATGGCCGGCGTGCTCGGCATCGGCGCGGACGTGCGGCACTGGTCGGCCGAGGAACGCTCCGAAGCGGCTGCGCTGATCGCCCGGTACAAGGAGATCCGTGACGTCGTCCACGGCGGCGACGCGCACCTGCTGAACGACGCGATCCAGTACAACGGCGAAGATTGGGTCGTCGTGCTGGCCTGGAACACCGGTTCGCTGACCGGCGTGCCGATGGTGCCCGGCCGGTCGTCCCGGGTGAGGCTGAGGGGCCTGACCGCGCAGTCCTATGTGGACGACAACGGCCGGGTCTACTCGGCGGCGCACCTGACTCACGTCGGGCTGCCGTTCTGCTGGACCGCTGCGAACGACGCCGACGTGGTCGTGCTCAGGAGCGAATGAGAGCCCTGATCTCCTCGATCGGCGTGCGGGAGAGGGCCGACCCGACCCCGCACGCCACCGCGCCGGCCTCCAGCCACGCCGGAACGTCGGCCGGAGCGACGCCACCGGTGGGCACCAGGGGTGCGTACGGCAGCACGGCGAGCACGTCCTTCACCCACTGAGGCGTGGGCGCGGGGAACACCTTCACCGCGTCCGCTCCCGCTTCCAACGCCTGCACGACCTCGGACACGCTTCCGGTGCCGGGCAGGACCGCCGCCCCGTACCGGTGCCCGGCCCGGATCACCGACTCCTGGAGGTTGGGCGCCACCAGGAACTGCGCGCCGGCCCGCACCGCGGCGACGGCGGAAGCCTCGTCCAGCACGGATCCCGCGCCGATCGTGGCGGCGGGGTAGTGCGCGCGCAGGTGCCGGATCGCTTCCAGCGCACCGGGGTTCGTCAGCGGCAGTTCGAGGGACGTGACGCCCGCGTCCAGCAGTGGAACGGCGGCCTGGACGGCGGAGTCGGCGGACGCGGTGCGCACGATCGCGATGATGCCCTGCCGCACGACTGCCTGGGTGATCTCGTAGCGGTAGCTCACGGCCGTCAGCTTACTACACATAAATTAGGAATTATTCTTGACACTGCTGATGGGCAGGAGGGAGGCTCACGGGCATGTCGGTTCGCAGAGTCGCGTTGGCCATCGCCTTGATGTCTTTGGTGGCGACACCCGCTCACGCAGGTGACGACCAGGGAGCGCCCACCTACTACGACAGCGGTGTTGCCAAGACCCCGTACATGGGCTGGAACACGTATTACGGTCTCGGCGCGCCGAGCGAGAAGGAGATCCGGGGCATCGCCGACTTCCTGGTGAGCAGCGGGATGCGCGACGCCGGGTACCGGCTCCTGTGGATCGACGGCGGCTGGACCGCGCCGACCCCGCGGGACGCGAAGGGCGACCTCCAGGAGGACCCGGAGAAGTTCCCCGGAGGCATCAGGAAGCTCGTCTCCGACCTGCACGCCAAGGGCTTCAAGGCCGGCATCTACACCGACGCCGGACCGTCCGACGGCAAGAACTGCGCGGCCGGCAGCGGCGGCGGGTTCTACGAGAAGGACACGAAGCGGTTCGCGGACTGGAAGTTCGACGCCGTGAAGGTCGACTTCCTGTGCGGCATCGCGGCGAACCTCAAGCCCGCGCAGGCGTACGCGGACTTCAGCAAGGCGTTGAAGAAGGCCGGACGGCCGATGATCCTCAACATCTGCAACCCGGTCACCAGCGAGTGGGGCGTCCCGCACACGCCCGACCAGACCGCCGACATCTCCTACACGTTCGGCCCGCTGCACGGCGACTCGTGGCGCACCACCACGGACATCGCGTTCGGCACGCCGTACGAGGGCATCTGGCGCGACGTGCTGCGCAACATGGACCGCAACGCCGCGCACCCCGAGTCGAACGGCCCCGGCCACTACAACGACCCGGACTACCTGATCCCGATGCGCAGGACGCAGCAGGGCACCTACGAGCTCAACGAGGAGGAGTCGACCTCGCAGTTCGTGATGTGGGCGCAGATGTCCTCACCGCTGATCATCGGCTCGGACCCGCGCACCTTGCCGCCGTCGATGGTCGGCACGCTCAAGAACCCGGAGATCCTCGCGGTCAACCAGGACCCGCTGGCGGTCCAGGGCGTCCGGGTCGCCACGACCGGCGACACCGACGTGTACAGCAAGGTGTTGTCCCGCAAGGGCGAGCGCTCGGTCGTGCTGCTCAACCGCCGGGACGTGCCCGCCGAGATGACCGTGGACTTCGCCGCAGCAGGCCTGAAGGGCACCGTCGCCGTGCGCGACCTGCGTGCTCGCGCCGACCGGGGCAGCGCCACGGACAGGTACACCGTGACGGTTCCTCCGCACGGCACCGCGATGCTCAAGCTGCGCGGCACGGACCTCGTTCCCGGTGAGGCGGTCGGTTCCGACGCCACGGCGTCGCCCGCGATCGCACGGGTCGGCGACGAGGCGCTGGTGTTCAGCCGAGGCACGGGCGGCGAGCTCAAGGTGTTGAAGAACGGCAAGTGGTCGGGCCTCGGCAAGGCGATCCAGGGCCAGCCCGCCGTCCGCACCGTCGGCACGGACGTCGAGGTGACGGTGCGCGGCAACGACAACCGCGCCTGGCAGCGGACACTCCACAACGGACGATGGGGCTCGTGGAAGTCGCTGGGCGGCAAGCTCACCGACGCGCCTTCAGTCTCCGCAGACGGCACGATCGTCGCCCGTGGTGAGGACGGCAAGGTCTGGCGCTACCAGGGCACGTGGGCCCCGCTCGGTGCGCCCGGTGACGCCCCGATCTACGGCAGGCCCAGCGTCGCCGGCGGTCAGGTGGCCGTCCGCACCGCCGCCGACGCCGTGTGGGTGCGGCCGATCGCGGGCGGCGAGTGGACGTCACTCGGAGGCGTGATCTCCGGCAGCCCGACCCTGGTCGAGCACCAGGACCGCATCTACCTGTTCGCACGCGCGAGCGACTACACGCTCTGGCAGATCAACTCCTCCGCCGGCGTCTGGGGCGGCTGGTTCAACCGGCCCGAGTTCCCGAGCAACTCGCTCGTCGGCGCCGTCGGTGCTACTGCTGGTCCGGACGGCTCCGCGTGGACCGTCGTGCGCGGACCGGACAACAGGGTCTACCGGCAGAAGCTCTAGGAGAACGTGCATGAAGTGCGCGGTGGTGTCGGGTGCGGGTGCCGGAATCGGTGCCGCTACGGCGAAACACCTGACGGACAACGGGTACCGGGTCGTCGGCGTCGACCTGCGCGGTGACGTGGCCGTGCGAGGAGATGTCAGCGATCCCGAGACCTGGCGGCGGGCGCTCGACCTGTGCGACGGCCGCGTGGACGCGTTGGTGAGCAACGCTTTCACGGTCGCGGTCAAGCCGTTGGACGAGACCACACCGGACGAGTGGGAACGCCAGCTCGCGGTCAACCTCGGCGGCGCGTTCCACGGCCTGCGGGCCTGCCTGCCGTCGTTGCGCGAACGCCGCGGCTCGGTCGTGCTCGTCTCGTCCGTGCACGCGCACTTCGGCATCCCCGGCCACGGCGCCTACGCGGCCTCGAAGGGCGGGCTGGTGGCGCTGACCCGCCAGCTCGCCGTCGAGTACGCACCCGACGTGCGGGTCAACGCCGTGCTGCCCGGTCCCGTGCTGACGGCGGCGTGGGACCGGGTCTCGGCCGAGGACCGCGAACGCAGTGCCCGAGCCACCCCGGCCGGACGCCTCGGCGACCCGGCCGAGGTGGCCTCGGTGATCGGTTTCCTCCTGTCTCCGGCGGCGTCGTTCGTGACGGGCGCGGAGCTTCTGGTCGACGGCGGCTGGTCCGCGGCGAAGGACTCCTCATGAAGGTGACGGCGGTCGAGACGTTCCTGGTCGAGCCCCGCTGGCTGTTCCTCAAGGTGAGCACCGACGAGGGGGTGAGCGGCTGGGGCGAGCCGGTCGTGGAGGGCAGGGCCGAGACGGTCCGCGCGGCCGTCCACGAGCTGTCCGAACTGGTCGTCGGCCAGGACCCGCTGCGCGTCGAGGACCTGTGGCAGGTCCTGCGGCGCGGCGGTTTCTACCGCGGCGGCCCGGTGTTGTCGTCGGCGCTCTCGGGCTACGACCACGCTTTCTGGGACATAGCGGGCAAAGCGCGTGGTCTGCCGGTCCACGAACTGCTCGGAGGTCCCGTGCGCGACAGGGTGCGCGCGTACTCGTGGGTGGGCGGCGACCGGCCGGACGGCGTGTTCGAGGCCGTGTCGCGGCAGGTCGAGGCGGGTTTCAGCGCCGTGAAGATGAACGCCACGGCGGAGATGCGCCCGATCGCGTCCCCCGCCGACGCCGACGCGGTGCTCGTCCGCGCTCGCGAGGCCCGTGAAGCCCTTGGCCCCCAAGGAGATCTGGCGATCGACTTCCACGGCCGCGTCTCGCCCGCGATGGCGCGCAGGCTCGTGCGGATGCTGGAGGAGGTGCAGCCGATGTTCGTCGAGGAACCGGTGCTGCCCGAGCTTCCCGCCGAGGTGCTGGCGTCCGTCGTGCAGGCGTCGACCGTGCCGATCGCGACGGGGGAGCGGCTGTTCTCGCGCTGGGAGTTCAAACCGGTGCTGGACGCCGGTGTCGCGGTCGTGCAGCCCGACCCGTCGCACGCGGGCGGCATCTCGGAGCTGCGCCGGATCGGGTCGCTGGCCGAGGTGTACGGGGCGTCGATCGCGCCGCACTGTCCACTCGGGCCGATCTCGCTGGCGGCCTCGCTGCAGGTCGCCTTCACCACGCCGAACTTCCTGATCCAGGAGCAGAGCGCGGGCATGCACTACAACGGCGCCGACCCGACGTACCTGGTGGACATGGCCCCGGTGCGGGTCGTGGACGGCTGGATCGCGCGCCCGACCGGCCCTGGCCTGGGCGTCGAGGTGGACGAGGCGGCCGTGCGTCGTGCGGACGAGACGGGTCACGCGTGGCGTTCGCCGATCTGGCGGCACGACGACGGGTCGTTCGCCGAGTGGTGACAGGGCCTGACAGCGGCTGTCAGCGACGTGTGCGGGGTGTGCCAGCGGGCCGGGTGAACCTGGTCGAGCCGTCAGGGAGGCGGCACGATCTCCAGGGGAGCACTTCATGCACGTCACGATCATCGGTGCCGGACTCGGCGGTCTCACGCTCGCCCGCGTGCTGCACGTCCACGGCATCCCGTCCACCGTCCACGAGGCGGAGGAGTCGCCGACGGCGCGGTCGCAGGGCGGCATGCTCGACATCCACGACTACAACGGGCAGATCGCCGTCGAGGCCGCGGGCCTGATGGACGAGTTCCGCGCGCTCGTCCTGCCCGGACGCGAGGCCCTGCGCGTGCTCGACTCCGGCGGAAAGGTCCTGTTCGAGAAGGAGGACGACGGCACCGGCGGGCGTCCCGAGGTGCAGCGCGCCGACCTGCGGCAGATGCTGATCGACTCGCTCCCGGCCGGCACCGTCCGCTGGGGCGCCAAGGTGACCGCCGTCGAAGGGAAGACCGTCACGTTCGCGGACGGCAGCACCGTGGTCGCCGACGTGCTCGTCGGTGCCGACGGCGCGTGGTCGAAGGTTCGCCAGGCGCTCACCGACGTCACGCCGGAGTACGCCGGCATGTCATTCGTCGAGACCTACCTCCACGACGCCGACACCCGGCACCCCGAGGTGGCGAAGGCGGTCGGTGGCGGCTCGATGTTCGCCCCCGGCCAGGGCAAGGGGATTCACGCGCACCGGGAGGCCGGCGGCGTCCTGCACGCCTACGTCGAGTTCACCCGGCCGCTGGAGTGGTTCGGCGACCTCGGGCACATCACGGCCGAGTTCGAGGGCTGGGCGCCCGAGCTCACCGCCCTGATCACCGAGTCCGACACGGAACCGGTGTTCCGCCCGCACTACGCCCTGCCGACCGGGCACCGCTGGGAACGGGTGCCGGGCGTGACGCTGGTCGGAGACGCCGCGCACCTCATGCCGCCCAACGGCGAGGGCGCCAACCTCGCCATGCTGGACGGCGCCGAACTCGGCATCGCACTGGCCACCAAGGACGTGGAGACCGCGCTGGCCGAGTACGAGGAGGCGATGTTCGTGCGCGCCGTCCACACCGCCGAGGACTCCGAGCAGATGGTGCAGAGCCTGTTCGGCGACGAGCCGCCGCAGAAGTTCCTCGACCTGCTCATCGACGCCTAGCCACCAGGAACAGGACCGCCATGACGGCCACACCGGCCCACATGGCGGTCCGCCATCCCTCCACGAAGGACCCACCGGAGTCGACGGACGCCGCCGCCATCGCGCCGAGCAACGCGATGCCCAGCGCCGTGCCGAACTCCCGCGTCACGTCGTTCAGCGCGGACGCCACACCCTGCTGCGGCACGGAACGGGTGATCGCCTCGGTGGCGGGCGGCATCGACAACCCCGTGCCCACACCCATCACGATCATGCCGGGCAGCACGTCGAGGTACCCGCCGTCCACGAACACCGCCATGAGCGCCAACCCCAAGCCGCCCAACGCGACACCCACCGACATCGTGACGCGCGCCCCGACCCGTTCGGCCAGCCGCGGCGCGAGCCCGGACGCGACCATCATCAGCCCGGCCATCGGCAGCAGCGCCACCGTCGACACCAGCCCCGACCAGCCGAGCACGGTCTGGAAGTACGGGTACAGCAGGATCGACACGCCCGCCTGCACCCCGAACACCACCAGCAGCACCAGGGACCCGGTCGCCAGCGGCCGCGCCCGGAACAACCGGACGTCCAGCAACGGCACGGGATGCCGCAGCTCCCACACCACGAACGCGGCCGCCGCACCGGCCCCGACGAGCAGGCTGAGCACGTCGCCCTCGTGCAGGAAGTAGATCAACCCGGCCACCGCGACCACCGACGTCAGCGCCCCGCCCACGTCGAACGGCCGCACGTCCCGCGAGTCCGACACGTCCCTCGACGCCATCACGAGCGCCACGACCACGAGCACCACGGGCAGCACGAACAGGAACCGCCAGTCGGCGACGTCGACGAGCAGGGCCGACAGGAACATCCCCAGCAGCCCACCGCCGCCCGCGACGCCGGTCCACACCCCGATCGCCCGCCCGCGTTCCTCCTCCGGGAACGTCGAGGTGATCACCGCGAGCGTGACGGGCATGATCGTGGCCGCCCCGGCTCCGGCGACCACGCGCGAAGCGAGCAGCACCTCCGCCGACGACGCCAGCGCGGCGACCACGTTCGCCACCCCGAACACGCCCAGCCCGGCGATCAACGCCGGCTTGCGCCCCCACCGGTCGCTGGCCGCGCCGAGCGGCAGCAGCAACGCCGCCAGCGTCAGCACGTACACGTTGATGATCCACAGGACGGTGCCCTGCGCCGCGCCGAACTCGGCGGCGAGGTGCGGCTGGGCGACGTTCAGCCCGGTCACCGAAGAGATCACGGCCATCAGCGCCACGCACACCGCGACCAGCGTTTTCGTTCGAGTCATGGCCGCGAAGCTAGGTGTCGTTTGTCCCAGAGGCATACGATCGTGCTCATGACGCAAGAAGACGGTGATCTGGACGGCCTGGTGCGCAAGCGGATCCGCGCGTTGCGGGTGGCGCAGGGCTGGTCGCTCGACGAGCTCGCGACCCGCGCCAAGCTCAGCCCGTCGTCGCTCAGCCGCATCGAGAACGGTCAGCGACGCCTCGCGCTCGACCAGCTCGTGACCCTGGCGCGCGCCCTCGACACGTCGCTCGACCAGCTGGTCGAGACCGACACCGACGACGTGATCGTCAGCCCGATGCTCGACGGCGCGCACGGCACGATGCGCTGGCCCATCAAGGCGGAGCCCGGCATGACCGTGATGCGCCAGCGGATGACGAACCCGCCGCCCGACAACCCGGCGTCGTTGCGCGCGCACTCCGGCCGCGAGTGGCTGGTCGTGCTGTCGGGCACGGCGGTGCTGCTGCTGGGCAACCGCCGGTTCCGCGTCGAGACGAACCAGGCCGCCGAGTTCCCGACGATGCTGCCGCACGCGATCGGCACCGCCGGCGGGCCGTGCGAGATCCTCGGGATCTTCGACCGGGAGGCGCGGCGCGGCCACAACGCCGACCGGAAGGCCTGATCTTGCGCGGGTGGCACCAAGGGAGCCGACCGTCTTGCCGAATGCGCAAGCGGCCGTGCGGTTGGGGCACGGCCGACCTACCTTGGGGGCATGAGCGACCACGGACACGGACATGGCCACGGCCACGGCCACGGGCACGGGCACGGTGACAGCGAGGACCAGGCCGAGATCCTCGACCTCGACGCAGAGCTTCTCGCCTCCCACACCGCCGACATCATCGACCGGCTGCCCACCACCGGCCCACGCCAGATCGTCGACCTGGGAGCCGGCACGGGCGCGGGAACGTTCGCCCTGCTCGAACGCTTCCCCGAAGCCCACGTCACCGCCGTCGACTCCTCGGTCGACCACCTCCAGCGACTCCGCACGAAGGCGGGCGAACGGGGCTTGGCCGACCGCGTCCACACCGTGCTGGCCGACCTCGACACCGACTGGCCCGACGTCGGCACCCCGGACCTGATCTGGGCGTCGGCCTCACTGCACCACCTGACCGACCCCGGCCACACGCTCCGCCAGTTGCACAAGACGCTCGCCCCCGGCGGCCTGCTCGCCGTTGTCGAACTGGCGGGCATGCCGACGTTCTTCCCCGAGCAGGCCCCCGACGGCCACGACGAACGCCTGCCTCACCGCGGCGCCGACTGGGGACCGAAGCTGACCGAGGCCGGGTTCACCGTCGAGGACGAACGCACGATCACCGTCCACATCGAACGGTCGCCCGCCGTGGAACGCTACGCGCACATCGTTCTGCGCAGGCAGGTCGGCCCCGAGGCCGCCGAGGCCGCGCTGCGCCGCGACGACCTCGCGCTGCGCACCGAGCGCACCGTCTGGGCGGCGCGGAAATGACCTACGAGCAGTGGCGTGACGCCAGGCTGGCCGAGGTCACCGACAAGGTGAAGGTCGTCGCCAAGGGAATGGTGTCCGGACCCGTGCGCCTGCCGGGCGTGCCGGGGGAGTGGAGCGTCAACGAGGCGGGCGCGCTGACCCACGAGTCGCGAGAAGTCGTTGGCACCGTTGAACTCCCCGACGGGCGCACGGCCCTCGCGGGAGGCGCTGACGGCTTCTACGGCGTGGTCGTCACCGACCCCGGGGCACTGGAACGTTCAGGCCTGCAAGGGATCCACACCTACCCCTACGACCCGGAGTGGGTCTTCGAGGGCGAGTTCCGCGCCGCGCAGGACGATCGCCGCCTCCAGGTGGAACACTTGACGTCGCCCCGCACGACCCAGGCCGTGACCGCACCGGTCGACCTGGTGGTCACGATCAACGGCACCGAGCACGTGCTGGCGGTCGTCGAAACCATGCCGGGCCAACGACTTGTCATCTTCACCGACGAGACCAACGGCACCGAGACCCCCGCCATCGGCCGCTGGCTCGTCCTGCCGCTCCAGGACCCCGGAACGAGGCTGACCGTCGACTTCAACCAGGCGTCCTTGTCGCACCACCACCTGGCGCCGGCCGTCTTCACGTGCCCGCTGTCCCCACCCGGCAACCACCTCCCGATGCGAGTAGAAGCAGGAGAACGCGCTCTCATGTACGACCTCAAGGCCAAGGCGCACACCTACCTCCGCCACCTGGAGAACCGGGAGTGGTCCGAGGCGCGGGCCATGTGCTCGGCCGAAGCCACCGTCTGGCACAACGACGGCAAGGGCGACTCGACCATCGGCGAGAACATCGCCGGCATGGAAGCGCAGATCGAGCCCATCGCGTCGATGCGCTACGAGATCACCCGGCAGTTCGAGCAGCCCGGCGAGGTCCTGCAGCAGCACGTCGTGAACGTGGCGACCAAGGACGGCGCCCTGTTCAAGGTCGACGCCGCCGTGTACTTCCGGTTCGAGAACGGCCTGATCACCCGGATCGAGGAGTACGCGAGCCTGCCGGGCCAGGGGTAGAACTGGATCTGTGGAGAAGATCGAGGTCTGGCGCGGGGAGTTCGGCCCTCTGCCCGGCGTGCGGGACGGCGACGCGCTCGCCTACGAGTTCCAGCTGCCCGACCGGTTCGAACCGTGGCCCGGCGGCGCCCTGCTGGAACGGGTGTTCGTGCTGCTGGACCTCGGCGTGAGCATGTCGATGCCGGTCTGGCGGCGCAGGGGACGCATCGACCGGTCCGCCGAGGGACCGACGAGCTGGTACGTCGACCTGGTGACCGTCGAGCAGCGGCCGGGCGCCGTGACGGTCCACGACCTGTACGCCGACGTGCTGGTGCCGCTCGACGGACGGCACCAGCGGATGCTCGACCTCGACGAGTACGCCGACGCGATCGAGTCCGGCGCACTGTCCGTTGTGGACGCGGTCGACGGACTGCGGCGCTGGCAACGGTTCCTCGACCGGCACCTGCACGCCGACCGGCATCCGCCGGCGGAGTGGACGGACTTCCCGCCACGGCGCCTGGAAGCGCTGGCCGCGCTGCCTGCGCCGCTCGGCCCGGTGGTCACGGCGCCTTAGAAGCCTCGACCAGAGCAGCGCGCAACCGGCGGAGCGCGTCCGCCCGAGCCCCGGTCAACGACGGCTCGTCCACCGAAGCGGCCCTGATCGGCACCGGACGCGGCGAGCGCGCGCACTCGGCCGTGATCGCGTCGAGCAGCGCGGGTCCCCACGACCCGCCGACCACGACGACCTCGGGATCGGCCAGCGTCACCAGCCCCGTGACGACGCCGCCGATCGCCCGCGCGAGCACGACGGGATCCGCGGCGAGCAGCCGTGCCACGTCGATCGCCGTGGTCCCCTCACGCCGCAACCCGAGCTCGCCGAACACCTCGATGAACGGCGTCGCGCCCGACGGCCCGGCAGTGATCAGGTGCGAGATCTCGCCGGCCAGCCCCGAGTGCCCGCGCCTCACCTCACCGTCGGACACGATCGCGCAACCCAGGCCCTCGCCCAGGAACAGGTACGCGAAGTCCGCGACACCCAGTGCGGCGTGCTCGGCCTGCGCCGCCCAGTTCACGTCGTTGTCCACCACGACCGGCCCGCGCAGCAACGGCCCCAGCACCGCGACCGGATCGAGTTCTCCCACCAGGAACGGCGAGTCCGGCAGCTGCACGAGCCTGCCGGTGCGCCGGTCCACCGGATCGGCCGCGCTCACCGCGCAGAGCCGGACGTTGTGCGCCGCAACGGTTTCCGCCGCGACCGCCGGCAACACGGCGGCCACCTCGGCCGGTCCGGCGATCGGGCGGTGGGTGCGGCCGACGACGTCCCCGTGGGCGTCGACGCACTCGGCCGTCACGCCGTCCGGCGCGATCGTCACGACCAGCGCGACGCCGATGTCCTCTGCGAGGCCGTAGAACGACCCGACCCTGCCCTTGCCACGCCCGCCCGGCGTTCGTTCGCCGGTGTCCGCGACCAGGCCCAGGTCCACGAGTCGGCGGACGCTCTCGCTCACGGTCGGCTTCGACAGCCCCGTCTCGATCGCCAGCTCGGCGCGGGTCAGCTTGCGCGCGGTCATCAACGAGCGCAGCACGTGCTCGTCCGAGATCGAGCGCAGCAACTCCTGGGACGGCCTGGTCACGCACCGGATTCTAGTTAGGGGCCTTGCCTACAACCGTGCGACACGCTTATGGTTCTAAGTTAGGAGGTCTTACTGGAAGGAGTGCACGTGCTGCCGAACTGGGACACAACGCCCGCCGACCTGCCGAAAGCCGTCCGCGAGATCAAGAAGGCGATCCGCGCGAACATCGAGGCGTCCGGCCGCAGCGTCGAGGAGGTCTTCGCCGTCGTCGAACGGCAGATCCAGCGCGAGGTCGACGACGTCAAGGCCGGTCAGGGCTGGCCGGTGATCGACTACGCCGACATCGAGGCCGGCACCGCGCCACGCGACCTGGTCCGCCGCCGCGGCTGCGTGGTCGTGCGCGGACACTTCCCCCGCGAACAGGCCCTGGCCTGGGACAAGTCCATCGTGGACTACGTCGAGAGCAACAACTTCTTCGAGAACTACCGCGGCCCCGGCGACGACTTCTTCGGCAGCGTCGGCTCCAAGCCCGAGATCTACCCGATCTACTGGTCGCCCGCGCAGGTCGAAGCCAGGCGTCACGAACGCATGGCCACCGTCCAACAGTTCCTCAACGGTCTGTGGCACCACGACGGCTGGTTCGACCCGGCCAGGGACGTCGGCTACCCGGACCGCATCCGCCGCCGCCCGCCCGGCACCGACTCGGGTGGCCTCGGCACCCACCTCGACCCCGGCACGCTCGACCTGTGGATGACGGCCGAGTACCAGCAGGCGTTCCGGCACCTGTTCAACGGCACGCCCGAGCAGTACGACCCGTGGGACGCCGTCCACCGCACGACCGGCCCGCAGTACCCCGGCACCACGATGTGCTCGGTCTTCCGCACCTTCCAGGGCTGGACCGCCCTCTCCGACATGGCCCACGACCAGGGCGTGCTGCACACGATCCCGATCCCCGGCGCCATGGCGTACCTGATGCTGCGCCCACTGCTCGACGACGTCCCCGACGACGACATGTGCGGCGTCACCGTCAACCAGGTCTTCCCAGTCTCCCGTAAGTACCACTCACTGTTGCTAGAGGCTCTAACGGGAATTCCAGACGTTCACGCCGGTGACTCGGTCTGGTGGCACTGCGACATGATCCACAGCGTCGCGCCCGTCGAGGACCAGCAGGGGTGGGGCAACGTCATGTACATCCCGGCCGCTCCCTGGTGCGCGCGCAACGAGCGCTACGCCGAGGAGATCCAACGCGCGCACGCGTCTGGGTCGAGTCCGAGCGATTTCCCGGAAGAGCACTACGAACGCGCCTGGCCGAACCGCGGCTAGGCGCCACATTCGCCGTTCTGGCGGGTGACAGCGTTGCACCACCGCGAGTTCTCCTGCCGCAGGCCGGTGATCATGATTCCTGGGTGCTCCAGCCGAAGGGTGAGCACCGTGCCCTTCGGCTTCCCGGGGTCGTTGGTGCTGGTCACGGTGGCTTTCAGAGCCTTCGGTCCGTCGACCTCGAACTTCAGGTCGGCCGCGTAGAACTCGGGAAGCCCTGCGGACTGCACCTGGTACGACACCCGTCCTGTTCGCGACGCCCGGATCTCCAGTCCGCCCGCGTGCTGGCTCCACGTGCCGACGAACGCGGGGTCCAGCGGCGGAGGTTCGGTGCCGGTGAGACGCACGACGACGGACCGGTTGGCGTCGGGACCCTCCGGCACGCGGTCGGTGGGCAGCTTCAGGGGCGTGTAGAACGTGAGCACGCTGCCCATGACGCGCAACATGTCCACGACAGCATCCTCGGGGAGCCCGCTGGTCTGCGCGATCGAGGTGGCGGCGGCCCGTGCTCTCGCCTCGTCGGCGAGCGGCTCGGCGCACTCCCGCAGCGCTCCGAGTCCCGCCGCGGACTCCCGCGCGTCCACGACCTTCTTGCAACGGTGCACGAAGACCGCGAGTGCGGCCTGGCCACGCAGATCCTCGACGCCGAGCAACACGGCGACCATGTGGGTGAGGTGCGCGGCGACGGTGAAGCGGGGGACCACCGCGCTGCTGCCGGACTGGGAGGGTCGCGGCCACCGCAGGGTTAACTCCTGCCCTCCGAACAGCAGGACGTGTTCCGCACCGAGGAACCGGCGCAACGGATCCGCCTGGTCTTTGACGGACGGCTCGACACCCTTGGGAACGGCCACGTCCACCGGGAACGTCCGGTTGTTGCGGACCGTCAGCACCGCCTGCTCGCCCTCGGCGCCGACGCAGGCGGTGACGAGATCGTCCTTGGGCTCGGTGAGCTGAGCCCAGTCGGGCTTCGGCCCGCACCGCGGCGGCTCGTGCTTGCCGGCGAACCGGCGGGGCACCCAGGAGGCCGATGCGGTCAGCCAGCCGGCGAGATGGGTCGACAACTCCGTCCGCCGCGCGACGAGCGGCTTTCCGGGCTCGCCGACCTCGATCGGGTACCACCCGGCGGCGGGGTCGTGTCGCAGCAATACCGGCAGACCGCCCTCCGGCCCGCCCTGACCGTCGAACGTCAGCGCCGCCGGCTTGCGCAACGGCGCGTCGACGGTGATCTCGACAGGCTCGCCCGCGCCGACGAACCCGGGTCGCTCCAGAAGCGCCACCGGCGAGGGTCGCACCGACAGCGTTGCGTCGGTGCCCACCGCGCCCTCCGGCACGGTGACGGCGAGATGCGAGTTCGCCGTCACCGTCGCGCTCTGGGCGGGTGAGACGCGCGCGGCCAACGCCTCGCGGTGAGCCGTTCCCGGCACTGCGACCGTGCAGCCGGCGACCAGTAGCAGAGCGAGCCCGAACAACGCTCTCATCGCTGCGCCTCCCGCCGATGCCGACTTGCAGGAGACGTTTCGCGCCAGGACCAGAAATCGTTACGAGGTAACAACCGGACAGCCGAAAACGAACAGCACATCGGCGCCGCGAAAAGCCGTGTCCATTTTTGTGTCCGAAAAGGGAAAGGTCGTCGATGAACCTCGGCTCGGTCCGCCTGTTCGCTCTTGTCGCGGTGTTCGTCTCCGGCTGCGGCACGGCGGCCACTCCGGATTCACCCGTCCCGGCAGCACCGCCGGCCGTCGTGCAGCGCGACCTGCTCACCCTGCTTCCCGACGACGCCGCGTTCCCCGCCTACCTCGCGCCGGACTCCCGTCCTCAGCTCCTCCGTCTCGACGACGCCGCCAAGAGTTCGGTCTGGAACGGATTCGGCACCCTGATCCCCGCGGGTGAGTACGAACCCGCTGGCTGCACGCCAGTCCGCACACCGGACATGGCGCCGTACGCGGGCAGCTCGTTCGCGTGGAAAGCCAATTCCTTCGGTTCGACGTCGAGGACGTCGAAGCCGTCCGAGGTCGTGCTCATCGGCACGACGATCGCACGCGGCGAGGTCGACGAGGCGGCGGTGCGCGCGCTGACCACCGAGTGCGGCATCGTTCGCAGCGGTGGCGACGAGTACGCGCGTTACACGATCATGCCGGATCCGAAGGTGAGCTCCGCACAGGTGCTGGCGATCAAATCGGAAGTCGGCTTGAAGGGCGGCATCTTCCGGTTCACCTACGTCGCCGAGGTCGGTGAGTACGTCGTGACCACATATGCGATCTGCACCGCGAGCACGACGTGTGAGAAGGAAATGTCGCCCGTTTTTCAGAACGCCGTGGCAAAAGCCGAGTCCGCCTGAGCTGGAAACAGCACCCGGAACACCGCGCCCTCTCCCGGCGCGGTGTCCACCTCGATCCGCCACCCGTGCGCTGCGACCAGCGCCGCCACGATCGCGAGCCCCAGCCCGGTCCCACCAGGCCCCCGAGCCGGATCCACCCGGTAGAACCGCTCGAACACCCGAGCGGCCTGCTCGGACGTCATCCCAGGCCCGTGATCAACGACCTCGACGACCCCGGACGTCAGCCGTACCTCCACCGGCGACCCCGCGGGCGTGTGCACCAGCGCGTTCGACAGCAGGTTCGTCAGGACCTGCCGTACCCGCGCCTCGTCCGCCTCCACCAGCACCGGCCCGGCCGGCAGCTCCAACGAGACGAGACGGTCCGTCTCGTTGAGGCGGGCGTCCACCACCGCGTCGGTCACCACCACGACGAGGTCCACGCACGACAACGCCAGTGGCTGCTCCGAGTCGAGGCGCGCGAGCTGCAACAGGTCGTCGACGAGCACGCCCATCCGCGCGGCGTGGTCCTCGACCCGCTTCAACACCTCCGAGGCGTCCGAAGCCGCGCCCTGCCGGTAAAGCTCGGCGTAGCCCCGGATCGACGTCAACGGCGTCCGCAGCTCGTGCGACGCGTCCGCCACGAACTGCCGCATCCGGCTCTCCGACCGCACGCGCGCCGCGAACGAGGCCTCGATCTGGCCGAGCATCGTGTTCAACGCCGACGCCAGCCGACCGACCTCCGAACCGGGCCGCCGCACCGGCACGCGTCGGGAGAGATCACCGGCGGCGATCTCCCCGGCGACCTGCTCGACCTCCTCCAGAGCCCGGGTCGAGGCTCTGACCAGCGCGTATCCGGCCATCCCGACGAGGATCAACGCGCCGAGACTGATCAGCAGGAACGCGAGCCGCAGGTCGTCGACCGCCCGGTCCACCTCCGACTGGTCGAGCGCCGCGATCAGCTCCGAACCGTCCAGCGAACGCATCACCACCCGCGACGACCCCACGGTCACATGCTCACCGGGAGTCATCGAACCGAACGGGGGCAGCCCGTCCAGAGGCGTCCCCGCGACGACTCCGTCGGCGTTGCGCAGGACCATGTTGTCCCGCAACGGAAGCGAGCGGGGCAGCGAGACCGCGCGGTCCAGGCGGGCGTCGAGTTGGTGCAGGAGGTAGTTCTCCATCACCTGCGAGCCGATCAGCCACGTGCCGAACAGGCCCGCCGCCACCAGGGCCACGAGCACGACCACCAGCCGCACGCGCAACGTCATGGGCGGATCATGTACCCGATGCCGCGGACCGTGTGGATCAGCTGGGGGTCGGCCACTTTGCGCCGCAGGTACGAGATGTACGACTCGACCACGCCGACGTCACCGTCGAAGTCGTGCGACCACACCTGGTCCAGGATCTGCGCCTTCGACAGCACCCGCCCGCTGTTGCGCATCAGGAAGTGCAGCAGCCGGAACTCCGTCGGCGACAGCTCCACGACCCGCGCGCCGCGCCGCACGACGTGGCTCTCGACGTCCAGCGAGAGGTCACCGCACGTCAGCTGCTCGGAGCCGCCGGGACGGGTGCGGCGCAGCACGGCCGTCACCCGCGCGATGACCTCCTCCAGACTGAACGGCTTGGTGATGTACCCGTCGCCGCCGATCGTGAGGCCCGTGATGCGGTCGTCCGCGCCGTCCCGCGCGGTCAGGTACAGCACGGGCACCCGCACGCCGGACGACCGCAGCCGCCGCACCACCTCGAACCCGTCGCGGTCGGGCAGCATCACGTCGAGCAGCACGAGATCCGGCGCACCAGTACGAGCCGCGTCAAGAGCCTCCGTGCCGGTCGCCGCGCTCGTCACCGCGAACCCGGCGAACCGCAGGCTCGCGCACAGCAGCTCGCGGATGCTGGGCTCGTCCTCGACGACGAGCAGTCGTCCCCTCACCCGGTGGCCGGCCGCTGGGTGATCGTCTGCCCGGTCACGCTGCCGTCGGACCCGGCCTGCCCCTGCACCACGACCTGTTGTCCTGCCTTGAGATCGGTGAGCTTGCCCTCGGAACTGATCTCCACCTTCGTGCTGTCCGAAGTGGACACCTTCACGACCTGGCCGTTCTGCGTCTTCACGTAGACGGTCGTGCCGTCGACGTGGTCGATCGTGCCGATGGTGCCCCGGCCGAACTGCCCGCCATTAGGCCGCTGAGCGCCCGACGGGGGAGTGCCCCCGCCGGGGAACTGGCGTCCGGCGGCGTTCTGGCGGGTAGGCGTTTCGCTGGCACCGAAGGACTTCTGCACGAACACCCCGCCGACGAACGCCACGATGGCGAGCACCGCGACACCGAGGATGACGGTGGTCCTGCCGACGCCGGTCTTGCGCTCCTTCAGCTCGGCCGAGATGTCGTTCTCGAGCGGCTGGTCGAGTGGATTGGACACGTCCAAAGACTCCTTATTCGTGCCGGAGGGCTTCGATGGGACGGAGCTTCGCGGCGCGCGAGGCCGGGTAGCTGCCGAAGAACAGGCCGATCAACGCCGACACCGCGAACGCGAGCAGCACCGACGACGGCACGAGCACGGGCTGGATGCCCGCGATGGTGAACTGGCTGCCGATCATCCCCGCCGCCACGCCCAGGGCGCCTCCGAACAGGCTCAGCAGCGTCGCCTCGATCAGGAACTGCCCGAGGATCGAGGATCGAGGCGCGCCAACGGCTTTGCGGATGCCGATCTCCCGGATCCGCTCGGTGACGGTGACCAGCATGATGTTCGTGATGCCGATCCCGCCCACCAGCAACGAGATCGCCGCGACCGACGCCAGCAGCACCGTGAACGTCTCCGTCGTCGCGGTGCGGGCGGTCAGCAGCTGGTCCTGGCTCAGGATGCGGTAGTCAGGTGTCGTGGTGACCTTGTGGCGCCCGTTGAGGATCGTCGTCACCTGCGCCTGCGCGTTCGGCAACGCGTCCGCGGAACGGGCCTGCACGACGATCTGGGTCAGGCTGCCGTAGCCGGTCAGCGCGTTCTGCGTCGTCGTCAACGGCGCGACCGCCATGTCGTCGGCGTCCTGCAACCCGCTGGACCCCTTGGCCGCCAGCACCCCGACCACCGTGAACGGGATGTTGTTGACCAGCATGGACTTCCCGACCGGAACGGTGCCGGGGAAGAGTTCCGTCGCCACGGTCGCGCCGATCACGACGACCTTGCGCGCCTGCTGAACGTCGTTGTCGGAGAACAGGTTCCCCTGCGCCACGGCGCTGTTCGTCGTGTCGAAGTAGCGCGGGTCCGAGCCGATGAACTGGCCGATGTCGTGCGTGGTGTCGCCGTAACCGGCGGTCGCCTGCGCCGAGACCACCGGCGACGCGTACTTGACGTCGGGGGAGTCCGCGCTCACCAGCGCGGCCGCGTCCGCCGTGGTCAGCGGCTTGGCCGTGGTGCCGGGCTGGGCGCGCTGCGGGCTGATCGTCAGGATGTTCGTGCCGAGCCCGGCGATGCTCTGCTGCACCGCGCTCGACGCGCCGTTGCCGACCGCGATCAGCAGGATCACCGACGCGACACCGATCAGGATGCCCAGCGTCGTGAGCCCCGACCGCATCTTGTTCGCCGTCAGGCCCCGCACGGCGAAGGCGGCGATCTCGAAGATCCTCACACCAGCACCCCCGCGACTCTGCCGTCGACGACGCGGACGGTCCGCATGGCGTGCGCGGCGACCTCGTCCTCGTGCGTGATCAGCACGACCGTGCGGCCGCTGGCGTTGAGGCGGTCGAGGATCCCCAGCACCTCACGGCTGGAGTCCGTGTCGAGGTTGCCGGTCGGCTCGTCGGCCAGCACGATCGCGGGCGACGTGACCAGGGCCCGTGCGATGGCGACGCGTTGCTGCTGACCGCCCGACAGCTCGTTGGGCCGGTGGTGCGTGCGGTCCTTGAGGCCGACGAGGTCGAGCGCCGCCAGCGCCCGTTCCCTGCGTTGGGCACGCCGAACTCCCGCGTACACCAGCGGGAGCTCGACGTTCGCGAGTGCCGTGGTTCGCGGCACCAGGTTGAAGGACTGGAAGACGAAACCGATCTTCCTGTTGCGCAGCAACGAGAGCTGCTCCTCGTCGAAGTCGCCCGTGTCGATCCCGTCGAGCAGGTACTTGCCGCCCGACGGCACGTCGAGGCACCCGAGGATGTTGAGCAGCGTCGACTTGCCGGAGCCGGACGCGCCCATGATCGCGATGTACTCGCCCTTCTGGACGGTCAGGTCGAGGCCCCGCAACGCGTGCACGGCCGTGTCACCGCTGCCGTAGGTCTTGCGGAGGTCGCGGACCTCGATGACCGGGCTCATCGACCGGTCCCGGTGAAGCCGCCGCCGTTGCGGTTGCCGCCGCCGGTACCGGGGAACTGGCCGCCCTGCTGCTGCTGACCGGTGCGGTTCTGGTTGGTCGACGTCGTCACCTGCGGGAGCACGACCTCCTCGCCCGCGGACAACCCGGACTTGATCTCCACGTACTGGTCCCCGCGCACGCCGACCTCGACGGTCTTGCGCGTCTCGGCGCCGTTCTCCAGCACCTGCACCGAACTCTCGCCGTTGACCGTCTGCACGGCCGCGGCGGGCACCGCGAGCACCCCGGTGGCTCCGGCGACCGTGATCTCGACGCTCGCCGACTGACCGGGCCGCAAGCCCTCCGGCGGCGAGGTCAGGGTGAGCGTGACGCCGTACTGGACGACGTTGTTCGCCGTCGTGGGCGTGAGGTCGACCTGCGTGACCTTGGCCTGGATCGGCTGCGACTGCATCGCGTTGACCGTGACGGTCGCGGCCTGGTCGTCCTTGAGCTTGCTGACGTCGGACTCCGAGACGTTCGCGTGCAGCACCAGGTTCTTCAGGTCCGTGACGACGACGAACCCGGACGTCGTCGTGGTGGTGGAGGTCGTGGTGCTGGAAGTGCTGTTCGAGCTGCCGACCTTCTGGCCGACGGACCCGGTGACCGACGTGATCGTCCCGTCGCCCGGCGCGGTGAGCGTGGTGGAGGCGAGCGTGTCCTTCGCCTGCTGGAGCGCGAGCTGCGCCTGCCGGTACGCCGTGAGCAACGCCGTCGTGCCCGTTCCCTTGTCCAGCGCGGCGTTCAGGTTGCCCTGCGCGATGTCGACCTGCAGCTGCGCCTGCGTGGGATCGAGCTTCGCGAGCTGCTGGCCCTTGGTGACGACGTCACCGACCTTGACGTTGATCTCGGTGACCGTGCCGCTCGCCCCGAACGACGCGGCGGCGCTGAACGAGCTCTGCACCGTCCCCGAGGCCGTCACCACCTCGCTCACGTCCCTGTTCGCGGCGGCGGCCGTGCGGGCCGCGGTGGGCTGGGCACTGCCGGAGGAACCGAAGAACACCAGGTAGCCGGCCACACCGGCGCCGAGGAGCACCACCACCAGCAGTCCGTTGATCACCAAGGATCTGCGACGTCGAGTCATGGCAGGGGATGCTCGTCCGCCAAGCTGTGGCGGGGCTGCGAGTTTCCTGGGAGCGAGCTGAAGATCAACCCGTCCGTTTTCACCCGAATGAGCCCCTTGTTGCTCTTCGAGCAAGCCCTACGGTCGAGGAATGGCCACCAGCACTCCATCCACTGTGTACAGCAGGGATCTCGGCGAAGAACTCCGCAAAGTACGCGAATCCTCCACCGACTTCACGGGCGCCGCCTTCGCCCTGCGCCTGGGCTGGGACCCGAGCAAGGTCTCCACCCTGGAACGCGGCAAGTACTGCCCCAGCGAGATCGACCTGGTCCAGTACCTCTCGATGTGCGGCAAGGACATCGACTACTTCGAGGATTTCAAGCGCCGCTTCCGGAACGCGTTCGAGGAGTACATCGTCCAGGTGCCGGACAACCTCCGCACGATCGCGATAGCCGAGTCGACCGCTTGGAAGATCATGCGGTACGACGCGCAGACGATCACCGGCCTCGTGCAGACGCCGGAGTACGCCGACGGCGTGTACCGGGTGGCCGGCCTGGTGACCGAGGAGCGCATCCCGACACTCGTTCAGCTTCGGATGGAGCGGCAGGCGATCCTGCGGCGGCATGATCGGCCGACCTGCCTGTTCTACATCCACGAGCACGCACTCCAGACGCAGATCGGCGACGCCCAGATCATGGAGGACCAGTACCTCCGGCTGCTGTTCAACGTGCACATGATCCGGATCATCCCGGCAGATACCCCGGTGATCGCCTCCAGTTGCGCCCTGTGGGAGTACGAGAAGGCGATGTCGGTGGCGTTCATCGAGACCGATCTCGCCAACGTGTTCGTGCAGGACCCCGGCGCCATCGTGCGCACTCGACTGCTGTTCGACCGTTTGGCTGAGGTCGCTTTGGATGAGGAACAATCGCGGAGCAAGCTGGCGGAGTACGTCGGCGGACCGCGAGAGGACCTCAATGGCGCAGGAACGCGTTTGGCGTAAGAGCAGCTACAGCGGTGGGGCGGAGGACGGTGACTGCGTCGAGGTGTCGATCGGCGCCGACGCCCTCGTCCGGGACTCGAAGAACCCGGCCGCAGGTGTCCTGACCTTCAGTTTCGCCGCCTGGGAAAAATTCCTCGAATCCCGTTGAACCGTCCTGGGCCGCCCCACGTGTGGTGGCCATGGATGAGAAGACGGTGCTGGTGGGCAGGATTGCCCCGACGGTGAAGCTGCCCAAGCAGGGCAGCCGGGTCGTGCCGCTGCGCCAGGCCGCCCCGCTGCGGGTGGACGTGGCCGGCGGTGGCCCGGTCGGTCTGGCGTTCGCCTGCACCGTGAAGTCGCTGCTGGGCGACGGAGTCTCGATCCGCGTGCACGACCGCCGCTGGACGCGCCAGGGCAACCGCGTCGTGTGGAAGGGCCAGGCCGAGGGCAACAACCGCCGCGAGCAGGTCGTGACGCTGCAGAGCAACGTCTGGGCATCGCTCCCGCTCGCCGTGCAGCAGCGCCTCTTCGCGCCCGGCAAGTTCTCGGAGATGTGGCCGCTCGGCCCGGACTCCCCGGCGTCCAAGGGCAGGCCGCGCAACATCAAGATCCGCTGGATCGAGGACTGCCTGCTCGACATGGCGCAGGACGTCTACGGCATCGAGGTCGTCCCGGACGCCTACACGCCGCCGGCCAAGTTCGACGGCCTGCACGTCCTCGCCATCGCCGACGGCGCCCGTTCCGCCACCCGCGAGGCGTTCTCCGCGCAGTTCGGCACCCCGAGCCGCGAACTGTTCTCAGTGGACGGTTCCCCGCTGGACGAGCGCGTCCTGGGCATCCGCGTCACCGCGAAGTCGCCCGACGAGCACACCGTCCCGCTCACCGTGGCGCAGAACAGGTTCCTGTTCAACTCGCTCGGCGGCGGCTTCATCAACATGCGCCTCACCGCCGAGGAGGCGTCCGAGATCGTCGCGCTCGGCGAGAGCGGCCCGATCTCGTGCATCGGCAAGTTCGGCTGCACGATGCGCCCCTCCGGCAACGGCCGCTTCGTCTGCGACCGCCACCGCTCGGTCTTCAAGCCGTCCGTCGACAAGCTCTCGTACCTGTGGCCCCGGATCCTCGACGGCCTGCGCTTCTTCGGCGTCGGTGTCGCGGACGTCGTCGGCATCAACTCGTTCACGCTCGGCATGCAGCAGATGTCGAAGTTCACCGCACAACTCGCCCCCTCGACCTTCGGCTTCCTGCTCGGCGACGCCGCGAACTCCCTGCACTTCTGGCCGGGCCGAGGCCTCAACACGGGCCTCAAGAGCGCGCTCTCCCTGGCCGTCAACCTCCAGAAGCGCTGGCGCGGCAACGCCTTCCGCGCCGCCGACTTCGCGCAGCACGAGGGCATCATGCAGCAGCTCCAGTACCGCGAGAAGTCCCGCGCCTGGACCACCATGCTCATGCCCGACTCCGAGGGCACCCCGCGGGGCATCGAGGACCGCATCCGCGAGGGCCTGCAGGGCCCGGCCGACCGCGCCGCCCTCGTCAAGGCGCTGTACGAGCGCGTGCTCGACATCAAGAAGCGCATGGGCGACCGGATGGGGCCGCTGGCGACCGACGAGTGGTACTACGGCCGCGTCAACGCCATGGACACCCGGACGTTGAAGGTCATGGTGGAGTCCGGGGCGTGGATCACGCGGGAGATCGGCGGCGAGGAGGTCGAGGTCCCCTCGGCCGTGCCGGCCGTCGCACCGGCCGAACCCGTTCGGAGTGGTCTTTCCCTGGTTTCGTAACCGATTCATCGCCTTTCCGGGCAATTCCGGACCGGCAGGAAAGAATGTGCGCGGCGGGAGTTCGTCAGTTACTTTGTGACCTCGTCGTGATCTCCTGCAGGGGCAGAGTTGATGAATCTTGCCTGGGTCCTGGTGTTTCTCGCTGCCGCTGTGCCGGTGCTCGCCGGTGTCCTGTGGCGCCGCAGGAAGGTGGCGCCACAAGACGAGACCTGGCGGGATTCCGACCGGTCGGCCATCGAGGTCCCGGCGGAGGACGACTTTCCGACGCTGGAGTTCCCGCCGGTGGTGGTGGACGAGCCGAGTGAACACCAGCGGCCGTCGTGGCAGGGGCAGTCGGGCTACGACCAGGGACATTACGAGCGGAGCAGAACCTTCACGGAGGTCCGCGCGGAGAGTGTCAGGCCGACCGAGGTGTCCGGTCACCGATCGGGTTCGGTGACCGCCGGCACAGGTCCGGTGGCTTCAGGCGATCCCGGACCCGTGTTGGGCGCGATGAACGGCCGGATCCGCATCTATCCCGCCGATCCGCAACCGATGGCCACGACCTCAGGTCAGCGCCCGATCGAGGCGAAAGCGGAATGGCCGTCGAGGCTCGTGCCGTTCGGCGACTTTCGCGACCCGCTTCCGCGCGACGGTCTGTTCGTGCGCCGCAACAACGCGTACGGAACGAAGGCGACCACCGATATCGCGGACCTGGTCGACCAGGGCGTGCTGATCGACCAGACCCAGATCCGGTTCGACGATTTCGTGGCCTCGGACCTTTCCGGAATTCCCACGCCGCCATCGGGTGAGGCCGTCGAGGTCAGCCACGGCGTCCGGGCGGTCGAGAAGGAGTTCCGCGCGAAACCGTCCACGACCCACCTGGTCGAGGTCGCGCTGCGGGCCGGTGACGTTGAGCGGGAACCACGACAGCGGCCGGAGAGCCTGCCGGTGAACTTCGTGTTCGTCATCGACACGAGCTCCTCGATGGAAGGGGCGAAGCTCCACACGGTGAGAACGGCGATCCGCGAGCTGTACGCGCGGCTGCGTGACTCCGACATCCTCGGCATCGTCACGTTCGACACGCAGGTCCGCACGGTGCTGAAAGCGACGCCGAAGTCGGACGTTCCGGCCGTCCTGCTCGACGATGTCGTGGCAGGACTGGAGGCGCGGGGTGCCACCGACATCAACATGGGCGTGCTCTTCGGCATCGACGAGATCGCCAGGCACTCCGGCGGCCGGTCGGACCTCGTCAACTGCCTGTACCTGTTCTCCGACGGCGACCCGACCTCCGGTGAACGCGACTGGATCACCATCCGCCGCACGGTCGCCGACCGCGTGCGCGGCGACATCACCCTGTCCTGCTTCGGCTTCGGTGCGGACGCCCGCATGCGCGAGCTCGAAGCACTGGCGGGTGTCACCGGTGGCTTCTGCACGCTGGTGACCGGTCTCGACGACGTGCGCCTGCACCTCACCGAGGACCTGGCCCGGCGCGAGCACCTGGCCGCGATCAACGTCCAGCTCCAGCTCCGGCTGGACGCGGCGGTGACCGGCTGGCACCTCTACGGGCACGACCTGGTCACCGACCCGTCCGCCAGGGCCCGCGTCGAACAGGACGTGGCGACGGCGAAGCACCGCGCGAGGGACGACCACGGCGTCGAGTCGCTCCCGGACATCGTCACCGCCGACGAGGGCATCCGGATCTTCGCGCCGGACCTGGCGTCCGGCGAGACGTACTGGGTGGTTCTGGAGGTGGAGGCGCCGGCGGGGTGGAAGAGCTTCGGTCACGCCGCTGTCCAGTACGTCGACGTCGTGGCCAGGGCGAACCGCCGCCACGACGTCGAGCTGACCGCGGGGACCATCGCGCCCGAGACCGTGTTCGCGCACGCCGTGGGGCTGCGGACCAGCGAGATCGTGTTCTACGCGCTCGAAGACCTCTACCAGGACGACCGGGAGGCGGCCCGCGCCAGGCTGTCGCGGCACGTCGAGACGTTGCGGGCGGCCCACGCCCTGAGTCCGTCGCCGCAGTTCCACTCCGACCAGGTGACGCTGCGCAAGCTGGCCAGCCTGGTGCACAACCTCGGCCTGGTCCGGGCGTGGACGGACAGCGGCGGAGGCGGGTCGGGCACGATCTTCGCCCTGAACAGGCTCGGGCAGAGCAGGTCGGGCTTCGCGCGCGGCAGGTTCGCTCAGCCCTAGTCCTCGTCCACCTCGCGCCGGGAGAGCCGCACCTCCTCGATGTCGAGCTTGCGCTGCACGGTCCGCAGCACGATGTCGTCGATCGCCTGCTCGTCGCGCAGCCGCACGACGGTCGCCCGCTTGTGCGCGATGAGCTCCAGCCGCAACGCCGCGTACTCGACCTCCGACTGCGCGACCTCCTCGTCACCGGCTTCCTTCGCGCGCACGACCTGGAGGTGGTGTTCGTACTCGGCGAGCACCCGCTTGTAGACGACGTCCGACACGCCCACCTTGTCCGCCAGCCGCGGCAACGCCTCGTAGGCCTCCTCGGACGCCGTCGACTGGGCCAGCCGGAGCTCGTCGTCCAACGCGGTGTCCTCGGGCAGGCGCGAGAAGCGGATGATCGACGGGAGCATGATCGCCTGCACGATCAGCGTCAGCACCACGACGCCGGACGTGATCAGGATGATCTCGTCGCGGAACGGGAACGGCCCGCCGTCCGCCACCGTCACGGGCACGGCCAGCGCGGCGGCCAGGGACACGGCGCCGCGGAAACCGGCGGCCGACGAGACGAGTCGCTGACGGGCGCCGACGCGGCGAAGGCGTTGCTGCGGGCGGCGGTCCAGAGCGCGGATCACGTAAGGCGTTGTGTAGCTCCAGAGGAGCCGGGTGCCGACCACCGTCAGCGACACGAGTCCGATTGCGCCGAGCGTGGCGAGGGCTTCGGAACCGTTCAACGACCGCACCGCGCTGTGGGCCTGGAGTCCGATCAGGACGAACAGGGCGCCGTTCAGCACGAAGGTCGCGATGCCCCAGAACGCGTAGCTGACCTGGCGGGTGTCGGCGCGCACGATGCGCGGGCCCACCTGGGCCAGCACCAGGCCGCACGTCACCACGGCGATCACGCCCGAGCCGTGCACGGTCTCGGCCAGCAGGAACGCCGCGAACGGGGTCAGGATGCTGACGACGCTCTCGTGCAACGGGCTGTCGAGGCGCTTGCGGACCTGCACGGCGAGCCAGGCGATCACCAGGCCCGCCACCGCGCCGCCTGCGTAGGACAACAACAGCTGCAGGCCCACGCGGCCGGTGCTGAACTGCTGCTCGCCGACGGTGATGGACACCGCGATCGCGTAGATCACGAGCGCCGTGCCGTCGTTGATCAACGACTCGGCGCGCAGGATCGTGGTGGTGCGGCGCGGCATCCCGCGCGCGATGGCGGACACGGCGGTCGCGTCGGTGGGCGCGAGGGCCGCGCCGAGCACCCACGCCGGGCCCCAGTCGAGGCCCAGGGCGTGGGCCACGGACGCCACCGCCGCGGCTGTCGCCAGTACGAGCAGCGTGCTGAGCAGCACGATCGGGCGCAGGTTGCTGCGGATCTCCCGCAACGAGGTGTTGAGGCTCTCCCAGTACAGCAGTGCCGGCAGGAAGATCAGCAGCATCGCCTCCGGCGGCAGGCTGACCTCTTCCAAGGCGGGCACGAAGCCGAGCACCGCGCCGCACACGACCAGCAGGACCGGGGCGGCGACGCGGAGCCGTCCGGACACGACGCTGCTCGCGAGGATGCACACACCCAGCACCACTACGAGTTCGAGACCGAGCATGCGCTAGAAGATAGGCCGATCAGGCGCTGAGCGCGTCATCCAGCTCGGCCAGCAGCCTGCCCTTGGGGCGCGCTCCCACGATCTGGCGGATCGGCACGCCGTCGCGGAACAGCAGCATCGTGGGCAGCGACATCACCTGGTGGTCGCGGGCTGTGGCGGTGTTCTCGTCGGCGTTGATCTTGACGACGGTCAGGTCGTCGCGTTCGCGGTCGATCTCCTCCAGCACGGGCGTGAGCATGTGGCACGGCCCGCACCACTGCGCCCAGAACTCGACGAGGACGGTGCCGGTCCGGGTGTTCTCCGCGAACGTGGCGTCGGTCAACTGGTGCACTGGATCTCCTCGGGTACGACGCACGGGTCTTGGAAGGCGAGTCTGGCCAGCAGGAACTCCCGGACGGTGCCGAGCCGTTCCAGGCAGGCGTCCACCTCGGCGAGCCTGCGCCGGTAGACCTCCCGCGAGTCCGCGCACGAGTCGCCGGACTCGTGACCGGCACGCAGGCAGGCGACGAACGGCCGGGTGTCCTGCAACGAGAGCCCGACCGCCTGCAACGACTGGATCTCGCGCACCAGCCGCAGGTCGTGCTCGTCGTACTCGCGGTAGCCGTTGGACGTGCGCTGTGCTTCGAGGAGCCCTTCGGACTCGTAGAACCGCAGCGCACGGGTGGTGGTGCCGGCTCGCTTGGCCAGTTCGCCGATCCTCATGCCGCGAACGCTAAACCTTCACGTGCACGTCAACGCAAGCATCGGAAATATTCCCGTTCTGGCCGGGATTCCCACCCAGTGGCCGCCCCAGCGCGAGGCCCTCGCCCGCGCCCAGAATGCGGGTAAACGACGAGAGGGGGACCGGTGGGCTCACGGCTGCACCTGGCCGCCGCGCTGCACGCGCCCGGCGAAGAGGCTTTCACCGCAAGGCATTGGGCCGGACTCGTGCGGGAGGCGGAGCACGGCACGCTCGACTTCGTCACGTTCGGCGACTCGCTCGGCGGGCAGCCGGGACTGGACGCGGTGCTCACCGCCGCGCGCATCGCCCCGCTGACCACGCACGTCGGCCTGGTGCCGACGGCGGTCGTGACGCACACCGAGCCGTTCCACCTGTCGAAGGCGATCGCCACGCTCGACTACGTGAGCAAGGGACGGGCGGGCGTGCAGCTGGCCGTGGCGCCGGACCCTGCCGACGCGAAGCACTTCGGACGGCGTGAGGTCGGGCCGGAGCCCGAGCTGTGGGAGGAGGCCGCGGACTACGCCGAGGTCCTGCGCCGGCTGTGGGACAGCTGGGAGGACGACGCCGAGATCCGCGACGAGGCCACCGGGCGGTTCGTCGACCGCGAGAAGCTGCACTACATCGACTTCGAGGGCCGGTGGTTCAAGGTGCGCGGGCCGTCGATCACGCCACGCCCTCCGCAGGGCCACCCGCTGATCGCCGCCACGGAACCATTGGGGGACATCGTGTTCTCCGACGAAGTCTCGGCGACCGACAGGCTCGTCTTCCGAGACGTGGACGCGTCCACGCCGGTCGAGCAGCTGGTCGCCTGGCACGAGGAGGGCTTCGCCGGGTTCCGGCTGCACGGCGACCTCGAACAGATCACCCGTGTGCTCGTGCCGGAACTGCGCGGCCGCGGCCTGTTCCGCACCGAGTACGAGCACACGACGTTGCGCGGCCACCTCGGCCTCGCCCGCCCCGTCAACCAGTACGCCTGAAGGAGCGCGAGATGACCAAGCAGATCCACCTCGCCGCGCACTTCCCCGGCGTGAACAACACGACCGTGTGGAGCGACCCGCAGGCGGGCAGCCACATCGAGTTCGACTCGTTCGTCCACTTGGCACGGACGGCCGAACGGGCGAAGTTCGACTTCTTCTTCCTCGCGGAGGGACTGCGGCTGCGCGAGCAGGGCGGCCGCATCTACGACCTCGACGTCGTCGGCAGGCCCGACACCTTCACCGTGCTCGCCGCGCTGGCCGCCGTCACCGAACGGCTCGGGCTCGCCGGCACGATCAACTCGACGTTCAACGAACCGTACGAGGTGGCGCGGCAGTTCGCCTCGCTCGACCACCTGTCGGACGGGCGCGCGGCCTGGAACGTCGTGACCTCCTGGGACGCGTTCACCGGCGAGAACTTCCGGCGCGGTGGCTTCCTGGCGAACGAGGACCGCTACACCCGCGCGGAGTCGTTCCTGCGCACGGCGTGGAAGCTGTTCGACACCGCTGTGGGGCCGTTCGAGCACCAGGACCAGCACTTCGACATCAGCGGCACGTTCGGCGTCCCGCGTTCGCCGCAGGGCCGTCCGGTGATCCTCCAGGCCGGTGACTCCGACGAGGGCAGGGAGTTCGCCGCCGCGACGGCCGACGCGATCTTCTCACGGCACGGCACGCTGGAGGCCGGGCAGAAGTTCTACAGCGACGTCAAGGGAAGGCTCGCCAAGTACGGCCGCACGCCCGACCAGCTCGTGGTGCTGCCCGCGGCCACGTTCGTCCTCGGCGACACCGACGCGGACGCCCAGGAGAAGGCCGCTGTGGTGCGGCGTCAGCAGGTCAGCGGCGCGACCGCGATCCGGTTCCTGGAACAGGTCTGGAACCGCGACCTGAGCGCCTACGACCCGGACGGTCCGCTGCCCGAGGTCGAACCGCTGACCGGGGAGAACACCATCGCCAAGGGACGCGCGAGCGTGCGCATGTTCAAGGACCCGGCGGCGACGGTGAAGGAGTGGCGGGAGAAGGCCGGCGCGAAGAACCTGTCCATCCGCGACCTCGTGATCGACGTCAGCGCCCGGCAGAACTTCATCGGGTCGGCGGACAGCATCGCCACGCAGATCAACGACCTGGTGCAGCAGGACGCGGCCGACGGGTTCATCCTCGTGCCGCACGTGACGCCGGGCGGGCTCGACGAGTTCGCGGACGGGGTCGTGCCGTTGCTGCAGGAACGCGGCGTCTTCCGGACCGAGTACTCAGGTCCGACGTTGAGGGATCATCTCGGTATCCGATAGTTGTTCAGCACGTGGACGTCCTTGCCCGGCCGGTTCTCCGGTATTTAACGTGAGCGTCGTTGAGTGAGTGCTCTCCTCAAGAGCGCAGGGAAGGGAGGACAGGATGAACGTCACCGCCTCGTTGGTCCTGTCCTCCCGCTGTCGCACCAGCTGTACGAGCTGACACCTCCTCCCGCTCGTCTCACGTTCCCCGCCGCAGCAAGGACTCGCCATGACCTCTGGCACGCTCACGCCTGTGTCCACTAAGGACGATGATCTCTCCGCTTTACCGGTCGTGCCCGCCCGTCACCCGTGGCGCTGGGTCGGTGTGGCGTTCGTGCTGGTGCTCGCCGCGCAGTTCGTGCACGGCCTGGTCACGAACCCGGCCTGGGACTGGCCGACGTTCGCGCGGTACTTCACCGCCCAGTCGATCCTCACCGCCGTCGGCACGACGATCTTCCTGACGGTCTTCGGCACGGTCCTGGGCTTCGCGCTCGGCATCGTGGTCGCCGTCCTGCGGATGTCGAAGAGCCCGTTCCTCAGCGCGGTCGGCTGGACCTACATCTGGGCGTTCCGGTCGATCCCGCTGATCGTGCAGCTGCTGTTCTGGTTCAACATCTCCTATCTGTACCAACGGCTTTCGCTCGGCATCCCGTTCGGGCCGGAGTTCGTGAGCTTCGAGACGATCTCGCTGATCAGCCCGATGGGCGCCGCCGTGCTCGGCCTCGCGCTGCACCAGGCGGCCTACGCGGCGGAGATCGTCCGGTCCGGCGTGATCTCCGTCGACCGCGGGCAGCTGGAGGCGGCCGCCGCGCTCGGCATCCCGAGGTTCCGCCAGTTCCGCAGGATCGTTCTGCCGCAGGCGATGCGCTCGATCCTGCCCAATGCCGCGAACGAGGTGATCAGCCTCTTCAAGGGCACGTCGGTCGTCTCGGTGATGGCGATCGGCGAGCTGTTCTACCAGGTGCAGGTCATCTACGGCCGCAACGCGCGCGTCGTCGCGCTGCTGATGGTCGCGACCATCTGGTACATCATCCTGACCACTCTGCTCTCGATCGGCCAGCACTACGTCGAGCGCTACTTCGCGCGAGGAGACCGCCGGTGATCGAGGTCCTGAACGTGCACAAGAGCTTCGGCTCGCTGGAAGTGCTGCGCGGGGTGTCGCTGAACGTCGCCGCGGGCGAGGTCGTGGTGGTGCTAGGACCGTCCGGCTCGGGCAAGTCGACGTTGCTGCGCACGATCAACCACCTGGAGAAGGTCAACCGCGGCTACATCACCATCGACGGCGACCTGATCGGCTACCGGCGGCGCGGGGGCAAGCTCCACGAGCTCAAGGAACGCGAGATCCTCAAGCAGCGCAAGGACATCGGGTTCGTCTTCCAGAACTTCAACCTGTTCCCTCACCTGACCGCGTTGGAGAACATCGCGGAGGTCGCGGAGCTGTCGGATGCGCGGCACTTCCTGGAACGGGTCGGGCTGGAGGACAAGGCGTCCTCGTACCCGCGCCAGCTCTCCGGCGGCCAGCAGCAACGCGTCGCGATCGCGCGAGCCCTCGCCACGCGCCCGAAGGTCGTGCTGTTCGACGAACCGACGTCGGCGCTCGACCCCGAACTGGTCGGCGAGGTGCTGGACGTGCTCCGCGACCTCGCCCGGTCCGGCACCACGATGGTCGTCGTCACGCACGAGATCGGCTTCGCCCGCGAGGTGGCCGACCGGATCGTGTTCATGGACGAGGGCGTGATCGTCGAGGAGGGCACGCCGGACCAGTTGCTCGACCACCCCGTCCACGAGCGCACCCGCGCTTTCCTGTCCAAGGTCCTGTAGAAGGAGTTCGTTGTGCGCAAAGTACTTCTCGCCGTGCTGGCGTTCGGTCTGGCCGCCTGTGGCACCGCCGGTGGTGAGGAGCCCACCGAGGTCGCCGGCCTCAGTGTGAACCTCGGTCCCGACCAGAAGCGCGTCACCGCCACCAAGGACGACAAGATCGCCGCGAAGGTGCCGGAGAAGTTCAGAACCAAGGGGGAGCTGACGATCGGCGGATCCGCCGGCACAGCACCGCCACTGCGGTTCTACGCCACCGACGACAAGACCGTGATCGGCGTCGAGACCGACGTCGCCACGCTCGTCGCCGACGTGCTCGGCCTCAAGCCCAAACTAGAGGTCTCGTCGTGGGAGAACCTGTTCGTGGGCCTCGACAGCGGCGCCTACGACCTCGGCCTGTCCAACATCACCGTGACCGAGGCGCGCAAGGAGAAGTACGACTTCGCCACCTACCGCCTGGACACGCTGGCGTTCGAGGCGAAGAAGGGCGGCACCTGGAAGGTCAAGGAGCCCAAGGACGTGGCGGGCAAGGTGATCGCCGTGACGTCGGGCACCAACCAGGAGAAGATCCTTGTCGACTGGAGCACCAAGAACGTCGCCGAGGGCTTGAAGGCCACGGACATCAAGTACTTCCAGAACTCGTCGGACTACTACCTGGCGCTGCAGTCCGGCCGCATCGACGCCTACCTCGGCCCGAACCCGACCTCGGCCTACCACGCGGCGACGTCGGGGCAGACCGAGGTGATCGGCAACTTCTCCGGCGGTGCCACCGTCCAGGGCAAGATCGCCGTCACCACGAAGAAGGACAGCGGTCTCGTGGGCCCCGTCCAGGAGGCGCTGAACCAGCTGATCGCCAACGGCAAGTACGCCGAGGTCCTGAAGCGCTGGGGGTTGTCCGACGAGGCCGTGCCGACGTCGGAGATCAACCCGCAGGGTCTGCCGAAGAGCTGAGGGGTGTGACATGAGGTTCAGCATCACCATCGACACCGAGGACGAGGACACCGCGCTGCGGCTGCTCGGCGCGCTGCGGGACGTGGGTCTGATGCCCGAGGCGCAGGCGGCGGTCGAGGAGGTGGACGTCCTGATCCTGCCCGACACCCGCCAGGTGCTGCTGCACGAGTCACCGGTCGAGCTGACGCGGCTGGAGTTCGAGCTGCTGCTGCACCTGTGCGAGCACACCGACCGCGTGCACCGCCGTCGCGAGCTGCTGGCCGCGGTGTGGGGCGTGAACGACGACTACAGCGGCGCCCGCACGGTCGACGTGCACGTCCGCCGGGTGCGGCAGAAGCTCGGCGACTCGGCCGACGTGATCCAGACCGTGCGCGGCGTCGGCTACCTGGTCGCGTCGAGCGCCCGGTTCCGAGTGGAGCGATCACCGAACGTGGTGCGGCTGGCGGACCGGCGAGCCGGATGACCGACGAGGTCCACTGGACCCGCCCGGACGCTCCCGAGGTCGCCGAGATGATGGCCGAACTGCTCCACGAGTACGTGAGCAGGTACGGCCCGGCGGCCAGGGAGCGGATGGAACGGTTTCCCGACGACTCGCTGACGCCTCCGGACGGGCGGCTCATGGTGTTGCTGCGCGACGGGATCGCCGTGGCCGGCGGGGCGTTCCGGCGGTACGACTCCTCGACCGCGGAGCTGAAGCGGATCTGGACGCACTCGTCCCACCGCCGCCAGGGCCTGGCCCGCCGGGTGCTGGAGGTGCTGGAAGGCGAGGCGTTCCGGCTCGGCTACCAGCGCCTCTACCTGACGACCGGCCCGCGCCAGCCCGAGGCGCGCGGCCTGTACCTGGCGGCGGGCTACACGCCGTTGTTCGACCTGACGGCCCTGCCCGCGGGGCCGCTGCCGTTCGAGAAAGGAGTTGCTCCGGTCCGCCACGCGGTGTTGCATGCGTAGCTGACCTCGGGGGAGTTGATCGATGCTCGACGGCGTGATCGCCACGGACGTGGACCTGGTGCGCGACCTGATCCGCACGCAGTTCCCGCGCTGGCACGGACTACCTGTCCGCGAAGTCGCGCACGGCGGCACCAGCAACGCCCTCTACCGCCTGGGCGACTCGCTCGCGGTGCGCCTGCCGCGCCGCGAGTGGGCACGCGACGAGGCGGCCAAACTAGCCGCTGTCGTGCCGTTGGTGGCGTCCGTGCCGTTCGCGGTGCCGGAACCCCTGGCGCTGGGCTCACCGGGTGAGCACTACCCCTACCAGTGGTCGGTCGTGCGGTGGCTCGACGGCTCGATGGCCGCTGTCGAGGAGGTCGCCGAGGACACGCCACTCCGGCTGGCCTCGCTGATCCGCGCGTTGCACTCGGTCGACGTCACCGGCTGGGAGTGGACCAGGGGTCGTGGCCGGCCGGATGCCGTTGCGGACGACACCGCCGTGCGCAAGTGCATCGGCCAGATCGGCGGCAGCGCGCGGCTGGTCGCGCTGTGGGAGGAGTCGCTGGCGGCACCCCGGTGGGACCAGCCCGGCCGGTGGCTGCACGCCGACCTGCACGAAGGCAACCTGCTGTTCACCGGCGGCGAGCTGACCGGCGTGATCGACTGGGGGAGTGCGGGCGTCGGCGATCCGGCCGCCGACCTCATGACCGCCTGGCTCTACCTCGACTCACGCGGGCGCAAGGTGTTCCAGCGCGAGCTCAGCGAGTTCGACGACGCCGCCTGGCTGCGTGCGCAGGGGTGGGCGCTGCACCTCGCCGTGCTCGCGCTGCCGTACTACCGCGAGACCAACCCGTTCCTGGCGGGGATCGCGAGTCGTACGCTCGACGGGCTGTGTCCGGAGTGGGACGACTGACGCGGATCAGTCCCTTGTGGACGTTCTGGTCGGATCCCGGTTCCCGCGCCGGCGGGGACTCGCCGTGCGGGAGGTGCGGCACCCTCGCACGGGTGCCCGCCTTGCCGAGGTCCCTCCAGGCGTTGCAGGGCGTCGATGCCGCCGGACCACCTACCGGGGCCGCCACGACATCGCTGTGAGCGACCTGGGCGTCCGGAAGGCCGCCCCGAGGCTCACGGCGACAGCCTCCCGTCCGTCGCCGAGATCGCCCGACACGCCCTCGCCAGGTGCTCGCGGAACGCACCTGAAGTCCACTGTGGACGGGTTTGACCCTGCCAAGCGCTCGGTTGGTCTGAATCGACCCGATCACCGGGAAGTGTCCGGCGATCTTGGTGAACGGGCGGTGTCTGCCCGGGCGGACAGGCCGTCCCGGCCATAGCACGTCGCGCTAGCCGCGAACCGGAGTAAGGCACCCCGCCATCCGGGTCCATTCGTCAGGTTACGTATGTGAGAAAGTTTCACCACCCTCTCGACGCCGCCTCCGGTTTGTGCGTACGGTGAGCGCGTCGTAACCGTACCGGCCAGTAGGAACCCTAGCTGAATTCCTTTCTCCCCACCCCTGCAGGGTGAGGAAGTGAGCGCAGTGAAGATGCTGTCGGATCGCGAACGGGTGCTGTGTCTGAGTCCGTTCAGCACCCCCAACCCCGCCCTCGTGGTGGCGGCCGAACGAGCCGGTGGGCTCGGTGTGCTCGACCTCGGGCCGAGCGCCGCCGCCGACCTCGCCCGCGTCGCCGCGCGGCACCCGCGTGCGTTCGGGGTGAGACTGCACGGACCGTTGACGGTGCCTCTGCCTGAGGCCGTCGACACCGTCGTGGTGGATCTCGCCCGGTATCGGCCTGACCTCGCTGAGCTGGGTGAACGTCGCGTGCTGGCCGTGGTCACCTCGGTGGCCGAGGCCGCTGCGGCGATCGAGTTCGGGGCCGCCGGGTTGATCGCGAAGGGTGCTGAGTCGGGCGGCCGAGTGGGTGGTTCGCCCGCGTTCGTGTTGCTCCAGCAGGTGCTCGCGCTGACCGATCTGCCGGTCTGGGTGGCCGGCTCGATCGGGCCGGACACGGCTGCCGCCGCGATTGCCGGTGGTGCTCGCGGTGTGGTGCTGGAGGGCCAGCTCGCGCTCGTCGCGGAGGCTCGAAAACATATTTCCGGCGAATTTGTCAACGCGGTCGAGTTGATGGACGGCGCCGACACCGTCGTGAACGACGGGTTACGCGTGCATGTTCGTCAAAACGCGCTCGAAATTGGTCAAGAAGGTTCCTTGGCTGATTCTTACCGTACCTCGTTTGGAACCGTCGGCGGCGTCGTGGCCGCGATTGCGCGGGGCATTCGGGACAATCTCACCCTGGCGGGTGAGCACCGGTCGATCCGGCCGGCGGGACCGTTCTGCGACCGCGTTCCCGGCCTGCGCTACCCGATCGCGCAGGGGCCGATGACGCGCGTCAGCGACCAACCGGCGTTCGCCGCGGCCGTGGCCGAGGGGGGCGCGCTGCCGTTCCTCGCGCTCGCGCTGATGGAGGGCGCGGCCGTTCGCGACCTGCTGGAGGAGACCGCCGGGAAGCTCGGCGAACGGCCGTGGGGTGTCGGTCTGCTCGGCTTCGCGCCCGCGGAGTTGCGGGCGCGGCAGATGGAGGCCGTGCTGGCCGTCCGGCCCAGGTACGCGATCGTCGCCGGTGGCACGCCCGCGCAGGCCCGTGAGCTGGAGGACGCCGGCATCGAGGCGTTCCTGCACGTGCCGTCGCCCGCGCTGCTGCGCCGGTTCCTCGACGAGGGCGCGCGCAAGTTCGTCTTCGAGGGCTCGGAGTGCGGCGGGCACACCGGTCCCCGGACCAGCTTCACGTTGTGGCAGCAGCAGATCGACGTGCTGCGCGGACGGGAGAAGGACGTCGTCGCGCTGTTCGCGGGCGGCATCCACGACGCCCGTTCGGCCGCGATGATCTCCGCGATGACCGCGCCGATCGCGGCACGGGGTGCGTCCGTCGGCGTTCTGGTCGGCACGGCGTACCTGTTCACCGAGGAAGCCGTGACGCACGGCGCGATCCAGCCGGTGTTCCAGCAGGTCGCGGTGGAGTGCGAGGACACGGCGCTGCTGGAGACCTCGCCGGGACACGCCGTCCGGTGCGCGCAGACGTCCTATGTGGACACCTTCGAACAGGCCCGCGCGGAGCTGTCCGGCCTGACGAAGCAGCAGAGCTGGGAGCAGCTCGAACAGCTCAACCTGGGACGCCTGCGGCTCGCCAGCCGTGGCCTCGTGCGCGACGAGGGCGTGCTCAAAGAGGTCGGTGAGGACGAGCAGCGCCGCGAGGGCATGTTCATGATCGGCCAGGTCGCGACGCTGCGGTCCGAGCGCACCACGATCGCCGCGCTGCACGAGGACATCGTGTCCGGTGTGCTGCCGGCGAGCAGCGTGGACGCCGTCGAGTCCGCACCGCTGGACGTCGCCATCGTCGGCATGGCCGCGATCATGCCCGGCGCTCGTGATGTTGCCGAGTTCTGGGCGAACGTCCTGGCGGGCACCGACTCCATCACCGAGATCCCGCCGGACCGCTGGTCGCCGGAACGCTACGGCAGCCCGTTCCGCTGGGGCGGCTTCCTCCCGCGCACGGCGTTCGACCCGCTGGCGTACGGCATCCCGCCCGCCTCGCTGACCTCGATCGAACCCGCTCAGCTGCTGGCACTGGAGGTGTCGGCGAACGCGCTGGCCGACGCCGGGTACGCCACGCGGGTGTTCGACCGCGAGCGCACGTCGGTGATCTTCGGCGCCGAGGCCGGCGCCGACCTCGCGAACGCCTACACCGTCCGCACCGCGTTGCCCGCACTGGGAATCCGCGGCCTGGACGACCACCTGCCGGCGCTGACCGAGGACTCGTTCCCCGGCGTGCTCGGCAACGTGATCGCCGGACGCGTCGCGAACCGGCTGGACCTCGGCGGCGCGAACTACACGGTCGACGCCGCCTGCGCGTCCAGCCTCGCCGCGCTCGACGTGGCGTGCAAGGAGCTCGTCGGCGGCACCAGCGACATGGTCCTGTGCGGCGCGGTCGACCTGCACAACAGCGCGCACGACTACCAGATGTTCGCCTCGGTGAAAGCCCTGTCGGCCCAGGGCCGTTGCGCCACGTTCGACTCGGCGGCGGACGGCATCGCGCTCGGTGAGGGCGTCGCGGCGGTCGTGCTGAAGCGGCTCGCCGACGCCGAACGCGACGGCGACCGGATCTACGCGGTGATCAAGGGCATCGGCGCGTCGAGCGACGGCCGGTCGAGGGGCCTGACCGCACCCCGCCCGGAAGGCCAGCAACGAGCACTGCGCCGCGCCTACGCGTCGGCCGGACTGCCGGTCACCGACGTCGGCCTGGTCGAGGCGCACGGCACCGGAACCGTGGTGGGGGACCGGACCGAGCTCGCGTCGCTGACCGAGATGTTCTCCGGCGTCGAACCCGGCACGTGCACGATCGGCTCGGTCAAGTCGCAGATCGGCCACACCAAGTGCGCGGCAGGACTCGCAGGCCTGATCAAGGCGTCGCTGGCCGTCCACACCGGACTGCGGCCCGGCACGTTGCACGTCAAGCAGCCCAACGCCTTCTGGGACGGCGGCACGAGTCCCTTCTCGTTCGGCCACCGCACGTGGGCGAACGGGAACCGGGTCGCGGGCGTGAGCGCGTTCGGGTTCGGCGGCACGAACTTCCACACCGTGATCACGGGCTACACCGGCGCCGACGAACCCCGCCACGGCCTGACCGCGTGGCCCGCCGAGCTGTTCCTGATCCGCGGCGACGACCAGGCCGCCGCGCAACGGGAAGCCGCACGTCTGCGCGGGCTGGTCGACGAGCGGACGCCGTTGCGCTCGCTGGCCGCGGCCTGTGGTGAGGGCGTGGTGCAGGCGGCGTTCGTGGTGAGCGATCACTCCGGGCTCCGAGCTGCGTTGGAGGACGTCGAGGCCTGGCGCGCGTCGGACGTGGTGTCGCTGCGGGCGGGGGAACGGCCGCAGGTCGCGTTCCTGTACCCCGGCCAGGGCAGCCAGCGGCCGGGCATGCTGCTCGACCTCGTCACGGCCTTCCCGCGACTGCAGGACTTCCTCGACGCGCGCTACGAACGCGTGATGTACCCGCCGGCCGCGCTGACCGCCGACGACGTGGCGCGCCAGCGGGCGGAGATCACCGACACCCGCAACGCCCAGCCGACGCTCGGCATCGCGGGCCTGATGGTGACCTCGCTGCTCGATTCCGTTGGCGTGCGGCCGGATCTGGCCGGTGGGCACAGCTACGGCGAACTGGTCGCGTTGTCGGCGGCCGGCGCCTTCGGGCCCTCCGAACTGCTGGAGCTCAGCGCCGCCCGTGCCGCCGCGATGCTGGAGGCGGTCGGCGAGGACCCCGGCACGATGGCCGCGGTGACGGCCTCCGTGTCCGAGGTCGAGGCGCTGCTGCCGTCCGACGTGGTGGTGGCGAACCACAACGCGCCTGATCAGGTCGTGATCTCCGGTGCCACCGCGGCCGTACACCGCGCGGTCGAGGTGCTGCGGGACGCCGGGCTGACCGTGAAGAACATCCCGGTGGCCGCCGCGTTCCACAGCCCGCTGATGGCCGGTGCCCGCTCGCGGTTCGCCTCGCGACTCGCGGACGTTGCGTTGGGAGAGCTGCGGTTCCCCGTGTGGTCGAACGTGTCCGCGGCTCCGCACCTCGACGTGGCCGAAGGGCTTTCCGCGCAACTCGCGGGCCGGGTGCGGTTCGTGGAGCAGATCGAGTCGATGTACGCGGCGGGCGCGCGGATCTTCGTCGAGGCGGGTCCCGGCGGCGTGCTGACGTCGCTCGTGGGCAAGACCCTCGGCGACCGGCCGCACCAGGCGCTGCGCTGCGACGACCACGTGACGTTCCTGCGCACCTTGGCAACGCTCGCGGTCGCCGGTGTCGAGGTGGACACCGCGCCGCTGTTCGAGGACAGGGCCGAACCCGCCACGACCGTCCCGAAACGGCCGGGCTGGTATGTCGATGGAGGTCTCGTGCGGGACGCGAACGGCGACGCACTGCCCGGCGGGCTCCGGCCCGCGACGGAGTTCCCGACGCTGCGGGTGGGCTCGGGGCTCGGACGTGACGAGATCATCGAGAAGTTCCTGGACGGGATGCGGGACGCGGTGAGCGCTCAGCGGGACGTGCTGCTGAGCTACCTCGGCACCGCGCCCGCCGCGCCCCTTCCGCAGGTGATCGACCAGCCCGTCGTCGTGGCGGAGCCGGTGGCCGTGGTCAAGGTGCAGGAGGACGTGGGCGCGGTCGTGCTGCGGACGATCAGCACCCGCACGGGTTATCCGGTGGAGATGCTCCAACCGGGGCTGGACCTGGAAGCGGACCTGTCGATCGACTCGATCAAGCGCACCGAGATCGTTGGCGAGCTGGTGGCCGAGCTGGGTGCCGCCGGGTCGGTGGACGAGCTGGCGCAGCTCAAGACGATCGAGGGGATTGTCGGCTGGTTCGGTTCCGCACCGGTGGCCGCGCCGGTGGGCAAGGACGTGCGGGCTGTCGTGTTGCAGACGATCAGCACCCGCACGGGCTACCCGGTGGAGATGCTGCAACCGGGGCTGGACCTGGAAGCGGACCTGTCGATCGACTCGATCAAGCGCACGGAGATCGTGGGTGAGCTGGCGGCGGAGCTGGGTGCTGCCGGGTCGGTCGACGAACTCGCGCAGCTGAAGACCATCGACGGGATCGTCGCCTGGTTCGGGGAGGCACCCGCACTTGTCGCGGACGCGCCGAAAGCCATCGAGACCGGTCAAGGCCGGCTGGTCAGGCTGGTGCCGCAGGTCGTCGCCGCGGAACCCGCCGCCCCCACCGACCTCACCGGCAAGACCGTCCTGATCATCGACGACAACGGCATCGGCCTCGAACTCGCCGACCTCCTCGAACGCCACACCGCCCGCCCGCGCATCGAACCGGCGTTCCCCTCGGACCTCACGTGTATCGACGTCGTCGTGAGGCTCGGCGCCCGGCTGCCGGAGGCGTTCAGCGAGGTCAAGGCGTGCGTGACCAACGGCGTCGCGCTCGTGGTGGTGACCACGGGCGGCGGCACGTTCGGCTTCGACCACCAGCCCGACGAGTTGCCCGAGGACATCGGCCTGCACGGCCTGGTCCGCACGGCCGCGCTCGAATACCCGGATCTCGTCGTGCGCTCGGTCGACGTGAACCCCAAGGAGAGCCACCGCGACATCGCCACCGCGCTGCTCGCCGAGATCGGGCCCGGACCGGCGGTCGTCGGGTACCAGGCCGGCCGGCGGCAGGTCATCGAGGCGGTCCCGGAGAACCTCGAACCCGCGTCGCTCGACCTCGACGCCGACAGCGTGGTGCTGCTGACCGGTGGTGCGCGCGGCATCACGGCGCTCGCGGCCGCGGAGCTCGCCGAACGGACCGGGTGCCACATCGAGCTGATCGGCCGCACGCCGATCGCGCAGGAGGACCACCGGCTCGGCCACGCCACGACCGAGCCCGCGCTCGTGAAGGCGTTGTTCGAGCTGGGGGAGACCGACGACGTTCCTGCCAAGGCGCGCAGGGTGCTGGCCGAGCGCGAGGTGCGGGGCACGCTGGAACGGTTGCGGGCCAAGGCTTCCAGCGTGCGGTACCACGAGTGCGACGTCACCGACGCCGAGGCCGTCGGCAGGGTGGTCGACGACATCAAAGCGCGTTTCGGCAGGCTCGACGGTGTCGTTCACGGCGCGGGTGTGCTGGACGACAAGCTGATCGAGGCCAAGACCCAGGAGTCGTTCGACCGGGTGTGGGCGACGAAGGTGAACGGCGCCAAGGCGTTCTCGGACGGGTTCCTCGTGCTGTTCGGCAGCGTGAGCGGCGTGTTCGGCAACCGCGGGCAGGCCGACTACTCGGCCGCCAACGACGCGCTCGACCGGATGGCGCGGTTCTGGGGCGGGCAGCGACGGGTCGTCGCCGTCGACTGGGGTCCCTGGGCCGGTGCCGGCATGGCGGTCGGGCTGGCCGGCGAGTACGCGCGGCGCGGCATCCCGCTGATCGAGCCGCAGCAGGGCGTGGACGCGCTGATGGACGAGATCGCGAACGGCAGGGACGTGCAGGTGGTCTACCGATGGGAGGCATAGCGATCGTCGGGATCGGCGCCGTCTTCCCCGGTGCCCCCGACGCGGCGACGTTCTGGCGCAACATCGCCGGTGGTGTCGACGCGATCGGTCAGATCCCGCCCGGCCGCTGGGACCCGGCCACCTACTACGACCAGGACAGCAGGACCGGTGACCGGTTCTACTGCCGCCGGGGCGGGTTCGTCGACGACCTGGCCGAGTTCGACCCGACCAGGTTCGGCATCATGCCGTCCACTGTGGACGGCGCTGAGCCCGACCAGCTGCTCGCGCTCGCCACGGCCGCCGAGGCCATCGCGGACGCCGGCGGTGAGTCCAGCTTGCCGTCACGGGAACGCGTCGGTGTCGTCGTCGGACGTGGTGGTTATCTGACGCCCGGCTGCGCGCGGCTCGACCAGAAGGTCAGGCTCGCCGACGAGGTCGTGTCCGTGGTCAAGGACCTCTTCCCGAACCTCGCCGGCACCGAACTCGCCACCGTCCGGCAGGCCATCCGGGACCGGCTCGGGCCGGAGCAGCCCGAGGCCTCGATCGGGCTCGTGCCGAACCTGGCGGCGTCGCGCATCGCCAACCGGTTCGACCTCAAGGGCACCGCGTACACGGTGGACGCGGCCTGCGCGTCCGGGCTGGTCGCCGTTGAGCACGCCGTCCGCGAACTCCAGGAGGGTCGCGCGGACGCCATGCTCGCCGGGGCCGTCCACGTCTGCCACCACCCGACGCTGTGGAGCGTGTTCACGCAGCTCAGGGCGTTGAGTGCGACGGAGCAGATCCGGCCGTTCGACGCGTCAGCCGACGGAACGCTGCTGTCCGAGGGCGTCGGAATGGTCGTGCTCAAGCGGCTGGAAGACGTCACGGACGAACGCGTCTACGCGGTGATCCGCGGCATCGGCACGGCGAGCGACGGCCGTTCGACCAGCATGATGACCCCGAACCCCGACGGCCAACTCCTCGCCGTGCAACGGGCCTGGGCCGACGCGGACCTCGATCCCCGCACCCACGGGCCGGGGCTGATCGAGGCGCACGGCACCGCCACGCCCGCAGGGGACGCCGCCGAGCTGCAGACCATGATCAGCGCGTTCGGCGGGGAGGGTGACGAGATCGGCATCGGCACGGTCAAGTCGATGATCGGCCACGCCATGCCCGCCGCCGGCATGGCCGGGCTGATCAAGGCCGCGCTCGCACTGCACCACAACACGCTTCCGCCGACCCTGCACGTCGAGAACCCGCACAGCAGCTTGGCCGGCACCAGGTTCACGCCCGTGACGAGTGCTCGCGAGTGGACCGGACGGCATCGCGCGGTCGTCAACGCGTTCGGGTTCGGCGGGATCAACGCCCACGCTGTGCTCGACGGCCACACCATCGCCAAGCCGCGCAAGCCGGTGATGACGTTCGCCGCCGACACCGCGGAGGAACTGGCCGCGGCGCTGAAGGAACGCCGGACCTCCAGCGCGGACAGGGCGTTCCGGCTCGCCATCGGCAACCCGGACGACCGCAAGATCAAGCTCGCCGAACGCGTGCTGGCCCAGGGCAAGGCGTGGCCGGGCCGCCACGACATCTGGTTCAGCCCGCAGCCGCTGCTGAGCAGCACCGACCAGGTCGCGTTCGTGTTCCCCGGCTTCGAACGCGAGTTCAGCGGTGACGTCGTCGACCACGCCGTCAGCCTGCTGCAGGACGGTCGTGAGGAAGCCCGCGAACTGATGGCGCTCGGCATCACGCCGGGAGCGCTGGCCGGGCACAGCATGGGCGAGTGGACCGCGATGGTCGTCGGCGGCATCTACCCGACGATCGACGAGTTCGTCGCGGCACTCGGGCCCGGCGCGGTGGCCGTGGTCGACATCGCCTACGCCGCACTGGGGTGCTCGGCCGACACCGCCGAGCCGCACCTCGTCGACGGCGTGACGATCAGCCACGACAACTGCCCGCACCAGTCGGTGATCTGCGGCCCGATCGACCGCCTCGAAGAGGTTCTCGGCACGTTGAAGGCCAACGGCGTGATGGCGCAACTGATGCCGTTCCGCACCGGTTTTCACACCCCGGCCCTCGCGCCGTACCTGGGGCAGGCCAGGGAGATGCTCGACCGGCTGCCGGTCCGAGCGTCGGACATCCCGGTGTGGTCGGCGAACTCCCTCGAACCCATGGCCGCCGAGGACGTCCGCGAGCTGGTCCTGCGCCACCTGGTCGAACCCGTCCGGTTCCGGCCGCTGCTCGAACGCCTGCACGGCAACGGGTTCCGCGCGTTCGTCCAGATCGGACAGGGCAGCCTGCCCGGCTTCGTCGGGGACACGCTGTCGGGCAGGCCGCACATCGCCGTGAATGCCGACATCGCGCCGGAGGCGTTGTGGGCGTTCGGGCTCAAGCGCGGCACCGCCCACAAGGTCAAGCTCCGGCTCGGCACGCCGAAGATCACGGTCGAGCCGCTCGGCGCCGAACCCGTGCTGGTGGCGGACGACAGCCCGATGTCCGCGGCGGTCAACAAACTCGTCGCCCACACCAACGCCGTCGCCCGCGAGGTCGTCAGCGCCCTCCGGCCGAACGAGGCCGGGTTCACCCGCGAGTTCTCGCTGCGGACCATGCCGGAACTGGTCGACCACTCGGTCTTCCCGCAGGCGCCCGGCTGGTCCGACCTCGCGGACGGGTTCCCGATCGTGCCCGCCACCGGTCTGCTGGAGGTGTTCGCGGACGCCGCGCGTCGGCTCACCGGCGGCACCGTGCACGGGTTCGCGCAGGTCAGGGCCAAGCGATGGCTCACAGCGCTGCCCGCGACGACCGTGAAGATCTCCGCCCGCGTGGAAGCCCCTGACCGCGTCACCGTCCGGGTCGGCGACTACGCCGAGGGCGTCGTGCTGATGACGCCGCAGGCACCGCAGCCCGTCGGCAAGGAACTCGAAGGTGTCCGCGAGGCACCGGTGAGCGCCGCCGAGCTGTACCGCGACAACTGGATGTTCCACGGACCGGCGTTCGCGGGCGTCACGAGGATCGACTGCCTGGCGGACAACGGGATCGCGGGTGTGCTGACGCCGTTGCCCGCGCCGGGAGCGTTGCTGGACAGCGCAGGACAGCTGATCGGGCACTGGATGCAGGTCTGCCGCACGGTGGACCAGACGGTGCTGCCGACCGGGATCGAGCAGGTGACGTTCCACGGACCGGTGCCCACCGGGGACGTCGGCTGCACCGCGTGGATCCGCGAGGTCACCGACCAGACGATGGTCGCGGACGCCGAGCTGACCGTGAACGGCGTGCTGTGGTGCCGCATCACCGGCTGGACCACCCGCCGCTTCACCACGGACGACCGGATCTGGCAGGTGAAGCTCAGGCCCGGCACCGAGATCCTGTCCACTCAGGACGGTGAGTGGCTGCGGGTCGCCGAGAACTGGTCGGACAGCGCCACGCGTGACCTGATCATGCGCCGCTACCTGAACTCCGCCGAACGCCTGCACTACGGCGATCTGGACGTGCCCGCCCAACGCGACTGGCTGTTGCGCGTGATCGCGGTGAAGGACGCCGTGCGCACGTGGTTGTGGGGTCGCGGAGCGGGACCGGTCTACCCGTCGGAGCTGACCGTGAACGCCGACGGACGGGTGCGCGGGGCCTTCGCCGTCCCGCGCATCGAAGTGACGAGCGACCAAGGGCGAGCCGCGGCCCGCGTGCGAACGGAGATCTGATGGACGAGGTGCTGCAGCAGGTCGCGAAGCTGATCACGGAGGTGGTCGGGCAGGACTTCCTGCTGGGCGTGGAGATCACCCGCGACACCACGTTCAGCGACGACCTGGGCCTGGAGTCGATCGAGTTCGTCGCGCTGGCCGACAAGCTCAACGCGCACTACGGCGTCGACCTCGTGGCCTTCCTGGCGGACATGGACATCGACGAGATCATGGCGATGTCCGTCGGCCGGCTCGTCGACCACATCACGGCTCGTGTCTGACGTCCACGCCCGAGGGCTGCGCTTCCACGTGCAGCGGCTCGGGCCAGAAGACGGGCCGACGGTGGTGTTCGTGCACGGCCTGGTGATGGACAACCTGTCCAGCTTCTACTACACGCTCGCCGCGCCGCTGGCCCAGGCCGGATTCGGCACGGTGCTGTTCGACCTGCGCGGGCACGGCCTGTCCGAACGGCCTCCTTCCGGATACACACCGGAGGAGAGCGCCGAGGACCTGGTCGCCGTGCTGGACGAGATCGGCGTGACCGAGCCGGTCTACCTGCTGGGCAACAGCTACGGCGGTGTCGTCGCGATGCACGCGGCCGTCCAGGCACCCGACCGCGTCGGCGGTGTCGTGCTGGTCGAGTCCGCGGTCGGCGGGGTCGTCGGAGACGCATGGTTCGAGGACATCACGAACACGCTGACGGTCGCGGCACTGGGCCTGGAGTTCGACCGCACGCAGGACCAGCTGATGGCGCTGGGTCAGCGCAAGATCGCGAAGCTCGCCGTGAACGCCAACGCGTTGCTCAACGGCACGACGTTGATCGACGACCTCGGGTCCGGCGCGAAGCTCGACCTGAGCGAGGTGCGGTGCCCGGTGCTCGGGGTCTACGGCGCCGAGTCTGAACTGATCGGAGCCGCCGCCGAACTGCGCGAACGCATCCCGTCGTGCCGGCTGCACGTCGTCTCCGGGCTGGGGCACACGGTGCTGCGCGAGGCCACGGCCGAACTGCTGGACGTGCTCTTCGACTGGTTGCCGTCATGAGCCGGTTCCTGTTCGTCGTGCCGCCTCTGACAGGCCACGTCAACCCGACCGCCTCGGTGGGCGGCGAGCTGTTGGCGCGCGGGCACGACGTCGCGTGGGTCGGGCACCCCGGCACGCTCGCGCCCCTGTTGCCGGACAACGCGAGGATCTTCCCGGCGATCGACGACGACCTGGAGGCCGACATCCGCGCGAAGCGGGAGCGGTGGCTCGCGTTGCGCGGGATGGCGGTGTTGAAGTTCTTCTGGGAGGAGTTCCTGATCCCGCTGGGCCACGCGATGGTGCCAGGGGTGACGGACGCGGTCGCGCGGTTCGGTCCGGACGTGGTGGTCGCGGACCAGCAGGCCCTGGCCGGACCGGTGGTGGCGCGTGAGGCCGGACTGCCGTGGGTGACGTCGGCGTCGACGTCGGCCGAGCTGGTGAATCCACTGAGGACGATGCCGAAGGTCGACGCGTGGGTGCGGGACCTGTTGCACGACTTCGCCGGTGGGGACATCAGGTTCTCCGAGCGGCTGGTGCTGGTGTACAGCTCGGCGGCGCTGGTGGCGGGGGAGTTCGGCGAGGAGGTGGCCTTCGTGGGACCGGCGCTGGCGCACCGGGTGGAACGTGGTGTGTTCCCGTGGGAGTGGTTGGTCAAGGACGAGAAGCGGGTCGTTCTCGTCTCCCTGGGCACCCTCAACGGCCCTGCCGGCGAACGTTTCCTCAGCCAGGCCCTGGAAGCGGTCGCCGACCTGCCCGTCCGCGTCGTCGTGGTCGGCGAGCCCCGTCCCGCGCCTCCCAACGTCCTCGTCCTCCCGTCCGTGCCGCAGCTCGCGCTCATGCCGCACCTGGACGCCGTCGTCACGCACGGCGGGCACAACACGGTGTGCGAGGCACTGGCACATGGTCTGCCGCTGGTCGTGGCGCCGATCCGCGACGACCAGCCGACCGTCGCCGCCCAGGTCGTGGAGGCCGGCGCCGGCGTGCGCCTGACCTACTCGCGGGCACGGGCGGCGGACATCAGGAGCGCACTGGAATCCGTGCTGGACGAGCCGGAGTACGCGGCCGCCGCGGAGCGGGTGCGCACATCGTTCTTGGCGGCGGGCGGCGCAGCGGCCGCGGCCGACCGACTGGAAAAGGTGGTGGCAGGGTGATCCTCACCGTGCTGGTGGTGCTCGTCGTCGTCCTCGACGTCCTGCGCCTGCGGTCCCGCGCGTCCAAGCTGCGAGTGCTCCCTTCGGGAGTGGGTGAGCACTCGCTCCTCACCGCCACCGGGGTCCGTCCGGAGGGATCGTGGGAGACCGACGCGGACCTGGTCGACCTGGTCCCGCGCGACCTGCCGACGGTGGCCGCGCTGGACCTGCTCGGCGCGGTCGACCCCGGGAAGTACCGCGACGACCAGTGGGCGCGCGGCGTCAGCGCGTCGCAGGCCGTTCTCGTGCGGGAGAAGTACGCCGAGGAGGTGAACCCCGACGACCCGACCGAGTTCGTGGCGTACGTGCGGCGGGTCAAGGACCACGTGCACGCGACGGTCGACATCGCGGTCGCGCCGGGGTTGAAGGCCGGGCCGTACGACCTCGGGTACCGCGCGGCGACGTTGCGGCAGATCGGGAAGCGGCCGTCGCTGTGGATCGCGGGCTCGGTCATCGGGTACGCGGCGGTCGCCGGTGCCCTGATCACCAATTGGCAGTGGGGACTCGTCGCGCTCGCCGCGTACTGGGCGCACCCGGTCCTGGTGTTCGCCGGAACGCCGCTGAAGCCGCGTGATCTCTGGGTGCCGCGCGTGCTGCGCACCCCCTACCTGTGGTTCAAGACGTCCGGCGGCAAGAAGTCCACCGCCGAGAAGCGGCAGGCAGAGCACCTCAGGCAGGCCGGGCCCTGGTACGAGCAGAACCGCGACAAGAACTTCCACGAGGCTCCGCGCGACAACTGCCCGTCGTGCGGGAGCACCGACCTGCGCCGCTGGGTCACCGCGACGGACCTGGTGCAGCGCAAGCCCGGCACGTTCACGATGGACCGATGTGTCCGATGTGGACACGTCTGGCAGAACCCGCGGCTGACCGAGGAAGGCCTCGGCTTCTACTACCGCGACTTCTACGACGGCCTCGGCGAGACCTCGGCGGAGGCGGTGTTCTCCGGGAAGACCGACCCGTACTACGGCCGGGCGCGCATGGTCGAGCCGTTCACGAAGCCCGAGCGCTGGCTCGACGTCGGCTCCGGGCACGCGCACTTCTGCCTGGGAGCCAAGGAAGTGCTGCCGCAGACGACGTTCGACGGCCTGGACCAGGGCGCGGCCATCGAGGACGCGGCACGGCTCGGGCGGATCCAGAACTCGTACCGGGGCAGCTTCAAGGACTTCGCGGGCGAGCTCAAGGGCCAGTACGACGTGATCAGCATGCACCACTACCTGGAACACGTGCGCGACCCGTGGGAGGAGCTCGACATCGCGGCGGACGTGCTGCCGCAGGGCGGTTACCTGCTGATCGAGCTGCCCGACCCGGAATGGCGGCTCGGACGGTTGTTCGGCCAGTACTGGATGCCGTGGTTCCAGCCGCAGCACCAGCACATGATGCCGATCGGCAACCTGGAGCACGCGCTCGCCGACCGAGGCCTGACCACGGTGGCCACCGAGCGCAAGGAAGCCCACCTCTGCAACGACTTCACCCTCGCGTTGTTGCTGTGGCTGGGGAACAAGGCGCCGCGCACGCCCGCGCCGTGGCGTCCGGAGAAGGTCAGGCTGCGCAGGACGAGGAGCTTCCTGGTGTGGTCGCTCGGCATTCCGGCGTTCTTCGTCGCGCTGGCGCTGGACCAGACCGTGAACCGGTTCGTCGCGGCCCGCACGGGCAACGGCAACGCCTACCGGCTCCTGGCCCGGAAGTCGTGATCGACCTCGCGGACAGGCCTGAGCTCGCGCCGGAGCTCAGGCTCGTGCCGCACGCGTTCCGGCGCACGTTCGGCAGGCCTGCGCAGGGTGTCTGGTACGCGCCCGGCGTGCTGAACCTGCTGGGCGGCGCCGTCAGGGTCCCCGCCAAGTGGGGCGCGATCGTCGCGGGAGACCTGCGCGACGACGGCGTCCTCGAACTCGTGTCGGTGAACCGCCCCGCCGAACGCGCCGTGCTGCCGTCGGACGACGTTCCGGCGTGGGCACGGGGTGTGCGGGCTAGGGGCGGTGCCACGTTGATGTGCAGCGTGGACCTGCCGCACGGCAGCGGTCTGTCCGCGAGCGAGGCCCTCAACGCGGCCGTCGCACTCGCGCTCGGCGAGATCGCAACGGACCCCGAACCACTCGACCTGCCCGGCCGGCGGCTGCTGGTGGTCGACACGAGGATCAGGCGCGAGGAGCCGCAGGAAGTACGGCCGTACAACCCGAGTTCGAACGACCTCGGGGCGGAGCTGACGGCGTACCACCGCGCCCAGAACCCGGATCCCGAGCAGGACGCGGTGGTCGAAGCCGCCCTGAAAGCCGGCGCACGCGGTGCGAGCATGCTGGTCGACCCACCGGGAAGGCCCGCTGTCGCTCTGGTCGACGCGGACCTCGTCCCGGCGGTGAAGAAGGCGATCACGAAGGCGGTGGAGATCCCTCCCCGCTACCTCACGATCGCCCCCGGTCCCTTCAACTCAGCGGCTTTACGGTGAACTCGGCCCGGCGCAGGTCCTTCGAGCTCGGACCCACGAGCAGGACGAACTCGCCGGGCTCCACCACGCGCACCCCGGCCGCGTCGACGATCGTGCAGTCCGACACCGGCAGTTCGAGCGAGACCCGCACGGTCTCGCCGGGCGCCACGTCGACCTGCTTGAACGTCTTCAGCTCCTTGTCCGCCCAGCTCACCGACGTGACGGCGTCGCTGACGTAGACCTGCACGGTCTCGCGGGAGGGCCGCGAACCGGTGTTGGACAGCGTGATCGACGCCCTGACCGTCTCGTCCGGGCGCAGCACCGCCGTCTCCACGTGCAGGTCGCCGTACTCGACCGTCGTGTACGACAGGCCCTCGCCGAACGCGAACGCCGGGTCCTGCGTCAGATCGGCGTAGCGCGTGCCGTGCTGGCCGCGGATCTGGTTGTAGTACGTCGGCTGCTGGCCGGCGTGCGCGGCGAACGAGATCGGCAGGCGTCCGCTGGGCTCGACGAGCCCGTGCAGCACCTCGGCGATCGCGCGACCGCCCTGCATGCCGGGGTTCGCGACCCACAGCAGCGCGGCGGCGTTGCGGGCGGAGGCGGGCAGCACCAGCGGCTTCGACGCGAGCAGCACCACGACCAGCGGCTTGCCGGTCCCGGCCAGCGCGTCCAGCAGGGCGATCTGGCCGCCGATCAGGTCCAGCGTGGCGGTGGAGCGGCCCTCGCCGACCAGTTCGATCTGGTCACCGACGACGGCGACCACGAAGTCGGCGTCCTGCGCCGCCGCGACGGCCTCGGCGATCAGGTTCGCGTCCGGCGCGCACGGCACGACGATCGGCGGCCGCGGCTGGCCGTCCGGGAACGTGTCGCCCTCGGGGTCCGGCTCCAGCGTCAGGATGTCTGCGCCGCGGGCGTAGGTGACCTCCTGCGACGACAGCTCGCGCAGGCCGTCCAGGACGGTCGTGATCATCTCGCGCGGGTGGCCGTTGGGCAGCCAGTCGGCTTGACCGGACGAGCCCGCCCAGTCGCCGAGCTGCGTCTGCGCGTCGTCCGCGAGCGGTCCGACGACCGCGATCTTGCCCTTGCCCTGGGCGAACGGCAGCACGCCGTCGTTGCGCAGCAGCACCAGCGAACGGCGCGCGACCTGCAGGTTCAGCGCCACGTGGTCGTCGTGGTTGATCATCACGCGCTGGCGTTCGGCGTCGGGCCTGCGGGGGTTCTCGAAGAGGCCCAGGTCGAACTTCAGCGTGAGGATGCGGGTGACCGCGCGGTCGAGGTCCGACTCGGCGAGCAGACCCTCCTCGACGGCCTGCAGCGCGCCGTCGAAGAACTGCGGGGTCGTCATGATCATGTCGTTGCCGGCCTTCACGGCGGCCGCGGCGGCGTGCATGTAGTCGGGCTGCAGCTTCTGCTCCCAGACCATGCGGCCGACGTTGTCCCAGTCCGTGATGAGCGTGCCCTGGTAGCCCCACTCGCCGCGCAGGACCTCGTCGAGCAGCCACGAGTTGACCGTGATCGGCACGCCGTCGGTCGACTGGTAGCCGAGCATGAACGTCGCGCAGCCCTCGCGGGCGACCTTCTCGAACGGCGGCAGGAACCACGAGCGCAGCTTGCGGCGCGACAGGTCCGCCTCGCTCGCGTCCCGGCCGCCCTGGGTCTCCGAGTAGCCGGCGAAGTGCTTCGCGGTCGCGAGGATCGCCGTCTCGTCGGTGAGGCCGTCGCCCTGGTAGCCGCGGACCATGGCGGCCGCGAGTTCGCCGATCAGCACGGGGTCCTCGCCGAACGTCTCGTCCACGCGGCCCCACCGCAGGTCGCGCGAGATGCACAGGACCGGCGAGAACGTCCAGTGCACGCCGGTCGCGGCGGCCTCGACGGCGGTCACGCGGGCGACCTGCTCGACGAGTTCCGGGTCCCAGGACGCCGCCATGCCGAGCTGCGTCGGGAAGATCGTGGAGCCCTCGTAGAACGAGTGGCCGTGGATGCAGTCCTCGGCGATCAGCAACGGCACGCGCAGGCGTGTCTGCGTGGTGAGGTCTTGCGCGCGCAGCACTCGTTCGGGCGAGGTGTGCAGGATCGAGCCGACGTGCTTGCGCAGCACGTGGTCGTCCAGGTCCTCCCGCGAGTCCAGCTGCATCATCTGACCCACCTTCTCGGCCAGCGTCATGCGGCCGAGGAGGTCGGCGACCCGCTCTGCGGTGGGCAGCGTGGCGTCGAGGTAGGGCACGTCGTCGCGATCCATGTGGTCTCCGAGAGGGCTCGTGCGGCGGCAGCGTCTATGGGAGCGCTCTCACAGTTGATACCTGAAACCGGTTCCGCGCGGAACCGGTTTCAGGATTTCCGGTACAAACGAATCGTTCGAGTAACCCGAACGCGACAAACCGGCAACCCTTCCGGGCCGCCGGTTCCGTTGTGTGGTCCGGGCGTTACGCCGTGCGGTCGCCTGCTCTAGCGAGTGGCCTTCGCCCCGGTGGGGGAGATGGCGAACCACTTGTCGTCCACGCCGTGCCCCGTCGTGTCGCCCGCCTGCTCGTCGTCGACGTACCGGTGGACGGGCTTCCCGGCGATCGTCACCTGCTCCAGGCCGTCCGGGCGCTTCGTGGTGCCGAGCAGCGCCGGGTCGATGCCCGGTGCCTCGATCTGGCCGCCCTTCGCGAGCAGCGGCGGCCACACGAGCGTGCACTCCGGTTCGAGGCACGTGGGCTTCGACGGGCCGTCCTGAGTGGTGAAGTAGAGGGTGTAGTGCTCGCGGTCGGCGACCACCGCGCCGACCGCGGGCGACTCCTCGACCTGCAGTTTCGCGATGTCTCCCGGCAGGATCCGAGTGGGTCCCGCGACCGGACCGGCAGCGGCCTCCAGTTCGGCCGGCGAGGCTGTCTCCTCCGGAGGGGAGGAGCAGGCACCCAGGCACACGAGCAGCGCGAGAACGGCGAATCGGCTCACAACGGGTGATACGGGCAGCGGCGGCCGGTCGGTTCACTGAGTCTTGGTGCGCCGCACGCGTGAACGCATGATCGTCGCCGCCTTCTGGAAGTCCTCGTAGGTGCTGTCCAGCGTCACGGACATGACGCGGCCCTTCAGCTCCACGTGGTAGTCGTTGGACTCCGAGACGGGCACCTGGAACGCCGTCAGCACCATGCCCTCGCGGCGGATCTCCTCGACCTGGTCCCACGTCACCACCTGGGGCACCGTCCACCCGCGCACCACGACGAACCCGCCGGTGAACAGGTAGAGGCCGCCGCCGCGGCGCCGTTGCAGCAGCAGCCAGGCGATCCAGATCGGCAGGGCCACGACCACGACCGGTGCCGCGCTGAGCATCAGCAGCAGGAGCACCACCCCGGCCGCAGCGAACACGCCGAGCACCGTGAAGACCGTGACGCGCCGGCGGAACCTGTGGTCGCACGGCCCGAGGCCGCGTTCGGCCGCGAGCTGTTCGAGCGCCGCGGGGATTTCGACCATTCCAGCACCGTACGAGGGACACCGGTCCCGTGATGGCTCTTTCGGTGCCGAACACCCTTACGGGCGAGTGATGGCCGCCAACACCAGCTCGCGGATCTCCGCGGCGATCTCGTCGGCCGCGAGCGGCGGCTCGTGCGCCTGCCACTCCCGCAGCAGGCCGGTGATGGCCCCCACCAGCGCGATCGCCGTCAGCCGGTACGACCTGCGCGGCGCCGCGCCCGTCTCCGCGGCCCTGAGCGCCTCCGACTCGATGAACTCCGCCCACGTGTTCACCCAGCGCACGTGCTGCTGCTCGATCTCCGCGTTCACGCCGACTGCCTCGACGTAGTTCAGGCGCGGTGCGCGGGGGTCGGCCGTGACGCTGCTGATGAACGCGTCGACGAGCGTCGTGATCCTGGTGCCGAGGTCGGCCGTCTCCAGCCCGTTCAGCGCCTCGCGGACCCGCGCGAACGCCGTGGCGTTGATCAGGTCGTGCAACTCGCGCAGCAGGTCTTCCTTGGTCGCGAACTCCTCGTAGAAGTTGCGCGTGGAGACGCCGGCCTCGGTGCACAGCTCCGAGATCCTCGTGGCCGCGAACCCGGTGCTCGTGAACAGCCGCAGGCCCGCCTGGAGCAGCTTCGCCCGGCGCTCTGCCCTGCGCTGCTCGGGTGAGATGCCGCCGTAGGCACGGGCCACCGGGGTCCCCCGATCTGGTAACTGGGCTTGTCAGATTATGACCGCGCAACCCCGCGCGCACGCCAAGCGTCTAGACCTTTGCGCGAGGGGTCAGCTGCCCGTCGCGCTGGGGATCAGGGCGGGGCACCCTCCGGTGAGATAGCCGGAGCTGTACTCGAAATGCCACTGCTCGTTTTCGTAACGGCGGCACCAGCCGAGGGTGTTGCCGTTTTTCTCGACCCATTTCGCGGATTCGATCGGCTGCACGTCGATCGCGAATCCGATCACGTGCATCGAACGGTCCGGCGGGTTCAGCACGTACTTCGACGCGAGTTCTTCGGTCCCGAACTTCTCGACGGCCTCGTCGAACTCCGCCTGTTGTTGCTGACGGCTCCGCTTGCCGTCGTTCAGGCACAGCGTGATGCCCTGCTCAGAGGCCTTCTGGCGCAGCTTCAGCCACGCCTGCAGTACCTCGGGTCGCAGGCCTCGCGGCTCCTCGTCGAAGTAGCGCGCGTCGATCGCGCACTTCGGCCCGTCCGGCGGTCCCGGCACTTCCTCGATTATCGCGAGCGACTTTCCCGGATGGCGGTCGAACACGAGCGTCAATCTGCCCAGGTAACCCAGCGCGCCGCCGGTGGAAACCACGAGTGTGACGATCAGGAGCACGCCGAACACGACGCGTCTGGAGGTCTTGGACATGATTCGAATAATACGTCCGAGCGCAACCTCGTCTGTCAGCAACCCGTAACAGTCCGTCGGCAGCTGTGTCGCGACGAACGTGTCCCGCGACACATCCGTTCGGCCCAACCATACTTTCGGAGGGGCGTGGAAATGTGATCGGTGAACAGTTCCTGGCCCCTTTCGCTCACTCGATTCCGGGTGGCAACATCTGCGGCGGCCGAGAACCGGCCCGTTTTTGTGAGGTCTCAGGAGGACCGCTTTCATGTCCGGCCGCATTTGTGCGTTCGTTGCTCTGTTCGTGTCGCTTTTCGCCTTCGCCGGCACCGCGCAGGCCGCTCCGGCGGCACGCGGTACCACCGCGCTCGTTCTCACCACCCAGTACTCGGAGTTCGACGGCGGCGCCTTCAAGGCGACCGTCCTGACCTGCGAACGAGGTGACCAGCACCCGCGCAGGGCCCTCGCCTGCGCGACGCTGACCTCCGCGGGCACCGACCTGCGCACCATGCAGGCCGACGACAGGGCGTGCACGTTCCACTACGCCCCGGTCGAGGTGGCGATGTTCGGTTTCTGGCGCGGTGAGCCCGTGAACGAGGTGCACACCTACCCGAACTCGTGCGTCATGCTGGCGCACACGGGTGCCCTCTTCGATTTCTAGGAATCGAACACGGCACCATCCAGGAAATGTGGAGCGGGGCGCGGCAGGGGCGCTCCGCTCCACATTTTCTTGTGGTCGAAACCAGTGCTGCGCCGAATGGCGGAGAGTGCGCCCGGTATGCGAGGGTTGGATCATGGCCGCCGCCCCCCGCTTCCCGCTGCTCCACTGGACGACCATCACCCCCGTGCTCGGCGTGGTCCTGCTCGCCCTCTTCTGGGGCCGCGACCTCGGGGGCGTGTTCGTCGCGATCGTCGCCGTGGTCCTCGCCGCGACCGTCCTCGCCGCCGTGCACCACGCGGAGGTGGTCGCGCTCAGGGTGGGGGAGCCGTTCGGGTCACTGGTCCTCGCGGTCGCGGTGACGATCATCGAGGTCGCGCTGATCGTGACGCTGATCGTGTCCGGCGGCCCGGAGGCGTCCTCACTGGCCCGCGACACGGTGTTCGCCGCGGTCATGATCACCACGAACGGCATCATCGGCATCGCGTTGCTGCTCGGTGCCATGAAGCACCACACGATCCTGTTCAACGCCGAGGGCAGCGGCGGCGCGCTCGCGACGGTCATGACGCTCGCGACCCTGACCCTGGTCCTGCCGACGTTCACCACGTCCACGCCCGGCCCGGAGTTCTCCGGCCCGCAGCTCGCGTTCGCCGCCTTCGCGTCCCTCGGCCTGTACGCGATGTTCGTCTTCACCCAGACCGTCCGGCACCGCGACTTCTTCCTCCCCGTCGACGAGGACGGCGTGATCGAGGCCGACGAGCACGCCGACGCGCCGTCCGGCAAGGCCGCGCTCACCTCGCTGGCGTTCCTGCTCGTCGCACTGGTCGCCGTCGTCGGTCTCGCGAAGATCGAGTCGCCCGCGATCGAGGCTGGCGTGAAGGCCGCAGGCTTCCCGCAGTCGTTCGTCGGTGTCGTCATCGCGTTGCTGGTGCTGCTGCCCGAGACGATCGCCGCCGCCCGCGCCGCGCTGCGCGACAGGATCCAGACCAGCATCAACCTCGGCTACGGCTCGGCGATCGCGAGCATCGGCCTGACGATCCCGACGATCGCGCTAGCGACCATCTGGCTGGACGGTCCGCTGATGCTGGGGCTCGGGTCGACGCAGATGATCCTGCTGCTGCTCACGGTCCTGGTCAGCGTGCTGACGGTGGTGCCGGGGCGGGCGACGCGCCTGCAGGGTGGCGTGCACCTGGTGCTGCTCGCGGCATTCCTGTTCCTGGCCGTGAACCCGTAACGGGATCCGTCCCGGTTCCTTGATCCGTTGTGCCCCGGTTTGTCCGACTCCTACGTTTCGGAGCATGTTGCGACGCAGGGCACTTCTGCAGACGGCCGCGCTCGGAGCCGTGTCGGCACTGGTCGGCCGGTCCACAACGGACGTCCAGCTGATCAGGCCGGGTGACGCCGCCTACGGGGACGCCAAGCTCGGCTACTTCACGCAGTACGACGCCCAGCGTCCGAGCGCGATCGCCCGAGTCGCGTCACCTGCGGACGTTCAGCGGTGCGTCGAGATCGCCCGCGCCGAGCGCACCCGGATCACCGCTCGGTGCGGCGGCCACAGCTATCCCGGGTACTCCACGGCGGACGGTGCGCTGGTCGTGGACGTGCGCGGTCTCAACCGGATCGACGTCCGGTCCGACGGCACGGCCGAGGTCGGCGCCGGCGTGCTGCTGATGGACCTCTACGTCGCACTGGCGAACGCGGGACGCATGATGCCGGCGGGCACGTGCGCGACCGTCGGGATCTCCGGGCTGACGCTGGGCGGCGGCATCGGGGTCACCGCGAGGCAGTTCGGCCTGACCTGCGACCGGCTGGTCAGCGCGCGGATCGTGACGCCGGACGGTGTGCACCGCACGGTGTCGGCCACCGAGCACGCCGACCTGTTCTGGGCGTTGCGCGGCGGTGGTGGCGGCAACTTCGGCATCGTCACGTCGTTCGTCTTCCGCACCGAGCCCGCGCGCGACCTGACGACGTTCACCCTCGTGTTCCCCTCGGCGGCGCTGGCCTCGCTGCTCAGCGTCTGGCCGGACTGGCAGGGCGCCGCGCCGGACGCACTCACGTCCACACTCGGCGCCGGCAGCGGCACGAACCCGTACGTCGAGGTCAGCGGCTGCTTCGTCGGCACCACTGCGAACCTCAAGCCGGTGCTGGACGACCTCGTGCGCCGCGTCGGCTCGCAGCCGACCTCCCGGCGCGAGACCGAGCAGAGCTTCCTCTCCGCGATGGAACGGTTCGCCTGGTGCAAGGTCGGCGACGGCACGTGCAAGCCGTCGTGGAACGGAGGCGGCGGCAGCCAGTCGCGCGGCAGCTACGTCGCCACGTCGCGGATGATGACGAAGCCGATCACCGACCCGCAGAAGCTCGCCGAGATCTTCAAGAACACCCCGAACTCCTACAACATGATCGATGGGTTGGGCGGCGCCGTCGGTCGAGGCCCCGCCACCGCGTTCCCGCACCGGAACGCCGTGGCGAGCATCCAGGTCGAGCTGTCGTTGCAGGCGGGGGAGGCGAACGCGCGGCGCGCGATGGGCGTGGCGCGCGACGAGCTCGGGAAGATGTTCGGCGCCAACGGGTACGTCAACTACATCGACCCGCAGATGCCGGACTGGGCGCAGGCCTACTACGGCTCGTCGCTCACCCGGTTGCGCGAGGTGGCGCGCAAGTACGACCCGGACGGGGTGTTCACCTTCGCCCAAGGGCTTGCTTGAATCCATCAAGCCGTACGGGCTATTGCTCCGTTGCGACGTTCGGCCCTACATTGCGGTAACGCCGGTTACCACAAAGGGGTCCAACGATGCAGCTCCGAGCCGTGCTCGCCGCCGTTCTCCTGTTGTTCGCCCTGGTCACGCCTGCTTCGGCGGCGGCGCCGGGCGAACTGGTCAGCAGCAGGGAGGTGGCGTGGCACCCGGAGCCGCTCAGACTGCTCCCGGCGCCCGTGAAGGCCTACGACATCCGCTACCGCTCGACGTCCGCGACGGGCGAGGGCACCGTTGTGTCCGGCATGGTGCTCGTGTCGCCGCTGCCGTGGAACAACGGCCCGCGCCCGATCGTGGCGTACGCGATGGGTACGCAGGGCCTGGGCGACCAGTGCGCGCCGTCGCGGCAGCTGCAGGGCGGCACCGAGGTCGAGATCGCGTTCCTCGCGCAGGCCATGTTCAAGGGCTGGGCGGTCGCGGTCACCGACTACGAAGGCCTTGGCACGCCAGGGGATCACACCTACGCGGTGGCCCGTTCGGAAGGCCGCGCCCTGCTGGACGTGGCACGGGCGGCGAGCGGAGTCCCCGGCCTGTCCGCTGATGCCCCGGTCGGCGTTTTCGGCTACTCGCAAGGAGGTCAGGCCGCTTCCTCCGCCGCCGAGCAGTGGAAGTCCTACGCGCCTTCGCTGAACGTGGTCGGCGTGGCCGCCGGTGGTGTGCCTGCCGACCTGAACGCGGTGGCGAAGTTCAACGACGGCAACGCGGGCTCCGGCCTGGTGTTCGCGGCCGCCGCGGGTTATGCCGCGGCCTACCCGGAACTGCCGCTGTCGTCGGTGCTCAACGCCCGCGGCAAGCAGGTCATCGACCGGATCCGCGCGGCGTGCGTCGCCGAGATCGCTTTGGTGGCACCGTTCACGCGCCTGAACTCGCTGACGACGATCCCGAACGTCATCCAGGACCCGTTGTGGCAGAAGCGTTTGAAGGAGAACACGCTCGGCTCGGTCAAGCCCGCCGCGCCCGTGTACCTCTACCACGGCACGCTGGACGAGCTGATCCCGTTCGGCGTCGGGCAGAAGCTGCGCTCGCAGTGGTGCTCGCTGGGCGCCGACGTGCAGTGGACCCCGCTGCCGCTGCTCGGTCACGTCACGGCCGTCAGCGCGTGGGGCACGAACGCGATGAACTGGCTGGGCGACCGCTTCGCCGGGAAGACGACCCGCCCGAACTGCTAGTCAGGAGCCGGAAACCGGCGCCGGAAGGTGAACGCCTCCGGCGTCGGGCCGCTCTTGACCAGGTCGAGCTTCGCCAGGCCCTCCTCCGTCGTGGGCTGGTGCCCGGCAGGGATCCACCACATCGCGTCGAGCGCGCTCCCCGGCTCGAACCACTGCCTGGTGCGCTTGAGCGCTTCGAGGTGCACACCGCTGAAAGCGAAGGCCCACAACGACTCCACCGACTCCCACACGCTGAGGTTGTAGGCCTCGCGCATCGGGTCGAGCCCCAGCCGGACCAGGTCGTTGAGCATCCGTTCCGACGTCGGCCGCCACACGAACCCGGGAGCCTCCTGCGCCAGGTCGTTGATCGCCTCGATCCTGCTCGTGAACCCGCGCATCCTCCAGTGGTCGAACGCCCACCGCCCGGTCGAGATGTTGGCCTGCGCCAGGTGGAAGGCTCCCATGCTCCTACTCTGACATGATCGGCTCATGCGGTGTGCGGTGTTGGACGACTACCAGGGCGTGGCGCTCGCGAACGCCGACTGGTCGGGCCTCGACGTGACGGTGCTGCGCGAGCACCTGGACGACCCGGCCGACGCGCTGGCCGACGCCGAGTGCGTCGTGATCATGCGCGAGCGGACCCCGTTCGACGCCGCTCTGTTCGCGCGGTTGCCCCGGCTGCGGTTGCTGATCACCAGCGGCATGCGCAACGCGTCGATCGACCTGGAGGCGGCGCGTTCGCACGGCGTCACGGTGTGCGGCACCGGCAGCGCCAAGACCCCGCCGACCGAGCTGACCTGGGCGTTGATCCTGGGCCTCGCCCGCCACCTGACCGTCGAGAACGAGGCCTTCCACGCAGGCGGCCCGTGGCAGAGCACCGTCGGCGTCGACCTCGCCGGCCGCACCCTCGGCCTGCTCGGCTTCGGCCACCTCGGCAAGGCCGTCGCGCGGGTGGGGCGGGCGTTCGGCATGGACGTGGTGGCGTGGAGCGCCAACCTCGCCGCCGACCGCGTCGAGCCCGAGGGCGTCCGGCTCGCCTCGGGGCTGCACGACCTGTTGGCGCAGAGCGACTTCGCGTCCATCCACCTCGTGCTGAGCGACCGCACCCGCGGCCTGGTCGACGCCGACGCGCTGGCGTGCCTCAAGTCGTCGGCGTTCCTCATCAACACCTCGCGCGCGCCGATCGTGGATTCCGCCGCGTTGCTGGAGGTGTTGCGGGAGAAGCGGATCGCCGGTGCCGGGCTGGACGTGTTCGAGGTGGAGCCGTTGCCGCTGACCGACGAGCTGCGCACGCTGCCCAACGTCCTCGCGACCCCGCACCTCGGGTACGTGACCGAGGGGAACTACCGCACGTACTTCACGGAGGCCGTGGAGGACGTCCACGCGTTTCTCGCGGGTGAACCGATCCGGGTCCTCTAGCGCTCGGTTACCTACCGGTAGTAAGTTCGGGCGCATGACGCCGGACGCCACCGCGCACATCGACGTTGCCGCCTCGCCGCAGCGCGTGTTCGAGCTGGTCAGCGACCTCCGCGGACTCAGTCGGTGCGCCGAGGAGTACTCCGGCGGCAAGTGGCTGAACGCGCCGGGTCCGCAGGTCGGTGCCCGGTTCCGCGGCGTCAACAAGCGCGGCTGGCGCGTGTGGCCGACGACCTCCACGGTGACCGACTGCTCGGAGACCCGGTTCGCGTTCGAGGTGAAGTCGCTGGGGCTCGCGGTGTCGCGCTGGCAGTACGACATCGAGGAGACGGCGGGCGGCTGCCGCGTCACCGAGTCGACGTGGGACCGCCGGCCGCGGTGGTACGTGCCGATCACTCAGGTGGCGACCGGCGTGAGGAACCGCGCTGTGACGAACCAGCGCAACATCGAGGCGACTCTGGAGCGGCTGAAGCGCGCCGCCGAGTCCGCTTGATCGTTCCTGTCCTCCCGGCGACATCGGACAGAACCACTCACTTTTAAACACACCGCAACACGTCGAGGCAGGCGTGTAGTGCGGCTATGAGCTGCAGACATCGGAGGACCGGAACGAGACCCGGTCGCCGCAACCCGTTGAAAACGCTGTCATCCGCGTGGGAACGTGGCCAAACGACGATTGACACGCTCGTAACGCCCGCGTTCAATCTTCGTCAAATATCCTATAGGATCAAAGGTCCGAGGAGTTGGCGTGGCGAAGGTCGTGCGGGCTGAGGCGTTCCAGGTCGACGTTCCGGTCGAGACTCTGCGCACGGACGCGGTCCAGCAGTTCGTCAAGCAGGAGACCGTGTTCGTCGAGGTCACGACGGACGACGGGCTCACCGGCCTCGGGTACGCGTACACGATCGGCACGGGCGGCAGCTCGGTCCTCGCGCTCCTGAAGGACCACCTGCTGCCGCGTCTCGCGAACGCCGACACCCGCCGGATCGAGCACGTGTGGCGTGACCTGTTCGCGTACACGCGGTCCACCACGGTCGGCGCGATCACCTCGCTCGCGCTGGCCGCCGTCGACACCGCGCTGTGGGACCTGCGTTGCCTGCGAGCCCGGGAACCGTTGTGGCGCATGGCCGGCGGGTTCCGGCGGGAGGTGCCGCTGTACGACACCGAGGGCGGCTGGCTGCACCTGAGCACCGAGGAGCTCGTGGCGGGCGCCAAGGAGACGGCCGCGCAGGGCTGGCAGGGCATCAAGATGAAGGTCGGCAAGCCCGACCTGACCGAGGACGTCGAACGCCTCGAAGCCGTCAGGTCGGCGGTCGGCGAGCGGTTCGCGATCATGGTCGACGCCAACCAGTCCATGACGGCCGCCGAGGCGGTCCGGCGCGCGGACGCGTTCAGGCACACCGGTCTCACCTGGCTGGAGGAGCCGCTGCCGGCGGACGACGTGCGCGGGCACGAACGTCTCGCGAGAAGCACCAGCATCCCGATCGCGGTGGGGGAGTCGCTGTACTCGGTCGCGCAGTTCCGCGAGTACCTCGAACGCGGCGCGGCCTCGATCGTCCAGGTCGACGCGTCCCGGATCGGTGGCATCACGCCGTTCCTGAAGGTCGCGCACCTCGCGGAGGCGTTCAACGCCGACGTCTGCCCGCACTTCCTGATGGAGCTGCACGTCAGCCTCGCGGCGGCGCTGCCCAACGGCAGGTTCGTCGAGCACATCCCGCAGCTGCGCGGGATCACGAAGAGCGAGATGACAGTCCACAACGGACACGCGCTCGCACCTGACACACCGGGTCTCGGTATCGACTGGGACCGCGACGCGATGGAAGACCTCCGGGTCGCCTGAAAATCACAAAGGAGTGGTCTTGAGAGCGTTAGGTGTCGTTGCCGGCCTGCTCGCGTCGCTGATCGCGGTTCCGGCGGCCCAGGCCCAAGCACCCCAGGCCCCAACACCCCAGCAGCAGACGGCGGCCAAGGCCGAGAAGCCGTACATGGGCTGGAGCAGCTGGACGTTGCAGGCGACCAACTACCCCGGGGTCAACCCGGACGGTCCCGCGAGCTGGTTGAACGAGAAGAACGTGCTGGCACAGGCGGACGTGCTGGCGGCCAGGTTCAAGAAGGCCGGCTACGACCACGTGAACGTCGACGCGGGCTGGCTCGGCTCGTTCGACGAGTACGGGCGGCCGGTGGTGGACGCGAAGAAGTTCCCGCGCGGCTTCAAGTGGCTCGGGGACTACATCCACGGCAAGGGCATGAAGTTCGGCTCGTACCTCGCGGTGGGGCTGGACCTCAAGGCGTACAACGACGGCAAGACGCCTATCTACAACGCGCCCGGCTGCACGACCAAGGACATCGTCTACCCCGACCTGCGCAAGACCAACGGGTGGGACATGGCCTACAAGATGGACTTCGACAACCCGTGCTCGCAGAAGTACATCGACTCGATCGCGCAGGTGCTCGCGGGCTGGGGCGTCGACTTCCTCAAGCTCGACGGCGTCGGGCCCGGCAGCTTCCGCGGCGGTGAGCGCTACGACAACACCACCGACGTGAAGGCGTGGAACTCCGCGCTCAAGAGCACCGGCCGTCCCATCGAGTTCCTCATCTCGTGGGCGCTCAGCCACCGCCACGCCGACGTGTGGAAGGCCAACACCAACGGCTGGCGCGTCGACACCGACGTCGAGTGCTACTGCGACACGCTCGTCACTTGGAACCAGTCGGTGAAGCAGCGCTGGAACGACGTCGTGCAGTGGATCGACGACGCCGGGCCCGGCCACTGGAACAACCTCGACAGCCTCGCCGTCGGCAACGGCCAGATGGACGGCCTGACCGAGGCCGAGCGGCAGAGCTACATGACGCTGTGGTCGATCTCGTCCTCGCCGCTCTACATCGGTGACGACCTCACCAAGATCGACGACTTCGGCTACAGGTTGCTGACCAACAACGAGGTCATCGCGATCAACCAGGCCGGCGTTCCGGCCCGGCCGGTGGACCAGTTCTCCGACCAGCAGGTCTGGTACGCCCGCAACCGCGACGGCAGCTACACCGTGGCGTTGTTCAACCTCGGTTCGCGGCCCGCGCCGGTGACGGCGGACTTCGCGCAGCTCGGCATCCAGGGCAACGCCAAGGTCCGCGACGTGTGGGCTAAGAAGGACGTCGGCCAGAAGTCCGGCTCCATCACGGAAGAACTGCCGGTGCACGGCTCGAAGCTGTTCACGATCACCCCGCGCAACTCGGTCGCGCCCGGTGTCGTGCAGGGCACCGCCGCCACGCCGAACAGCGTGTCCCTGAAGTGGTACGGCAAGACCGGCGTCCGTTACGACGTCTACGCGGGCAACAGGAAGGTCGCCACGACCACCGACACCAAGGCGACCGTCACCGGCCTCACGCCGGCGACCTCCTACGAGTTCACGGTCGTGCAGAACGGCGCCCGCTCGAAGCCCGTCACCTTCGTGACACCGCAGGAAAGCGTGACGTACGAAGCGGAGAAGGGCAGTGTCGGCGGCGGCGCGACCGTCTACGGCTGCGCGTGCTCGGGCGGCAGCAAGGTCGGGTACCTCGGCGGCAGCGGCGTCCTGACCATGCCGACGGTCACCGTGCCGCGCGAGGGCACGTATCTCGTCGAACTGGCCTACATCTCCGCCGACGCCAGCAGGACCGGCGTGATCACGGTGAACGGCACCGCCTTCAAGCTGCCCGTCGCCGGGTCGAACGACGACGACTGGAACACGCCGCAGAAGGTCACCGTGCCGATCTACCTGCTGAAGGGCGGCAACACGATCCGGTTCGGCAACCCGGACGACTCCGTGTTCGACGTCGACAGCATCCGGATCTGAGACCAGGAGGCGTCGTGGTGACCACCGTGCAGGACACAAGCGCCCAGGTCGTGCGTGGCCCCGCCACCACGGCGCCTCCGCCCCCTCGGCGACGCACAGGCCCTGCCTCGCGCCGCAACGACACGTGGGTCGCGTGGCTGCTCGTCGCACCCGCCGTCCTCGGGTTCGGCGTCTTCTTCGCCTACCCGATGCTGCGCGGGGTCTACCTGAGCTTCACCGAGTTCCACATCCTCACCCCACCGGTGTGGACGGGCCTGGAGAACGTCCAGGAGTTGCTGAACGACAACAGGTTCTGGCACTCGCTCGGCGTCACGGCCTACTTCGTCGTGCTGTCGGTCGTTCTGGGGGTCGGCGTCTCGCTGGTCACCGCCGTCGTGCTGCACCGGCTGGGGGTCAGCACAACGGTCCGCGGGCTGATGATCTTGCCGTTCCTCATCTCCGGCGTCGTCACGGCGCTGGTGTGGACGTGGATGCTCGACCCGCAGCTCGGCATCGTGAACCAGCTCATCACGTGGATCACCGGCGAGCCCGTCATGTTCTTCAGCTCGAACGCGTGGGCGGTGCCGACGCTGGCCGCGCTCAACGTGTGGAAGACCATGGGCTACAACGCGGTCCTCATCTTCGCGGGCCTGCAGACGATCCCCGCGACGATCTACGAGGCCGGGCGGATCGACGGCGCGTCGGAGCTCCAGATGTTCCGCTCACTGACGTTGCCGCTGCTGCGGCCGATCCTCGTGATGGTCGTGATCCTCAACGTGATCGGCGCGACCCAGATCTTCGACATCGTCCAGGTGAGCACCAAGGGCGGTCCGGCGGACGCGTCGCTGGTGCTGCAGATGTACATCTACGACAAGGCCTTCGGGCAGTTCGACTTCGGCTACGCCGCCACGATGTCGCTCGCCCTGTTCCTGATGCTCGTCGCGGTGACCTTCACGCAGATGCGGATGGCCCGTGCGAGCGAGTCCGACACCGCCTGAGGAGGCCCGGTGAACCTCACGATGAAGCTCGGCAGGGGCGTCGCCTGGGGCTACCTGGTCGTCGTGCTGCTGATCACGATCTTCCCGTTCTACTGGATCGTGCGAACGGCGTTGTCCAACAACTTCGCGATGTCGACCGACCCGTCTTCTTTGCTGCCGGTGCACTTCACCTGGGGCCCGTTCCAGCGCGCTCTCGGGCTCGCGACGCCGGCCGAGGCCGCGGCCGAAGGCGGTTCGGGCGCCAAGATCGAGCTGGGGCTCGCACTGTGTAACTCCGTTGTGTACGCCGGGGTACTGACGTTCGTCACCGTCGTGTTCTCGGCGCTGGCCGCCTACGCGTTCGCCCGGCTGCGGTGGAAGGGCCGGGACGTCGTCTTCGGAGTGCTGCTGACGGCGCTGATGGTGCCGTCGGTGTTCACGCTGCTGCCGAACTTCGTGCTGATGAAGGACCTCGGGCTGCTCAACTCGTTCGCCGGCATGATTCTTCCGAGCGCGTTCTTCTCCGCGTTCAACATCTTCTTCCTGCGGCAGTTCATGCTCGGCCTCTCCCACGAGGTCGAGGAGGCCGCGATCATCGACGGCGCCGGGCCGTTGCGCGTGTGCTTCCGGATCGTGCTGCCGATGAGCGTCGCGCCGATGGCGACCCTGACGCTGCTGCAGTTCATCACCACCTGGAACGACTACTTCTGGCCGTTGCTCGTCACCAACGACGAGTCGGTCCGCCCGCTCACCCTCGCGCTCGCGGTGTTCAAGCAGTCCTCACCGCAGGCGTCGCTGGACTGGGCGGGCCTGATGGCGGCGACGCTGGTCGCGGCGCTGCCGATGTTGCTGCTGTTCGTGGTCTTCGGGCGGCGGCTGGTCAACTCCATCGGCTTCACGGGGATCAAGTGAGACTGCACTGGCCGTCGGCCGCGGCGGAGTGGACCGAGGCGCTGCCCGTGGGCAACGGGCGCCTCGGTGCGATGGTGTTCGGCGGGGCCGGTCGGTCCCGCGTGCAGGTCAACGACGCGACCGTGTGGTCCGGGACCGCTGACGGACCTGGGGAGGCGCTGACGGACGTGCTGGCGTCGGGCGCCGGTCCGGAACGGCTCGCGCGGGTGCGGGAGGCGATCTTCAGCGGCGATCTGGAACGGGCCACCGAGCTGCTGATGTCGTTCGAGGGCCCGTACAGCCAGTCGTTCCTGCCGTACGTGGACCTGTGGATCACGTTGCCCGAGGGCTCGTCGCGCGGCCGCACGCTGGACCTCGGCACGGGAGTGGTCACCGAGCGGCTGACCGTCGACGGCGCTGAGGTCGTGCGGCGGGTGTGGGCGTCGGAAACCGCGCTGTGCGTGGAGATCACCGGCGCGGTGCCGTCCGCCGTCGAGATCTCGACGCCGTTGCGCGAGGTCGCGCGGGACGGGCTGACCCTGGTGGTCGAGATCCCCGTCGACTCGGCTCCCCGGCACGAGCCGCAGGTGGACGCGCCTGTGTACGGCGCCGGGGAACGCGGCACGGTGACGGTCGAGGTGCACGAGGGCGAGCGGTGGTTGCTCACGCTCACGAGCTCCACGACGACGGAGTCGCGCTGGACCGGCCGGCGCCACGGCAACCACAGGACGCTGATGGACGCGTGCGACGTGCGGTTCGGGGAGGTGCCCGAGGTCGTCGACGTGCCGGACCTGTTGAGCGGCAAGGACGAGCAGCTCATCGCGTCCGTGCTGTTCGCGTACGGCCGCTACCTGCTGGTCTCGTCGTCACGGCCCGGCGGCCCGCCCGCGAACCTGCAGGGCATCTGGAACGACGACCCGCGCCCGGCGTGGTCCTCCAACTACACGATCAACATCAACACGCAGATGAACTACTGGGCGGCCGAGGTCACCGGGCTCGCCGAGTGCCACGAGCCGTTGCTGGAGCTGCTGGAGAAGCTCGCGGTGACCGGTGCGGACGTGGCTCGGGAGCTGTACGGGGCGCGGGGCTGGGTGGCGCACCACAACACCGACGTCTGGGGCTGGTCGTTGCCCGTGGGCATGGGGCACGGCGCGCCGTCGTGGGCGATCTGGCAGATGGGCGGCGCGTGGCTCGTCCAGCACGCCTGGGACCACTACGACTTCGCCCGCACCTGGTCCACTTTGGAGCGTGCGTGGCCGTTGCTGCGAGGGTGTGCCGAGTTCTGCCTGGACTGGCTGGTCGAAGGGCCCGACGGCTACCTCGACACGTGCCCGTCCACGTCGCCGGAGAACTGGTTCCTCGACGCCTCCGGCACACCGCAAGCGTTGTCGTGGTCCGTGACGATGGACGTGGTGCTGATCCGAGCGGTGTTCGAACGGACCTTGGCGCTGGCACTGGCATCAGGCCGCGCGGATCCGCTGGTCGCGGAGATCTCGGCGGCGCTGCCCCGGTTGCGTCCCGTCCCGGTGGTCGGCGGGCGGCTGGGGGAGTGGGTGACCGACCTGCCGGAAGAGGATCCGTCGCACCGGCACATGTCGCACCTGGTCTCCGCGTACCCGCTCGGGCAGATCGCCGCCGGGACGTCGTTGGGCGATGCCGCCGTGGCGACCATGGACCGGCGCGGCAACGGCGCGATGGGCTGGTCGTGGGCCTGGAAGATGGCGCTGCGAGCGCGGCTGGGCGACGGCGAGACCGTGCGGTCGCTGCTGGCTGAGGCCTCGCAGGCCTTCACCGGGGACCGGCACCGCGACGCGCCGGTCGACGGCTCGCAGTGGGGCGGGCTGCTGCCGAACCTGTTCAGCACGCACCCGCCGTTCCAGATCGACGGCAACTACGGCTTCACCGCGGCATTGGCGGAGGTCGTGGTGCAGAGCCACGCGGGCGTGATCGGCGTGCTGCCCGCGTTGCCCGCCGGTTGGTCCCGGGGCTCGGCGCGCGGCCTGCGTTGTCGCGGCGGGCTTTCCGCGGACGTCACCTGGCACGACGGCGAGGTCGTGGTGCGGCTGCGGCGGTTGTCGGGTGACGCCGCGGAGGTCGTGCCGGTGAGCATCGGCGGCGAGATCACCGAGGTCGTCGTGAGTGACGTCGTGGAGGTACGCGGGAGGGTGTCGTGCTGACCGATCTGGGCCTGGACTCGCTGTGGGAGTACCGCAGCTCCTATGAACGACCGGACGACTTCGACTCGTTCTGGGATTCAACGCTGGCGGACGCCCGGTCTTTCGACCTGGCGGTCGAAGCGGTGCCGGTCTCCACGCCGTTGCGGACGCTCGACGTCCACGACGTGTCGTTCGCGGGCTTCGGCGGTGACCGGATCCACGCCTGGCTGCGGACTCCTCGCGGGGTCACCGGTCTTCCGGCGGTGGTGCACTACCACGGCTACGGCGGTAACCGGGGCAGCGCGGTCGAGAACCTGACGTGGGCCAGCGCCGGGTTCGCGCACCTGCAGGTCGAGGTGCGGGACCAGCGCGGCGGCACCGGGTTCCTGACGCGCGGCATCACCGACCGCTCCACCTACTTCTACCGCCGGGTCTTCGTGGACGCGGTGCGCGCGGTGGAGGCCGTCCGCGCCTTGGGTTCGTCGGAGGTCGCGGTCATCGGGAACAGCCAGGGCGGTGGAATCGCGCTGGCCGTGGCAGGTCTGGTCCCGGACCTGGCGGCGGTGCACGCGCAGGCGCCGTTCCTGTGCGACCTCCGCAGGGCGTTGAACGTGTGCGGCAGCCCGCCGTACACGGAGCTCACGAAGTACATCGCCGACAACCGGCGTTCCGACGTCTTCCCCGCACTGTCCTATTTCGACGGTGTGGGGTTCGCCGCCCGTGCCACGGCTCCCGCGTGGTTCTCGGTCGGCCTGATGGACGACATCGTGCCGCCGTCCACCGTGTTCGGCGCCTACCACGCGTACGCCGGACCGAAGGAGATCGCCGTCTGGGAGCACAGCGCCCACGAGGCGGGCGGCTCCGACGACCTCGACATCGCACTGGAAGCCTTCCGATCCCGTCTCCTGGAGAAGCCATGAAAATCGCCGCCGCTGCCCTGGTCGCAGCAACAGCCCTGGTGGTCGCCGCGTGCGGGAGCTCGGACACCGGCTCCGGGAACACCGTGAACTGGTGGACGTGGGACGACAAGCAGGCCGTCGCCTACGGGGAGTGCGAGAAGGCGTTCGAGGCCGCCAACCCCGGCACCGACGTGAAGATCACCCGCTACAACGTCGACGACTACTTCACCAAGCTCACCGCCGGTTTCGTGGCGGGCACCGCGCCGGACGCGTTCCAGAACTCCGTGCAGTTCCTCCAGGCCTACGCCTCGCAACACCAGCTGATGCCGCTGGACGACCTCATCACCAAGTCCTCTTTGGACACCAAGCGGTACTCGGTCGGCGTCGACACGTGGAAGTTCACCGACGGCAAGCAGTACGGGCTCCCGCTGGACTGGGCCGCCTCCGCGCTCTACTACAACGCCGACATGCTCGCGAAGTCCGGCGTGGCCGAGGCCGATGTTCAGAAGCTGACCTGGAACCCGGACGACGGCGGCACGTTCGACAAGGTCGTGGCGCGGTTGACCGTCGACAAGAACGGCAAGCACGGCGACGAACCCGGCTTCGACAAGACCCAGATCGCCACCTACGGCATCGGCGCGATGGCGGGCCGCAGCTTCATCGGCGAGACCTCGTGGGCACCGTTCGTCAACACGCTCGGCTGGCGCCTCGGTGACAAGGACCAGTGGCCCACCAAGTTCAACTACACCGACCCGCGCTTCACGAAGACGATGAAGTGGGTCCTGTCGCTCACCGACCGCGGCTTCTCGCCGAAGCTCGGCACCTTCACCACCGGCAACCAGTCCACGATCTCCGACGTCGACCTGATCGGCTCCGGCAAGGTCGCCATGACCATGGGCGGCTCGTGGTCGGCGCCGTCGTTCGGCAAGATCCCCGGCGTGAAGGTCGGCATCGCCCCGACCGTCCTCGGCCCCGACGGCAAGCGTTCCGTCCTGTCCAACTCGAACGGCAACAACATCTGGGCCGGCACCAAGAACCCCGAGCTGACCTGGAAGTGGGTCAGCTACATGGGCGGCGAGGAGTGCCAGACGAAGGCGGGCGCCACCGGCACGTTCTTCCCGTCGATCCCCGCCGCCATGGACAACACCGTGACCTCCATGAAGTCCCAGGGCGTCGACCTCACCGTCTTCAACCAGTACGTCAAGGACGGCGTCCTGTTCCCGTCGAGCGCCTACGCCAACGGCTCGGCCGTCCAGTCCGCCGAGCAGCCGCTCTTCGAGGCGTACTTCGCGGGTCAGCGCTCCGACGACGTGTTCGCCGAGATGGAACGCGTCTCGCAGGAGATACTGGCGAAGAACTAGACGGGAGCTTCGGGAGTGGAGTTGCGGATACCGGCCAGGCGCGTGCTCGCGGACGACGTCTACGAGCAGATCCGTGCCCTGATCATGAGCGACGGCATGGCGCCGGGCGCCCGCGTGAACATAGACGAGCTGGCCCGCCGCCTGGACGTGTCCCCGACCCCTGTCCGCGAAGCCCTCGCCCGCCTTGAGTCCGAGGAACTGGTCAGCAGGCTCCCGTTGCGCGGCTACAGCGTTACGGACCTGCTGAACCGCAAGCAGGTGGACGACCTCTACGCCCTGCGCCTGCTGCTCGAACCGCCGTCCGCGGCACTGGCGGCGGTGCGGATGACCCGTGAGTTCGCGGCCGAGATCGAGGAGGAGCTCGCGACCTGCCCGGCCGCCCCCGCGGACAACGCGTACGACGACTACAAGAACCTCACCGCCCACGACCAGCGCCTGCACGAGCTGATCCTGCGGATCGCCGGGAACGAGGCCGTGCTGCAGTCGTTCGCGAAGACGCACTGCCACCTGCACCTGTTCCGGCTGAACTTCCAGCAGCCGTTCGGGGTGCAGACGATCACCGAGCACCGGGCGATCGTGGACGCGCTGGTCGCGGGGGACCCGGAGGCGGCGAGTGCGGCGATGACCGCGCACCTGGAGATCGCGCGGGCCCGGTTGCTGGACCGCATGTAGTCGTTGCGTAGCCGCCGCATCTACGCAACGACTACCGACGCGAACGACCCCGCCCGGCCGCGACGCTACTCCCGTGACAACACGAACCGCGCCGACGCGACCGGCCCAGGCGGTGGTCCTCGCCTCCGCCACCCTCACCATCATGGCTGCGGCCATCATCGCCCCGAGCCTGCCCGCGATGGGCGAGGTGTACGGCCAGGAGGTCCTGGTCAAGCTCGCCCTCACCATCACCTCGCTGGCCATCGCGGTGAGCGCGCCATTGGCGGGCCTCGCCGCCGACCGGACCGGCCGCAAGCCGCTCCTGACCGGGAGCCTCGTCCTGTACGCCCTCGCGGGAACGGCTGGCTACTTCGTCACCAGCCTGCCGGTCCTCCTCGGCACCAGAGCCCTGCTGGGACTGGCGGTGGGCGGCGTCATGACCTCCGTCAGCGCCCTGATCACGGACTGGTTCGAGGGCGAGAGCCGCACGAGGTTCCTCGGCTACCAGCAGGCGGCGGCGAGCTTGGGCGGTGTGGTGTTCCTGCCACTGGCGGGAGTCCTGGCCGGCGTCGACTGGCGGCTGCCGTTCTGGCTCTACAGCGTGGCGGCCGCGATCGCGCTGGCGGCAGCACTGACACCCACCGGTGAACGTCCAGCCGCGACGAAGGCCACGACCACGGCCGGATTTCCGCGGAAGGCCATCGGGATCTACCTGATGGCGCTCACGGCCACCCTCGTCTTCTACATGGCGCCGACGCAGCTCCCGTTCCTGCTGCGAGAACTGAACGCCGACACCACCACGATCGGCGCGGTGATCGCGGGCAGCACCCTGACCAGCGTCGTGGGAGCCCTGGTCTTCCCGAAGCTCAGGACCACGAAGATCACCGCCATCAGCGTCGCACTGCTGGGCGCGGGCTGGTTGATCATCGGCGCGGCGAACGGGATCGCGCTGATCACCGCCGGTCTGCTCCTCGGCGGGTTCGGAGTGGGGCTGGTCGTGCCGAACCTCAACACCACCCTCGCCGGTCTCGCGGAACCGGAGCAGCGCGGCCGCGTGCTGAGCGGGCTCGTCGCCGGCATCTTCCTCGGCCAGTTCCTGTCACCGCTCGTCGTCGCACCCCTGATCGAGGCCACGGGCATCGCGCAAGCGTTCGCGTGGACCGGGATCGCCACCACCGTCGCAGGGGCGGCACTCGCCCTGACGTACAAGGAGAACTGACATGATCTACCACGGCAACCGCCTGACGCTGCGCAAGGACGCCTCGCCCGAGCAGATCGAGGAGGCGCTGGAGAGCCTGCGCAACCAGGGGCGCGTGATCCCGTCCGTGAAGTCCTTTGTGGTCGGACGCGACTACGGCGGCGAGTACGAGTGGGGCGCCACGTTCGTCATCGAGGACCTCGAAGGGTACTGGGAGTACCTGATCCACCCCGCGCACCGCAACACCGACCGGGTCGGGTTGCCGCTGGTGGACAAGTTCGCCTCGTTCGACATCACCGACGACGAGGACCCCGAGATGGGCGCGAAGATCGCCGCCCTGCACCAGAAGCGCTACGACAGCGACCCCGAGCTCACCAAGCTGGTGTCGGACCTCGGCGAGTACACGGGCAGCGCCGCCCCCGGCCAGCACGGAGAGAAGTGATGAGCGACCTGGTCAACGACTGGCTGGAGTTCTGGAACGGCGATCTCGCCCGCGCCGGGCAGATCGTCCACGAGGACTTCGTGTGGCACGTGGCGCCGCTGACCGGCGGGCCGTCGCAGGACCACAGTGGACGGCAGGCGCTCGTCGAGTGGGTGAAGGGCTCCCACGAGAACATGCCGGGGCTCAAGTTCAGCATCGAGGTCGGGCCGATCGTGCAGGACCCGTTCCACGTCGTGCGCTGGTTCGCCGAGGCCGGCGCGGTCTCCTTCCACGGTACGGACATCCTCCGCGTCGAGGACGGCAGGATCGCCGAGTACTGGCTCAACGCGGACGGCCTGTGGGCGGCTCAGCAGCTCGGCATCATGCCGAGGAGCTGAACAGGCCGGCCAGCTGGCGGCGGGAGTTGATGCCCACCTTGCGGTAGATGTTCCGCAGGTGGGCATCCACCGTGCGGGGGCTCAGGAACAGCCGCGCGGCGACCTCCTTGGACGTCGCGCCGGTCGCCACCAGCCGGGCGATGTGCGTCTCCTGCATCGTCAGCTCGTCGGTGGCCTGGGCGGACCGGCTGCGCGCGACCTCGCCGGTGGCCTGCAGTTCCAGTGCCGCCCGCGCCGCGAAGGCCTCCATCCCGATGGAGGACGACAGTTCGTGCGCCGCACGCAGTTGAGCGCGAGCGTCGACGCGACGGCCGGCCCGGCGCAACCACTCGCCGTACACCAGGTGGGTCCGTGCGAGATGGGGCCGGGCCGCGGACGTCTCCAGCAACCGCAAGGCCGAGACGAACGACGACTCCTCGCCCATGACGAGGGCACGCGAGCAGGCCGCGACACCGGACGCCCACGGGGTGTCGCAGGGAGAAGTCCGGGAGACCAGGTCCTCCAACGCCTCCGCGGCGACGGCCGTCTCACCGCACCGCATCGCCGCCTCGATCAGTTCTGGCAGCGCCATCCCGGTGAGGTACAGGTCGCCCGGCGCGACCGCCTCCCGAGCCGCGGCCAGTGCCACCGGGTACTCGCCGAGCCCGTTGTGCAGCACGGCGGACGCCCAGTGCACATTCGCGACCAGCAGCCCCTCCCGTCGGGACGCCTCCCGCAGCGTGTCGGAGGACTCGGCCAGCACCTCGTCCCTCCGGCCGCGCATCGCCGCCAGGTGCAACCGCGGATACCGCAGCGGAGGCATTCCCACGGCGTCCGCGACGGCCTCTTCCTCCGCGATCGCGGACACGGCCCTGCCGAACTCGCCGGTGAGCACCGCGCGCGTCGCCACCTGCGCGAGCCCGAGCCGCAGCACGAACGGCGACCCGGAGTCCCGTCCGGTCTTCACCAGCCAGTCCGTCACCGACGAGTGCACGCCGGTGTCCCACAGCTCGCCCGCGAGCATCGTCGCCAGCGCGGGATGCCGCGTCCACGCGTCGCCGGAGAACACCTGGCGCAGCAGGGGAACGGCGGCCGCGTGTCCCTCGTCGGCGAGGAGCACCAACGCCTCCAACGCGTCCGAGCCGCGTTCCAGCGTCCGGGCCTCGCGCACCACGGCCTCCATCACGCCGCTCGGGCGTCCGAACGCGAGCGCGATCTCCAACGCGTCCAGCACACCGTCCCGTGCGGACGGACCGCTCATCCGGCGAGCCGCCCGCAGCACGAAGGACGGCCCGTCGTTCGACCTGGTGCGAACGAAGGCGATCCGGCCGCGCAGGAGGTCGGCCTCCGGGTCGTCCGCGGCGAACGTCGTGAGCAGCTCGGCGGCGACGTCGACCGCCCCCGCGTCGAGCTTCGCCGCAGCCGCGGCCAGCGTGCGATCCGCCCGCAGACCGGGGTCCAGCGACAACGCTGCCGCCCGCTCCAGGAACGCCGCCGCGGCAGCCACCCCGCCCCGCGCACGAGCCCGCTCGGCCGAGCGCTCCAGCTCCGCTGCCAGCGAGTCGTCCGGTCCGGTGCCGGCCTGCGCGCGGTGCCACACCCGCCGGTCGGGATCGCTCGACGGATCGGTGGCGGCGGCCAGCGCGAGGTGCGCCGACTGGCGTTCGGCGGGAGAAGCGGCCAGGTAGACGGCGGACCGGGCGAGCGGGTGGCAGAACCGCACCCGCGTGGAGAGGCCGACCAGTCCGGACGCCTCGGCCTCCACCCCGGCCGACGCGACGTCGATGCCGAGCTCGGCCGCCGCCGCCCACAGCAGACCGGGTTCTCCGGTCGGATCGGCGCCGGCGACGGTCAGCAGCAGCCGCGCGCCGGAGGGCAGGGCCGCCCACCGGTCCTGGAAGCTGCGCTCGATCCGGCTCGGCACCGACGCCACGTCCGGCAGCGCGAACCCGCCTGCCTTGGGCAGTTCCAGCAGTGCCAAGGGGTTGCCGCGCGCCTCGGCGAGCAGTCGTTCCCGCACCTTGTCGTCGACCACCGCGACCGGCCCTGACGACAGCAACGCGCGTGCCTCGGCGTCGGCCAGTCCGCGCAGCTCCAGGCCGGGCAGCTCGTCCAGCAGCGAACGCGCCCACGGCTGCCGGGCGGCGAACACGAGCACGACGGGTTCGGAGGCCAGCCGCCGTCCGAGGAACGCGAAGACCCGCGCCGACGCCTCGTCCAGCCAGTGGGCGTCGTCGAGCAGGCACAGCACCGGCTGCTCCTGGCCGCCGAGCAGGTCCAGCGCGGCCATGCCGACGCGCAGGACGTCGGGCTTGCCGTTCGCCAGCCCGAACGCGACGTCGAGCGCCTCGCGGTGGTGCCCGGTCAGCGAGCCGAGCAACGGCAGGCACAACTGGTGCAGCGCGGCGTACGGCAGTTCGGTCTCGAACTCCGACCCGGACGCCTCCAGCACGCGGAACCCGGACGCCGACTCCCGCACGTGGTCGAGCAGGGCGCTCTTGCCCATGCCCGCCTCGCCGCGCAGCACCAGCGCGCCACCACGCCCTTCCCTGGCGGCGGCGAGCATCCCGGACAGACAACTGATCTCGTCGTCACGTCCGAGGAGCGGAGGTGCGGTCAGCGCGTCCATGTGCCCAACCGTAGGCGTCTCCTGTCCAGTTCAGAGTCCAATTGAGACGGCGGCGGGAAAACGGGCTTCGCGTGCCCTGGTTTCGAGCTGCGCGACCGGCAGCGCCGCCTCGGTGGACACGAGGACCACGTTGCCGGGTCCCGTTCCCGCCAACACCCCCAGATCGGCGATCACCAACGGAACGCCGAACTTGGCACTAACGACGTCGATCAGCCTGGTGGTGACGGACAAATCGGGCTGGTCGACCACGTTCACGACGTACGTGCGGGATCCCGTCAACGCGTCGGCGACGTGCTGCTGGAACTCCGCGCTCGCGAGTTCCTCAGGCAGGCCAACGGCTTCGACCACGACCAGGTCGAGATCACGCGCGGTGCGAATCGAGTCCGCTCCGTTCCCGGCGCGCACGGAGATCCCGGTGGGAACCGGGAGATGGGCGTTGACCAGGTCGACCATCGCCTCGTCGGCGTCCACGACGAGCTGGTCGGAGCCGCGGCGGACGTGCTGGACGTAGCGCGGCAGACTTCCCGCCGCACCGCCGACGTGCAGGGCGTTCACCGGACCCGGCGGCAGCGCGTCCACCACGTCCGCGATCCTGCGCGTCACCCCGAACGGCAGGTTGGCGGGGTCCAGCAGGTCCACATAGGACCGTGGAGTGCCGTCGACGCTGATCAGCCAGGCTTCTCGGCGGTCGCGGTCCTGTTCGACGTCGGCCATCCCGGAACGCACGCGGCGGCGTTCGACGGTCTCGAATCGCATGGTGACCATGATGGCTGTTGAGACGCTCAAGTGGTGGGCGAACGAAGTGCTTCTGTGGGAGCGTGTGCCGCGCATGCGGACATGACTGTCTTCAACAGGGGGTACGGACAGAATGAAGCAGCGAAGGCTGAGCCTTGCGCTGGCGGGTGCCGCCAGTCTGGTCTTCCTCGTCGGCACGTCGACGGCGCAGCCGCCGGCGCCCGTCGCCGTGCAGGACGGACCGACGTACGTCTACCGCGTTCCCGCGCCGCTCGGGCAGAAGGCGCAGGACCTGCTCGCGCGCGGGTTCGACGTGCTGGAGCAGCGCGACGGCGACGACCTGTTCGTGCTCGGCTCGAAGGTCACGCACACCAGGCTGAGCGAGGCCGGGTACACCGGCGCGGTCGAGTCCGTGATGGCGCCGCCGTCGTCCACGGCGAAGACGCAGGGCCACGGGATCAACGAGACGTACTACGGGGGATATCGCACGATCAAGGCCCACTACGCCCACCTCGACCAGGTGGCGGGCCGGTACCCGCGCCTTGCGACCGTCGTCGACTACGGCGACTCGTGGCGCAAGACCCAGGGCGCCGGCGGACACGACCTCAAGGCCGTCTGCATCACGAAGAGGGGCCCCGGCGACTGCCGGCTGAACCCGAACGCCCGCAAGCCGAGGATGGTCGTCTCCGGCCAGATCCACGCCCGCGAGATCACGACGGGCGACATGGCGTGGCGGTGGATCGACCACCTGACCCAGGGCTACGGCAAGGACCGCGAGGTCACCTCGTTGCTCGACACGACCGAGGTGTGGGTCGTGCCGATCGCGAACCCGGACGGCGTGCAGATCGTCCAGTCGGGCGGCGACTCGCCGAAGCTGCAACGCAAGAACGCGAACTACACCAACGGCCCGAGGCAGTGCCCGACGACCGAGGACCCGAACGCCCAGATCGGCATCGACGTCAACCGGAACTTCGACGCGCAGTGGGGCGACAACGGCACGTCGGCCGACCCGTGCCACCAGATCTACCGCGGCCCGAGCCCCGACTCCGAGGTGGAGACGAAGGCGCTGGAGAAGCTCTTCCGCGGCCTCTTCGCGGACATGCGCGGACCCGGCGTGAACGACCCGGCGGACCCGAAGACGCGCGGCATGGTGATCACCATGCACTCCGCCCTCAACGTCGTCCTGCTGCCGTGGGGCTACACGACCACGCCGTCGCCGAACGACGGGCCACTGCGCGCGATGGCGAAGGACATGGCCCAGCTCGCGGGTCCGGACTGGCAGTACGGCCAGCCCGGTGAGCTGCTCTACACCGCGGGCGGCTCGATCGACGACTGGGTGTACGGCGAGCTCGGCGTCCCGCACTACACGTGGGAGATCGGCAACTGGCAGGGCGAGTGCGCAGGGTTCCTGCCCGCCTACTCCTGCCAGGACGGGCACTGGGCGAAGGTCAAGCCGATGCTGACCTACGCCACGAAGAAGGCGGCCAACCCGTACGTGGGCTGATTTCGCTACTCCAACCGGGTGTGGCCGGTCACATCGTGTTTGGCCACACCCCGCAGGGGTATCCGCGCGCCATGAGCATCGAGCCCGGCATCGACATCGAGATCGACTTCGACGATTCCGCCGTGCGCGATGTGCGCCATTACCTGGGGCAGGTCGTCACAGGGCTCGGTCTGCGCGGTGACAGCTCGTGCGCCGACATGGAGCCGATGGTCACCGCGTACGTGGCCCTGGACGGACGGCTGCCCGACTTCCCGGAGCACTACGTGGCGCTCGTCTGGAACGAGCTGACCGGGTGGGCCGTGGCCGTCGAGGACCGGATCGGGGAGCTCGTGGAGGTCGCCCGGCTGGTCGGCGACCCACGACCCGCGCCGGACGCCGTCGTCAGCTGGGTGTCCGGGCTGCTGCACGAGGAGCAGGGCAGGGCCAACCGCGACTTCGCCGCGTTCGTGCCGTCGCAGCGGGCGGTTCTCTCGTAGTTTGGCCTGCGGAGGACGCGGGTAGCCGGTGCCGCGTCAAGCAGTCGGCGCGCCATGTCCCCGGCTGTTTCCGAAGGCGGCAAGCACATGCGTTCCAGCGCACTCGACCGAGCGATCCGCGAGGCTCTCGCGCTCATCCGCGTCACGGCGGGCAGTGACCTCGCCGAGCAGATCGAGCGGGCGCGCAAGTGCCTGGCCCGAGCCGTGTCGGACTCGCCGGAGGCGCCGCAGCGGGCGTTGATGCACGTCGCGGCTGCGGACGAGCACTTGGAGTACGGGGAGTTGATGGAGGCCCGCACGCTGCTGACGGCGGCACGGTCGTTCCTCCCCGGTGCGCGGGCCGCGGTTCCGGCCCGCGCTTGAGAGAGGCTTAGTCCGGCGGTTCGCTCTCGTCCTCGGTCGTCTCCTGCGGGATTTCGGGCTCCTCGACGTCGAGGTCGTCGAGACTCGGCGTGCCGGGCGAATGAGGCGCTTCGGGGTTGATCGGATCGGTCATGTCGTGCGGTTACCCGCACGACATGACCTCAAGCTCCTACGCCGGCACCGTCCACCGCTGGTTCGCGCCGCCCGTGCAGGACCAGATCTGCAGCTTCGCGCCGTCCGCCGTGTTGTTGCCTATGACGTCGAGGCACTTGTTGCTGCCGACGTTGACCAGCGTGCCGCCCGACGCCGTCCACCGCTGGTTCGGGCCGCCGAAGCAGTCCCAGAGCTGGACCGGCGACCCGTCCGCCGTGCCGTTGCCGGTCACGTCGAGGCACTTGCCCAGGCCGCGCACCGTGCCGTCGGACGCCAGGGTCCACGTCTGGTTCGGGCCGCTGAAGCAGCTCCACAGCTGCGGCAGGTTCCCGTTCGCGGTCGAGCCGTCGGTGACGTCGAGGCACTTGCCGCCCAGGCCCGTGATGGCGCCGGTGCGGCCCGTCGGGGGCTGACCCGGGTCGAGCGTGCCGGGCCACGTGAACGTCGCCATCGCGCCTGCCGGGAGGTTGTAGCCGAACGTCTGGCCGTTGTACTGCACCCGGAAGTTCTGCTGGCCGCCCGAGTTCAGCGCGACGAGCACGATCTGGCCGTTCGGGTTGCGGAACGCGACGTTCTGCACGCCGCCCTCGCCGTAGCCGGTCGAGTCGATGCGGACCGCGCCGGGCTGCACGAACTTCGACAGGTGGCCGAGGACGTAGTACTCGGCGTTGTACATGACGTTGCCGCCGTTGGTCGTGACGACGCCGGTGCAGTTGGTGCAGCTGCCGATCACCGGGCCGTTGTTCTGGTCCAGCGCCATGTTCCAGATCGCGACCGACCGCGCGTGGTTGCGCGTCGCGCCGATGGCGAGGTTGATGCCCTGCCAGCGCAACGTGTCGCGGAACGTCGCCGCGTCGTTGGCCGACTTCGTGCCGGAGCACTCGGTGAAGAAGATGTCCTTGCCGGGCTGGTTGTTCTTCACGACGGACTGGCCGCTCGGGTTGCCGCCGTAGCAGTGCCACGCGGAGCCGATCACGTTGTTGCCGGCGCCGTTGTTCACGACCTGGGCGTAGTTCGTGTCGTCCCAGTTGTGGTCGTAGCCCAGCAGACGCGCCTGCTCACCGGCCGCGCGCAGCTTCGGCACCAGGGTGTTGATGACGTTGACCTGCTGCTGCGCCGACATCCTCATGCCGGGGTAGCCCGGCGGTTCGAAGTTCGGCTCGTTCTGCACGCTCAGGTAGTCGATCGGGATGCCGGCGGCCTTGTACGCCTGCGCGAACTTGACCAGGTAGTCGGCGTAGACGCCGATCCGGCTGTCGTTGAGCGAGCCCTGGATGAGGTTGTTGTTGTTCTTCATCCACGCCGGCGCGCTCCACGGCGTCGCCATCACGGCGACCTGCGGGTTGAGCTGCTTGGCCTGCTGCAACAGCGGCAGGATGTACGGCCTGTCGTGGTCGATGGAGAACCGCGACAGCGACGGGTCCGCCGCGCCGTCGTTGTAGGTGTAGAAGCTGCGCGAGAAGTCCGTCGCGCCGATCGGCTGGCGGATGAAGCTCATGCCGATGCCGTTGTTCTTGTCGAACAGGTTGTTCATGATCTCGTTGCGGCGCGGGGAGTTGAAGATGTTCCACGCCGCCGCGTCCGTGAACGACGCGCCGAAGCCCACCATCGACTGGTAGGTGGAGTTCGGGTTCACGGTGATCGTCGGCCCGGTGCCACCCGAGCCGAACGCCACGTCCGCTTGCTTGGTCAGCTGGGCCGACCTGTCACCCGTGGTCAGCCACACGCTCGCGTTGGTCGCCGCGGTGGCGGACGGGGAGACCAGTGTGGACCCCGCCGTCACCACGGCTGCTGCGATCGCGATACCGCGCCAACGTTGTGTCACCTTTGACATAAGCGCTCCTTGCAGGGGTTGGGCGCCCGACAGCGGTAATTCAGTTGTAGAGCCGGAAATCGGAGATGCTCCACCAGTTGTTCGCGGCCCCGGTGGACGTGATGCGGACGTACCGCGCGCTGGTGCGGCGGACGTCGACGTTGGTCAGCTGGCCGACGCCCTCGCCGGACGCGATCCTGCGCCAGCTCGTGCCGTTGTCGCTGACCGAGAGCTCCCAGTTGCGGGCGTAGTCGCCGAGGTTGCCACCGGAGTCGATCGCCACGCGGCGGAAGTCCTTGCGGCGCCCCAGATCGACCTGCAGGAACTGGCCGGGCGCCTGGGCCCCGTTGTTCGACCAGCGGGTCGACGCGTCGTCGTCGATCGCGAGCGCGCCGTCAGGAGAGGCGGTCGCGCCCTTCAGCGACACGGCGTCGAGCTTGCTGCGGAGCTGGCTGGTCCAGGTGAACGTCGCCAGCGCGCCGCCGGGCAGGGTGTACTCGAACGTGCGGTCACCGACGTTGACGGCGAACGAGCGCGGGTCGTCGTTCTGGTTGTGCACCACCAAAGCCGTGGAACCGTCCGGGTTGCGGAACGCGGCGTCCATGGTCTGGCCGTTCCAGCCGGTGGTGCCGAACGACGTGCTGGCGATCCGGCGCGCGCCGGGCTTCACGAACTTCGAGAGGTGCCCGATGGTGTAGTACTCGGCGTCGGTGACGACCGACCCGTCCGGCTGCACGGTGACGAGGCCGGTGCACGTGCCGCAACCACCGAGGTGCGGGCCGCCGGTGCTGTCGAGCGCGATGTTCCAGTTGACCGCGCTGCGCGCCCAGTTGCGGGTGGTGCCGAGGACGACGTTGCGGGCGTGCCAGCGCAGGGTGTCGCTGAAGACCTTGGCGGGCGGGTCGTCGACGCCCTTGGAGCCCGAGCACTCGGTGAACCAGATCCCCTTGTCCGGGAAGGCGTCGTGCAACGCGGTCTGCGCGCTCGGGTCGCCGTAGTAGCAGTGGTAGGCCGTGCCCGCGACCCACTTCGCGGCCTTGGACCGCAGGATCTGGTACGGGTAGTCGGCTTCCGCCGTGCCGTCGTTGGGGTGAGTGGCCCAGTTGTGGTCGAAGCCGAGGATCTTGGTGCGCGGGCTGGCGAGCCTGAGCTTCGGGCCGAGCGCCTCGATCACCTTCACCTGCGCGGCGACGCCCATGTCCGTGCCGGGGTAGGCGTCGGGCTTGCGGTTCTGCGGCTCGTTCTGCACGGACAGGAAGTCGACCGGCACACCGGCACGTGCGTACGCCTGCACGAACTTCACGAGGTAGCGCGCGTAGGCGTCGTAGATCTTCGGGTCGTCCTTGAGCTTGCCTCCGACGAGCGAGTCGTTTTCCTTCATCCACGCCGGCGGGCTCCACGGCGTGGCCATGACCTTGAGGCGCGGGTTGAGGCGCTTCGCCTCGCGCAGCAACGGAAGGATCTTCGCCTCGTCGTGGCGGATGCTGAAGTGCCTGAGCGGGAAGTCGGTCTGCCCGGCCGGCACGTCGTCGTAGGTGTAGTGCTCCTGCGCCGCCGTGAAGTCGGACGACCCGACGGGCTGGCGCAGGAAGCTGACACCGATGCCGCTGTTCGGGTCGAACAGCTTGCGCATGGTCTCCGCGCGCACGGCCGAGGGGAGACCCGCGAGCAGTTCGGCGGACGAGTCCGTGATGGAGGCGCCGAAGCCGTCGACCTCCTGGTAGCGGCGGTCGGGGTCGACCACGATCGTCGGGTGCGCCGACTCGCTCGTGCCGAACGCGACGCGCGGCCGTTCGTGCAGCAGCTCCGCGCGGTCCGGAGTCGTGACGAAGACGCGGACCTGCGGCGGCGCGGAGGCCTCTGCGGTCGGCACGGCGGTGAGACCGAGGACCAGGGCCACGATCGCGGTTCGTCTCATGTAACACCCATCCATCACTGTGAAACGTCAGCTTTCAGGATGAAACACCCGGTCGTTGCGACGGTCAATGGTCTGGAGGATTTCCGGTACATTGACCTGGTGGAACGCAAGATCGAGAACGTGAAACAGCGCGCGAGCCTGCGGGACATCGCGGCGGAGACGGGCGTCTCGATCGCGACCGTCTCCCGCGTGCTCAACGATCACGTCAACGTGGCCCAGCGAACCCGTGACCTGGTGCTCCAGGCCGTCGAACGGCGCAGGCAGGACGTTGCCGCGTCCAGGACCCGCACGATCTACGTCCGCTGCCCGTACGTCCTCACCGACTACTTCGGGCTGATCGTCTCCTCGATCGCCGACGCGCTGAAACTGCACGGCCTGCGGCTGGTGCTGGACGCGGGGGAGTCCGGCCAGGGCTCCGGCGCGTTGCGCGACCTGCCCGCCGCGGCCGACGTCGACGGCGCGATCCTCATCCTGCCGCCGGAGGAGGGCGACGAGCTCGTCGCGTTGTCCCAGGCGGGTTACCCGTTCGTCGTGGTCGACCCGCGCGTCCTGCCGCTGCCCGACATCGCCTCGGTGTCGGCCGCGCACTTCGCGGGAGCGCGCGCGGTGGCGGACCACCTCATCGAACTGGGGCACCGGGACATCGCGGTGATCGCCGGGCCGGAGGAGTGGCTGGCCGGTGACGCCCGCCTGGCCGGGCACCGCGCGTCCCTGGCTCAGGCAGGAGTGCTGCTCACGCCGGATCGCCTGCGGCACGTGGAACCCACCACGACGCACGGCAGGATGGCCGCGGAGGAGTTGCTGGCGCTGGAACCCAGGCCCACCGCGATCGTGTGCTTCAACGACAAGGTCGCCGTCGGCACGTTGCGGGCGGCTCGCGAACGCGGGCTGCGGGTGCCGGAGGACCTGTCGGTGGCCGGGTTCGACGACATCGACCTGGCGGAGGCGACCTCACCGCCGCTCACGACCGTGCGGCAACCGTTGCAGGAGATGGGACGCATCGCCGTGACGCAGCTGATGCGGGTGCTGGACGGGCACGAGCCCGAGGCGTTGCACATCGAGCTGGCGACGACGCTGGTGGTGCGCGGTTCCACGGCCGCCCGTCAGTGAACGACGGCCCAGGCGCGCGTGACGGTCTCGCTGTCATCCCGCGAGGTGCTGTCGAGAACCTCGGCGACCACGGTGGTTCCGTTGGCGCGCAAGGCAGCCGTCTCCTTGGCGGACTCCCCGGCCGAGGCCCAGAGCGCCAGCATGATCACCACGACGACGAGCATGCCCAGCTCCCACAACGCGATCGCCCACCACGGTTCGTCGGAGAAGGCGAGCACGGCCATGCCGCCGGCCAGCGCGGCGATCGTGACCCCGGACAACACGCGCTGCGCCAAAGCCGAACGCGGGCTCGTCAGGACGACCTCAGCGGGATTCGTGGTCACCGGCCGATGGTAGAGCGCCGATGACCACGAACTCGCTGCCTTTAGGGGCGCAGCGTCACCGACTGGCCCTTCCGCAGGCTGATCTTCTTCTTCCAACGGCCGAAGCGCACCTCGGTCTCCGTGCCGCCGACGCTGCGGACGGTCGCGGTGGTCACCTTGCCGTTCCTCCACGCCAGGTCGACGGTGAACCCGCCGCGCGCGCCGATCCCGGTGACCGAGCCCGTCTTCCACGCCGAGGGCAGCGCGGGCAGCAGTTCGATCACGCCCGGCCGCGCGTACAGCAGCATCTCCAGCATCGCGGCCGGAGCGCCCAGGTTCGCGTCGATCTGGAAGATGGACCGGTCACCGAAGCTGTACATGTCGAAGAAGTTCGGCGCCGTGCCGTTCGCGTGGTCGATCGACGGCCGGATGACCTTCTGGAACAGCTCGTACGACCGGTCGGCGTCCTTCAGCCGCGCCCAGCACGCCGCCCGCCACGCGAGGCCCCAGCCGAAGCTCTCCATGCCGCGGGTGATCAGGTGCTGCTTCACGCCGTCGAGGACCGCGGCGGGGGAGTCGTCGCGGTTGATCCGGTCGCCGGGGAAGAAGCCGACGAGCGGCGACAGGTGCCGGTGCGTGGTCTCGCCGAGGTCGTCGGGCGACATCCACTCCTGCAGCATGCCGGTCTTCTGGCTGACGACCGGCAGGTACAGCCTTTCCCGCAGCGCCGACATCCTGCGGCCGTAGGACTGGTCGCGGCGCAGCACGTCCGTCGCGGTGCGGTACGTGCCGAACAGGTGGTGCACCAGCTCCTGGTTGTACGTGTTGCCGCGGGTGTCCTGCGGGCCGTGCTCCGGCGACCAGTCGTGGTCGTCGACCAGGCCCTGTGGCGTCTCGACCAGGCGTGCCTCCCAGAACTCGCAGGCGCCCTTGAGCAACGGGTAGATCTTGGCCAGGTAGTCGCGGTCGAGCGTGTACTCGTAGTGCTCGAACAACGACATGCACAGCCACGCGTTGCCGCCGGGGTGCCACCACCAGCCGCTGCCGCCGTAGATGTTGGTGGAGAAGGCGACCGCCCACCCGGCCACGCGGTTGTTGGTGTTGCGGAACCGGTTGCGCTCGTCCTGGTACACCGCCTGCGTGGTGTTCGTCCACGCCGGCAGCTGCGCCACGCAGTAGTTCGCCAGCGCGTCGAACGTGTCCGACAGCGCGGCCCTGTCCGCGAGCCAGTAGTTCATCTGGATGTTGATGTCGGTGTGGTAGTCGCTGTACCAGTCGGGCGTGTTGTTCGACAGCCACAGGCCCTGGAGGTTGATCGGCAGGTTGTCGCGCGAGCCCGTGATGGCGAGGAAGCGGCCGAACTGCAGGTAGCTCGCCTCCAGTTCCGGGTCGGGGGCGGGGTTCGCGGCCCTGGCCTGGAGCCGGGTCCACGTGTCCATCGCGCGCTGGGCGTCGGTGGAACGGCCGAGGTCGACCTTCTGCCGGTCGTACTTCTTGCGGTAGTCGGCGACGTGCGTGCGCAGCAATGCGTCGGCCTTCGCGCGCACGTTCGCCTTCTGCAGTGCGAGCTTCGCGGGTTCGAGGAGCGGGTCCAGGAAGCCCCGGGAGGCGTCCGGGACGTAGTTCGTGCCGCCGGAGAACACGATCACCAGGTCGGAGCAGCCGGTGAAGGCGATCTTCGCACCGTCCACTTCGACCGTTCCATCAGGACTGAACGCCGTCACGACGCCGCTGTACGCCAGCTTGTTCGGGAACGAGCCGGTGAAGACGGCCGCGGTGTGCGGCGCGTCGCCCACGGACGGTTCCCCGTGCGCGCCGACGAGGTCGACGGTGCCGGACTGGTTCGGGCCGACGAGCCGGACGACCACCACGTCGTCCGGGTGGCTGGAGTAGATCTCGCGGCGGTACTGCTTGCCGCCGTGGGTGTACCTCGTGGTGACGAGGCCGTTGCTCAGGTCGAGCTCGCGGCGGTAGTTCGTGGCGCCGGCGTGGCCAGGGACGGTGACGTAGAGCTTGGCCAGCATGGAGAACGTGCCGAAGTGCGTGGAGTCGTACGGCAGCTGGCCGTCGCCTTCGAGGGTGTCGTTCAGCTCGCCGGTCCACAGCGTGACGTCGGTGAGGTAGAGGAAGTCCTTCTCGACGCCACCGCCGACGAGTGCGCCCAGCCGGCCGTTGCCGATCGGGAGACCCTGTTCGATGATCTTCGCCTCGTCGGCGGGGGCGGGGTACCAGAGGGTGGTGGGGTTGGGGGCGAGCGGGTTGCCGGAGGGCCGGTGGGGTTCGGCGTGGGCGGAGAACGCGGGCAGGACCATGGCCCCCAGTCCTAACGCTCCTGCGGACCTGAGGAAAGTGCGGCGTGAGGTCATCGGTGAACTCCTGGCTCGGTCAGGGGGCGGTCAGGCTGGACACGTGCACGGCGTCGTCCGGACCGCGCACCGCGACCCACGTCGTGCCGTTCGCACCGGCCGCGCCACCCACAGCGCCGGTCAGCGCGTTGCTGACGAACTGGTCGCGCTTGAACCACCAGGTGCCCGCGCCGTTGACGAGGTCCTGCTGCCAGAGCGTGTAGTCGCTGCCCCGCACGAAGACGTTGACCCGGTCGCCGTTCGCGACCGCCGTCGGGCTGCCGCTGATCACGCCGCCCAGCGAGGTCCACGCGGACCAGCCGTTCGCGGTGCGCCTGCGGTACCAGGCGGAGTCGTCCTGCAGCCGGACCACGACGAACGTGCCGGACGCGACCGTCGCCGCCGAGGGCCTGCCGTAGATCTGCTGGTTGCCGGGAGAGCCGACCGAGGTCCAGGTGCTGTTGTTCCTGTCGCGCGTCCAGACCCGGCCGTCGGCGCCACGGCCGAACAGGCTCCAACTGTCGGGGCCGCTGAACGCCACCGACACCGAGTCGGTCAGCGTGCCGCCGAGCGAGGTCCAGTTGCCCCACTTGCCGTTGGTGTAAGTGCGTTGGTACGCGACGTTGTCCGTGCCGCGGACGAAGAGGTCGACGCGGCCGTTCGGACTCGCGAACGCCGAGGGCTGGCCGAGGATCTGGCCGCCACGCGGACCACCGAGCACGACCCAGTTGCGCCACTCGCCGTTGACCATCGACCGTTGGGTGAGGCGGCCCGACCTGTCGCGGGCGAACGTGGCCATCGTCCTGTCGTCCCAGCGGATCAGGGCAGGGCTGGCCGAGGTCTCGCCGCCGAGGTCGGTGCCGGGGACGGCGGTCTCGCCGCGCAGCTTGAGGAACGCGGTGCCGTGCGCGGGAACCGTGACGGTGTAGGCGCCTGTCGCGGTACCGCGGTCGGCGCGAGCACGCAGGTCGCGGATCGAGATGGCGCCCCTGAGACCGGTGTCGGCGAGGTTGATCGTGAACTCGGAGGGCTGGTCGTTGCGGTTGAGCACCGCCACGGCCCGTTCTCCCTTGCCGGACAACACCTTGCTGTACACGTCGACGTTGTTCGACCCCGCGACGCGCACGCCCTGGATCGCGAGCGGGTCCTGGTCGACCGCGATGATCTCGGGGTTCTTCAGCGTCTCGATCATCGACGGCGGCAGCGTGCGCGGGTCGGAGCCGATGATCAGCGGCGAGGCCATCACCGACCACATGACGAGCTGTGAGGTCGACTCCTCCTCGTTGAGCTCGTACGTGCCCTGCTCCGTCTTGCGCATCGGGATCAGGTAGTCGGGGTCGTTGTAGTGACCGGGACCCTGCGCGCCGGGCCGGTAGAGGTTGCGGTCCATGTTGCGCAGCACGTCGCGCCAGATGCCCTCGTACGGCGTGCCGAACGCGACGTCCGTGCTGGTGCGCCACGAGTCGCCGACGCGCGGCCCGTACGTGTAGGCCACGTACGCGGTCTGGTCCCAGCGGTGCGGCACGCTCCACTCGTCCGTGACCGGGTTGCAGAGGTTGAGGATCATCTTCCGTCCGGCCTTCCGCACCGCCGCGGAGAACTGCGTGAAGGCGACGGCCGGGTCCATGTTCTGCGCGATGCCGCACAGGAAGTCGATCTTGATGGCGTCGAACTCCCACCCGGCGAACTGCTTCGCGTCGGCCTCGTAGTACCCGCCACCGCTGCCGGCCGCGCAGTTCTTGCCGTCCCACGCGCCCGCGTCGGTGTAGATGCCCGCCTTCAAACCCTTGGCGTGCAACGTGTCCACCAACTTGTCGAAGCCGGACGGGAATCGCGCGGGATCGGGCACGAGCGAACCCTTGGCGTCGCGAGGCGGACTGGCGTTCCACCCGCCGTCGATCCACACGATGTCGTACCCGGCCTTCGCGAGGCCGCTGCTGACGAGGTGGTCGGCGACCCCGAGCACCTTCTCCTCCGACGCCGCGCCCACGGCGAAGTAGGAGTTCCACCCCATGTACGGGGTGCGTGCGAGGCCGGAGTCGTAGTAGGTGGGGGCGCCCTGGTCGACACCGGCGTGCTCCACGGGGGATGGTGCGGCATCGGCAGCCGCCGTGGGCGCGAGCAGCGCCAAGGCGATGGTGGCCACGGACAGCAGGGTTCTCGGCATACCCGTACCTCTCGTCGTCGAGTGGCTGAAGTGTGCTGCGGTCGTCCGATCGCGTCAAGAATAAATACTAAATTAAGTTTAGAAATCCCTGCGCCCGTCCGTACCGTACAGCGCTCCGACCTATGACAACGAGACAAGTTGACCAACGATCGTCCGTGGATGTGAATCTGCAGCTAGACGCACTGATGCCCGCACTCGGCGATCGAGTGCGGGCATCATGTGATCCGAGGTGTGGCGGTCAGGGCACCACGAGCACCGGCCAGTGGCCCGACCGGATCAGCCGCGTCGCCACCGACCCGGCGAACCGGTGCCCGGCCTGCTGCGAGGCCCCGACGACCACCATGTCGGCCTGGCACTGGTCGGCCGAGTCGCGCAGCACCGTGACCGGGTCGCCGAACGCCTTCACGAACGTCACCGGCACGTCGAGCTCCTCCGCGAACTGCCGGGCCTGGTCGCGCAGTTCGGCGTACAGGTGGGCGGTGGCCTCGTGTTCGAAGACCGACGCGGCGGCGGGGCTCAGTGCAGCCAGGGACGAGTGGCACGCCACGAACGTGACGACCAGTCGTGCTCCCTGGCGGCGGGCGAGGCCGAACGCCGAGGCTGCCGCGCGCATCGCCGTGTCGGAGCCGTCCAGGCCGACCATGATGGTCCGCGACGACGGCAGGGGAGCGGGACCGAAGCAGTCCACTGTGGACTCGAAGGCGTTGTTCAGGCCGGCGCTCATGGTGTCCCCCTCGGTTATCGCGCGACCGCTGAGTCTGCTTCCTTCTTCTCGAGATCGATCGTCGTGCGCAACGTGATCGGCTTGAGCAGCAGTGCCGCGATGATGCCGATCACGCCGACCGCGGCGGAGATCAGGAAGATGTGCGCCGTCGCGTCGCCGTAGACGGTGTGCACGATCGTCTGGACCTCGGGCGGGAGAGCGGCGAGGTTCAACGCGCTGGTGCTGCCGGTCGACTGGCCCGCCGGCACGTGCAGCGCGGTGGAGAGGTCGGCCGTCACGCGGTTGGCGAGGACGGCGCCGAGCACCGAGACGCCGATCGTGCCGCCCAGCGAGCGGAAGAACGTGACCGTCGCGCTGGCGGCGCCCAGTTCGCTCAGGGGCACGCTGTTCTGCACGGCCAGCACGAGGTTCTGCATCGTCATGCCGACGCCGATGCCCACGACGGCCATCGCGACGCCGACGATCCACAGAGCGGTGGCGTGGTCGACGAAGCCCAGGCCGAGGAAGCCGAGCACCAGGGTCACGGTGCCCGCGACGATGTACGGCTTGATCCTGCCGGTGCGGCTGATCAGGCGGCCGGAGATCGTGGACGACACCAGCACGCCCGCCATCAGCGGGATGGTCAGCAGGCCCGCCTCCGTCGGCGAGTAGCCGCGGCCGATCTGGAAGTACTGGCCGAGGAACACCGCGCCGCCGAACATGGCCATGCCGACCGCGAGGCTCGCGATGATGGCGAGCGCGGGGGTGCGCTGGACGACGATGTGCAGCGGCACGACGGGTTCCTCGACCCGCCGTTCCACGGCCACCGCGATGCCGAGCAGCACGACGCCGGCGCCGGCCATGAGCGCGGTCTCCCACGACAGCCAGTCGAACGAGTTGCCGACGAACGAGACCCAGATCAGCAGCACGCTCACGCCAGCGGCGATGAGCACGGCTCCGAGGTAGTCGATCTTGACGTTCTGACGGCGCACGGTTTCGAGCTTCAGCGTGGCCTGCAGCACGACGAACGCGATCACCGAGATCGGCACGGCGACCCAGAAGCACCAGCGCCAGCCGAGCCACGACACGTCGACGATGAGACCGCCGAGCAGGGGGCCACCGACCGTCGCCACGGCCATGACCGCGCCGAGGTAGCCGTTGTAGCGGCCGCGCTCGCGCGGCGGGATGATCGCGGCGATCACGACCTGCACCAGTGCCTGGAGGCCGCCGACGCCGAGGCCCTGGAACGCGCGGGCGGCGATGAGCTGTCCGGTGTCCTGGGCGAAGCCGCTGAGCAGCGAGCCGATCACGAAGATCACGATCGCGGCCTGGACCAGCGTCTTCTTGTTGAACAGGTCGGCGAGCTTGCCCCAGATCGGGGTCGTGGCCGTCGCCGCCAGCAGGGTGGCGGTGACCACCCAGGTGTACTGCGTCTGCGTGCCGTTCAGCGAGCCGATGATCCGCGGCAGCGCGGTGGAGACCACCGTGGAGCTGACCATGGCCACGAACAGCGCGAGCAACAGCCCGGACAGCGACTCGAGCACCTGCCGGTGCCCCATCGCCTGAGTCTCGATCTTCACGTCTCGCCCCTTCGTCACCCTAATTCTTGCGCGTCGTGCAAATTTGCGCAATGAGCAACGTACACCCGCTAGGCTGATCGGCATGGAGACGCTCACCACGCTGCGCGAGCACAAGAAGGCGGAGACCCGCCGGTCGCTGGCCGCGGCGGCGTTGCGGCTCGCCATGGAACGCGGGCTGGACGGGGTGACGGTCGAGGAGATCGCGGACGAGGCCGGGGTGTCGCGCAGGACGTTCTCCAACTACTTCACCAGCAAGGAGGACGCGGTCGTCGCCGCCGACCGCGAGCGGATCAGGGCGCTGGTCACCCTGGTCGCGGCCCGGCCGGCGGACGAGGGGCCGTGGCAGGCCCTGCGCGCGTCCACCGCCGAGCTCTACCGCGACCGGCCGCTCCCGGACGTCGAGTGGATCGAGCAGCTGCGGCTGCTGCGCCGGCACCCGTCGCTGATCGCCCGGCAGGCGGGCGACCAGGTCGCGCTCGAACGGGACCTGACCGCCGTGCTGGTGCACCGCGAGCCGGACGAGGAGGTCGCCAGGCTGATGGCGGCGACGTTCCTCGCCACGATCCGCACCGGCATCGCGCTGTGGCTGGAGGGTGCCGGCGAGCAGCGGCTGCCCGACCTCGTCGACCGGTTGCTGAGCCGCGTGAGCGTTCAGGGCACGTAGACCTGCCCGGTCTGCCGCCCCTCGATCGACCTGACGTACGCCCGCACGACCTCGGCGAGCGGCACCGGCTTCATGCCGGGGAAGTAGTCGCCGTACTTGTCGAGCGACTCGGTGAACACCGTCGGGCTGACGGCGTTGATCCGCTGCGGGGCGATCTCGATGGCGGCGGCGCGCACGAACGCCTCCACCGCGCCGTTCACCAGTGCGGCGGCCGCGCCGGTGACGATCGGTTCCCGCGCCAGCACGCCCGTGATCAGCGTGAACGACTCGGCCACGTGCGCGAGCCCTTCCCGGACGAGTGCGACCTGCGACAGGACCTTGCCGGTCACCCCCGCCTGGTAGTCCTCGATCGTCAGGTCCCGCAGCGGCCGGAACGGGACGTGCCCCGCGGCCGACGCGACGGCGTCGACCTGGCCGACGGTCTGGTACAGCTGGGCCACCTGGGCCGGGTCGGTGACGTCGAACTGGAGGTCGCCCCCGGTGCGGGAGACGGTCACGACGTCGTGCTTGCGTTCGGCGAGCCCCTCGTGCACCGCGTTGCCCAGCGTGCCGGTCGCTCCTACGAGCAGAATTCTCATGCCACCGACGCTAGGTCGGCTCCGGACAGCAGTGAAATGCCGTTCGTGCAGCACTTATGATCGGTGGTCATGAATGTCGAGCTGCGTCACCTGCGAGCGCTGGCCGCGATCGGCGACCACCGCTCGATCACGGCGGCCGCCCTCGCGCTGCACGTCACGCAGCCCGCGCTCTCCCGCACGCTCGACCAGTTGGAGCGGCGCATCGGCGTGCGGCTGGTCGAACGCACCACCCGGCACGTCGCCCTGACCGAACCGGGCCGCCGCCTGTGGGAGCACAGCCACCGCATCCTCACCTCGCTCGACACGGCGCTGGCCGAGGCCACCAGACCCCAGCCGATCAGGCTCACCTTCGCCTGGGCGGCGCTCGGCCGGTTCACCATCCCGTTCCTGCGCGAGTGGAGGGCGGCGCACCCGGACGTCCTGGTGCGCATCCGCCGCGCCGACGACCCGGAGGCGGCGCTGCGGCGGGGCGACGCGGACATCGCGGTCCTGCGCACCAGCCCGGCGCAGGCCGGTGTCGACCACGTGGCGCTGATCGAGGAACCGCGGGTCGCGGCCGTGGCGGACGACCACCCGCTGGCGACCCGCGACGCCCTGGTGCTCGCCGACCTGGTGGGCGAGTGCGTGGCGGTCTGCGAGACGGCGGCCACGACCAGCGCCGACCTCTGGCCGTCCGGGGCGAGGCCGCGCACCGTGGACGTGCCGGGCGTGGTCGAGTGGCTGACGTCGATCGCGACCGGGACGACGGTCGGGGTCACGGCGGCCGGGACCAGCCACCACCACCCGCACCCCGGCGTGACCTACCTGCCGCTGACCGACGCCGACCCGATCGTCGTGCACCTGGCGTGGCCGGCGGCGGCACCGCACCCGTCGACGAGTGCGTTCATCGCACTGGCGCAGCGCCATCTGGCCGCCACAACCGAAGTTGGAGCATAGCCGCGAACCGCGCGTTCGGATCGCCGAGATCGATCTCCCCGACCTCCGACAACCGCCGCAGCCGGTACCGGAAGGTGTTGGGGTGCACGAAAACGGCGGCGGACGCGGCGGCCACGTCGCCGAACGCGTCGAGCCACGCGCCGAGCGTCTCGACCAGGCAGGCGTGGTGCTTGCGGTCGTAGTCGATCAGCCGCGCGACCGGTCCCGTCAGACTGTCCCCGCGTTCGGCGATCAGGTCCGACAGTTCCAGCAGCAGCCCTTCGCTGTGCACGTCGGACACCCGCGCGACCGGCAGCGAGGAGCGCCCGGCCCGCAGCACCCGCAGAACGAGGTCCGCACCGGCCCGTGACCGCGACAGCGTCAGTCCGTCGGAGACCTCGCCGACACCGACCACCACGTGGTTCCCGATGCGGTTGCGGAAGTCCGCGGCGATCCGCATGGCCCTGACCTCGGACTTCGCGGGCAGGATCGCGTAGGCGACGTCACCGATCAACGCGGCGGCGGCGCGCGGGTGCACGGCCGTCAGGTGCATGGCGAACGCGTCGGCGACCTGCTGGCGTTCGGCCAGGAGACGGGCGTGCGCGGCCGGGTCGTCGCCGTGCGAGTGGGACAACGCCAGTGCCAGCACGACGCAGTCCTGGTCGGCCAGACCGAGCCGCCGCACCGCCTCCGCCGCGCCGGCACCTCCCTCCACGGCGGTCGAGACCAGGTCCGCGCGCAGCCGGCGTTCGACGTCGGCGCCCGCGCGCTGCCGCATCATGTGCAACGCCACCAGCTTCGCCGCGTCGCGGAAGGCGGCGGTGCTGTCCTTTGACAGCGGCGAACGCACCGCGGCCCAGATCGAGCCGAGGAACTCGTCACCCGCCCGCACCGCCACGGCGACGCGAGGCAGGCAGAACGACCCGTCGTCCGCGGGCAGCTCCTCGATGGTCACGGGTTCGTCGCTGCGGTAGAGCTGCTGGAACACCCCTCGCGCCTCCAGCAGCTGCGAGTACCGAGCCGGCACCTGCCTGCCGAGGATCGTCTCGACGCGCGACGGGTCCGCCTCGTCCTGGCGGCCGGAGAACGCGAGCACGCGAGAGCTGCGGTCCTCGATCGTCACCGGGGCGGTGATCAGCGACGCCACGGCGTTGGCCAGCGCGAACAGGTCACCGGCAGGCACACCGCCGAAGGTCTCCGACGGGTCGACCTCACCCTCGGCGAGCAGCGAGCGGAGCATCGCGGCGAGCTGCGTCCACGACGCGCCAGGCGCCAGTCCGAGCAACGCGACGCCGGAACGGTCCACCACCGCGGCCAGTTCCTCGGTGACGACGACCGGGCCGCGCACGACGAGCGCGACCGCGCCTTCCGCGCCCAGCGCGTCGAGGACCTCCGCCGGGTCCCGCACGCCGACGCCCAGCACCAGCGCGGACGGCGGCAGCACCTGGTCGTCGTCCGGGTCGTGGATCACGACGCCGCCGACGTGGGCCGACCGGCCGGGGTCTCCGCGCACGAGGTCGATCAGGGTGGTGCCCAGGTCGTCCAGGACGCGGGTGAGGCCTGTTCGCGGGCTCATGCCTTCACCTTGCCAACTGTCTACAAGGGAATCCAAGTGGTGTTGGCCAATTGGAACCACCCAGGAGTAGCGGACGTTCTCTGTCCTCTTCTGGTGACATCGTCGTTCTCATCGCCGGACGACACCGGTGCACCACCGCTGCCGAGGGACTGTCGGCGCCGCCATCCACCGCAGGAGAACGAATGCGAACCCGTCCGCTCGGACGTTCCGGCATCCAGGTCAGCCCTTATGTCCTGGGCACGATGATGTTCGGCCCGTACGGCAATCCCGACCCCGACGCCTGCGTCCGCATCGTGCACCGCGCCCTCGACGCCGGCATCAACATGATCGACACGGCGGACGTCTACGGTGACGGCGAGTCGGAGAAGATCGTCGGCAAGGCACTGCGAGGACGCCGCGACGACGTCGTCCTCGCCACGAAGTTCAACGGCCCCATGGGCGCCGACGCCAACCAGCGCGGCAGCTCCCGCCGCTGGATCGTCACCGCCGTCGAAGGATCGTTGCGTCGCCTCGGGGTCGACCACATCGACCTCTACCAAGCCCACCACCCCGAACCCGGCACCGACGTGGAGGAAACCCTCGCCGCGCTGACCGACCTGCTTCGCGCCGGCAAGATCCGCGCCATCGGTCACTCCAACTTGCCCGCCTCGGACATCGTTGACGCCCAATGGGTTGCTGAGCGGCGAGGGCTCGCCCGCTTCCGCACCGAGCAACCGCACTACTCCATCCTCAACCGCGAGATCGAACGCGAGATCCTCCCGGTCTGCCAGCGCTTCGGGCTCGGTGTGCTGGTGTGGAGCCCGCTCGCGATGGGCCTGCTCGCGGGCCGCCTGCGCAGGGGCAACGCCGAGACCGCCTCAGCCGGCCGCCTGCACTGGGCCCGCCGGCACATGACCGACGAGCGCAAGCTCGACGCCGTGGAAGCGCTCGCCCAGGTCGCCGACCAAGCCGGACTCTCGTTGCCACACCTCGCACTGGCGTTCGTGACCGGCCATCCCGCGGTCACCTCCGCGATCATCGGCCCCCGCACCCTCGACCAGCTCGACGACCTCGTCGCGGGAGCGGACACGCTCCTCGCCGACGACGTGCTCGACCGCATCGACGAGATCGTGCCGCCGGGTACCGACGTCGGCCCGATCGACGTGGCCTACGCCCCGCCGTCGATCACCCAGCCCGGTCTCCGGCGCCGCACCGTCGACACCCGCGCGGCACGGCAACTACCCACGCAGTGACGCCCTGAAGTGCCCACACCACCACAAGAACAGAAGGAAGAGAACAATGTTCGCCGTTGTGTCCGAGATCAACTGGATCGCCGTCGCCGTGTCCACGGTCGTGCTCGCCGGCCTGGGCGCCGTGTACTTCATGTTCGTCATCCCGCGGCAGTACGCCAGTGCGCTCGGCCGTGAGAACGCGCCGGCTCCCGAACGTCGCACCGTCGACGGGATCGGCCCGCTGGTGTGCACTGTGGTCAACGTGCTGACCAGCGGGCTGCTGTTCGCCGCGTTGCGCATCACCTCCGTCGGTGACGCGCTCGCGTTCGGCGTGATCGTCGGCGTCGGGTACCTCGCCGCGATGACCTTCAACATCGCGATCAACCCGAACTTCCCGCATCCGCTGCGCTACGGCGTCCTCAACGCGCCGTACTTCCTCGTCGGCAGCGTTATCACCAGCCTCGCCCTCGTCCTGATCTGACACCGTCCCGGACGGACGACAGAAACGCAGATGCCGCTGAAGATCGGTGTCGAGCAGCGCCGGGCACGTCTCGGTGTCCGCCACCACCTCGCCAAGCCCGCCGCCACGATCAGCGATGCCATCGCGGGCGTGGTCGCGCTGCACGCGCGCTGTACGAGGAGCGCGCGGCTCTGCGGCTGCTCGGCATGCGCCGCACGGTGTTCGTCACGGACCTGCACACCGCGGCAGTGGTGCAGCACGGCTGCTCAGGGGACGTCGCCGCGAAGCAACGACGACTGCTGGTGCGGCAATTCGCGCAGCAGGGGTACCCGGAGAACGTGCCGGAGCCGGAAAGTGGCTTACGGCAGTGGAAACGGCGACGGAAGCTGCCCTGCGGGGCCTCGGCTCCGCGACGGCACAGCAGCTGAGCGCCGCTGAGCCACGGCTGCACCAGCAACTGCAGGACGACCTGGCGCATCGTCGGTGGCTGGGCTCAGCGTGCGACCGGCGAGGTGGTGCACCGGCTGCTGGGGAGGGTGTCGGCGGAGGAACGGGAACTGGTGGACCAGCCCGCGGAACGCTGCGCGACATGGCTGGGCGGGTTCCGAGTGATACCGCGGATGCGCACCCCGCTGGAGCGTGAACTGACGGAGTGACTTCACCACGTTCTGATGTGGTCCAACGGATTGAGGAGGGCCACGACGGACACGAGGCTCGACGCTCCGGCGATCCCACGGGCGGTGGCCGCCGCCGCGTCGACGCCCGCGTCGTTCATCGCCTCGTCGAACAGCTCCATGTCGAGCAGTTCGACCTGAGCCAGGTGCGTCGCCGTGCCGGAAAGGCTCACCTCGCTGTTCGTGGGCATCCGGGTGAGCGCTTCCGAGGCGCCGCTGCCGAGTTTGAGACACTCGGCGAGGGAGATCGGGTCGATTCCCAGACGTACAGCCAGTTCGAGGATCTCGGCGATGCTCGCCTGGTTCATCATCAGCAGAGCGTTGTTGAGGAGCTTCGCCGTCTGGCCGGCGCCGTGCCCACCGAGGTGCAGGACGTGGGCGGAGTAGGTGTCGAAGATCGGTCTCGCGGTGTTGAACGTCTCCACCGGACCCCCGGCCATCGTCGTGAGGTTCCTTGCTTCGGCACCGATCCGGCCGCCGCTGACCGGGGCGTCGAGGAAGTGCAGGCCCGCCTCCGCGCACAGCTCCGCGGCACGCGCGGCGTTGCGGGGAGTGCCGGTGCCGGCGTTGACGATGATCGCTCCCGGCTTCGCCGCGCCGATGAGGTCGGTGGCGAGCAGAGCGAGAACGTCGTCGTCCGTGGGCACGTAGAGGATCACGACATCACTCGCCGCCGCCAGCGAGCGGACGTCGGGGTGCGCGGTCCTCGGGGCGTTGCCAAGCGCGGTGATGCTCGCCTGGCGTCGCGCCCAGACCTGCAGGGGGTACCCGGCCTCCGCGATGGCGGTGGCCATGGGCAGACCCTGGTCGCCCAGACCGACGAAGCCGACCGCGATCGTTGCCGCGTCCACGTGACCGGTGGTCATGGTGGTATCTCCTCTTGTGGAGCGCTTCTCAAGCGCAGACGTGATCGCCGACGATGCGGCGATACGCCCGCCAGCCGATCAGGACGGCAACGCTGAAGACCACGGCGTTGGCCATGTCGACGATCCCCAGCCCGACGATGTCGTCCATGCGGTAGAACAACACCGAGGTCGCGGTGGACAGCACCTGCGCGGCCAGGAAGATCAGGCTCGCGGCGGTGTAGCCGCTCACGCGGTGGGCGCATCGGCGCCAGCGCAGCCCCTCGTTGGTGACGAGTCCCATGATCAGACCGGCGGGCGGCAACCGCAGTGCCGAGAGCACGGCGTTGAGCGTGCTCGCCGTGAGACCGAACAGGATCTGGGAGAGGAAGAAGCCGGACGCCTCTCCCGTGCCCACCGCCAGCAGGGCCCCGACGAGCACGAACGCGAGGGCGGCGAGCGCCCGCCACGGGGCCGTCCGGCGCACGATCCGAGACACCGTGACAGCCACGCCTGCGCTCACCGCCAGTGCGACGGCGAGACCGAGGTTCCCGCTGATGCCGTACACGACGGTGTACAGCAACGCCGGTGCGACGTCCGCGGCGATCTCCGCGACGTGGGCGGCCGTGCGACGCGTCCCGCTCGACGCCGTGGTCTGCCAGTCTGGCGCTGCCTGGTTCATGGGTGCCCTTCGACGTTGTGGTCCAACGACTTTGGCGTTGAACACACGGATCGAGCGAGAGCCCTGACGAACCAGGGGAGTGACAGGACCCAGGCTGACCAGGGCGCTGCCAAGCGGACAACCCCGGTGACACGGTGCCCTTGGCCACCTCAGTCCGCTTCAACGCAGGAGACGCGGCAACACCATGACAGCAACCGTCCACAAAGTACTGCTGCACTCGTCCTACGGATACCTCCTCCTCTCCGCCGTCCTGCACTTCTTCGTGGACGTGCTGCAGCAGTACTGGAGGGGAGAGCGGCCGCCTGGAGCCGAGTCCACTTACTACTACGGTCTCCACACGGCCTACTCGTTGGGACAGGTGGCTTTCGCGGTCCTGGCCCTGATCGTCATCGGAACGGGTTCCGACTTCCTGAGCGGATTTCTCGGACAGCTGCTGAGCATCGCCCTGGTCGCCGCGTGGTTCGTGCTGTGCTTGGTGTTCTTCGAGTACTTCCCGCCCAAGCTGCACCTGATGATCGTGTCCGTCCTGCTGGTGGCCGCCGCGGTCACCTCGTTCGCGAGCAGGACGAGTGCAGGCGCTTGACCCGATGCGCTGCGAGGTGCACATGGTGCAGCGGGCCGGTGATCGCCTGAGTAGCGGTCCGGGTCACTGTCGAAAATTTAGGAACGCTCGTTCTTGACCGACCGTTCCTAAAAACACTAGGGTTGCCTCATGGGACGGCGACGGTCATTCGACGTGGACGAGGTCGTCGAGGCGGCCGCGGAGTTGTTCGCCAGTCGCAGCTACGACGGTGTCTCGATCGACGACCTGGTCAAGCGGCTCGGCGTGCACCGCAACAGCCTCTACGGCGTGTTCGGCAGCAAGCGCGGGGTGTACCTGGCGGCGTTGCGCCGGCACGTCGAGCGGGAGGTGCGTCCGCACCTCGCCAGAGCGGTGCAGCCGGAGGGTGTCCTGACGTGGGACCTGCTGCTGCTCGCCGCGGTGGATCGCGCGCCGGACGACGCCGAGGTGGCCGAGTTGGTGTCGTCGGTCTTCGCCGAGATCGACGAGGCGACTGGCGACCCGGCGGCCACCGAGGTGCTGCTGGGCCGGTGGCTGCGTCGCCGGCCCGATGCCGGGCGCCACGACGTCCCGGCCGAACAGGACGCGCCGGAAACGGTGCCTGGTGAGGGGATCTGACATGGCGGTGGTCAGCGTGCAGGGCGAGGACCTGGTGGTGGAGATGGAGGGACTGGACAAGCTGTGGGCTCTGAAGAGCCGGTTGACCATCCCTCTGGCGAACGTGCGGGGCGCCACGGTGGATCCGGGGATTCTGGGTGAGCCCAAGGGAATCCGGGCGCCGGGCACGCACGTGCCCAAGGTCATCACCGCGGGCACGTTCCACCACGAGGGCGAGAAGGTCTTCTGGGCGGTGCGCGACGCGCAGAAGGCCGTGGTCGTGGAGTTGGCCGACGAGACCTATGCCCGGCTGGTGGTCGAGGTCGACGACCCGCGCGCCGTGGTGGCGATGGTGGAGAAGGCGACGAACCGATGATCGCCCAAGCCGCGGTGGCGCTGGCGACGGTGGTGTCCACGGCGGCCGGTGCCACGGTCGCGTTACCGCCCACGACCGCCCTTGCCGCCTCAGCGGTTCACGACAGGTGGGTGCCGGCGCAGGACGAGGAGGTCTCCTTCGTCGTCGACGGCACGACCACCTACGGGACGTTGCACGTGCCGGCGCGCCGCCGTGGCGAGCGGCTGCCCGCAGCCCTGCTGCTGCCCGGTAGCGGGCCGGCCGATCGTGACGGCAACCAGCCTCCGGCCTTCACGCCGAACACCATCCGTGATCTCGCTGGCGTGCTGGCCCGCGATCGCGTGGTGACCCTGCGGTTCGACAAGTACGGGACCGGCCGCACCGGGCTGGGGGAGTGGGCTGGGCGCCCTCAGGAGATCGACTACCCGGCGTTCGTCCGGCAGGCTGCCGCCGCTCGCGACTACCTGCAGGGCCGCGGGGAGGTGGCTCCGCGCCGGGTTGCGCTCGCCGGCCACAGCGAGGGAGCGTTGACCGCGCTGGTGCTCGCCGCCGATGCTTCCCGCGAGAGGCGTGCCGCCGCGCTGATCATGTTGCAGCCCTTGGCGTTGCGGATGCTGGACGTGCTGGCGATGCAACTGCACGACCAGACAGGGCAGGCGGTCGAGTCGGGTGCCATGACCGAGGACGAGGGGCGGGCCGCGGACCGTGCGATCGATCTGGCCGTCACCGACCTGCGCGGCAACCGACCGGTCGACACCACGGGCATGCCGCCGTCACTCGCCGCGCTCTTCCAAGCGCTGGCAGGGCCGAGCCGCCGCTACATCACGTCCGTGGACGCCTACTTCCCGCCCGACGTCGCACGCAGGCTGCGGCCGATGCCCGTGCTGCTGACCTGTGGCGCGCTGGATCCCCAGGTGCCCTGCCACACCACCGACCAACTCGCCGCCGTGGTCGGCCACCGCGTGGTCCTGCCGGACGTGGGGCACGCGATGACGACCGCGGACGGCACGTTGTCACCGGTTCTGACCAGGCGGCTCACCGCCCTCTGGTGGTGACGGGCGCGGTGCCGCGGGCAGGGAGCAGAACCATGCGTTGAACGTGCCAGTACGTTCCCCAGCGAACTCGAACAGCGCAGCTGCTACGCCACAGGAATCCACTCCGTCTTCACCGTGACCTCCTCCAGCGCGTCCGGAACCGGGGTCACGCCCAACCCAGGCCCGGTCGGCACGGTGAGGTGGCCGTCGTCCAGCACGAACGGCTCGGTGACGTCCATCCGGTAGTAGCGGTCGGACGCCGACGTGTCGCCGGGCAGCGTGCAGCCGGGCAACGCCGCCAGCGCCACGTTCGCCGCCCTGCCGATGCCGGTCTCCAGCATTCCGCCGCACCACGCCGCGATGTTGTTCGCCGCGCAGACGTCGTGGATGCGCCGCGCCTCCAGGTAGCCGCCGACCCTGCCGGGCTTGATGTTGACGATCTGGCAGGCGCCTAGCCTGATCGCGTCGGCGGCGGACGACGCCGAGGTGATCGACTCGTCCAGGCAGATCGGAGTCTTGACCACCTTGGCCAGCTCGGCGTGGGCCAGCAGTTCCTCCTCGTCCAGCGGTTGTTCGATCAGCAGCAGGTCGAACGGGTCGAGTCGCGCCAGGTGCCTTGCGTCGCCGAGGGTGTAGGCGGTGTTCGCGTCTACCTGCAGCAGCACGTCGTCGCCGAAGCGCTCGCGCACTGCCCGCACGGGGGCGATGTCCCAGCCTGGCTCGATCTTCAGCTTGATCCGCACGTAGCCCTCGTCGAGGTAGCCGCCGACCGCGCTCAGCAGCTCGGGGATCGAGTCCATGATCCCGACCGACACCCCGCACGGCACGCGGTCGTGGATCGCGCCCAGCTCACGGCCGAACGACACGCCACGCGCGCGTAGTTCGGCGTCTAGCACCGCCATCTCCAGTGCTGCCTTGGCCATCCGGTGGCCGTAGAACCGCTTCAGGCGCGGTGCCACCGATATGCCGTCGACCTGTCCGGTCAGCGCGGGCACGAAGTACCGCCGCAGCACGTCCGCGCAGCCCTCCAGGTACTCCGAGGAGTACACCGGTTCGGCCATCGCGACGCACTCGCCCCAGCCGTCGCCGGAGTCCGTGACGGCCCGCAACAACAGCAGCTGCCGCACGGTCTGAGTGCCGAACGAGGTGCGAAACGGCGACCTCAGCGGCATGTCGACCCAGCGGAGCTCCACCCCGTCCAGCTTCACGAACCACTCCTCTCGACCACGTACCACCCCGACCTGTCGAACCCGGTGATGCGGGCGCCGCCGGCGAGCAGGTCGCCGAGCACCTCCCGCACGGCGTAGCGCCACTCGTTCGCCGCGGCCGGGTTCGTGGCCCGCAGCGTCTCGATGTCGGGTGGGACGGCTACCAGGACCGTGCCGCCGGAACACACCCCGCGCACCGGCAGTCCGTCCTCGGAGATCCCGAGCCCGACGACACCGGTCGCGCTCACGGTTCGCGGCCGCCCTGCGCACGCGGCGCCGACCTCCTGCGAGCCGATGCGCCAGCTGACGAGCAGGCGGTCGGTCTCGCCGCCGCCGTTGATGTCGTCGTCCATGTGACCGTAGAAGTCGGGCAGGTACTCGGTCGCTTCGGCGGCGAGCTTGCCCAGGTTGAAGTAGGCGTTGCGGCGCACCAGGGGGTCGAACGTCCAGCTGACCTCGGTGAGGCCGCGTTCGAGCGCCCACGTCCGCTGGTCGAGCTTCAGCGCGTAGCCGACGTTGCGGCCCCGCATGCCCGCCGCCACACCGGCGATGTGGCTGTGCAACGCGCCTGCGGCGGGCGGTGAGCAGAACCCGATGCACGCACCGACCAGGGTGTCGCCGTCGAACGCGCCGGCGACGTAGCTGCCGGCCTTGGTCATCGCGCGCAGCAGCTCGGCGGTGACCGGGGGAGTGCCGCCGTCGCCGGTCGGCCGCCAGATCGACTCGTACAAACGTTGTGTGGCGAGGAGTTCCGCGAACTCCGTGAGCTGGCGGACCACGACGTTCCTGGTCACCACGGTCATGTCAGCTCCCTCACGAGCGCGGCGAGCAGGTCGGTGCGCGGGACCAGCTCCGACACCAGCACGTGCTCGCTCTCGGCGTGTGCCCCTCCGCCGACGGCGCCTAGTCCGTCGAGCGTCGGAACTCCCACGCCCGCGGTGAAGTTGCCGTCGGAGGCACCACCGACGGCGGCCTGTGTGACGCCGGGCAGCAGTCGCGCGGCCAGGTCGAACAACGCGCCGGACGCGGTCAGTTCCATCGGCGGGCGGTTGGGTCCGCCGGACACCTCGACCTTCGACCCGTCGAGCGCGGGCCGCAACGCCTTGAAGTCCTCGTCCACCCTGAGCTGCTCGGCGATGGTCCGCACCCGCACGTCGACCATGAACTTGCCTTGCGCGGGAACGGTGTTCGTCGTCGTGCCGGACGAGAGGACGGTCGGCACGACGGTCGTCCCGGTGGCGGGGTCGGCCAGTTGCGCGACCGCCAGGATCTGGTGCGCTGCCTCGATCGTGGCGTTCACGCCGCGTTCGGGTTCGAGCCCGGCGTGCGACGCGCGGCCGTGCAACGTCACCTCGTACATGGACGTGCCCTTGCGCTCGGTCTTCAGCGCGCCGCCGTCCGCAGAGCCCTCGCAGACCAGGACGGCGGAGTGCTCCACGGCCTCGGTCTCGATCAGCCCGCGCGACGACGGCGAGCCGATCTCCTCGTCGCCGGTGATGAGAACCGTTGTGCCGTCAGGAGATCCCAGCGCCGCGACGGCGTGGAAGATCATCGCGACACCGGTCTTCATGTCGAAGCAGCCGGGCCCGCGCAGCACGCCGTCCTCGATGCCGAACGGGATCCGCTCCAGGGTGCCGATCGGCCACACCGTGTCGTGGTGGCCGAGCAGCAACACCTTGCGCGGCCCCGAACCCAGCCGCCACCGCAGGTGCGTGCGGCCGTCGAGCACGATCCGCTCCGGCGCGGAGCGCAGCAGCGCGGAACCCACCTCGGCGGTGACTTCGGCGCTGCGGGCGACCGCGGCCAGGTCGGTGGACGGCGACTCGCAGGACACGAGCCGTCCGATGTCGTCGATCAAGCTCATCAGGACACCTTCGGCGTGGCGCGGACACCCATGTGCACGTACTGCTCCCCGGTGGGCAGCGTGTAGAACACGAGGGACGACCAGGTCTTGTCCGTGCTCTCGCGGAAGAGGAACGTCGAGTCGTCGACCGGCACGAGCGAGACCTGCGGCGGCTTCGGGAACAGACCGGCCAGCGGACCCGTGGGCGTCACGTCCAGCACCAGCCCGTTCTCGCCCTCGGAGATGTCGAGGGTGATCGAGGCCCGCTCGTACTTCCCGGTGAACCGCGCGGTGTCGACGGACGGCGGTTCGGCCGCCGGCTCCAGCGGGCGCGGCATGGCGACGTCCGCCAGGTCGGCGAAGATCTCCCGGTACAGGTCCAGGTACAGCTCGCGGGCGCCCTCGCCGTTGGTCAGCAACGTGACCGCGAGGTCGTGCTCCGGCAGCAGGCGCAGGAACGCGGACTGCCCGATCGTGTTGCCGTCGTGGCCGATCAGCCGGTGGCCGTCCCAGTCGAACCGGATCCAGCCGACGCCCCACGAGTCGCCCAGCACGTTCTTGTCGGGCACGTCGGTCTGCTTCTCGGTCATGACGGCCGCGGACTGCTCGGACAGCACGCGCGTCCCGTCCGGCGCCAGGCCTCCCGCGAGGTGCATCCTGGCGAACTCCAGCACGTCCTCGGTGGTCGAGAAGATCGTCCCGGCCGGTCCGACCGAACGCGGGAGTGCCCACACCGGAGCCACTTCGAGCTTGCCCTCGTTCTTCACGTGGCCGACGGCGGCGCGGTGCAGCAGCGCCTCCTCCGGCAGCGTGCCGGTGCGGGTGAGCCCGAGCGGCGCGAAGAGCTTCTCCCGCATCGCGACGTCCCACGTCTTGCCGGTCAGCTTCTCGATCACCCTGCCCGCGAGCACGAAACCCGCGTTGCTGTAGGAGAAGGTGGCGCCGAGCGGGTGGTTCTGGGCCGCGTCTGCGAGCAGTTCGGTGTAGCGCTCCAGGCAGTCGTCACCGCGGCCGGTGTCGGTGAAGTTGTCGCCGTCGATGCCGCTGGTGTGCGTGAGGAGGTGCCGCATGGTCACCTTCTGGCCCACCACCGGATCAGACAGCTTCAGCTCCGGCAGCACGTCGGTGATCGGCGCGTCGAGGTCGAGCAGACCCTCGTCGACGAGCCGCATCACGACCGTCGTCGTCCACACCTTGCCGATCGAGCCGATCTGGAAGATCGTGTCGTCGGTGACCTCGACCCCGGTGGCGGTGTTCAGCACGCCGTGGTGCGCCTGGACGGTTTGTCCCTTGTAGAGGATGCCGAGCGTCGCGCCGGGCACGCCGTGCTTCGCGGCGATCGCGGAAAGCCTGCGCTGCCAGTGCTTCGCGTCGAGCGGCTTGCGGTTCTCCGCGTGCTCACGCACCCAGTCGACCACGCGGCGGTTGAAGTCCTCACGGTGCGACGGCTTGCCGGTGAGGATGAACAGGTGCGACTCGTCCGGGTACAGCACCAGTTCGGTGGGAACGCCGTTCTGGCGCAGCCCGGTGAACCACTGCTCGGCCTGACCCACGGGGCACCGGTCGTCGGACGCGCCCTGGTAGATCAACGTCGGCGTGCGGACCTCGCCGACGCGCGTCAGCGGTGACATCTCCGCGAGGTGGTCGCCGGTGCCGCCCAGTTCCTGCGCGGTCAGGTAGTGGCCGGCGTCGGACGTGCCCGCCATGCTCGTCAGGTCGCTGACCACGCCACCCGCCACGGCCGCGGCGAACCGGGAGTCGCGGCTGGTCAGGTAGCAGGTCATGTAACCGCCGTAGCTGTAGCCGGTGACCGTCAGCCTGTCCGGGTCCGCGAGACCCTCGGCGACCAGCTGGTCGAGCGGCTCCAGGAAGTCCTTCGCGTCGGCCGTGCCCCACGCGCCGAGCGCGGCCTGGTAGAACGCCTCGCCGTAGCCGTCGCTGCCGCGCGGGTTGAGCAGCAGCACCGCCCAGCCCTCCTGCGCCAGCACCTGGTGGTAGGCGTGGACCGGGTCGGCGGCGCCGTTCCACGCGTTGTGCGGGCCGCCGTGGACGTCCAGCAGCAGCGGCAGCGGACCGGTGCGCTCCGGGTCGCGGACCAGCCAGCCGTGCACGACCGTGCCGTCCGAGATCGTGAACTCGCGTTCCTCGCGCACGAACCGCGCGGCCTCGGTGTGTCCGGTGTGGACGGTGGCCTCGCCGGTGGTGAGATCGACGGTGGCGACCTCGCCGAACGACGTGGACGTGCCCAGGACGACGGCCGCGGTGTCCCCGGAGACCGAAAGTCCCGTCACCACGCGGGAGTCCCCGCCCAGCACCAGCCGCGGCTCACCCCCGTCGAGGTTCACGGCGTACAGCTGGGTGCAGCCCCGGTCGCGGGCGCAGAAGTACGCGGTGTCCCCGGACAGGACGGGCAGACTGCCGGGGTAGCCCGCCGCGCCCGGCATGACGTTGCGGTCCAGCGGCGCCGACAGGTCGCGCACCTCGCCGCCGGAGGACAGGTGCAGCAGGCTGAGGTGCCCGGACGTGGCGGTGGTCCGCCCGACGACGAGCAGGCCGTCCGGCGCCCAGGTGATCGTCCCGGCCTGGCCCTCCGCGAGCCCGGTGAGCACCGGCTCGGAGCGCCCGTCCACGTCGACGACGTGCACGCCGGCCCGGAACGTGAGGTCCGCGTCGTCGTCCCGGCCCGCCGTGAACGCGATCTTCGCGCCGTCCGGTGACCACGCGAGCGCGCCGGCGTGCCAGTCGCCGTCGGTGAGCTGCCGGACCTCACGGCTTTCGAGGTCGAGCACGTGCACGTGCGAGCGGAGGCTGCGCAGGTAGCCGGGTCCGTCGGCCTTGTACGCCAGGCGCTTCGTGACGATCGGCGCCTTGGCGTCCGCGATGTCGACGGGGGCGGTGAACGCGAGCTTCGTGCCGTCCGCGCTCCACACGGGAGCGCCGGCGCCGAGGGGGAGGGTCGTGAGCTGCTCCGGTTCGCCGTCCAGCAGCCAGATCTGCGCCGGGCCGTCCTGGGCGCGCAGGAACGCGAGCCTGCCGTCCGGCGACCATGCCGGTGACGTGTCGGCCTTGCCCCTGGTGAGCTGCTTCGCGGTGCCGTTCACCAGCCGCCAGAGCGCCCGTTCGTCGCGGTCGTTCTCGCGGTCGGTGGTGCGCAGGACGTAGACGACCTCGGAACCGTCGGGGGAGAGGGCGGGCTGCTCGGGCAGCGCGTGGCCGTACAGGTCCTCGATGGTGGTCACGATGCGGATCCCCTCAGTTCGGTTCGGAACAGGTCGAGCACGTTCTGGCCCAGGACGCGGACGATGTCGTCCTCCGGCCAGCCCTTCTTCTGCAACGCCTCGGTGACGAGCGGCAGGCCCGCCGGTCCCTCCAGCCCCGGCAGGAACCGGTCGGTCGGGACGCCCTCGATGACCTGGGTCTCGCAGCACGGCGGCGTGACGTCCTCCAGGACCTCCTTGACGAAGTCCGGGCCGAGGCCGACGTGCTCGACGCCCATGACGCCGGCGATGTGCTCTATGTGGTCGACCAGGCGGTCGATCGTGAAGTCGGACTCGTGCAGGAACGGCGCGAAGAAGTTCACGCACACCACGCCACCGGTGTCCGCGATGCCCTTCAGCTGGGCGTCGGTCAGGTTGCGGTGGTGGTCGCGCAACGCCCGTGCCGACGAGTGGGTCGCCATCACCGGACGGGTCGACAGCTCCAGCACGTGCTCCACGCCCGCCGCGCCGAGGTGGCTGACGTCGAAGATCATGCCGAGGCGTTCCATCTCGGCGTGCGCGGCGACTCCGGCCCTGGTCAGCCTGCTGCCGGTGCCGTCCTCGCCGCTGCCGTCGGCCAGCGGGGTGCGGCCGAAGTGGGCGAGGGACGCGATCCGCACACCCAGCCGGTACAGGGTCCCGAGCAGCTCCACGTCCTCACCGACGCCCGGCGCGCTCTCCAGCGCGAGCACGAGCGCGATCCGGTCGTTCGCCAGGGCGTCGTCGATGTCGGTGCCGGTGAAGCAGAGCCTGGCCTCCGGGCTAGCAGCGGCGACGCGGTGGGCCGCCTCGATCATGCGCAACGTCTGCCGCAGCGCGCCTTCCGGGCGGAACACGTCGTCGACGAACACCGGCAGCACCTGCAGGTTCACACCGCCCTGCTGCAGCTGCGGCAGCCACCGCTCGCGGAAGTGCGGCACCCAGCGCTCGACCGGGCGGTGCGCGATCGCGTCGAGCAGGTCGTTGTGGGTGTCCGCGACGACGCTGCGCCCGTGCAGATCGTCGATCATGAAGCCTCCAGCCCGGTGTGGCGTCTCGGCGCGGCCGCGAGCAGCTCGCGCGTGTACTCGTGCCGCGGATCCGCGAGCACCTGTCCTGCCGGTCCCTCCTCCACGATCCTGCCCGCCTTCATCACCGCGATGCGGTCGCTCACGTACCGCACGACCGCGAGGTTGTGCGAGATGAACAGCATGGACAGGCCGAGCTGCCGCTGCAGGTCGCGCACCAGGTTCAGCACGGCGCCCTGCACGGACACGTCGAGCGCGGACGTGATCTCGTCGGCGACGACCACCCTGGGGTTTCCCGCCAGCGCCCTGGCGAGCGCGACCCGTTGCCGCTGCCCGCCCGACAGCCTCGCCGGCAGCGAACTCGCCCGGCCGGGGTCGAGGTTCACCAGTTCGAGCAGCCGTGCGACCTCCGCCTTCTTGTTCGTGCCGCGCGGCATGGCCTCGGCGATCGAGTTGCCGATGCTCATCCTCGGGTCGAGCGACGAGTACGGGTCCTGGAAGACCATCTGGACCTTGCCGTCCGCGCGCACGTGCCCCGAGGTCGGCTTGACGAGGCCGACCGCCGTGGAGGCGAGGGTGGACTTGCCCGACCCAGACTCGCCGACCAGACCCACGACCTGACCGGCCGGAACGGTGAGGCTGACGTCGTCGACCGCCGTGTGGTGGCCGAAGCGGACGGTGACGTTCGTGAAGCTCAGCTCGCTCATCGCACACCCGCCAGTTCGCTCTCGGACTTCCAGCACGCGACCCGGTGGCCCTCGTCGAACGTCACGAGCTCGGGCTCCTCGGTCCGGCACTGGTCGTCGGCGAGCGGGCAGCGCGGCGCGAACGGGCACCCCTGCCGGATCTCACCGGGCTCGGGAGGCCGTCCGGGGATGACGGCGAGCGGCGCGTCCCTGTCCGTGTCGAGGTCGGGAACCGCCTTGAGCAACGCCGTCGTGTACGGGTGCCGCGCGGCCGTGAACAGCTCGTCGGTCGGCACCTCCTCGACGATCCGGCCCGCGTACATCACCAGCACGCGGTCGCAGGTCTGCGCGACGACGGTGATGTCGTGGCTGATCAGCAACACGGCCGCGTCCCGGTCCTCGCGGATCCGCGCGAGGAGCCTGAGAACCTCCTTCTGCACGGTCACGTCGAGCGCGGTCGTGGGTTCGTCGGCGATCACCAGCTGCGGTTCGCCCATCAGCCCCATCGCGATCATCGCCCGCTGCCGCATGCCGCCGGAGAACTCGTGCGGGTACTGCTTGGCCCGCCGCTCGGCCTCCGGGATCCGCACGGCCTTGAGCCGGTCGATCGCCTTGTCCAGCGCGGCTTTGCGGGTGAGGCCCTGGTGCACCTCGGACACCTCGGCGAGCTGGCCGCCGATGCGGCGCGTGGGGTTGAAGGACGTCATCGGGTCCTGGAACACCATCGCCATCCGCGTGCCGAGCTCGCGGTCCGGGGTCTTCTGCACGGGCTTGCCGTTGAACTCCAGCCGGTCCGCCGTGACTCGGCCGGGGTGCTCGACGAGCCGGGACACGGCCAGCGCGGTGAGGCTCTTGCCGGAACCCGACTCGCCGACCACGCCGATCATCTCTCCGTTGTGGACGGTGAACGACACCCCGCGCACGGGCCTGATGTCGCCGGGGAACGTCACGTGCAGGTTCCGGACGGTCAGCAGCCCGCCCTCTGACCGGTCGTCTACGGGCTCGTGCGGCTTGGTCGCGGCGCCTCGCCGCTGGTCGCGGTGCACCGACGCGGCGGCCTCGCCGAACAGGTTGAACGCGAGCCCCGCGAGCACGACGGCGATCGCCGGCCCCAGTGCGGGAGCCGGGGTGATGTAGATGCGGTTGAGGCCCTCGCCGAGCAGCCGTCCCCAGTCGTAGGAGGGGGCCTGCACGCCGATCCCGAGGAACGACAGCCCGGCGAACGCCGTGAGCGCCGACCCCGCCGCGAGAGTGGCGTTGATGACGAGCGGTTCGGCGATGTTGGGCAGCACGTGCCGCGTCAGCAGCCGGAACCGGCCCACCCCGCACACCCGCGCCGCCTTGATGAAGTCACGGCCGCTGATGGAGGCCGTGAGGGTCTGGGTGAGGCGGGCGAACGACGGCGTGATCGCGAACGCGATGGCGAGCACCGCGCCGATCGTGCCGGTGCCGAAGATGACCGCGAAGAACAACGCCAGCAACAGTCCGGGGAACGCCACCGCGATGTTCACCGCCGACGTCACGATCCGTGCCGCCCACCTCGGGAGCACGGACGGGATTGAGCCCAGGACCAGACCGAGGCCCACGCCGATGACCGTGGCCAGCAAGGCGAGGCCGATCGTGAGCCGGGTGGCCACCAGGACGCGGTAGAAGATGTCGCGGCCCAGCTGGTCGGTGCCCAGCAGGTGGTCCGCGGACGGGCCCTGCTGGAGGGAGTCGGTGTCGATGGCGGCGGCGCGGTCGCCCCAGAGGATCGGGGCGAAGATCGCGAGGGCGATGAGGACGAGGAGGAGGACGGCGGACGAGGCGCCGACGGGGGAGCGGAGCACTGCCAGGCGGCGCATCACGCCTCCCTGATCGTCGAACGCGTCGGGCCGGACGTGCGGAGGGGTCGCATCACGCCTCCCTGATCGTCGAACGCGGATCCAGCATCCCCAGCACCACGTCCACCACCAGGTTCACCACCAGCACCCCGGCCCCGTACACGAGCACGATGCCCTGCACCGCCGGGTAGTCCTTCTGCTGGATCGAGCCGACGATCGTCGACCCGAGGCCCGGCCACGCGAACACGTTCTCCACCAGCACGGTCCCCGCCACCAGGCCCGCGAGCATCATGCCGCCCAGCGTGAGGGTCGCGGTGACGGCGTTGGGCAGCGCGTGCCGCAGGTACACCAGCCGTGGCGGCAGGCGCTTGGCCCGTGCGGTGCGCACGAAGTCGTTGCCCAGCACGGCGAGCAGCTCCACCCGCACGATCCGGGCGAGCACCGCGGCCGGCCCGATCGCCAGCGCCAGCACCGGCAGCACCCACGAGCCGGGGGCGTCGTTGCCCGCGACCGGGAACAGGTTGAGCTGCACCGCGAGAAGACTCACGAGGCCGACCGCGAGCAGGAACTCCGGGATCGCCGCCAGGACCACGCTGCCCGAGGTGAACGCGAGTTCGCCACCGCGGCGGCGGCCGCCCTTCGTCAGGACTGCCATCAGCACGCCCACCGGCACGGCCACGACGACCACGACGAGGAACGCGAGCACCGCCAGCTGCACGGTCGCGGGCAGCCGGTCGCCGATGAGGGAGGCGACCGGGGTTCCGCTGATCAGCGAGGTGCCGAACTCGCCGCGGAACAAGCCGCTGACGTAGTGCCAGTACTGCACGAGCAGCGGGTCGTCGAGGCCGAGCGCGGCGCGGCGGGCGGCGACGACGTCCGGTGGGGCGGTCAGGCCCAGTGACTCGCGGACCGGGTCGCCGGGGATCAGGTGGATCATCAGGAACGCGGCGGTCACCAGCACCCACAGCGAGGTGAGGAACCGGACCGCGCGCCGCCGGGCGAAGGACAGCCACGTGCTGCCCCGCACCCGTTCCAGCGTGGTCATGAGGCGAGCATCCTGATCGAGGTCGGGTCGAGGCTGTCGCTCAGCGTTGCCTTGGCGCCCTTGAGGAACGTGGGCACGACGGCGTCGAAGTACGGCACGAAGCTGAGGTCCTTGACGAGCGCGGACTCGGCCTTGTTCCAGTTCTCGCAGCCCTCCGCGCCTGCCTTGGACGCGGCCAGCTTCGACTCCGACTCGAACTCCGCGTTCTTGACGTGCCCGAAGTTCACGCCCTCCGGAGGCACCGGGCCCGACGCGAACGACACCAGCTGGCTCGGCAGCGACAGCGTCAGCGGGATCATCGACACGTCCCACGCGCCCGTGCCGAACAGCGTCTGGTTGATGCCGGCGGCGTCGACCGGGGCGATCTCGACCTTCACGCCGATCCCCTGCCACGCCTGCTGGATCAGCTCGGCGGTCGAGGTGAGCGTGGGGCCGGCGACGGTGGGCTGCAACAACTTCACCGCCAGCGGCTGACCGTCCTTGGCCCGCGTGCCGTCCGCTCCCGCGCGCCAGCCCGCCGCGTCCAGCGCGCTCGCCGCGGCCGCCTTGTCGAACTTCGGCAGGTTCGGGCCGACGTTGTCCCCGGTGCACGGCCGGGGTTCGACCGTCACCAGCGTCTTCGACGGCCTGCCCCTGCCGCTCGTGAGCACCTTGCCGACCTGCGCGAGGTCGAGGCCCTGCACGAGCGCACGGCGCACCGCCAGGTCCTGGCCGGGCCGTCCGGGGGCCTGGTTGAACGTCAGCGTGCCGAGCGGGGTGGCGCCGTCGACGTGGTCGAGCTTCTGCGCCGTCAGGCGTTCCTGGTCGGGGCCCGCGACCGTGGCGGCGGTGAGCTGGCCCTGCAGCAGCAGGTTCACGGCGGTGGTCTCGTTCGCGATCACCCGGATCACGACCTTGTCCGGCAAACCCTGCTGGTCGGTCTGCCAGTCGCCGGGACCCCACGCGAAGTCCTTGCGCCGCTCCAGCGTGTAGTGGTCGTTCGGGACGATCTCGGAGACCTTGAACATGCCCGTGCCCTGCTCGCCCTTGACGAGCAACGAGCGGTCGGCGAGGCCCTTGGCGCACACGATCGGCAGCGTGCCGACGTTGGTCAGCAGGAACGCGTCCGGGGCACCGCTCTTCACGGTGACGGTGCGGGTCGCCTCGTCCGCCGTGGCCGTGGTGCCGGGCGGGACCTGGATGCCCGCGAGCGGCGACTTGTTCGCAGGGTCGCCGACGAACGTGATGTTCGCGGCGACGTCCGCGGCCGTCAGCGGGGAGCCGTCGGCGCACGTGATGCCCTGGCGCAGCGTGAAGGTCGCGGAGGTGACGGTGGCGTCCCACTTCTCGGCGAGACCGGAGACGATCTGGCCGTCCGAGGTGCGCTCGATCAGCCTGCCGTAGAGGAACCGGCCGACCTGCCGCGCCACCGACAGGACCGTCAGCGCCGGGTCGAGCGAGCCAGGATCGGCGCCGACCGACATCGTGAACGTCTTGCCCTCGGCGAGGTTCTGGTTGCCGGTCGTACCGGCTGTGCCGCACCCGGCCACAACAACTACGGCCGCGAGCACGGCCACCGCGCGCTTCATGAGGTCCTCCGGAGGTGGTCGACGGCGAGGCGTCCCGCGCGTCCGATCACCGCGTCGGCGGCGGGGTCGCGCTGGGCGAGGGACGGGGAGCGGGTGAAGACGGCGACGGCGTACGAACGGCCGTCGGGGTAGGCGACGACGCCGGCCTCGTTGCGCACGGTCGGCAGGGTGCCGGTCTTGGCCGCCACCTGGACGTCGGAGGGGAAACCGGAGCTGAGCCGGTGCGGCCAGACCTGCTGGGCCATGATCGCCCTGACCTCCGCGCACGCCTCGGGTGCGGCGGCGCGGTCGGTCCAGATGGCGTCGAGCAACGTGGTGATCTCCCTCGGCGTCGAGGAAGTGGTGCGCTCGGGGTCCACGATGGACAGCTTCGGGACCAGTTCCGGGTCCTGGAGGGCGTTCTCGACGTCCTCGGTGCCCAGGTCCGCGACCACCGAGGCGAAGAGGTCCTCGCAGCAGCCCAGGATCCGGGTGCGTTCCAGACCGGCCCGGGCGAGCACTCCGTCGACCGCGGCCTGGCCGACGCGGTGGAAGACGACGTCCGTCGCGGCGTTGTCGCTCATCGTCATCATGAACAGCGCCAGGTCGCGCCAGCTCATCTCGACGTCGTCGGCACACCCCGCGGTGCCGATGCCGCCGATGCGGTAGCGGGACGTGACGCGCGTCCGTTCGGTCTCGTCGAGCCTGCCCGCCGCGACCTCGGCCGCGTACGCGACGGCGACCGGGATCTTGAACACCGACGCCAGCACCACCTGGTCGTCCGCGCCGTGGCAGAACTCCCGCCCGTCCGCCCCGATCTCGCGGGCGTGGACGAAGCCCTCCACGCCCGCCTCGGCGAAGGCCTCCGCGATCACGGGCTCACCCGGCGGTCCGCGCGGCCGGTGTGCAGGAACAACGCCCGCCCGTCGCCGTCGTCACCGACGAACGCGTGCGGCATGTGGATGCCGTGCACCGGTTCCGCCGCGACGAGCGTGTCGCCGCGCCACGGCACCAGCTCGGTCCTGCCCGCCGACTCCGGGCTCAGCTCGGCCATGATCCCCTTCGGCACGAGCTCCATCCAGATCCGGCCGTCCTCGTCCTGCGTGACGACGCGCTCGCCGACCGACGAGACGTACACGCCGGTGAAGCGCTTGCCGTCCAGGGACGCGGGCTCGGCGGCGGGTTCGGGCATCGCGGGCAGTTCGACGCCGGTGAGCTCGCGCAGCACGTGCCGGAAGACGGCCTCGTACAGGTCGATCGTCTTGCCGCCGTTGGTCAGCAACGCGATCGCCACGCCGTGCTCGGGAACGAGGCGCAGGAAGGCGTTCTGGCCGATCGTGCCGCCGTCGTGGCCGATGACCGTCGCTTGTGGATAGTGGAACATCTCCCAGCCCAGGCCCCAGGAGTCGCCCATCAACGCCAGGTCCGGCACCTTCACCTGGACCTGCCGCATGGCCGCGGCACTGGCCGACGACAGCACGTCCGCGCCGTCGTTCAGGTGCGTCCGGGCGAACTTCAGCAGGTCGCGGGCGCTCATCGCGAGCACGGACCCGGCAGGGGCGTTGGACCGGACGAGCGCCCACACCGGCGCCACCTGCGGCCCGGCCTCCTCGTCGTGCGTGAGGTGCCCGACCGCGGCCCGGTGCATGATCGCCTCGTAGGCGTCCGCGGCGGCGTGCGTCAGGCCGAGCGGCGCGAACAGGTGCTCGCGCAGGCAGTCGTCGTACGACTTGCCGCGCATGACCTCCACGATCCGGCCGAGCACGACGTAACCCGCGTTGTTGTAGCTGAACATCTCGCCGGGAGCGAAGAGCTGGGGCGTGTCGTGCAGCGTGGCGACGTACTTCTCCACGCAGTCGTCACCGCGGCCGGTGTCGGTGAAGAGGTCGCCCTCGAAGCCCGCCGTGTGGTTCATCAACTGCCGCACGGTGATCCGCGTGGCGGCGTCCTCGTCGGCGATCCTGAAGTCGGGCAGGTAGTCCCGCACGGGCGCGTCGAGGTCCAGCAGGTCCTCGTCGACGAGCTGCATCGCGAGGGTCGTCGTCCAGACCTTCGTGATCGACCCGATCTGGAACACCGAGTCGGTCGTCGTCTCGACGCCGGTGTTCTTGTTGAGCACGCCGGCAGCGGCCTCGGCCACGTCGTCGCCGACGGTCACGGCCACCGCCGCCCCCGGCACGCCGTGCTCGGCGGCCAGTCGCGGCAGGTTCTCCCGCAGCCACTCGTTGATCTCGCTGAGCTTGGACATTCGCGCCCCATCCAGGTCGACGTGACTCCGGTCACCGGCAACGCTAGGTTCGACGCCCTCGGCTGCTCTTCGTCGCGGCCGACGAATCTGGCTCCCCGGATCTGTCCACGCGGACGAACCCGTCAGGAGGTAGAGCCTGCTCCACCCCGTTCCAGGCAGCCTGCGTGATCGATCCGCGCGGCTCCCGAAATTACGTTCTTGCTCAGAAGTCGTTGCGAGCCAAGGAGAACGTGATGAGGGCAGACGCGCTGTCGCTGCAGGCGGTGCGGAAGGTGTACGGCTCAGGGGGCGGCGCCGTCACCGCGCTGGACGAGGTCACCGTCGCCATCCGGCGGGGCACGTTCACCGCCGTGATGGGGCCGTCCGGCTCGGGCAAGAGCACCTTCCTGCACTGCGCGTCGGGCATGGACCGGCCGACGTCCGGCCGCGTGCTGCTCGGCGACACCGACCTCGGCGGCCTGAAGGAGACCGCGCTGACGCAGGTGCGGCGCGACCGGATCGGGTTCGTCTTCCAGGCCTACAACCTGCTGCCGTCGCTGACCGTCGAGCAGAACATCACCCTGCCGCTGCGCCTCGCCGGACGTGCGGCGGACCAGGCGTGGCTGCGCGAGATCGTCGGCAGGGTCGGCCTCGACGGACGCCTCGACCGGCTGCCCGCCGAACTGTCCGGCGGCCAGCAGCAGCGCGTCGCGATCGCCCGCGCACTGGTGGCGAGGCCCGAGGTGGTGCTGGCCGACGAACCGACCGGCGCGCTCGACTCCCGCACCGCGCACCAGGTCCTCGGGCTGCTGCGGTCCATCGTGGACGAGATGGGGCAAACGGTCCTGATGGTCACGCACGACCCGGTGGCCGCCTCGGCCGCGCACAGCGTGCTGTTCCTGGCCGACGGACGGCTGGCCGGCGAGCTGGCGGGGCCGACGCCCGAGAAGGTCGCCGAACGCATGACGCACCTCGGGGAGTGGTGAGCGTGCTGACCCTCGCCTGGCAGACCGTCAAGGCCCGCACCGGCGGGTTCATCGGGGCGTTCGTCGCGATCCTGTGCGGCACCGCGATCGTCGCGGCCTGCGGGATCCTGATGGAGTCCGGCCTGCGCGGCGGCGTGCCGACCGAGCGCTACGCGGCCGCCGACGTCGTGGTCACCGCGGACCGGATCGTGCGGCCGCCGAGTGCGGACGTCCTGGCGTTCGAGCACGCCGCCGAACAGCCTTCCCTGCCCGCTTCCCTCGTCGCCAAGATCGCGGCGGTGCCGGGTGCGCGGGCCGTCGCCGAGCAGACCTTCCCCGCCGTCGTGGTGGGGCCGGACGGGCAGCCGCTCGCCGGCAGGCCGTCGTTCGGCCACAACTGGGACTCCGCCGTGCTGGCGCCGTTCACCCTGAAGCAGGGGAGCGCGCCGAAGGACGGCGAGGTGGTGCTGGACGCGGCGCTCGCCGCCGAGGCCGGGGTCGCGGTGGGCGGCGAGGTCCGCGTCATGGTGCGCTCGGCCCCGGTGACCTACCGGGTGGCGGGAGTCGCCGAGGACTCCGGTTCCGCACGTCAGGCGTCGCTCTTCTTCAGCGAGGCCGTGGCGACCGAGCTGGCAGGACGTCCTGACCGCGTGAGCGCCATCGGCGTGCTGGGCGCCGACGCCGGGCGCGTCGAGGCCGCCCTCTCCGGGGACCACGTCACGGTCTCGTCCGGCGCCGACCGCAGCGCCGCCGAGTTCGACGACGTCAGCCAGACGAAGTCGATCCTCGCGATCCTGGCCGGCTCGTTCGGCGGGTACGCGGTCCTGGTCGCGATCTTCGTCGTGGCCAGCACCCTCGCACTGGCCGTCGAGCAACGCCGCCGCGAGTTCGCCCTGCTGCGGGCCGTGGGCGCGACGCCGCGACAGGTCCGCAGGCTGATCGGCGTTGAGACGACCGTCGTCTCGGTGGTCGCCGGTGTGCTGGGCAGCCTGCTAGGCATCCTGGTCGCCCAGGGGCTGCGCGCCGCGTTCGCGCGGATCGGCGTGGTGCCGGACGACTTCGCGCTCTCGATCGGCCCGATTCCGCTGGCCGCGGCGTTGCTGATCGGGGTCGGCGCGGCACGGGTGGCGGCGTGGAGCGCGTCCCGCCGGCCGTCGTCGATCAACCCCGTCGAGGCGCTGGGCGAGGCCGCCGTGCAGAAGCGGGACGTCGGCAGGGTCCGGCTGACGATCGGCTGGGCGCTGGTCGCGCTCGGCCTCGGCGCCACCGCGGTGCCGTTGTTCCTCGGCGGCCAGCTCGGCGCGGCGATGTCGGTGATGGCGGCGCTCGTGCTGATCATCGGCCTGACGCTGACCGGGCCGAGGGTGGTCGGCGCAGCGGTCAGGGTGATCGCGCCGGTGCTGGCCAGGTCGTCCGGGGTGAGCGGCTACCTTGCCTCGGCGAACGTGCTGAAGAACTCGCGCAGGCTCGCCGCGGCCGTGACGCCGTTGATGCTCGCCATCGGGTTCGCGGTGGTGAACTTCTACAGCCAGACGACGCTGACGGCCGCCGTGCAGCAGCAGACCGAGCGGTCGATCACCGCCGACCACGTGATCACCGGTGTCACGGGCGTGCCGGCCGAGGTCGCCGGGAAGATCTCCGGAGGCACGGCCACGTCGCTGGTGCGCACCCAGGTGATCACCGCGAGCACGACCGGCGACAGCGTCGACGTGCAGAGCCGTCCCGCCAACGGCCTCGACCCCACGGCGAGCGGCATGGTCGACCTCGGTGTCGTGTCGGGCAGCATCAACGACCTCCGGCCGGGCACCGTGGCGTTGAGCGACGGGCACGCGTCCTGGGAGGGCAAGAAGGTCGGGGACGACGTCGAGTTCTGGTTCGCCGACGGTCAGCAGGCGAAGCTGAAGGTCGTCGCCACCTACGAGCACGACCTCGCGTTCGGCGACTACGTGCTGTCCGCCGCCGACGCCCGCGCTCACACCAACGCGGGCATGGACAGCGCTGTGCTCGTCAAGGGCTCCGACGCCACCGCGCTCCAGGCCCTGACCAGCACTTATCCGGGTCTGCAGGTCACCACCGGGGTGGCGGCGCAGGACCGGAGCGCCGAGCGCACCCAGTTCCTGCTCAACCTGGTCGCGGTCGGCGTCATCCTCGGCTACGTCGCGATCTCGGTGTCGAACACGCTCGTCATGTCGACGGCCGCGCGGCGCCGCGAGTTCGCCCTGCTGCGCCTGGTCGGCACCGGACGCCGGCAGGTAGTGCGGATGATGCGGGCCGAGGCGCTGCTCACGGTCGGTCTGGCCGCGGTGCTGGGCTCACTGGTCGCGGCGGTGCCGCTGGGCGTGCTCGCGCTCGGCTTGACCGGGACGCCGGTGCCCGCCGGTCCGGTCTGGGTCTACCTGGGAGCGCTCGCCGGGGCCGCGCTGCTCGGCCTGGTGTCGGTCGCGGTGTCCACGAGGGTGTCGTTGCGCGCGAAGCCGATCGACACCATCGGCCTGCGCGAGTGACGCGCCAGGGGCCACCCGCGCGGGTGGCCCCTGTGGCGTCAGAGGACCTGCTGGATCGGGCTGGGCTGCACGCCGAGGTGGATCGGCATCGAGTGCAGCCCGTAGACGATCGAGAGCTTGCGGAACGACAGCTCGCTCTGCGGCACCGCCAGCCGCATCTCCGGGAACTTGCGGACCAGCGCCGGGTAGGCGATCCGCAGCTCCATCTTCGCGAGCTCGGCACCGATGCAGCGGTGCGCGCCGTAGCCGAACGCGAGGTGCTGGCTCGCGGGACGATCGGCGAGGATCACGTCCGGGGTGTCGTAGACGTCGCGGTCGCGGTTCGCCTGGGACAGCGAGCACGCCACGATGTCACCCGCCTTGACCTTGATCCCGGCGATGTCGATGTCGTGGCGGGCGATGCGCAGGAACGCCACCGACACGACGCTGAGGTGCCGCAGCAGCTCGTCGACCAGCCCGTTCACGGCCTTGTCGTCGCCCAGAGCCTTCTCCTGCAGGCCCGGATCGCGCAGCATCGCGAGCGTGCCGAGCGAGATCATGCTGGCCGTCGTCTCGAACCCGCCGGTGAGCAGCCCGTCCGCGAGACCCGCGAGCTCGTCGTCGTCCAGGTCGTCGCCGTGCTTGCGGACGAGCTCGCCGAGCAGCCCGTCGGTGGGGTTCAGGCGCTGGGCGCGCACCAGTTCCCGGAAGTAGACGATGGACTCGGACACGGCTGACAGCGATGTCGTGGCCGCCCCGCCGAGGTCGAACCGCGAGACGCTGCGCCGCTGGAACTCCTCGCGCTCACTCGCGGGCACGCCCAGCAGCTCGCAGATCGTGAGCGCGGGCACGGTCATCGCGAAGTGCTCGACGAGGTCGACCGGGCCGTCCTTCATGGACATCAGGTCGAGCTGGTCCGCGACGATCTGCTCGATCCGCGGCACCAGCCGGGAGAGCCGTCGCATGGTGAACTCGGGCGTCAGCACCTTGCGCAGCCGCGTGTGCTCCGGCGGGTCGCTGAAGCCGAGCCCGCCCGGCGCCTCGTCCGAGAAGAGCCCCAGCTCGCGCAGGTGGCCGAAGTCGTTGCTGAACGCCTCGGAGTCCACGAGCACCTGCTTGGACGCCTCGTAACCCGTCACCAGCCACACCGTGACCGGCAGCGGCAGGCGCGTCAGCGGTGCCTGGGCCTGCATCCGCGCCATCTCCGGCACGGGGTCGAGGCCGTTGCGCCGCAGCGGCGCGAGCACGCGCGACGGCACGAACCAGGACGACTCGAGGTCGAACCCGGTCTTGCTGAGGTGCGCGAGGAACCGCTTCCCCATCCACTCGGTCACGCGCGACCGGACGTCGGTCGCTGACTGAAGAACTTCCCACATGACGCGGCTGTCCCTTCGGCGGAAAGGGGGTTACGAGCTGATGATGTCCAACGGAACGGACAATAACGACGTCACCGCTCGCACGTCGTCATACCTGGGATTAACTCGCCGTCATACTTTGGTCCAGGTGTTGATCAGATCCGGGGCGGGCGGTGCGGAGGGCGTTCGGTCCGGGACGGAGCGTCAACGTTGGTTGCCGATGCACGCATCGCGGTGGACCGTGCGGACGAAGGCGCCGACGTCCTCGGCGGTCGTGCGACGGTTGCACACGAGCCACAGTGGACGGGCACGAACCCACCTCTGGCAAGGTCTCGATCATGGTGAGCGCTGAGCACTTCGACCGCTGGTACGCCGACAGGGCCGAGTCGACCCAGGCCGACGACCTGGTGCGTCGCGTCCTCGGCCTCCCGGACGGCCTGGAGTCGACCAGCCTGCTCGGCGGCGCCGGCCTCGACGAGGTGGTGGCCTTCCTGGCCCTCGCGCCGGGCCGCGTGCTGCTCGACCTGGCGTGCGGCCGCGGCGGCTACGGCATGGAGATCGCCCGCCGCACCGGCTGCCGTCTCGTGGGCGTGGACTTCTCGCCGGTGGCCGTCGAGCAGGCCAGGCAGCGCAGCGGCGGCGACTTCCGAGTGGGCAACCTCACCGCGACGGGCCTGAACGGCGCCTCGGTGGACGCGGTGCTCGTCGTGGACTCCCTGCAGTTCGCGGAGTCCAAGCCGGACGCGCTGCGGGAGTGCCTGAGGGTGCTCCGCCCTGGCGGCCGGCTGGCCGTCACGTGCTGGCAGGCGGCCGAGCCGGTGGACGAACAGGTGTGGGGGCCGATTCGCGAGCTGGACCTGGCCGCGCAACTGCCCGCCGCCGGCTTCACCGAGGTCGAGGTGGCCGACAGGTCCGCGTGGCGGGCGGGCGAGAGGCGACTGTGGGAGGAGGCGCTCGCCGTTCCCGAGCCCGACCCGGCGATGGTGTCGATGCAGCAGGAGGCGCGGCACGTCCTGGCCGGGTTCGACCGGAAGCGCCGCGTCCTCGCCACGGCGGTGAAGCCGCGCTGACGGCTGGGCGCGACCGCTGCTGGGTCGCACCTGAACCCCGTCCCACCGCTCAGTGGCAGTGGCCCTGCCTGCCGAGCGTCTCCACCGCCGTCGCACCGGGCCGAGTCCACTGCGGCACCGGCCTGCTGTCCTCACCCCAGCTCGACTCGCCGTCCGCGTTCGTCCGCCAGAACCACCCCGCCTGCCGCGCCTCGGGCCACCCCTCCGGCTGCCGCTCCCACGCCTCGCCACGCCCGCGCACGGTCATGTCGAGCAACCCCAGCGACCCGTTGACCCGCTCACACCCGCGCCCGGTCGTCGAGTACGTGAGGTACGTGCTGTCGCCATCGCGCAGATAGCTGGTCAGGTAGCCCATGTCCCCGCCAGCGGGCCCCTCCACGCCACGCACGGAGTACCACGGCTGCGCGTACCCCATGAACTCCACGAACGGCGCCACCTCCTCCCACACGCCGGTGGTCAGCACGGCGAACGAGACCCCGCGCGCGTTGAGGTACGCGGCGTCGTCGAAGTGCCACGGCACGTGCGTGCACCCCTCGCACTGCCCCTGGTGCGGAGCGCCGTCCCACCACATGTGCTTGTAGACGACGAGCTCGTCGCGCCCCTCGAACAGCTCCACGAACGGCACGGGCCCCTGAGCGCCGACGACCTCGACCGTGCCGTCGAACTCGACCATCGGCAGCGTGCGGCGTTCGGCGGCGATCGCGTCGCCCTCGCGGGTGTGTGCCTTCTCGCGGACCAGGAGCTCGTCGCGGGCCTTCTGCCAGGTGGCGAGGTCGGTGACGGGCGGGCGTCCGGTCATGATCAGTCCTCCGTGGATGTGCGGGTGTCCTTCCACAACCACGTCGAAGCCGTCACGGCCGTTTCGACATGTCCCGCACGGTCCACTCGCACGGCTTGACGGCCCTGGGCCGCCGCGGCAGCGGATCGTCGTCGAGATGGGGCGCCCACTGGCCGCCGGTCCTGGGCCTGACCGGCTGCTCGTCGGCACGGGCGAGCCAGGTCCACAGCTCGGCGGAGATCGGCACGACACGTCCTGGCACCGGCCACGCGTCACCGGTCTGCGGGTGCCGGGGCACGAGCAGGACGTCCGCCCCGGAGGTCTCACCGGGTCCGGCGAGGCCCAGCGTCAGGGTGCGCGGCCCCTGGGAGCCCCGTTCGGTGAGCCCGGCCTGGAAGGTGTCCGCGAGCGGCCCGTCAGGAACGACCACGCTTGCGTCCGCGGCCACCGCCAGCACTCGAACGAGCGCCACGGCCGCCGAGATCTCGGCGCGCGCCTGCCACCACCGGTCCGCGTCGGTCAACGGCACGCTGTCCCAGTCGAACGTCTCCCACGGCCGAACCGGATCCGGGTCGCCCACGGCGCGCACGGCGTCCGGTTCGAACCGCACCACCTGCCAGAGCGAGCAGTCGTCGACGCGGGTCGCCACCGGCCGTCCGCACCCGCAGGCGAGGTTCGGCCCTTCGTGACCGTCGATCCCGCAGCAGTAGCCGACGAGCCTGCCCTTGATCCAGCTCACCCCGCGCACGTCACCGGGCGCGATGACGTGCCCTGCATAGGTGCCGGGAGGAACGAGGCCGGGCATCTCCAGCACGCCGTTGCCCCACTGGTGAACCCGTGCGTGATCGGGTGTGTCGACCTGCGTCAGCGGAACGGTCAGCGCCGCACCGCACGCCACGCACTCGAACACCACCACCGGACCATCATCGGCAGGCCGTCCACCGATTTCTCACAGCCGGACCTCCGCACCACCCCACCGCTTCCGCAGCCACCGGTCGTGGCTCGCCAGCACGATCGCGCCCGGCCCCGGCCTCAGCGCGTCCTCCAGCTCGTCGCACAGCGTCGGCGACAGGTGGTTGGTCGGCTCGTCGAGCAGCAGCAGGTGCGGCGGGTGCGCGACGAGCAGCGCCAGGGCGAGGCGGCGCCGCTGGCCCACGGACAACGTGCCGACCGCCTTGCCGAGGTCCCATTTGTGCAGCAGCCCCAACGACTCCAGCGGCACCTGCGCAATCCGTTCGGCCCCCAGAGCACGGCCATAGGTGGCCCGTGCGGTGAGGCGGGGATTGGCGAACGACGTGTCCTGGTCCAGCAGGCCGATGCGCACGCCGGGATGCCGCCGCACGCCACCGACCTCCAGCCGACCCGCCAGCACGTGCAGCAACGTGGTCTTGCCCGCGCCGTTCGGGCCGGTCACGAGCAGGCGGTCGCCGTCGCGGACGTCGAGGCGGTCGAGCGCGAGACGGCCTGGGACCTGGATCTGCCGCAGCGACACCAGGTCCTCGCCCGGCGCCACCACCGCGTCCGGGGAGAACCGCAACGGCGGCGGGGGAGCGGGCACGGCGGCGCGTTCGAGCTCCTCCAGGCGTCTCGTGGCGTTGCGGACGCGGCGGGAGATCTGGCTCTGCACGCGGTTCGCGCGCACGCCGTAGCCCATCTTGTCGTTGTCGCGCATGGCCCGGTTCGGGGCGACGCGGCCCGCGATCAGGCCGAGCGAGTCGCGGACCTCGGCCAGTTCCTCCTGCTCCTCCGCGTAACGGCGTTCCCAGCGGGCCCGGTCGGCGCGCTTGAGCCCCAGGTACTCCGTGTAGGTGCCGCCGAACCGCACCGGCCCGTCCACCGCCGGATCGAGGTCGACCAGGTCCGTGCAGACCGCGTCGAGGAACGCCCTGTCGTGGCTCGCCAGCACGACGATGCCGGGCAGCGCGCGGAGTTGCTCCTCCAGGAACGCGGCCGCGTCGTCGTCGAGGTGGTTCGTCGGCTCGTCCAGCAGCAACGCCGTCGGCCGCCGGATCACCAGCGCCGCCAGGTGCAGGCGGCGTCGTTGCCCGCCGGACAACGAGCCGAGCGTCCGGGCGCGGTCGACGTCCGCAAGACCGAGTCCACTGAGGACGATGTCGGCCCGCCGGTCCGCGTCCCAGGCGTCGTGGCGCTGCGCCAGTTCCAGCCGTTCCGCGTACTCCGCCTCGACGTCCTCGGTGCCCAGCAACGCACCCAGCCGTTCCAGCTCGGCCAGGTCCTCCCGCGCCTCGGCCAGGGCGTCGTCCACGACCTGAGCGACGGTGGCCGAGTCCGGGAACGGCATCTCCTGCTGCAGGAAACCCAGGTCCGGAGGCCGTTGCACGACGCCGCCGTCCGGCTGGTCGACGCCGGCGAGCAGGCGCAGCAACGTCGACTTGCCCGCGCCGTTCTCCCCGATCAACCCGATCCGGCGGCCGGGCGCCGCCGTCAGCGACACCCCGTCGAGCACCCGCCTGCCACCGAACCCGCGCACCAGTTCGGTCGCGACCAACGCCTCAGTCACGCGCGGCCTCCACCAGCCTGCCGCCGTCGAGACGCAGCCGGCGGTCGATCCTCACCTCGTTCAGGAACCGCTCGTCGTGGCTGACGACGACCAACGCGCCCCGGTACGCGTTGAGAGCGCTCTCCAGCTGCCCGGCGCTGACCAGGTCGAGGTTGTTCGTCGGTTCGTCGAGCAGCAGCAGTTGCGGCGCGGGTTCGGCGAACAGGACGCACGCCAGCGTCGCCCGCAGCCGTTCCCCACCGGACAGCACGCCGACCGGCAGGTGCGCACGGGCGCCGCGGAACAGGAAGCGCGCCAACAGGTTCATCCGTTCGGCGGGCGGCATCGCCGGGGCGAAGCCGGCCAGGTTCTCCGCCACCGTGCGGGAGTCGTCGAGCAGGTCGAGCCGTTGCGACAGGTAGGCGACCCGGCCGTCGGCGCGCTTCACCTCGCCGCCGTCGGGCTCCAGCGAGCCGTGCACCACGCGCAGCAACGTCGACTTGCCGGCCCCGTTCGGCGCCGACAGGGCGATCCGCTCCGGCCCGCGGATCGAGAAGTCCAGGCCGGAGAACAACTCCCGCACGCGGACGTCCGAGCCGTCGAACAGCGTCCGCCCGGCCGGGACAGCGGTCTGCGGCAGCTCCAGGCTGATCCTCTGCTCGTCCTTCAACGCCCGCTCGGCCTGGTCCAGCCGGGACTTGGCCGCACCGAGCCGCGCCGCGTGCGTGCCGTCGGCCTTGGCCGCAGACACCTCCGCGTTGCGCTTCATGTTCCCGGCGAAGATCCTCGGCAGTCCGGCGTTCGAGAGGTTGCGCTGCGCGTTGGACGCACGCCGCGCGGCACGTTCACGGGCCTGCTGCATCTCCCGCTTCTCGCGCTTGACCTCCTGCTCGGCGCTGCGGATGTTCTTCTCGGCCACCTCGCGTTCTGCGGCCACCGCCTCCTCGTAGGCGGTGAAGTCGCCGCCGTAGAACCGCACCTCACCGCCGTCGAGCTCGGCGATGCGGTCCATCCGGTCGAGCAACGCCCGGTCGTGGCTCACCACGAGCAGGCACCCGCGCCAGTCGTCGAGCACGTCGTAGAGCCGGTGCCGCGCGTCCAGGTCGAGGTTGTTGGTCGGTTCGTCGAGCAGCAGCACGTCGGGCTGCTTCAGCAACTGCGCCGCGAGCCCGAGCGAGACGACCTGCCCGCCGCTCAGCGTGCCGAGCACCCGGTCGAGCGCCAGGTCACCGAGCCCGAGCCGGTCGAGCTGGGCCCGCGTGCGCTCCTCCAGGTCCCAGTCGGTGCCGATGGTGGTGAAGTGCTCCTCGCCGACGTCACCGGACTCGACGGCCGCGATGGCGCGCAGCACGTCCGCGACCCCGAGCACCTCGGCCACGGTCAGGCCGGCGGTGAGCGGCAGGTCCTGCGGCAGGTAGCCGAGCACACCCTCGACGGACACGCTGCCGTCCGACGGCGTGAGCGCGCCCGCGATGAGCTTGAGGAGAGTCGACTTCCCGGCGCCGTTCGGGGCGACGAGACCGGTGCGCCCGCCGGGCACCGAGACGGACAGGCCGTCGAACACGGGGGTGTCGTCCGGCCAGGAGAACGACAACGAGGACACGACGATGAAGGCGTCGGACATGGGTGTGAGACCTCAGGGATGTGCCGCGCGCGAACTCATGGCCGCGCGTGTGTGGAAAAGGGGACGACGAAACGGCCATCGCGAGAGATGGCCTGTCACATCCAGGGCTCACCCTGAGATGTCGTCTTCACCCACCAGCACGTCGGGCTCCTCGGTCGAGCGGAATGGATCTCGCCGTCCACAGTAGCAGCGTCGCGGAGGCTCCGCAGATAGGGTTTCCGGCATGACCGTTCTCGAGTTGCTGCGCGAACGCAGGCGTCAGCAAAGCGTTCCAGGACAACGGAACGACGACGCCCGCCTGGTCCTGCTGGTCGAGGGCGGCAGCTCGCGCGGCGTGTACTCCAGCGGCATGACCGTGGCGATCGAACGGCTCGGTCTGCTGCCCCTGTTCGACGCCGTCTACGGCAGCTCGGCCGGATCGCTCAACGCGGCCTGGCTGCTCTGCGGCCGCGCCGACGACAGCAAGCACGCCTGGTGGGACCCGGCCGTCATGCGCACCACGATCAACCCGAGGCGCGCGTTCACCCGCCGCCCGGTCGTCGACACGCACCACCTCGTCCACACGATCTACACGCAGGTCGTGCCGATGGGCTTCCAGGAGATCCTCGACAACCCCGTGGAGTTCCACCCCATGGCCACGGACGGGCTCACGGGCGAGGCGGCAGACCTGCACGGGTACGTCCGCGACACGCTGAGCCTTCAGACCGCCCTGCGGGCGTCGGCCGCGATGCCGTTCCTCGCGGGCGACCCGGTGATGATCGACGGCCGCCCGTACGTCGACGCGGGACTCAGCGAGACGATCCCGATCCGCACGGCGCTGGACCAGAAGGCGACGCACGTGGTGGCCCTGCGGACGCGGCGCGAGGACGAGTTCCTGGGGGCACCGCCGTCCCGCAGCGAACGCTTCGTGCTGTCGCGCTGGTTCGCCCGGCACGCGCCGGGGGTGGTGGCGAGCTGGCTGGGGCGGGAGGCGATCCGGGCGCAGGACGAGGAACTGCTCGCCGCGCACCCCACGTGCCTGCAGATCAGGCCGCCGCTCGGGAGTGCGGTGATCGGGCGGACGGAACGGCGGGCGCGGGTCATGCAGGACGCGCTGGACGTGGGGGTGGAGGCGGCGATGCGCGACCTCGGGGAGGTGGCCGGGGTCGGCCGCTGACCACGGCCGTGAGTCGACTCGCAGAGGTGGGCGAGGGGACCGTTGACCCACGCCGTGAGTCGCCTGGCCGGCGTGGCCGAGGGACCGTTGACCACGGCCGTGAGTCGCGCCTGGCCGACGTGGGCGAGGGGACCGTTGACCCGTCACGCCGCTGTGAGCCGCCTGGCCGACGTGGCCGAGGGGACCGTTGACCCGCCATGCCGCTGTGAGCCGCCTGGCCGACGTGGCCGAGGGGACCGTTGACCCGCCACGCTGCTGTGAGCCGCTTGGCCGGCGTGGCCGAGGGGACCGTTGACCCACCACGCCGCTGTGAGCCGCTGCCCCACGGCCACAAACCACCTCGCCCGAGGCCCTCTTGTGCGCGTCCACCCCACCGCCTACGGTATTCGCAACAACCTGTTGCGAATTGGAGGCCGCCGGTGGCGGGACGTCCGCGGGACCCCGAGCTCGAACAGCGGCTGCTGGCGACGGCGTGGTCGCTGCTGACCTCGAACGGCTACGACGCGCTCACGCTGACGCAGGTCGCGGCCCAGTCCGGCGCGCACAGGACCGACGTCTACCGGCGCTGGCGCAGCAAGGTCCGGCTGGTCGCGGACGTGCTCGACGCCTACCTGCCGCCGGTGCCCGACCCCGACACCGGCACGCTGCACGGCGACCTCAGGGCGTTCGCCGAGGACCTGGCCGCGGCCTGGAACGAGCCGTGGAACGACGGCCTGGTCGGCTTCCTCGCCGACCTGCGCGGCGACGGCGAGGCCGAGCGGACGTTCCGCGCTCTCGTGTCGCGCCGGTCGCAGCCGCTGGTCGACGCGATCGCGCGGGCTGTGCGGCGCGGCGAGATCGGCGAGGTGCCGGAGCTGCCGTTCGTCGGCAACCTGCTCGAAGGCCCGCTGATGCACCGGCGGATGTTCGGGGGTGGGCCGCTGACGTCCGCCGAGCTCGACGTGGTGACGTGGTCGGTGCACCGGCTGCTCACCGGAACGTCCGTGACACCGTGAAGCCGCACGAGCTCACGGCCGCCCAGCAGCTGAAGGCGTTGAACGCCAAGGAGATCAGCTCGCGGGAGCTGACCGGGCACTACCTGGACCGGATCGAACGGCACGCCGGGCTCGGCGCGTTCGTGACGATCAACGAGAACGCGCTCGACGAGGCCGCGGAGGCCGACGAACGCCTTGCCAGGGGCGAGCGGGCGACGTTGGTCGGACTGCCCCTGGGCATCAAGGACCTCGCGACGACGGCGGGGATCCGCACGACGTTCGGGTCGGCGGCGCTGGCGGAGTTCGTGCCGCCCGAGGACTCCTGGACCGTCGGGTTGCTGCGGCGAGCCGGCGCGATCGTGCTGGGCAAGACGAACACGTCGGAGTTCGGCGCCACCTGCTACACCGAGAACGACGTCGCGCCGCCGGCCGTGACCCCTTACGCCCCAACGCGTTATTCGAGCGGGTCCAGCGGCGGTGCGGCCACGGCGGTCGCGGCGGGGCTGTCGCCGGTCGCGCACGCCAGCGACGGCGCGGGGTCGATCCGCACGCCCGCGGCGACCTGCCACCTCGTCGGGATGAAACCGAGCCGGGGTCTGGTGAGCCCGGCGCCCGCCACGTCGTTCCTCTCGGCGAGCACCGAGGGGCCGATCGCCAGAACGGTCGAGGACGCCGCACTCCTGCTGGACGTGATGGCGTCCGCGGCGCCCGGTGACCTGTACGGCTGGCACCGCACGAGGCCCTTCGGTGACCCGCTCGACCGCCGCCTCAAGATCGCGCTGTGGACCGACACCGGTCTCGACCAGGACGTCGACCCCCAGTCGGAACTGGCCGTGCGGCGCACCGCGGACCTGCTCGCGGAACTCGGTCATGAGATCGTCGAGATCCCGCTGCCCGCCCGGTACGACGAGCCGGTGAGCCGCGCGATCCTGACCTGGTTCGCCTACCAGGTGGGCGCCGTGACGCGGCTGATGGTGCCGCCCGAACGGATCCACCTGCTGCGGCCGTACACCCGCCACCTGCTCGACGTCAACGAAACGTTGTCCGCCAACGACATCGTGACGGCCCAGGCTCATCTCGCCCGCTACGCCGGCACGTTCCTGAGCAAGGTCAGCGACTACGACGTCGTGCTCACCCCCACGACCAACGGCGCACCGGTCCCGATCGGCCACTACACTGGCGACGAGGCCGACCTGATGCTGAAGTGGTCCTGCCACACGCCGTGGGCCAACCTCGCCGGCGTACCGGCGATCTCCCTTCCGTCGCATGTGGACGATGAAGGACTGCCGCACGGCGTGCACCTCGTGGGCCGCGACCGCCACGACGCCGAACTCCTCGCCCTGGCCGCACAGCTGGAAAGCGCACAGCTCTGGACCCAACTCCACCCACCGAGCTGGCACGAATGAGGGAGAAGAGCGTCACCCTGCCGGACGGGCGGGCGATCCGCGCCGTCACGGCGGGCGAGAGGCCCGGACCGCTGGTCGTCTTCGAGGCCGGGATGAGCGCGCCCGGTTCGTCCTGGATCCACACGCAACGCGAGGTGAGCGCCCGCCACCGCACGCTGTCCTACGACCGGGCGGGCTACGGCGGCAGCGACGTCGACCCGCACGACCGCACGCTCGACCGGATCACGGACGACCTGACCGCGCTGCTCGACGCGCTCGGCGAGACCGGACCGGTGGTGCTCGTCGGGCACAGCTGGGGCGGGCCGATCATCCGCGTGTTCGCCGACCGGCATCCCGGACGCGTGGCGGGGATGGTGTTCGTGGACGCGACCCTCGCCGAGGTCATGTCCACCAGGAACGCGAAGGTCGCCGCCAGGTTCTTCACCCTCATGTCCCTGGTGGCCCGGCTGGGCGGCAAGGGGCTGATCAGGCGGCAGACGTTCCGCAACGGCGTCTCGCCGGAGATCTCCGCGGCGGACGTGGAGATCATGACGAGCGACTACGCCACCGCGCGGGCGATGAAGGCCGGCAGCAGGGAAGCGCTGCAGATCGAGGCCGCACTGCCACTCCTACGCCGGCTGCAGGAGAAGGGCACACCAGACGTGCCGACGGTCTGCCTGCAGGCCGGGCTGGTCGAGCGCGGCATGACGAAGTGGCGCCCGCTGTTCAACCGTCACACAGCGGATCTGATGGACGCGGCGCCGCAGGGCAGGATGATCGTCGTCGAGGGCGCGGGGCACCTGATCCCGCAGGAATCACCGGCGGTCGTGCGCGAAACCGTCTTCGGGGTCGTCGAACAGCTAGTTTGAGCGCGTGGACTTCGACGAGTACCGGAAGTACGACGCCACCGGGCTTGCCCGGCTCGTCGCGGACAGGCAGGTGTCCGCGGCCGAACTGCTCGCGGTGGCACGGGAACGCGCCGCCGAGGTGAACCCGCGCCTGAACGCCATCGTGCGGGACGTCCCGGCCGAGCCGGGCGACGACCTCACCGGTCCGTTCGCCGGCGTGCCGTTCCTGATCAAGGACCTCGGCCAGGACTACGCGGGCCTGCCGACCTCGAACGGCTCGCGGTCGCTCAAGGGGCACAACGCGACCGCGCACTCGACCGTCGTGCAGCGCTGGATCGACGCCGGTCTGGTGATCTTCGGCAAGACCAACCTGCCGGAGTTCGGCGCGAAGGCGATCAGCGAGTCCGTCACCTGGGGTCCCGCGCGCAACCCCTGGGACCTGACGCGGACCCCCGGTGGCTCGTCGGGCGGGTCGGCCGCCGCGGTCGCCGCCGGGATCGTGCCGTGCGCGGGAGCCAACGACGGCGGCGGTTCGACCCGGATCCCGGCCGCGTGCTGCGGGCTCGTCGGATTGAAGCCGGGACGCGGGCTCACGCCGTTCGGCCCGGACACCGCCGAGACGATGCACGGCGCGGCGGTGCAGGGCGTCGTCTCGCGCACGGTCCGCGACACGGCCGCGATGCTCGACGTCATCTGCGGTGGTGAGCCCGCCGGGCCGTTCTCGCCCGCACTGCCCTCGGACCCGTTCGCGTCCTTCGTGGGACAGGAGCCGGGAAAGCTCCGGATCGGCGTGCGGATCCCGTCGGCGATCAACCCGGACCCGCACCCCGAGGCGGTCGCGGCCGTCGCGTCCGCCGTCCGCGTGCTCACCGACCTGGGCCACCACGTAGAGGAACTGCCGCAGGCGCCGTTCGACGACGCGGCGCTGGCCAAGGACTTCCTGCTGACGTGGTTCGTGAACCTCGCCTGGAGGGTCGGCGAGGCCAAGCGCCTCACCGGGGCGCCGGACATGGCGTTCGAACGCGACACGCTGCTCATGGCCGCGCTGGGACGGGCCACGAGCAGCGTCGACTACGTGGACGCGGTGCAGCGGCGGCACGAGCACACCAGCCGCCTGACCACCTACTTCGAGGCGTACGACCTGCTGCTGACGCCGACGCTCGCGACCCCGCCGCCCAAGGTCGGCCAGTTCGAGCTGCCGGTGTCGCTGCAACGGGCGACCGACGCGTTGCTCAGGACCGGCACGGCCCGGTTCCTCAAGCACACCAAGATCGTCGACGACATGATCAGGGACAACCTGGGCTGGGTGCCGTACACGCAGCTCGCGAACCTCACGGGTCGTCCCGCGCTGTCGCTTCCGCTGCACTGGACGGCGGACGGGCTGCCGCTCGGCGTCCAGTTCGTCGCGCCGCTGGCGGGGGAGGCGGTGCTGATCAAGCTCGCGGCGCAGCTGGAGGAAGCCGCGCCGTGGGCCGACCGGTTCCCGGTCATGAGCTGAGGAAGCGCAGCAGCTCCGCGGTGACGAACTCCGGGTTCTCCTCGACGAGCCAGTGGCCCGCCTTCGGGACGTCGAGCGCGCGCACGATGTTAGTCATCCGCGGGGCCGCCGTGCCCTTGATCGCCTCGGCCTGACCCTCCGCCGCCATGACCAGGGTCGGTGCCTGCACGGGCTTCGCGGCCTCGGTGTCGCGGACGTCCTGGTCGAGTGCGCGGTACAGCTCGAAGCCGTTCTTCAGCGTCTTGTCGTAGGTGCGGGCGTACTCGGTGATCTCGTCGTCCGCGAACGGGGACTTCGTCGACGTGCCGCCGAAAGCGCTGCCCTGGTAGGAGACCTGCGGGTAGAAGAGCTCCAGGTAGTCGCGGACGTCGTTCTGCACCACCGCTTCCGGCACCTGCGGCTGCGAGTGGAACGCGATGTGCCAGCTGAGCGTGCGGTAGGTGCGGGCGTCGATCGCCGGGCCCGGCAGCGGCAGGTCGAGGTAGCCCAGGCGCGCGGTGTCCTGCGGGAACTGGCTGGCGTACTGGAACGCGACGGCGGCGCCGAGGTCGTGGCCGACGATCGAGGAGTTCTTGAGCCCGAGCTTGCTGGTCAGCGCGTGGACGTAGCGGGCGAGCGTGGCCTTGTCGTAGCTCTTCGGCGTGCCGGTGCTGTCGCCGAGACCGGGCAGGTCGAGCGCGTAGACGGTGTGGCGTTCGGCGAGCTCCGGCATGACCGGCCACCAGCCGTACCAGGTCTGCGGCCAGCCGTGCAGCAGCACGACGGGGCTGCCGGTGCCGCCCTTCACGTAGTGCATGCGCACGCCGTCGACCTCGGTGAACTCGTGGCTGAAGGTCTTCTGGAAGGCCGGGTCGTCGCGGGTGATGGCGGTGTGCGGTTCCTGCGGGGCGTCGGGCGCGGAGCAGGCGGTGATCATGAGCAGCAGAGCGAGCACGAGGCGTTTCATGGTCATGAGCTTGGGCTGCGGTTGCCGGATTTGGCACGAAAACTTGCCGGTGTGGCAAGCTCGGGTTCGTGAACCGTGAAACCGAAGAGGTCCTCGACGGGGTGGGCGCGCGGCTGCGGGCGTTGCGACGGCACCGCGGCATCACGCTCGCCGACCTCACGACGACCACCGGGATCTCCGAGAGCACGCTGTCGCGGCTGGAGAGCGGTCAGCGCCGGGCCACGCTGGAACTGCTGCTGCCGCTGTCGCGCGTCTACGACGTGCCGCTGGACGACCTCGTCGGCGCCCCGCGGACCGGTGACCCGCGCATCCACCTCAAGCCGATCAGCAAGTACGGCATGACATTCGTGCCGTTGTCGCGACGGCCGGGCGGGGTGCAGTCGTTCAAGATGCTCATCCCGGCCGTCTCTCTGCCGCTGGAGCCGACTTTGCAGACGCACGACGGGTTCGAGTGGCTCTACGTCCTGAATGGACGGTTGCGGCTGGTGCTCGACGACCTCGACCTGACGTTGCCGCCCGGTGAGGCCGCCGAGTTCGACACCGCGAAACCGCACTGGCTGGGCAGCGCGGACGGCGGCGCGGTCGAGCTGCTGATCCTGTTCGACCCGCAGGGCGTGCGCACGCACGTCCACGCCGACAAGATCACGTCCGGTTGAACCGCGCGATCGCGACCACGCCGGCCAGCGTCACGACCGCGTTGAACACACCGAACCCGACGGCCGTGGCCGCCGCTCCCGCGATGCCGATGAAGATCCCGGCGACGATCGCCGACGTGCCCATCGCGAGGTAGCCGACGAAGAAGATCGCCGTGAACAGCCCGGCGCGTTCGTGCGGCGCGACCTCGGGCACGAGCCCGCGCGTGGTGCCGGCGAACGAGGCGCCGATCCCCGTGCCGCCCACCACCGCGGCCGCCCACAGCAGCGGCAGTGAGGTGGCGCCGATGCTGCCGACGAACAGGACCGCCCCGGCGACCATCGCGCTGGTGCCGGCGAACCGCAGCCGCGGCGCCTTGACACCGCTGGAGAACGCGGAGGCCACAGTGGACGCTCCGAGCGCGACGAACGCCAGCAGCGACCCGACGATCGGGCTCCGCACGCCGAACACCGCGACCAGCAGCGCGGGCACGAGTCCCATGAACAACGTCATCGTCGTGAACCCGCCGACGATGGCGGGAACCGTCGTCCAGTAGAGCCTGCGCACCTGAGCGGGCAACGAGATGCGCGGGTTCAGAGACCGGATGGCCCCCGGTTTGCGCGTGGCCGTCTCCGGCGTGAAGTACGCGAAGACCGTCCCGGCCGCCATGACGACCGCGAGCACGAACCACACCTCGAACGCCGCGTTCGTCGCGAACTGCGCCAGCAACCCGGCGAACAACGCGCCGATCGCCAGCCCGCCGAGCGGCGCCATGCTGGTCATCTGCGCGCCGAGCTTCTTGAACCGCTCGGGCGCCAGCTCGACCACGGCCGCGCTGAGCGCGCTCGACGCGGCGCCGGTCGCCACGCCCTGCACGACGCGAGCGGCGATGACCCAGCCGATGCTGGGCGCGAACAGGAACATCAGCATCGCGACGAGGTCGACGCCCAGCGCCGCGATCATGAGCGGCCGCCGTCCCACGTAGTCGGAGAGCGACCCGAACACGAGGATCGCGACGAGCAGCGAGAACGCGTAGATGCCGAACGCGAGCGTCAGCACCCACGGCGCGAACCCCCACTGGTGCTGGTAGATCGGCAGCAACGGGGTCGGCGCGCCGGCCGCCACGAGGATCGCGACCATCGCGGCCGAGATGCCCGCGAAGCCGACGCCGCGTGACAGGTACGGCCGGCGCACGGCCGTGTCGGTGCGATCGAGCAGTGCGGTCATCGCACTTCCTTCAAGTCCGGGGAGTGGGCTGCACGACCGTAGGCCCGTTCACTTGTTTTTTGCAAGTGAGCTTTGCGTCACGAAGTCTTTGGCGTTTTCGCAAGCTTGCTAGTGTGAGTGGTGTGAAGCGACGCGATTTCGGCCAGTACTGCGGCCTCGCCCGGGCGTTGGAGCTCGTGGGCGAGCGCTGGGCGTTGCTGATCGTCCGCAACCTCATCGTGCGGCCGCGCCGCTACACCGAACTGCAGACCGGCCTGGTCGGAATCCCGACGAACGTGCTGGCCACGCGCCTCAAGGAGCTCGAACAGTCGGGCATCGTGGAGCGCCAGGTGGCCCCCGCACCCGCGCGAGGCGTCGTCTACGCGCTAACGCCGCTGGGTCAGTCGCTGGAACCCGTGCTGCTGTCCCTGGCCCGCTGGGGCGCACCGCAACTGGGCGAACCGCAACGAGGCGACGTGGTCACGCCGGAGGGTCTGGTCCTGAACCTGCGCGCGGTCTTCCAGGCCGAGCAGGCGTCCGGCCTGACCGCCTCGTGGGAGATCCACGTCCGCGACGTGGTCGTGCACGCCGTGATCACCGACGGCGCCCTGGTCACCGGCCTGGGCCCCGCCCCGGTCGAGCCGGACCTGATCATCATCACGACGTTCGCCGACGACGAGCTGGCGTCCTACCGGGCGATCATGACGCAGGCACGCGACGGCGTGCTCGAACTGAAGGGCCGCCGCGAGCTGCTCGCCACGTTCCTGCGCGTCTTCACCGTTCCGAAGAAGGCCTGAGCGCCACCGAGCCCGCGAGGATCAGCCCGGCGGCGATGAGCAGGGCGTGCGGCATGAGGATGCCGGCGATCACCAGTGCCGCGGCGACGACGTGAAAGGGCCAGGTCCGCGTGCGGGGGCGGGTCGTGGGGGCCATGGGGCGCCTCCTGGGGGTCGAGGGCGTCTCGGGTCCAGGATGCGTCGGTTTTGTCCGGTTTGGCGATCGGGTGCGGCCCCCAACCTTGTGGTGGGTGTGGGTGGGTGACGGACACCCGGCGTGGGTGTTGGCCCCCGCACGGCGGTGGTGACGGGCACCGGCGAACTGCCGCTGGACCGCGCCCGCCAGCACCGACTTTCGCGCCCTGTCAGCCGCGAGCCGCGCCCACCAGCCGCGAGCCGTGCCCCGCCAGCCGCGCTCCCGTCCACGGCGCCGCCACCAGCCCCGCCCCACGCGCCGCTCCCGCCGCCCGGCTGCTGCCGGCCGTGCCCGCCCCTCGCTCCAACCGCGCCCGCCCCGCCGCCCCCGCTGCTCGCCGCCCCTGCTGCCGCTCGCCCGGCGACCCTCAGCCGCCTCCTGCCCGGCCGTGCCCGCCCCCGCTCCACCCGCGCTCGCCCGCCGTTCCTGCTGCCGCTCGCCCAGCGACCCCAGCCGCCTCCCACCCCGCCCTGTCTGCCAGCCGCCCCCACCCACGCCGGCCGCCCACCACGAGACCCACCTCACCCCGCCCCGCCGTGACCATCCCCACCCCGGCACCCACCCCCACCCCGCCGACCGGCGCACCCACCACATCCCCGCCAACATGGGTGTTGCCACGGATGGACACGTGGCGCCCCCGCCAGTCAGCCTCGCAGGCGTGGCGGGAAGTGATCACGGAGAGGCGGCGCGCGTGTCGTTGTTCGGGCGGATCTTCCTGCTGAACGCCCTGGTCCTGGTGGTGGCGGCCGCGCTGCTCGTGTTCGGGCCCGCCACGGTGTCGACGCCCGCGCTGTCGCGTGAGGTGCTCGTGCTGGCGTCGGGGCTGGTGGTGATGCTGATCGCCAACGCCGTGCTCATCCGGGTGGGGCTGGCGCCGCTGGGCAGGCTCACCAGGGCGATGACCACCATCGACCTGCTGAAGCCGGGGCCGCGGCTGGAGGCGACCGGGCACGGGGAGATCGCGGAGCTGATCACGACGTTCAACAGCATGATCGACCGGCTTGAGGCCGAGCGGGGGTACAGCTCGGCCATCGCGCTGTCGGCGCAGGAGTCGGAGCGGCGCAGGGTGGCGCAGGAGTTGCACGACGAGGTGGGGCAGTCGTTGACGGCGGTGTTGCTGAGTCTGAAGCGGGTGGCCGACCAGTCGCCGCAGGAGACTCGCGAGGAGCTGCTGCAGGTGCAGGAGACCACGCGCAGCACGTTGGACGAGATTCGCCGCATCGCCCGCCGCCTGCGACCCGGTGTGCTGGAGGAGCTCGGGCTGGTCAGCGCGCTGAAGGCCCTCACGAACGAGATTTCCGAACCGACCGGTCTCACCATCAGGCGGAAGTTCGACAAGAACCTGCCCCCGCTCGACGCCGAGACCGAGCTGGTCGTCTACCGCGTCGCGCAGGAAGGGCTCACCAACACCGTTCGCCACGCGAAGGCACAAGAGGCCGAGCTGAGCCTGAAGGCGCGACCGTCCCACGTGGAGCTCCGGATCCGGGACGACGGCCGGGGGATCGGCGACAGCCAGGAGGGCGCGGGCATCCGGGGCATGCGGGAACGCGCGCTGCTCGTGGGTGCCGACCTGAAGGTCGGCGCGGCGCCGGACAGGGGCACCGAGGTCCGGCTCACCGTCAAGGCGAAGGGGGAGGGCGAATGACCGTGCGCATCCTGCTCGCGGACGACCACGCGCTCGTCCGCCGCGGCGTCCGGATGATCCTCGACAACGAACCCGACCTCGAAGTCATCGGCGAGGCGGGTGACGGTGCCGAGGCGATCAGCAAGGCCCGCAAGGACCAGCCGGACCTGGCGATCCTCGACATCGCCATGCCGCGCCTCACCGGGCTGCAGGCCGCGCGCGAGCTGTCGCGGCTGCTGCCTGACCTGCGGATCCTCATCCTCACCATGTACGACAACGAGCAGTACTTCTTCGAGGCGCTCAAGGCGGGCGCGTCGGGGTACGTGCTCAAGTCCGTCGCCGACCGCGACCTGGTGGAGGCGTGCCGCAGTGCCATGCGCGGCGAGCCGTTCCTCTACCCCGGCGCGGTGAACTCGCTGATCCGCAACTACCTCGACCGGGCCAAGGAGGGCAACGGCTTCCCGGCCAAGGCGATCACCGACCGCGAGGAGGAGATCCTCAAGCTGGTCGCGGAGGGCCACTCCTCCAAGGAGATCGCGGACATGCTCGTGATCAGCGTCAAGACCGTCGAGCGGCACCGGGCCAACCTGCTGCAGAAACTCGGGCTCAAGGACCGCCTCGAACTCACCCGGTACGCGATCCGCGCCGGGCTCATCGAACCCTAGGAAACTCGAGTGAACGTCGAAGTGACGCCCCTGCCCGGCATAGGGGTCAGGCAGGACTTCTCCATCCGTTCCGGCCGCCGGATCGGCGTGATCTCATACCGCGACGGCAAGTTCGAGCTCATCCTGTCCAAACAGGACGATCCAGACGCCACCGCCGCGTCGATCCCGCTCGCGCCGGAGGAGGCGGGCACGCTCGCCGGGCTGCTCGGGGCGCCGCAGCTCGTGTCGCACCTCGACAGGCAGCACCGCGACATCGCCGGGATCAGCACCCGCCAGCTGCCGGTGACGGCGTTCGCGAGCCGCACGCTCGGCGACACCGCGCTCCGCACGCGCACCGGCGCGTCCATAGTGGCCGTCGTGCGGGCGGGCAACGCGCATCCGTCGCCCGGCCCCGACTTCCTTTTCGAGAACGGCGATCTCGCGGTCGTCGTCGGCACCGCGGACGGTCTCGACACCGCCGCGGACATCCTGACGGGCGGCTGAACCTGTGCACGACACAACGATCGCGCTGATCCAACTGGGTGCGGTCTTCTTCGGACTGGGCCTGCTCGGCCGCCTCGCCTGGAGATTCGGCATCTCGCCGATCCCGCTCTACCTCGTCGGCGGTCTCGCGTTCGGCTCCGGCGGGCTGATCCCGCTGCACGGCATCGAGAACTTCACCCACCTCGCCAGTGAGATCGGCGTGGTGCTGCTGCTCCTCCTGCTGGGACTTGAATACTCGGCGTCGGAGCTCACGACCGGTCTCAAGAAGTCGTGGATGGCCGGCGTCCTGGACATCGTGCTCAACGCTGCGCCCGGCGCGATCGTCGCGCTGATGCTCGGCTGGGGCCCGGTCGGCGCGCTGGCGATGGCCGGCGTCACGTACATCTCGTCGTCCGGCATCATCGCCAAGGTCCTCGGCGACCTCGGCAGGCTCGGCAACCGCGAGACACCCGTGATCCTCTCGGTGCTGGTGTTCGAGGACCTGGCGATGGCCGTCTACCTGCCGGTGCTCACGGCGGTGCTGGCGGGCGTCAGCTTCATCGGCGGACTCACCTCGGTCGGCATCTCGCTGCTCGCGATCACCATCGTCCTGGTGGTGGCGCTCAAGTACGGCCGGGTCATCTCGGCCATCGTGGACAGTCCCGACCACGAGGTGTTCCTGCTCAAGCTCCTCGGTTCCGCGCTGCTCGTCGCCGGTATCGCCTCGGAGCTGCAGGTGTCCGCCGCGGTCGGCGCGTTCCTCCTCGGCATCGCGATCTCGGGCTCCACGGCCGAGAACGCCACACGTCTGCTGGAACCGCTGCGAGACCTGTTCGCCGCGATGTTCTTCGTCGTCTTCGGCCTCAACACCGACCCGCGCACGATCCCGCCGGTGCTCGGCATGGCCGTGCTGCTGGCCGTGATCACCACGCTGACGAAGGTCGCCACGGGCTGGTGGGCCGCACGACGGCAGGGCATCGGGCCGATGGGCCGTGCCCGAACCGGTGCCGCACTGGTCGCGAGAGGCGAGTTCTCCATCGTCATCGCGGGTCTTGCGGTCGCGTCCGGGCACGTGAGCGAGCAGCTCGCCGCCCTCGCGACCGCGTACGTGCTGCTGATGGCGATCATCGGCCCGATCGCGGCCCGGTACGTGGAACCGGTCGGCGAGTTCTTCCTGCGCAGGAGGGCCGCGGCTCAGTGAGGTGGCCGGCGCTCCTGCTGGCCCTGTTGCTGGCGTTCGTCGGCTCTAGCACGCGAGACACCAGTGCCGACCAGCCGGGATCGGGGCTCAACGCCCCGGTCTCGGCCGTTCACGTGCACGCGACCGGGTCACCCGACGCCTGCTGGGCGCTGCCCGGTACCGCGACCGGCCCGTGCCCACCGCCGGAACCGGCGGCGGCCGTCGTGGCCGCTGCCGAGAGCTTCGAAGGAACGACCTCAGGTCACCGGTCGAGCCGGGCGCCGCCGCACGCGGCCGCTCCCGACTCCACGTACCCCTGACCCTTGAGGACTTCCCATGTCGTATGTCGTTCTTGTGCTGCTCATCGCGTCCGTCGCCGCCGGTGTCGGCGCCCTGGTCGCGATGGTCCAGAAGAAAGAGCCGTTCTACGGCGTCGTCGGACTCGTGACGATCTGCGTCCCGAGCTCGCTCCTGGCGTTCGTCTACATCGCCGTCGCCTGATCGGCGGACCTGCCGAGCTGGGCGACGCCACGAGCCACGCCCAGCTCGACCAGGTCCTGCGGCCGCAGCCGCAGCTGGTCGGCGGTCTGCCGGGCCTGCCCCGGTTCCCGCTTGAGGATCGCCGCCGCCAGCTCCGGTGAGATGACCGCCAGGTAGCTGTCCGGCGTCACCCACGTCCGGCCGGGCGCGGCGAACGCCAGCGCGCCACCGGATCCGCCCTCGCCGACCAGCAGCGTCGTCACCGGCACGCGCGCCTCGGCGACCGCGGTGAACAGGTCGGCGATGGCCGCGCCGACACCGGCCTTCTCGGCGGCGGCGTCGTTGGCCGCACCCGGCGTGTCGACGAGCGTGAGCACCGGGACGCCCAGCCGGTTCGCCAGGCGGAGGAGCCGCGCCGCCGTCCGGAACCCGGCGGGTCGGGTGGCCGTGCCGCACTGCGCCGCGTAGGCGATCGTCCTGCCGTCGCGGTGCCCGAACCCGCACAGCACCCCGGGATCAACGCCACCACTGCGGTCGCCGTTGATCGGCTCGTGCCAGTCGAAGTAGCTCGCGAGGTAGTCCTTGGCGCGTGGACGGTTCCGCGCGCGGGCCCGCAGCACCGCGTCCCACCCGGTCTTCGGCAACACCGGCTCGCCGAGCGCTTCGGGGACAGGCGCGGACTCGGGCGAGAGGGAGGTGAGCAGGCGCAGCCAGCGTTCCAGCCGCCCGCGCAGCTCGTCGGACGGCAGCAGCTGGTCGACCAGCCCCGCCGCGAACTGCTGCGTCACCGAGTATCCCGGCGGCCGCACCCGTGAGCCGGCGAACCCGACCTGGGCGCCGCGCAGCCCCAGCACGACGTCGGCACCCGCGCCGAGCGTCGCCCAGCCGCCGCCGGTCGTGGGGTCGCGCAGGACCGAGACGTGCGGCAGACCGGCCTCGCGGGTCAGCGTGAGCTGGCGGGCGATGCGGGGCAGCTGCATCAACGCCGGCGTGCCCTCCTGCATGCGGCTGCCGCCGGTCGCGACCAGCGACACGACCGGGACGCGGAGCTCGCGGGCGTGCGTGAAGGCCTGCTCGATGCGGGCGCCGGTGCGGGTTCCCAGCGAGCCGCCCAGGAACCCGAACTCGAACGCGACCACCACGGCCGTGACACCGCCGATGTCCGCGACGCCGCAGACGACGGACTCGCGCTCGCCGGTGACCTCGGCGGCTCGGGAGAGCTGGTCGCCGTAGCCGGGCCAGGCCAGCGGGCCGTTGGCGTCGAACGCGGTGTCGCCGTCCGGCAGCTCCGTGAACGCCGCCGCCACCCGGCCGATCAGCTCACGGGCCGTCTCACGTCCCGAGGGCACGCTTCATCACCTTGCCCATGTCGTTGCGCGGCAACGACTCCACGAACCGCACCACCCGCGGCCGCTTGTGCGGCGTGAGCAGGCGCGCCACGTGGTCGGCGAGCTCGCCGGGGGAGGGCTCGGCGCCGGACGACACCACCCAGGCGACGATCCGCTCGCCCAGGTCGTCGTCGGGCTCGCCGGTCACCGCCACCTCCTTCACCGCGGGGTGCTCCAGCAACGCGTTCTCGATCTCGCCGGCGCCGATCTTGTAGCCGCCGCTCTTGATGATGTCCGTGGCCTTGCGCCCGACGATGCGGAAGTAGCCGTCCTCGTCGCGCGTGCCGACGTCGCCCGTGCGGAACCAGCCGTCCGCGAACGCCTCCGCGGTGGCGTCGGGCCGGTTCAGGTACTCGGTGAACAGGTTCGGCCCGCGCACCTGGATCTCGCCGATCGCGCCGACGTCGTCCAGCGTCAGACCGGAGTCGTCGACGAGCCGCACCTCGACGCCCGGCAGCGGCACGCCGACGGCGCCCGGCCTGCGGTCGCCGTCCGCGCGCACGCTGGTGTTCATCAGCGTCTCGGTCATGCCGTACCGCTCGACCACCCGCTGCCCGGTCGCGGCCGCGATCCGCTCGTGGTCGCGCACCGGCAACGCCGCCGAACCGGACACGAGCAGCCGCGCCTTGCCCAGCGCGGCGGCGAGAGCGGGGTTGTCGCCGACCTCCTCGGCGATCCGGTGGTACATCGTCGGAACGCCGAACATCATCGTGCCCTCGCCGTCGAGCGCCTCCACGACCTGTGCCGTCGAGAACTTGCCGAGGTGGTGGAGCGTGCCGCCGCGCCGCAACGGGCCGAGCACGCCGAGGATCAGACCGTGCACGTGGAACAACGGCAACGCGTGCACCAGCACGTCCTCCGGGGTCCACTCCCACGCCTCCGCCACCGCGTCCAAAGTGGACACGATCGACCGGCGCGGCAGCACGACGCCCTTCGGCGATCCGGTGGTGCCGGAGGTGTAGACGATCAACGCGGGAGCCTCGTCGCCGGGATCCGCGAACACCTCGTCGGAAGCACCGTCCAGCGTCACGTCCAGGCGTGGCACCGAAGCCAGTCCCGCGGGCAGTTCGACACCGGGAGCCGCGAGCACCAGGGCGGGCGCGCTGTCCGCCACGATGTGCGCGAGCTCGCGTTCGCCGACCTTGGGGTTGAGCGGCACCGCGGGCACCCCGGCGAGCAGGGCCGCGACCACCGCCACGCAGGTCTCGATCGTGGGGGTGGCCCACACCGCCACCCGCGGGAGCCCGGACACCGTCCGGGCCAGGGCTCCCGCGCAACCGGCGAGCTCGGAGTGGGTGAGGGCGCGGTCGCCGAAGCGGAGGGCGACGCGGTCCGACTGCAAGGCAAACATCAACTCACCAGATTCCCGGGACGACGAGGGCGAGCCACACCAGCGGCGGCGCCGCCGCGACCATGATCCCGCCGTAGACCATCAACTGCTTGAAGAACTTGTCGCGGTCGACGTCCTGCGCACCCGCCAGCACCAGAGCGCCGTTGGTGGAGAACGGACTCACGTCGACCACGGTCGCCGACACCGCCAGCGCCGCGATCAGCCCGACCGCGCTCACCTCGCCCTGCAACAGGAACGGCACCGCCAGCGGGATCAACGCGCCCATGATGCCGACCGACGAGGCGAACGCCGACACGGTCGCGCCGATGTAGCAGATCAGCAGCGCGGCGAGCAGGGGAGCGCCGACACCCGCGACCGAGTCGCCCGCCCACTTGATCGTGCCCATGCTCTGCAGGACGGCGACGTAGGTCAGGATGCCGCAGATCAGCAGCACGGTCGGCCAGGTGATCTGGTTGATCGCCTGCTTGGAGGTCTCCGGCCACACGACGCTGAGCAGCACGGCCACCGTGATCGCGGCGAGGCCGACGTCGAGGTCGAAGACGAGGGCGGCGACCACCAGGGCGGCGAGGCCGAGGAGGGTGGCGATGCGGGGCGCGGTGAGGGTCATGCGCTCGTCGGACTCAGGCTCGGACTCGGGCTCGGACTCGCTGTCGCCGCCCGCACCACCGCCGCCGGTGCGGACCAGCGCCGCCGTGTCCAGCGGCTGCCGCGCCAGCTTCATCCCGCCGCACACCACGAACACCACGACGGCGATCAGCAGGTTCACCACGAGGCTGGCCAGGAACAGCACGATCTCGTTGCCCGGCAGCCCCTCCTTGTCGACGATGCCGTTCACGATCGTGCCGTAGATGCTGATGGGCGAGAACCCGCCTGCCTGCGCGCCGTGCACGACCATCACGCCCATCAGGAGTGGGCTGATCTTGTACTTGGCCGCGAACCCCATCGCGATCGGCGCCACGATCGCGACCGCCGCCGGGCTCACCGCGCCGATCGCCGTCAGCACGCCGGTGATCGCGAACATCACCCACGGCATCAACGCGATCCGCCCGCCGACCAGCCGGATCGCCATGTGCACCAGCCAGTCCGTGGTGCCGTTGGCGCGGGCGATGGCGAACAGGAACGTCACCCCGACCAGCACGACGAACAACGAGCCGGGGAAGCCTTTGAAGATGTCGTCGGCCTTCATGTCCGCGACCAGCGTGCCGACACCGAAGGCGGCGGCGAAGGCCAGCGCTCCCATGTTGATCGACCGCGTCGTGGCGATGACGAACACCACGACCAGCACGAGTATCGAGATCAGTTCGGCGGACATGGGCAGGGCTCCCGTCGTTGGGTTGTCCCAGTGGCTGAGTGGATGAGCCACTTTCCGCCCGTCCTCCGGTGGCTGTCAAGAGGTGGCCTAGTGGCTGAGCCACTTGGACGGTTATCCTGGGACGATGTCCGAGGCACTCCGGCCCATGGTGAAGTCCCGCCTGTACGAGCAGGTGCTCGAACGGCTGCGCGCGCACGTCACCGAGGCGGGGCTGGGCGCGGGTGACCGGCTCCCCGCCGAGCGCGACCTGGCGGCGAGTCTGGGCGTGAGCCGCGCGTCGGTCAAGCAGGCGATCGTGGTGCTGGAGGTCCAGGGCCTGGTCGAGGCACGTCACGGCGGTGGCACGTACCTGGTGCGCGACACGCTCGACGTCGAACCGGTCGAGCAGCTCGTCGAACGCCGCAAGCGCCTCCCGGAGGTGCTGGAGGCCCGTGAGGCGCTGGAGACCAAACTCGCCGAACTCGCCGCCGAACGCCGCACGGACGCCGAACTGGAGACGATCCGCGCGGCGCTCGACTACATGCGCGACGAGATCAAGAACGGTGAGAACGGCGTGGAAGGGGATCGCCGCTTCCACGCCGCCGTCACCGCCGCCGCCCACAGCTCGCTGCTGGCCGACTTCATGAAGGCCATCGCCCAGCAGATCACCGAGAGCCGCACCGAGTCGCTGCGCCAGCCGGGGCGCCCGTCCCGGTCACTGGCGCAGCACACGGCGATCTACGAGGCCATCGCCGCGGGCGACGCGAAGAAGGCCGCCGCGGCGATGCGCAAGCACGTCCGGACCGTCGCGAAGGTCCGGCTGCTCACCTGGGTGCCCGAAGACTGATCACCGGCCTCCCCGAGCTCTGCACGGTCCGGGTCGAGCCGTCGCTCTCGTGCACCACAACGGTCCACTTCCGCTTGGCGAACGTGGACGACTGCACGGTCAAGATGTCACCGGACTGCTTGAGCCGGGTGCGCTTCCCCTTGTCCTCGTACAGGGTGAACTCGCCCTTCGCGCCCGCCGTCACGTGCACGGTCAGCTCGTTGGCCGGGTTCTGCGCGTCGTTGGTGACGTTGTTCGTGCGCTCCACCAGGATCCCGCCGGACCGCAGGAACACCGGCATGGTGTCCCAGCCCGCGCTGACCGTGGCCCACGTGTTGCCCTGGTAGACCTGGCCCGTGAAGTAGTCGGTCCACTGGCCGGGCGGGAACCAGACCCGCGTGGAACCCACGTCACCCGGCGTGGTGATCGGCGCCACCAGCATGTCCGGGCCGAGCAGGAACTGGCTGTCCACAGTGGAGTAGGCCTCGGGACTGCCCGGGTACTCGATCCACGCCGGCCGCACCATCGGCACACCCGTGCGGTTCGCCTGCTCCGCCAGCGTGTAGAGGTACGGCACGAGCCGTTCCCGCAGGTTCAGGAACTTCGTCGCCGACGCCTGCGCGGCCGGTCCGTACTGCCACGGCAACCGGTCGCTGTGGTTGCTGTGCAGTCGCGTGATCGGCTGGAACGCGCCGAGCTGCACCCACCGCGCGTACATGTCGTCCGGCATCTTGGTGGTGTAGCGGAGCTGGCCGTTGTCGAGGTACTGCTCCGACCCGCGCAGCCCGGTGGTGTCGTTGTGACCGCCGATGTCGTGGCTGATGTTCGACATGCCCGTCGACACGCCCTCGGCCGAGGTGTAGCCGATGGTGCCCTTCAGCACGCCCCACGTCGACGAGGTGTCACCGGTGAAGTGCAGCGTCGTGCGCTTCTCCGCCCACGGCCCGGTCGGCAGCGGCCCCGAGCCGCTGTACCCGCCCGCCTGCAGCGAACCGAACCCGCGCGAGAACGCGAACGCGCCCATCTTCGAGTACTGCTCGTTGATCCACGTGTCCGGCGTGACGCCGCGCAACGACGAGCCCGAGCCGTCGCAGCACCAGTCGAGCCACCAGAAGTCGGTCGGCATCTTGCGGTGCAGCTCGACGTACGCCCGCAGCTGGTCCGGGTCGCCCCAGTCGAACAGGTAGCAGTTCGCGCAGTTCCCCTTGGCCAGCTTGCCCTTCGCGGTGGCCTGGGCCTGCGCGAAGTCCGGATCGTCGCCCTGGATGCTCGGGTGGATGTTGAGCGTGCTGCGCAGACCCTCGCTGTGCGCCCAGTCCAGGAACCCCTGCGGGTCCGGGAACTTGGAGGAGTCCATGCGCCAGCCGTTCCACAGGTTGTGGCCCTTGAAGTCGGTGTCCACCACCAAGACGTCCAGCGGCACGCCGTGCTGCCGGAACGCGGGCAGGATGCGGTCGCGGAAGTCGGCCGCGGTCCTGTCGATGTACTCGGAGTACCAGACGCCGTAAGCCCAGCGCGGCAACAACTTCGGCCCGCCGGTCAGCGTCGCCAGATCACCCAGTGCCGCCTTGTAGTCCTGGCCGTAGCCGAACACGTACCCGTCCTGGTACGGCTGCGCGCCCTTGTCCGCGCGAGGAGTCCCGTTGCGCAGAGCCGAACCCGTGTCGTCCAGCAGGTACCAGCCGTCGCGGTACATCAGGCCGGGGTAGAGCTTCGGGTCGCCGCTGGTGCCCGTGTAGCCGTCGAGCGAACGCCGGTACCCGCCGAGCGCCAGGTGCTGCACGGAGTTGTTGACCCCGACGGTGTCCAGGTTGACGTGACAGCCGCTGTCCGGGCACGTGACGTTCAGGTCGGAAGTGCCCGCCGGCAGGGAGATCTGCGCCGTGGTCGTGGCCCACGTCGCCCAGTTCGCCGTGGTGGGCAGGGTGATCGCCTGGCCGTTGAGGAACACGGTGCGCGGTTCGTGCTTGCCGTCGCCACCGACGCCGTTGGCGTAGCGCAGCACCACCGGGTACGTGCCTGCGGCCGGCACGCTGCTCACGCGCTGGGTCAGCCGCGTGCCGCCGACCAGTTCGGCGACGAACCCGGTGCCCGCGAACCCGGCGTGCTCGTCGGCGATCTTCGCCGCGCCGCTGATCGCGCCGTTCTCGGCCTCGCAGCTGGTGCCGAACCGGCAGTCGTCGACCGCTCTGGCGGTGGGATAGGCCTGGCCCGCCGTGAGCAGCGCGAGGCTGTCAACGTTGACGTTGCCGGAGTCCGCCGCGCCCCGCGTGAGCGAGATGCGGTGCTCACCGGCCGACAGGTCGACATCGGTGGCGACCTGCTGCCAGTCGTCCCAGTTCGCCGTCCTCGGCAACGTGATCTGGCGCGGAGCCTGCCCGTCGACGCTGAGGCCGAGCGTGCGGTTCTCGTGCTTGCCGTCGCCGCCCTGCCCGTTGGCGTACTTCACGACGACCCGGTGCCTGCCCGCACTGGTCGCGCGCACGGTGGCCGTGACACCGTTGTTGACGTAGGAGAACCCGGCGACGAAGCCCCACCCGGTGTGACCCGCGTGGTCCGCCGCGACGAGCATCCCCTCGCGGTGCTGGTCCTCGGCCTCGCACAACTGCCCGGTCGCACAGACCACCCGCCGCCACGGGGACGCGGTCGTGCCACCGGTCTTCAGTTCGAGGTTGTCCGCGCGGAACGGCCCGGAACCCACGCGGTACCGCAGGGTCATGGCCGACGTGGTGATGACCAGCCAGCCGTTCTCGGTGCGGGAGCTGTAGGCCGTGCGTGGGAAGGTGCGGTTGACAACGTTGTAGGTGGCCTGGTTCTCAAACGCGCGGTCCCCGGCGAACTCGGACCGGATCAGGGTGGGGGAGAGGATCTGGAACCGGGCCTGCCCCGAGGTGACCGTGCCGTTCGGCTGGGCGGTCGCGGGTGCGGGGAGGATCAGACCCAGAAGGGCTAGCAGAGGGACGATCGTCGTGCGTTTCCGCATTCGTGCTCCTCGTCTGACGCCGTCGGCTTCCGAGGTGTTCAGGTACCTGAACCTTCCTCACCTTGGCGTGACGAAGTTGAGCGATCAAGACGCCACTTGGCCCACCGTCTCAACTGGCGAACGGACGATCGTCCGCAGTCCGTCCACTGTGGATTCTCACCTGATGACGCGGTAGGTCACGTGCGTGAACGAGGCCTTGGCGCGCGACTCGACCTGCTCCAGCCGCAGCCCGGGAACACCGTCGAACAACCTCGTGCCGGCGCCGAGCGTCAGCGGCACGATCCGCAGCCGCAGCTCGTCGATCAGCCCCGCCGCCAGGTACTGGTTGACGGTGGAAGCGCCGCCGTGGATGGAGATGTTGCCGTTCCCGGCTGCCTCGCGGGCGAGCTTGAACGCCGCCGCGATGCCGTCGGTGACGAAGTGGAACGTCGTGCCGCCCTCCATCGGCTGCGGCTCGCGCGCGTGATGGGTGAGCACGAAAACCGGCCCGTGGTAAGGCGGGTTGTCGCCCCACCAGCCGTTCCACGGGCGGTCCCACGACCCGCGCACGGGGCCGAACATGTTGCGGCCCATGATGAACGCCCTGGTCTCGGCGAGACGGTCCATCTGCCACTTCTGTTCCTCGGGGTCCTCCATCCACGCGTGCAGCTCGCTGCCCCACCCGTCGCCGCCGTCGTCACCGAACGGCCGGTCCTCCGCCTGGCCGGGCCCCGCCGAGTACCCGTCCGCCGAGATCGAGAGATCGCACGTCACCTTGGTCATGAACCCAGCCTGAACCCCGGAACCCATGACGTCCAATGCCAACAAGCGGCGCAAGTCATCGATAACCTTGATGAATGCTCAGCCTGGTGCACCTGGAGGTGCTGGCGGCGGTGGCCCGGCACGGCTCGGTGACCGAAGCCGCCAAGGAACTGCACTACTCGCAGCCGTCGGTGAGCCATCACCTGGCGAGACTGGAGGCGGCCACGGGCGTGAAGCTCGTGCAACGGGCGGGCCGCGGGATCCGCCTGACGCCGGAGGGCAGGCTGCTGGCCCACCGCGCCGCCGAGATCGTCGGCCGCGTCGGCGCCGCCACCACCGAACTGGCCGCCCACGCCGGCCTGCGGGCGGGACGGGTGCGGCTCGCCGCCAACGCCTCCACGGCCGCCACGATCGTCCCGAAGGCGGTCGTGGCACTGGCCTCGGACCATCCAGGCCTGGAGCTGAGCCTGGTCGAACGGCACCCCGTCGAGGCGCTGGAGATGCTGCGCCACGGCGAGGTCGAGATCGCCGTCGTCTTCCGGCACGCGGACACCCCTGCCGAGGAGGGCTTCCGGTTCGTGCACCTCGGCGACGACCCGATCCACCTGATCAGCCGGCGGCCGGACGACAGCCTCGCGCACCACCGCGACTCGGCGTGGATCGGCGGCTGCGACGCGTGCAGGGAGGAGCTGGAGACCGTGTGCCGCAGCGAGGGTTTCGCGCCGCGCGTCTCCTCGCACAGCGACGACATGGTCGTCGTCCAGGCCCTCGTGGCGGCCGGTGCGGGCGTGGCGATCCTCCCCGGACTGGGACTGCGCGCCCACCGCCGCCCGGACGTCCACGCCATGGAGCTGAAGGGCTTCCACCGCGAGATCCACGCGGCCACGTACGGCGACCCGCCCGATCCTCCGGGCGTGGCCGCCGCACTGGCCGCTCTGCGGGGAGCGCTCAGCGCTTGAGCGTGAAGGTGAAGTCGCCGGTGACCTTGCCGGTCAACCGGATCGCCGACACGACCCTGCCGTCGGCGATCAACCGCTCCACCTCACCCCGCGTCAGACCGCACGCGTCCGCGATCAGGCGCACCGGCCGGACCGGAATCCGTGCCGCGAAACGGACTTCCACGTCGACCACCTCCAGATCCAGGTGAGCGGACCTGCCGGTGTCGAGCCGCCACGCGCCCTCCCAGTCGAGGGAGACGTGGTTGCGCCGCAGCAGAACGGAGTCCTGCAGCAGCTCGTCGACGAGCGTGAGGTCGTTGGCGTGCAGGCGATCCAGCAACGCGGGCCGCACGGAACGCACGTGCGTCCGTTCGAAGACCGTGAGCTTGACCGTGTCCCCGCACCCGGTGCAGAGCAGCAGGAGCCACGCGTCGAGGACCTTGTGGTTGGCGTTGACGCGGAACTTGCCGCTCGCCCGGAAGCGGTCGGAAGCGCACACGTGACAACGACGGCGGACAAGAGGAAGGCAGGTGGGCACGACGGCCCAGGTGATGAGCACAGGAGTACACCGATCGGTGAGAAATCCGCAGCAAGGGGAGCGCGTCGCTCAGAAGAGCGGCGCGCAACGAAGACCAGCGCTTGGGAAGACTCACACGGTGTACAACGGCACGTCCCAGCCTCGACGACTCAGTCGGGCAGGAAGGTAGCGGCCCGGGGCCGCGGCGCTCCACTCAATTTCGGCAGGGTCGCAGACCCCAGCACGGTCTCCAGCTGCTCCCACCGCGTCACGAGGTCCGAGAGCATCAGCATCATCACGTCCGGGAACGCGTACAGGAAGCTCTGGTACCGGTAGTGGTCCAGGTAGAACACCACGACGTCGTCGGTCAGCGCCGTCACCGACGTGGTGCGGGCGTTGAAGAACAGGTCGTAGTGGCCGAGCAGCCCGCCGCGGCCGAGGACCGAGCGTTCGTAGATGCCGCCGAAGTCGACCTCGACCTGGCCGGAGGCGACCAGGAACACGCCGTGCGCCGCGTCGTCCTCGTGGAACAGCGTGTCGCCCGCGGTGTAGGGGATCTCGTCGAACATCGACGCGAGCGTCTCCAGTTCGGCGTCGGCGAGCGCGGTGAACAGGCGGACACCGTGCGGGTCGACGCTCTCCCGCAGGCACGCCACCCGTTCGGTCAGCTCGGCCGCGGTGATGTGGTTCATCCGCATCCGCACGAACCGCAGCATCCGGTCGGTGTTGCGGGACTGCGCGCGGGACTTGCCGGCGCTGGGCGGGGTGTAGAGGGTGTGGTCGCCGCTGATCCGCGCCGCCTCGCGCAGTCCGGACTCGTACGCGCTGTGCACGCAGCCCCAGTGGTACGGGTTCGTGCCCTCGCCGGCGAAGAAGAGGGCGTCGCCGACCGGTTCTGCGAGGGTCGCGATGTCCCTGGACGACGAGCCGACGCCGATGCAGGTGTAGGAGCCCAGGGCGAAGGGATCCGAGGACCAGGTGGTGCGCGAGACGCCGGAGGGGGCGGGCGCGTCCTCGCCGAACAGGTCGTGGACCACGTCGGTCGCGTACGCCGACACGGCCTCCTCGGACCAGGTCTCCATCTCGCGGCCGAGCGAGGCGCCGAGCAGCATCACCAGGATCGGCTTGCCGTGCGACTTCCACATGCTGATCACGACGGTGGGGTAGCGGTCGGTGTCACGGCACAGGTAGCCGAAGACGTACTGTTCCGTGGGCCAGAACGGCGCGTCGAAGTGCAGCGCGATCTTGTTGAGCGTGCCGTAGCCGAGCCGGGCGATCGCCGAGCGCTTGGCCTCGGGCAGAGGTGGCACGAACTCGACCGCGGACGCCTTCAGCACGCCCAGCGGCACCGTGACGAGCACCTTGTCGGCCTCGAACACGCCCTGGACCGTCGTCACGCGGCCGCGTTCGACGCGGGTGACGACGTGCCCGAGCCGGACGTCCAGGTCCTGGGCCAGTGCGTCCACAACGGACTGGTAGCCCTGGTGCAGCGTGCTGTCGCCGTAGCCGTAGACGAGGTAGCCGTCCTCCCAGTGCTTCAACGAGAGCCTGTCCGGATCCTCCGCCGCGTCCTCGCGCAGGATCACGTTCAGGTGGTACCGCACGGCCTGTTCGTCCTCTGAGGACAGAGCACGCCCATCCAGGACCTGCCGCATCGCCTCGCCCAGCGGCATGTCCGGGTGGTCGCCCTTGCGCGCCACCTCGGCCCGGTGCTCCAGCTCGTGCAGCACCTCGTCGGCCAGTTCCAGGGTGCGGCTCTTGTAGCGGTGGTTCACCGCCCGGCGGTCCGCTCCGAACAGGTCGAGGCTGTCAAACCCGCCCGTGTAGGCGCTGTCCCCGCCCACGTAGCTGTACGGGATCCCCAGGTCCTCGACCAGTTCCGTGATCGGGTTGCCGTCCGTGCCGTGGATCCAGTGCGCGCCGAGGTCCACCCCGTGCTCGTCGGTCCAGATGCGGCCACCGACCCGTTCGCGGGCCTCCAGAACGGTGACGGGGTGGCCACGTTCGCGCAGCGCACGCGCCGCCGTCAGGCCGGCCATCCCCGCACCTACTACCAGGACGCTCGGTCTCGCGTCCTCACCACCGGATACCTCGGGCATCGCTCGATTGTCGGGCGACCATGCGTGTCCGAACATTCCCGGATCGTGTGTTCGTGCTGGGCCGTCCGGGTTGTCCGCGCGGACCCCGAATCTCGGCCTCAAGACCGGTACCTGCGCTGCGCTCCCCGAGCGAACCGGGACTACCAGGTAGTGACTTGATCTACAACGGTCGGTATAACTTGTTCTCATGCGCCCACAGTGAGGAAGATCACATGACCCACACAACGACGTGTGACAACGGTTTCGAGGGTCCTTCACGACGTTCGTTCATTGCTGGAACAGGTTCTATTCTTGGGGCTGTGGCCCTCGGTGGCGTCGCTCCGGTGGCACGGGCGGCGGCACCCATCGCGGACGCGGCGGTCGTTCCGGCCCTGGTGATCGGTACCGGCTACGGCGGTTCCGTGGCGGCCCTGCGCCTCGCCCAGGCCGGTGTCGACGTCCACATGGTCGAGATGGGCATGGCGTGGGACACCCCCGGCGCGGACGGGAAGATCTTCGCCAACACCACCACGCCGGACCAGCGGTCGTTCTGGTTGCGCACCAAGACGAAGCAGCCGCTGAGCAACTTCCTGGGCTTCCCGATCGACAAGACGATCCCGAAGTACACCGGCGTCCTCGACGCCGAGGAGTTCGCCGGCATCACCGTCTACCAGGGACGCGGTGTCGGCGGCGGTTCGCTCGTGAACGGCGGCATGGCCGTGACGCCGAAGCGGGAGAACTTCGCCGAAGTCCTGCCGACGGTGAATCCCGACGAGATGTACAACACCTACTACCCGCGTGCCAACGCCGAGCTCGGCGCCAGCCTGATCAGGCCGGCCTGGTTCGAGAGCACCGCGGCCTACCAGTACGCGAGGGTCGGCAGGAAGCACGCCCAGCGGTCGAACTTCCCGTACGTGTTCGTGCCCACCGTGTACGACTGGAACTACATGGAGCAGGAGGAAGCGGGAACGGTCACGAAGTCGGCGCTGGCCGGGGAGATCCTCTACGGCAACAACTACGGCAAGAAGTCGTTGCAGAAGACCTACCTCCCCAAGATCAGGGCGACCGGCCGCGTCACCATCTCACCGCTGCACCGGGTCGTGTCGGTCGTCCCGGCGTCGGGCGGCTACAAGGTCACCATCGAGCAGCTCAACACCACCGGTGACCCGATCGCCGTCAAGGAGGTGACCGCGGCGAAGGTGTTCTTCGCGGCGGGCAGCGTCGGCACGAGCAAGCTCCTGGTCAAGCTGAAGGCCACGGGCGCGCTGCCGAACCTGAACGGCGAGGTCGGCAAGGGCTGGGGCGACAACGGCAACGTCATGTGCGGCCGCGCCAACCACCTGTGGGACCCGACCGGCCAGCTCCAGTCGTCCATCCCCACGCTGGGCATCGACAACTGGGCGGCGGGCGGCGCGTTCGCCGAGGTGGCGCCGCTGCCGACCGGGATCGAGACCTACGCGTCGTTCTACCTGTCGATCACGAAGACCCCCAACCGCGCCCAGTTCAGCTGGAACGCCGCCGCGGGCAAGGTCGACCTGAACTGGCAGACCGCGTGGAAGAACGTCTCGATCAACGCCGCGAAGACCATCTTCGACAAGATCAACTCAAAGGAGGGGACGATCTACCGGACCGACCTCTTCGGCGTCTACAAGATCTGGGGCGACCACCTGACGTACCACCCGCTCGGCGGCGCCGTGCTGGGCAAGGCGACCGACAACTACGGCCGCCTGCACGGGTACTCCGGTCTGTACGTCACGGACGGTTCGCTCATTCCCGGCTGCACCGTGGTGAACCCGTTCGTCACGATCACGGCGCTCGCCGAGAGGAACATCGAGAAGATCATCGCCACCGACTTCTGACCGGTCGCGTGTGGACCGTCAGAACTTCGGCAGCACGCACATCGCGTCGAGGCCGAACACCCGGTTCAACCGTCCGAACACGAGCCAGGCCCCGATGCTCATCGTGAGTTCCACGATCTCCACCTGCGTGTAGTGCGCGGTCATGCGAGACCAGAACTCGTCGTCGAGACCGTGGTGATCCAGTGCGTACCGCTCGGCGTACTCCGCGGCCAGCCTCGCCCGGTCGTCGAAGGCGTCGGTGGTGCGCCACTGGGTCACCGCGTCGATGAAGTCGTCCTCGACCTTCTCGCCGTCGCGCTCGGTCCGCCAGTCGAGGCAGAACATGCACCCGTTGATCTGTGCGATCCGCAACCGGGCGGCCTCGAACTCGCGCAGCCCCAGCGTGGTGTGCTGGTACACGGCCAGCGACAGGTTCGCGGCGGAGATGCCGATGCCCGGCACGAGCTCGCCCCACACGTACCCGATGGGGTCCTTGCCCTCGGGGATGTCGATGTTCACGGCTTGCTCCTTCCGAGCTTGCCCGCGACGGGCCGCAACGGGACGTCGAGCGCGTCGTACAGTCCTGGCTCCGCCTCCGCCAGCCAGTCGATGGCGTTGACGATCCGCCCGACAGCGGTGGCGTTGCCGCCGGCGGACCGGTTCTCACCCTCGTCCACGGCCTCGACGGACACCTCGATGCGGGGCCGCCCCTCGATGATCACCTTGTGCGCGCCGTCGCCGGACGGCGGCATCGGCCAGTCCGTGGCGCAGGAGGCGTGGATGCGGGTGACGTGCTCGATGACGATCAACGGTTCCCCGCCGACGATCCCCTGCACCTCGAACCGGATGGCGCCCTGCGTCCCCGCCTCGAACTCGCCCATGGTCCGCGTCGTCACCGTCTCGTCCAGCGCACGCCGGTCGACGGTCTCGCGGATCTCGTCGATCTCCACGCCGAGCGCCCGCGCCATCAGCCGGATCTGCCCGCCCCACACCATCGTCGGCACCGTGGCCATCAGCATCGGAGCCTGGTAGTCGAGCGGCTGCCCGAACCCGATCAGCCACCGCACCGCGTCGGGCTGGTCGTAGGTGGAGTAGTCGAAGATCTCCTGGCACCGCACCGCGTCGATGGTGCTGCCGAGACCGCTGATCATCAGCGGCAGCACGTCGTTGCCCCAGCCGGGGTCGACGCCGGAGACGAACAGCGACCCGCCGCCTTCCGCGATGGCGGCTAGAACCGGTTCTCGCAACTCGGGCGGTGCACTGCGATGGTCGTAGAGCGCGTACAGCGACGGCGTCACGACGACCGCGCCGGCCCTGATCGCCTTGGTGATGTCGGCCAGCGCGTCGTCGGGCCTGATGTCCCCGGACGCCGCGTACACGACGGCGCGCGGACTCGTGGCGAGCACCGCCTCGATGTCGGTGGTGGCCGCGACTCCCAGCTCGTGATCGAGTCCGGCGAGGTCGCCGGCGTCCCGGCCGGCCTTCTCCTCGTTGTGGACGACCACGGCCGTCAGCTTCAGTGCCGGATGGGCCTCGACGGCGCGAATCGCGGCACGACCTACGTTTCCGGTGCCCCACACCACTGTGGCGATCATGCGGGTAGAGTAACTAGAACACGTTTCAGTTTACAAGGGGCCATCGGGTGTAAAGCCCTGGGAGCGGCACCTCACTCCGGCAACAACGGCACGGAGATACCGGGATCGCGCCCCAGCAACACGGCCCGAGTGACCGACCGGGCCCCGAACCGCTCCCGGACGTGGTCCAGCGCCGCGTCCAACGCGGCCGGTTTCTCCTCCTCGAACGGCAACGCCATCTGCATGGGCGCGTCGTCCTGGAGGTTGCTCAACGACACCCCCAGCAACGTGATGCCACGCCCGGAGATCAACGGCATCGCCCCGGAGAGCAACCCCCGAGCCGCCGACAGCAACACGGCCGTCTCCGTGCTCGGACTCCGCAACGTGCACGACCGGGTGGCCCGGGAGAAGTCGCCGAACCGCAACCGCAACACCACGGTCCGGCAGGCCCGATGACCACTCCTGAGTCGCCGCGAAACACCGTCGATCAACGAGGTCAGAACGGCGTCGAGGTCCTCCCGAGTCCGCTCCCGGCGCCCCAGTGCCCGTTGCGACCCGATGGAACGCCGCCGCCGTCCACCCTCGACCGGACGAGGATCGTGGTTGTGCGCCAACGCGAACAGGTGCCGTCCCGCCGCCTTCCCGATCATCGACACCAGCGCCGCCTCCCCGAGTGCGGCAACCTCCCCGACGGTCCGCAGCCCGAGCCCGTGCAACCGGGCCGCGGTCACCTCCCCGACGCCCCACAACCGCTCGACGGGCAGCGGGTGCAGGAAATCGAGCTCACCGCCGGCCGGTACGACCAGCAACCCGTCCGGCTTGGCGACCCCGCTGGCGACCTTCGCGAGGAACTTCGTCCGCGCCACCCCGACGGTGATCGGCAGGCCGACCCGCGAGAGCACGTCCGCCCGCAGCCGTGCGGCGATCACCTCCGGCGTCCCCGCGATCCTGTGCAAGCCGCCGACGTCGAGGAACGCCTCGTCGATCGACAACCCCTCGACCAGTGGCGTCGTGTTCCGGAACATCTCGAACACCGCCTTGCTCGCCTCCGAGTAGGCCGACATGCGCGGCGGCACGACGATCGCGTGCGGGCACAGCCGCCGTGCACTCGCCCCGCCCATCGCGGTGCGCACGCCGAACGCCTTGGCCTCGTAGCTCGCGGCCAGCACCACGCCGCCGCCCACGATCACCGGGCGACCTCGCAGGCGAGGGTCGTCCCGCTGCTCGACCGACGCGTAGAACGCGTCCAGGTCGGCGTGCAGGATCGGGGTGCTCACGAACACATGTTCGCATCCATCACTCGTTCAGAACAGTCACATCAGAGCGCGAGCGATCGGCCACGCTCCGGGAGAGGTGTTCGAGAGGACGGTGATGGTCGTGCCGGTGTGCGGGTCGTGGCTCGACTTGAACGACGCGCCCGCGTCGTAGCCGGCCAGGATCACCGTGTCGCTGGTCCGGTGCAGCCAGAACCCGAGCCCGTACCGCAGCGACTCCTCGGGGACGTCGTGGCGCGGCCTCGTCACGATCTGGGCGTCCTCGCCGGCGAACAGCGCCCGCCAGAACTTCGACATGTCGCCCGCGGTGGTGTGGATGCCGCCGTCCCCGGTCGCGAGGACGGGCAGGTGGAAGACGTTGGACCGGTCCGAGTCCTCCAGGTAGCCGACGGCCGCGTCACCGGGCAGTTCGTCCGACCGCAGGAAGTCGGTGCGCGTCATGCCCGCCGGGGCGAGCACCCGAGAACGGACGAGGTCGTGGTAGCTCTGCCCGCTCGCCCGTTCCGCCAGCAGCGAGAGGACCACGTAACCGCCGTTGCAGTAGCCGAAGCGCTCACCGGCCTTGAACTTCGTCGGATGCCCGTCGAGCAACGGCAGGAAGGCCTCGGTCGTGGTCAGCACGTGCACCGCGCCGATCACGTAGTCGTCGGCCTCCCAGTCGCCCTCCTCGTCGAGGTAGTCGCCGATGCCGGACGTGTGCGTGAGCAGGTGCTCGACCGTCACGTCGCCGGCGATCAGCGGCAGGTCGTCGCCGAGCAGCGAACGGGCCGTGGTGTCGAGCGCGAGCCTGCCCTCGCGAACCAGTGAGAGCACGGCCAGCGCGGTGAACCCCTTGCCGCCGCTGGCGATGCCGAACCGGGTGTCGACGGTGTTCGGCACGCCGTACGCGCGGTTGGCGAGCCCGTAGGCCGCGGCGAACTCGACTTTCCCGGCGCGGTCCACCTGAACCACGCCGGAGAAACCGGTCTCGGCGGCGATCTTGTCCAAGTCTCCCAAAGACATTGACGCAGGCTAGACCCGCGGAGCCACCTCGCTGAAACGGATTTTCCGGTGCAAGATCAGTGGTGCCAGCGCTACGACCGCCGCGAGCAGGAAGCCGAGTTGGAAGGCATCGGGCGAACCGGTGAGCAACGCCGCCGTCACCTGGACCCCCACCGCCGCACCGATCGCCCGCGCGATCCCGCACACCGCGGTGGCGACCCCGGTGTCCTGCTCGCCGACCGAGGCGATCGCGCCGGTGTAGAGGGCGGTGGACGCCGTGCCGACGCCGATGCCGAGCGCCACCAGCACGCCCAGCGCGATCTGCCACGGGGAGTGCCACACGGCCACGAACAACGTTCCGGCGGCGGTGAGAACAAGACCCGCCACGACGGCCGCACGGACCCCGGCGCGGCGGACGAGCACTCCGGACGCCGGCCCGACCACGATCGCGACCAGCACGGCGGGGAAGAGGAGCAGGCTGATCTGGCTGGCCGAGGCGCCGGACCCGGAAAGCAGTTGCGGTACCAGGAAGTACGTCGCCGAGTAGCTCGCCCCGAGCGCTCCGGCCGTGACGCTCGCCGTCCACACCCCACGCGTGCGCAGGATGCCGAGGTCTACCAGCGGGTGCTCGACCCGGCGCTCCACCACGACCCAGCCGACGCCGAACGCGAGAGCGAGCGCGAACAGCGCCAGTGCGGCGAAAAAGTCCTGTGGGACAAGGAAAAGAGCCAGCATCAACAGGGCGAGAGCGAACGCCAGCAGCGTCCCGCCCCGCCAGTCCAGCCGCACTCGCCGTGCCTCGACCGGCCCAGGCAGTGCGAACGGCGCGACGACCGCGACGGCGGCCACGACGAGTGCCGGCAGCAGGAACATCCACTGCCGCGACAGGCTGTCCGCGAGCGGTCCGGCGACGAGCACACCGACGCCGGTGCCGACGGTGAACAGTCCGGTGAGCACACCGACCGCGACCGGTGTGGAGTCGCGGAAGACCTGACGTGCCAAGACGAACGACACCGGCAGCACGCCACCGCCCAGTCCCTGGAGGAACTGCCCGAGCAGGATCACCGGGAACGTCGTCGCGAACGCCGACACCACCGCCCCGGCGACGATGCACCAGGTCAGCACGAGCAGGGTCCGGCGCCCGCCGCGGTCGTCGGCGATCTTCGCGACGACCGGCATGGTGATGGCCGACGTGATGATCAGCGTCGTGGACAGCAGCCCTGCCTGGGCGGGGTCGAGGCCGAGTTCGCGCTGCAGCAACGGGAGTGCGGGGAACGGGATGCTTTCGAGCGCGCCGATCGTGACGGCCAGTGCCGCCAGTACGGCCATCGAGCGGGTGGATCTGGTCACGGCTGGTCTCCCTCGTCCAGGGGCCAGTAAAGCTACAACGTGTAGCTGAATAGCGGTAGGGGATTGGGCGACAACTTGTAGCGAAACGTGCAGGCAACCCATTCGACGGGCAACCCGTTCAGAGGAGTGTCGGGTTTCGTTCCCACCACCTGAGAGGACCGAGCGGTCTTGTCGCTCGCCACGATCCAGCGCCCCACCGAGGTGTCCCTGCCGCCCGCGCGGGCCGCGACACCCCGGCGGTGGCCGTTCGTGCTGGTGGCGGCGGTGCTCCTGGCCCAGATGGCGATCGCGATGACCGTCACGGCCGTGCAGCAGACGCCGACCATCGACGAGCCCGTCTACATCGGTGCCGCGGTCGTCCAGTCGGAGCAGCACAGCCTGCGCTACAACCCGGAACACCCGCCGCTCGGCAAGCTGATCATGGCGACCGGCCTCGCGTTCGCCGGCGTCCGCCTCGATCCGGGCTTCCAGAGCGACCAGACCGAACTCGGCCGGCACGTGCTCTACGAGTCGGGCAACGACCCCGGCACGCTCCTGCTGGCGGCCAGACTGCCGATGATCGCGCTCACGCTGCTGTTCGGGCTGGTCGTCCTCCTGTTCGCCACGGACATCTCGAAGAGCAGGACCGGCGGCGCGACGGCCTTGGCGCTGTACGCGTTCTCACCCGACGTCATCGCGCACGGCTCACTGGCCACATTGGACGTTCCGGCGGCAGGGTTCCTGCTGACCACGGCGTGGTTGCTGTGGCGGGCGCGCACCGATCCCGCACTCCACCTGCCGCTCGCCGGACTGGCGCTCGGTGCAGCCCTCGCGACGAAGATGAACACACTGGCGGCGGTCCCGGTCCTGCTGGCGCTCGTGTGGTGGCATTCCCGGTGGCGGGCGGCGCTCGGTGTGCTGCTGACCGCGATCGCCGTCGTCTGGATCTCCTACGCGGCCGTGGATCCGTCCGTGTCGTTCCCGCAGGTCTACGTCGACGGGATCCGCGCCCAGATGGGCCTGGAGGACCGGGTCTGGGGCGGGTACCTGTTCGGCACGCACTACGAGGGCTCGCACTGGTACTACCTGCCGGCCGCGTTGCTGGTGAAGACACCGCTGGGCGCACTGCTGCTGTGGGCGGCCGGGGCCGTCGCGATGATCAGACGCCCGGCGGCCGCGTACGTCCTCGCGCCCGCCGCCGTGTTGCTGGCCGTGGCCATGACGGGCAGCCGCGACCTCGGCGTCCGCTACGCGATCTTCGTGCCGATGTTCCTCGCGGTCGCCGCCGCGGTCGTCGCGCACCGCGGCTACGCCAGGATCGCCGTCGCGCTGGTCGCGGCGAGTTCACTGTGGACGTTCCCGTACTACCTGCCGTACTCCAACGAGGTGTTCGGCGGCCCGTCCAAGACCCACCTGCACCTGCACGACTCGAACGTCGACTGGGGACAGGACCTCGGCAGGCTGGCCGAGCGGCTGAAGCGCTACCCGGGCGAACGGACGTGGCTCGTGTACAAGGGCGCCGGAGTGCCCGAGCACTACGGGATCCGCGCGTCGGACCCGCGCGAGGTGCCGCCGGATCAGGTGAAGGGCCTGCTCGTCGTGTCCAACACGGCCATCGCGAAGGCCGACGACGCGTTGAGGGCGCTGGTCGACACGAGCACGCCGATCGACGTCGTGGGCCACTCGATCACGATCTTCCGCAGACCATAGGGCGTGTGTCGAAGCCTGGTCCGCGACAGCCGGGCCAGGCTTCGACACAGGCCATAGGTAGGGAAAGTTCCGTACCCCTACGGATGCGGTCCCTGATTGTTCCGCACGTGCTCCACTCCGACAGTGATCGCAGCGAACGGCCGCCGTCCCTGCCCTGAGGTGGGCGTTCCTGAGATCCGGAGAGGAACCAACGTGACGAGAACACGGTCATGGGGCCTGGTGGCCCTGGTCGCGGCCTCGGTGCTGACGCCCGTCAGCATCGCCAGCGCCGCGCCGCCGAACGCCCCTGCGGCGAACTACCTGGGGGACACCGTCCCCGCGAACCTCGGTGACGCCTCGCCCTTCTTCGCGGGCGGGCAGAACGCCACCGTCAGCGAGTTCCCCGGCATCGTCGCCGGAATCCGCGCCGGTGGCACCCGGCCGGAGGGACAGACGTGCTCCGGCACGGTCGTGGCACCGCGCAAGATCCTGATCGCGGCCCACTGCGCGGACGCCCAGGGGGAGAAGAGGTTCGTCTACGGCCTCGACGACCTGAAGGACTTCAACGGCGGCAACGGGACCGGGTTCGCCGTCAACGTCGTCAGCTACAAGAAGCACCCGAAGTACGTCAACTTCGACCAGGGCTTCGACGTCGCCGTCGTGACCGTGGACCGCGACATCGCGCTCAAGGGCGCCGCCGCGTACCCGGCGTTCGCCACGTCCGCCGACTCCGGTGGCGCGGCGCCCGGCAAGACCGGTGTCGGGTACGGCTACGGCAAGAAGGACTTCAACGACACCTCTGCCGACGTCACCCTCGACAAGGCGAGCCTGCCGATCGTCAACGGCGACAGCGTCTGCCAGGGCGTCGGCGCGGGCTTCAAGTCGGCGACCATGATCTGCGCCGGCTACTCCGACGGTCGCACCACGATCCTGCCCGGTGACAGCGGTGGCCCGCTGGTCGTCGCCGGCAAGATCTACGGCGTCGCGTCCTGGAGCAGGTCCGACTTCAAGTGGTACTCGATCTACGGCCGTCTCGACAACGAGATGGGCGACTGGGTCAAGTCCGAGGTCGGCCAGCAGCCGCCGGTCGGCGACTTCGGCCTGACGGTCGCGCCGGGCAGCGGTTCCGTGGCGGCGGGCAAGACGGTGTCGGCCGGCATCACCACGACCGCGGGTTCGGGCGGCGCGGAGAACGCCACGCTGTCGGCGAGCGGCCTGCCCAGCGGGGTGAAGGCGGTGTTCCAGCCGACGTCGGTCACCACCGGCAACTCGGCCAAGGTCACGTTCGACGCCACCACCTCGGCACCGAACGGCACCTACGAGGTCACGGTCACGGGCACCACGTCGAGCGGCAAGACGGCGTCCGGCAAGTACTCGCTGACCGTCACCGGCGGTGGCGATCCGCAGCCGGGCGACTTCACGCTGGGTGCCTCGCCGAGCAGCGTCAAGGCGGCCAAGGGGAAGTACGTCTCCACGACCGTGTCGAGCAACGGTGACGGCCAGACGATCAACCTGTCCGCGAGCGGTGTGCCGAACGGCGTGAAGGCGACGTTCCAGCCCACCTCGATCGGTGCGGGAAGCTCGTCCAAGCTGACGCTGGACGTGTCGTCCACGGCCACCGCCGGCACGTCCAGCATCACGGTCACCGGTACGGACGCGGGTGGCAAGACGGCCACCACCACGGTCTCGCTCACGGTCGAGGGCTCGCAAGAGCCGCCGACCGGTGAGGTCACCGTGACCGCGACGCCGTCGTCCGCCAGCGTCAAGCAGGGCCTGCTGGCCCAGACGTCGGTGAAGGCCAGTGGTGGCACCGGGAACCTGACGCTGACCGCGTCCGGTGTGCCCACCGGTGCGCAGCTCTCGTTCAACCCGGCCACGATCGGCCAGAACGGCACCAGCAACGTCTGGATCTTCACCAACTTCTCCACCCCGCCCGGCACCTACCCGATCACCATCAAGGCCACCTCGGCCGACGGGAAGACCGGCACGACGACGTTCACGCTGACCGTCACCCGATAGCTCCCCTGGCAGGGGGAACAGGGAAGAGCCCCGGAGCCGATGGCTCCGGGGCTCTTCTTCGTCGTGGTGGGATCAGACCGTCAGGGTCCAGGTGTCGATGTTGCCGGTGTCGTACGTGTAGACGTCCTTCACCTGCAGCTTCCAGGTGCCGTTGCGGGCCTCGGAGGACAGGTCGACGGTGTAGGTCTCGTGGACCCCCGCCGAGGACGAGGCGCCGCCCGCCTTCTTCAGCACGTACGTCTTGCCGGACGGGCTGACCAGGTCGATGGCCAGGTCGCCGGTGTAGGTGTGGTTGATGTCGACCTTGACGGTTGCCGAGGCCGTGGAGTTGCCGGTGCAGCCCGAGATCGTCACCGACGACGAGACGGCGGTGCCGGTGTCCGGAATGGACACGTCGTCGCCGTTCGTGCCGGGACCGCACTGCGGCGGGTTGGGGTCGCCGCCGATGAAACCGCTGTACAGCAGCTTGTTCGGCGAACCGGAGCCCGGGTTGGTGACCTTGCCGTCGGTGGCGTTGTTCACCAGCGCGTCGCGCAGGGCCTGCGGGCTCGCGGACGGGTTGGCCGACAGGTACAGGGCCGCGACACCCGCGACGTGCGGGGTGGCCATGGACGTGCCGGACATGTTGGTGCTGCCGCCGTTCAGTCCCAGCGAGGTGATGTTGTCACCCGGCGCGAAGATGTCCGTGCAGTTGCCGTAGTTCGAGAACGAGGCACGGGCGTCGTTGGACGAGGTCGCGTTCACCGTGATGAGCGACGCGATCTTGGCGGGTCCGGTGGAGCAGGCGTTCGTCGAGCTGTTGCCCGACGCCACCGCCATCTGGACGCCGGAGGCGACCATGCCGGCGATGGCGTCGTTGCCGATGTCGGCGGTGTCGAAGGTCCAGGAAGCGTTGACCACGGCGGGTTTCTGCGCGTTCGCCGTGATCCACTCGATGGCCTTGACGCCGGCCGAGTCCGGTCCGTTGCCCGTGCAGTTCGTGCCGAGCATGCGGACCGAGACGAGCTTGGCCTTCTTGGCCACGCCCCAGGTCTTCGAGCCGACCGTGCCCGCCACGTGGGTGCCGTGGCCGGAGCAGTCCTGGCCGTTCTGGCCGTCCTCGATGAAGTCGGCGCCCACGGACGCGCGTCCCTCGAAGTCGGCGATGTTCGTCTTGACGCCCGTGTCGGTGATGTAGACCGTCACGTTCGACGCGCCACCGCTGGGGTAGGTGAACTTCTTGTCCAGCGGCAGGGAGGCCTGGTCCACGCGGTCCAGGCCCCACGTCGGGTTGGTCTGCACGTCCGACGCCCGCGCGGTGCCGTCCTGGTAGACGGCCTTGACGGCGGGGTCGGCCGCCAGCCTGCGCGCCGCGGCCTCGCTCAGGTTCGTGACCTGGAAGCCGCGCATGGCACGGGAGAACACGGCGTCGAGGTTCCCGCCGTACTTCTGGGACAAAGCTTGCGACGACGCCTGGACGGCGGCGCCCGGCTTGAGCGACACGATGAAGCTGCCGCCGGCCGCGGGGTTCTTGGCCTTGACGAAGTCCGCTTCAGCTGCCTGCGCGGGGGTGACCAGCAGGGCGGAGGCGACGAAGAGAACGGCGAGCCCGCAGGTGGTGCGGTGCATGGGAAGTCCTTCCAGGCGTCGTCAGAACGTCAGGGTCCAGGTGTCGATGTTCCCGGCGTCGTAGGTCCAGACGTCGGTCACCTGCAACTTCCACGTGCCGTTGCGGTTCTCCGCGGAGGCGTCGACCGTGTAGGTCTCGTGCACGCCACCGCTGGAGGTCGCGCCCTTCGCCTTCTTGAGGCTGTAGGTCGCACCGGACGGGCCGACCAGGTCGATGGCCAGGTCAGCGGTGTACGGGTGGTTGATGTCGACCTTCACCTTGGTGGTGGTCGAGGCCTTGCCCGTGCAGCCGGTCACGCTGACGGACGAGGACACGGCGGTGTTGTTGTCCGGAATGGACACGTCGTCACCGTTGGTGGCCGCGGCACACGGCTCGGGGTCCGGGCCACCGCCGCCGATGAAGCTGATGTTGAGCAGCTTGTTCGGCGATCCGCGCAGGTCGCTGATCTTGTCCGGCGTGGAGTTGTTCACCAGCGCGTCGCGAACCTGGGCAGGGGTGGCGTTCGGGTTCGCGGACACGTACAGAGCGGCGGCACCGACGACGTGCGGGGTGGCCATCGAGGTGCCGCCCATGGACGTGGTGCCGCCGCCGTTCTTGGTCGACGTGATGTTCGAGCCGGGCCCGAAGATGTCGACGCAGGAGCCCCAGTTCGACGCCTGCCCGCCGGTGTAGATCGAACGCTTGTCCGCCGAGTCGCTGGCGGCCACCGTGATGGCCTCCGGCACGCGGGCGGGGGAGGTCTGGCAGGCGTCGCCGTTGTTGTTGCCGGCCGCGAGGCCGAACGTCACGCCCGCCGCGATCGCGCGCTTCACCGCGTTGTCCACAGTGGAGTCCGCGCCGCCGCCGAGGCTCATGTTCGCCACGGCGGGCTTCTTCGCGTTCTGCGCGACCCAGTCGATGCCCTTGATGATCTGCGAGTACTGGCCGTTGCCCGAGCAGTCGAGCACGCGGACGCCGACCAGGTTGACCTTCTTCGCCACACCGTACGTCTTCGACCCGACCGTGCCGGCGACGTGCGTGCCGTGGCCCTGGCAGTCGGAGGCGTCCGGGTCGTTGTCGATGAAGTCGTAACCGTCCTTGGCGCGGCCCTCGAACTCGCTGTGCGCCTTGTAGATCCCGGTGTCCAGGATGTACGCGGTCACGTTCGACGCGGTGTTCGGGTAGGTGAACTTCGAGTCGACGGGCAGGTTCGCCTGGTCGATCCGGTCGAGGCCCCACGTCGGGTTCGTCTGGGTGTCGGACATCCGCGCCCAGCCGTCCTGCTGCACGTAGGCGACGGACGGGTCGGCGGCGAGGCGCTTCGCCGCCGACTCGTCCAGCTTCACCGCGAACCCGCGCACCGACGCGACGTAGGTGTTGCTGACCTTGCCGCCGTGCTTGCGGGCCAGGTCGAGCGCCTTCGCGTTGGTGGTGGGAGCGTCGCTCGCGCCGTCCTTGAACACGACGATGTAGCTGCCCGCGACGGGCTCGGCGGTCTTCTGGATCGACCCCGTCTGAGCGGACACAGGGCTGCTCACCGCCGCCGCGACGGCCAGGCCCAGCCCGGTCGCCGCCAGCACGCGTGTTGTGCGATCAAGTCGCATCTCTGGTTCTCCGTTCTCCGGCCGCCTCGGCAGGGGTGGGCGACCACGTGCCGATCACCATCGGGCGACCTCGAACGACGAACAATCCGGATATCTCTACGTAGGGATACGCGTCTTTCGCCTAACATCGGTGCGGATGAGCCGGACACCGAGGTCCAGGGCGCGGCGCTGCGACCCCAGCGGACTGATGCGCACGAGCTCGCCGGTGCTGGTGGGCCGAGGTGACCAGCTCGGCGCGCTGCGGGCCGCCGTGCCGAGCCAGCCCGCGGTGATCATGGTCGAGGGCGAGGCCGGAGTCGGGAAGTCGCGGCTGGTGCGGGAGTTGCTGGACGCCGACCTGGGGCCGATCGCCGTCCTCATCGGCCACTGCCAGCCGGTGGGGGAGCCGTTCCCGTACGGCGCGGTGCTGGAGGCGTTGCGCGACTGCACGGATCGCTTGGCGCGCAACCACTCCCGGTTGAGCCCGGTGTCCGGTGTGCTCGGTGCGCTGCTGCCGGAGCTCGCGGACCACCTGCCCGATCCGCTGCCCTCGACCGGTGATCCGCGGGCCGACCGGCACCGGTTGTTCCGGGCCCTGCGCGAACTGCTCGGCGTGCTCGGGCCCGTGCTGCTGGTCGTCGAGGACCTGCACTGGGCCGACGACGGCTCGCGGCAGCTGCTGCGGTTCCTGATGGGCGACCCGCCCGCGAACCTGTCCATCGTGGTCACGTACCGGCGCGAGGACGTGCCCGGCGGCGTTCCGCTGGGCTCCGCGTACCGGCCGCCGACCGGGATCACCAGCGCGTTGCTGGAGCTGGAACCGCTCGACGTGGCCGAGGTGCGCGCGCTGACGTCCGCGATCCTCGACGGCGAGCCCGTGTCGGCGGAGTTCGCGGCCAAGCTGCACGAACGCACGGCCGGCATCCCGTTCGTGGTCGAGGAGACCTTGCGGGCGCTGCGGAATCCCGCCGGCGCCGTGCACGCGGACGGTGCCACGGCCCGCCGGTTGCTCGACAACGTGGACGTGCCGGTGCTGCTGCGCGACGCCATCGCCGAACGCCTGGCCGCGCTGCCCGCCGAGGCGACCCGGCTGGTCCAGGCCGCCGCCGTGCTGGGCGCGCCCGCGTCCGTCGAACTGCTCGGTGAGGTGGCCGAGATCAGCGAGAGCCGTGAGGCGTTGACGCACGCGCTGACGGGCCATGTTCTGCACGAGGTCGACGCACGGCGGTACGGCTTCCGGCACGCGCTGGCCCAGCAGGCCGTCTACGACACCCTCGGCGGTCCCGACCGGCAGGCGCTGCACCACCGCGCCGTCGAGGTGCTCGACCAGGTCGAACCCCGCCCGCTGGTGCAGCTCGCCGAGCACAGCGAACGCGCTGGTCAGACGTCCGCGTGGCTGCGCTACGGCGAGGCGGCGGCGGACAGGGCCGTCGAGAACGGCGACGCGGGCACCGCCACGGCATTGCTGCAGCGGCTGCTGCTCGACCCGGCCGTGCCCGCGGCCGACGTCGACCGGCTCGCGATCAAGCTCGGCCAGATCGCCCACCAGGGCCTCGACCAGCTCGACCCGACCGAGGCGCTCGAACGCCTGCTGTCCGACCGGCGCCTGTCCACGGCGGCGCGCGGGCAGGTCCGCCACTACCGCGGCGTGCTGCTGATCCGGCAGGCGGGCGGCATCGAGGAGGCCCGGTCCGAGCTCGAACGGGCCGTCGCCGACCTCACCGAACGGCCGGACCTGGCGGCGCGGGGCGAGGCCGTGCTGGCGTTGTCGTACCTGGGCATGACGCCGATGAGCGAGGTCCAGCCGTGGCTCGACCGCATCAGCCTGGCCCGCGCCGCCGAGACCGACCTGGAGCAGAAGCTGGCGCTGTACGCCAACGAGGTCGGGTCGAAGATGCACACGGGCGACCCGTCGGTGCTGGCCGAGTGGAGCTACCGGCCCGCCACCACGTCCGGTGAGCTCCGCCAGCTCGCCCGCGCGCACTGCAACCTCGCCGACGCGCTGACCACGACCGGCCACTTCGCCCGGTGCGCCGAACTGCTGCGCGACGGCCTGCGGTTCGCCGCCGAGTGCGGTGCCCCGTTCACCGCGAGCACCGCCAACGCGACGAGGGCCCGCCTCGACTGGCACACCGGCGACTGGGAGGGCCTCGCCGACCGGGCGCGGACCCTGCTCGACGAGTACCGCGACCTGTTCCCGCTGGCCAGCGAGCTGAGCCTGATCCTGGGCTCACTCGCCACCGCGCGCGGTGAATGGGCGGAGGCCACCAGCTACCTCACCGAGACCGGCGCGTTCGCCCCCGAGGAGTCGATCACCCCGGTCGCCATCGCGGGGTGCGCGGCGCTGGCTCGCACGATGCTCGCCCAGGACGAGATCACGCGTGCCTGCGTGGACGTCGACCGCGGCCTGGCGATCGTGCGGGCCAAGGGCGTGTGGGTGTGGGCGACCGAGCTCGGCCCCATCGCCGTGGCCACGTTCCTCGCGGCGGGCCGTGAGACCGACGCCGAGACGCTGATCGAGGAGTTCGCCGCGGGCGTGGAGGGCCGCGACGCCCCGATGGCGTTCGCCTCGGTGGCCTGGTGCCGCGCCCAGCTCGCGGAGGCACGCGGTCAGGTCGACGCGGCCGTGTCGCTCTACCGCGAGGCCGCGGACAGGTACTCGGCGTTGCCCGCGCCCTACCTCACGGCCCTGGTCGCCGAACGCGAGGCGGCCTGCCTGCTGCCGTCCGACCAGGAGAAGGCGGCGGAGATCCTCTCGGCACTGGTCGACACGTTCGACGGCCTGGGCGCCACCCGCGACGCGGCCCGGTGCCGGCACCAGCTGCGCAGCATCGGCGGCGGCAAACCGTCCCGCCGAGGTAGGCGCGGGTACGGCGACGAGTTGTCGCCGCGCGAGCAGGAGGTCGCGCGGCTGCTGGTCGCGGGGCACACCAACCGCAAGATCGCGGACGTGCTGTTCCTCTCGCCGCGGACCGTCGAGCAGCACGCGGCACGGGTGCTGCGCAAGCTCGGTGTCTCGTCGCGAGCGGAGCTGCAGGCCGAAGACCTGACCTAACCCACGACGGTCTTCATCGGGAACTGCGAGTTCGTGCGCGCCACGCCCGGCAGCCTCGTCAGCGCGGACATGTAGAGCTGCTCGTACGCGGCGAGGTCGGCGACCGCGATCCACAGGTGGTAGTCGGGCTGCCCGAACATCCGCACGCACGACTCCACCGCGCCGATCTCCGCGATCCGCGCCTCGAACGCCTCGATGGTGGCGAGGTCCTGCGCGTTGAGGTCGATGTGCACGAGGACCCGGAACCCCCGGCCGAGTGCGGTGGGGTCGATGGCCGCGTGGTAGCCGGTGATCACCCCGGCCTCTTCCAGCGCCCGCACCCGCCGCAGGCACGGCGACGGCGTGAGGCCCACCTTGTCGGCCAGTTCGGTGTTGGTGAGCCTCCCATCGTCCTGGAGGTGGCGGATGATTGCGCGATCGATGCGGTCCACTGGCAGAGTGTGCCACGACGACGGCCGAACGAGGTCGAAGTAGCAATCGCGTGCCAGTCGCTCAGCCCTAATCTGCTTCTCGTGAACGAACTGCTGCTGACCGACGACGAACGCGACAGGGCCGGCACGAGACTGCTGGCGCTGCTGGACTCCTACGAGCGCGGCCTGCCCAAGGCCGAGATCCTGCCGGCGCCGGACCGGGACGCGCTGGCGGCGTTGCTCACGCCGATGCCGGAGCAGGGCGTGGGCGTGGACGCGCTGTTCGACTCCTGGGAGAGCACGATCCTGCCCAACTCGACGGCGGTGGCGCACCCGCGGTTCCTCGCCTACGTCCTCGGCCCGCCCAACGGCATCGCCCCGTACGCCGAGGCGATGGCGGCCGCTCTGAACCAGAACTGCAACTTCTGGCAGCTGTCGCCGACGGCGAACGTGGTCGAGCGTTCGGTGCTGGAGTGGCTGGCCTCAGTCGTCGGATTTCCCGCTGGTGCCAAGGGAATCCTGACCGGCGGAGGGTCGCTCGCCACCCTGCAGGCGTTGGCCACGGCGTTGAACGACCGCGTGCCCGACTTCCACGCCAACGGTCTGCAACGGGACGCGGCGCCGCTCGTCGTCTACACGTCCGTCGAGGCGCACCGCAGTGTCGACAAGGCTGCCGCCGTCCTCGGCATCGGCCTGGACAACGTGCGCCACATCGCCACGGACTCGTTGCACCGCATGGACGTGAACGCGCTGCGGACGGCGGTGGAGGAGGACCGTGCTGCCGGGCTGCGGCCGTGGTGCGTGGTCGGCACGTGCGGCACGGTGTCGACCGGGTCGGTGGACCCGCTGGACGAGATCGCCGACCTGTGCGCCGCGGAGGACCTGTGGCTGCACGTCGATGGCGCGTACGGCGCGCTTTTTCTCCTGTCGGAGGAGATGCGGGTCCTGATGGGCGGCTGCGCCCGCGCCGACTCGATTACGCTCGACCCGCACAAGCTGCTGTACGCGCCGCTGGAGGCGGGCTGCCTGCTCGTCCGCGACGGCGCGAAGCTGCGGGACGCGTTCGCGTTCGACTCGTCGTACCTGACGGTCGCCGAGGACCCGTTGATGACCGACTACATGGACTACGGGTTGCAGCTCTCCCGCAACTTCAAGGCTTTCAAGGTGTGGAGCGCGTTGCAGGCGTTCGGGGTGTCGGCGTTCCGCGACGCCAACGCCCGCACGCTGGCGTTGGCGCGGCGGCTGGGTGAGGGCGTCGAGGCCACGCCCGGACTCACGTTGCTGGCCCCGGTGACGCTGACGGCGGTGTGCTTCACGGTCGACGGCTTCTCGGACGCCGAGCACACCGCGTTGCTGGAGAGGCTGGCCGCCGAGAACGTGGCGTTGCTCGGACCCGTTGTGGTGGCGGGAAAGCGCGGCATCCGTGCCTGCATCACCAACCACCGCACGTCGGAGGCCGACATCGATCTGATCCTGGAACGGCTTCGTTAGCGCCAGACGTCCGCGAGGTTGCGGTCGAACATCGTCGCGATCGACACCAGCGCGGCGTTGAGGTCGACGGCCTCCGGATCCACCAGCGCCTGCAGGTGGATGCCGAGGAGCGCGCCGTTCAACGCGACGGCGGCGGTGCGCTCCTGCTCGGCGGCCAACTCCGGGTCGGCGCCGGCCGGGCGTTTGAAGCGCAGCAGGTCCTCGATGCCCGCACGCCTGCGCGCGAAGAACTCCCGGTACTGGTCGTGCACCACGCCCCGGTCGCCGAGCGCCTCGACCAGGATCATGAACACCAGCGCGGAGTTGCCGGTCCTGAGCAGCTCTGCGGTCTCGGAGAACACCTCGATGATGGACGGGACGGCGTCGTAGCGCTCGGCGGGCCAGATGCGCGCGACCGCCCGTTCGACGACGGCCATCACGAGGCCGTCCTTGTTTTTGAAGTGCCAAGGGATCGACCCCCGGCTGATGCCCGAGCGCTTCGCGATGTCCACGAAGGACGTTCGGTCGAACCCGCGTTCGGCGAACAGCTCCTCCGCGGCGTCAAGGATGCGGCGGCGGCTCTCGTCGCCGATCTCGTCGATCCGGCGCTGCCCGGGGGAGGTCACGACGATCATCGTACGACCTCACCCGGCACGTGGCGGGCGGCGGCGACCAGCACCAGACCCGCGATCACCGAGGCCAGCGGCGCCGCCGTCGCGACCGCCGCCCGCACGCCCCAGAACTCCTCCGCGACCGCCGTGAGCAGCGCGCCGCCGAGCCCGCCGACCAACGCCGTGTACACGCCCATCAGCGCGAACGCCGTGGCACGGAACTCCTCGGGCGTCACCGCCGCCACCACCAGGCTCAACGCGATGATGCCCGCGAACGTCATCCCCTGCGTCACGACCCCGATGGCCACGTACGTCGTGACGTCCGGTGCATAGGCCTGCACCGCGAAACCGATGCCCAGCAACGCGATCGCCACCGCGGCGAGGTACACGCACGCCTGCGGACTGCGCCGGAACAACCGGTCGCTCAACGCACCGCCGAACGCCGCGCCGACCAACCCGCCCACGGCCGCCACCGACGTGATCACCCCTCGTGCCGCCGCGCCCTGCCCGAGCTGGTCCTCCAGCACGAGGTTCAGGTAGATCGGCACCGTCGTCACCGACATGCCGAACGCTCCGAGAGCGATCATCACCAGCACGAACGTGCGGATCTTCGTGAGCCGCCGCAGTGCCTCACGCGCCGACGGCGTGACGTGCGCGCGCCGCGGCTCCGGCAGCCGGAATGCCACCAAGCCCAGGACCAACGCCGGCACCGCCAGGAACGCGAACGCCCACCGCCACGGCTCGTGCTCCTCAGGAATCACGGCAGCGAACCCGGCCGCGACCAGCGGTCCGACGACGATCCCCAGCGGCTGCCCGCCGCGGTGCAGCCCGAGCACCCGCCCGCGCCCGGCCGGCGGATAGGCGTCCACCAGCAGCGACGTCTGGATCGGCCCCTCGTTCGCCTTGCCGACCCCGGCGACGACCCTGGCCACGACCGCCTGCCACAGGTTCTGCACCATGCCCAGCGCTCCGGCCGCCACAGCCCAGACGAGGGTGCAGATCCCCGCGAGGGTCGTGCGGCGGCGCCGGTCCCCGAGCAGGCCGAGCGGCAGCGCGGCCACCGCCACCATCACTCCGGCCAGCGCGCCGAGCACGGCGACCGCACCGGCGCTGATGCCCAGTGACGTGCGGATCTCCGGTGCGAAGACCACGAACATCACGCCGTCGACGCTGTCGAGGACCTGGAGGCCGACGAACGTGACGAGGGTGGCGCGGCCGCCGGTCGCGAGGACCTGCCTCAACGGGCGGGCTGCAGCCTGGTCGTCTTCTGTGCTCAAGGGCATGCTGAGCAGGCTACTGTGTCAGTCAACATAGAGATGGCAGATCAGCACAGAAAGGTCTCCCATGAGGGATTGGGCAGGATCAACGGCCTTCGTCACCGGCGGTGCGAGGGGCATCGGCCTGGGCATCGCGCGGTCGCTCGCGAAGCGCGGCGTGAGCCTTGCGCTGGCCGACGTCGACGCGTCCGCGCTCGGGCAGGCGGCCGAGGAGCTGACCAGGCTGACGGAGGTGCGGACCTACGAGCTCGACGTTCGCGACCGCGAGCGGTTCGAGGAGGTCGCCGACGAGACCGAACGCGAACTGGGGCCGGTGGACCTGCTGTTCAACAACGCGGGCGTCGTGCCGTACGCCACGGCCGAGCAGCTGAGCTATGACACGTGGGACCTGGTGCTCGGCGTGAACCTGACGGGCGTGATCAACGGGATCCAGGCGTTCCTGCCGCGCATGATCGGCCGCCGGGCCGGCCACGTCGTCAACACCGCGTCGGGCGCCGGGCTCGTCGCCGATCCGAACGTGCCGTACGTGACCTCGAAGTTCGCCGTGGTCGGGCTCTCCGAGTCGCTGCGCCTGTCCGCGGCCCCGCACGGCGTCGAGGTCAGCGTGCTCTGCCCCGGCCCCGTCGACACGGACATCGTCGGTAACACCGGTGCGCTGCACGAGGGTCTGGCGCTGAGGGACGACCTCGTGCCGGTCGTCGAGGCGTTCCTGCGCAGCGGGCCGGGCGTCGACGAGGTGGGGGAGATGGTGCTCGCGGCGATGGAGGCCGGCAAGCCGTGGATCTTCACCGGGTACGACGCCGGGCCTCACATCGAGGCCAGGACCGCCGCCCTGCTGGACTGCCTATGAGACGGTGGTGAGCTGACGGCGCAGGCGGCCGAAGAGCTTGGCGTTGTTCATGGCCAGCACGCCGATCGGTCGCCCGGCGCGGCGGAACTCGGCGACGAACCTGCGGTCGTCCGGTGAGCCGTCGATCACCGCGACCTCGTCCGCGCCGCCGGTCTCGCCCGCGAGTTGCAGGCGCACGCCGTACTGGTCGGACCAGACGTAGCCGGACGGCCGGTAGGTCTCGGCCGACGTGCCTGCGAGGAGGTTGCGGACGGCCACGACCGGCTGCTCGGAGGCGTTCGTCCAGTGCTCGTGGCGAACGTGGCCGTCAGCAAGCCGATAGCGGGCCACATCGCCGACGGCGACCACGGACGGGATGGACGTGACGCAGCCCGAGTCGCACAGCACGCCGTTGTCCACTGCGAGGCCCGAGCCGGCGAGCCAGCCGGCGGCGGGTTCCATGCCGATGCCCGCCACCACGACGTCGGCCGGCAAGTGCGTGCCGTCGCGCAGGACGACACCGGTGACGCGGGTTCCGTTGTGCTCGAACGACTCCACGCCGACGCCGAGACGGAGGTCGACGCCGTGGTCGGTGTGCAGGTCGGCGCAGAGCCTGCCGAGCACGGGACCCAGCGCGCGTTCCATCGGGATCGGGGCGGCCTCGACGACCGTCACGTCCAGGCCGAGCGTGCGGCACGTGGAGGCGACCTCGGAGCCGATCCAGCCCGCGCCGACGACCACGACGCGAGCGCCGGGTAGCAGTTCTCCTTGCAGCGCAAGAGCGTCGTCGAGCGTGCGCAGGGTGTGGACGCCGCGCAACGAGGCGGTGCCCGGCAACGTGCGCGGGCGGCCGCCGGTCGCGATCACCACGCCGTCCGCGCGCACGACCTCGCCGGTGGACAGGAAGACCGAACCGGTGGACGGGTCGAGCCGCTCCGCACGGACGCCGAGGCGCCACTCCGCGCCGAAGTCGTCGTCGGAGAGCGCCAAGTCCTCGCGGGACAGGGTGCCCAGCAGGAACGCCTTCGACAGCGGCGGCCGGTCGTAGGGCGCGTGCGGCTCCTCGCCGATCACCACGACCCGGCCGTCGAACCCTTGCAGGCGAAGCTCTTCCACGGAACGCAGGCCGGCGAGCGACCCGCCGACCACCGCGACCGTTCTCATGCCACGGCCTCGCGGCTGCCCGTGTCGACGTAGATCATCCCGTCCTGCACGACGACCGGGTACGTGCGCACGGCCTTCTTGGCGGGCAGGCAGGTCGGCATGCCGGTGCGGAGGTCGAACAGCGCGGCGTGCAGGGGACATTCGACGAAGCAGCCCTCCAGCCAGCCCTCCGCCAGCGAGGCGTCCTGGTGGCTGCAGGTGTCGTCGATCGCGTAGAACTCGCCGTCCGCGTTGAAGACGGCGATCGCCACCTCGCCGGAAACGACCACGGACTCGCCCACGGGCAGGTCGTCCACGGCGCATGCGGTGATCATCAAAAGCCTCCGTTGCGTAATACGGAACAGTGTGTGCGATACGCAACAGCGAGAATGGCTCAGGATCATGAAAGTCGTCAAGAACCCGAGTGGGTTGCGTCAATCGGATAGTGTTGCGTGATGAGCAACAACGGCGAGGCTCGTGACAAGGCGCTGGTGCAATCGGTCGATCGGGCGGTGGCGGTGCTGGAGCTGCTGGCCCGCAACGGGGAAGCGGGGATCACCGAGATCGCCGCCGAGCTCGGCGTGCACAAGTCCTCCGCGTCCAGACTCGTCTACACGCTCCAGACCCGTGAGCTCGTGGAGCAGGACGGCGAGCGCGGCCCGTTCCGCATCGGCATCGGCATGCTCCGGTTCGCGGGAGCGGTGACCGGCCAGCTCGACTACGTCCGGGTCGGCGGCCCGGTGTGCACGGAGCTCGCGGACCGGCTCGGCGAGACCGTCAACATCGCGGTTCTCGACGGCGACGTGGCGCTCAACGTCAGCCAGGCGCGGGGGAGTTCCGCGGTCGCCGCGCAGAACTGGGTCGGCCAGCGCACGCCGTTGCACGCCACGTCGAGCGGCAAGGTGCTGCTCGCCGCCGCGCCGGCCGACGAGCAGGAACGCCTGCTGTCGGGCGACCTGGAGTCCTGCGCCCCGCGCACGATCACCGATCCCGTGAAGCTGCGCGGTGCGTTGCGCCGTACGGCCGAAGACGGGTTCGCCACGTGCATGGAGGAACTGGAGGCCGGTCTGCACGCCGTCGCGGTGCCGGTGTTCGGCTCGCAGGGTGACGTCGTGGCGGCGATCAGCGCCGCCGGTCCGGCCTACCGGCTCTCCCAGAAGCGCATGCCCGAAATCGTCGAGGAGCTGCGCGTGGCGTCGCGCGACCTGTCCGTCCGAATGGGGCATCCCGTGCTGTGAAAGACCTTCACGAACGATGAGCCCCCGGCCGGTGCCGGGGGCTCATCGCGTTTCCGGATGCCTCCGTCCGTGCGACAAGGCCTTGACAACGGCTCGAACGCGTCGCACCGTGATGCGCGCTGCAGTTGCATAATGCGAACCTGGTTGCGTATTACGGAACTCGCTCGGAAGGGTTGGCCCGTTGTCACTCTCCGTTCCCACCACCACAGTTCTGGACCAGAACCTCGACGACCTCGACCCGGAGGTCGCCGCCGAGATCCGCGCCGAGCTGCACCGCCAGCAGTCGACGCTGGAGATGATCGCCTCCGAGAACTTCGCGCCGGTCGGCGTGCTGCAGGCGCAGGGATCGGTGCTGACCAACAAGTACGCCGAGGGCTATCCGGGCCGCCGCTACTACGGCGGGTGCGAGCACGTCGACGTCATCGAGGCGCTCGCGATCGAGCGGGTCAAGGCGTTGTTCGGCGCCGAGCACGCGAACGTCCAGCCGCACTCGGGCGCGCAGGCCAACGCCGCGGCGATGGCGGCGGTGCTCCAGCCCGGTGACACGATCATGGGCCTCGACCTCGCGCACGGCGGCCACCTGACGCACGGCATGCGGATCAACTTCTCCGGCCGCCTCTACAACGTCGTGGCCTACCACGTCGACCGCGAGTCCGGCCGGGTCGACATGGCCGAGGTCGAACGGCTCGCGCTGGAGTCGAAGCCGAAGCTGATCATCGCGGGCTGGTCGGCCTACCCGCGTCAGCTCGACTTCGCCGAGTTCCGCCGCGTCGCCGACCTGGCCGGCGCCAGGCTCATGGTCGACATGGCCCACTTCGCCGGACTCGTCGCGGCGGGCCTGCACCCGAGCCCCGTGCCGTTCGCCGACCTCGTCACGACCACCACCCACAAGACCCTCGGCGGTCCGCGCGGTGGCGTGATCCTCTCCACCGAGGAGCTGGCCAAGAAGGTCGACTCCACGGTGTTCCCCGGCCAACAGGGCGGCCCGCTGCAGCACGTCGTCGCCGCCAAGGCCGTCGCGTTCAAGGTCGCGGCGGGGGAGGAGTTCCGCGAACGCCAGCAGCGCGTCCTCGAAGGCGCCCGCGTCCTCGCCGAACGCCTCTCCCTGCCCGACTGCGCCCAGGCCGGCGTGAAGGTCCTCTCCGGCGGCACGGACGTGCACCTCGTGCTGGTGGACCTGGTCGAGTCCTCATTGGACGGCAAGCAGGCAGAGGACCGGTTGCACCGCATCGGCATCACCGTCAACCGCAACGCCGTGCCGTTCGACCCGCGGCCGCCGATGGTCACGTCCGGCCTGCGGATCGGGACCCCCGCGCTCGCCGCCCGCGGCTTCACGGCCGGCGACTTCACCGAGGTCGCCGACATCATCGCCGCCGCCCTGCAGCCGTCGTTCGACGAGGGTGACCTGGTCGCCCGCGTCGACGCACTGGCCGCGAAGCACCCCCTCTACCCCCACCTCTGACAGGAGAGAACGAAGTGGCACAAGCGGTGAACGGTGTCGTGGCTGCGGGGCGTGGGGCGAAGGTCTCGGTCGAGACCGTCCTCGTGCCGGATCCCGGCCCCGGCGAGGCGTTGGTGAAGGTGCAGGCCTGCGGGGTCTGCCACACCGACCTGCACTACCGGGAGGGCGGGATCAACGACGAGTTCCCGTTCCTGCTCGGGCACGAGGCGGCCGGTGTCGTGGAGGCCGTCGGTGACGGTGTGAGCGACCTGGAGCCCGGCGACTTCGTGATCCTCAACTGGCGCGCGGTGTGCGGGTCGTGCCGGGCGTGCCTGCGCGGCCGTCCGCAGTACTGCTTCAACACCCACAACGCGGCGCAGCCCATGACGTTGCAGGACGGCACGCCGTTGTCGCCCGCGCTGGGCATCGGCGCGTTCGCGGAGAAGACCTTGGTCCACTCCGGACAGTGCACGAAGGTGAACCCCAAGGCGCCGGCGGAGGTCGCCGGGCTGCTCGGGTGCGGTGTGATGGCGGGCATCGGCGCCGCGATCAACACCGGCGGCGTGACCCGCGGCGACAGCGTGGCCGTGCTCGGCTGCGGCGGTGTCGGGGACGCGGCCATCGCGGGCGCCAGGCTGGCGGGGGCGCGGACGATCATCGCCGTCGACCTCGACGACACGAAGCTGCAGTGGGCCGAGCGGTTCGGCGCCACGCACACGGTCAACGCCCGCGAACAGGACGTCGTCGAGGCGATCCGCGAGCTCACCGAGGGCAACGGCGCGGACGTCGTGATCGACGCGGTCGGCCGCCCGGAGACGTTCCAGCAGGCGTTCTACGCCCGTGACCTCGCCGGACTGGCCGTGCTCGTCGGCGTGCCGACACCGGACATGAAACTCGAACTACCGCTGATCGACGTGTTCTCGCGCGGCGGCGCGGTCAAGTCGTCCTGGTACGGCGACTGCCTGCCGTCACGCGACTTCCCGCTGCTGATCGACCTGTACCTGCAGGGCCGCCTCGACCTCGGCGCTTTCGTGTCGGAGACGATCGGGCTCGGCGACGTAGAGAAGGCGTTCGACGACATGCACCACGGCCGCGTCCTGCGTTCGGTGGTGGTCCTGTGACCCAGCCGAGAGTGGTGCTGATCGGCGCGGGCATCGTCGGATGCGCGCTCGCCGACGAACTGACCGCACGCGGGTGGACCAACGTCACCGTGCTCGAACAGGGACCGCTGTTCGCCACGGGCGGGTCCAGCTCGCACGCGCCGGGCCTGGTCTTCCAGACCACCGGCTGCAAGACCATGACCACGTTCGCCAAGTACACCGTCGAGAAGTACACGGCGCTCACGATGGACGACAAGTGGTGCTTCCAGCAGGTCGGCGGGCTGGAGGTCGCGACCACCCCGGAACGGTGGACCGACATCAAGCGCCGCCACGGCTGGGCGACCGCCTGGGGTGTCGAGAGCTTCCTGCGCGACCCCGACGAGGTCGCGCGGCTGTACCCGTTGCTGGACCCCTCGAAGATCCTCGGCGCCTTCCACATCCCGAGCGACGGCATCGCGAAGCCCCTCCGCGCCGCCGAGGCCCAGGCGCGCAGGGCGATGGAGCGCGGCGCGAAGTTCCTGGCACATCACAAGGTCACCGGCATCGAACGCACCGGGCGTCAGGTCAAGGCCGTCGTCACCGAGCACGACACCTTCCCCGCCGACGTCGTCGTGTCGTGCGTCGGCATGTGGGGCCCGCGGATCGGCAGGATGGTCGACCTCGACATCCCGCTCGTCCCGATGGCCCACCAGTACGCGAAGACCGCTCCGCTGCCCGCGTTGAAGGGCAGCAACACCGAGCTGTCCGAGATGTCGAAGCCGTTGCTGCGCCACCAGGACGCGGACCTGTACTTCCGCGAGCACGTCGACCGGATCGGCATCGGCGCGTACGGGCACCGGCCCATGCCGATCTCCGCCGACGACATCCTCGACTTCGACGTGGCGCCGACCATGCCGTCCGAGATCGCCTTCACCCCGGAGGACTTCGAGACCTCCTGGGACGCCGCCGTCGACCTGCTGCCCGCACTCGGCGACTCCAAGGTCGAGGAGGGCGTCAACGGCCTGTTCTCCTTCACCCCCGACGGCAACCCGCTGCTCGGCGAACATCCCGGCCTGCAGGGGTTCTGGGTCGCCGAGGCCGTGTGGATCACGCACTCCGCCGGCGTCGCGAAGGCGATGGCCGAGTGGCTGGTCGACGGGCAGCCGGAGATCGACCTGCACGGCTGCGACCTCAACCGGTTCGAGGACGTCCAGCGCGCGCCCGGTTACGTGCACGAACGCAGCTGCCGGGCGTTCGTCGAGGTCTACGACGTGCTGCACCCGTTGCAGCCCGCCGAGAACCCGCGGCCGTTGCGCACGAGCCCGTTCTACGAGCGGCAGAAGGAACTCGGCGCGGTGTTCCTGGAGGCCTCCGGCTGGGAGCGGCCGCACTGGTACGAGGCCAATGCCTCCCTGCCCGAGGTCGCGGAGATCCCGGAGCGCAACGAGTGGGCGTCCCGGTTCTGGTCGCCGATCGCCGGCGCCGAGGCCCTCGTCGCCCGCAAGCGCGTCGCGATGTTCGACATGACCGCGTTGAAGCGGCTGGGGGTCAGCGGCCCCGAGGCGTTGACGTTCCTGCAGACCATGACCACCAACCAGCTCGACCGCAAGCCGGGCGCGGTGGTCTACACGTTGCTGCTCAACGAGGACGGGGGAGTGCGCAGCGACCTGACGATCGCCCGGCTCGCCGAGGACCGGTTCCAGGTCGGCGCCAACGGCCCGCTGGACCTCGACTGGCTGCGCCGGCGCATGCCTCCCAACGGCGGCGTGCACATCACCGACATCACGCCCGGCACGTGCTGCATCGGCCTGTGGGGACCGGAAGCGCGGAACCTGCTGCAGCCGTTGACCCGCAGCGACTTCTCGCACGAGGCCATGGGTTACTTCAAGGCGCAGAAGGCGTTCATCGGCGAGGTGCCGGTCACCGCGATGCGCCTGTCGTACGTCGGTGAGCTGGGCTGGGAGCTCTACACCACCGCGGACATGGGCCTGCGGCTGTGGGACACGCTGTGGGAGGCCGGTCAGGAGCACGGCGTCATCGCCGCGGGCCGCAGCGCGTTCACCAGCATGCGGCTGGAGAAGGGCTACCGCTCGTGGGGCGCCGACGTCACCACCGAGCACGACCCGTTCGAGGCGGGGCTGGGCTTCGCGGTCAGGATGAACAAGGGCTACTTCCACGGCCGCAAGGCGTTGGAGGGCAAGTCGGAGGAGACGGCCGCCCGCAGGCTCACGTGCCTGGTGATCAACGACGACCACCAGGTCGTGATGGGGTCGGAGCCGGTGTTCGCGGACGGTGTCGCGGTCGGCTACGTCACGAGCGCGGCCCGCGGTTACTCGATCGGCAAGAACATCGCCTACGCCTGGCTGCCCGCGGCCGTTGCCGTGGAAGGCACGCAGGTCGAGATCGAGTACTTCGGCGAACGCGTCGCGGCCGTCGTGGCGGCGGAACCGCTCTTCGACCCCAAGATGCTGCGGATCAGGTCATGAGCCACGACGTGATCGTCATAGGGCTCGGCGACCTCGGCGGGGCGGCCGCACACCGCCTCGCCGCGCGCGGACTGCGCGTGCTCGGGCTGGACAGCCGGTCGCAGGCCGAGCTGCCCAGCTCCGACGACGCGTTCCGCGCGGGCGCCGACCTGCGCTTCGAGGAGACGGTGATCGACTTCCACGTCGAGCCGTCCGGAACGGGTGCCCGCGTCCTGACGCGGTCGAGCACCCACACCGCCCCGCTGCTGGTGATCTGCGCCGGCTCGGACGCGCGTTCCCTTCTTCTCTGACACCACCACGGAGTGATCATGACCGCGACCGAGCTCCCGTCCAGCCTGATCCCCACCCTGCCGGGCAGCACCTACACCGATCCGGCGATCTTCGAGCTGGAGCAGGAGAGGATCTTCGAGCGGATGTGGTTCTGCGCCGTCCGCAGCGCAGACCTCCCCGACGCGGGCAACTTCCGCACCGTCCAGATCGGACGCGAGAGCGTGCTCGTGACCCGGTCGCGCGACGGCTCGCTGCGCGCGTTCCTCAACATCTGCCGCCACCGCGGCGCGAAGCTCTGCGTCGAGGAGACCGGCACGGTCAAGCGCAACTTCCAGTGCCCGTACCACGCCTGGACCTACGGCCTCGACGGCAAGCTCGTCGCCGCGCCGAACCTCACGTCGATGCCGGACGTCGACCGCGTCGAGTACGGCCTGAAGAAGGTCCACCTGCGCGAGTGGCTCGGCTACGCGTGGCTGTCGCTGGCCGACGAACCCGCGTCGTTCGAACAGACCGTGCAGCAAGACGTGCGCGAGCGCCTGGGCAACCTCGACGCGATCGGCAACTACCAGGTCAGCGAGCTGGAACTGGGCCGCCGGATCACCTACGACGTGAAGGCCAACTGGAAGCTCATCATCGAGAACTTCATGGAGTGCTACCACTGCGCGACGATCCACCCCGAGCTCACGGAGGTCCTGCCGGAGTTCGCGGACGGGTACGCCGCGCAGTACTACGTCGGGCACGGCGCTGTGTTCGGCGAGGAGATCAAGGGCTTCACGATCGACGGCAGCGAGGGCTTCGACAACCTGTCCGGCGTCGCCTCCGACCAGGAACGCCGGTACTACGCGATCACCGTGCGGCCGCAGGTGTTCATCAACCTCGTGCCCGACCACGTGATCATCCACCGGATGTTCCCGATGGCCGCCGACCGCACGATCGTCGAGTGCGACTGGCTCTACGCCAAGGACGTCGTCGCGACCGGCAAGGACGTCTCGCGGTCCGTCGAGCTCTTCCACCGCGTGAACGAGCAGGACTTCGAGGCCTGCGAACGGTGCCAGCCCGCCATGTCGTCGCGGGCGTACGCGCAAGGGGGTGTGCTGGTTCCCTCCGAACACCACATCGGGGAGTTCCACCGCTGGGTCCAGGAAACCACGTCAACGAAGAGGTGGTAGAAGGCCATGTCCGAACTGAAAGAGTTCTTACCCACCAAGAGATCGCACACCGACAAGGTCGTGTTCACCGTGTCCGCCGCCGTCGCCTCGGCGTTCCTCGCCTGGGGCGTCATCGGCACGGACAGCCTGAGCAGCGTCTCGACCGCGGTGCTCGGCTGGGTCATCCGCAACACCGGCTGGGCGTTCCTGACCGCGGCGACCGGGTTCGTGGTCTTCGCGCTGTGGCTCGCGTTCAGCCGCTACGGCCGGATCCCGCTCGGGCACGACGGCGAACGGCCGGAGTTCCGGACGATCTCGTGGGTCGCGATGATGTTCAGCGCGGGCATGGGCATCGGCCTGATGTTCTACGGCGTCGCGGAACCGTTGTCGCACTTCGTGAAGCCGCCGCCCGGCACGGTCGAGGGCGGCACGGACGCGGCGGTCGAGACCGCGATGGCGACGTCGCTGTTCCACTGGGCGATCCACCCGTGGTCGATCTACGCGGTCGTCGGTCTCGCCATCGCGTACGGCACGTTCCGGCGCGGCCGCAAGCAGTTGATCAGCGCCGCGTTCGCCCCGCTGTTCGGTGACAGGGTGTCCGAGGGGCCGCTGGGCCGGCTGATCGACATCCTGGCGATCTTCGCGACGCTGTTCGGGTCGGCGGCCTCGCTGGGTCTGGGCGCGTTGCAGATCGGCAGCGGGCTGAAGGCTGGTGGGTTCGTGGCCGAGAACCCCGGTGTGGGCGTGCTGATCGGCATCATCGCGGTGCTGACGGTGGCGTTCGTGGCATCGGCCGTGTCCGGTGTGGCCAAGGGCATCCAGTGGTTGTCGAACATCAACATGGTGCTCGCGACCGTGCTCGCGGTGTTCGTGTTCCTCGTCGGGCCGACCGTGCTGATCCTGAACCTGGTGCCGGCCGCGATCGGCGACTACTTCCGCGAGATGGGCGAGATGGTCTCCCGCTCCGCCGCCTCCGGTGGTTCGGCGATGGAGGGCTGGCTGTCGTCGTGGACGATCTTCTACTGGGCCTGGTGGATCTCGTGGACCCCGTTCGTCGGGATGTTCATCGCGCGGATCAGCCGCGGCCGCACGATCAAGCAGTTCGTCAGCGGCGTGATCCTCGTGCCGTCCGTGGTCAGCCTGATCTGGTTCACGATCATGGGCGGCACCGCGATCACGGTGCAGCGCGGCGGAACCGACCTGGCAGGCGCGGCGAACCCGGAGTCGCAGCTCTTCGGCGTGCTCGACCAGTTCCCGCTGGCCGCCGTCGCCGGGGTGGTCGTGATGGTGCTGGTGGCGATCTTCTTCGTCTCCGGCGCCGACGCGGCCTCGCTGGTGATGGGCACGCTCTCACAACGCGGTGACATCGAACCGCACCGCAGGCTGGTGGTGTTCTGGGGCGTGGCGACCGGCGGCGTGGCGGCCGTGATGCTGCTCGTCGGCGGAGGCGGCGCGACCGCGCTGACCGGGCTGCAGAACCTCACGATCATCGCCGCGGCACCGTTCGGACTGGTCATGGTCGTGCTGTGCGTGGCGCTGGCGAAGGACCTGCGCAGCGACCCGATGGTGTTGCGGGAGAAGCACTGCGCGGAGATCGTCGAGGAGGCGGTGGCGACCGGCAACGAGCAGTACGACGGCGACTTCCGCCTTCAGGTGGAGCCGACGCCCGTCAAGACGGAGGGCAACGGCCAGGTCGTGCAACGAGAGGTCGTCGACGAACGAACATGATCCGATAGCTTGGAGGTGGATGCGCTTGTTCTGGTGACAAGAGGACCTCATGAGGGCGACAGAACTGCTTCGCGAACTCGCGATGGCAACGGTCGACGCGCCGGAGCCACCTGGTGCCGGTCGTTACCACTACGTGCACACGCGTGGTTCGAACCTTCGAACGAACCGGATCTTGACGAGGACCGGCGAGAGCACGGTGGCCGGATCTGTCGAACAGTTCGAGCGCAGGCAGTGGATTGCCTCTGACGGGTCGGGACGCTTGGTCGTGACCCGTGGAGAGGAAATGTCGGCACCTCCCAGCGGCGTGCACGCGCCCGGTCAGCTCGCTGGGGTGTTCATCACCGCTGGAGACGAGAACTCTCTTGTCACCGAACTTGCCGAACTGACCTCGAAGTCGGATGACGGCGCGATTGTCAGGGCCTTTCGTCAGGTGTGGAATCTCCAGGTCGTGACGCCGGGACTGCAACGCCTGCTTTTGTTGCGCTTGGCGGAGTGCGCGGATCTGAACGTGGAGGAGGCGACACGGAAGTTCACGGACAGATCCGGTGTCGCCGTGTCCCACGTCGACGATGCGCGTCATCGACGGCAGGTCCTCGTGTTCTGCCAGGAGACCGGTGAACTGATCGGCGAGGAGGGAATCGCGTTGGAGGGCGCCGCGGTACCTGTTGCGGTGCCGGCCGTGGTGAGCAGCACTGAATGGCTGCTCACCGGATACTGCGAGACGACGGCCGAGCCGCCGCGCCAGGGGTGACCTCTGCGATTGATGCCCCAGTTGGGCAACGGTCAGGTCAGATCAACGCCCGAATCGCCTGCTCAAACCCGATGACGTGCTGGGAGGCGAGTTCGCTCGCCTTCTTCGCGTCACCCTCGACGACCGCGGTCAGCAGCGGCACGTGCTCGTCGACGTGACCGGCCATTCCGGACAGTCGCGGCAGGAAGACGCACCAGATCCGGGTGGCCAGGTTGTCGTAGGAGATGAGGGTGTCCTCCAGGAACGGGTTGTGCACGCACCGGTAGATCGCGCGGTGCACGCCGACGTCGTCGCGGAGGAGCTCGGTGTTGTCGCCTGGCCGTGCGGCGGTCTCCAGCTGGGACCGCAGCGCGGTCAGGGCGGCCCGGTCGTCCTCCGTGGCGCGGTCGGCCGCGGCGGCCGCGGCGAGGGGCTCCAGCGTCCGGCGCACCTCGGAGATGTGGGAGAGGTCGGAGATGTTCACGTCGGTGGCGAACGTGCCGCGGCGCGGGAAGGCGACGACGAGCCGTTCCTGCTCCAGCCGTTTGAGGGCCTCGCGGATCGGGGTGCGGCCGACGCCGAGCTCGGTGCGCAGCCTGTCCTCGTTGATCGGCTCACCGGGCTTGATCTCCAGCATGACCAGGCGATCCCGCAGGACCGCGTACGCCTGCTCGGTGAGTGAGACGGAGGCGGGCTCGTCGTTGACCCGTGCGTTCATGTGACCTACTGTAACGCACAGACTGATATACCAGTAGTCGACCAGATGATCCCGCTGGAGGCGTCGCAATGACCAGCCCGCCCGGAGCACATCTGCCCGAGCACCCGGACTTCCTGTGGGACGACCCGGAACCCAAGTCCTCGTACGACGTCGTGGTCGTCGGCGGCGGTGGGCACGGTCTGGCCACCGCCTACTACCTCGCGAAGGTCCACGGCATCACGAACGTCGCGGTGATCGAGAAGGGCTGGCTCGCGGGCGGCAACATGGCCCGCAACACGACGATCATCCGGTCGAACTACCTGTGGGACGAGAGCTCCGGCATCTACGAGCACTCGCTGAAGCTGTGGGAGGGCCTGGAGGAGGACCTCGGCTACCCGATCCTGTTCGACCAGCGCGGTGTGCTGAACCTGGCGCACAGCCTGCAGGACGTGCGGGACAGCGTGCGGCGGGTCAACGCCAACCGGCTCAACGGCATCGACGCGGAGTGGGTGGATCCGGCCGGGGTCAAGGAGATCTGCCCGATCGTCAACACCTCGCCGGACGTGCGCTATCCCGTTCTGGGCGCGACCTACCAGCCGCGTGCGGGCATCGCGAAGCACGACTACGTGGCCTGGGGCTACGCACGGGCCGCGCACGCGATGGGCGTCGACCTGATCCAGAACTGCGAGGTCACCGGGCTGGAGACCTCCGGCGGACGGATCACCGCGGTGCAGACGTCGCGCGGCAGGATCGCCGCCGGCAAGGTCGCGTTGTGCGCCGCCGGGCACAGCTCAGTTCTCGCCAAGATGGTCGGGCTTCAGCTGCCGCTCGCCTCACATCCGTTGCAGGCCCTGGTGTCCGAGTTGCTGGAGCCCGTGCACCCGACCGTCGTCATGTCGAACGCCGTGCACGTCTACGTCTCCCAGGCGCACAAGGGAGAACTGGTGATGGGCGCCGGGATCGACAGCTACAACGGTTACGGCCAACGGGGTTCGTTCCACATCATCGAGCAGCAGATGGCGGCGGCGCTGGAGCTGTTCCCGGCTTTCGCGCGGGCGCACCTGCTGCGGACGTGGGCGGGCATCGTCGACGTCAGCCCTGACGCGTCCCCGATCGTCGGGCTCACGCCCGTCGGCGGGCTGTACCTGAACTGCGGCTGGGGAACCGGCGGTTTCAAGGCCACGCCCGGTGTGGGCGACTGCTTCGCGCACACCATCGCCCACGACAAGCCGCACCCGTTCAACGAGCCGTTCACCCTGGAGCGCTTCACCACGGGCGCTCTCGTCGACGAGCACGGCGCCGCAGCCGTGGCCCACTAGGAGCGTTGCGATGCAGCTGATCCCGTGTCCGTGGTGCGGGCCCCGCGAGGAGGCCGAGTTCCACTACGGCGGCCAGGCCCACGTCGCGTACCCCGAGGACCCGTCGGCGCTGACCGACGAGGAGTGGGCGCGGTACGTGTTCTTCCGGGACAACCCGAGCGGCCCGTTCGCCGAGCGCTGGAGCCACAGCGCCGGGTGCCGGCGGTGGTTCAACGCCGTCCGCGACACCCGCACCCACGACCTGCTGGCCGTCTACCGCGTGGGCGAGCCCAAGCCCGAGGTGACCGCATGAACCTCCGCACTCCCACCGGTGGGCTCGTCGACCGGAACACGTTGCTGCGCTTCACCTTCAACGGCACCGAGTACACCGGACACCCCGGCGACACGCTCGCGTCCGCGCTGCTGGCGCACGGTGTCCACGAGATCGGCAGCAGCGTGAAGCTCGGCCGTCCGCGCGGCGTCGTCGCGGCGGGCTCCGAGGACCCGACGTCGCTGGTCCAGGTCGAGGCGCCGTTCTCGGAGCCGATGCTGCTGGCCACGACCGTCGAGCTGTACGACGGCCTGGTGGCGCGCGGCCTCGCCGGTCAGGGACGGTTGTCGGCCGAGCCCGACCCAGCCCGGTACGACGCGAAGCACGAGCACTGCGACGTCCTGGTCGTCGGCGCCGGGCCCGCCGGTCTGGTGGCCGCGCTGACCGCCGCTCGCGCCGGTGCCCGCGTGGTGCTGGTGGACGAGCAGAACCAGGCCGGCGGCGCGTTGCTGGGCGTGGACGAGTACCTCGACGACCGGCCGTCCGCCGAGTGGGTCGCGGACGTCGTCGCCGAGCTGAAGTCGACGCCCGGTGTGCTCGTGCTGGAGCGCACGACGGCGTTCGGCATGTACCAGGACGGGTTCGTGCTGGCTCTGCAGAAGCGCACCGACCACCTCGGGTTCGCGGCTCCCGCCGGTGTGGCGCGGCAGCGGGTGTGGCGGATCCGGACGCGGCAGACCGTGCTCGCGACCGGTGCGCACGAACGCCCCGTGGTGTTCGCGGACAACGACAGGCCCGGGATCATGCTGGCCTCGTCCGCGCGCACGTTCCTGCACCGGTACGGCGTGCTGCCCGGCTCGCGGGCGGTCGTGTTCACGACGAACGACTCCGCTTACTGCGCGGCGATCGACCTCGCCGAGTCCGGTGTGGACATCGCGCTGGTCGTGGACGCCCGTCCGGAGGCGCCGGCACGGCTGGCGACGGAGTGCGCGGCGCGGGGGATCGAGGTGCGCGCGGGACACGCGGTGGTGGGAACGGACGGCGAGGCACGCGTCACCGCCGCCCACGTCGCCCCGCTGTCCGGCCTCGGAGAGGCGGCCCCGTCAACGGTCGCCTGCGACGCGCTCCTCGTGTCCGGTGGCTGGAACCCGGTCGTCGGCCTGTTCAGCCAGGCCCGCGGCAAGTTGCGCTACGACGCCGAACTCGGCGCTTTCGTGCCGGGTGAGGAACTTTCTGCCGTTCGTGTCGCGGGATCGGCGACCGGCGAACTCGATCTGACCTCGTGCGCTCGCCAGGGCCGCGAGGCCGGTGCTGAGGCCGCCCGTGCCGCCGGGTTCACCTCCGGTGGTCAGGTGCCGCTGCCCGCCTCCGACTCGCGCTGCACCGCCCGCTCCGGGCTCGTGCTGTGGCGCGTGCCCGGCTCCGACTCCGGTTTCGTCGACCTGCAACGGGATTCGACGGTCGCGGACGTGCTGAGGGCGACCGGCGCCGGCCTGCGGTCGTTGGAGCACATCAAGCGGTACACGACCATCGGCACCGCGCACGACCAGGGCAAGACGTCCGGCATGATCGCGGCGGGGATCGTTGCCGAGGCGCTGGGCGTGGAGCTCGCGGACCAGCGGCCCACGACGTTCCGCCCGCCGTACACCTCGGTGTCGTTCGCGGCGCTGGCCGGACGTGACCGCGGCGAGCTGCACGACCCCGTGCGCGTCACGGCGATCCACCCGTGGCACGTGGCTCATGGGGCGCTATTCGAGGACGTCGGGCAGTGGAAACGGCCCTGGTACTACCCGAAACCGGGCGAGGACCTGCACACCGCCGTGCTGCGGGAGTGCAGGGCCACGCGCGAAAGCGTCGGCATGATGGACGGCTCGACGCTCGGCAAGATCGACGTGCAGGGCCGTGACGCCGGCAAGTTCCTCGACATGCTCTACACGAACCTGATGAGCACGTTGAAGGTCGGCAAGATCCGCTACGGCGTGATGTGCGGCGTCGACGGCATGGTGATCGACGACGGCACGGTGATCCGCGTCGGCGAGGAGCGCTACCTCGTCACCACGACCACCGGCAACGCGGCCAAGATCCTCGACTGGATGGAGGAGTGGCTGCAGACGGAGTGGCCGCACCTCGACGTGCACTGCGCCTCGGTCACCGAGCACTGGGCCACGATCCCGCTGGTGGGCCCGCGATCTCGTGACGTGCTCGCGGCCGTGGCTCCCGGACTGGACGTGTCGATCGAGGCGTTCGAGTTCATGACCTGGCACGACACCGAGGTCGCCGGGGTGCCGGCGCGGGTGTGCCGGATCAGCTTCTCCGGCGAGCTGGCCTACGAGATCAACGTGACCGCCTGGCACGGGATCACCGTGTGGGAGGCGTTGATGGCGGCGGGCGAGCGGTACGGGATCACGCCGTACGGCACCGAGACCATGCACGTGCTCCGCGCCGAGAAGGGTTACCCGATCATCGGCCAGGAGACCGACGCGACCGTCACGCCGCAGGACCTCGGCATGTCGTGGGCGGTGTCCAAGAAGAAGCCCGACTTCATCGGCAAGCGCTCGTTCGCCCGTGCCGAGAACAACCGCACCGACCGCAAGCAGCTCGTGGGACTCCTGCCCGTCGACCCGTCGGTGCTGCTGCCGGAGGGGTCGCAGATCGTGGAGACCGACCGGCTGCCCGAACCGCCGGTGCGGATGCTCGGCCACGTCACGTCCAGCTATCCGAGCGCCGCGCTGGGCCGGACGTTCGCGCTGGCGTTGGTGCGCTCCGGCCACGAACGCATCGGCGAGACGTTGTACGTGCCCGTCGAGGACTCGCTGGTGCCGGTCACCGTCACCGAATCCGTGCTCTACGACAAGGAAGGAGCCCGTCGTGACGGTTAGTCCACTCGCCGCCTGGAACGACCGGCTGGCGGCGCTCGCGCCGGTTCTGGACGTCGCCGAGGTGCCGTTCCGATCGCAGCTCACCATCCGCGTGTCCGACCCGGACGCCGTCGCGGCGATGAGCTCTACGCTCGGTGTCGTTTTTCCTTCCGCTGCTTGCACTTTCACGTCCGGCACCGGACGATTCGGAGACGTCGAGGTGCTCTGGCTCGGACCGGACGAGTTCCTCGTCACGGCCGGGCCCGACCAGCAGGTCACGATCGAGGAGGTGTTGCGTGGCGCGCTCGGGACAGTTCGCGGGTCCGTTGTGGACACTTCGGCTCAACGCACGACGGTGGTCCTCCAGGGTCCGCTCGTCCGAGAAGTGCTGGCTCACGGATGTTCCGTGGACCTGCACCCGGCTTCGGCTCCCGTCGGCACTTGCGTGCAGACACTCCTCGCCAGGACGGGGATCGTCCTGCAGGTGACCGGCGACGACCGCTTCACGATCCTGGTGCGCTCGTCGTTCGCCGAGTACTTCGCGGCCTGGCTCGTGGACGCCTGCACCGAGTACCTGGCGGTGTCGTGATGCCCCAGTTCACCCTGACCCTGCACTGCCCCGAGCGGGCGGGCATCGTCCACGCCGTGACGTCGTTCCTCGTCGACCACGGCTGCGACATCGTGCAGCACCAGCAGTTCGACGACGACGTGCGCGGGAGGTTGTTCCTGCGCACGGCCTTCTCCTGCGCCGGCGCGACGGTCGACTCGCTCGCGGGGGAGTTCGCCGCGGTGGCCACCGAGTTCCAGATGGAGTTCGAGCTGCACGACGAACGCGCGCCGCGCCTGCTCGTGATGGTGTCGAAGGCCGGTCACTGCCTGAACGACCTGCTGTTCCGCTGGCGGGCGGGCAGTCTCGGCGGGGAGATCGCCGCCGTGGTGTCGAACCACGAGGACCTGCGCCCGATGGCGGAGGCGGCCGGGCTCGACTTCGTGCACGTGCCGAACACGGCCGACACCAAGCACGCCGCCGAGCAGCGGCTGGTCGAGCTCGTCGAGGAGTACCAGGCCGACCTGGTGGTGCTGGCGCGGTACATGCAGGTGCTGTCCAACGACCTGTGCGCGAAGCTCGCCGGCCGCGTGATCAACATCCACCACTCGTTCCTGCCCGGCTTCAAGGGCGCCAAGCCGTACCACCAGGCCTACGACCGGGGTGTGAAGTACGTGGGCGCGACGGCCCACTACGTCACGCCGGACCTCGACGAGGGCCCGATCATCGAGCAGGAGGTGCTGAGGGTCGACCACTCCTTCGACCCGCGCGCCCTCACCGCCGCGGGCCGTGACGCGGAGGCGCTGGCGTTGTCGCGGGCCGTGCGCTGGCACTGCGAGCACCGCGTCCTGCTCAACGGCAACAGCACGGTGGTGTTCCGCTAGTCCTTGCGCGCCAGCAACTGCGCCTGGAGGAACCGCTCACCCTCGATCGGCCGGCGGACGAGCCGGCCGACTTCGGTGAAACCGGCCTTCTGGAGGAGTTCCGCGATGCCCGAGGGCGACCAGCGGTAGGCGGGCGTCACCTTGTGGTCGAACTCCACGGGTTCGGGGTCGTCGCCCGCGAAGAACCCGAGCATCAGGTGGCCGCCGGGCCCGAGCACCCGGAAGAACTCGGCGAACACCGCCGGGAGCTCGTCCGGCGGCATGTGGATGACCGAGTAGAACGCCAGAATTCCGTTCAACGCCTGGTCCTCGAGGTCGAGCTCGGTCATCGACCCCACCTCGAACCGGAGGTGCGGGTGGGCCTCGCGCGCCAGTTCGATCATGGCGGGGGAGAGGTCGAGGCCGAACACGTCCAGACCGAGTCCGCTGAGGTGCGCGGTGAGGTGGCCGGGGCCGCAACCGAGGTCGGCGACCGGCCCGTCGACGAGCTCGGCGAACGCGGCCAGCATCGCGCGTTCGAGCGGCCTGGTGTCGAGCACGTCGCTGAAGAGTTCGGCGTAAAGGGGTGCGACCGAGTCGTAGGGAGTCACGGCCGGAACCCTAGCGCGAATTGTTGGGAAAGAATTGCTGTTGCCAGTGTTCTGCTGTTGCACCGTCGACGCAAACCTATTCGTGTGCCTATAGTTCCGCCGTGATTTCCGTTCTGCGTGATCCGGCCTACCGGAATCTGTTCGGCGCCCAGGTCGTCGCGCTGACCGGAACGGGACTGGCGACCGTCGCGCTCGGTCTGCTGGCGTACGACCTCGCCGGACCGCGCGCGGGCACCGTGCTCGGCACCGCGCTGGCGATCAAGATGATGGCCTACGTGACGGTGGCGCCGATCGCCTCCGCGCTGCTCGGCGCGTTGCCTCGCCGTGCGGTGCTGGTGGCGCTGGACGTGCTGCGGTTCGGGGTGGCCGCCGCGTTGCCGTTCGTCAGCGAGGTGTGGCAGGTCTACGTGCTGATCTTCCTGCTGCAGGCCGGATCCGCCGCGTTCACGCCGTTGTTCCAGGCGACCATCCCGGACGTGCTGCCGGCGGAACGCGACTACACCCGCGCGATCACGTTGTCGCGCACGGCCTACGACCTGGAGAGCCTGCTCAGCCCGGCGCTCGCCGGGGCCGCGCTGGCGGTGGTGAGCTTCGAGACGCTCTTCCTCGGCACCGCGTTCGGGTTCGCGGCCTCGGCGCTGCTGGTGCTGTCGGTGGTGCTTCCGCGCCCGAAACCGTTGTCGCACAACGGCTGGTACGACGCCACCACCCGCGGCGTCCGCATCTACCTCGCCACGCCGCGGTTGCGCGGGCTGCTCGCCGTCCACCTGGCTGCCGCCGCGGCGGGCTCGATGGTGTTCGTGAACACCGTGGCGCACGTGCGAGACGGACTGGGTCGTGACGCGTCTGCCGTCGGTATCGCGTTGGCCGCCAACGGTTTGGGTTCGTTGCTGGCGGCGTTGACGCTTCCCCGGCTGCTGGACCGGTTCGCAGATCGTGCAGTCGTGCTGCGAGCGGCACTGGTGCTCGTGGTGGTGTTGTTCGCGGGGACGTTGCTCGCCGGACATTGGCCGACCCTGCTGGTGTTGTGGGCGTTGATCGGCGCGGGCTGTTCGCTTGCTTTGACGCCGGGCGCCCGTTTGCTGCGCCGTTCCGCCGACCCGGCCGACCGGCCCGCGTTGTTCGCCGCGGACTTCGCCCTGTCGCACGCCTGCTGGCTGCTCTGCTACCCGCTCGCCGGGTGGCTCGCCACTTTCGGTGTCGCGACGGCTTTTGTCGTGCTGGGCGCGCTGACCGCTGTGGGCGCGGTGTTCGCGTTGAGGCTCTGGCCGACACACGACCCGGAGGTCGTCGAGCACGAACACCGCTCTCCCGACGGCGATGTGTGGACGCACTCGCACGAGTTCCGCATCAACTCCGACCACGTGCGCTGGCCTGAATTGAGGAGGTGAAACCGAAAAGTTAAATTCGCGGGTCGCGGGTTTTCCGGAATACCGTTTCGGCACCCTGCCTGCGAAGGAGTTCCACTCATGCGAGTGCGCAGCAAAATCATCGCTGCCGCGTGCGGATCGTTCCTGACGATCGGCATGCTCAGCGCCACCCAGAGCGCGGCCGCGGCCCAGCCGGAGGCCCAGCAGAACGAGGCACACCAGCGTTTCAAGGGCCTGTCGCAGGACCTGCGCGGCCAGCTCGCCGGCCACTGGTTCGACGCGGCCGCCGGCAAGCTCACCGTCGCGGTCCCGACCGAGAACGCCGCACGGCAAGCCCGGTCGGAGGGCGTCAACGTCGTTGTGGTGCAACGCAGCGCCGCACAGCTGGAGAAACTGCTCGCCGACGTCAGGTCGTTGATCGGCGACGGAGTGCCCGGCGTGTTCAGCTGGGGCGTCGACGTGCGCGACAACCAGGTCGACGTCACGGTCAACACCTCGCGCAGGACCGAGGCCACCGAACGGTTCCTGACGAAGGTGCGCGGTCTCGACGGAGTGAACGTCGTCGAGACCAGGTCCCAGCAAAGCCAGCAGGCCGGCACCGTGCAGGCCGGCAGCCCGTGGTGGCCGGGCTCCGAGACGTACTGCTCGGTCGGCTTCGCCGCGACGGACGCCAACGGCGGCAAGCACTTCCTCACCGCCGGCCACTGCACGAACGACGCCAACCAGGCCGCCTACGGCCAGTCGGGCCAGCAGAACAGGATCGGCACGTCGAACGTCGGCGGCACCCGCAGCGTGAACGCCCGAGAGGGCGACATGGGCGTCGTCGCCGTGACCGAGCCGGGCTGGACCCTGTCCCCGTCCGTCAACACGTGGGGCCAGCCCGCCGTGACCGTGACCGGCTCGGCCGAGGCGATGGTCGGCGACCGCGTCTGCCACTCCGGCAACACCTCGAAGTGGCAGTGCGGCGAGGTCAAGTACGTGAACAAGGCCGTGGACTACGGCGGCGGCCTGGTGATCGAGGGCCTGACCTGGACCACCGCGTGCTCGAAGGGCGGCGACTCCGGCGGCGCGTGGCTGCTCGGCGACAAGGCCGTGGGCCTGCACGACGGCGGCCCGTCCCAGTGCGTCCAGAACCCGACGGACGACGGTGACCTGTCGATCTTCCAGCCGGTCAACGAGGCACTCCGCAAGTGGAACCTCACCCTCGTCACGGGTTCCGGTTCCGGCGACACCACGGCGCCGTCCGTTCCGGCCGGCCTTCGTTCCACCGGGGCCACGGCGTCGAGCGTGTCTTTGGCTTGGGACGCTTCGACGGACGACGTGGGTGTGACGGGTTATGAGGTGTTGCAGGGTGGTGTTGTCGCTACGAAGGTTGCCGGTACCACTGCTTCTGTGAGTGGGCTCGCCGCTGACACTTCGTACACGTTCACCGTTCGCGCGGTGGACGCGGCCGGCAACACTTCCGCTGGCAGCGCACCGGTCACCGTCCGCACCCAGCCGGGCAGCGCGGACTCCTCGCCTCCGTCGGCGCCCGGCACCCTCCGCTCGACGGGCGTGACTGCGTCGAGTGTGTCTTTGGCTTGGGATGCCTCGACGGACGACGTGGGTGTGACGGGTTATGAGGTGTTGCAGGGTGGTGTTGTCGCTACGAAGGTCACCGGCACCACTGCTTTGGTGAGCGGCCTGGCCGCTGACACCTCGTACACGTTCACCGTCCGTGCGCTGGATGCGGCCGGCAACCAGTCGAAGGAGTCGTCGGCGGTCACCGCGCGCACGTCTGGCAACACCGGCGGCCGCACGTTCACGAACGACGCGGACCACCCGATCCGCGACTACCAGGTGGCAGTCAGCGCGGTGCGATCCACCGCCACCGGCGCAGCGCGGAACCCGATCACCGTCAAGGTCGACGCCGTGCACACCTGTCTGGAAGACCTGAACGTCACGCTGGTCGCACCGAGCGGCCGCACGTACCCGCTGATGCGGACGCCCGGTGGCAACTACAGCTGCCACCCGTTCCCGGCGGGCAGGACGTTCTCCGTGGTCCCTGGTGCAGGGGAGGCCGCGAGCGGCACTTGGACGCTGCGCATCGGGGACAGCGGCCCCGGTGACACGGGCGTCCTGAGCAGTTGGTCGCTCACGGTTTAGTGGAAGGGGGTGGGTGTGGCCGCGTTGTGCGGCCACACCCACCTTCGCGCACGGCGGGAGTTGCGCGCACGCCGGGCAACGCGCGCAAACCTCGGGTCTCGCGCGCACCCACTCTCGTGTGCATGCCACTCTCGCCCACACGGCGGCTCTCGCGCGCACGGTGGCTGCTGCGCGCATGCTGGTTTCGCCCACACGGCGGCTCCTGCCCGCACGTCAGGCGATGCGCGCACTGCTGCCCTGCGGGCCTGCGCGCATGGCGGCTGTTAGGCCCACGGCCCGTCTCGCGCGCACGCTTGCACACGTGCAGACGCTGCTTGATGCGCGCACGGCGGTTCTTGGGCGTGCAGCTTGTCTCCCGCACGCCTGGTTCGCGTGTAGATGCCGGCTGATGTGCGCGGGACGCTCTCGCACACGCTGGCACGTCCATGCGCGCACGGTGTGCACTCACGCGCAGGACGGCTCTGCGCGCACGGTGGCTCTTACGCGCACGGCGACTCACGCGGGCATGAGGGCACGCGGGCTCTCCCGCGCACAGGGCGACTTACGCGGGTATGCGGGCTCTCGCGCGCACCAGCTCCCCGCTCTCTCGCGCACACCGAACCCCCCGGCTCTCTCGCGCGCACCGGACCCGCGCTCTCGCACGCGCACCGCACCTGAACCGAACCCGAGCCCTCTCACCAACTCCACTCAAACCCATAACACCCAGGCCCGAACTTCAGCGCCACCCCCAGCACCGACCCACCCTCCTCCACCCGCACCCCAACAGACCGCCGACTCCCATCCGCCTCCTGCACCACCCGCCGACAAGACCGCGGCACCACGTCAAAAGTCACCTCCAGCACGTACTCGTGCACCGGCCGCCGGAACTTGCGCGAGTAGTTGGTGGCCAACGGATAAGGCGCACAATTCACCAACTCGTGCTCGGTGATCACAGTCTGCCCCCGCCGCAACGGCGACCGGAACAGCAACTCCGCCACCAGAAGCCCGTCGGCAGGCCGAGTCACGACCCGCCCGAGCCGACAGTTGTGCAACGGCCGGATGGCAGGCAAAGGCCGGTCGTGTTCGTCGAGGTGCAGGATCACGACCCACCGGTCGGGCCCGTCCTCCTCCGCCCGCAGCACCTGCCGCGACACATAAGACCGCTCGCCCCGCTCCGGCCCCACGGCCACCCGGTCGTGCTGGCTGATGCGGGTCAGGCGCGAGTCCCAGCGCGTGTCGACGCCACCCACCACGTCGTCGATCACCGAAGGCACCGGCCAGAACTCGCTGATGCCCGTCTGGCGGCGGCTTCCGCGGACAGCGGGGCCCAGCAGCGAGGACAACGCGCCGGGGGACAGGGCCAGCACCTCCTCCAGGCACGAGACGGCCGCTACCGAGGCTCGGCGTTCCGGGCGGCTGCGGCCCGTTTGCCAGTAGCTGAGTGTTGCGAGGCTGACCGACACGCCTCGGCGGGCGAGGTGGTCTCGGATCCGTTCCAGGGACAGGCCGCGCGCCGCGACGCCTTCCCGGAGTGCGGACGCGAAGTCCGACATCGTTGTCTCCTTCCCGACGGGCGCGTCGACGCTATCCCTCTTATGGCGCAACGGAAGCCGGGACTTAAAAGTGAAAACGGACATCATCCGATCGCCGCACGTCAAGAGTGACCACAACCATCCGAAAGACCGGATGTCCTGAGCGATCGCTACGGCTACCGTCGCCTGACCCTGCGAACCCTGCAGAAACCCTGCGAAGGAGCCCGAAGGTGCGAAGAAGAAGATCCCTGCTCGTCACAGCACTCCTGGTGCTGACGGCGGTCCTGCCCACGGCCACCGCCCAGGCCGCCGGGTGCTCCGGCACCAACGAGAGCGACTTCGCGATCGGTGACAACACCACCGTCGAGTCGCCGATCGCCATCAGCGACTGCGGGTCGGTCCCGTCGGCGACCGCCACGGTGCCGGTGAAGATCGTGCACACCTACATCGGTGACCTCCAGGTCAGCCTGATCGCCCCGGACGGCTCCGCGTACGTCCTGCACAACCGGGCCGGCGGCTCCGCGGACAACATCGACCAGACCTACACCGTCGACCTGTCCGGCGAGACGTCGAACGGCACGTGGAAGCTGCGGGTCAACGACAACGCGAACAACGACACCGGCCGGATCGACGCCTGGTCGCTGAACCTCGGCGGATCGACGCCCGCCAACGACTTCTCCGTCGCCGTCTCGCCCACGTCCGGTTCGGTGGCGGCGGGCAGCACGGCCACGACGACCGTCCAGACCCAGACCACGGCCGGTCAGGCGCAGACCGTCGCGCTGACGGCGACCGGAGTGCCTTCCGGCGCGACGGCGTCGTTCAGTCCGGCCTCGGTCACGTCCGGTTCCAACTCCACGCTGTCGATCAGCACGACGGCGTCGATCTCGTCCGGCACCTACCCGATCACCGTGCGGGCCGCGGGCACGACGACGAAGACCGCGACCTACACCCTGACGGTCACGGGTGGCACCGGGCCGCAGATCCCGGACATCGACATCGCCAACGTCAAGGCGCACCTGACGCAGTTCGGCACGATCGCCTCGCAGAACGGCGGCAACCGGCGCTCGACGTCGGCCGGCTACCGCGCGTCGGTGGCGTACGTGAAGGACAAGCTCACCGCCGCCGGGTACTCGGTCACCGAGCAGCCCTGCACGTCCGGCTGCACCAGCGGTGCCGGACCGAACGTCATCGCGGAGTGGCCCGGAGGCAACGCGAACAACGTCTACATGTTCGGCGCCCACCTCGACGGTGTGTCCGCCGGCCCCGGCATCAACGACAACGGCTCTGGCTCGGCCGCGCTGCTGGAGACCGCGCTCGTGCTCGCTCAGCGCAACCCGTCGATGGTGAACAAGGTCCGCTTCGGCTGGTGGACCGACGAGGAGCAGGGCCTCAACGGCTCGCGCTTCTACGTCTCGCAGCTGCCGTCCGCCGAGCGCACGAAGATCAAGACCTACCACAACTTCGACATGGTCGGCTCGACCAACGGCGGCTACTTCATCAACAACATCACCTCGGCCCAGTCCACGCACATGAAGGCGTACTGGGACTCCCTCGGCCTGCAGCCGGAGGAGAACACCGAGGGCCGCAACCGGTCCGACGACGCGTCCTTCACCAACGCGGGCATCCCGGCGTCCGGCTACGCGATGGGCGCGAGCGCCCGCAAGACCGCGGCCCAGGCGACGAAGTGGGGCGGCACATCGGGCAGCGCGTTCGACCCCTGCTACCACGCGTCCTGCGACACCACCGCGAACATCAGCGACACCCACCTCAACCGCGCGGTCGACGGCATCGCCTACACCCTGTGGAAGTCCGCCGTCGGTACGGGAACGCCGGGCGCGGACTTCTCGGTGTCGGTGTCGCCGACGTCCGGTTCGGTGGCGGCGGGCTCGTCGGTCTCGGCCACGGTGGGCACCGCCACGGTGAGCGGTGATCCGCAGACCGTGCAGCTGTCCGCGTCCGGACTTCCCTCCGGCGCAACGGCTTCGTTCAGCCCGGCGTCCGTCCAAACGGGAGCGAGCTCGACGCTGACGATCGCCACCACGGCGTCCGTCGCCGCGGGCACCTACCCGGTGACGATCACCGCGGCCGGCACCGCGAACCGCACGGCCACCTACACGCTGACCGTCACGGGCGGCGGTGGCGGCAGCTGCACCGGCACGAACCCCAACGACGTCGCCATCCCGGACGCGGGCGCCGCGGTCGACAGCGACGTCGTGATCTCCGGGTGCTCGTCCACGCCGTCCGCCGCTTCGGTGGTGACGGTCCGGATCGTCCACCCGTACATCGGTGACCTCACGGTGGCCCTGATCGCACCGGACGGCACGTCGTACACGCTGCACAACCGGACCGGTGGCAGCGCGGACAACATCGACCGCACCTACACGGCGAACGTGTCGGGCGAGGGCGCCAACGGCACGTGGAAGCTCCGCGTTCGCGACCTGGCGGCGTCCGACGTCGGCACGATCGACACGTGGGGCATCAACCTGGCCCCGTAGGCGATGAAGTGGCCTCTTGGTTTACCCGCACAATGGGTATTCTGAGAGGCCACTTGTCCGCGCGAACATCATCGTCGTGACCACTCAGCACACCATCAAGATCGCGGAGCTGGACAACGCGGACCTGGCCTCCGCCTTCGACGTCATGCGCGAACTCCGACCGCACCTCACCGACGCCGACGAGTTCGTGGAGCTCGTGCGCGCCCAACGGCGTGAGGGCTACCGTCTCGTCGTCTCCTACAACGAGACGGACCGTCTCGTCTCGTTGGCCGGGTTCCGGCACCAGACGAGCCTCTACGCGGGCTCGCACCTCTACGTCGACGACCTGAGCACGCTGCCGTCCGCCCGCGGTCAGGGCCACGCCGGCGCCCTCCTGCGGTGGGTAGACGAGGAGGCCCGGCGCCTGGGCTGCGCGGGCGTGCACCTCGACTCAGGCTCTCAACGGCACGACGCGCACCGCCTCTACCTGGCCTCCGGCTTCGTCATCCCGGCGTTCCACTTCGCCAAGAGCCTCTGAAACGGCGTCGCGCCCACACCGTGCAGCGCGACGCTGCCGAGCACGCACACGACCGTGATCGTCAGGATCGTGTCGGCGGCGGGACCCTCCGGCAGCCGGTTGAACGCGAGCAGCCCGAACACGATCGTCGTCGTGCCCCTCGGCCCCAGCGCGCCGACCAGCAGGCGTTCGCGCCGCCGCATCCGCGAGCCGGTCAGCGCGAGGAACACGGGCCCGAGCCGGACCACGGTGAGCACGGCCGCGCAGAAGAGCAGCACCTGCCATGAAACGCCCAGGTAGAACGTGAGCACGGCGGCGATGCCGACCACGAACCACATGGTCATCGTCAGCAGCCCGGTGACGTCCTCCAGCAGGTGCAGGTCGGAGTTCAACGCGTCGGTGCGCGCCTCCGCCCGCCCGGTGCGGACGCGGCGGGCCTTGAGCAGCCGGTGCACGTACCGGAACGTGATGCCGCAGACGAACGACGCGACGAACCCGTTGCCGTCGATCGCGACCGTCGCCGTGTAGGTCAGCAACGGCGTGAGCAGCACCGCGACGCGGGCGGACTGGTCGCTCACCCAGTCCGCCTGGTGGGCGAGGTCCATCAGGCAGCCGAGCAACGCACCGATCACGACGCCGGCCAGCAGCGCCTTCACCGCGAACGGCAGCACCGTGCCCAGCGCCTCCAACGGCGTGCGCTCCTGCGTGTCGTCACCCGCCAGGACCAGCGCGAACAGGAACAGCGGCGTGATGATGCCGTCGTTGTAGCCGCCCTCGACGTTCAACGTGCTCCGCACCCGCGCGGACAGCCCCCGGTCGCGCACGACGCGTTCGGCGGGGGCGAAGTCGATCGGCACCGTCACGCACGCGACCAGCAGCAGGACCTCCCACGGCAGGCGCGGGAACAGCAACCAGCCCAGCAGTGCGGCCACGGCGATGCTGATCGGCATCGCGACCAGCAGCACCCTCGCCACCAGCCCCGGATAGGGGCCCCACAGCCTGCCCGCGCGCACCTCCGTCGCGTCGACGAACAGCAGCACCGCGAGGATGATCTCGGCCGCGTGCTGCACCGACTCGGTGTTGAGGCCGTCCGCGATGCCACTCGGTTCGAACCATCCGACCACGACCCCGGCCAGCACCATCACGAGAGGTGCCCCGAGCAGCCAGCGGTCCAGGCGGTTCGCGGCCAGCGACCGGACGACCATCGCGAACGCGGCGGCGAGCAACAGCGAGTTCATGGGCCTCATCTTGGCCCTTGAGTCCAAAGAGGACATCCGCAGGCGTTGCTCCGGACGGACCGACTCCGACTATTCACCTAAACCGGGACGCCCCGCTGTACGTACACCCAGACATGAGCGGATCTCAGTCCGGTAACGAGAGGGCGCCACATGGGCAAACACCACGATGACAACCGCCGCGCGAAGGTGATCGCGGGCGCCATCGGTCTCGTCGCCCTGGCGATCACAGGCGCGACGTTCACCGCCAGCCAGGCGGCGCCACAACTCCGCACGGCACCGGAGAGAGCCACCGAGACGTTGCGGGAGAAGGCCTCCGTGCCGGGCACCGCGTGGGCGGTCAACCCGGCGACGAACGAGGTTCTCGTGACTGCCGACGACACGGTGACCGGCGCGAAGTGGGACAACCTCGTTTCCACGGTGAACGCCATGGGCGCCGGCGTGAAGCTGCAGCGCACCTCGGGGGAGTTCCGCCTGTTCGCCGAGGGTGGTGACGCGATCTTCGCCGGCAACAGCCGCTGCTCGCTCGGCTTCAACGTCGTCACCGGCAACGGCAGCCCCGCCATCCTCACCGCGGGCCACTGCACGGCCGCGGGCAGGCAGTTCTCCCTGACACCGGGTGGACGGGCCGCCGCAACGGTCGCGCAGTCGACGTTCCCGGGCAACGGCGACTTCGCCCTGCTCACCTACAACAACCGCAACACGAACGCGCCCAGCGAGGTCGACACCGGCAACGGCCGCAGGGTGCGGATCGAGCGCGCCGCGGAGGCGCGGGTCGGCCTGCAGGTCCAGCGGATGGGCAGCACGACGGGCCTGCGTTCCGGCCGCGTGACCGGCCTCAACGCCACGGTCAACTACCCCGAGGGCCGCGTCACCGGCCTGATCCAGACGACCGTGTGCGCCGAGGGCGGCGACAGCGGCGGTCCGATGTTCACCAACAACGGCAACGCGATCGGCCTCACGTCCGGCGGCAGCGGCAACTGCCGCACCGGCGGTGTGACGTTCTTCCAGCCCGTCACCAGGGCGCTCGCCGCGGTGGGCGCGCGCATCGGGTGACCGTCAGGCGGCATCGCGCCGGCTCACCGGCCGCAGCCTGATCCGGCGCCGCGTGCGCGTCCGTCCACTTCGGTCCGCCGAGGAGGACGTGTCGCGCGTGCCGGCGCCGGAGTCGCTGCTGTGCAACGGCGTCCGCCCGCCGGGGTCGCGCCGGCCGAAGTGGACGAACGCCAGCAGCACGAGTCCGACCACCAGCAACGAGTGGGAGAACACGCGCGCCGCAGTCGCCGTGCCACTGAGAAGATCGCTGGCGGAGTAGGGGATCAGCACCGCGACGAACGCCGCGGTGACCGGCAGCACGCCCGCCGTCGCGGACGGGCGCAGCGCCGTCCACAGCAGACCGAGACCGAGCGCGAGGTTCCACGCCGTGCTCTCGTTGAACAAGTGCGTGCTGTCGACCCCTGTCGTGTGGCCGCTGTGAGCGGTGCTGACGCCGAGCACCTGGGCCAGGCCGAGGGCGATCTGCGCGACGGCGACCCCCGTGAGCAACCCGCGCGGCAGCGCGCCCTTCGGCGTCGGCGGGGTGATCGGCGGTGCGGCGTCGAGGATCGCCGCGGTCAGGTCGGGAACCCGCGCGGCCGGCCTCACCCGCAGCACGCGGTTGAGCGCGGCTGCCCCGTCGTGCCACTCCCGGCAGGACGCGCAGCCGTCGAGGTGCGCGTCCACCTGGTCGGCGGGCACGCCCTCCGGTTCCCCGTCGAGCCTCGCGGACAGGGCTTCGCGGCAGGTGCGGCACTCCACACCGTCATTGTCGTCCATCGGCCGTTCGCGGTTCCCGACGATCTCGAACGGTGGGTTACTCTGCCGGACCGTGGCGTCTTCGAGGAGTGACGACGAGACGGTGACGGCGTGCGCGCTGGCCGCCGGTGCGGGGGACCGCGAGGCGCTGGAGCGGTTCATCCGCCTCACGCAGCGCGACGTCTGGCGGCTGGTCGCGCACCTCGGTGGCATCGGCCTTGCCGACGACCTCACCCAGGACGTCTACCTGCGCGCTCTGCGGTCTCTGCCGGGCTTCGAGGCCCGTTCGTCGGCCCGCACGTGGTTGCTCTCGATCGCCCGCCGCACCGTCGTGGACCACATCCGGGCGGCCGTCGTGCGCCCGTCGATCGCGTGGTCCGCCGACTACCAGACGGCCTCGGACTCGGACCGCTACGCCGAGCACGCCCGTTCGGCGGGGTTCGAGGACGTGGTGGAGTTGAACGTGATGCTCGCGGGGCTGGCGCCGGAACGCCGGGAGGCGTTGCTGCTGACGCAGGTGCTGGGGCTGTCGTACGCGGAGGCCGCCGAGGTGGCGGGGTGCCCGATCGGGACCGTGCGGTCGCGGGTGGCGCGGGCCAGGGAGGACCTGATCAGCGGGCAGGGGCACGAGGACGCCGGGGCGGTGTAGGGGCGCCGGGGCTGTGCAGGGCCGCAGGGGCGGTGTAGGTCCGCAGGGCTGTGCAGGCCGCAGGGCGGCGCTGGTGGCGGTTGGTGCTGCTCGCGGCGCTGGTGGCTTCTGCCAGCGGCCGGTGTGGCGCGGGTGCTCGCACTCCTGCACGTCGCCGGGTGGTGGCGGGGCGGGTGCACCCTCCGGCGTCGTAGGACCGTTGGTGCGTTATCGCTTCCAGACCGTGCCGCGGCGCTCGTACTCCAGGACCGTCTCCACCCGTTGCGCCACCTGAGCGCCCACGAAGCGCTCCACCAGCCACAGCGCCACGTCCAGGCCCGAGGTGACGCCGCCGCCGGTGATCAGGTCGCCGTCGTCCACCACGCGCGCCTTGATCACCGTCGTGCCCTGGGCGGCGAGGTCGGCCTGCGCGGCGTGGTGCGTGGTGGCGTTGCGGCCCTTGGTGATCCCCGCCGCCGACAGGATCATCGTGCCGGTGCAGATGCCCGCCTTGAGCGACCTCGTCTCGGCGAGGCGGCGCAGGAACTCGCGGTCGCGGATCACCGGGTGGACGCCGGGGGCGTTCGTGTTGGCGTAGCCGCCGCCGGGGACGACGAGCACGTCGGCGTCGGCGGGGGACCAGCCGGTCGCCACCTTGACCTCGGTGCCGTAGGTGCAGGTGACCGAACGTGGGCGGTCGGTGGTGACCATGGTGGTGCGGAGGGCTCCGTTGCTGAGCTTGCCGGCCAGGCCGAGCACCTCGACGGGGGCGATGAAGTCCTGTTCCTCGACCCCGTCGAACATCAGCACCTGCACCCGCAGCGGTGCCGCCGCGGTGGCGGCGGCGGTAGCGGTTCCGGTGAGTCCGACGGACAGCGCCGAAGCGCGGAGAAAAGTTCGACGTTCCATGCCGGACAAGTCGGTTTCGGAGCGCTTCTGGTTCCCGCGAAACCGGTTCCGTCAGCGGGAGACGGACTGCGCGAACGCGAACACGTGGTCCGGGTCGTACTTCCCGTCGACCTCCTTCAGGCGGGCCAGGTTGTCGCCGTAGTAGGCCTGTGCCCATCGCGGCATCTGCGGGTCGATGTAGTTGACGTACCCGGTGTCGCCGACCAGCGCGCCGAGTCCGTCGCGGATCGTGGCCAGGTTCTTGCGCGCCTCGCCCGCGTTCTCCGGTGGCGTCTTGAGGTAGATCTGGACGTTCGCGAGAGCCTTGCGGTGCGGGAACGCGGTGGCGTCCGGCGCGACTTCGGCGACCGCGCCGCCCAGGCCGTCGAAGATCAGGTACGTCTCGTCCGACTGGCCCGCCAGCAGCGCCACGGCCTTGGTGGGGTCACCGATCGGCTCGCCGACGACCCGGGACGACGCCACGGCCGACTCGCGGGCGATCGGGCCTCCGGCGAAGTAGCGCGTGGCCTCGGCGTAGGTCTGCGGCTGGATGAACCTCTCGCCGGGAGGCAGCTGGTTCAGCAGCGCGGCGAGGCCGCCGACGGATCCGACGAAGCAGCCGCCGATCTTGCAGCTCGGCTGGGCGCCGCCGCGCACCACGACGTTGGACCACAGCTCGTTTGGCGCTGCGGCGATCCACCTCTGCCACGCGCCGAGCGCGTCCGCCGCCGCACCGGCCGGGTACGACAGCGAGAAGACCGTGACCTCCGGAGCGGGCACGGTGTCGAACACGAACTCGGTGACGATCCCGAAGTTGCCGCCACCACCGCCGCGCAACGCCCAGAACAGGTCGGGTTCCTGCTCGGCGGACGCGGTGAGCACCTGTCCGCCGGCCGTCACCACCGTCGCGGACACGAGGTGGTCGCACGTCAGCCCGTACTTGCGGGACAGCACGCCGATGCCACCGCCGAGCGTGAGGCCCGCGACGCCGACGGACGGGCACGTGCCGGTCGGCAGGCACCGCCCGGAAGCCGCCAGCACCTGGGAGACGTCGCCGAGAGCGGCGCCGGAGCCGATGCGGACCTGGTCACCCGGCAGCACCTCGACCTCGGCCAGCCCGCGCACGTCGACCTGCAGACCTCCGGCCGGGGACGAGTAGCCGGCGTAGCTGTGGCCACCGCTGCGTGCCGCGATGGCCACGCGACCACGGGCGGCCTCGATGCAGGCCTGCACGTCGGCGGCCGAGGTGACCTTGGCGACGGCGGCGGGTTTCTGGCCGTCCCACACGGGGTTGAAGCCCTGGTAGGCGAACCCGTCGTCGCCGGAGAGGACGAGCTGACCGGACATCTTCGAACGCAGACCGGTCCAGTCGGGCGGTCCACTCGGAACGGACGAACTGGACGGTGGCGGTGAAGGAGGAGGAGCAGGAGAGGTGCAGGCCGCGAGTGCGGCACCGGCACCGGCGAGCCCGGCGACCTTGAGAAACCTGCGTCGATCCACCCGGTCGATCTTGGCACGACGTGATCACGCCCGCACTCCGGTGTGGTACCTGAGTCGGACTTCGCACCAGTCCACGGTGTGATGCGCGCTCACGCGCTGTAGATCCACTCTGAGGTCGTGGCACTTTCTCGAAAGCATGTGGTGACCGTGGTGGTGGCCGGGATGATCCCGCTCGCGCCGGCCGCTCAGGCGGCCCCGGACCCCGGATGGGGCGCGTGCGACAAGCCGGTCGCGCAGGGCGTCGAGTGCGGCACGCTGACCGTGCCGATCGACTGGGCGAGAACGGACGGGGGCACGGTCGGGCTGCGCGCCTACCGGTGGAAGGCCGAGAACAGCAGGGGAACGATCCTGAGCTTCCCCTCCGGTCCCGGCCAGCCCGGTGACTTCACGTTCGGCACCCTCCGCAAGGCCCTGCCCGGATACGACCTGATCTCGCTCGACCCGCGTGGTGTCGGTGAGAGCCGTCCGATGACCTGCGACGTCGACAAGATCCTCAAGATCCCGTACGTGCCGCCGGCGGACGACACGGCGTTCGCGACGCTCCAGGAGAACCAGAAGGGGTTCTGGTCCTCCTGCACGACCGGTGTGCCGGACCTGGACCGGCACCTCGACGCCTACAGCACCGCCCAGGACGCGGACGCGTTGCGCAGGGCGGTGGGCGCGAAGCGGGTCAGCGTGTACGGGCTCTCGTACGGCACGTTGCTGGGCGAGCGCTACCTGGAGACGTTCGGGCAGCACGTCGACGGATCGGTGCTGGAGGGCGTGATGAACCCGGGCCAGAGCCGCAGGGAGTTCATGACCACCGCCGCGGCGGGCGTGGAGGCGATCTTCACGAAGTTCGCGCGGTGGAACGAGGAGACGCCGGACAGCGCGTTGCACGGCCAGAACGCGGCCGACGTGTTCCGCGGGGCGCAGCAGAAGGCCTCCGGCGTTCCGGGGACCTTCTTCGGCTTTCCGTGGTCGGAGGTCATGATCACGCGGTACTTCGAGATCTACGCGCCCCGGGACTTCGCCGAGGTGGCGAAGGGGCTGCGGGACCTCGCGGACGGACGCAACCCGTTCGGTGACGAGCCGGGCGGTGAACCGCCGCCGGAGAGGATCGAGTACGCGGATCCGATCGTGTGTTCGGACTGGCAGTTCGCGCTGCCGGACGCCAGGACCGCGCGCGGGGACCTGGACTCCACGAGGAAGGCCGCACCGGTCGTCGGGTACTCGACGAACTCCAGCAACTACACGGCGATCTGCGTGGGCGGCCCGCGGACGGGGCAGCCGAAGCCGGTGTCCTCGCGCAGTGCGAACCCCACGATTCTGCTGAGCAACTCGCTCGACCCGGCGACGCCCAGGGCCTGGGCGGACGGGGTCGCGTGCCAGTTGGGGCACAAGGCGATCCACGTCGTCACGGACCGGGTCGGCCACGGCGGCGGCATGGACGACCCGGTGACGCTCAAGAAGGTGCGGGACTACATGACCAGCACGACCCGGCCGTGATCGTTGCGGTGCCACGCGTCCGTGACGCCGTCCAGCCGCACGACCTCGTGGTCGACGCTCAGCTCGCCGTCCGCGGCGTACCGGGCGACGACCGACACGGCCTCGGCCCGTTGCCGCACCGTCAGTTCGTTGTTCGTGTAGCCGGACAGCCGCAACGACTTGCTGCGCACTGTGGACGAGGTGATCGGGCAGGTCTCGCCGGCCGATCCGCCGAGGTTCACCCACCGGCCGCCCTGGCGCAACGCACGGGCGGCCGCGGCGGCGGGAGGCCCGAACAACGGGTCGAGCAGCAGGTCCGCGCCCTCGGCGGCCTCGGTGACGTCCTCCAGCGAGACCACGACGTCCGCTCCCGCCCGCTTGGCGCGGTGGCGTGCCTGCGGTGACCGCGCGGCCGCCACCACCTTGCCCGCGCCGGCGAGGCGGGCCAGCTGGATCGCGGCCTGACCGACCGTGCCGCATCCCAGCACGACCACGGTCTCGCCCTCGGCCAGTTCGCCGCGCCACGTCAACGCCATGTGCGCGGCGACGGCGGAGAGCCCGAGCGCCGCCATCATGACGGGGTCGACGTCCGGCAGGAACACCAGATCTTCCTGACGCGCCAACGCCTTCGCGGCCATGCTGCCGTCGCCGGGCGCCATCCCGGCACTGGTCGGGAACCACACCACCCGGCCGTCGACCGTCCCGATCCCCTGCACGCCGGGAACATAGGGCGTCTCGGGTACGCCGAAGTACGACGTTCCGCTGGCGCACAACAGGTCCAGCGGCGTGATCGGCGCGGCGAGGACGTCGACGACGACCTCACCGGGTGCGGCGGAGGGCTCGCCCCGGTCAGCGAGCGACGGCGGCTGACCGGGACGAACGACTACCGCGGCGCGCACGGCTGCAGCACGAAGTCGTACTCGGCGAGCACCCAGGGCACCTCGGACACGTTGCCGTCCGGGGTGACTCCGGGCTCGCGCGGCACGAACCTGACGACGAGCTCCTGCTTGGTGCCGAACACGACGTCGCTGTCGAGGTACTCGGCGCCCTCCTCGAACAGGTGCGTGATCAGCGGCTCGAAACCGTCGGCGGTGAGCAGGAAGTGCACGTGCGCGGGCCGGAAGTGGCTGATCTCGGTCTGGTCGATCAACGTGCCGACCGGCCCGTCCATCGGGATCGAGTACCCCTTGGGCGTGATCGTGCGGACGCAGTAGGTGCCGTCCGGCTCCGCCCGGTACTTCGCGCGCAACCGCGCCTCGTCCACCTCCAGCTGGGCCTCGTACGCGCCCTCGGCGTCGGCCTGCCAGACGTCCAGCACGGCACCGGCGACCGGGGTGCCGTCCAGCGACCGCACGGTTCCGGTGAGGTAGAGCGGAGTTCCGTCCACGTCGTCCGACATGTCACCGCCGAAGCCCAGTTCGGGGGAGCCGTCGATGTGGAACGGGCCGAGCACGGTGGCCGGGGTCGCCGCCGGGGCGAACCGGTGGTTCATCTGCACGACCAGCATGCTCAGGCCGAGCACGTCCGAGGCCAGGATGAACTCCTCGCGCTTGGCGTCGCTGATCTGCCCGGTCGCGGTGAGCCACCCGATCGCGGCCATCCACTCGGCCTCGGTGAGCCGCACCTCGCGGGCGAAGTCGTGCAGGTGCCGGACCAGCGCCGTCATGAGCTGCGCGGTCCGCGGGTCCTTCGCGGTGGCCCAGCGCTGCTCGGCGAGCGCGGTGATGTTGTCCTCGGTGACGAGCTGCATTGCTCACTCCTCGACGGGTGCGACGGACCTGGTGTTCGTGTCGACGGAAAGGAAGATCTGGTTGCCGACCGGGTTGCGCAGCTCCTCGGCGAGCTGCCCGATCAGGCCGGCGGTGCGGGCGAGCAACGCGAAGCCCCGCAGCAGTTCCAGCGGCAGGCCGAGGTCGGCGAGGACCGCGCCGCACGTGCCGGCGCCGTTGAGCGGCAACGTCTTGCCGAGCACCTGCGGGTGCACGCGGCCGATCGCGGCGAACAACGAGAGGTGCGGCCCGACCAGGCCCTCCTCCTCGGCGATCGCGAACAGCCGGGGTGTGCGGGGATCGCCGTTCTTGTGCACGTGGTGCCCGAGACCGGGGATGCGTGCTTTTCCTTGCGCTTTCAGCGTTTCCAGAGCGAGCGCGTCCCAGTCCGTCGAGTCGCTGGTGCTCACGACGGCGTTGAGGAACCGGCCGCAGTCCTCGGTGACGCCGAGGAACCGCGAACCGCCGCCCAGCAACCCCGCCGCGAGCGCGCCCTGCACGGAGTCGGGTGCGGACAGGAACGTGAGGCGGCTGACGATCGCGGTCGGCGTGAACCCGTGGTCGGCCAGCGCGGCCAGCACCGCCTCGAACAACCGCGTCTCGCCGGGGCTCGGCCTGCGCTGGGTGGCGAGCCAGAACGCCAGCTCGCCGAACCCGACGCTGCCCATCACGTCACGCGCGAGGTCCTTGCCCAGCAACGTGATCGTGTCGGGCGTGGATGCGCCGAGCGCCGTTTCATAGACCGTCACGGTCCTCCTTCAGCCAGCTCCGCAGTTCCTCGCCGTGCTCGTCCAGCCCCGGCGGCGGCAGCCGGTACACCGCCGGTGTCTCGGAGAACCGGATCGGGTGCCGCGTCGTCGGCACGTCCCCGACCACCACGACCGGGTCGAGCCCGAACCGTTCCGCCATCGCGAAACCGCCGTCGATCGTGTTGATCGGCCCGCACGGCACCCCGGCCGCCACGAGCAGGTCGAACCACTCGACCGCGCCTCGGGTCCGCAGGCGTTCCAGCAGCAACGGCCGCAGCTCCTCGCGGTTGCGCGTGCGGTCGGCGTTGCGGGCGAACCGCAGGTCGTCCGGCACCTCGGGCAGTCCGAGGACCTCGCACAGCCGCCGGAACTGGCCGTCGTTGGCGGCCGCGACGATCAGGTCGTTGTCGGCGGTCGGCAGCGGTTCGTAGGGGAACACGCTGGGGTGCGCGTTGCCCATCCGGAACGGCACGACCCCGCCGGCCGCGTACGCCGAGCTGTGGTTCACCAGCCCCGTGAGCGCGGACGACAGCAGGTTCACCTCGACGAGCTGCCCCTGCCCGGTGGCGTCGCGGTGCCGCAGCGCCGCGAGGATGCCGATCACGGCGTGGTTGCCCGCCATCACGTCGAACACCGAGATGCCCGCGCGGTACGGCGGCCCGTCCGGGTCGCCGGTGAGGCTCATCAGGCCCGAGATCGCCTGCACCATCAGGTCGTAGCCGGGGACGTGCTTTCCCTCCCCAGAGCCGAAACCGGTGATCGACGCGTAGATCACGCGGGGGTTGTCCGCGCTGACCGACGCGTGGTCGAGCCCGTACTTGGCGAGGCCGCCGGGCTTGAAGTTCTCGATCACCACGTCCGCGCGCCGGGCGAGCTCGCGTCCCAGCGCGGCGTCCTGCTCGGCGCGCAGGTCGAGCGCGATCGACCGCTTGCCGCGGTTGACGCCCAGGTAGTAGGTGGACACGTCGTCGCGGACGGGCGGCATCCACGTGCGGGTCTCGTCGCCGCTCGGGCCCTCGACCTTGACGACCTCGGCGCCCATGTCGGCCAGCAGCATGGTCGCGTACGGGCCTGCCAGCACGCGCGAGAAGTCGGCTACCAGCAGGCCTTCGAGCGGACCCATCAGACGGACGTCCTGGTGTCGCCGCGGTACTCGGTGTACGTGTAGGGGTTGTCCAGCACCTTCGACTCCGGGATGTCGGGGTTCATGCCCTTCGCCCACGCCTCCTCGCCGAGCTCGGAACGCAGGTGGTCGACGGTGTCCTGGACCTGCGCGCGGATCGAGCCCAGATCAACGCCGACGAGCCTGTGGTCGCGCTTCACGATCTTCCCGTCGACGATCACGGTGTCCACATCGGACCGTTGCGCCTGGAACGCCACGTGCCCGTACGGGTTGAGGATCGGGAACATCGCGGGGGAGTTCTCGTTGCGCAGCAACACGATGTCGGCCTTCTTGCCGACTTCGAGGCTGCCCAGGTCGGAGGCGCGGCCCAACGCGCGTGCGCCACCCAGCGTCGCCCACTCCACGACCTGCTCGGCCCGGAGAGCCGCGTGCGTGACGGTGTCGTTGTTGGCGTGCGCGGCCATGTGCGCCCGCGCCCGGTCGGCACCCAGCGTCGTGCGCATCGCGGAGAACAGGTCGCCGCTCCACCACACCGAGGTGTCCATCGACAGCGACACCGGGATGCCGTGCTCGCGGATCGCCCAGGTGGGCGGGTAGCCCTGGCCCGCGCTCTGCTCGCTCTCGGTCGACACGGAGATCGACCCGCCGGTGGCCGCGATGCGGTGGTAGGAGTCGGCGGACAACGTCGCCGCGTGCACGTAGATCGTCTCCGGCGTCATGAACCCGTTGTCGTGCATCAGCCTGATGCCGTCGTCGTTCGTCGCGCCCCACACGCCGGCGTGCGTCGTGACGGGGACGCCGAGCTCCCGCGCGACCTCGAAGGCGGGCTTCTCGGGGAACGACGGGTCGCCCGTGACGTCGAACGCGAGCTGGAAGCCCAGCATGTCGTCGCCGGTGACGCGGCGGGAGACGAAGTCGCGGAACTCGGGCGTGGCCGTCCAGTTCGCCGGGCTGTCCTGGATGTTCCCGTACGCCAGCACGAACCGGCCGGGGATCGCCTGCAACGCGTCGGCGGCGGCGTCGGCGTGGTCGGTGGTCTGCAGGCCGTGCGACCAGTCGACGGTCGTGGTGACACCCGCGTCGAGCGCCTCGGCCGCGCCCAGCAGGTTGCCAGCGTGGATGTCCTGCGGCCGGAAGACCTTGCCCCACTCCAGGTAGTACCAGACGAAGTACTGCGTGAGCGTCCAGTCGGCGCCGTAGCCGCGCATCGCCGTCTGCCACATGTGCCGGTGCGTGTCGATCATGCCCGGCATGACGATGCCACCGGAGGCGTCGACCTCCTCGGTGCCCTCCGGCACCTCCAGTCGTGGCCCGATCGCGGCGATCCGGTCACCGGTGACCAGGACGTCGTGGTCGACGAGCGGCTGGCGGCCGTCCATGGTCAGGACGGTGCCGTTTCTGAGGACGACGGAACTCATCGGGAACTCCCTTGACCGTCTGGCGGACAGGTGTCCGTTGAATCCTCAACCTTCTGCCGTCCGGGGTCAAGCCCTCAGGACGCGACGACCTCGTGCGGCACCGTGCCGAGCCGGGCGAAGTCGGCGCTGATGTCGCCTGCGACCTGCAGCAGGAGCGGCAGGTGGTGCTCGACCATCCGCTCGACGGACGTCTCCGACGCGTGGCAGTTGACGTTGATGCCGGCGACGACCGTGCCGTTCCCGTCCCGCAGCGGTGCCGCGACCGACCGGATGCCCAGCGCGAGCTGCTCGTCGGTCATCGCCCACCCGCGAGCCCGCACGTCCCGCAGTTCGGCGTCGCGCTCGGCCTCGTCCGGCTGCCATCGCGACGTCAGCCCCGACCGCGTGGGCTGCGCCAGTGTCGCCTCCAGCTCAGCCGGCGGCAACGCCGCGAGCTGCACTTTCCCGAGCGAGGTCGACAGAGCGGGGAAGCGCGTGCCGATCTGCACGGACAGCGTGACGATCTTCGGCACGGCCACCCGCGCCACGTAGACGATGTCCGACCCGTCGAGCTGCGCGATCGACACGGACTCGTTGGTGCGGGCGCACAGCCGTTCCATGTGGGGCCGGGCCACGTCCCACAGGCCCATCGACCGCACGTACGCGACACCGAGGTCGAGCACCCGGGGCGTGAGCGCGAACCCGGTCTCGCCCTGCCGCACGTACCCGAGCTCGACCAGCGTCAGCAGGATCCGGCGCGTGGTCGGCCGCGCGAGGTCCGTGGCCGCGGCGACCTCGCTGAGCGTCATCACCGGACGCAGCGGCTGGAACGCGCGGATCACGTCCAGGCCGCGGGCGAGCGCCTCGATGAAGTCGGGGCCGGTGTCAGGGCGAGCAGGCATGCTCCCACGATAACGGACAAGTGTCCGTAATCGTGGGAGCGTCAGTGCCGGGAGACCAGCACCGCGCAGGCGACCACCAGCGCGGTCAGCACGAGCAGCGTCACGCCGACGTCGACGAGGAAATCGAGCAAACGCGCGGTGGCCATGGCCATCAGTCCAAACTGACAGGTTCCTTGCGGCGGGAGCGGAGGCTGGTCAGGGTGACGACGCCCAGGGTCACCACGATGACGCCCAGCGAGACAGGGGTCGGGATCGTCGGCACGGCGGGCCACACGCCGTGGGCCCAGTGCAGCACCAGCTTCAGCCCGATGAACGCCAGGATGATCGCGAGACCGTGGTTGAGGTGCACCAGCTTGGCCAGCACGGACTGGAGCACGAAGTACAGCGCGCGCAGGCCGAGCAGCGCGAACGCGTTGGTGGCGAACACGAGGTACGGGTCCTCGGTGATGCCGTACACGGCGGGCACCGAGTCGATCGCGAACACCACGTCGGTCGCGAAGATCGCCACCACCACGATCGCGAGCGGGGTGAGGGCGCGGCGGCCGTTCTCGCGGACGACCATCTTCGTGCCGCGGTAGTCGTCGGTGACCGGCATCAGCCTGCGCAGCAGCCGCACCGAGCGCATCTTCGACGTGTCCTTCTCGGCGGGCTCACCGGACAGGGCGGACTGCAGGATCTTCACGGCGGAGGCGAAGAGCACGAGCCCGAACACGAGGAACGCCCAGGTGCCGGCCGAGAGCATGGCCGCGCCGGCCGCGATGAACACGCCGCGCAGCACCAGTGCGCCGACGATGCCGTAGAGCAGGACCCGCTGCTGGATCTCCGACGGCACGCTGAACGCGGCCAGCAGCAGCATGAAGACGAACAGGTTGTCGACCGACAGGGACTTCTCGACCACGAACCCGGTCACGAACTCGATCGACTGGACGCTGCCGAACTCGAACCACAGCCAGAGGCCGAACACGAACGGCAGCGCCAGGTAGAAGATCGACCAGCCGGTCGCTTCCTTGATCGACACCTCGTGCGGGCGCCGCGTCACCAGGAAGTCGACGACCAGCAGACCGAGCAGCACCGCGATGCTGACGAACCACAGTGCGGGCGATGCCACGGATTCCACGGGCACAGGACCTCCTCGAACAACGATCGTTCGAGGTCTCCTTCACCCGAAGCCGAGGCCGGGCGGCCTCCCGAGGACACCTTGGGGATGTCCGTACTGACCGGGCAGGCGCTTGGGAAGTACTCCCCTCGCCGGACAGCATAGGTAAAGGGATAGTAATGCTCAAGTAAGCCGATCGTGGCTTGCATCTCAACCGGCTTGAGGTTTGATCGTAGGCGTCATGGACGACAACAGGCTGTACGCGATCGGTGAGGTGGCGCGCCGCACCGGGCTGAGCGTCAGCGCCATCAGGTTCTACTCCGACGAGGGGGTCGTGGCGCCCGCGAGCGTCACCGCCGCCGGGCATCGGCTCTACGACGTGCACGCCATCGCGCGGCTGGAGTTCGTGAGCACGCTGCGCGAGCTCGACGCTGGTCTCGACGACATCCGGCGGCTGCTGGACGGCAGCGTGACGCTGACCGACCTGGCCACGGCGCACCTGTCCCGTCTGGACGACCAGGCGCGGCGGATCCGGTCCCGGCAGGCGGTGCTGAGGACGATCGCCCGCCAGCACACCGAGGCCGAGCAGGTGATCCTGCTGCACAAGCTCGTCACGCTGTCCGACGCCGACCGCGAGCGGCTGATCGACGACTTCTGGAACGAGATCAGCGACGGACTCGCGGCCACTCCCGCCTTCCTCGACATGCTGCGCAGCGAACGGCCGATCCTGCCGGACGAGCCGAGCACCGAGCAGTTGGAGGCGTGGATCGAGCTGGCGAACCTGTTGCAGGACGACGACTTCCGCCGCGCGGTCCACCAGCAGTTGCACGAGACCGTGTCCACGCCCAGTGCCCAGGTGATGATGTCCCCGGAGGTGCTGGGCTCGTTCGACCGCGGCGGCGCGATCCTGGAGCGGGCGAACCAGGCGCGCAAGGCAGGGGTGCCGGTGGACTCGCCGCAGGCGCGCGAGATCGCGGACCTCTACGCGGACCACATGCGCGAGTACACGCGGGAACCGGACAGTCCCGAGCTCCGGCAGCGGCTGGCCGTGGACGCGCTGCGCGTCGAGGAGCTGCACCTGGAGTCGCTCGCGGAGTTCGAGAGGCCTCAGGACCCGCACACCCGCTACCAGTCGCTGGTGGGCGTCATCAACGGAACGGCCGGCGCCGGGTTCGACTTCATGCCCTTCGTCTGGCTGTCCGAGGCCCTGAAGTTGTCCCCCGCGAGAGCTACACGCGAATGTCCACCGAGCGGGGACGTTCCGAACGCCTGAAATCCCTAGTTTTCCGGTCATGCGATTTCTGAAGCAGTTGGTCGTCGTGGCGGTCGTGTCGTGGGCCGGCGGAACCGGCGTGCAGGCCCTGGGCTGGAACTGGCCGCTCACCCTGGTCGCCGGGTTCCTCGCGGCGGCGCTGGCACTCGCCGCCTACACCTGGATCGTCCGCAAGACTGAGCACCGCGAACCCACCGAGGTCTCGCTGAGGACCGCTCCGGGCGCGCTCGGCCGCGGTGTCCTCATCGGACTCGCGATGTTCGGGGCGGTGATCCTCAACATCGCGTTCCTCGGCGGGTACGAGGTGCGCGGAATGGGATCGGTGACCGGGACGATCGCGATCTTCGGGTTCATGGTGGCGGTCGCGGTGACCGAGGAGCTGCTGTTCCGCGGCGTGCTGTTCCGGATCGTCGAGGAGAAGATCGGCACGTGGCTCGCGCTGGTGCTGAGCGGGCTGGTGTTCGGGTTCGCGCACCTGCCCAACCCCGGCGCCACCGTGTGGAGCTCGCTCGCCATCGCGATCGAGGCGGGGCTGATGCTCGGCGCCGCCTACGTGGCCACGCGCAACCTGTGGGTGCCGATCGGCGTGCACTTCGCGTGGAACTTCGCCCAGGGCGGCATCTTCAGCACCAGCGTGTCCGGGCAGGACGCTCCGCAGGGGCTGCTGGACGGCGTCACGTCCGGTCCGGCGATCCTGACCGGCGGCGACTTCGGACCCGAGGCGAGCGCGTACTCGGTGCTGGCGGGTGTGGTCGTGACGGTCGCGTTCCTGTGGCTGGCCAAGCGGCGCGGGAACCTCGTGCCGCGCCGGGGCCGTGCCGCGTCGGCCGCTACGCTCGACGCGTGATCAGCCTCCAGCGGTGGCGCGGCTGGGACGTGCGCGTCCAGGACGCGCCACTCGCGCTGTTGCTCGCGCTCGGGTCGGTGGTGCCCGCGTTGCACGACAAGGGCACCCAGCTCGGCGGGCTGCCGAACCGGCCGTTCGACCTGCTCGCGATCGCGGTCATCGCCTTCGAGTGCCTGCCGCTGGTCGTGCGCCGCAAGTGGCCCCTGGTGTGCCTCGCGCTCGTGTCCGTCGCGTTCGTCGTGGACCAGTTGCGCGGCTATCACACGGTCGCCGGGACAGCGCTGCCGATCGCGTTGATCAGCGCCGGTCTGCACGTGTCACGTCATCGGCGCACCACCGTGATCGCGCTGACCGCGGGCTACGCCGGACTGGCCGTCGCGCTGGAGCTCAACGGATCGACCGAGGGCGTGGCCGGGTTCGTCACCTTCTACCTGGCGCTCGCCGCCGCGTGGGCCATCGGCGCGTGGCTGCGGCTCTCGCGCGAGTCCGAGGCCGAACGCCGCCGGCACGTCGCCGCGTCCACCCGTGTCGCGGAACGGACGTTGATCGCCCGCGAGCTGCACGACGTGGTGACCCACCACGTGACGGCGATGGTGGTGCAGGCGGAGGCCGCGCGGTACCTGACGGCGGCGCCCGACCGGCTGGACCAGACGCTGCAGGCGATCACGGACACCGGACGGCGGTCGCTGACGGACCTGCGGCACCTGCTCGACCTGCTGAACCCCGACCACAGCGCGGAGGCCGTCGGTGATCTGCGCACGCTCGTCGAGCAGACCCGGCTGGCCGGGCAGCCCGTGGAGTTCGCGGAGGAAGGTGAGGCGACGCGGGACGCGGGCAGCGCCGAGGCCGTCGCGTACCGGGTCGTGCAGGAGGCGTTGACGAACGCGCTGAAGTACGCGCACGGCAACCCGACGAACGTCTACGTGCGTTACGGCGAAAGGGACATCACGGTGGAGGTCGGCACCGAGGGCGCGAAGTCGTCCGCTTCGGTCGGCGGCAGCGGGCGCGGCCTCGCGGGGCTGCGCGAACGCGTCGACGTGCTCGGCGGCGAGTTCTCTGCGGGGCAGCGGGACGGCGGTTTCGTGGTCACGGCACGGATTCCCGCGGGGAGTCCGGCGTGACCGTGCGCGTCCTGGTGTGCGACGACCAGGCACTCATCCGCACCGGGTTCGCCACGATCATCGACGCCCAGCCCGACCTGGAGGTCGTGGGGGAGTGCGGGGACGGGCGCGCGGCGGTCGAGCTGGCCGGGCGGCTGAGGCCGGACGTCGTCGTGATGGACGTGCGGATGCCGGTGCTCGACGGCATCGGGGCGACCCGGTTGCTGGCGGGCGCCGGCGTTCCCGATCCCGTCAAGGTCCTCGTGGTCACGACGTTCAACCTGGACGAGTACGTCTACGAGGCGCTGCGGGCGGGTGCCAGCGGGTTCCTGCTCAAGGACGCGCCGCCGTCGCAGCTGCTGCAGGGCATCAGGACGGTCGCGAGCGGGGCCGCGCTGCTCGCGCCGGAGGTGACCAGGCAGCTGGTCGGCAGGTTCGCCGCGCGCATCCGGCCGCTGGACGAGGTGGGGGAGACCCAGCTGGCGCCGCGCGAGCTGGAGGTGCTGCGGCTCATCGCGGAGGGCCTGTCCAACAGCGAGATCGCCGCCGCCCTGGTGATCAGCCAGGAGACGGTCAAGACGTACGTGTCGCGCATCCTCACGAAGCTCGACCTGCGCGACCGGGTGCAGGCCGTGGTCTACGCCTACCGCCGCGGCCTGGTGACCTGACCCTTACCGGAGGATTACGAGACGTGACGTGATCGTCACGAAGCGGTAAGAACCGGGGACATGAGAATCCCTGCGATCTTGTCGATCGTTCTCGCCGCGGGCGTGCTCGTGACGCCGTCGGCCTCGGCCCACCGTCCTGTCTGGTTCACCTCGTGGGCCGCGTCGCAGCAGCAGCTCGCGCCCGTCACCCTGCACGACCGGTCGATGCGGATGATCACGCACCTGAGCCAGGGTGGTGGCGCGGTCCGGATCCGGTTGCAGAACACGTTCGGCACGCAACCCCTGACGGTCGACCACACCACCGTCGGTGTGAGCACCGGCGGCGCGACGGTGGCGCAGACGCGCGACGTGACGTTCAAGGGCAGCCGGACGGTCACGATCCCCGCCGGGGGTGAGGTGTGGAGCGACGGGACGCCGCTGACCACCAGGCCGGACACCGACCTCGCCGTCAGCATGTTCGTCGCGGGCGACGTCGTGCCGGGCAGGCACGAGGCCGCGTTCCGCGAGAACTACCTGACCCCGGCCGGTTCCGGCTCGCACACCACCGACGAGGGCGCCGCCTACACGGAGAAGGTCCAGTCGACCTACCTCGTGAGCGCGGTCGACGTGTTCAACCCCCAGCTGACCGGGACCGCCGTGTCGTTCGGCAGCTCGGTCGTCGACGGCGTGGGCAGCACGAACTGCGGGCCGGGGTGCACCGAGCTCGGCACCAACAAGCGCTGGAGCGACCTGCTGGCCCGCCGGATCGTGGCCTCCTCGCGGCCCCAGATCGCCGTCGCCAACGCCGGGATCAACGGCACCACGAGCTCCGTCTGCCCGAACAGCCCTGGCGGAGTCGCCGGCCTGGATGCGTTGTCACGCCTGCAAAGGGACGTCCTCGCACTGCACGGCGTCACCGACGTCATCTACTACTACGGCACGAACGACCTGGCGAACGGCTGCACCGCCGAGAGCATCCTCACCAGCTACCGCACGGTGTTCCAGCGGCTGCGCCAGGCCGGGATCGCGGTGCACGTCACCCCGATCACGCCCCGGCCCGGCTACAGCGACCAGAACAACCGCGACCGCAACACCGTCAACGAGTTCGTGCGCCGCGGCGGCGACTGCTCGGACACCTGCGCGTCGGTGCAGGACTTCGACCAGGTGCTCAAGGACCCGGTCAGGCCGAACAGCATCGAGCCGCGGTACGACACCGGTGACGGCGTGCACGTGAACATCGCGGGACAGCAGGCGATCGCGGACTACATCGCGCTGGAGGACCTGTCGTAGGTCAGCGACGCCCGCCGCGTGCGCTGTAGGCGGCGATCCCGCTCACGAACAGCACTCCGGCCGTCCACGACGTCAGCGCGTCGTCCGGGGAGCCGAGCGGCCACGTGACGATCCGGCCCGTCACCGACGAGGCCGGCGGCATGATCGCCGCCACCGCCCACCACAGCACCGGCGCCACCGGGGCGAACCGGGCTCCTGCCACCGCGGCCGCGAGCCCGGCCAGCCCGATCATCCCCGCCGTGTCGCGCACGACGAACGCGGCGGGGAACGGCTGCTGACCCAGTTCCTGCACCAGCAGCACCGAGGCCGCGGCCAGCACCGCTGCCACGAGCAGGTGCCCGAACCTCCAGAGCGGCCAGGGAAAGGCGGTCGACCGGTCGAGCTCCGGGTCCTGGCCGGTGAGGCCGACCGTGGCCACCAGGACGGCGGCCAGGCTCGTCAACGACGCGCTCAGCGGCGTCCAGGGCGTGTTCAGCGCCGACCAGGCGATGAGCACCACCACGGGCAGGAACACCACGGCGGCGGGCACTCCACGAGATCGCGCGTAGAGCGCGAACGGCCTCATCGCCCGTCCTTCAGCACGCCGAGCACGCGTTCGGAGTCCTCGCACGTCAGCAGCATCCGCCGGGCCTGGGCGACGCGGTTCAGCTGCTCCTGGGCCGGCTGCTCGCGGAACCGCTGCCAGGCCTGGTCGATCTCGGTGCGCAGCCGACCGTTGTTCCACATGAGGGGTTCGGACGCCAGCTGGACCAGTTCGCCGTTGAAGTAGCCGGCGGTGACGTAGCGGACGACGCCCTCGTAGGTGTTGAAGGAGTTCGGCTCGGCGCAGGTCGCGACGCCGCCTCCCGCGAGGAACTCGAGCCGCAGCTGGTCCTCGGTCATGGTCAGCGGCCGGGGGTAGCCCTGCGACGGCAGGTACACGATCCGCTGATCTCGTTGGGGCGCGGTCAGATGAGCCATCGCCGACGTGTCCTCGCGGATCTCCTTCGGCGCGTCCGGCAGCACGGCGAGCTTGGCCAGCGCCGCCCGTCCCGCGGCGGCGACGGCGGGCAGCTTGTCCTCGTGCGCCTGGCTGACGCACACCTCGCCGTCGCAGACGAGCCTGCTCGCGATCGAGTCCGAGACCAGCACGTCGGAGTACTTGGCCGGCATGATCGACAGGGCGAGCGCGACGGCCAGCCCCGCGGGGACGAGCGCGGTCAGGCGGCCCAGGTTGGTCCTCGCGACGAGCAGGAGGAACGCCGTCACGCCGAGTCCGGTGAACCACACGATCTGGCCGAGGTCGACCGACGTCGAGGTCGTGACGAGGTCGGAGCTCGGCGGGTCGAGCACCGGCGCGAGCAGGGCGAGCCGGGGGATCTCGTCGCCGGGGGAGCGGGCTTCGAGCGCCCGCCCGGCCGTCGTCGCGACCATGAACGTCCCGACCAGCGCGACCGGCACGGTCAGCGGATGCGGCAGGAGCCTGCCGACCGCGAGTCCCAAGAGGACACTCGACGCCAGCGCGAGCACCACGGTCACCATGAGCGGGACGAACCCGATCGACACGAACCCGCCGCCGAGCGCGACGTTCGCCACCAGTCCGGCGCACAGCACCGCCGTGGCCACCGCGACGACACCCGCCACGGCCGCGGCGAGCGTGCCCAGCCGCACCCAGCCGGGACGGGAGGTCGCGGCGAACAGCTCGGTCACGCGGGAGCGGCTGTCCCGCATGCCCTGGAAGACCGCCAGCCCGACCACGAGCGCCCACACGTACGCGAGCGGCAGGCGCAACGAGAGCACCGCCGACGTCGAGTTGCCCGACCACCGCACGTTCGACGTCATGACCAGCAAGAGCATTCCCGTGCCGGACACCAGTACGAGCAGTCCGGCCCAGAGCGCGGTGGAGCGCCGCAGTTCGATGCGCAGTCCGGTCACCAGGCACCTCCGGCGTTCGCGCTGATGAGCGCCGAGTAGCCGCGTTCGATGGGGCTGTCGCCGACGTGCTCGCTCGTGCCCGCCGTGGCGAGGTCGGACGGAGTTCCCTGGAACACCAGCGATCCCTCGCTGACGAGCACCACGTCCGTGCAGGCCGCGGCGACGTCCTCGACCAGGTGGGTCGAGATCAGCACGCAGGAGTTCCTGCCCAGTTCGGCGACGAGCTCGCGGAACCGCAGACGCTGTGCGGGATCCAGCCCGACGGTCGGCTCGTCCAGCAGCAGGACGTCGGGGGTGTTGACGATGGCCTGCGCGATGCCGACCCTGCGGACCATGCCGCCGGACAACGACTTCATGCGGTCCTCCGCGCGGTCGCTGAGCCCGACCCGTTCGAGCGCCGTCTTCACGGCTCCCGGGATCTGCGCGGACGGCATCTCCTTCAGCCACGCCAGGTACTCGACGAACTCGCGCACCTTGAACCGCTTGTAGTAGCCGAAGTGCTGGGGCAGGTAACCGAGCCTGCGCCGCACCGCCTTCAGCTTCCCGTTCGCCGGAGTGCCCAGCAACGACAGCGTTCCTGCCGTCGGGGACTGCACCGTCGCCAGCGTGCGGATCAACGTGGTCTTGCCCGCGCCGTTGGGGCCGAGCAGGCCGTGCACGCCCTGGCCGAGTCGCAGACTCAGTCCGTTCACGGCGTTGCGCCTGCCCAACCGCACCACCAGGCTGTCGGCTTCGATCGCCCGCATCCTGTTCTCCCTCAAGTGATTGCCGCTTCACCCGGCTAGACGGCGGAGGTGGTCACGCGGTTCTCGCATCGGTGTGACGTGGGACACTCACCAGGTTCCGGGGCGGTTGGGGAGAGCGAGCACGGCGCTGTAACCGCGTTCGATCGGGCTGTCACCCGCGTGCTGCGCGGTGCCCTTCGTCGCCAGCTGGTCCGGGGTGCCCTGGAAGACGAGTTTTCCTTGTGAGAGCAGCACAACGTCCGTGCACGCGGCGGCGACGTCCTCCACGAGGTGGGTGGAGACGACGACGCACGCGTCGGTGCCGATCTCGGTCAGCAACTCGCGGAACCTGAGGCGCTGCGCGGGATCGAGGCCCGCGGTGGGTTCGTCGAGGAGGAGGATCTCCGGGTCGTTCACGATGGCCTGCGCGATGCCGACCCTGCGGATCATGCCGCCGGACAACGTCTTCATCCTGTCGTCGGCCCGGTCGGCGAGCCCGACCCGTTCGATCGCGCGCTGCACCGCCGCCGGGATGTCGCGCATCTCCTTGAGCCACGCGACGTACGCGACGAACTCCCGGACCGTGAACCGGCGGTAGTGCCCGAACTCCTGCGGCAGGTAGCCGACCCTGCGGCGGAGTTGGCGCAAGTCCATGCCGCCCAGCAGGGACAGCTCTCCCGAGGCCGGTCCGACGACGGTCGCGAGCGTGCGGATGAGCGTTGTCTTGCCGGCGCCGTTGGGGCCGAGCAGCCCGTGCACGCCCCTGCCCATGGTGAGCGTGACGCCGTCGACGGCCATCCGCCTGCCGGCCTTGATCCGCAGGTCCCTCGCCTCGATCTCCCAGGCGTAGGTGGTGGGCGCGGTCATCGGTTCGCCTCCAGGCGCGTGAACGTCATCCGTCGCGCGGCGAGCACCGCGAGACTCAGGGCGAGCAGCACCGCCCACACCGGCGCGGCCTCCGCGGTCAGCGCTGCGGACGTGCGGCTGAACGCGATCGTCGGCGCCACGATCACCACGGCCCACGCCGCGATGAGCACGACCGCCGCCCGCGTGACCCCGATCAGCGTGCCCAGGGCGAGTGTCCCGACGGTGAACGCCAGGCACGGCAACAGCCACCGCACGAACCCGACGTCGCTGAGCAGTCCTGCCGCCGCCAGCCCGGGAACGGTGACGGCCAGCACCGCCGCCGTCCGCCGGAACACCAACGGCAACCCCGCCCGTGGTGTCGCGGCGGTCACCTCGAACGCCGGGTCCAGCGCCCGCCCCCACGAGGCGGCGACCCCGAGCACGGGCAGGACAGGCGCGACCAGCAACACCAGCGACACCCGGTCCCCGACCGCGAACCCGACCCGGTCGAGCGCCACCGCCGCGGCCGTGACCAGCAGGATCATCGCCAGCCACGGCCCCGCCGCAGGCGAAACCCACGAGTGCACCCGCCGCCACGCCCGCTGGCGAGGCATCTGCGGCGTGCGGTCGAGCAACGGCTCCAGCCCGGCCCACACGGCTTCGGCGATCGGCTCGGGCGCGAGCCTGCCCCGGCACGGCCCGCACGACTCCAGGTGCGACTCGACGGCCCACAGCTGGTCGGCGGGCACGTCCTGGTTCTGTTCGTAGCGTTGCAGCAGCTGGTCGCTCGGGTGCGCCCCGCCTGGTCCTCGGCTCATGCCGGCGTCTCCCGCGCCGAGTGGTTCTCCGGTCATGCCAGCGCCTCCCTCATCGCGATCCGAGCCCGCCGGGCGCGGGTCTTGACGGTCCCCTCGGGCACCCCGAGCAGCACCGACGTCTCCCGCACCGACAGCCCGTCGAGCACCATCGCCTGCAACACCTGCCGCAACTCGGGCGCCAACCTCCGCAGCGCGTCCCCGACCTCGTCCCCGACCACCCCGTCGAGCACCGCCTCGTCGGCGGCCGCCACCGTCCCCGGCGCGGCAGCGGTCGGAGGCGCGGCGTGATGAGCCCGCCGCCGGAACGCGTCGATCAACCTCCGCGCCGCGATCGTCCACAACCAGCCCACGGCACTCCCGCCCTTGGCGGCCCCGGCGAACGCGTCCGCAGCCCGCCACACCGCGAGATAGGTCTCCTGCAGCACCTCGGCCACGATCTGGTCGTCGGCACACCGCCTGCGCAGCCGCACGGTCAGCCACGGCGACGTGCGGCGGTACAGCTCCTCGAACGCGCGCCGATCACCCCGTGCGACGCGTCGCACGAGCTGCTCCTCGTCGAGGTCGGCCGGCTCACCCCGGATGGCTCTCACACTCCGCAAGACGTGGGAATCGCGGGCCAGGGTTCTCGTGGCGGTGTGGTGTGCGTCACGGCGGCGCGCCGGTGGGGTCGCGCTGCCGGGTGGCGCCCAACCGGGGCCGAGCGCTCGGTTGAGCGTGGGGAAGGAGTGGGGTGCCGTGTGCTCGGGTTGGCGGGGGAGAGGCCAGTGCTCGGGCGAAGCGACTGAGGAGGGCGGCTGCCGGTCAGCCACAGCTCGCCACCCACGACGCAACTCAGCTCATGGCTGACACAACTCCGCTCTATAGCTTCAGTGCAGGCCAAAACTAATCCGCTGGCGAAGGCAGCCCAACAGCGAGCGTCAACTCCAGGACCCGCTGCGGAGACCCCAGATCCGGGAACAGGTCCCGAAGCTGCCCCATCCGGTACCGAACGGTCTGAGGGTGCACGAACAACGCCGCGGCCACCTCCTCCCGCCGCCCGTGGTGCAACAACCAGGCCCGCAACGTCTCCTCAAGCCGTCGAGCAGAAGTGGCGGGCAGTTCGAGCAACGGAGCCAAAGCCCGCGCCCGCAGATCGGCGTATGCGTCAGGATCGGCGCTCAGCACGAGCGAAGCGAGGTGCTCCTCGGTGTCCCGGATGTCCGGCGAGAGAGAACGCGCCCGCACGGCCCGTTCGTAAGACGCCGAAGCACGCATCCATGGACGCGCAGGCCCGACGACCGCGTTACGGCCGATGAGCTGCCGCAAGAGATGAGACCGGTCTGCTTCCGGAACCATCAACACACCCGTGGACTCAGGCAGGTCGTCCAGCACCAAAGTGCCCGGATCGAGCAACCGGTAGGCGGGCCTGGCCTGGAACGCGGGCAGCAACACCACCGTCAACGCGGCAGGAGGCTGCCACCCCGCACGTCCAGCGGACGCCAGCAGCACCTCGGTGCTCGCCCCGGCCAGCAGGTCGCGGGCCAGCTGTTCGAGGTGGCGCTCGTGGGCGAGGCCGCGCGCGGCCAGTTCGTCGGCGTGGCCCGCGGCGGACGCGGCGGACAGTTCGTCGATGTAGGCGAAGGTCAGTTCGGCGAACTTCGCCACCTCGGAGGCAGGTAGACCCGCTGGTACGGCGCCTGCGGCCAGGCCTCGCCAGGCCACGCGGGCGCCTACGCGGTACGCGCTGAGCAGGGCGTCCATCGAGCGGCCGTCGCGCACCTCGCCCCGGCCGAGCTCGTAGGCCGCGTCGCTCGCGTCGGCGCCTCCGCCGGTGCCTCCGGCGAGGTCCAAGTAGTGTCCGAGCGCCGTTCGAACGGCGCGGCGGATCGTGCCACCCATGCGTCCGGACAGGGCGTTCGCGTACGAGGGCACCTCGGCGATGATGGCTCGGACGACCTCGTCGGCGGTCGTCTTCAGCACGGCCCGGATGGCGGCCACTGTCTTCTCGTCGAGGGCCAGTTCGGTGGCCCTCCTCATTGCGTGAGTCACGATTTGTTCCCTGCGAACAATCTGAAGGTTCAAATTCACGTCCTACGGACAGGACTTTACGCCCTGAGGCGCATCAAGCTGGATACATGACGAGTGCCGCCCTCCGCAGCAGGGCGTGGAAGATCCTTGAGCTGGTCACGACGCCACTGCTGCCGTCCGACTACCTCGACCTGGTGAGCCCCCTCCGGGCGGGCGCTGACCTGCGCGGCCGCATCGAGGCCGTGCACCGCGAGACAGACGATGCCGCGACCATCGTGATCCGGCCCGGCAAGGGCTGGCGCGGTCACGTCGCCGGCCAGTACGTCCGGATCGGCATCGACGTCGACGGCGTGCGCCTGTGGCGTGCGTACTCGGTGACGTCGCCGACCAGCCGCGCGGACGGTCGCATCACGATCACCGTGAAGGCCATCCCCGACGGCAAGGTCAGCAACCACCTGGTCCGCAAGGCCAGGCCCGGCACGATCATCCAGCTCGACCAGGCCACCGGCGAGTTCGTGCTGCCCGCGGCCAAGCCCGCGAAGGTGCTGTACCTGACGGCCGGCAGCGGCATCACGCCCGCGATGGGCATGCTCCGCGACGCCAAGCTCGCCGACGTCGTGATGGTGCACTCCGCGCCGCGCAAGGAAGACGTGATCTTCCGCAACGACCTGCACGACCTGGTCGCGGACAAGGCGCTCACGCTCAAGGAGCTGCACACCGACGCCGACGGCATGCTCGACGTCGCCAAGCTGCACGAGCTGGTGCCCGACTGGGCCGAGCGCGAGACCTGGGCCTGCGGTCCGGCGGGTCTGCTGGACGCCGCCGAGGCGCACTGGGCCGAGCACGGCATCGCCGAGAAGCTCCACACCGAACGGTTCCGCCCGAGCGTCGTCGTCGCGGGCGAGGGTGGCGAGGTCACGTTCGGCAAGACGGGCAAGACCGTCGAGGCCGACGGCGCGACTCCGCTGCTGAACGTCGGCGAGGAGGCCGGCGTGCTGATGCCGTCGGGCTGCCGCATGGGCATCTGCTTCGGCTGCGTGACGCCGCTGAAGTCCGGCGCGGTGAGAGACCTGCGCACCGGCGAGATCACCGAGGCCGAGGACAGCCCCACCGCCCACGTGCTGGTCCAGACCTGCGTGTCCGCGGCCGCCGGGCCCTGCGAACTCGAACGCTAGCGCCGTGACCCGACCACGTCGCTGAGCCTTCCCACCACAGACCTTCCTCCCCCGCGAAGTGGCCCCACCCCCAGCCACTGCTCCCCTCGAAAGCGAGCTTCATGACCGCCATCGACCCCACCGCCCACCTGACCGACGAGCAGATCGAGGAGCTCGGCCGCGAACTCGACGCGATCCGCGACGAGATCATCGCGAGTCGTGGTGAGAAGGACGCGGCCTACATCCGCAAGGTCATCTCGGCGCAGCGCAAGCTGGAGCTGACGAGCCGCGGCATCCTGCTGTTCTCGTTCTTCCCGCCGGCGTGGATCATCGGCACCGCCGGCCTGTCCGTGGCGAAGATCATGGACAACATGGAGATCGGCCACAACATCCTGCACGGCCAGTGGGACTGGATGCGCGACCCGAAGATCCACTCCACCACCTGGGAGTGGGACCACGTCTCGCCGGCCGAGCAGTGGAAGCACTCGCACAACGAGCTGCACCACACGTACACCAACGTGATCGGCAAGGACAACGACCTCGGCTACGGCATCATGCGCGTGGACGAGGACCAGAAGTGGCACCCGATGCACCTCGGGCAGCCGGTCTGGAACTTCATCAACGCCTGCTTCTTCGAGTACGGCATCGCCGCGTACGACCTGGAGCTCGGCAAGAACCTGCACAAGCGCCGCCGCAACCGCCCGGAGTTCCGCGCGCGGGCCGCTGCCGTGGGCCGCAAGATCCGCAAGCAGGTGCTCAAGGACTACGTGATCCACCCGCTGCTGTCGGGCCCGTCGTTCCTCACCACGCTCGCCGCGACGTTCACCGCGAACCTGATCCGCAACCTGTGGTCGCACTCGGTGATCATGTGCGGTCACTTCCCCGAGGGCGTGCAGGTCTTCGAGCGCCGCTCGATCAAGGGCGAGACGCGCGGCCAGTGGTACCTGCGCCAGATGATGGGCTCCGCGAACATCAGCGGCAGCAAGGCCATGCACTTCATGACCGGCAACCTGTCGCACCAGATCGAGCACCACCTCTTCCCGGACCTGCCGAGCAACCGGTACGCCGAGGTCGCGGTGAAGGTGAAGGCGCTGTTCGAGAAGTACGAGCTGGAGTACGTCACCGGCCCGCTGCCCAAGCAGGTCTTCTCGGCGTGGCGCAAGGTGTTCCGCCTGTCGCTGCCGAACAAGAAGCCGAAGACCAAGGCCCCGAAGCGCGACAAGGAACTCGTCGCGGCCTGAGACGGGCATTGGTTTAGATCTTTCGGCCGTACCGGAGAGCACTCCGGATTCGGTGAGATTCCTTCGTAGGGCCCGAGCTCGACCCCTGCTGCTTCATCGGGCCCTCCGACGGAGGAACCTATGCGAAGGGTCTACCTCGTCGCGGCCACCCTGCTCACGGCCGCGACGATCCACACGCCTGTCTCCGCCGCGGCCCCCGCGGCCGCGGCGATCACCGAAACGGTCTACGTCGAGTCCACGATCGACAGTGACGCCGACGGCAAGCTCGACCGGATCGCCGCCGACGTCATGCGGCCGGACACGGCCGAACGCGTGCCGATCGTGATGGAGGCCAGCCCCTACTACGGGCTGGGCGCGGCGGCCGCGTCGTCCATGAACGTGCCGCGCGGCTTCGGCCGTTGGTACGACGAGTACTTCGTGCCGCGCGGGTACGCCGTGGTCGAGATGGAGATGCAAGGCACCTCCCGCTCGACCGGCTGCCCGACCACGGGCGGTCCCGAGGACACGGCGAGCGTCCGCGCGGTCGTGGACTGGCTGAACGGCCGGGCCAAGGCGTTCTACGCGGACGGCCGGGAAGCGCTTGCCAGCTGGAGCACCGGCAACGTCGGCATGCTCGGCGTCTCCTACAACGGCACGCTGCCCAACGCGGCGGCCGCGGCGAACATCCCCGGTGTCAAGACGATCGTGCCGATCGCGGCGATCTCCAGCTGGTACGAGTACGCGCGTGACCAGGGGATCGGCTACAAGGGCTGGGAGTCCAACTACCCGACCTTCCTCGCCAACTACGTCGTCAGCGCGGCGCAGAAGGCGAAGTGCAAGCCGGTGTTCGACAAGCTGACCGCGGACGACGGCGACGAGTCCTACGACTACACGTCGTTCTGGAAGGCCCGCGACTACCGGCCGGGCGCGCAGAACACGTCCGCGTCGGTGTTCGTGGTGCACGGCCAGGCCGACTGGAACGTCAAGCCGTCGCAGTTCGGCCGCTGGTGGAAGGAACTCGAGAACCACGACGTGCCGCGCAAGATCTGGCTGCACCGCGGCGGTCACCTCGACCCCATCTCGTTCCGCCAGGCCGAGTGGCAGCGCGTCATGGGCCTGTGGATGGACCACTGGCTCAAGGGCGCCGACAACGGGATCATGTCCGAGCCCATGGCCGACGTGCAGAAGCCGGACGGCAGCTGGGAGCAGGCCGCCTCGTGGCCGCGCCCGGACACGCAGGACACGACGCTGTACTTCGGTCCCGCGTCCGGTGGCATGTCCGGTTCGCTGACCACCACCCCGGTCACGAGCGGCACGCAACGTCTCGCGGCGAACGCGAACATCAGCGAGGCCAGCATGATGGCGAACCCGGAGACCGCGAACACCAACCGGCTCGCCTACGTGACGCCCCCGCTGACGAAGGACACGCGCCTGTCGGGCGAGGTCAGCCTCACCGTTCGCGTCGCGTCGAACCGCGCGTCGACGCCGCTCACGGCGTTGTTGGTGGACTACGGCCCGAGCAGTCAGGCCGTGCTGTCCGAACGCAGCCCGCTGCAGCTGTCCACCGAGGTGTGCGGCAAGAACGACCTGCGGGACAAGACCGGGTGCGCCCGGCCGCCGGACGTCTCGATCCAGGCCGTCACGGCGACGATGCTGACCAAGGGTGCCATCGACGCCAAGAACAGGCTGTCGCTGGAGACCGCGACCCCGTTGCCCACCAACGGGACCACCGCGGACGTCACCTGGAAGCTGCACGCCCGTGACGCGATGATCCCGGCAGGGCACCGGATCGGCATCGTGCTCGTCACCAACCACAACGCCTACCTGGCGTCGGACTCGGCGGCGAGCGGTGTCTCGCTCAACGTGTCGCTGGGCGCCAGCAAGGTGGTGCTGCCGATCGTCGGGGGAGTGGTGCCCCGGTGACCTCGCGGTGAGCTGAGGGGGCGGGGGCCTGCGCGCAGTGCGCAGGCCCCGCCGTCACCGGTCTGGCCCGCGGGTTTCGCAGTGCGCGGGTCCCTGCCCACCGGTCCAGCCTGCGGACTTCACAGTGCGCAAGCCCCCTTCTCCCTACCCTGGCGCGATGCTGCTCGCGGCCATCCCGAGTCCCACCCAGGGCGTCTGGCACCTCGGCCCGGTGCCGATCCGCGCCTACGCGTTCTGCATCATCGCCGGCGTCCTCGTCGCCGCCTGGCTGACCGAACGCCGCTACGTCCAGCGAGGTGGCAGGCCCGGCGTGATCAACCAGATCGCGACCTGGGGCGTCCCGTTCGGCATCGTCGGCGCCCGGCTCTACCACGTGGCCACGTCGTGGCAGCCGTACTTCGGCCCCGGCGGGAACCCGGTCAAGGCCCTGTACATCTGGGAAGGCGGGATGGGCGTCTGGGGCGCGATCGCGTTCGGTGCCCTCGGCGCATGGATCGGGGCGAGGCGGGCCGGTGTCGCATTGCCGCCGCTGGCCGACGCGGCGGCGCCGGGAATCCTGCTCGCGCAAGGGATCGGCCGCCTCGGCAACTGGTTCAACAACGAGGTCTACGGCGCTCCGACCGACCTGCCGTGGGCGCTCACGATCCACCAGTGGGACCTGGACGCGGGCCGTGCGGTGGTCGGTCCGGACGGGCTTCCCGTGGTGCTGGGCACGTTCCACCCCGCGTTCCTCTACGAACTGCTGTGGACCTTCGCGGCGGCGGGCGTGGTGATCTGGGCCGACCGCCGGTTCACCCTCGGGCACGGCAGGGCGTTCGGCCTGTACGTCGTGCTCTACACGCTGGGCAGGCTGTGGATCGAGGCGTTGCGGATCGACGAGGCGAACACGATCCTCGGTCTGCGCCTCAACATCTGGACGTCGGTGCTGGTGGGGCTGGGTGCCGCCGCGCTGACGGTGTGGTCGGCGCGGCGGCATCCCGGCAGGGAGGACCTCAGGTCAGCTTCGGCGCCGAGTTGTACGCCTCCGCCAGCAGACGTGGATTCCGGACGGACCTCCGCGGATCGATCGTGACCGTGCGGACCTCGCCCGGCAGGAGCCAGAAGTAGTTGTCGCTGTAGAGGGTGGGCAGCACGCGGTCGGTGCCGTTGCGCTCGCGCAGCGACAGCCGGACCATCGCGGCCACCGTCTTTCCGGTGTTGCGGATGATCGCCGTGCAGCCGTTCTTGTTGGTGCTCAACGTGGTCTGGAGCTGCGTGTAGGCCAGTTGGTTGAGGGCGTGCATCGACTCCGGCGTGCGGTAACGCCAGTAGGTGTTCTCGGAGAGTTGCTTGCCGGCAGAGTCGGTGAGCGTGAGGCGCAGCAGGTGGAACGCGGGCAGCGCGTCGTCGAACGGCACGGTGAACAGCTTGCTCGCCGACGTCGCGGCCACGTCGAGCTTCTGCTGCTGCGCCTGCCCGATCGCCTTGCCGTCCAGGCCGTGCAGCTGCGCCTTGACGGTGACGCCGGTCAGCGCCGACGCGGTGTGGTTGACGGCCGTGACCTGCCAGCTGGTCGGGTCGGCCTGCACGTGCCGCTGCTCGCAACCCTTGCGGGAGCCGTAGTAGCTGCCGTTGACGTCCAGGTCGTAGTCGTAGGTCTGCCACACCGTGCTGTGCCACGCCGGGTGCGACATCCACAGCAGCACGCCGGTCGCGTCGTTCCACAGCCGCGAGTTCCACGCCTCGAAGATCGCGCGCATGTTCTCGTAGTTGACGAACTGGGCCTTGCGGCAGAACTCCTCCAGGCTGCTCGACGGCGCGAGACGGCCGTCGATGGCTGCCTTGTAGCCGTTGGGCTGCTGGTTGCTGTTCTCCGACCAGTCGTGGTGGTACCAGGCCTCGCCGATCGGCCAGCCCGCGTTGCCCTGGCCGACGAGGTTGCGCATGCTCTCGACCACGGACACCGTCGGCAGGCCGATCTCGCTCCAGAACCCGAACTTCCCGCCCGTGGCCTCGCCGGTGCCGTACGTGCGGGGGTCCACCCAGCGGTACGTGCCGTCGCCGGTGATCACGCCGCTCGCCGAGTTCGGCTGGTACATCAGGTCGGTGTTGGTGTGGACGATCTCCTTCAGCACGCTGTCCACCGAGGACGGAGGGCTGCCCTCGTTGCAGCCGAACCACGCCACGCAGCAGGGGTGCGAGCGGTAGCGCAGCACGGTGTCCTTGGCCTGCGCGAAGAACTTGTCGTGGTTGGCCGGGTCGTACGACCAGCCGAGCCAGAACTCGTTCCACAGCAGGATGCCGTACTTGTCGCAGGCCTCGAAGAGCTCCTCGCGGTACGACGAGCCGACCCAGTTGCGGATCAGGGTGAAGTTCATGTCCCTGTGCAGTGCGACGGCCGCGTCCGCGCGTGACGCGGGCATGCGGCGCAGCAGCTCGTCCCAGCCCCAGCTGCCGCCGCGGGCGAAGATCTTGACGCCGTTGACGAGGATGATCAACGGCTTGGGGGAGTTGTCCTTGGATGCCACGTCGGTCCAGGTGTCGCCGTCCTGGGAGACCTGGATCTTGTAGGTGGCGGCGTAGGCCGTCTCCCAGCGCAGGACGACGCGGTCGAACGTCGTGGTGGCGCCCAGGTCGACCTGCACCCACTCGTTGTCGTTGTAGTTCGACGTCCACCGGGACTTCGGGTCGCCGTCGGTGACGGCGCCGGGCGAGGTCCAGTCGGCGGCCGACGACGCCGTCGCGGTCCTGCCCCGCGCGAGGTCGACGTCCGGAGTCTTGCTGTCCACAACGGACAGTGTGAAGACCGAGAAACCCCAGCTGGTGGCGCGCTTCAGGCCCTGCATCCGGACGTACCGCGCCTGCTGGAACGGGAACTCGACGGTCTGCTCGGCGGCGCCGTCGACGATCGTGATCGGCAGGTCGTACTGGTAGGTGACCTGGCGGAGGCCGAACTTCCGCTGCCTGCGGTCGCTGACCGCGCCGCCGACGGTGGCCGTCAGCGTCAGGTCGTGCAGGACGGGGTCGCCGTAGCCGTTGGGCCACCACAGCTTCGGGTTCCTGATGCGCAGCTGCGAGTGCGTGGACGGCGCGAACACGACGTCGGACTCGGAGTTCGGCGGCACGGTGACCGTCCGGCTGACCTTGATCCCGTCGAACTCGGCGGTGACGGTGACGCTCTTCGCGGCGGCCTCGACGTTGCGCACGGGCACGGTGAACGTGACCTCGGCGGTGCTCTTGTCGGGCAGCACGGTGTCGATGCGCGGGTCACCGATGACCGCGGCCCCGGTCGAGCGCAGGCGGACGTGGTTCCAGATGCCGGACGCGCGGTCGCGGACGGCGGGCATCCAGTCCCAGCCCGACACCGCGAGGTAGGTGGGGGAGTTCTTGAACATCGTGGTGTTCGCGCCGACCCACGCCTCACCGCGCGGTCCCTTGTCGCCGGGGCTGCCGGGGAACGGCATCGGCGCGATCCGCACGGCCAGGTTCTGGTCGCCGGAACGCCTGAGCGTCGAGGTGACGTCGAGCGAGGCCCGGCCGAACGGGTTGCTCAGTGCGCCGATCTTGGCTCCGTTGAGCCAGATCTCGGCCTCGTGGTTGATGCCGTCGAACTCCAGCCAGACGTGCCTGCCCGCGGACGTGTCGAGGCCGCGCGGCAGGCCGAACGTGCGCAGGTACCACCACACGTGGCGCGACAGGGCCTCCGGGATCTGGAGGTTGTTCATGCCGTGCACCGGATCCGGCAGGTGGCCCTGCTCGACCAGCGACGCGAGCACCGTGCCCGGGACGGTCGCGGGAACCCAGCCGCGGGTGTCGACGTCCGGACCCGAGAGCGCGGCGCCGTCCCCGGAGGGCGCGAAGTCCTGCATGGTGAGCACCCAGCCGGACTCGATCGGCACCGAGCCGTCGGCGGCCACGGTCAGCGCGGGGTTCTCGTGGTTCCGGACCGGCCAGTTCGTCCAGCCCTTCACCGCGGGCCGGTTGTCCCTGCTGGTGCCGTAGACCTGGATGCCGTTGAGCCCCAACGGGTTGGCCGTCGAGCGACGCGTGGCGGAGAACCGGACCCAGCGCCCCTTCACGACCGGCGTGAACGGGACGGTGACCGCGCCGCCCGTGCCGGACTCGCTGTGGTGGACCGTTCGCCAGGTGCGGCCGTCGTCGGAGACGTCGAGGTCGAACGCCACCGCGTAGCTGGACAGGATCTCGGTGCCGAGGGTCTCGGCCCGCGACGCGTTCGCGTCGAACGCCGGGTCTCCGGGCTTCGCCTCGAACGTCAGCACCACCGAACTGATCTCGCAGCGACCCTGCAGGTCGACGATGAGCCACTGGCCGTCGCCCTGCCCGGCGCGCCAGCCGGAGCCCCGCACGCCGACCTGCGCGAGACCGTCCACCGCGAACTGCCCCGGCGTGGCCGCGTAGTCCGTCGACGACACCGACACAGGCCGGAACAACGCGAGGTCGACGGCCTCCCGCTGCGCCACCTCCGCCCCCGGTGCGGCCGACGCGACACGCAGCACCAGGCTGCTCACGCCGAACCCGGCGAGCAGCCCGCCTCCCGCGGTCAACGCTCTGCGCCGCGACACACCGCTGCCGAAGTCCTGCGCCATTGCGAGCTCCGATCACTGTCCTGACAACGTTGCCAGGAAGCTTCGATCCGGTTACTCGGGCGGTCAACAAGACAAGCGAGACAGGAATTCTGCGGCCAGACATCGATGTCAGGACCGGGATCGTTGGCAGGTGCGTCTGCCAGGCAGAACGGTACTGCGGGAGGTTCGTCCCGGTCACGGCCGTGCGAAAGACCGGTACAACGGGTGGGCCGGTTTCCGCCGGAGACCTGGAGGCGGTCGGGTGACCGGTGGTCTCGGGCAAGATCGAGTGGGTGAGTGAGAAGCGAGCTGTCAGGGCCGAGTTCGACGCGGTGGGGGAGCGCGCTGCCACGCCGACCGACTACGACGCCGTGGCCGAGGCGTACGCGGCCGACAACGAGAAGAGCTTCGCCAACGCCTACTACGAGCGGCCCGCGACCCTCGCCCTGGCCGGTGACGTGGCCGGGCGACGGGTCCTCGACGCCGGCTGCGGCGCGGGCCCGTTGTTCGCGGCACTGCGGGACCGGGGCGCGATCGTGACCGGAGTCGACGTGAGCTCCGGGATGCTGGCGCAGGCACGGCGGAGGCTCGGCGCGGACGCGGACCTGCGGGTCGCCGACCTGGCCGAGCCACTGCCGTTCCCGGACGCCGCGTTCGACGACGTCATCGCCTCCCTGGTGCTGCACTACCTCCGGGACTGGGGCCCGGCGCTCGCCGAACTGCGGCGCGTGCTGCGGCCCGGCGGCAGGCTGATCGTCTCCGTCAACCACCCCGCCGCCGACTACTGCGCCGAACGTCTCGCGGGCCGCCGCCCCGACTACTTCTCGACGTACGCCAACCCCGCCCGGTGGCCGGTGGGAGACCAGGTGGTCAGCGTGACGTTCTGGAACCGGCCGCTGCACGCCATGACCGACGCGTTCGCCGCGGCCGGGTTCCGGATCTCCGCGATCAGCGAGCCGGCACCGCTGCCCGAGGCCCGCGACCTGTTCCCGGAGGAGTCCGCGTTCTACGCGGGCGCCCCGAACTTCCTGTTCTTCGTCCTGCAGGCCGGCTGACGCGGGTCACGCCGGCCGGATCACCGCGGTCACGGTGATGTCGACGTACCGGCCGATCAGGAACCGCGGCGCGCGGATGCCCAGCGTCCGCCGGTCCAGCCGCGTGGTCGCGGTCAGCACCGCCTCCGCTCCGTCCACAGAGGACAGCGAGACCTCGCCGTCCAACTCGGTTGCGGCACCCCGGGCGGTGAGTCTGCCGGTCACGTGCCAGCCGGAGCCGGCCGCCTGCGCGGACAAGGCGGTGAACCTCATGGTGGGGTGCCGGTCGAGGTCGAGCAGGCCCGGTTTGCGCAGGTCCAGGTCGCGCCGGGTGATCCCGGTGTCGATCGCGCCCAGGTCGAGGGTGCCGTGCACGGCCAGCAACGCGCCGTCCGCGCCGATCTCGACGGTGCCCGCGGTGACGGGCACGGTGCCACGGGCCCTGCGTCCCAGGTTGCTGACCTCGAACGACGCGGTGCTGCGGCTCACGTCCGCATGCCAGACGCCGGCGGTGAGCGTGCGCGTGGCGGTCATGACCGCGCCCCGGTGTGCTCGACGACGGTCAGGACCGGGTAGATCTCGGTCCGGTCCGCTCCCGGCAGCAGTGCCACGTCCTCGCCGGGCAGCAGGTGCGTGCCCATGATCGCGGTCTCGACGTCCGCGAGCGCCTGTTCGGACTCGGCGATCGTCAGCACGATCTCGGAGCCGTCGGCCTTCCTCAGCACGTAGGTCCTGATGGTGCCCGGCACCGCCCGGGCGACGGGCTCGATCCGTTCCCTGGCCGCGAAGTCCGCGGCGGCCAGCAGTTCCGGTCCGCGAGGTCCGTCGAAGTAGGTGAGCTGCGCGTACATGGTCGCCTCCTCGGGTTGGTGCACCGAGTCTCGCCACCAGGGCCGCCGGGCGGATCCGTGCCACCACGGAGGTCACGCGCCGGGTGTCACCAGACCGGTCTCGTAGGCGAGGACGACGGCCTGGGCGCGGTCGCGCAGCTCCAGCTTCGCGAAGATGCGGGCGACGTGCGTCTTGACCGTCGCCTCGCTCAACGTCAGGTGGGAGGCGATCTCGGAGTTCGACCGTCCACTCCCGACCAGCGTCAGGACCTCGCGCTCCCGCGGGGTCAGCGCGGCCAGGTCCCTGTGCACCGCGGGCGCGGAGACGCCGGACGCGAACCGTTCCACGAGCCGGCGGGTGATCGACGGGGCGAGCAGGGCGTCACCGGTCTCGATCAGCCGCACGGCCGCGACGAGGTGCTCCGGTGTGACGTCCTTGAGCAGGAAACCGCTCGCCCCCGCCGTGAGCGCCTCGTACACGTACCGGTCCAGGTCGAACGTCGTCAGCATCAGCACGCGGGTCCCACCCGGCTCCCGCACGATCCGCCGGCACGCCTCCAGCCCGTCCATCCCCGGCATGCGGATGTCCATCAGCACCACGTCCGGCCGCAGGTCGCGCACGGCCGTCACGGCCTCCGCGCCGTCCGCCGCCTCGCCGACGACCTCGACACCGCCCGACCTGAGGATCATCCGGAACCCGATGCGCACGAACGCCTGGTCGTCCGCGATCACCACGCGCGGCCCGCTCACGGCTGCCCGATCGGGATCTTCGCCCGGACGCGGAACCCGCCGCCGAGTCGTCGCCGTGCGTCCAGGTCGCCGCCCAGCACCGCCACGCGCTCGCGCAAGCCGAGCAGACCCCGCCCTCGTCCGTCCTCAAAGGACACAGCGTCACCGGACAGTGCGCTGGGCCCGGAGTTGAGCACCTCGACGCGCAGGTGGTGTTCCGCGTACCGCACCGTCACCTCCGCCTGCCGCCCGTCGCCGTGCTTCAACGCGTTCGTCAGCGCCTCCTGCACGATCCGGTACGCCGTCAGGTCCACACCGGACGGCAACGGGCGCGGCTCACCGGAGATCCGCACCTCCACCGGCAGTCCCGCGAAGCACATGCGGTCGACCAACGAGCTCAGCCGGCTCAGACCCGGTTGCGGCGCCAGCAGGTCGTCGCTGTCGGCCGACGGCGCGAGCAGGCCGAGCATGTGCCGCAGCTCGGTCATCGTGTCGCGGCCCGCGTTCTCCACGGCCAGCAAGGCGTCGGTCGCGTCCTCGGCGGCGGAGGACAGCACCCGCCGGGCGGCCCCCGCCTGCACCACCATCACGCTCACGTTGTGGCTCACGATGTCGTGCAGCTCCCGCGCGATCCTGGCCCGTTCGGCGTCGACGGCACCGCGGGCGGCGGTCTCCCGTTCCCGCTCCAGCAACCAGCCTCGTTCCTCGACCGCACGGGTGTACGCGCGTCGCGCCGCGGCCAGCCGCACCGCGAAGTACGCGGCGGCCAGGCAGGCGGCGACGGCCACCACCAGCTCCCACACCCCGTCACTGTCCCAGAGCGGCGACCAGGCGCGCATCACACCCCGGATGCAGTCACTACACCCCTGGGATGACCCGGTCCGGCGAGTTACCTCCGCAGGCTGACGCCCGCGACCACGGCGCTCAGCAGTATTGCCGCCATGCAGAACGCAGACGCAGTCGTCGAACTGACGAACGTGCGCAAGGAGTACAGCGACTCGGTCGCGCTGGACGGGGTGTCGCTCACCGTCCGCGCCGGGGAGGCCGTCGCGGTGATGGGGCCGTCCGGCAGCGGCAAGTCCACGCTGCTCAACATGATCGCGGGCCTCGACCGCCCGACGTCGGGCGAGGTCGTCGTGCACGGCACCGCGCTGGGGGCGCTGAGCGAGACCGGACTGGCGCTGTTCCGCCGGCGGGGCATCGGCATGATCTTCCAGTTCTTCAACCTGCTGGACGACCTGTCGGCGCTCGACAACGTCGCCCTCGCCGCCCAGCTCACCGGCACGAAGCCGGGACAGGCCCGCGCCCGCGCGCTGGAGCTGTTCGGAGAGCTCGGCATCTCCAGCCGCCGCAACGTCCACCCGGCGCAGCTCAGCGGCGGGGAACGGCAGCGCGTCGCGGTGGCACGGGCGTTGATGAACCGACCCGCGCTGCTGCTCGCCGACGAACCGACCGGCGCGCTCGACAGCAAATCCGGCGAGCAGGTCATGGACCTCCTGCTGGACCTCAACCAGATCGGCCAGACGCTTCTGCTCGTCACGCACGACGAACGCCTCGCCACCCGCTGCGCCACCCGGTTGATCGAGGTCGTGGACGGCCGGATCGCCCGCGAGAACAGCTTGGAGCGGGCATGAACGCGGTGTGGTCGGCGTCGTGGGCGGCGGTCCGGCGCCGGAAGCTCCAGACGATCGTCATCGGCCTCGTCGTGTGCGCGGCCAGTGCGACGCTCGTGATGGCGCTGGGCCTGCTGGAGGCGGCGGCCGCGCCGTTCGACCGGGCCTTCGCCGCGCAGCAGGGCGCGCACCTCGCCGCCGAGTTCGACCCGGAGAAGGTGAACGAGGCCGAGCTGGCGAGCGGGGTGTCCGCCGGGCCGTTCCGGCAGGCCACAGTGGACACTGCGGACTCCAACGTCTACCTGGGCGCGCTCACCGTCGTCGGACGCGCCGATCCCGGTGGCCGGGTCGACCGGCTCTCGGTGTGGAAGGGGCGCTGGGCCACCGAACCCGGCGAGATCGTGCTCAACCGCACGCCGGACGTCGAAGGCCGCATCGACGTGGGCTTCCGGCTGGAACTCCCGGGGCTCCCCGCGCTGACCGTCGTCGGGTTCGCCCGCTCGGTCACGGGCTCCGCCGACGCCTGGGTCACGCCCGAGCAGGTCGAGGCCCTGCGCCCGAACGCGCTGCAGGTGCTCTACCGGCTGGACGACGCCACGGCGGCGGGCGTCACGGCGTTCACCGCGACCCTGCCGCGGGACGGGCTGCTCGGCACGCTCTCGCACCTCACGGTCAAGGACAAGGCGACGTCCGAGCTGGGCGTGTTCATCCCGTTCCTGATGATCTTCGGGATCCTCGGCCTCGTCGTCGCGGTCCTGATCGTCGCCAACGTCGTGAGCGGCGCGGTCGTCGCGGGGCTGCGGCACATCGGGATGCTCAAGGCGATCGGCTTCACCCCGGACCAGGTCATGGCCGTCTACCTGGTGATGGTGTCGATCCCGGCGGTCGTGGGCTGTCTGCTGGGCACGACCGCCGGCAACCTCTTCGCGAAGCCGGTCGTGCAGGACGCCGTCGAGGGGTTCGGCGTCGACCAGTTGAGCTTCGCGCCGTGGGTGAACCTCGTGGCGGCACTGGGCATGCCGCTCCTGGTGGTGTCGGCGGCGCTCGTCCCGGCCCTGCGCGCACGCGGACTTCCCGCGGCACAGGCGATCAGCGCGGGCACCACCGCGCACACCGGGCGGGCGTTGCGGATCCAGCGATGGCTGAGCGGCACGCGGTTGCCGCGCTCGGTCAGCCTCGGCCTCGGGATGCCGTTCGCCCGCGTCGGCCGCAGCGCGCTGACGCTGGCCTCGGTCGCGCTGGGCGTCATGGTCGTGACGCTCGCGACCGGCCTCACCACGTCGGTGTCGGCGTACAACGAGGCGGTCCGCCCCGACTACACCACGACCGGCAACTTCGAACTGCTGGCCGGACCACCCGCGGGCGCTCCGCCGATGCGCCTGCCGGGGGAGGACCACCCGGAGCCCAGGCTGGGCGACGCCGAGGCCGAGGCGATGCTGCGCGCACTGCCCGGTGTCGAGGCGGTGCTGGCGACCACCCGGATCGACGCGGAGGTCGCGGGCGGCACCCAGGAGACCACGATCCACCTCCACCGCGGTGACGCGGTGTTCCGGCCGCGCGTGCTGAGCGGGCACTGGCCAGACGGGCCCGGCCAGGTCGCGGTGCCGTCGAGGTTCCTGAACCAGCGCGGGTTCGCGGTGAACGACACGATCACCGTGCAGGCCGGGGGACACCGGACGCAGATGAGGATCGTCGGGGTCGTGCTGACCAACAACGCCGACGAGATCTTCGCCGACTGGTCCACAATGGACGTTCTCGCTCCCGGTGCGCGCGCCAGTTCCTACGTCGTGCAGACGACGGCCGGCCGAGACGCGTTCACCGCGGCCGTCGAGGCCCGCGATCCGGGACTGCGCATCCTGCCGCCGCGCGACGGCACGTCGTCCACCGCCGTGATCATCATCAGCGCCTCGGTCGTGCTGACGCTGGTGCTGGGCGCGGTCGCGGCACTCGGCGTGTTCAACACGGTCGTCCTCAACGCCCGCGAACGCCGCCGCGACCTCGGCATGCTCAAGTCGATCGGCATGACCCCGCGTCAGGTCACCGTGCTGCTCGTGACGTCCATGGGAGGGCTGGGCGTGCTCGGCGGGGTGATCGGCGTGCCGGTGGGCATCGCCGCGCACCAGATCGTCGTGCCGCTGATGGCGGCCGCGGGCCAGTCCGACGCCGTCGACATCCTCATGAACGTCTACCACGCGCCGCAGCTCGCGCTGCTGGCCCTCTCCGGCGTCGCCATCGCCGTGCTGGGCGCGGTCGCGCCCGCCAGGGGAGCGGCGCGTCTCTCGATCGCGACTGTTCTGCACAACGAATAGGGGGAACCAAGATGCGCCGGTTGATGGCGTTGTCGCTTGTGATCGCAGGAGTTCTGACAAGCAGCCCGCCCGCTGTCGCCGACGGCGGCACGGTGATCAGACGGACCTCGTACGGCATTCCGCACGTGCTCGCCCACGACTACGAGGGCGCCGGGAAGGGGCTCGGCTACGCGTTCGCCGAGGACAACGCCTGTGTCATGGCGGAGATCGTCGTGACGCTGGCCGCGGAGCGCTCCCGCTGGTTCGGGCCCGAGAACCAGGCCGGTGACCTGTACTACCGGCGGCTCAACCAGTCCGGCGTCGTCGAACGCGAGCTCGGACGCGGCCCGTCGAAGCAGGCTCGCGACCTCGTGCGCGGTTACGTGGCCGGGTTCAACCGCTACCTCGCCCAGAACGGCCTGCCCGAGGCCTGTGCTCAGTGGGCGAGGCCGATCACCGAGATCGACGTGTGGCGGCGCGTGCACCAGGTGGCGGGCCTGACCGGCAGCGAGCAGTTCCAGGAGCAGCTCGTCTCGGCCCAGCCGCCGGGCACCGCGATCACCGCACCGGCACGGGCCGAGCGGGAACGCCCCGGCAGCAACGGCATCGCGCTCGGCCGTGACGCCACGACCGGCGGCGGGATGGTGCTGGGCAACCCGCACTTCGACTGGGCCGACACCTGGCGCTTCTACCAGCACCACCTCACGATCCCCGGCGAGCTGAACGTCAGCGGCGCGGGCCTGTACGGCGTGCCGCTGGTCAACATCGGCCACAACGACCGGCTCGGCTGGACCCACACGGCGTCCGAGGCGCAGACGATGACGCTCTCCCGGCTCACGCTCGTCCCCGGCGACCCGACCAGCTACCTCGTGGACGGCAAACCGCACCGCATGATCGCCGAGCAGGTCACCGCCGGCGGCACCACGAGAACCCTCTACCGCACCCCGGACGGCCCGGTGGTCGAGGACGACCGCGCTCTGCAGTGGACGGACAGCACGGCGTTCGTGCTGCGCGACGCCAACCAGGGCAACCTGCGGGTCGTCGACCAGTGGCTCGCCGTCGCCCGCGCCCGCAGCGTCCCCGACCTGTACCAAGCCCTCGTGCGCCACCAGGCGTTGCCGTGGGTCAACACGCTCGCCTCGGACTCCACCGGCACCGCCTACTACAGCGACGTCCAGGTCGTTCCGCACGTCACCGACGAGCAGCGCGCCCGGTGCGGTGTCAGCGCGCCCATCGGCCTGGTCGTCCTCGACGGCAGCCGGTCGGACTGCGGCTGGGGTAGCGATCCCGACGCCGTGACACCGGGCAGGTTCGGCCCGAAGCGGTTGCCCACGCTGATCCGCCGCGACCACGTCAGCAACATGAACGACAGCCCGTGGCTCACGAACCCCGCCGCACCGCTGACCGGGTACCCGTCCATCGTCGGCGACGTCGGCACCGAACGCTCTCCGCGCACCCGCCTCGGGCTGGACATGATCGGGGACAACAGGTTCTCGTTGTCCACTTTGGAATCAGCGATGTTCGGCAACCGCAACCTCACCGCCGAGCAGGGACGTGCGGCGGTGGTAGCGATGTGCGAGGCCAACCCGGTGTTGCCCGCCGGGGACGGCAGCCAGGTCGACGTCCGCGCGGCGTGCTCGGCCCTGGCGACCTGGTCCGGAACAGGTGACACCGGCGAACGCGGCCGAGGCGCGTACTTCTGGCGTTCGTTCCTCGTCCTCGCCGGACGGCCGGGGAGCGCGCTGTTGTGGCAGGTGCCGTTCGACCCGGCCGACCCCGTCCACACCCCTCGTGGCATCAACGCTGCCGATCCCGGCGTGCAGCGGGCGTTCGCCGACACCGTCAAGGTGTTCGCGGCGGCCGGAGTCGCGGTCGACGTGCCGCTCGACGCCGTGCAGCGGTACGAGGACGTGCCGATCCACGGCTGCCGCGGCCCGGAAGGCTGCTTCAACGTCATCTCGGTGCCCGGCCCGCCCCGGCCGGGAGTCACGCCGGAGATCCCACACGGCACCAGCTTCGTGATGGCCGTGGAGCTGACGCGGGACGGGCCGCGGATGAGTTCGGTGCTGGTCTACGGCCAGTCCGCAGATCCGGCGTCGCCGCACCACCCCGACCAGGCGCGCCTGTACGCGCAGAAGCAGTGGGTGAAGGGCGAGTTCACCGAACGGGAGATCACGCGCAACGCCGACCTGGTGGTGCGCCGCCTCCGCTAGTGGTGTGGCTCGCAACGTTGCCGGTGGAATTCGCGGTCAGACGGGTGCATCGTGGTGCCGCCCCCACGTCCTCATACTTGACCGTATGGGGGCGTGGGGGCGGTGCCGCGAGGCGCCCTGCTGAGCGTGGATCACGCCGCCGACGTTGCGAGCCACACCACTACCGGGTGGCGATGGTCAGCAGATCGGCGGCAGGTCCCCGCAACGTCCCGCCGGACGGCCAGACCGCCCGCAGCGCCCTGTGGAGGTCGACGTCACCGACCTCGACCCTCACCAGCGTGCGGGCGGCGACGTCCGCGGCCACGGTGTGCAGGCTGAGCACCGCGGGACCGATGCCGCCGATCGCGGCCGCCTTGATCGCCGTGGTCGACGACATCTCCAGCAACGGACCGGCGGACTCGGTGATGCCGGCGGCCAGCAGCGCGTGCTCCCAGGCCTGTCGCGTGCCCGAACCGGGTTCCCTGCTGACCAGCGGGGTCGCGGCCGCCTTCGCGGCGGTGACCTTGCGGCGCCTGGCCCAGGGGTGGCCTGGAGCGACGACGAGCACCAGTTCGTCGTGCGCGACCACCCGGCTCGCGAGGCCCGCGGGCGCGTCGGTGCTCTCGACGAACCCGAGGTCGGCCTTGCCCGCCAGCACCTGCTCGGCGACGTGCACCGAGTTGCCCGCCGACAGCACCGTCGCGGTGTCCGGGCTGACGGACCGCAGCGCGATCAGCCACGCGGGCAGCAGGTACTCGGCCACGGTGAGGCTCGCGGCGATCCTGAGGTGGCTCTGCCGGTCCGCGCGCAGGCTCGTGATGCCGGCGTCCAGGTCGGCCGCCCGCGCCAGCACCTGTGCCGCCCACCCGGCCACGAGCTGGCCCGCCGTGGTGAGCCGGGCGCCGCGCGGGGTGCGTTCGAGCAACGTCACGCCGACGCGGCCCTCCAGCGTCCTGAGGCGTTCGCTGGCACTGGGCTGGGACATGCCGTGCGCCTGCGCCGCCCGGCCGATGCTGCCCAGCTCGGCGACGCTCAGCAGGAGGTCGAAGCTGGTCAGGTCGGTGACCCTGGACGACAGAGGCATAGGGACAGCCTATGTGCACATCGGCGATCGCCGCCTACCGGATCTTCCCGGGCACGAGGAGTGTCATGTCGTGACCGCTCTCGCACCTCGACCACACCGTGCCCCAGAGGTGCGACGAGCGGCGCCCTTCGGCCCGAACCTCTTCGCCTCGGTGATGGGTACGGGGATCGTCGCGACGGCCGGGGCGTCGATGCCCGGCCTGCGCACCGCCGCCACGTACGTCTGGGCGCTGGACGCCGCACTGCTCGTCGTCCTCCTCGTCGCGGCACTGAGGCGCTGGACGTGGTCGACGGTCCGGGCGCAGCTCGCTGACCCCGTGATGGCCCAGTTCTGGGGCGCGCCGCCGATGGCGCTCATGACCGTCGGTACCGGCGCGTTGCTGCTCGGCAAGGACTGGATCGGGCTGCCCGCCGCCCTCGCGCTCGACTGGACGCTGTGGACGGCCGGCACGCTGCTCGGGCTGGCGACGTCGGTGCTCGTGCCGTTGCGGATGATCGGCAGCGGTGAACGCGCGTTCGCCGGGTGGCTTATGCCCGTGGTGCCGCCGATGGTGTCCGCCGCCTCTGGAGCCCTTCTGGCGCAACACGTGCAGGACGGGGCTTTCCGGCAGGCCCTCGTGCTCGGGTGCTACGCGCTGTTCGGCGTCAGCCTGTTCGCGACGATGGTGATCGTGCCGCAGATCTGGCAACGGCTGGTGCAGCACGGACTGGGCGCGGCCTCGACCGTGCCGACGCTGTGGATCGTGCTCGGCCCGCTGGGCCAGTCGATCACGGCCGCGAACCTGCTGGCCGGTGTGCCCGTGCTGCCAGGCCAGGCCGCGTTCGGCGTGCTGTACGGGACGATCACGTGGGGGTTCGCGCTGCTGTGGGTGGCGCTGGCGGCCGCGGTGACCGTGCGGACCGCCCGGCGCGGGCTGCCGTTCGCGTTGACGTGGTGGAGCTTCGTCTTCCCGCTCGGCACCCTGGTGACCGGCACCAGCGCGCTGGCGGTCCGGGTTCCGTCGGCGCTGTTCTCCGCGGTCGCGGTGGCGCTGTACGGCGCGCTGGTGGCCGCGTGGATCACCGTGGCCGTTCGGACGCTCCTGGCCCGCTGATCGTCCGGAAGCGCGCGTGGACGTGCCGCAGGAACTGCTGTTCCTTCTCCAGAGCGGGAAGTTCCGCGAACTTCTTGGCGCGGGACAGGCAGAACTTGAGGAACTCCAGCGAGTCCAGCAGGTCGGGGATGACCCAGGGCTGGGACTCGCCGACGCACGCGCGCTGGAGCGTGAGCGTGCCCCTGATCGCGGTCTCGGCCTCGCTCCAGCGGTCGAGCCGGGCGAAGCAGGTGGCCATCAGCCAGGTCGCCGTGGCGCAGCGGGCGGCGTAGGGCCGCGGTGACTCCTGGACGAGGTCGTGGAACACCTTGGTCGCGATGCGGTAGCCCTCCAGCGCGTTGAGGTGGTCACCGCGCTGGGACAGCCGGTTGGAGAAGTTCAGCAGCACCTGGGCGTACTGCGGGCCGTGCGTGGCGGGATCGTGCCGGTGCAGGTCCTGGATCAGCAGCAACGCCTGCTGTCCGACCTCGAACCCGTCCTCGCCCAGGTCGCTCAACGCGGTGGCGTGCGTGTCGAGGGCGGCGATGTAGAGCTTCCGGTACTGGACGGGATCGAGGTCGGCCAGGTCGCGGAGCAGGTCCACGGCCTCGGCGGCGAACTCGGCCGCTCTCGCTCCGGTGTGTGCCGTGCAGGCGAGGCTCAGCGCGACCGCCTGGTCTGCCGGACCGAATTTCCTGGACAGCTCAAGGGTTTCCAGCGACGCGGCCACCGCACGAGGGTTCTGCACGGCGATGTTGCGCGACACGACCGTCTGCAGCGCCTCGAAGAGCAGCCCGTCGTCGCCGAGCGGACGCGCGAGGGCCACGGCCTCCTCCGCCTTCTCGCGCGCGTACCAGTCGTGGCCGAGCCGGGCCGTGGTCCGGGCGAGCACGACGAGCGCGCGAGCCCGCAAGTCCGGTGTCGTGGCGTTCTCCACGGCGAGGTGGGCGAGTTCGGCGGCCTCCTCCACCTGCTCGCTGCCGGACAGCATCAGGGCGAGGTCGAGGTCCAGCACGGCGCTGCGCGCGCCCGCCGGTCCGGAAGCGGCGCGGTTCGCCTTCTCCAGCGCGATCTGGGCGAGGGGCGGCCCCAGACGTGAGTCGTGGCGGGGCAGACGGAGGTAGGCGTCGACGGCGACCTCGCGGCTCAACGCCGGAAAGCGGTCGTGCAGCAGGTCGAGGATCTGATTCGGGTCGGCGACCAGCCCCACCGCCTGCGCCAGTGCGATCGCGTAGTCGTCCGGGTGGTCCGTCAAAGCCCGTGACAGCGCCAGATCGGCGGCCTGCGCGGCGACGCCCGTTCCGCCGGACAGCCGGCACAGCGCGGCCACCGCGTGCGGACGGTCGGGTGCGGCGACGGCGCGCAGGGCGTCGGCCAGCACGTCGGCGCCCCTGTCGGGTTCGCCGTAGGCGGCCAGCGCTTCCTGCACGAGCTCGTCGGCTGGGACGAGCGGGGTGGGTACGTCGGCGGTGTGGACGGGGTCGTGAGGTGCGGTGCCGAGTCCCTGCGGCGCGGTCAGCAGGTCCGCCGTGCGGCCGATGTCGTACAGCCCGGCCCCGAACCCCGGCAACGCGCTGAGCAGCGCCTCCGCGGATCGCCTGTCGCGCACCGGGAACAGCGCGGGCAGCGCCAGCGTCAAGGCCAGCGTGATCGGGTCGTCGGCGAAGCCCAGTCCGGCTTCCTCCACCTTCGCGCGCCAGTGCTCCAGTTCCCGCGGCATGGGATCATGCAACCAGCTCTCGTGCGTGCGGAGGTGCCGATCGGGGGAGACTCGTGGACCCGTTGTCGCGACTGGTGGAACGGCTCTGGTGGTTCACGTCGGGCGGTGATCCGGTGCCTTTGCTGGACGACGCCGCGCTGGAGGACTCCCAGGCGGTGGTGCGGGCCGCGTTGAGGCCGGGTGCGGACGGGTTCGAGGTGCTCGACCGCGAGGCCGTCGCGTTCGCCGCGTTGGCGCACTGGTGCAGGTACACCGCGTTGCCCAAGGGGTTGTGCGAGGGCGACTACATGCACAGCCTGTCGCTGTCGCAGGCCATCGGGTTCGACGATCCCGGCCAGATCACCGTGGCCGTCCAGGTCGGGAAGCAACGGGTCGGGCTCGACACCGTGGACGTCGCCGCCGCGTGGGCGCGTCACGTCGCCACGAGGTTCGACCAGTCCGGTGACGTCGAGGAACTGGTGTCCGCCACGGACTACCTGCGCGCCCGGATCACCGTGCTGCCCGACCCGCGGCTGCTCGACGCGTTCGCCGAGGTGATGTACCGGCGCTACGTCGCCCGGCCGGACCAGGTGTGGGTGCTGGAGGAGGCGGTCGCCGCCGCCCGCCGCGCGCTCGGGCAGACGGCGGAGGACGACCCGCGGCGCGACGGCAGGATCCACGCGCTCGGCGCTGTGCTGGCCGCCCGCGACGCGGCGACGGCACCCGGCGAGGCCGCGGAACTGTTGCGCGCGTTGGTTTCCCGGACGGCGGAGGACGATCCCGGCCTGCCCTCGTACCTCCTCGCGCTCAGCAGGACGCTGCCGGAGTCCGACGAGCTGTACGACGTGCTGACCAGGGCGATGGAGGTGACGGCGGACCCCGGGCTGGAGATGCTCGTGCGGTACGTGGGCGTGCTGCCGTCCCGCGCGCCTCTGAAGGTGCTCGGCGTGCGGCGGGCGATCATCACCAAGATGCCTGCAGTGCACCCGGACCGGTCCCTGCACCTCGTCGCGCTGGCCGACGTCCTGCGCATCGCGGGCCACGGGGACGAGGCGATCGAGTTGCTGCGTTCCGAGGACGTCCGGGGGCCGTGGCGGGCGCGGGCGCTGATGGTGCTGAGCAGCGCGCTGGGCACCCGGTTCGAGGAGAGAGGTGCCCCGGCGGACCTGGACGACGCGGTCTCGCTCGCCCGTGAGGCGGACGGCCTGGGGGACGACCTGACCGTGCGGGCGACGCTGGCCCTCGCCCTGCTGCGCCGGTTCGAGCACCGCAGGGGTCCGAGTGATCTCGCGGAGTCGTTGCGGCACCTGCGAGATGTCACGGCTCGCGCGGACGGCGACTACCCGAGCCTGCCGTCGTGGCGGTCTAACCTGGCCGCCGCACTGGCGTTCGACGGCCCGGCGAGCGCGGACGAGGCGATCGACGTGCTGAGGGACGCGGATCACGGCGAGGGACTCGCGCTGGCGCTCGTCCGGCGAGGCAAGGCCGGTGATCTGGAGGAGGCCGTCGAGGTCCTGCGCGCGGTGGCGGACGGAACGCCGGACGACCAGCCGCGCAAGGTCGTCCGGCTGTGCAACCTGGGCGAGGCCCTGAGGGTGAACGCCGAGCGCCGCAACGACCCGGCCGTGCTGAACGATGCTGTGCGGGTGCAACGGGAAGCGCTGGACCGCTGCGCACCGGGCTCTCCCGAACGCGCCTGGGTGCTGGGAAGCCTGGCCTCGGCGTTGCTGGACAGGTTCGCCCGCACCCACCACCTGCGAGATCGCGCCGACGCCGTGACGGCCCTGCGCGCCGCCGTCGCCCACACTCCGGCGCCGGTCGGTGAGCGGACCGCGTCGGCGATGCGCCTGGGCGGGATCGGCGCGGAGACGGGGGACGCGGAGGCGGCGCTGGCCGGGTTCGGCGGCGTGGTCGACCTGCTGCCCGCGCTCCTGGCGGACGGCATGGCGCGCGCCGACCACGAACACCTGCTGGGCTCGTGGCAGTCGCTGGGCAACGACGCCGCGGCGTGGGCGCTGTCGGCGGGCAAACCGGAACGGGCCCTCGAACTGCTGGAGCGCAGTCGCCTGCTGCTGTCGGGCGGAGGGGAGGCGTTCCTCGACGTGGGGGAGCGGACCGTCGTCGTGGTCAACGTCAGCCGGTACCGCTGCGACGCGCTGGTGGTCAGCTCCGCCGGCGTGCGGGTGATTCCGTTGCGGGAACTGACTTTCGCCGACGTCACCGCGAAGGCCCACGTGTTCCTCGGCGCCCAGGCGCGGCTGGAGACCCGCCCGCTGCCGTTGCCGGAGAAGGTCACGCTGCTCGACCAGGTGCGGGAGACGCTCGACTGGCTGTGGCGGACGACAGCGTCGCCCGTGCTCGACGCGCTGGCCCCGCTGCCGCCGCGGATCTGGTGGAGCCCGACGGGTCTGCTGTCCGTGCTGCCGTTGCACGCGGCGGGCGCGTACGCCGGCGAGTCGGTGCTGGACCGCGTGGTCTCGTCGTACGCGGGCAGCCTGCGGATGTTCGCACGGGACGGTGTCGAACGCCCGGCCGGATCCGCTCTCGTGGTGGCGGTGCCGGAAGCCGTTGGACTACCTGCGTTGCACGGCGTGGACGAGGAGGTCCATGCGGTACAACGGGCGGTGCCCGCGACTGTCCTGAGAGGATCTGAGGCGACGCTTGCGGCCGTGACCGCCGCCCTCGCCGACCATGACGTCGTGCACTTCGCCTGCCACGCGACGCAGAACGTCGCCGACCCGGCAGACACCGGCATCGTGCTGCACGACGGCAAGCTGGACCTCGCCGCGATCGCCGCCGTGCCGGGCGGTGCGCACCTGGCGTTCCTGTCCGCGTGCCGCACGGGTGCGGGCGCGGTCGACGTGCCCGACGAGGCACTGCACGTCGCGGCCGGCTTCCAGGTCGCCGGTTTCCGGCACGTCGTGGGCACCCTGTGGTCGGTCGAGGACCAGTCGGCGGCGGCGTTCACCACGGCGGTGTACGCGCGGCTCACCGGCGGTTCAGCGCTCGACCCCGCCCGGACCGCCTTCGCCGTGCACGAGGCGACTCTGCTGGCCCGCGCGCAGGACCGGTTCGACCCGATGCGCTGGGCGCAGTGGTTTCACTCGGGCCCCTGATCCTCAGGAGTCTTGTGCCGGTACTCGAACCTCACCGGCCGCCCCTGCCGCCAGAACGCCGACAGCCGCCGGTTGTCCTGCTTCTCCGCCTCGACATCGGCGGGCAACGGCAGGTGCAGCGCCTCGTACAGGTCGAACCGGTGCAGGTCGAACGCGGCCTCGACGGCCTCGCCGTACGCCACCGCCGCCTGCACGCACCCGCGATAGGCGAGCCGCGCCGCCACCAGCAACCCGAGCGGCAACAACAACCACCACCCGGCCCTGACCACGAGCACCGCGCTCACCACGGCCGTCAGCGCGAGCGTGACCGACAACCGCGCCGCCAGGTCCAGGCTGTCACGCCGGTCCGCGACCACGGCCCTGACCTGCTCGCCCAGCACCGGGTACAACCGCGGCCACACCACGACGGCGTCGAGCCCGTACGCCCGCCCTGCCCGATCCTCCATGGCCGTCAACACGTTCCCGAGCGCAGTGGGTCGCACCAGATGCGCGTCACGCGGAAACCGTTGCCACAGAGCCACAGCGGCCTCTCCTGCCCGCTGCACCTCGGCCGCTTCCTCCGACGACACCTCCGCCGCGCGAGCCAGCCGGGCACGTCGTTTCCGCTGCCACCACCGGAAGGGCGTCGCCACCCATCGAGGCCAGGTGCCCTCCAGCAGCCGCACCAGCGCGAGCTGCAAGGGCTGCACCAGCAGCGAAAGCACCGTCACCGCGAGGACGAGGACGAACACCTCGCCGACGCCGACCCTGCCCGCGGTCCGCCAGGCGGCCCCGAAGTCCAGCCGCGTCCCAGGAGCCCCCGCCCACACCAGGACGAGCACGCACACGGCCCCCGCCGCCGTGGGCAGGTAGTTCACCAGGACGAACCGGCCGGACATGGCATCGTTCAACGGCCGGGCGAGCTGCTCGAACTTCATTCCGGCAACCCCATCACCCCGTGCTCGGAACATTCCGGCAGATCCCGGTCGTCGTAAATCAACCGCACAGCCCTGCGATCGCATTCACCGCAGGCGAAACGAAGCAACTCGAACTGCCGGGAAACGCCGGGCTGCCCCGCGCGATCCCCTTCGCCCAGCCGGTGCAATGGCTCCCCGGCCTGCCGCTCGAACCAGGCCCGCGTGCACGCGCCGATCGGCTCCGCTCCCACGGTGATCGTCACCAGGTCCAGGCCGGACTCGGCGCGGTACAAGGCTTCCAGCGCCCGCGCGACCTCGGCCGGCAGCACCTCCGCGTCGCTGACCTGGAGCACCGTTCGCTCGTCCGGAAGCGCTTGCGGGTCCAGGAAGAACCCGTACCGCGCGTGTCCCGCGTCCATGCCGCTGATCCTGGCAGACCACGCGCTCGTGAGGCAGGCAGTTCGGCCGGTCGACGCAGCCGCGGACGAACAGGACCACTCGATCCACCGGTATCACCGAAGGCCGCGGGCCTCACGTCGATTCCGTTCGCCGCTCCGTTCGGCCCATTCCAGCGCCGTTCGCGAAAACTGGCCCCCCACCCCCGGAAAATGCCGCTGACCAGCAAGATCACCACCACTCGAAAACCTTAAAACCATTTAAAACCAACAACATCGACCTCGCTTTGAACCCCGTTCGTGACCTCCCCGTAGTCATCGGTACAACACCGTCCGACCCCCCGAGGAGACACAGAATGGGCGCTCGACACCGCAAGCCCGCCATGATCGGCGCGGGTGCCGTGCTGGCGATCGCTGCTGTCGCCGGTGGCATCTTCGCCTTCAGCGGCACCAACTCGAACGCGGCTGAGGACTGCGGCGGACTGGACACCGCCCTGCAGAACAACCTGAACTTCATCGCCGGTCAGCAGGCCAACCCCGACGCCCAGTCGGACGCCCGCATCCAGAACCGCCAGCAGGTCGTGAACCTGATCAACCAGCGACGTGCGGCGGCCGGGTGCGGCAACAACGTCCAGGCCAAGCCCGAAGCCGGGCAGGCCGCCACGTCCGGTGAGGACTGCGGCGGGCTGGACAAGGCCCTGCAGAACAACCTGAGCTTCATCGCGGGGCAGAAGGCCGCCCCGGACTCCCAGTCCGAGGCCCGCATCGCGAACCGGCAGGCCGTGGTCGACCTCATCCAGCAGCGGCGCAAGGCGGCGGGCTGCGCGGGTGACGGCGGGGCGGCCAACGCCGGCCAGGGCAATGCGAACCAGGGCAACAACAACGCCGGCAACAACCCCGGCAACCAGGCCCAGCCCACGCAGCCCGCCCAGCAGCCCGACGCGGGCCAGAACGCCGGCAACGGCGCCACCGGCCAGCAGGTCTGCAACGGCTCCACCGTGACGCTGTCCGGTGAGGGCGGCGCGCCCGCCGCGTCCAGCGGCACGTTCCCGGTCGGCACCACGCTGAAGGTCACGAACCTGGACAACAACAAGTCCACGACCGTCAAGGTGGCGTCGGTGTCCGGCAGCTGCGCGCTGCTGAACAACGCGGCCTTCGAACAGGTCCGCGAGCCCGGCAAGTTCCTCATCCGCAACGCGCGGATCGAGAAGATCGGCTGACCGTCCACAACGGACACAGCACGACGGACGGGTGTTCCCTTCAAGGCGCGGGGGAACAGCCGTCCGTCGTGCTGTTTCGCTGTCGCGGGGAATAGTGATCTCGGTGTGGTCAGGAGCCCTCCGGGAGTGAGACCTTGGTCTTCGTGACGGACAAAGCAACGGCGCCATCTGTCCTGCGCGACACCGCGTTCCTGCGGCTGTGGACCGGCACGACCGCGTCCGGGCTCGCGATGTGGGCCCTGCCGTTCGTGCTCGGCCTGGCCGTCCTCGAACGTTCGATCACCGCCGTGGAGCTCGGCGTCGTCCTCGCCACCAGAACCGTCGGCTTCCTCGTCGCGGTCCCCGTCGCCGGAGTCCTCGCCGACCGCCACTCCCGCCGCAACGTCGTCTTCTGGTCGTGCCTCACCGGCGCGCTGATGACCCCCGTGATCGCGCTCGGCATGGGCAGGTCGTTGCTGCTGATGGCCGTCGCGGCCGCGATCGTCGGTGCCGGTCAGGGTGGGTGCAGGCCCGCGTTCCAGGCCATGGTGGCCGAGGTGGTGCCGGAGTCCCAGCGGCAGCAGGCCAACGCCGCGACCACCCTCTCCATCAGGGTGACGACACTGGTCGCGCCGAGCCTCACCGCCCTCGCGGCCCTCGTGACCGACGCGAGGGCACTGCTGCTCATCACCGCCGTGCTCTGGCTGGCCGCCGCGTTCGTGCCGCCCAAGGGCGGGCCCGCGCCGGACCGGAAGACCGGGAAGACGAGCTTCACGGCCGACTTCCTGGAAGGCCTCAACGAGGCCCGCAGGCACCCGTGGCTGCTCGCCGGCCTCGGCGCGCTGACCTCCATGGTCGCACTGGGCTACTCCGCCACGGCCGTCCTGCTGCCGGTGGTGAGCCGGGACCGCTACGGCACGGAGGCGGTGCTGGCGGCGGCCACGACCGCGTACACCCTCGGCGCGCTGGCGGGAGCCGCGCTGATGGCCCGCTGGCGCCCGCGAACGCCGGGATGGGCCGCGTTGGCCGGGATGGCCTGCTACGGCTTGGTCCCGCTGGCGCTATTGCTGCCGGTGCACCCGCTCGTGCTGATCGCCGTGTACGTCGTGGGAGGCATCGGGATGGAGCTGTTCAACGTTCCGTGGTTCACCGCGGTCCAGCGCGAGGTCGAACCGGGCAAGCTCGCCCGCGTCTCCTCGCTCGACTTCCTGCTCTCCTTCGGCCTCGCCCCGGTCGGACTCGCCTTCATGGCCCCGGCCATCGACCAGTTCGGCAGCGGCGTCGTGCTGGGAGCCTGCGCGTTCATCTGCTTCGCCGCCCCCGCGGCGGCCGCGCTCGTGCCGTCCTCGAAGGGGTTCACCAGGTCCAGCTGAAGCCGCGCACTCCCGGGCGCACGTCCAGGGCCACGTCCAGCAACGTCCGCTCGGGAGCGACGGCGGACCCGTCCGCGAGCTGCACCACGGCGGCAGGGGCGTCGCCCTCGAACGTCACCTCCAGCACGTACTCCCGCGTGGGCAGCCGGAACTTGCGCTCGTAGTTCGTCGCGGGCGGACACGGGGCCTGGTTCACGAGCTCGTGCTCGATCACGACGCTCTCACCCTTGCGCAACGGCTTCTCGAACAGCAGCTCCGCGACCAGCAACCCGTCAGCCGGTTCCTGGACGACCTGCCCGACCTTGCAGTTCTTCAACGCGTTGACCTGCGGCAACGGCCGGTCGTGGTCGTCGAGGTGCATGATCACGACCCACCGGTCGGGCCCGCTCATCGACGCCGAGAGCACCTGCCGCGACCGGAAGACCCGCTCGGTGCGGTCGGCCCCGATCGTCACGAAGTCCTGCTGGCTCACCCGCAGCAGCTGGTCGTCCCACTGGGTGTCGAGGTCGTGCAACGCCTGCTCGACGGGCGACGGCGACGGCCAGAACGCGGACATCGGCGCCGGGGCGTTGCGCAGCCAGCGGCCACGCGGCCGAGGTGGCCCGAGGAGCTCGGAGAGGTGACCGGGCGGCACCTGCAGGATGTGCTCCAGGTGGACGACGGCCTGCAGCGACTTCTGCCGCTCCGGGCGGCTGCGGCCCGTCTGCCAGTAGCTCAGCGTCGCCATCGAGACGGACACGCCGTTCTGCGAGAGGTGCTCGCGCAGGCGCTCCAGACCGAGACCGCGATTCGTGATCGCCGTCCGGAGAGCCTGCGCGAACTCGTCCACGCTGGTCACGCTAATGCATCTGCACGTCCGGCTGCACCCCTCCCGGCGGCTGGTACGGCCGGTAGGTGACCTGGCCGCCTTCGAGCACCAGCTCGACCTCGACCGTGTCGGGGAACGGCGGTCCCATCGGGCGCAGCAGCTCCGGCTCGCGGCCCGCCTGGTGGATCCTGACGTTGACGCCCTGCTGGGTCGCGATCAGGTGTCCGAGCAGGTCACGGGCGTTGTAGAAGCCGTTGTTCTCGGCGGGGTCGCTGTGCATGCGCCAGTTCAGGTTCTCCACCAGCGCCCCGTACAGGTGGCCCTGGTGCATCGGCCGGCCAGCGGAGTAGTCCGCGACGGCCTTCGTCACGGCCTGGTGCGTGGCCGCGAGGCTGACGACCTGCTGGCGCAGCGCCACCGGGTCGACGCCGCGGGCCTGCCCGACGACGGCGTACAGGCCGTTGCCCGTCACCGGCGGGACGGGCTGGCGCACCAGCACGCTCTCGTTGAGGTACCGCAACTGCCGCTGCGTGGTGGTGAGGTGGTCGGGCGCCGCCGGCTCGGGTGCCGCGACGACCTGCTCCTGCACCTGTTCGACCGGCGCGGCCACGGCCGGGTGCGTCCAGTTCTGCTGCGGCGTGCCGGGCTGGCTCTCCACGTCGGCCGGCGGGTTCCACGTGTTCGGCGCGGGCAGGTCCGACCGCTCCGCGACCTCGGGCTGCGGCCTGTTGTGCGACTGCAGCGCCTTCATCCGCTCCTCGACCAGCTGCAGGTGCCGCGGCTTGAGCCTCGCGTCGGCCCTGTCGATACCCGAGGTCATGGGGGTGTTGTCGTTGACGACGCGGCCCCGGCCGTCCTCGTGCTGGAAGATCGGCTTGACCTCGCCGGGCTCCAGGTACTCGTCGCGCAGCCCGACGAAGTGCCCGACCTCGTGCGCCAGGCGCCGCGCGTCGGTGTGCGAGGGCCAGGTGAGCTGGTTGGCCCGCCCGTTCGGGTCGTTCGTGACGTCGATCGTCGCGTGCGCGTCGGCCGGGTCGTCGGTGAACTCGACCGTGACGTGGAACTGCTCGCCGTCCGGCAGCCGGTAGCCCTGGTTGTACAGCTCCTCGACACCCGCGAGCGTGCGCTGCCGGACGTCGGCGTCGCCGCCGTTGAGGTGCAGCCGGACCGTGAAGTCCCGCACCGGCACGCCGTCGACGACCATGACGCGGCTGTCGTAGGCGATCGGGCCGCGCCAGGCCTTCATGGCGATGCCGTTCGGGCCGACCTTGGTGGAGTCGAGGACACCGCCGTCCTCACCGCGCACCCAGCTCGTGGCCGGGGTCGTGGCGCGGGCGTCCAGGATCGCCTGCGACGACACGGGGTCGCGCGGGTCGAACCAGGCCGCGCTCGCCTCGGTGCTGTGCAACGGGCTCGGGTCGGCGGGCGGCTGGTGGGACACGGGCGCGTCCACCGGCGGCGCGGACGGCTCCGCGTCCGGCTCCTCGACCATGCCGTACGCCTGCAGGTTCTCCCTGAACGTGGTGATCAGCTCCGGCGTCAGTTCGACGTGGAGCGCCTCGCCCAGTTCCGCCCGGTTGTCCGTGGCCGCCCGCGTGAACACCTCGGGGCTGATGAGGCCGTCGGGGACCAGCTTCGACTTGGCGAGCACCTCCTGCACCCACATCGCCTGGTTGGCCGTGCCCGGGCCCTTGAGCTTGACCTCGATCATCGAGTCGGCCAGTGGTGGCGCGCCCGTCACGTCCACGATGGCGGTCTTCTGCGCCATGTTGAACGCGCGGTTGTAACCCTTCTCGTGGTCGAAGACCTCGGAGGCGATCCTGGCCGGGTCCGCCGAGTAGGTCGGGCTGCCTTCGAGCGTGTTCCACAGCTGGTGCGACCAGTCGCCGAACTTGCCGTGGCCAGGGTCGTCCACGAACGCGGCGAGCTGCTCGGCCTCGATGATCGGCCGCTTGAACTGGTCGTTGAACGCCTTCGTGACGGCGTCCAGGCCGTGCTCGTCGATCAACGCCGCGATCTCGTCGGAGCGGGTGTGCAGGACCACCGACGCGCGCAGCAGGTGCAGCCCGGCCTCGTGGTCGAGGTAGCTCCCCGGCTTGCCCTCCAGCTCCGCCTTCACCTGCGACATCAGCGGGGTGGCGTGGTTGTCGACGGCGTCGTCGGTCAGTTCGAGGAGACGGGCCTCGGCCTCGGGGAGCGGGGCAGGGGCCGGCGGGAGGGCGGGCTCGGCGGACCGGTCGCGGTCAGCCGAGTGGTCGTCCTGCACGGAGCTTTCAGCAACGTCGTCCTGCACCGAGTGCTCGGCCACGTCGTCCTGCACTGCGGTCTCGGCCACGGACTCGGCGGCCGTGTCCACATCGGACACCACCGGCGCCGCAGCCGGGGCCTCGGTGACCAGGCCGCCTTCCTGCAGCTCCGCCGTCAGCGTGACGACCAGCTCCGGCGTCAACTCGACGTCGAGTGCCTCTTCGAGTTCGGCGCGGTGGTCGTCGACCGCCTGGGCGAACGCCTCGGGGCTCACGGCAGAGTTCGACGGGATGACCTTCGCGTCACCCAGCACCTTGTGCACCCAGAGGCCCTGGTTATAGGGGTCGGTGCCGAACTGCGGGGTGCTCGCGATGGCGTCGGCCAGCGGCGGTGCGCCCACCAGGTCCGCGTACGCCGCGTCCTGCGCGAAGTTCGTGCCGCGGTTGTAGCCCTTGTCGTGGTTGAAGACGTCGGAGACGAGCTTGTCCAGGTTCCCGTCGTAGGACGGCGTGTTGCCGACCGTCTCCCACATCCGGTGCGCCCAGCCCTCGAACGCGGTCCTGCTCTCCTGCGTGCTCAGGTCGCCGAACTGCGCGATCTGAGCGGTCTCGATGATCGGGCGGCCGAACTCGCTGTTGAACGCCCGCGCGACCTGCTCGACGCCGTGCCGCTGGATCATCGTGGCGACGTCGTCGGTCCTGGTGTCGAGCACGACCGACGCCCGCAGCAGGTTGAGGCCCGACTCGGCGTGCAGGTACGTGCCGGGGTTGTCGGTCAGCGCCGCCCTCACCTGGTTCGCCAGGGGAGAGGCGGTCGTCATCGCGTCGTCGGTCAGGGCCTGGAGGTGGCTGCGCACCACGACGTCCGGCACCTGCCGGGGTGCCTCGTTCTCGGCGTCGGACGTGGTGCCTTCCGTGGAGGGCGCGTCCGTGGACGGTGCGTTCGGCGGCTGCGGTGCCGGACGCGTCCCCGTGACCATTCCCTGGTCCTGCAGTTCCTCCCGCAGCTCGGTGATCTTCGCGTCGGTGAGCGGGAAGCCCAGCGCGGTCCCGAGAGCGCCGCGGTTGGCGGCGGCGGCCTGCGTGAACACGTCAGGGCTGACGGGCTGCCCCGCCGGGATGATCTTCGCCTTGCCGAGGACCGTCTGGGCCCACATCGCCTGGTCGTCGAGGTCGGTGCCCCAGACCGGGGTGGTGGCGATGGCGTCGGTCAGCTCCGGGGTCGGCATGACCTCGGCGAGCGCCGCCTCCTGGACCATGTTGAAGCCGCGGTTGTAACCCTTGTCGTGGTTGAAGAGGTCCGCGACCCTGTCGGCGTCCGACTTCAGCGCGTCGGACTCCCTGACGGTGTTCCACAGCTGGTGCGCCCAGTCGTCGAACTTCGCCCGGTTGTCCGGGTTGGACAGGTCGGCGAACTGCGCGAGCTGCGCGTCCTCGACGTAGGGCCGGTCGAACGCCTTGTTGAACGACGCCGCGACCTCCTGCACGCCGTGCGTCCTGATCAGCTCGGCGATCTGGTCGGTCCTGGTGTCGAGCACCACCGAGGCGTGCAGCAGGTGCAGACCGGCTTCGGAGTGCACGAACCTGCGCGGGTCTGCCTTCAGCCCGGCCTCGACGGACTTCGCGAAGTCCGAGGCGTTCGCCATCGCGTTCTCGGTCAGCGCCGCGAGCTGGACGTCGGTCTCCGTCTGCGGGGCGACCTCCGCCGAGGAGTCCACAGTGGAGTCGACGGGCGACTGCACGCTGGACGACGGGGGAGGCGGCGCCGGACGCGACCGCACGTCGTTGCTCGTCGAGGCCTCGCTGGACGAGGACACCTCGGCGGGCGGCACCGACCGCGTCACCGGCGGGGCCGGCGGCAGCGGCGGAGGCGGAGGAGGCGGCGGGGGAGTGGACGACGACGGCGGGGTGTTGTAGTCGGTGATCCGCTGGTCGACGACCTTCTTCTTCTCCCACCACTCCTGCTGACGGCCGTCGGCTGCCCGGCGGGCGTTGTCCAGGTCGGTCTCGGCCGCCGTGACGAGCGCCTTCTGCGTCGCGTGGTCGTTCTCGACCTGGGCCTCGACCTGGTCGAGACCGGCCCTGGCCGTGAGGCGGGTGGTCTCGGCCCGAGCGACGACCTGCTCCTGCGTGGTGACGGCCGCACGGCGGTTGTTGGCCTCCGTGCGCCGGCCGTCGACAGCGGCCTTGGCCTCTTCGAGGCGACGCTGCGTCTCCTGCAGGCGGGTCTGCGTGCCGTTGAACGTGGTCTCCGCGGTCCGCAGGGTGGTCTCGGCCGCCGTCTGCTGCTGACGTGCGGTGGTGAGCTGCGCCTGCAGGTTCGCGTCGCCGGGCGTCGCGGTGAGCCGGTTCTCCAGCGTCCGCACCGCCTCCGCCTTGGTCTCGACGTCCGACCTGGCGTCGTCCACCTCGAACCGGGCGGTCATCGCCAGCGCGCCGAGGCCACCGACCTCGGGCGACAGCGAGTTGATCGCGTCGACCGTCTGCTGGAACTCGACCCTGGCGGTCTCCGCCGTGGCCTTCAGCCCGTCGAGCGTGCGCCCCTCGGCCTCGACCACGTCGGCCGCGTTGTTGTACGTGCGCTGGGCGGGCGTGAGCGAGGAGTCGCTCCTGGCGAGCGCGGCGGCCGCGGTGTTGATCACCTTCTGCGCGTCGTGGCGCTTGGTGTCGACCTCGATCTCGGCGGTGCGCCACGCGTCCGCGGCGGCCTTCACCTCGGCCTGGGCGGACGTCAGCTCGGGGCTGAAGTTCTTGCCCAGCACGTTCTGCGCGTCGGACGTGGGCATCCGGACCGAGGCCGAGTTCGGCACGGACAGGTCGACCACGGCGGTCCTGCCGCCGATCGTCGCCACCACGCGGTACTCGACGCCGAACTGCACCAGGCCGGTCGTGGCCTTCGGCTTGAGGTTGTTGACCTTGTTGTCGGTCTGGCCGCCGGAGTTCGCCGTGGCGTCCTCACCGGCGTGCCGCACCTCCAGGCCGCTCGTGGCGAAGTTGACGTTGTCCTTGGGATCGGTGTTCTGCTTGATCCCCGCGCCGCCGGTCGCGAAGCCGACGGACAGGTCGCCCGTCTCGGTGACCTTCGAGTCCGTGCTGGTCGCGGTGATCTGCGTCTTCGGGTTCTCCAGAGCCACGCCGTCGCTGAGCGAGCCCAGCGTCGGGTCGACCAGCTTCGCGTACACCTTGACGTCCGCGTCCTGCCCGAACGTCAGCGCCGCCTCGTGCAGGCCCGGCACCGACAACGGGCCGGACAGCATCGACGGCAGGTGCGGCTGCAGGTTCTCCGGGCTGAGCGTGGCCAGGAGGCTGTTGAGCGAGCCCGTGCCCTTGCCGGTCAGGCCCTTCTTCGCACCCGCGTCCTGCAACGCCTGGATAGTCGCCGCGCGCAGGTCCTTGGCACCGCGCAGGTTCTCCACCGACGCGCCCTGCGGCAACGCGGACGGGCTGCCCGCCTGCTGCCACGTGGTGATCGCGTCCGCGGAGCCCTGGTCAGGAGTCCGGGAGTGCTGTTCCTTGGCGTACGGCTGCCTTGCCGCGCCACCATCGACCTTCTGGTTGTCCGCGTGCAGGCGGACGGTCATGTTCTGCGGGCCGCTGGCCTGGTTCGCGACGACCTTGTCGCCCTTCTCCACGACGAGCTCGAACTCGATCGGCACGGTGTAGCGCGCCGCCGGTCCGCTGCCCGCGCGGAAGCTGGACTGCTGGTCGGTCGTCGAGGTGGTGACGGAACTGCTCGTCGACTGCCCGATGTTCCCGGCCGCGATCACGCCGGCGGTGCCGGAGACGTTCGGGTTCGCACTGCCCGGCGACGCGAGGCCCGGCGCCTTGAGGCCGATGCCCCAGCCCGTGGCGCGGCCCTGGCCGTCGGTCACCTTGTGCGAGCCGGTGATCGTCGACTCCATCTCGACGCCGTCGTTCACGACGTTCTGGAACTCCGGCGTGCCCGCCTTGGCCTTCAACGTGACCTGGTACGAGTCCTTGCCGAACGTGCCGGGCTGGTGCACCAGCAGCGGGACGCCGCCGTCCATCGCGCTGTCGATCATCGCCTTGACGCTGGCCGGCGAGCTGAAGTCGACCAGGCGCTGCAGGTTGCTCATCGAGTCCTTGAGCACCGAGTCCGGCAGCAACGGGTCGCCGAAGCGCTTCCTCGTGTTCTGGTTGACCTCCGCGGAGAGCCTCTCGACGACGTCGGACAGGTCCGGCACGCTCTCCACAGTGGACAGACCGAGTGCGCTCGGCTCGTTCGCCGCCACCGTCGCCGGAGGCGCCATCTCCGGGAACTTGGGCTTGTCCACCTTCGGCTGCACGTCGGGCAGCAGGCCCATGTCCCTGGCGACGTCCTCGGTCACCCGCACGAAGACCGACTTCGGCAGGGTGACGGTCGCGCCCTCGGACCTCGGCGTGGTGCCGGCGATGAAGTTCGCCGCACGGCTCTCGCCGACCACGGTGACGTCGGCGTCCAGCTGCACCAGCACGGTGCGGCCGCCGGAGGGCGTCACGTAGTTGCGGTCGTGGCTGCCGCCGACCTCCTTGCCCGAGGTCTTCGAGTCCGACCACGGCGTGACCTTGCCGGCCACCGCGAAGCCACCGGCACCGCTGGTGGGCGTGGGCTCGCCGGCAGGGGGCGCGGGGTCGTTGGGCTTGATCGGCACGTTGATGCCGCCGGTGATGTCGACCGACCGGTTCGTCGTCGACGACTGGCCGGCCTTGTAGCCACCGGTGCTGGCGTTCTCGGTACCGGTGTCGTCCGAGATGGACACGATCTTCGGGTTGCTCAGCCCGAACTTCACGCCGATCGCGCCGGTGCGGTTGGTGACCCGCCGGTCGTACTTGAGGCCCTGCTCCTGGATGCCGGTCTGGGTCAGCGTGCGCAGGTTCGCCTTGATGTTCTCCGGGGAGAACATCTTGTCGATCTGGGCGCGGGACGCCGTGCCCGGCACGGTGAGCGCCGAGTCGCCACCGGCCGCGCGGTTGAGCGCGTCGACGGCCTGGTCGCGCAGCGCCGTCGTGTTCGCGACGGCCTCCACGTGCAGGAACTCCGGCGCCTTCTCCTTCGGCTTCGTGCTGAGGAGCTTCTTGACGGACGGAGCGTCCGCGAGCGTCTTCGTCTCCGGCTTGCCCGGCTCGAAGCCCTTGCCGGGGTTGTCGTCCAAGGTGGAGCTGTCCGACACCCAGAGGTTGACCTCGCCCTGGAGGCGCGGGAGCTTGGTGTCGCCGGTCTTCGCGACCGTGGTCTGCTCCGGCGAGTGGAAACCGGGAGCGCCGGGCACGACCCGCCGCACCCAGGCCCGCGGCCGGGTGAACGTCGTGATCTCGACCTCGAACTCGACGTCACCGCGGAACACCTGGGCGTTCGGGCTGCCGACGCTGAGCGACGTGCTGTTGACCGTCGGCCCGGCGGTGGTCTTGTCCGTCCAGGCGTGGTTGTACTTGACGCCCAGCTGCGGCGCCGGGCTCAGCTTGGCGATCTTGGTCTCGCCCGGGATCACGACCTTGCCCTCGACACCGCCGCTCCAGCCCTTGGTGGTGCTGGAGGAGCTGTCGAGCTTCGGGCCGGTGGACGACGCGTCGCGGACGTTGCGCGCGTCGGCCTGCCCGAGGTGCTTCGGGTCGGTGACCTTCGCCTTGACCGTGATGTTGACGTAGGTGTTGGTGGACGTGCCGCTGTTCTTCAGCTGCACCTGGACGCCGGGACCCATGAGGCTGTCCATGTTGGTCCGCAACGCCGCGGGGGAGAGCTGCGAGGTCAGCTTGCGCTGGTTCGCGAGCTGCTCGGCGACGTCGGCGAAGTTCTTGCCCTTGCTGCTTCGCGGGTTCACCGACGAGTCGTTCCAGGTCGGCAGGAACTTGGCGAACCCGGGGATGTCCCGCAGTGCGTCCTCGACCTGCGTCTGGACCTGCGAGGCGACCGCGAACTCGCCGACCTTGGCGTTGCCCGTCGCGATCGCGTCGCTCATGTAGGGCGGAGCGAACTTCTTGCCCTTGTTGGACTCGTCGACGATGGAGCTGCGCGTGCCTTCCGGCGTCGGCATCCCCGCGTGGGCGGCCTCGGGCAGACCGACGCGCATGTAGGTCGTGACGGGGACCGTGACGACGCCCTTCGGCGTGCGGACCTCGACGTCGGCCGTCACCTCGTACAGACCGGTGTCGCCCTTGAGCTGGATGCCGCTCTTGTGCGCGGTGTTGATGCCCGCGTTGACGTTCTCCGCGGTGCGGGCCGAGTAGCCGACGGTGCCGCCGACCTGGCCGCCCACCACGTTCGGCAGGCCGGCGTTGAAGCCGAGACCGGCGTTGACGTCACCACCGGACTTGGTCGTCGACGACACGCCACTGCTGTGCGCCGACGTCTCGTGCAGGCGGAGCTGACCGGTGTCGAGCGTGCCGACGAGCCGTGCGGTCTTCAGCTTCGCGGTCATCTGCACTGCGGCGCCCTTGCTGGCGTGCGGGCTGATGAGGTCCGGCGACGTCACGTACGCGCCGCCGAGCATCGCGCCGAGGTTGTTGCGGATCTCCGTGGGGCTCAGGAAGTTCTGCAGCGCCTCACGGCCGGGCGAGCCGATCTTGACGATCGACGGGTGCAGGTCGCGGGCGACGTCGTCGAACGCCTTGTACGGGTTGTCGACCGACACGGCCTCGGGAGCGGGGTGTTCGAGCTTCGCCCAGTCCGTGTCCGCCGGGGTTTCCACGTCGGACGTCTTGCCGGAACCCGTGATCTTGGCGAGGTCGTTCGGGATCTGCAGCGTGACGTCGCCGTCCACGGTGGCGACCGGCTTGAGGCTGCCACCGGGGTTGGTCAGCGTGATGTCGTACGAGACGTTGACGACCGCCTGCGTCGACCCCTCGCCCGCGCGGATGATCCGCTGGTCGGTGAGCGACGTCGAGGTGCTCTGCGTCTGCGCCGGCGTGGCCAGCTGCGCCTTGCCGCCCAGCGAGCCGTACGCGCCGTACCCGGCACTGGCCGTGGCGGCGCCGCCGATGTCGTTGGCCGTGGCGACGGTGTGCGCGGTCGAGGACGTGTTGCCCGACTGCGCGGTCGCGTCGACCTTGACGCCCGCCTGGACGTCCGGTGCCACGTCCGTCTGCGCGTGCATGGTCGCGCGGACGTTCGCCTCGTACCAGGTGTTGCCGATCTTGACCTGGAAGTTGCGGCCCTTGTCGAGGAACGACTCGAAGTCGCCCTTGATCGCCTGCTGGATGCGGGCGGCGTCGGCCGGCTTGAGGTTCTCGATCGCGTTCGTGACGTTCTCGGCGCCCCGCACGTCCGTCGGCGCGATCGTGCCCAGCGCCTTGTTCTTCTGGAAGAACTCCGGCAGCGACTGCGAGGCCGGCATGACCTGGCCGACGGGCCGCGGGTTCAGCTCGACCATCGGGATGACCGGGTTGGGAGGCGCCGGACGGGTCTCGACCGAGCTCTCCGGCGGGGTCCACGCCGGAGCGTCCTGAGTGGACTGCGCGGGCGGCGCACCGCGGTGCGACGGTCCCTCGCCGCGGTCGTCGTGCGGGCTGAAGGTCGACTTGCCGTTGTCGGTGGTCCGGCGGTCGATGTGCAGCTCGGCGCCGGTCTTCGGCGCCTTCCACTTCTCGGCCTTGGCCCTGTCGGTCTTCGTGGAGTGTTCCTGGACCTCCGGCCTGAGGTCGTGCAACGGCTGGACGGTCACGGTGGACCCGTCCGGGCTGTGCACCACGATCGGCCGGTTCAGCTCGGTGGCGAGCAGCTGGACGGTGAGGTCCTCGGCCCTGGCGGACTTCTCGATCTCGGCGGTGTCGGGCCGGTACGGCTCGGGGGACGGCGAGGCCGAGCGGTCGGGGGTCGGCACCGTGTGGCCGGGGAGCGGAGTAGTGGGCCTGGGCTCGATGAACGAGTTGACCAGGTGGCCGTTCTCCAGGCCGTGCTCCTGGCGGAACCGCGCGATCTGCGTGGTCACGCTCGTCGACGCGATCGCGCCCTGCTGGATCGTGCCCGTGCGCAGGTCCACGGGGGTCGGGATCGCGGGGGCCTTGCCCCTGCCCCTCGGCTTGGCCGCGGCCTCGTTGGTCAGCGCCTGGCTCACGGCGTTGAACACGCCGTCGGCGCGGGGCGGCGCGACGTTGGGCGCGATGCCGTGCTGGAGCAGTCCGAACGTGCGGGTGACGTTGCTGTTGTTGTCCGACAGCGCCATGTTCAGCACTGTCGCCATCTTCTGCTGCTTGGCCGTGGGGACGATGTGGCCGAGCTCGGCCTCGGTCCGGTACGGCAGCTCGCCCTTCTCCGGCTTCTGCCTGGGCGGCGGGTACTGCGTGGTGGCGTCGGTCTGCGGGTCGACGCCCATGCGGCCGTGACCCGGGATCTCCTTGGAGATGCCGTAGTTGAGGGTGTTCTTGTCCTCCCAGCCGAGCTTGAGGGAGTCGACCCTCGACGGGGCCCAGCCGCCGGTCCTGACGTCGGTGATCTTGCCGGTGGTCTCGTCGCGGACGTACCGGTGGTCGATGCGCTGCTGCGACTCGCGCTGGACGTGCGGCTTGTTCTTGGCGTTCGGCGTGCCGTCCTTCTGGGGCTTGCCGTCCTGGAACTCGCCGCGGATGTCCGAGGCCCTGATCTCGGCCTTGGCCGCCTTCGACGCCTGACCCGGCTCGCCGCCGAAGGTCCGGTTCGGCACGGTCTTGAGGTCGACGTGCGACTGCGCCCACGACTTGCCGTCGTTCATCGCGAAGTCGAGCGCGATGCGGGACAGGTCGGTGCCGACGGCGCCGCCCACGAAGTCCGTCGAGAAGGTCTGGCCGCGGTAGGGGTTGCGGTTGGTCTGCAGGTCGACCTCGATGCCGGACTCGACCGCGACGGCGGTGACCGCGGCCTCGAACTCGGCGTTGCCCCTGACGAACTTCTCGTTCGCCGCGATCTCGGCGTCGACCTGGGCCAGCACCCTGGCCTGGCCGGCGCTCGGCCTGCCGCCCTGCTCCCTGATGTCGGCTTCGACCTGCGCCTTGGTGGCGAGCAGGTCCGCGTTGAGCTCGGGCCTGGGCAGCTTCGTCGTGTGGATCTCGGCGATCTCCTTGCCGGCGAACTCGTTCATCGACTTGCCCAGGCCGTTGAACTCGGCCTCGGCGTCGCTGAACCGCACCGACGGGTCGACCATCGGCACGTTCGCGTCGATGAACAGGTTGGGCTCCGGCAGGTACGGCAGCAACGGCGCCGAGGCACCCTGCCGCACGCGCGCGTCCATGTCGTCGCGCATCGCCTGCTCGAACTTCTCGACGAACGCGGCCTGGTTCTCCGGCTTGAGGTGGTCGGCCACCAGGTCCAGCTGCCGCTGCTTCTCGGCCCTCTGCGCGGGCTTGAGCTTGGTGTCGGCGTCGAGCTTCGCCTGCTCCTTCTGGCGGCGGCTCTCGACGTCGGTGAGAAGTGCGGTGGTGTCGCCGACGCGGTAGCCGCCCGCGTACAGGAGCGGGCGGACGGGGCCGGTCTCCGGCGAGTGCAGCGTCTGGTTGAAGTGGTTGAAGACGTCCGTGTCGGACGGCACCCTGCGCGACCCGGAGTCGAAGTCCTGAATGGACAGGTACGGGTGCGTGCCCTTGCCGTTCAGCGCGCTGACCGCGAACTTGGTGGCAGAGCTGTGCATCGTCTCGTTGCGCATCTTGCCGTACGGGAACGCCCCGTCGGCGGGGAGCTTGCCCAGCGGAACGAGCGCGATCGGCTCGGTGCGCGTCGCGACGGAGTTGTTCGCCTGCGCGATGTTGGCGTCCATGTCGACGCCGCTGTCGCCCTGACGGCCGTTCACGCCGATGACGAACACCATGTTGTTCTTGAGGTCACCGGCGTCGGCGGTGACGGCGTTGATGACGCTCTCGATGTCACCCAGCTGGTCGTGGCTGACGATCATGTTGACGACGAACGACGGCGGGGCGTCGTTCTCGACGTTGCTCTTGAGCTTGTCGAGGTAGGTCGCCTTGTCCGGCACGTCGAGCGGGCCGCTCGCGAGGTCCTCGAACGCCTTGTTGTACTTGAAGTCGACCTTGCCCAGCGACAGGCTGCCGAACGCCGAGGTGAGGTCGGCGACCTGACCGTCGCCCCGCGGCTCCATGTCGACGTCACCGTCGGAGTCGGAGTCGACCTCCATCCCGTCGGTGTTCTGGGTGCTCGGGCCGGCCTCGGTGTTGGTCCAGCGGTCCGATTCCGGCTTCTTCTTGGTGGTGCGGTCGTCGGCCTTGACGCCGTTGTCGCTCTCCGGGCTGCGGTCGCGCTTCACCGGCCGCGTGTCGCCCACGACCTCCGGTCCGGTGGAGTTCGTGGTGCCGACCGGGTTCGTCGTGGTGTCCGCGTTCGGCTTCGGGGTCCAGCCGGCGGGCGGCGGCACGGTGGCGGGGCCCGCGGGGTTGATCGTGGTGTCGGGCACCATGACCTGGCTCGTGGCCGTGCGTTCGACCAGCCACAGGTGCCGCGGGCGCAGGCCCGGCTCCTTGCCGTGGACGTCGGCGCCCATCATGCCGCCGTCGTTCTTGTGCACGCCCGAGTTCGTGTCGTGCTGCTGGAAGACCCGCGACTTGTCGCTGTACTCGTCCGGGATGCCCAGGTAGTGCAGCGTCTCGTGGGCGAGGACCTCGGGGCTGGTCGTGGGGTTCCAGTGCGTCTGGTCGACGCTGGGGTTGTCCGGATCGACCTTGACGCTGGTGTGCGCGTCGGCCTTGTTGTCGACGAACTCCAGGTTCAGGTGGAACTGGTCACCGCTGGGCAGCCGGTAGCCCTGGTTCAGCAACGAGTTGACGCCCTTGGCGGCGTTCTCCTTCACCTGGGCGACGACCGCGGGGTCGGCGTTCGCGGCAGGGTCGATGTGCACCTTGACGGTGTACTCCTGCACGAAGTTGCCGGGGCTGGTCTCGATGCGGCGCAGGTCGTAGTTGATGAGGCCCTGGTAGGACTTCAGGTTCGACGGCGTGCTGTCGGTGCGGATGTCGTGCACCACGACGTCGACCGTCCGCACGTCGGTGTTGTTGCGGCGGTCCGCCCAGGTGCTGCGGTCCGCGGGCGTCTCCGGCTTGAACCAGTCGGCGGTCTTCGCCGGGTCGTGCCGCCACGACTCGTCGGTGAGGACGTCCTTGCCCTTGTGCGACTCCGCGGTCGGGGGCGTCATGGCGGGCGGCGCACCGCCCGCGCGGACGTTCTTCTGCTGCGTGTCGGTGCTCGCGGGAGCGGGACGGGACGAGTTCGTCTCGGCACCGCTCCTGCTGCTCTCCGCGACGGACGAGTCCTGCGGCGGCAGGGCCGGCAGCGGCTTCTGGCCCGCGTTCGGGTCCGTCGTGGTGTTCGTGTTCGCGGACGTGCCGCTGGTCGTGCCGTCCGTCGCCGGCGGGGGCGTCGGGGTGGTGACCGGGCCGTCCTTCGGCGGGACGGGCGGCGGCGGGTTGTTGAACGAGTCGATCTCGCCGTCGACCTTGGTCTTGGCGTCCCACCACGTCTGCTGCTTGGTGTTCGCCTCGGTCCGGGCCTTGTCGAGCTTGGTCTCCGCGTCCTTGATGACCTTCTCGGCGGCCGTCTGCTGGTCGACGAGCTTCTGGCGCGCGGCCTCGGCCTCGGCGCGGGCCGCGGCGGCCTCGGCGGCGACGTCCTGCTGCGCCTTGAGGTCGGTGCGGGCGTCGGTGGCGGCCCGGCGCTGGGCGTCGAGTTCCGCCCGTGCGTCGGTGACCTGCTGCTGGGCGTCGGCCAGCGCGTTGTGCGCCGCGTCGGCCTCCTGCGTGAGCCGGTCGATCTCGGCCTGGGGAGCACCGTTGACCTCGGCGTCGGCGACCGCGTTGTCGGCCACCTGCGCGTCCTGGCTCAGCGACACGACCTGGGCGTTGAGGTCCTGGATCGTGGCACGGGTCTGCCCCGCGTCCCTGATCGTGTTGTCGAACGCGTTCTGCAGCGGCGTGACGTCGGCCTCGGCGGCGAGGTGGGTGCCGATCGCCGTGTTCGCCTCGACCGACGCGGTGCCGAGCGGCTGGTCGGTCCGCGCCATGACGGCCGCGGCCTCGTTGATCTTGTCCTGCGCGTCGTGCCGGGCGTCCTCGACGGCCTTCTCGGCGGTCCGCCAGTCGTCGGCCGCCTTCTTGACGTCGGACTGCGCGTCCTTCAGCGAGTCGCCGAACGGCTGGTTCAGCATCGTCTCGACCTCGGCGGCGGGCATGCGCACGCCGGCGGAGCCGGGCACCGTCAGGTCGACGACACCGGTCTTGCCGCCGATCGTCGCCACCACGCGGTACTCGACGTCGTACTGCACGAGACCGGTGCGCGACGCGTCCTTCGGCTTGACCGCGCCGGACGCGGACTGCGACGGGTTGCCGGACACCCCGGAGGAGTCCTCACCCCCGTGACGTCCCTCGACACCACCGGTGCCGAAGTTGACGGTGTCGGTCGGGTCACCCTGCTTGATCGCCGCGCTGCCCTGCGCGAGACCCACCGCCACGTCCACGGTCTCGGAGGACTTGGCCTCGCTGGAGATCTCGGTCGACCTCGTGTCGAGCGGCTTCTCGATCTTGACGTCGTCGCTGAGCGACCCGAGCTGCGGGTTGACCAGCTTCGCGTAGACCTTGACGTCGGCGTCCTGACCGAACGTCAGCGCCGCTTCCTTCAGACCCGGCACGTCGAGCGGGCCGGACAGCATCGACGGCAGGTGCGGCTGCAGGTTCTCCGGGCTCAGCGTGGAGAACAGGGCGTTGAGCGAGCCCGTTCCCTTGCCGGTCAGGCCCTTGCCCGCGCCCGCCTCCGTCATCGCCCGCACGGCGGCGTCGCGCAGGTCCTTGGCACCGCGCAGGTTCTCCACCGACGCGCTGGACGGCAGCTGCGAGGCACGGGGGTCCTGCTGGAACGCGGCCGCGGCCTCGGGGGTGCCGAGGTCACTGCTGCGCCTGCTCGCCGCGGACATGTACGGCTGCGGGTTCGCGCCGCCGGCGATCTTCTGGTTGTCCGCGTGCGTGCGGACCTTCATCTCCTGCGGGCCGCTCTCGGCCCGCGCGATCTCCTTGGAGCCCTTCTCGACGACGAGCTCGAACTCGACCGGCACGGTGTACTGCGCCGCCGGTCCGCTCGCCGTGCGGTTGTGGCCGAAGCCCTCGGTGGTCGCGGTCGTCAGCGAACTGCTCTTGCTGCCACCGATGTTCACGCCCGCAGCGACACCCGCGGTGCCCGAGACGTTCGGGTTCGCGCTGCCCGGCGCTGCGAGGCCCGGTGCGCGCAGCCCGGCGCCCCATCCGGTGCCGCGGCTCGTGCCGTCGCTGTTCTTGCTGGAGCCGGCGACGTTGTGCGACATGTCGACGCCGTCGTTGACCACCTGGTCGAACTGCGGCGTGCCCGCCTTGGCGCGCAACGTGACCTGGTACGAGTCCTTGCCGAACGTGCCGGGCTGGTGCACCAGCAGCGGGACGCCGCCGTCCATCGCGCTGTCGATCATCGCCTTGACGCTGGCCGGCGAGTTGAGGTCGACGATGCGCTGCAGGTTGCTCATCGAGTCCTTGAGGACCGAGTCCGGGATCAGCGCGTCGCTGCCGAACTTCTTGGTCTTCGTCGAGAGCTCCGCCGTGAGGTTGTTGACGACACCGGACAGGTCCGGCACCGACTCCACGTTGGACAGACCCAGCGCGCCGGGCTCGTTCGCCGCCACCGTCGACGGCGGCGCCATCTTCGGGAAGTCCGGCTTCGGCACGCTCGACTCGACCTTGGGCAGCGCGCCCAGGTCGCGCGCGACGTCCTCGGACACCCGCACGAACACCGACTTCGGCATGTTCACCGTGACGCCTTCGGCGTTCGGCGTGCCGCCGTGCAGGAAGTTCCCCGCGCGGCTCTCACCGACGATGGTGAACTCGGCGTCGATCTGGACCAGCACGGTCCGCGCCTCGCCCGACGTCGACTTGCCGCGGTCGACGTTGCCGCCGATCTCGTTCGACGTGGTCTTGCTGTCCGACCACGGCGTGAACTTCGCGGTCGCGGCGACACCGCCGGACCCGCTCGGGTTCGTCGGCGTGCCCGCGGGCGGCGGGGTGACGTTCGGCCGCACCGGCACGTTGATGCCGGCGGTGAGGTCGACGGACCGGCTCGTCGTGGACGACTCACCGGCCTTGTAACCACCGCTGACCGAGTTGTCCGTGCCGGTGGTGTCCGAGATGGCCACCAGCTTGGCCTCGCCCAGCTTCACGGACATGCCGATGGCGCCGGAACGGTCGGTGACGCGGCGGTCGTACTTGAGGCCCTGCTCCTGCACGCCGGTCTCGATGAGCCGCTGCAGGTTCGCCTTGATGTTCTCCGGGGCGAACATCTTGTCGATCTGCGCGCGGGACGCGGTGCCCGGCGTGGTCAGCGCCGAGTCGCCCTTCGCCGCGCGGTTCAGGGCGTCGATCGCCTGGTCGCGCAGCTCCGTCGTGTTCGCGACGGCCTCGACGTTGAGGAACTCCGGCGACTTCGGCCGGGCTTCCTTCGGGCTCAAGATGTCCTTGATGGACGGAGAGTCGTCGATCTTGGTCGACGTCGGGTCACCCGGCTTGAAACCGTCACCGGGGTTGTCCTTGAGCGTCGCGCCGTCCTGCACCCACAGGTTGACCTTGCCGTCGATCTTGTCGAGGCCCGCGCCGGTCTTGGCGACCGTGCTCACCTCGGGCGACTGGTAGCCGGGCGCACCGGGCGTCAGCGACCGCACCCACGTGCGAGGGCGCTCGAAGGTCGTGATCTCGATCTCGAACTCGACGTCGTTCGAGAACACCTGCGAGTCGGGGCTGCCGGACTGCGACTGCGTGGCCGAGACCGCCGGTCCGGCCGAGGTCTTGTCCGTCCACGAGTGGCTGTAGGACACACCGGCCTGCGGCGACGGGTTGAGCGCGGCGACCCCGGTCTTCACCGGGATGTTCGCCCTGCCCTGCACACCGCCGGTCCAGCCCTTGGTGGTGCTGGTGTTGGCGTCGAGCTTCGGGCCGGTCGTCGTCGAGTCGCTGACGGTGTGCGCGTCCGCCTTGCCGAGGTGCTGCGGGTTGCTGAGCTTGGCCTTCACGGTGACGTTCACGTAGGTGTTCGTCGTCGTGCCGGAGTTCTTCAGCTGCACCGAGACGCCAGGGCCGAGCAGGCTGTCCATGTTGGCCTTGAGCGCGGCGGGGGAGAGCGTCGCCGTGATCTTGCGCTGGTTCGCGAGCTGCTCGGAGACGTTGGAGAAGCTCTGGCCCTTGCTGCTGCGCGGGTTCGCGTCCGGGTTGTTCCACTTCGGCAGGAACTTCTCGAAGCCGGGCAGCTCGCGCAGCTTGCCCTCGACCTGACCCTGCACCTTGTTGGCCGGCGTGAACTCGCCGACCTTCGCGTTGCCGGCGGCGAGCGTGTCGGCGACGAAAGGCGGCAGGTACTTCGTGTCCGCGGTGGCGGGGTCGGTGATGGAGTTCCTGGTGCCGTCCGGGGTCGGCAGACCCACCGCACCGGCCTCGTTGAGGCCCATGCGCATGTGGGTCGTGACCTCCATCTTCACGCTCTCACCGGAGGGCGTGCGGACCTCGACCTCTGCCGTGACCTCGTACAGGCCGGTCTCGGACTTCACGCCGATGCCGGTCTTGTGGTTGCTGCTCGACCCCGCGTTCACGCCCTCCGCGGTGCGCGAGGAGTAGGTCGCGGTGGCGCCGACCGTGCCGCCGACCTGGCCGGGCACGCCGATGTTGCCGCCGAAACCGGCGGTGACGTCGAACCCGGTCTTGGTGGACGCGGACACACTGCTGCCGAAGGCGGAGGTGTCCTTCAGGTCCAGTGCTGCCTTGTCGCTGGTGCCGACCAGCTTCGCGTCCTTGAGGGTCGCGGTCATCTGCACCGCGCCGCCCTTGCTGGCGTGCGGGCTGACGAGGTCGGGCGACGTGACGAAGCCGCCGAGCATCGCGGGCATGTTGTTGCGGATCGAGGTGGGGCTGAGGAAGTTCTGCAGCACCTCGCGGCCGGGCGAACCGACCTTCGTGATCGACGGGTGCAGCTTCGAGGCGACGTCGGTGAACGCCTTGCCGGAGTCCTTGACCACCACGGCTTCCGGCACCGCGTTCTCGACCTTGGCACCCCACTCGGCGTCCGTCGGGGTGACGGTGCCCGAGGACTTGCCGGAGTCGACGATCGAGCTGAGGTCCTGCGGGATCTGCAGCGTGACGTCCGTGCCGGTGCTCAGCGTCGAGAACTGCTTCACCTCACCGCTGGCGTCGGTGAGCGTGACCTCGTACGAGACCGGGACGGTGGCCTTCTTCGAGCCGTCGTCCGATCCCTTGATCGCCCGCGCCTCGGTGACGGAGTTGCTGGTCGACTGCGAGACCGCGGGCGTCGCGAGCGCGGCCTTGCCGCCCAGCGAGCCGTACGGGCCCATCGCGACACCGGCCGTCGCCGAACCGCCGACGTCGTTGGACGTCGAGATGGTGTTCGTCGTGCCCGTGGCCGCGCCGGCCTGGTAGCTCTTGTCGACCTTGGTGTCGGCGTCCGCCTTGACGTCCGTGGAGGCGTCCGCGTGCATCTCGGCGCGGATGTTCGCCTCGAACCAGGCGTTGCCGATCTTCACCTGGAAGTTGCGGCCGCCGTCGAGGAACGTCTCGAAGTCGTTCTCCAGCGCGTTCTTGATGCGCGCCTGGTCGTCCGCCTTGAGGCCGGGCATCTCGTTCACGACGGCGTCGGCGCCGCGCACGTCGGTCGCCGTGATCGAGCCGAGCGCCTTGTTGTCCTGGAAGAAGCTCGGCAGGTTCGTGTTCGGGACCTGGCCGACCGGCTGCGGCGCCATGGTGGTCATCGGGATGACCGGGTTCGGCGTCGGCTTCGGCGGTGCGGGACGGGTCTCGACGTCGGCGTTGGTGTTCGCGTCCGCGTCGGGGGCCGACCGCGTCTGCGTGTCGGGTCCGGGCGGCGCGGGACGCGTGTCCACGTCGGGAGCGGGCGGTGCCGGGCGCGTGTCCGCGTCCTGCCGTGCCTGCTGGACCTCCTGGGTGAAGTCCCGGAGGGCTTCGAGGTGGCTGGTGTTGTGCCCGCCGGTCTGCGCGTCCTGGATCTGCTGGTCGACGTGGGCCTGCACGGCCGCGACGTCGGCGTCGCTGAACTGACGCCAGCCGGGCGCGTTCGTGTCGGCAGGCAGCTGCAACGCGTGGGCGGTGAGCGACGCGTCGCGGTTGGCCGTGAGCTGGTCGACCTGGTTCTGCCGCCACTGGACGTCGCGACCGGCCCGCTCCTGGCGGGCCGCCCTGTCGTCCAGCATCGACTGGGTCTTGAAGGCGTCGGGCACCATGTCGGCGGCGTTCCACCGGGTGCTGTCGGCCTTGGCCTTGGCGAGACCCTGCTCGGCGATCTGCGTGCGCTGGTCGTAGATGTGCGGCGGACCGGCGTTGCGGGAGATGTCGAGCGCGTTCTGGATCGCGGCCGCGCGGTCGGGGTTGTTGGAGTACGCCGGGTTCTGCTGCATGTCGCGCAGAGCCGCGGAGTCCAGGCCGTACAGCGACGCCGCGAACGACCGCGGCGACGTGCCCTCCTGGACGGGGCCGAAGCCGCCGGGGACGACGAGGTCCACGTCGGGGTTCGCCGGCCGCGCCGCCGGGTCCTGCATGAACGGGCGCGGTTCCGGCTGGACAGCGGGCGCCGGTGCGGGCTGGGCCTGCTGGTTCGCGTCGGCCGCGGTGTTGTCCCTGGTGCCGGCCGGCGGGACGTCGCCGCGCGGCTGGACCGGCGCGTCGTCGTCCGAGCGGACCGACGAGGCGTCGTCCACGTCGGCCGGAGGCGTCTCCGGGCGGTAGGGCACCGCCGAGTCCAGGAGCTGGAAGTCCTGGAGCTGGCCGTAGAGGTTGTCCAGCTCCGGGGTCGGCCGGCCGCCGATCCGCGCGTCGCGGATCAGGTCCGTGACGTGGTCCTGGAGGACCTCCACGTCCTGCGGCGTCACCGACTGCCAGCCGGGGGCGTTCAGGTCGTCGGGCAGGCTCAGCGCGTACGTCGTGAGCGCGTCCTTGCGGTCGTACTGCAGCGTCAGCAGCTCGTTGGAGAGCTGCTGCTGGTGCTGCTTGAGGTTCTGCACCTCGGCCTGGCGCTGGGCCTGGTCCGTGCGCTGCAGCTCGGACTTGAACATGTCCGGAAGCGCGTCGGTGACGTGCTTCAGGTCCTTCGCCTTGCTGTGCGACTCGTTGATCTCGGTCTGGAGGTCGCTCAGGTGCTGCTGGATGCCGCCGGGCTTCTGCGCGATCTCCAGGTTGCGGGACATCTGGTCGATCTCTTGCACGTGGAACGGGTCGTTGCGGTGCTGCGCCTTGAGGTCGGCGAGCTCGGCGGGCGTCTTGCCGAAGAGCTCGGCCCTGAACGCCGCGAACTCCTGCCGCGGGTTGAGCCCGCTGTCGTTCGCCCGCGTGTCCACATCGGACTGCGCGTCGAGGTCGGAGTTCGCGTCCACATCGGACTCCACGTCCGACTGCACGTCGAGATCCGACTGCACGTCGGAGTCCGGCCCGTTGGCCGCGGCCTCGGCCGCCATCTCCTGGCGGCGCTGCTCCAGCGCCAGTTCGAACTGGCGGTTGTTGAACTCCCGCGTCCTGGCGTCGAGGTCGCGCAGCCGTTCCGCGCGTGCCTCGATGTCCGCGTTCATCTGCGCGATCTTGGCCTGCGTGGCCTGGATGTTCGCGTGCATGTCCGCGGCTTTGTCGAAGCGGTTGGCGTAGTCGGGGTTGCCGACGAACGACAGGTTCTGCTCCGTCTGCTTCACCAGCGCCTCGGCGTCGGCGATCTTCTGGTCGAAGTCGACCGAGGTGTCGACGTCGCCGCCGAACATGCCCCTCAGGAAGCCCTTGACGCCGGTGTTCTCCGACTTTCCGTCGCGGTAGTTCTGCAACGCCTCCTTGGCGTCGTCCAGCTGGGTCGTCAACGCGTCCAGGCCGCGCGTCGAGGCGTGGCTGAGCACCTTGCGCACGTCCGCCTCGTTCTGCACGCGCTGCTGCAGGTCCTTGAGGCTCTGGGCGTCGAACCCGGCGTTCTCCGCCGCCGTGATCTGCTGCGTCAGGTGGGCGTCGAGCTGGGGGAGCATGTTCGCCGGGATGTTCGCGAGGTTGTCCGCGTTCGGGCCCGCGACCTGGGTGTCGACGATGTGGGTCATGCCGACCCGCGGACCCTCGGCGTTCAGGGTCCTGATCTGGCTGTCGGTGTTGTTCTTCAGGTCGGTGAGCGTCGCGACCTGTTCCTTGATCGCGGCCGTCTGCGCGAGCTCCTTCGGCGACTGCATGATCTCGGGCTTGCGGGAGCCCTGGGCCTTCGCCTCGTCGATCCGCGTCTGCAGGTCCGCCGAGCGCTGCATCAGGTCCTGCGTGAAGACCTGCGGACCGCCGGGGTGCGCGGCCGCGCGCTTGATCAGCTGGGTGTTCTGCGCCGCGGTGTAGAGGCCCAGGTCCTGGCGTCCCTTGTACAGGTCGCCGATGGTCTGGTTGACCTCGGCGGAGGACTTGCCGGCGAGCCAGGCCTCCATGCCCGCCCGGACCTCCTGCGGCGTCGGGCCGCCGAGAGCGCCGAACGTGCCGTTCTGCGTGTTGATCTGCACCTGCGGCGCGCCCGCGGGGCCGTGGACGGTCGGCACGCCGTTGTTGTCGACGACGAGCTGCACGCCGAGCGACTGCGCGATCGTGTCGGGAATGTGCGAGCCGACGTGCGAGTCGGCCCACGACGGCGTCTGCAGGGCGTGGTTCATGAGGTCGGCCGACGACGGCAGCGCGCCGTTCGTCTTCACCTCCTGCGTGACGTGGTTGATCATGTCCACGTCACCCGGCTTCATGCCGTCGGTGTTCAGGCCGGCGTTCACGACGTCCCAGCGCCTGCCGGACCCGTTCGCGAGGTCGTTCGCGACGTTCGCCCGCCACTGGTCGACCTTGGCGTCGGCGGTGAGGCCGGGCGTGTTCGGTTCGAGGTCGGGGTGGAACTTCGCGAGCGAGTCGGGGGAGACCTGGCTCGCGACCCAGTTCGACAGGGCGGGCGGGTTCAGCCCGGCGTGGTTGTGGTTCTGCGGGTTCTGCTGAACGTCGTTGCGGACGTTGTCCACAGTGGACTGGACGTCGCTGAGGCCCACCAGCGGCGAGGAGTTCGGCACCTGCACGCCCTGGAACGCGGCGCTGCGCAGCACCGACTCGACCAGGCCGACGTTGTCGAGGTTCGGCAGGTGCGTCTGGTTGTTGGGCCGGACGTCGGCGTCCACGTCGGAGTCGACGTCGAAGCTGCCGGGCAGACCCGGCGTGTCCGAGGGCATCGGCCGCGTCTGCACGTCGGGGCCGACCTCCGGACCCGACTTGACGTCCTGAGTGGACGGTGCGCTTTCCGGTGCGGGCTTGGGAGTCCAGTCCGCGGGCGGAGGCACGGTCGCCGGACCGGCCGGGTTGATCGTGGTGTCGGGCACCATGACCTGGCTGTTCGCGTTGTTCTCGATCAGCCAGAGGTGGCGCGGCCGGATGCCGGGGTCGGGCAGGTGGACGTCGGCGCCCATCATGCCGCCGTCGTTCTGGTGCACGCCGGAGTTGGTGTCGTGCTGCTGGAAGACGCGGCTCGAGTCCTTGTACTCGTCCGGGATGCCCAGGTAGTGCAGCGTCTCGTGCGCGAGGACCTCGGGGCTCGTGTCGGCGCCCCAGTGCGTCTGGTCCGGGTTGGGGTTGTTCGGGTCGACCTTGACGCTGGTGTGCGCGTCGGCCTTGTTGTCGGTGAACTCGAGGTTCAGGTGGAACTGGTCACCGCTGGGCAGCCGGTGGCCCTGGTTCAGCAGGTTGTTGACGCCGTTGGTGGCGTTCTCCTTGACCTGCGCGATCTGCTCGGGCGTCATGTTCGCGGCAGGGTCGATGTGCACCTTGACGGTGTACTCCTGCACGAAGTTGCCGGGGGACGTCTCGATGCGGCGCAGGTCGTAGTTGATGAGGCCCTGGTACGACTTGATGTTCGACGGCGTGCTGTCCGTGCGGACGTCGTGCACGGTCTGGTTGACCGTCCGCACGTCGGTGTCGTTGCGGCGGTCGGCCCAGGTGCTGCGGTCGGCCGGGTTGCTCGGGTTGGACCAGTCCGCGGTCCTGGCCGGGTCGTGGCGCCACGACTGGTCGGTGAGGACGTCCTTGCCCTTGTGGGACTCCGGGGTGGGCGGCGTCGCGGCCGGCGGCGCACCGACCTTCGGCACGTCCTTGCGGGTGCCGTCGGGGTTCAGGTTCGACTGCGGTGCGGGCGGTGCCGGGGGAGCGGGAGGTGCCGGCGGGGCCGCGGGCGGCGGGCTGGCCGGTGCGTCCCTGGTCGGCGCCGGTCCGTTGTTCTGCGGGGTCGTCTGGGGGGTGGTCTGGGGAGCGTTCTGGGACGGCGCGTCGGTGTCCGCGGACGTGTTCGTCTCGTTCGGCCTGACGTCGGTGCCGGGCGCCGGGGGCGCGCTGCGGGTGCCGTCGCCCAGGTCGCTGCCGGGGTTGGACTCGGCGTCGAAGAAGGCGTCGTTGTCGGACTCGACGTCGCTGTTGGTGCCGCGGTTGGACTCGGCGTCCACGAAAACGTCGCTGTCGGACTCGACGTCGCTGCGGGACTCGGCGCCGGTGTTGGTGCCGGTGTTGGTGTTGGTGTTGGTGTTGGTTTCGGTGTTGGTTTCGGTGTTGGTCTCGACGTCGCTGTCGAATCCGAAGAGACCGCCGCTCATGTCGGGGCCTTCGGACTCGCTGTCGGACTCGACGTCGTTCTCGGCGTTGGTGCCGGTGTTGGTTTCGGCGTTGGTGTTGGTTTCGGTGTTGGTCTCGACGTCGCTGTCGGACCCGAAGAGGCCACCGCTCATGTCGGGTCCGTCGGACTCGGTGTCGGACCCGAAGAGGCCGCCGCTCATGTCGGGTCCGTCAGACTCGGTGTCGGACTCGACGTCGCTGCCGGTGTTCGTCTCGACGTTGGTGCTGGGGGTCGTGACGGCGGGAGGTGCCACCGAAGCAGGAGACTGCTGGGCCGGGGCCTGCTGGGCCGGGGACTTCGACTCCACCGGCGTCTGCGGACTCGGCACCTCGGCGTCCGGCGTCCGCACTTCCGGGGCAGGCGGCGGTGCGGACGGCGGGTCCAGCCGCAGGGTCAGCGCCTGGAGAACCTGGTTGTTCTGCGGTGCGCGAGCGTCCTCGAACACCTGGGAGAAGTAGTTGCTCTCGGGAGTGTCCTTCTGCGAGAGGTTCTTCAGCAGGTCAGCGAGCTGGGCAACGTCGTTTCGAGCCGAATCCGCATCGGCGGGATCGACCGGATCGCCCGGCTTGTTGCTCGGGAAGTTGTCGGCCAGCTGTTGCTGGAGTTCCGGCTTCCGCGACTCGAGCAGATCGATGATCTGGTCGACCTGCTCCTTGGTGAGGTCGACCGGATTTTTTTCGTCGTCGAGGAAGTCCCGTGACGCCGGGTTGCCGTCGATGACGCTTTTGATCTCCTTGGCCGCGTCCTCGGGGATTCCGGAAAGGATGTTCGTGACCTCCGCGCCCTTGCCGTGGAGCGCGGGCGAGAGCATGGAGGAGATCTGGGAGACGGAGCTGGCTGCCTCGCCGGGTGTGCGGTCCGGCGACACCACGTAATCCCCGAGCGCCGAGAAGGTCTCGATGGCGGAGGTCACCTTGAACGCCTGGATTGCAGGCGACGGGTTCTTGGGGTCGGTGGTCCCCTGCAAGGCCTCGTTGACGGCTGCGGTCCACGCGGTGTCCGCTCGCAAGCCGTTGCTCGCGTTGTTCAGGTTCGTGGTGGCGGCGTCGGCGCCGGGGACGTTCGGGTAAGGGGTCTTGCTGGTGAGAACGGAGATGTTCGGCCGTTCGACGAGGTGCGCGAGGTTCGTGGAGTTCGCGCCCTCGTTGATCGCGGGCAGGGTGCCGAGCTGGAAGACCTGCTGGAACACCGCCTGGGGCATGGACCCGGTGTTCACCACCAGGACGTCGCCCTGCTTCAGGTCGTCGATCTTCTGCTGCAGGTCGGGTGACGTGATGTCCGCGTGCTGGACCCCGTCCATCTCGAGCTGCGGCACGAACCAGACCGACGAGGGGGTGATCTCCATCATGATCGCGGGCTTCTGGTTCAACGAGTGCAGAGCCATCGCGAGGTGGTTGGACACGCCGGGACGGCTGATGGGATCTACGGCCACGAGGCCGTAGACCGGCATCAGGTCGACGTCGTTGCTGAGCACCGCGTCGGCGACCTTCTTGATGCCGTCGGCCTTCGCGGGGTTGGCGGCCATCTCCGTGTCGATGAGGTCGGCCAGTGCCTGCGGATCGGTGATCTTCGGTACGTCGTAGACGTACCTGGCGTCCGGGCTGATGTGCGGGTCCAGATCGGTGATCGTGACCTCGCCGCCGGGGGCGTCGCGCTTGATGAGAAGCCGCTTGCTGCTGTCCCAGGCATAAGGCTTGAGGATGAGCGCTTCGTTGACTTTGTTCTTGTCGAGGTAGTCGGTGGCGGCTTTCGTGTCGTGCGCGTTGAGCGAGTCGTCGCCTGCCGACATCAGCAACGTGTCGCTGTCGGCGGGATGGTTCGGCGTGGTGGTGACCTCGACCTCGCCTAGGTCCGGCGTGATCAGGAGGTTCATCTTCGCCACGGACTCCGGATCGGTGACGAAGGTGATCTTGTCCTTGTAGCCGCCGTCGCGCAGCGCCTTCACCAGCGTCGTCGCGGCGGCCTGGTGGCCGAGCCCCGCGGCGTTGTCCACCGCGACGACGACATTGTCGACGTCCGACAGCAGGTCCTTCACCGTCGGAGCGGCATCGGAGGTCGTGGCCTCCTGCTGGACATCGGTGGACGGGTCGGAGACGGACGATCCCGTCTCCGCGTTGGGGTTGGGATTCGATCCGGCGGTCATGGGCGGCAGCACGACGAAGCCGGGCGTGACGTTGGGGTTCGGGTTCGGGTTCGCCGTGGTGTTCGGGTTCGGCGCCGCGCCGGTGGGCGGCGGGGGCGACGGCCGCGTCTGGACGGGCGGCGCGTCGGTGTTGGCACCGTTGACCGGCGCGTCGACCTGCGGCGCCGGCCGCGTCTGCGGGTTGGCCGGCGGGACGTTCGCCGCGGTGTTGGGCGACGGCGTGTTCGCCGGCGGGACGGTGGTGTTCGGCGCCGGGTTCGGCGTCTGGACGGGCGGAGCCGAGGTCTCGGACCTCGGCGCGGGGGCCGGGTTCGGGTTCGGGTTCGGCGAGGTGTTCGGCGCCGGGACGTTCGTCTCCGGACGCGGCGACGGCACGCCGGGTGGCGGCGTCGCCGTGTTCGGCGGCGGGGTGTTGGCCGGCGGGGTGTTCGGGTTGGGCGTGTTGACGGGCGGCGCGCTCGGCACGTTCGCCGGCGGCGTGTTCACGGGCGGCGTGTTCACCGGCGGGGTGTTCACGGGCGGGGTGTTCACCGACGGCGCGTTGGCCGGCGGGGTGTTGGTGTTCGGCGACTGCGTGTTCGGCGGCGGCACGTTCGGTGCGGGAGCCGGGTTCGGCGCGGGTGCGGGGTTGGGGTTGGGCGCAGGTGCCGGGTTGGGAGCCGGGGCCGGCGTGTTGACCGGCGGTGCGGGGGGTGCCGGGCGCGTCTGCGCCGGGGGCGGGGTGTCGGCCCTGGGCTGCGGGGCCGGCGTCGTGTCGGGCCGCGGCGCGGGCGTGGCCGCCGGCGGGGGCGTGTTGACGCTCGCCGGCGGCGTGTTCACGTTCGCCGGGGGCGTGTTGACGTTCGGCGCAGGCGCCGGGTTCGGCGCGGGTGCGGGGTTGGGTGCGGGTGCCGGGGCCGGCGTGTTGACCGGCGGTGCGGCGGGTGCCGGGCGCGTCTGCGCCGGAGGCGGAGTGTCGGCCTTGGGCGGCTGGGACGACGGCGCCGTCTCCTGCCTGGGCGGCGGGGTGGTGGCCGGCGGCGTGTTCGTCGACGGCGCGTTGCTCGGCGGAACGTTGGCCGCGGGTGCGTTCGCCGGCGGGACGTTCGTCGAGGGCGCGTTGACGGGCGGCGCGCTGATGGGCGGCGGGGCCGGGCGCGAAGACGCCGGGGGCGGCGTGTTCGTGTTCGGCGCGGGCGTGTTGGCCGGAGGCGTGTTGACCGGCGGCGCGCTCATCGGCGGTGCCGGGCGCGTCTGGGCGGGCGGCGCGGTGTTCGGGTTCGCCGCCGGGGGAGCGGACGACGCGGGCGGCGTGGTCGAGGGGGCCGGGGTCATCGGCGTCGGCTTCGGCGCCGGGGGCGGCGTCGAGGGTGACGTGGACGGCGGGGCCTTGGTGATCGTGTTCTCGGGCGTGGGGGCCTTGGGCGCGTCGAACACGCCCTTCGAACCGCCGGTGCTGGGGACGTACCTGCTGCCGCCGCGCTCGCCGCCGGTCGCGCCGGGTGCTCCGCCCGGTGCCATCGGCGGGGCCATGGGCGGTGCGCTCGCGGCGGGAGGCGTCACGTTCGGAGCGATGCCGCCGCCGGCACGCGGGCCCGCGCTCTGCGGCGGGGTGCTGACGGCGCTCTGCGAACCGGGCGACGTCGGGCCGACGCTGCTGGGGTCCTTGTAACCGGGCGCGGTCGGCGTGAAGGCCGCGGGGGCCGCGGGTCCCTTCGAGCCGCCACCGGGAGTGGCACCGCCAGGAGTGGAGCCGCCGGGAGTGGAACCAGGGGTCGCGCCGGGGGCGCTGGGGTCCTTGTAACCGGGTGCCGTCGGGGTGAAGGGCGCGGGGGCCGCGGGACCCTTCGCGCCGCCGCCGGGGGTCGTGCTGCCGGGCGTCGTCGAGCCGCCGGGGTTCGAGCCGGGGGCGCTGGGGTCCTTGTAGCCGGGCGCCGACGGCGTGAAGGGCGCCGGGACGTTGGCGTTGGGCTTCGGTGCGGGCGGCGGAGTCGAGGGCGACGTTCCGGGCGCCTTGTCGATGGTGCTGCCGGGCGTGGGCGGCTTGGGCGCGTCGAACACGCCCTTCGCGCCGCCGGTGCTCGGGACGTACTTGCTGCCGCCGCGCTCGCCGCCGGTTGCGCCGGGGTTCGCGCCACCCATCGGCGGGGCCATGCCGGGCGCCATGCCGGGAGGCGTCGCGCCGCCGCGGGAAGGCGACGTCACGGGGCTCGGCGCGGCGGGACCGCTCGTGCTGGGCTTGGTGCCCGCGGTGCTGCCGGGCTCCTTGTAACCGGGCGCCGACGGCGTGAAGGCCGCGGGGCTCTTCGCACCACCGCCGGGGTTGGCGCCACCGCCAGGGTTCGCGCCGCCACCAGGAGTGGCGCCGCCGCCCTTGCCACCGGCACTGCCGGGAGGGGTGTAACCAGGTGCGGTGGGGGTGAAGGCCGCAGGGCTCTTGACGCCGGGAGTGGATCCACCCTTGCCGCCCGCGGCGGTGGCGCCACCAGGAGGGGTGTAGCCGGGTGCGGTCGGGGTGTAGGCGGCGGGGGTCTTCACGCCGCCGGGGGTCGCGCCGGCGCCGCCCTTGATGTTGGGCGTGGCGCTGGCCGCGGTGCCGCCGGGGCCCTTGGTACCGGGCGCGGTGGTGCCGCCCTTGCCGCCGGCACCGCCGGGAGGCACGTAGCCGGGTGCGGTCGGGGTGAACGCCGCAGGGGCCTTCACGCCGCCGGGCGTGGCGCCGGCGCCGCCCTTGATGTTGGGCGTGGCGCTGGCCGCGGTGCCGCCGGGGCCCTTGGTGCCGGGAGCCGTGGTGCCGCCCTTGCCGCCGGCACCGCCGGGAGGCACGTAACCGGGTGCGGTCGGCGTGTAGGCCGCAGGGGCCTTGACACCGCCGGGGTTCGCCCCGGCGCCGCCCTTGATGTTCGGCGCCGCACCGGCCGACGTGCCGCCGGGCGTGTTCACGCCGGACGTGGTGTTGGCGCCGCCGCCCTTGACGTTCGGCGCGGCACCGGCCGCGTTGCCACCGGGCGTGTTCGCGCCGGAGGTCGTGTTGGCGCCGCCGCCCTTGATGTTCGGGCCGGCCGCGGCGGGGCCACCGCCGGGTCCCTTGACGCCCGAGGTCTGGTTGTTCGCGCCGCCCTTGATCGCCTGCGGGCCGGCGGCGTTGGGGCTGCCCGGCGTGAAGTTGCCGGAGCTGCTGGTCCCGCCGCCCTTGATGCCCTGCGAGCCGTTGGCGTTGGGGCTGCCGGGGGTGAAGTTGCCCGACGTGTTGTTCGCGTTGCCGCGCACGTTCTTCGCGGCGGTGGACGGGTCGATCGACTGGAAGTTCTTCTGGTTGGTCTGGTCGACCTGCTGCGACGTCTGCTGCGTCGCCTTCAGGTTCGTCTGGACCTCGGTGAACGCCTTGGCGCCACGGTCCGCCTGGGACACGGCGTTGTCGTTGGACGCGTTGAGCGCCGGCACCGCGAACAGGCCGATGGGCCCGAGCGCGTTGCCGCTGAAGTTCAGGCCCCGCAGGCCGCCCGAGATGCCGGTCAGCCGGGACCCCAGGTCACCCGCCTTGTTCTGCAACCCCTGCATGGAGGAGTCGTTCATGGAGTAGCCGCTGTTGCCGGTGGGGCCGCCCCCACCCGTTCCGCTGGTCGGCGGCGTCGAGGGGGGCGGAGTGGCCCCGGGGTTCGACGACGGGTTCGGGTTGACGTTCCCCTTGGCCATGAGTGGCGATTCTCCAGAACTGCGTCAGAACGAGACGGGATCGAGGGATCCCGGCTGTTGGCTGGGACTTACTCTGTGGGCCGGACGGAACGCTGGGGCTGCGCCGCCGCACCGCCGGCGACGTCGTACCTGGCAGCCTGCATCGGCTCGCTCGCCATGAGCGGGTTGACGCTCTCGTAGTGGGCGGGCTCCGCGTCGACGCGCGCATACGCCTCACGCGGCTGCGACGGCTCAAGAGCGTCGTAGGCGTGCGACATCTGCGTGCGCGCGAGGGGCTCGTAACCCGACTGGGCCTGCAACGGCTCCGAGGGCGTCTCCGGGCTGATGTACATCTCGCGCGCCTGCATCGGCTGGACGGGCTCGTGCATCCCGCCGCCACCCGAGGTCATGCTGACACCCGAGGCCATCGTGGAGTCCGAAGCGTCCACGCGGGAGAACGCCACGGGAGCCTGGACCGCCTCGGCCCGCTGGAAGGCCATGGGCGCCTGGACGGCCTCGGCCCTCTGCATCGGCTGCAGCGGCTCCATCGCCTCGCGCTGGAACGACTGCATCGGCTGCAACGGCTCCGCGGCCACCCGCTGGAACGACTGCACCGGCTGCAACGGCTCCGCCGCCACGCGCTGGAACGACTGCACGGGCTCGGCCGCGTGCATCGCGGTACGGGCCTGCATCGGCTCGGTCGTGGCGTGCATCGCCGTGCGGGCCACCATCGGCTCGCCCGCGTCCATCGCCCGCAGAGCGTGCGTCGGCTGCAGCGGCTCGCCCGCCGAGCGGCGGAGAGCCTGCATCGGCTCGCCGGCCTCCGTCGGCCTCAGCGGAGCGTTCGGAAGGGTCGCCTGCGCGAACCCGTCCTGCTGCACGGTGCCGATGCGCGCGTTCTGGAGCGTCGCGGTCCCCTCGGCCTGGACCAGGCCGACGCGGGCGTTCGCCAGCGTCGCGGTCGCGGTGCCGGTGGTGTCCGCGGCGGTCTTGCCGTCGGTGGCCCCGGGAGGCGTGTTGCCGCCACCGGCGCCGCCACGGCCCTCCATGGCCTCGTCGATCTTGTCGTCGACGCCCTTCTGCGCCTTGTAGCCCTCGTAGGTGATCTCGGCGACGTCAGCGGAGTTCTCGAAGCGCTCCCAGCCCTTGCTGACCTTCTTCATGATGTCGTCGAGGTCGCCGATGCGCTTCATCTGCCGGCCGAGGGCCGCGACGACGCGGGCGACGCGGGACGCGATGTTCACGCCCAGCGCGACGGCCTTGCCGACCGCGAAGCCGGCGAAGATCGGGATCGACGCGCCGAACGTCGGGATCATCATGGCGGCGGCGATGAGCGCGCCACCGATCAGCGAACCGATGAGCTGGGCGATCAGGTCGCGGACGATGTCGCGCAGCACCGTGACGAGCATGCCCATGATCGCGACGATCTTGGCCTTGCTCTCGACGGCGTTCGCGAGGTCGTCGAGCTCGTGGCTCATGTTGTCCATCGAGGCCTTGAAGCGCTCGGAGGACTGACCGGTCCAGCCGTCGAACGTCGCGAGGCCGCTCTTGTGGTCCTCCGCGAGCACGCGCAGCTCGGCCGCGCGAGCCTTGTTGGCCTCGACGTTGGCCTGGATCTCCTCAGGGTTGCCCATCAGCTGGTTCAGGGCGTCGCGCAGGAACGACACGTGCTCGATCAGCCAGCCGACACCGGCACCGATGATGCTGCCGAGCGGGTCGATCGCCAGCATCACCGTGGCCGAGGCCGCGCCGATGGCGTTGAACGTGATGTCGAGAGCCTTCTCGGTCTCGGACTCCGCGTCCTTGCTGATGCCGTCGATCAGGCTGCCGTAGGCCTCGATGAACAGCGAGCCCTTGAGCTTGTTCTCCTCGGTGATGTTCATCCCGGGAGGAGACGAGATTGGAGTTTCAGGCGCGGTCATCGCTGTTCCTTACCAGGGCTGGTTGTCGTCGTTGTCGTCGTCGGCGGGGCGTGGCCTGCCGCGGACGGGCGCCGGTTGCGGCGCTGCCGCGGGACGGCTCACCGGCGGCGGGGCCGGAGCAGGTTCCGGCTCGTCGTCGACCTCGTCGTACGCGTCGGTGGTGTCCTCTTCGAACTCGTCGTCCGGGATCGAGTCCGACACCATCTGGTAGGCCTCGGTGCCCTCGCCGAGAGGCTTGAAGAGCTCGAGGACCTGGGTCGCGGCCTGCTTCTGGGCAGCCCGCGCGGTCTCCAGGATCAGCGCGGTGAGCCGGGGCGCGCCCAGCTCGACCGCGCGGTGCCCCAGCTGCAGGTTCTGCAGCCCGCCGTTGGGGCCGACGGTGACCGTCACCGCGCCGTCCTTGGACGACACGGTGGCGCCCGCCGCCGCGAAGTTCTCCGTGAGGTTCTCCGACTTCTGCTTCAGGTCGGCCAGCTTGGCCTCGTACTCTTCGACCCACTGATACGGGTTGGCGGTGGTCACACGGTCCTCCGGCGGCGGCGGTTCAATTGCGGTTGGGCTGTGGTGCGTCAGATCACGCGAGCACAGCGTTGATCCGGGTGGCGATGCGGTCGTTGTCGGTGGGGGACAGGCTCATCCAGCCGTCCGAGTTGACCATCAGGTAACGACCCTGGTGGGTGTCGAACCAGTTGATGACGACACCCGACCGCTGCCGGTCCTGGGTGACGCCGAACTGGCCGCCCGCGACGCGGTTCGACGCGAGCTCCTCGAACTGCTTGGCGTCCTGGGCGGACAGGCCGGCCTGCTGCAGCGCCTCCTGCTCGTCCAGCTTGCCGTCACCGAACAGGTCGTCGGCCTCGGAGGCCTCTTCGGCCTCCTCCTGGATCGCGACCGCGTCCTGGAGGGACTGGACCCGCACGTTCACCGCCGTGCCCGGACCGGGCACGGCGTCGGGCAGCACCTTGACGATCTCGCGGGCGATACCGGTCTCCCGGATCTCCAGCAGTCCCACCCGGTCGCCGTCGATGATCGCCAGCGCGGCGCGCTCGCCGTTCGAGACGGCGAGCGCGCGCACGGTGCGGTCGAGACCGGCGACGGCGTCCACGGACACCTTGTGGTCGTCGAGCAGCCGCAGGAAGTCCTCGAGGCGGTCGTTGTCCACGAGACCGCGCGTGCGCAGCTCGTCCAACGTCCTCGTGACGAGCACGCGGCGTTCCTGCTCGGTCGCGCCCTCGCTCGGCACGTCCAGCGGGTACGGCACTCTGCCGAGCCGCAGGTCGTGCCACAGCACGTCGAACTCGAGCGGTGAGAGCAGGAACTCGGGCGTGATCACTGCGACTCGGTCCCCTTCTGCTTCTTGACCTTCGCGGCGCCGATCACCGACGGGGGCAGGTTCTCACCGGGGACCTCGAACAGGTCGCCGCCCATGATGTAGCTGGCGGAACGGTGTTCCTTGTCGTCTTCGCCCCGGCCACCGCCGGGAGCGCCACCCATGGGCGCGCCGCCCATGCCGGCACCGGCCGCGGAGGCGCCACCGGGACCCATGCCCATCGCCATGCCGGGCCGGGCACCCTGACCCTGGACACCGGCCGCGCCACCGGGCTGCATCGCACCGGCCGTGCCACCGGCACCGCCGCCGCCGCCGAACGCGCCGCCACCGCCACCCGCGCCCATCTGCGGGGAGTAGGGCATCGGGCCCTTCATGCCGCCACCGGCACCGCCGCCACCACCGGCGCCACCGCCACCGGCACCACCAGCGCCGCCGGGACCCGTGTAACCGGGAGCCGTGGGCGAGTAGGCCGCGGGGCCCTTGGGGTTCTGCGGGTTGTAGCCGGGGTTCTGCGGGTTGTAGTTCGGGTTCGCGAGGTCCTTGCCGACCACCGGGACCTTGGGGACGTTCTGGTTGTTCTGGCCGGTGTTCTTGCCGGTGCCCATCTGCGGCGTGTAGCCGGGAGCCGTGGGCGTGTAGGCCGCCGGGCTGCCACCACCGCTGCCGCTGGTGAACGTGCTGCCGGACGTGTTCTGGGGCGTGTACCCCGGAGCGGTCGGCGTGTACGCCGCGGCCACGTTGGTGCTCGTGTTGCCGGGGTTCTGCGGGGTGTAGCTGCTGCCCGCGCCGCCACCGGCACCGCCGCCGGCGCCACCACCGGGGCCTGCCGCGGGGTTGTAGCCGGGCGCGGAGGGCGTGTACGCCGCCGCGGCGGGCTGGTTCACGCCACCTGCGGCCGCACCACCGGCGCCACCCGCTCCGGCACCGGCGCCCGCGCCGGAACCGTTCGGGGAGGTGACCGGGGCCGTCGCCGTGCCGGCGCTCGCCGCCTGGGTGGACATGAGGCCGTCCACGCCACCGGTGAACGCGGCCGCGCCGGACTGCGGCAGAGCCATCACCGGCTCCTCGACCTTGCCGGTGTTCGGGTTGAACGGCGGCTTGAAGGCGGGAGTCGACGAGTCGATCTGGCGGGAGTTGTTCTCCATGTCGGTCATCACGGTGACCGCCTGGTCGTGCGCGGCGCGCGACGCGGTGTTGGCGGCCGCGATGTCCGCGGAGGCCAGCACGAAGGCGGGCGTGCCGGGCTGGGAGAGCGCGGCCGTGGCCTTGGCCCAGTCGAACTGGATCGGCTGCGGCATCTGCGCGCGGGCGCTCTCCATGACACGGCCCTGGTCGGCGACCTTGGTGCCGACCTCGACAGCCGTGCGGGCGGTCTCGTCGACCCAGTCCCCGAGCTTCTTCATCGCGGCGCGTGCGGCCTCGGCGGAGTCACCCGTCCACTTGGACTCCGACGAGGTGATGACCGAGTTGATGGTCCTGGACGCCTCGGTCAGCTCGTTGCCGTACTTGCCCCAGTCGGAGCTGATCTGGCCGGCTTGACCGGGGTCGTTGTTGTTGTGCACCGCGGCATAGAGCTCTTGGTGCGATCGGGACGCCCAGTTCTGCGGGTCCGTGAGGACCGGGACGTTCTCGATCTCGCTCGGGTCGGTCTCGGGGGGCATGACCGGCTCGCCTCTCACGTCGTTGGATCAGCTGGCCACAAGATCAGCTGTTACCCATGTGCTTCTTCAGTTCGGCCTGCTGGTCCTCGTCGAGCGCCTGGAAGTTCCCGATCGCTTCGACGATGGAGTTCTTCGTCTGCTCGAGAACCGTGCGATACGCGGTCATCACGCTGACGAACGAGTACTGCTCACCCTCGGCTCGATGGGTGAACTTGTCGCGCATCTTGTCCCCGACCGGGTTCGCTCCGAGCGGAGCCGGCCGGGCGATGCTCGAGGTCGCACGCTGGATCCACGTGTCGACCTGGTCGATCTGGGCCTGCAGCTGCTTGCGGAGGTCCTCGCCCGCGGTCGGGTCGATCTGGACCTGGCCAGAGCGGACGGTCTCGCCGAGCGGGACAGCGTCTTTGTCACCGACGATGTACATGCGGGCAGTATCGGCTGTCTTCTCGTGCAACGCTCACTTTGACGCGAACGAGTTGCCAATTGAGACCCGCGTTCACAATGCGTTGCGGTGTACCAAAACGGGCCACGACCAGGTGAACGTCATGTAACGACGTGATCGTTTGCCCTGGTTGTGGGAGCGCTCTCGGCTTGCTGCCCGTACGGGCTCCCGATCTCTGTTCACATCCCTGGATCGGCCCTTGACTATGCCTGGATGTGACCTAAATCACAGTGGGTTATTAACCGGGATTTAGGACTCTCTTGAGGTCGGTCACCGGCTGGTTCGGCATTCACCGGATCGGCTGAATCGGTCGATAGACGCAGAAACGCGGGCGCACCCGTCAGAGTACGCCCGCGATGTCCGATTTGGATCATTGTTGTGCGCTACGACGCACCTTGTTCATCTTCAGGCGAGCACCGCGTCGATCCGCGTGGCGATGCGGTCGTTGTCGCTGGGGGACAGGCTGAGCCAGCCGTCCGAACGGACCATCAGGTAGCGGCCCTGATGGGTGTCGAACCAGTTGATGACCACGTCGGCGCGGTGCCGCCCGTGCGTGACGCCGAACTGGCCGCCCGCCACGCGGTTCTGCGCCAGCTCGTCCATCTGCCTCGCGTCCTGCGCGGACAGACCGGCCTTGAGCAGCGCCTCCCGGTCGTCGAGCTCCTCGTCGGCCGCACCCCACGGGTCCTCGGACTCCTCCTCCTGCTCGGCCTCCTGGAGCGCGACGGCCTGCTGCAACGTCTCCAGGCGCACCGACAGCGCGCTGCCGGGACCGGCGACGCCGTGCGGCAGCACCCTGACGATCTCGCGGGCGAGGGAGGTGGGCCTGATCTCGGAAAGACCGACCCCGTCGCCGTCGATGACGGCCAGCACGGCCTCACCGCCGCCGGCCGCGGCCAGTGCCCGCACGGGCCGGTCCAGCCCGGCGACGGCGTCCACGGACACCTCGTGGTCGCCGAGCAACCGCATCAGGTCCTCAAGTCGCGGGTCGTCGGCGATGCCGCGACGCCGCAGCTCGGCGATGGTCCTGTCCTGCAACGCTTTGACGTCTCGCTCGGTCGCTCCTTCGCTGGGCACGTCGAGCGGGTACGGCATTCTGCCGAGCCGCAGCGTCTGCCACAGCACCTCGAACTCGCGGGTCGACAGCAAGTACTCGGGCGTGATCACGAGTGCTCGGAACCTTTCTGCTCTGCCTGCTATGGGCGCAGTATCGGGCAGAAATGCTGAAACCGTTCCTGATCGTGCGAATACGTACCCGGTTGAGACGGAACATTCACAATGTGGCGTGATGCCCGCAATCCGCCCGCTTTGGTGGGCGGCGACCTGGGGCGGGCTTGTCCGGGGTGGATCTGGGAGCGCTCTCACGGGGTCGTCCGGGTAGTAGCGAGGGGCTTGTTCACAGCCGCCGCGAGGGGTCTTGAACTGACTCGCTGTGATGCAAATCACACGCCGGGTGAGCGGAAAACGCGCGGTTCCGCCCACCCCTGGGTGTGTCAGAACGCGGCAGCCGCCCGGTAGGGCCGGATGACGTCCTCGACGAAGCCGTCGAGCTTCTCCTCGATCCGTGTGTGCCCGCGGTCGTCGAGGTCGTTGTCGAGGACGTGGCACCGGTCGCCGACCGCGGAGTCCGCCTGGACGCGGGCGAAGTCGTCGGTCAGGTAGAGCGACTCGGCGACGGCGGGAGGCAGCCGGTGGTCGTCCGACAGGGTGATGCGGATGTCGTTGGCCATGACGTTGATCCGGGGCGGCTGCGCCCGCGAACGCAGCCGTTCGGCTCGCGTCTCCGCCGAGGTCCGCACGTAGATCAGGTGTGCCGCGGAGGTGATCTCGTGGCCGAACGCGCCGAGGGACGGGCCGATGTCCGACCGGGCGAACTCGACCAGTGCGATCGACGCCTGCTCCCGCCTGGCGGAGATGCGCAGCGCCATGTCGTTCAGCGCGGGCTTGAGCAGGTCCTCGTCGTCGATCTGGAACGCGCCGTTCTGCGACGCCGAGAAGCCCTTGCCGCGCTCGCCTTCGAGCAGCATCACGCCGTGCAGGAAGTCGTGGAACGCGTACAGGTAGTCGTTCTCCTCGGTGACCTGCAGTCGCAGCGCGTCGAGCTTGGCCTTCAGCAGCCGGCGGACCGTGGACTTGCCGGCGCCGGGCAGGCCGGTGATGAAGATGACCGGCGCGGAGTGCCGGAACGCGACGTGCCGCAGCACCGCCTCCAATGCCTCGGTGCCGAGCGAGTACTTGTCCCTGAGGTCACGCAGGTGCGTGGCGAGCCGCGTGAGGTCGCCGTCGCGGCGCAGTTCGGTCACGACGTACTCCGCGAGGACCGACTCCACGGGGACGGCCGCGTCCCAGGCGCGGTCGAACTCGGCCTGGAAGATCGCCGCCACGGACTTCCCGCACAGCCTGCTCGGGTGGTCCTTGCCCCTCTCGCTGAGGTTCAGCACGGTGCGGTGCAGGGAGCCGCGGAACAGGTGGAACGACAGGTCCTTGCTGAGCTGCGTGTGCGAGATCCGCGTCTCGATGCCCCGGCCGAGCAGTTCCGCCGCCGCGGTGAGGCACTGCTCCTCCTCGCGGGTGACCACCCTGGTCCGGTCGCGCCGGTCGATCTCCTGCCAGGTCTCCTGGACCGACCGCAGTAGTCGCGAGGTGGACGCGGGCGCGAGGTTCGGCAGGAGCGCGTCGAGACGCTCCACATCCGTCTCCCTGGCGATCGCGTGCACCTCGGACAGGTACTGGCGGCGCTTGACGACCTGCGACAGTGCTCGCGGCATCCGCCGTCGCGCCCACGCGGCCCGCGAGGTGGAGACGATCGCCGCCACCGCGACACCCCCTGCCACGGACGCGGCGAGTTGTGCCCATTGCATCGAGTCATCCTCCTGCTGAGGGGAGATCCGGGAGGTCGTGCTCGAACCCGGGATACGGGTCGCACTCCTTCTGGATCATCTGTTCGCTGATCTCGTTCGCCTTTTCGCGCAACAGCGGCGCGAAGTGGCTGAGGTTGTGGTTGACGCTGTGCACGACGATGCCGAATCCGGCCACCACGGCGTTGTTCGCGTCGAACACCGGGACCGCGACGGAACACGACCCCAGGGTCATTTCCTCCTTGGTGAGCGAATATCCGCGCTCGCGGGTCAGCGCGAGTTCGCGGCGCAGTCGCTGCGGTTCGACGATCGTGAAGCGGGTGCACCGCTCGAGCGGTTGTGCGCAATAGAGGTCGATGATCTCCCTGCTGGAGAACGCGAGCAGCGCCTTTCCGACTCCAGTGGAATGCATCGGCAGTCGGCTCCCTTCCCGGGAGAGGATCGAGATCGACTGATGACCACTGAGTTTCGCCAGGTAGAGGACCTGAAGCCGGTGCCGCACGGCGAAGTGGACGTTCTCCTTGCACTTGTCGTACATGTCTTGCATGTAGGGCAGCGCTATCTCGCGGAGGCGTGTGGGAATGGGGGCCAGTTGTCCTGCTTCCCAGAGCCGCGTGCCGATTTGGTAGCGGTGGAGACGATCTCGTTCGAGCGCGCCCCACGCTTCGAGATCAGCGGCGAGCCGGTGGGCGGTGGCAGGAGGCATGTTCGCTCGCGCCGCCATTTGGCTCAGCGTGAGGTAGGGGTGGTTGACGTCAAAGGTCCCGAGCAGTTCCAACGCGCGAGACGTGACATGGCGGCCGGTGGCCCTGCGCATCGATTTCCTCCAGTGAATGGCAGTGGGAAGGACGATGGCGGAATCGAGCAAGGTGCGCCAGAGCTCCATCTCGTTGAACGGAAGGATGATTTTTCAAGCTCTTGAAACCCAGGTCAGGAGGCATATTCGGTGGCGTGGTTCCGTTGAACGGAATGGGAGCGCGACCACGGCGAGAGCCGTTCGCGTGCTCGGCAGCGCACACCCGCAGGTGTGAAGATCGACGGGTGACTGTCTCCCCGTGGGCGCCCCTGCGCCGCAGCGCGTTCCGTGCGCTGTGGCTCGCCCAGTTCGCCTCCAACATCGGCACCTGGGCGCAGACGGTCGGTGCCCAGTGGCTCATGGGCGACCTCGGCGGCACCGCCCTGCAGGTCGCGCTCGTCCAGACCGCCACGACGCTGCCGGTGTTCCTGCTGGTCGTGCCCTCCGGGGCGCTGGGCGACATCCTCGACCGCCGGCAGGTGCTGATCGCCGGTCAGGCGCTGATGCTGGCGGGCGCGGGCGGGTTGATGCTGCTCGCGGGCACGGACAGGGCCACGCCGGCGAGCCTGCTCGGGTTGCTGGCGCTCATGGCGATCGGCCAGGCGTTGTCGATGCCGTCGTTCCAGGCCATCCAGCCAGAACTGGTGTCGCGCGAGGAGATCCCGCAGGCCGCGCTCCTCAACGGCGTCAACATGAACGTCGGCCGCGCCATCGGCCCCGCGCTCGGCGGCCTGCTCATCGCGCTGGCCGGCTCGGAGGCGACGTTCGCGTTCAACACGGTGAGCTTCTTCGGCGTGCTGATCGTGCTCACGCGGTGGAAGCGGCCGTCGGACCACCGTCCACTCGGGACGGAACACATCACGACCGCCATGCGGACGGGCGCGCGGTACGTGGCCAGTTCGCCGCTGTTCCGGCGGGTGCTCACGCGGCTCACGTTGTTCATCGTGTTCGGCAGCGGGCTGTGGGCGCTGCTGCCGGCGATCGCGCGCGGACCGCTGGAACTCGACGCCAGCGGCTACGGCGTGCTGCTCGGCAGCGTGGGCGCGGGAGCCATCGGCGGCGCGTTCGTGGTGCCGAAGCTGTTGCAGCGCATGAGCAAGAACCGGATGGTGCTGCTCGCGACGTTCGTCTACGCGGCCTCCACCAGCACCGCGGTGCTGACGCGGAGCTTCCCGCTCGTGATCGTGGCGATGCTGCTGACAGGCGCCTGCTGGATCGCGACGCTCTCGACGTTCAACGCCACCGCCCAGGTCCTCCTGCCCGCCTGGACACGAGCGAGGGCGCTGGCCTACTACCAGCTCATCCTGATGGGTGGCCAGGCACTCGGTGCGGTCGTCTGGGGCGCCATCGCGGACGTCTACAGCCTTGAGGTGGCCATGATCGTGCCCGCGGCGGCTATGGCCGTGCTGGCACTCGCGGCGACCCGCTGGCTGCCGCTCAACGACAGACCGCTCGACGTCAGCCCCGCGACGTACTGGGAGGAACCACCCGAGATCACCGACACCGACGCGGGCCCCGTGCTGGTCACGGTGGAGTGGTCGGTGGCCCCGGAGAACGAGGACGCGTTCATCGACGCCATGCAACGCGTGGGCAGGGCACGGCGGCGCACCGGCGCCACGATGTGGGGCCTGTTCCGCGACACCGAGAAGGTCGAGACGTTCCTGGAGACCTTCACCGTCGCGACGTGGCAGGAGCACCTGCGCCAGCACGTCGAACGCGGCACCGTCGTGGACCAGCAGAACCAGGAGGCGGCCCGCGCGCTGGCCAAGGGACCGGCGCACGTGCGGCACCTGCTGTTCGCGGAGCCGACCAAGCCGGAGTGAAAATCGTCCGTTCGAACATGAAAATCTCAGTTCGAGTGGAATAGAAGCGACCTGTGTAACGCGCCTTGTGTCGCGGCGATACTGAGTCAGTCAACAGATGCAGTGTCGGTGAGGTAATTGCGCATGCTCACTTCCATGCTGGCTTTCCGGGAAAGGTTCCACGCGCTGCACGACAACGTCGAGCAGTTCGTCCGAGGCAAGCCCGAGGCCGTTCGATTAGCTCTGACCTGCATGTTCGCCGAAGGTCACCTGTTGATCGAGGACGTTCCGGGAGTGGCGAAGACATCGCTCGCCAAGGCGCTCGCAGGATCGGTCGGCGGTGATTTCCAGCGGATTCAGTTCACCCCGGACTTGTTGCCGTCGGACGTCACCGGTGTCGAGGTCTTCAATCCGAAGACGCTGGAGTTCCAATTTCGGAAAGGCCCGGTCTTCGCGAACGTGCTGCTCGGCGACGAGATCAACCGGGCTTCCCCGAAAACGCAGTCGGCGCTGCTGCAGGTCATGGCGGAGCAGACGGTGACGGTCGGTCTGAAGACCTATGCCGCACCCAGGCCGTTCTTCTGCGTCGCCACCCAGAACTCCGTCGAGCACCAGGGGACCTACCCACTGCCGGAGGCCCAGCTGGACCGCTTCCTGATGCGCACGTCGATCGGCTACCCGGCGCCGGACGTCGAGAAGGAGGTCGTCGCACTGGGAATCGCGCGCAAGGCGCCGGATCCGTCCATGTCGATCATGAGCATCGACGAGGTCGAGCAGATGATCGCGATCGCCAGGACGGTCGACGTTTCCGACCAGCTGAGCGAGTACGTGGTCAACATCGTCTCGGCGACCAGGGAGGACGCGGCTCTGCTGCGGGGTGCGAGCCCTCGCGGCAGCATCGCGCTGGCCACCGCCGCACAGGTCGTCGCGGCATCGCACGGACGTGCTTACGCGACCCCGGACGACGTGAAGTCGGTGGCGGAACCCGTGCTGGCTCATCGGATCCAGCTCACCCACCAGGCGCGGATGGAAGGGCGGACGGCCGCGAGCGTGATCGAGGAGATCTTGCGCGACGGCCGACGCGTCCCGGTGCCGAGAGCTGGATGACCATGCGTCTCACCGCGACTGGCTGGGGTCTCGCGATCGCCGCCTCGGTGCTGATCGCGGCAGGACTGTCGGCCGACTACCCCGAGGTCACCGCGCTGGGTGCGACGGCGGCGACCTTGCTGCTCGCCGCCGCCGTGTGGACGGCGCGGCGGCCGAACGTGAGCGCGCGGCGTGAGCTCCAGCACCACCGCGTGCGAGAAGGACAACCGATCCGATGCCGTCTCGTGGTGCACAACGACAGCGCACGTCCCAGCCCTGAGCTGGACGTGGTCGACGGCAGCGGTGAGGAGCCCGTGCGGCTGGTTCTGGGCGGGCTCCCCGCCCAGGCGTCCGACGAGGTGGAATACCAGCTGCCGACCAGGCGCCGAGGGGTCTACACGGCACCACCTCCCGCCATTGAACTGACCGACCCCGTCCGGCTCCTGCGTCGCTCGCGCCGGGACGGCTCACCGGACACGTACTACGTGCATCCTGACTACCGCGAGCTGCCGGGATTCGGTGCGGGAGGCCCGCTCGACATCGACGGTGAGGCGTTGACGCCCCGGCGCGACGGGTCCGCGTTCTACTCGCTGCGGTCGTACGTGCCCGGCGATGAACGCAGGCTGATCCACTGGCCTTCAACCGCGCGGACCGGGGAGCTGGTCGTCCGCCACCTCAGCGCACCGGACGCCCCGGAGTGCCTCGTGGTACTGGACACCACCGCGACGCCGTACGCCGACGGCCGCTTCGAGGAAGCCGTCCGCGTGACCGCCTCGCTGTGCGTGTCGGCGCTGGACTCCGGTGCTCGGCTGACGTTGCGCACCACCGGGGACCTCGAACTGCGCTGCGCAGCCAAGGCCGAGCACGGCGAACCGCTCGACTTCCTGGCCGGGGTGGATCTCGCGCCGCAGCGGCTCTCCTGGGCACAGGCCGTCGTCGGTGACCGGGAGTGGTCGGACGCCCTGGTCGTGAGCGGCGCGCTGGCCGCGACCGAGGTCGGGAAGATCGCCGCCGCGGGGCCGCCGGTGCTGGTCGTCCAACTGGGGCCCGCTCCGTTCTCGACCCGAGTCGTGTCCGGGGCAACGGTCGTGACGGCGCGCACGTGCGCCGAGTTCGCCGACCACTGGAACGGATGAGCGTCATGATCCAGGTGCTGGTGTGCGTGGCGACCGTGAGCGTGTCCGGGCTGCTGTACCTGGACTTCTTCGCCACCAACGGTTTCCTGCCCGCATTCGCCACGGCCGTTCTGGCGGCGAGCGCGCTGGCCTGGCTCACCGCGCGGCGAGGTCTTGGGTGGCGAGTGGCAGCGTTCGCGACGTTTCCCCTTGTCGGCGTGCCGTTCGCGCTGCACGACACGTTCGACGAGGGGTGGGTGCGGGTCGCGGGCGAATTCGGCCTCGGCGTGGCGGGTGGCTGGGCCAGGGTGCTGTCCGTGAGCGTGCCGGCCGAACCGACGGGACAGGTGCTCGTTGCCGTTCTCCTCGTGTTCTGGTGCACGGCTTTCACGTCCGTGCTGCTCGCACTGCGGACCCGTGCGGTCCTCGCTCCGGCTGTGCCGCTGCTGGCGGCGTTCGTCGCGGGATTGGTGGTGGTGGCGAGCAGACAGGGCGAGCACCTCGAAGCGGCCGCCGTGTGCGCGGTGTTGCTGGTGTCGCTCATCTTCCTGCGGGCAAACGCTTCCATCCGCATTCGACCCGTGGTCGGGGGCGCGGCGTTCCTGGTGCTGGCGGTGGCGGCCGGAGCCGGCGCGGGTGCCGTCTCCTCCAGTGCTGAGCGCCTCGACCCGCGTCCACTGCACACCGACCCGGTACCACCGCCCGACCTGATCACGCCGTTGAACGAGATCCGCAACCAGTTGATCACCAAGCCGCCCAGGCCGTTGTTCACCGCGAGGACGACCGGTGAGCTCGTGGGCATCCGCACCGCCGCGCTCGGGCACTTCGACGGCACCCTGTGGACCTCGACGGACGACTACCTCGTCGTAGGCGAACGCCTCGCCCGTGACACGTCCGGCGCCGAGGTGAGCGCCCGCATCACGCTCGGGGAGCTGGCACCGCCGTTCCTGCCCGTCGTGGGCCGGCCGAACTCGGTCCGGTTCGCCACCACGGCACCGAAGACCGTCGCGTTCAGTGCCACGTCCGACTCGTTGCTGGCGGAGCGGTCCTGGGCCGTCGGCACGACCTACGAGGTCACCGGCGCGCAGCCGGTCGCACGAGACCTGACACGAGACGCTGTGCCGTCCTCCACCTCCGAGTTCGCGTCGTTCCGCGAGATGCCGGACGCGGTTCCGGCCGGAGTGCTCGCCCAGACACTGGCTTTGACGAGCGCGGCGGCCAGCCCTGCCGAGAAGCTGCGGGCGCTCGAAGCCCACCTGCGCGGCCTCCCGTACAGCGTTGATGCCGCACCCGGTCACTCCTACGCCCGCATCAGCCGTTTGCTCGGCGCGTCCCAGGACGGTGACGACAAGGGTTACGCCGAGCTGCACGCGTCCGCGTTCGCCGTGATGGCGAGGGTCCTCGGCTATCCGTCGCGCGTCGCGGTCGGTTACCGCGTCCGAGAGCAGGTCACGACCGCCGATGCGCACGCCTGGGCCGAGGTCCACTTCGCCGGACGCGGCTGGGTGGCGTTCGACCCGACCGATCCCGCGAAGACGCAGCGCGACACTCCGCAGCAACCTCGAATGCTGCCTGTGCCGGTGCCGGTGCCGAGCGATGGGAGCCAGAAGCCCACCACGACCATCGCACCGCCGCCCGGCGATCCACCTGTCGAGCCTGAGCCGGAGCACCTGCGTCCAGCGCTGCTGGCGGTCGCCGCGTTCGTACTGCTCGTGGTTCTGGTGATGCCGATCGCGAAGGCTAGACGCCGCCGCCGTCGGCGTCGTACAGGCTCCGCCGCAGCCAGAGTGGTCGGTGCCTGGGAGGAGTCCGTCGACCGCCTGCTGGAACGAGACCTGGCGCTGTCGCCTGACCGCACGCCGTTGGAGTACGCCCGCTACGCCGGTGCGCGGCTGGGTGCGTCGTCAGTGCTGCTCGAGCTCGCGGACGCGACGACCACGGCGATCTACGGGCCCGCCCATCTCGCGCCGGACGCCGCGGAGAGGACCTGGCGTCTGGAACGAACCCTGCGCCGGTCGCTCTACCCGGGCTGGCGCCGGCTGTTGCGCTGGCGGGCGTACTTCGATCCCAGACCTCTCTTGGCGAGGAGACGCCGGCGATGATCCTCTTGCACCGCCACCTCCGTCCGGCTGTGGCTGTCGCGTGCGCCGCCGCAGCCGCCGTCAGTCTGGTCGTGGTGGGTCACCAGCAGGTTCTGCCGCCGGTGCAGCCGCACATGCTCGCGGGCAGCACCTGGCTCGCGTCGCGCTCGGTGGGGCACGTAACGCTGGTCGACGGTGTCTCGGCCGCGGTGTCCGCGAGCGTGGGCGTGCATCAGGCGAACGTTCCGTTCGCTGTGGTGCTCGGCAAGGACCGCGCCTACACCGTGGACCCGGCTACGGGCGCGGTGGTCGCGATCAACCCGTCGACCCTGGACACGATCGGCCTGAAACCACTGTCGGAGACGAAAGGGCTCTCGGTGCTTGCGGTGGGCCGGTCGTACTTCGCGCTCGACTCGTCGAACCGGCTGGTCCAGGCCGTGGGCGACGACGGCCGGAGCAAGCTCGGCGTCCGAGCGCGACTGCCTGGCCAGGTGCTGGACGCGGCCGCCGACAGCCGGCGCGTGTGGCTCGCCGACGGCGGCGGCTCACTCCAGTCGTTCGAGGTGGGCACCACCGATCCGATCCAGCGTGAGCTGCACGACGTGCACCAGCCCGGCGCCTCCTCGGTGGAGATCCTGATCGCGGGCGACCAGCCGCTCGTCGTGGACCGGACGCACCAGACCGCCACTCTCGTCTCGGTGACGGGAGAGGTCACGGCGCGGACGCCATTTCCGGTGGAGAAGACGGATCTCGTCGCGGCCGGTTCCAGAGTGGGACAGTTGTTGCTCGTCCAGCCGTCTCATGGCGTGCTCATGTCATGTGACGTGTCCGTCGGTACCTGCGGAGCGAGCCATCTGCTGTCCGGCGATCTCGGCACGCCGGTCGAGGCGCGCGGTCACGCGTTCGTGCCGGACCGCGCTACACATACCGTGCACGTCGTCAACCTCGCGCACGGCTCGTCGATCACGACCGAGCCACTCCTGCCGGCCGGTGCGGCTCTGGAACTGTCCACTCGTGACGGACTTGTGTTCTTCAACGATCCCGCCAGCGAGAAGGCCGGCGTCATCGACGTGCACGGCGTCGTGCGGCGCATCAACAAGTACGACCCCGCGAACCCGCCGAGCCCATCTCGCACCGCGAGTTCACCGCCCAGCAAGACCACGTCTTCACCCAGCGCGACCTCCAGCGGTCCGCGTCCGAGTCTGACCGCGTCCATGGGCTCGCGCCCGGACGGCACGGCAGGCTCGGTCCCAGTGCCCACCGGAGGTTCCTCGCCGGTACCCGTCGTGCCGCACATCAACGGCATCAACGCCTCGCCGAACAACCCGGAGGCAGGCGAGGAGGTCATCTTCACCGCCGACGTGACGGGGACTCCTCCCGAACGGTGGGAGTGGGAGGTCCGCGGGCCTGGCGGCGTGCTGGCGAGCGAGACCACGCCGCAGTTCAAGCACCGGTTCGTCGACGCGGCCACCTACGTGGTGAAGCTCGTCGTCAAGGCTGGGACCAAGCAGGACGAACGCAGCCGCGACGTCGTGGTCGACGTCGCGGTGCCGTCAGCGGAGTGCGGCGAGACGATCACCCAGAACGTGAGGCTGCGCAAGGACCTCCACTGCGCTGGTCCCGGCCTGATCATCGGTGCCAACGACGTCGTCGTCGACCTCGGCGGGCACACGTTGAGCGGGAACGGCACCGACAGCGGCGTGAGCGCTCCAGATCGGATCAACGCAACGGTGCGCAACGGCACCATCCGTGCGTTCAACGTCGGTGCCGCCTACTACCGAACCAAGACGAGCACGGTGGACAACGTGAGTTTCGAGGGCAACCTCGACGCTGACCTGGGATTGAGCTTCAGCACCGACCTCACGGTACAAAATTCGCGGCTGAGAAAGGGGTCCAGGGCGCAGAGCGTGGAGCGCCCGAAGTTCCTGGGTACGAGTTTCACCGCTGCCGACATGAGCTTCGGAACTCAGGTCTCGGCGGCGACCTTCGTCAATTGCCGGCTCACCGACAGCGCTGTCAGTGCCAACTGGAACTCCAACGCGCTCACCGTGACGGACAGCGAGTTGACACGCAGCCACATCCACCTGAGCGAGGCAGACGGGCTGAACGCAACCAGAAACCGTTTCATCGACAGCTATGTGGAGATCGGCGCTGCCTCGCGGACGACCACGTTCCGCAACAACGAGTTCGTCGGTGCCGAAGCCGGGATCCGTGCTTACAACCCCTATGGCGCGGAGAGGCTGACTGTCGAGAGCAACGTCTTCCGAGACAACACGATCGGCCTGAACATGGGCAACGACCACCAGTTGCCCTACGAGGCTTTCCACGACCTCGTGGTCACTGGCAACACGTTCGTCAACAACAGTGCGGCCGGCCTGTACTTCGATCCCGTGGGCGGGGGCCCAGGGCCTCATCTGCTGATCAGTGGCAACACGTTCACCTCCAACGGTCATCGATCGGCGGGCAAGGTCGACCGGGCCGGGCGTGCGGTGAACGACGGCATGCACATCAACGTCGCGCCCGGCAGCAACATCGAACTGCGCGGCAACAGGACCAGCAACAACGCCGACCACGGCATCGAAGCTCAGCCGGGGACGGTGGTGGACGCGGGTGGGAACACGTCCGCGGGCGACCCGGCCGGCTGCTCCGGAGTGGTCTGCGGATGAACGGGAGCAGAACATGACGCTGGTGTACGTCCACGGCATCGGGAACCGCCCCGGCCGCAGCTACGAGGCGGCCGCGCGCCGCCGGGAGGCGTTGTTCCGGAGAGTGCTGCTCCCCGCCGCCGGCCTGCCGGACACGCCGATCGTCATGCCGCACTGGGGATGCCTGACCAGGGAACCGCGTTGGGGACTGGCTTCTTTGCCGCACAGGGGAACCGAGCGCCTCGGTTCGGACGCCGACGAGCGCGAGGCCTTGGTCGAGCAGTCGCCGTCGCTGCTGATCGTTGCCCGGCAGTCTGTGACAGATGCCCTCGATGCTCTGTACACGCTGCTCGAACCCCGCGCTGATGACGAACACCTGCTGACGCGGCAGGCGCCTGTCATCGTGCAGTACATCTGTCGGCACGAGAGCCTCCATCCGCACGAACCCGAGCACGTGCGCTACCCGTGGCTGAACGAGGTGCACAACGACATCGAGTTCGTCGACCGCCTGGTCGCCGAAATCTGGCCACCGGAGGGCGAGACACTCGGTGCCGGAGACAGGATTCGCGACCTCTTCGTCTCAGCTTCCCGGCGGTTCAACCCGACAGCGATGGTCGTCGGCGCGGGACGCAGACTGGTGAGCGCCAACACCGCGTTGCTCCTCGCCGACGTGATGCAGTACACAGCGCTGCGCGGCACCCGTGAGCAGCCAGGAGAGGTGATCTCCCTCGTCGCCAGAGCGATCGAGGAGGCAGCGGCACCACGGGTCGTCCTCGCGCACAGCATGGGCGGCACCATCGTCTACGACCTGCTCAGTCACTACCGGCCCGACCTGAACGTGGACGTCTTCCTGACCGTGGGCTCGCAGGTCGGCCTGTTCGAGGAGTTGAGCCTGTTCCGGGAGAGCCGCCCAGGCGAGGAGGCCGGGCAGGTTCCGTTGCCGCACAACGTCCGCAACTGGATCAACGTTGTGGACCCGGCAGACCCGTTGTCATTCCGAGTCTCCCCGGTCTTCGCGGGCGCCGGCGACTACACCTACCCGTCTCGCGCCGTCTGGGCACACACGGCCTATCTGAAGCAGCCCACCTTCCACCACCGCGTCGGCGGTCGCATCGCGGAGGCGCTCGCGTGACCACGGTCTTCGAAGAGCGCGGTTCCGGTCCACGCACTCACGCCTTCGTCGTCGGCGTAGGTGACTACCCGTATTGCGCGGATTTCGACGGCGACGGCGCACTGGCCTCAGCCGTGCGCAACTTCAAACCAGTCGCCGGGCCACCTCCGTCCGCACGAGCGGTGGCGTCCTGGCTGGTCGAGAACCAGGCCGGCAAGTCCTTCGCGCCGCTCGGATCGGTCGAACTGCTGGTGTCCGGTGAGGACAGCCCCACAGTCGAGAACTTCAGGATGGCGTTCGAACGCTGGTACAGCCGCTGCGACGAGAACGAGGACAACGTTGCCTTGTTCTTCTTCAGCGGTCACGGCTGCCAGAAGGAGGGACAGCTGATCCTGCTCGAAGACTTCGGCCGGTGGCGCAACCCCTTCGAGGGCGCGCTGAAGATCGAGACGTTCGCCGCGGGCATGGAACAGTGCCGGGCGAAGGTCCAGTGCTACTTCGTCGACGCGTGCCGAAACCTCCCGCACGAACTGCTGGAATCCCCGCCCGCGCACACCTTCACGCCGATCCTGCCCGACGTGGTCGGCAGGGCGCGCGAGTCCGTGATCCTCTTCGGCACCGCACCGGGCGCGACCGCACCGGGCTCGCTGGACGGCCCCACGCCGTTCACGGTCACGTTGTTGCAGGCGCTCGAAGGTGCGGCGGCCACGAAGGACCACTCCGGACAGTGGGTGATCAGGACCGGCGACCTGGTGACCGCGATGAACGCCGTGATCGAGTGGCAGTCAGGCGAATCGCACGGGGTATGGGCCGGAGGAGGCTTTCAGGGCAACCGGCCGATCCGCCACCTCGACGGTGTACCCGCCGTGCCGTTCCGCCTGGGCTGCGACCCGCGGGAGGCCCTGGCTTGCGCGAGGTTGGTGCTCACCTGCCCTGACACGTCGGTCGTGCTGAGCCGCGAACCGCTGCCCGCGCTCTGGGAGGACCGGACACCCGCGGCCGTGTACCTGCTGAACGCCTGTTTCGACGGCGCGGATTACAACGACGCCTGCTCCCACTACATGCCTGTCCACCCACCGAATCTCGTGTTCGACCTGCGCGTGTGCGGAGCGTGAGATGCCGACCATTTCCCTTTACCACGAGGACTCGCGGGCGGAGGGCAACGACGTCGTGGGCGTTGTGCGCATCCTCGACGACCAACTCGTCGTGGTCACGACCTCGCTTCTGCGCGCTCGTGCCGGTGTTCCGGTCGACCTGTCGCCTGGCCGGTACTTCGTCGACGGCTGGTCGCCGCAGGGGGAGCGGTACCACGGGGTGATCGAGACCGCGGACACCCACGCCGTCGTCCACGTGGACCGTGCCCAGTCCACATCGGACGTTGAAGAGAGCGCTCTGCAACCGTGGTCCTTCAACGGGCGTGCGTGGGTGCGCGGTGTGTCGAGGTGGAATCCCGATGCGAACGCCGTGGTGTGGACGCCGATGGGCGGCGCGTCGAAGGTGTTCGTCGTGCCGGGGCTCGACGGGCTGAGAGCCACTGGTACCGGCGTGGGCTTGCGGCCCGGACTGGCGGCGACACTTCTCGGCTACCTGCATCGCGGCGACCGGCTTTCGGCCGGTGTGGTGGCGCGGGAGACGCAGTCCCTCCAACCCGGTGCGAACTTCCCGGCCGAGGTGGTGGCCGGCTACCACCTCGTGAACACCGGCGACCCCGGCGCCGCCGAGTGGATCGAGGGCCTCCGCTGGCGGTACCCGGACTCCACCGACGTCGTCGTGCTGGACGCCCAGTTGATGCTTCGCAAGGGTTTGTCCGAGGCGACATCCGCGTTCCGACGTGCCGCCACGAGTGGTTTGCCGTTCGTGGGAGACGGTCTGCGCGTGATGTCCGCGGGATTGGAAGCTGTCGGCGCCGAACCGCTCGTCCGGCCGTATCTGCTGGCACAGCAGGACTCGCCGCTCACCTCTTTCTGGGGCAGCGATCCCGCTGCGCCCCGGCGTGAGATCGGCCCGAGCACCTGGCCGCGAGCCGAGAACCTCCGCGAACAACCGGAGACGCGGCCGGGGCCCAGCGGCACGCGGCAGGCGGAGCCCGTGGTGAGGGCGTACGGGCTGCCGCTGGCGGTGCTGGATGATCACCGGTTGACGGTCGTGGCGGCACCGAGCGAACGCGAGCCGAACCGGTTCGACCTCGACATCACCGCCGAAGGGAGAGCGGCGACGTCCTCCGGGTTCGGACTGGGTGTGCGAGAGCCCGGCGTTGTGCGGCTAGGAGAGTTCGACGATCTCGGCGTGTGCCGGATCCGCGACATGGGGCCGGGCCCGTGGGACATCGTGGTGTGTCAGCGACGCGCCGGCTCGCTCCAGACCGACTCGGTCGTGCCGCTGCCCGTCGTCCGGTCCGCGGCCGAGGTGCTGGCCGCGGCAGGCGCCAACGCCGACGAGGTGTTGCGCGCGAGGACTCCGAGCCAGCTGACAACGCTGGTGTTGCGATGTGACCGAGCCAGGAGGTTCTTCCTCGAGGCGACTCGGCCACCTGGAGTCGACGCGGTGGCGATCGGTGTCGAGTACGGCACCACCAACGGCGCCACCGCCCTGCGCGTGATGCCCTACCCGGTGAACGAGTGGGGCCGGCGCGGCCTGCGGATCGAGTTCGACGACTTCGACGCCAACGAGCGGTGGCAGGTGGCCGAGGAGCTCACGGTGGGCGACATCGCCCGCATAACCGCCGTCGACCTCATTCCGTCACTCACGGCATCCCTCACGCCCGAGGTGAGCCACACCTGGCGAGAACTCACCGCCTGCCTGCCGCAGTCGCACCAGGCCTTGATCGAACGGCTGGTCGGATGAGCGCGCTGTCCACACTGGACGAACTGCTGGCGCAGGCGGGGAGGGGCGACCCGCACGCCCTCACACCTGATCAGTTGCGCGCGAGGCTCAGCACCGGGCTGCTGTGGTGGCAGGCGGTGCGGGAGGCGGTGACCGAGGCGCCCCGGCGACTCGTCGACTGGGAACGTGGCACGGACCGGCGCGTCGCGGGCGAGGTCGGCGACCGCGACTTCCTGGAGGCGACCCGTGTCACTGCCGCGGTCGGTCTGGTGCTCGCCGCGGCGAGCGGTGAGCACGCGAAGTCCGAGGGCGTCGAAGCGATCATCGCCTCGACGAGGCGCTGGCAGGAACGCGGGCTGTTGGTGGAGACCCGGGGCGCGCACAGATGGCGGGCGAACGACGGGTTGCGACTCGTCGACGCATTGCCTGAAGGTCCCGGCCGGTCTCTCGCGCACATCGCGGTCGCGCTGATGTCCGGGATCGCCAGACCAAGAGCGTTCAGGCACAGGATCGGCGTCCTGTTCGACACGGGTGAACGAAGAGGCGCGACCGGATCGCTCAAGCTCGCCGTCGTGCCCGGTGGTCCGCCCGGCCTGTTCCCGGACCCGCGCACGATGACGTTCCTGCGCGTCGACGGTGACTTCACCGCGTCCCTGCAAGCGGCTTGGGACTTCGTGTCGCACGGCCGCAAGAAACTGCCCTGCGTGCTGTGGGAGATCGATCCGGGTGACTGCCGTTTGGGACCGATCAACGGACCGTCTCTCGGTGCTGCTTTCGCGGTCGCGCTCACCGGCGCCCTTTCCCGTGTTGATGCCGGGTTCCTGAAGGGGTGGCGTGGCAGAAGCGCGGTGACCGGTGCGGTCACCGCGCGGGGTGAAGTCGGTGGAGTGCACGGCCTGGAGGCGAAGTTCGAGGCCGCCCGCGACGCGAAGTGGGAGGTCGTCGCGCCGGAGGAGAACCAGGAGAACGCCCCGTCGACGACCGGGCTTCACGTGCACTGGGTCAGCACGGTCGACCAGGCGCGGGCGAGGACGCGCAGCTGGCGGCCGGGACGGTTGGCGGTGGTGGCCGTGGTGGTAGCTCTGGTGGTCACCTCCGGTGTGGTCCTGTGGCAGAGATCCGTGTTCCGGCAGCAGCAGGACGAGTCGCTCAAGCAGCGGGCCGTCAGCGAACTCCTGCGCGAGGCCTCCGCGATGCGCGACTCCCGCCCGCAGCAGGCGTTGCGCTTGGTGCTGTCCGCCAACGGGTTGGAGGACTCCGGCCGGGTGCGAGCGGCGTTGCTGGCCGCACTGACCAACCGGCGCGAACCCGAAACGTTGTTCACCGGCTTCGGTGAAGTGCGGTCGACGCAGTTCACCAAGGACGGGTACGTCCTGCTCGCAGGCGATCGAGGCGCCGTGATCTGGCAGGTTGCCAGCCCGACCTCGGCAACGGAGGTCGCGTTCTTGCCTGGTGAGGACGACGACCAGGCGGTACGCGACGTCACGATGAACACCGACGGCACTGTCGCGCTGCTGGACCGGGTTCGCGGGCCGCTGGAGATCTGGGATGTTCGCGACAAGAAGACCCCGCGGCTCACCGGGAAGATGACAGGGCTTCCGTGCGATCCCGTGGCGAGGTCGCTCAGCCAGACCGGCCATCGCCTGCTCACCGGATGTGCGAACGGCACCATCACGTTGTGGGACCTCAGCTCCGGCAGCAACCCGATCAAGATCGCTGATCTGCTGCCGAAACCTCCGAGCCTCACCGACGTCGCGTTGAACCCGGATGGCAACTCCGCCTTCGTGACGACCGCCGACGGCCTGCTGACCTGGCAGGAGGGGCCGGACGGCGTGGGCATGCGGCGACGTGATCCAGACCCGAGCCCGCAGTCCGAGCCGGAGACCAGCGCCCGCGTGATCGCGGTGGGACGGTTCGTCTCCGCCTCGGGCTCCGCCGAAGGAGGTGTGATCCTGCGCGTGAGCGGTGAGAAGAGCCAGGAGTCGTTGCGTCTCAGCTTCACGGATCAGGACGAGATCACGTCGGTCGCGACCAACGACACCCTGGTGCTCAGCGGAGTCGAGACCGGTGAGGCGATCCTCTGGGCCGCAACGGAACCCGGCGTCTACGACTACCGGCCGAAGCTGCTGTTGCACGGCCATGACGATGCGGTGACCGCCGTCGCCTTGAGCTGGGACGGTACCGCGGCGCTGACAGCGAGCCGGGACGGTTCCGCCAAGCTGTGGGACATCCGCCGCCCCAGCCCGTTCAGCCTTGCAGGCGCCTCTCCACTCGACGCACCGGTCGACCAGGTGGTGGCGTCGCAGGCGAACAGCCTCGCTCTGGTGATCACCGAACGCGGGGAGGCCAGCCTGTGGGACCTCACCGACACCACGCACCCCAAACGGCGATCCGGAGTCAAGTCGCATCGCGCGGCGGTGCGCAGTGCCGCGATGGACCCCGGACGGGCACAGGTCGCGACCGGTGCGGACGACGGAACGGTGCAGTTGACCGACATCTCCACGGCGGACGACCTGCGCAAGCTGTCGGAGTTCGAGGTGAGCGGCGCCGCTGTCCGAGCCTTGGCCTTCCACCCGGCGGGAACGAGCGTCGCGGCCGGCAGCGACGACGGCTCGGTGGTGCTGGGCGACGTCGGCAAGCCGACACCGGTGCCGTTGCCGCGCAGGGAGAAGGACGCCGTGCGCGCGCTCACGTTCAACCAGTCGGGAGATCTGCTCGCGATCGGTGGCGCTTCTGGACGGGTCGAGTTGTGGCGCGTCGACCCGCCACAACTCGTGGGCAAGATCCCGAAGGCACGTGCCGGCGTGCGTGCGCTGGCGTTCGACCCGCGTGGTGGGTCGCTGCTCGTGACGATCGACAGCGGAACATCCGTCGCACAATGGGATGTCACGGCACCGGAACGGCCGGCGGAGCGACCTTCTTTGCAGTTCCGAGCCGGTAAGATGCGCACTGTCGCCTACTCGCGGGACGGCACGATGGTGATCGGCGCGAGCACGGATGGCACAGCAGTGGTGTGGAGTGTGCTGGATCCGGGCACACCGCACCAGATGGCCGAGCTCACCGGACACACCGGTCCGGTGCTCGCCGCCGCACCGGTCGTCGGCGGTGACGCGGTGCTGACGGGAAGTTTCGACAAGAGTGTTGTCGCGTGGGACATCAGCGACCTGATCACGATCAACCGCGATCCCCGAGCCAGAGCCTGCCAGGAGGCACGGGGAGCCCTGCCCGAGGACCAATGGCGGCGGCACGAGCAGCTGAAGCACTTCCCGCACGTGAACGCATGCCGGTGACGGGATCGTTCAGGCATCCGGCCGAGCCGGAGTGAACGCGGCCATAGCAGCGCGCTATGAGCGGAAGGGATGATCACGGCACGTCGGGTGGTGTGACGCTCTGGGGCACCTCGAACCCTGCGGAGGACACCCCATGAGATCACTCGCCCTCACCTTGGCGCTCTTAGCCGGCTTGCTGGCTCCCAGCTCGGCTCAAGCCGCCCCTGCCCCAGGCACGCCGAACAGCCCGTTGCTCCCGCCCGCGGTCGCCAGGAACATCCTCCACGCCGCACCCGAATCGACGATCTACCAGGCCGTCACCGACTACCCGGCAGAACTGCGCGCGTTGACCCGCGTGTTGGACAACTACACCAGCGCCGACGACGCGGCCGTGCACGCCGGCATGCTCCTGCTCTACTACGGCCACGCGCAGCCGGAGTTCCTCGCCGCGGTGCGCGCCGAGCCGGAGGTCCTGCGGGCGCTGCGCCGGTTCGTGGTGGGGCACCTGGACCTCTTCGGCACCGAGCGGCAGTACCTGGTCCAGAACGCGACTCGCGAGCTCGGCAGGTTCTTGCAGCACAACGACATCGCGCCGCGCGTGCGTCCGCTGCTCGTCGACATGGCGTCACGAGGTGACGTCGTGGGCCGCCTCGCGCCGTTGTGGGTCGGCGTCGCGGAGATGGTCGACTGGTACGACAAGGCGAACTGCCGCCGGTACGGCACCTGCGACTTCCGCGCGAAGATCGACCGCCGCGTGCTCACCGTCCGGCACACGTGCAGCGCCACGCTGCGGATCCGCGCCCAGCAGCTGACGGCGACGCAGCTCCGTCAGACCTGTGCGTCGCTCGCCGGCCAGGACGCCGCTTTCCACCGCGTGGTGCGGGATCCCGGCCCGGTCGCGGGGGACAACAACACCTCCCTCGAAGTCGTCGTCTTCAACACCGGCAACGACTACCGGACGTACGCCGGGGTGCTGTTCGACATCTCCACCAACAACGGCGGCATGTACCTCGAAGGCGACCCTGCGCTCAACCAGGCGCGGTTCATCGCGCACGAGGCCGACTGGCTGCCCACGTTCGCGATCTGGAACCTCAACCACGAGTACACCCACTACCTCGACGGCCGGTTCGACCTGCACGGCGACTTCGAGGAGAACATGACCACGCCGACCGTGTGGTGGATCGAGGGCTTCGCCGAGCACCTGTCGTACAGCTACCGCGGTGAGGTCTACGCCGACGCGCTGGCCGAGGCGAAGAAGCGGACGTACGCGCTGAGCACGTTGTTCGACACCACCTACGACCACGACGCCACGCGGGTCTACAACTGGGGTTATCTGGCGGTCCGGTACCTCGTGGAGAGGCATCCGGAGGACGTGGCGGCGGTGCTGGCGGACTACCGCGTGGGGGACTGGGCGGGGGCTCGGGACCACCTGACGCGGGTGATCGGCGACCGCTACGACGGCGACTGGTACGGCTGGCTGGCCGTGGTGCGGTAGCAGCCCGCGCCGAACCCGAACAGCCGCGAGCTCCTGCGCCGCCTCACCCGGCCCCGAAGCACACCAGCGGGATGCGGCTCTCCGCCGCGGCGGCGTCCGCCAGGGCTCTGGCGGGCTCCGCTCCGGCGGCCAGCGCGCGGTGGTACGAGCTCATGACCTCCACCGCCAGGTCGTCGGGGACCCGTGCGACGCTCGCGATCACGCTGCTCGTGCCCGAGTGCAGCAGCGCGGCGGTGAAGCCGAGCGCCTCGTCACCCGCGCGGACGTTCGCCTGGCCCACGTCGCAGGCCGAGAGGACGACGTGTCTGGGCGCGCGCTCCAGCCGTGCGAGGTCGTAGGCCATCAGCGGGCCGTCGGCGAGGTCCAGGCACGAGAACAGCACGTTGTCCGGCTCGTGGTGGCCGTGTGCGACGAGGTGGGCGAAGTCGATCCCGTCCAACGCTTCGAGCACGGCCTCCACGGTGGCGGCGGGGCCGGTCACGCACCGCGCCCGCGGGTGGACCGCGCTGATCCCGATGACCTCCTTTTCCGCGTGGGGAAGGCGTGGGCCGCCGACGAGCAGGCCGCCTCGTCGTGGTGCGGGGTTGGTGGCGGTCTGCCGGGCGAACGACCACGTCGACGCGGACAGCGCCACCGTCACGGGTCTGCCGCGGAACTCCGGGAGCAGGCCCCACGGGAGCGCGCTGAGCTGGTTCGTCGGCACCACCACGACGTCCGCGTCTCCCAGCAGGTCGCGCAGCGGGGCGGCGACGCCGGAGCTCAGCAGGCCCACGTGGTGGTTGATCGACCTGATCACCGCCTCCTCCAGGCGCGCAGGCACGCGCCTGCCGCACAACGCGTCCAGGTCGTGCAGCAGCCTGGTGACGGTCTCGACCACGACGCTGGTGCTGCCCAGCTCCACCATGCGGATCCGGCGCCCGTCCACGACCAGGGCCGCGAGCCGGTCGTCGTGGTCGAAGAAGCTCACCATCACCCGGTCCGCGAGCTGAGCCTGCACCGCGGCCAGGCTCACCACCTCACGGCGCGGACCGCCGCCCTCCAGCTGCCAGGTTCGTTGCCGGACCAGTCGTTCGAGGCTCGCGCACCGCGCCCTGGTGGCCGGGTCGGAGCGGTTGCGCAGTTCGGCCTCGCGCAGGTTGTGGTTCAGCTGGCGGAGTTCGGCCAGCGCGTCGCGCACCACCTGGTCTGCGGGCGGGCGGACGGGGGCGAGCCGGAACGACTGGGCGCGGTGGCGTTCCGTCCAGGCGAACACCAGCCGCGGTGAGCCGCCGGCGAGCGCGAGGCCGAGGCCCTGCCTGGCCAGTTCGGCGCCCGTGGTGAAGAGGGCGGCGCGCAGTTCCGTGCTGCCCCAACGGCTTCGCTGCGCGTGCAGCAGGTCGAGGCCGGTGCGCAGTTCGCGCAACGCCCTGCCTCCGTCGCCCAGCCGGGCGCGGACCAGCCTGCGCAGCAGCCGCACCTCCAACGGGCCGCCGCGGCCGCGCACCGCCCGCACCTGCCTGGCCTGCTCAGGGCGTCCGGCGTCGAGCAGGGCGCGGGCGGCGAGCAGGTCGGCGAGATCGGCGTCGTTCGCGAGCCCCAGCGCACGCAGTCTGCCGGCGAGCCGTCCACATCGGACGGACACCGCCGCCGGGGACCGGTTCGTCACCAGGAGAGCCCGCATCGCGGTGAGGTCGGCGACCGCCGCCCACGCGTGGTCGCCGTGGCGGCGGAACCGGCGGCCGGCGCGCACCGCCCAGTCCCGCGCGGTCGCGGCGTCGCCGACGGCCAGCGCCGCCTGCGCGCGGGTCAGCTCGGCCCAGGCGTAGTCCACGCTGAACCGGTCCGCCGTGAACAGCGCGAACGCCGAGTCCAGCTCGCGGGCGGCCTCACCGGCGAGACCCGTCGACAGCAACGCCCGAGCCTTGTCCATGGCCAGTACGGGCAGGTACCCCGCGCCGTGTTCGGCGTAGCGCTCCGCCGCCTCCTCGAACGCGCGCAACGCCGCCGGGATGTCGCCGTCGAGCACGGCGCAGCACCCGACGTCGTGCGCCACCTTGGCCTCGGTGAGCGCGAAACCCTCGCGAGCCGCGATCTCCTTGCAGAGACGGAGGTCCTCCCGCGCGCGGCGGGTCCTGCCGACCCCGATGCCGATCGCGACCCTGGTCAGCAGCGCGGACGTGAGCGTGAACGGGTCCCCGTCGCGCACGAGCAGGGGAACGGCGGCGTCGAGCAGCCGCATGGCCTCGTTCACGCGGCCGGCGCGGTGCAGCACGAGAGCGCGTTGCTGCCACAGGATCGGGCGGTCGCGACCGCTGACGATCACCTCCGCCGCGTCGAGCGTCGCGAGCCCCCGCGCGGTGTCGCCCAGTTCCGCCTCGGCGAGCCCCAGGCTGATCAGCACGTGCGAGGTGAGCACCGGGTGGGCGGGTGCCACGCCCGGCGACCACCGCAGCAACCGCAGCGCCGCCCGCAGCCTCCTGGCACCCGCCGCGGGCCGGCCGGAGTTGGTCAGCAGCGAGCCTTCCTGGCGCATCAGCCGCACCCGGTCTTCGAGCCCCGCGTCCTGCACCGCGCTCACACCACGATCGCGGGCGTCACGACGGTCGTGCCCGCCGCTCGCACGACGAACTGGACGAGACCGCGCCGGGCGTGGTCGACGGCGAACCGGCCCTCCGGCGACACCTCCACCGCGGTCGTGCCCGCCTCGGTGCGGAGCTCGACCTGCTGGTCGCCGGGCGGGGTGAGCCAGCCGTCGATCCGCACGTCACCGTCGTCGCGGACCTGGATCTGCACCATCACGGCGAGCTCGGGACCGCAGTCGAACGTGATCTGCGTGCCGGTCGTGCCACGCGCCCCCGCTCCCTGCAGCGGCGCGGAGTCCTCGATCCGCGCGATGCCGAAGTCCGTCGACTCCACGTCCACCGCGAACTGGGCGCAGGCCACCAGCTCGGCGGGCACCGGTTCGACGGCGGCGTAGAGGGCCTGGAGCTCGTCGAGGAGCCGGAGGTCCTCCGCGTCGAACGGCGGCGTCATGACACCTCCCCGTCCGCGTCGTCGCCGAGCTCGACGCGCAGCTTGCCGAGACACCTCATGCGGGTCGGCCCCACGCTGCCGTGCTTCATGCCGAGCGTCTCCGCGATGAGGCCGTAGTCGGGCCGGGGGATGAACGCGACGATGCGCAGCAGGTCCCGGCACCGCTGTTCGAGTCGCGCCACGGCGGCCCACAGCCGGCGCTGCCGGTCGTCCAGCACCGCCAGCGCTTCAGGACCCGGCACGGCGTCGGTCCCGTCGAGCTCCCGGTCGTCGCCGGTGAGCACCTCCCGCCCGCGACGTTCGCGGACCCGCCAGCTCTCCCGCTTCGTCGTGGTGACCAGCCAGCCCGTCAACGCGACCGGGTTGCGGATCCCGTGCATGTCGCGGAGCAGGCCCAGCCAGGCCGTCTGCACGACGTCCTGGCTGGACTCCCGGTCGAGCCCCTGGGCACGCGCCACGTGCCACAGCAGGGGACTGAGCATCGCGACGAGTTCGTGGAACGCCTGGCGGTCACCGCCACGCGCCGCCACGAACAACGCCGCGACCCCCGCCCAGTCCGTGCCGGGCTCCCCTGTGGACGTGCGATCGCCGGTGCTCATCTAGTGGTGGGCCGCTGTCCGGACCTGGTCGATCGCCTTCTCCGCGCGAACTCTCGCCTGCTCCTGTCTCTCCGCGGCCGTGGCACCGGCGGACTCCATGTGCTGCAGGGCTTTCGCGAGGTGTGCGGCGACGTGCGGAGCCGCGAACGAGGTCCCCGTCCAGACGGCGAACGGGCTGAGCGTGTGGTCGTCCACGTCCGGTGTCTGCCGGTACGGCGGCAGCTTCTGAGCGTTTCGCGCCGCGACCCGCACGAGCGGTTGCCTGCTGGCGTTGGCGTCCTGCGGGAACGTGCTGATCACGTTGACGCCGGACGCGTAGCACGTCGGGGACTCGTTGGAGAACAGGGCGATGCTGCCGTTGGGGTTGAGCGCGCCGACGCTGATCACCGGAGGCCGCACCCCGTCGTCGATCGTGGCGAGGCTCGCGGGGAAGAACCTCCTGTTGGACGCCGCGTTGCCGATCGCGGCCGTCACGATGACACCGCGCTTGCGCAACTCCCTGATCTGCACGGCGATCGCGGACGTCTTCTCGTCGGCCACCGGCCGCTCGAACGCGCAGCCCATCGACAGCGACACCACGTCGACCATCTCGGCCATGTCGGCTGTCCCGAGCGCCCTGTCGACACGGGCGACGAGGGCCTGCAGCGCCGCCACGACGGCACTTTCCCTTGCGACACCGTCACTTCCCATCACGCGGACGGCGAGCACGGTGGCGTCGGGAGCGATCTGCTTGATGATGCCCGCGCAGAACAGGCCGTGCCCGAAGCACCAGTCCTGCGTGCCGATGAACGGGTTTCTCGTCAGCGGCTGGTCCTTGGCGTCGTTCATGACCTCGACGCGGTGCCCCTGCTTGAGCAGGCCCTGACCGGCTTGTGCCACGGCCGCCTGCACCGCGCCGTCGACGACGACGTGCTGCCCCGGCTGCCCGGACATCGGTTGCGTGATGTCCAGCCAGCTGTTCTGGCCGATCCCGGTGTCGAGCACCGCGACCACGGGGCTGCGGCCGAGCTTCAGCGCTGCCGGCGGGGCCGGGTCGAGCGGAGGCATCTCCAGCGCGACGGGCCCGTTCAGATAGCCGTCCGCCACGGGGTTCGCCAGGCCGAACGGAGGCGCGAACCCCTGGATCGCCCCCGGTACACCGCTCAGGTCACCGAGGAGCGAGGCGAACATCAGGTGGTCGAGCCCGACCAGGGGGCCGATCTCCTTGTTGGCCCTGATCGCCTGCACGGCGGTCCACGCGTCGATCGTCACGAGACCTTCGGAGGGCGTCAGCGGGACCGGCACCGCCTGGTCCTGGACATCGTCGTCCGGCAGGTCCGGGACAGGGAAGTCCGGGTCGATGGTCATCTTGACCACCGCGAGCAGGTTGTTCAGCGTCCCCCGGTCCGACCGCAGCAGGCCGATCGGGACCAGCAGCACGTTCGCCACGTACGCGGTCGGCTGCAGAGCGGGCCCGGCCAGCCCTGTGGTGGCGGTCGCGGGGTCGAGCACGCGCGCGCCGTGCCGTTGCAGCACCTCGTCGGGCACCTGGAAGGCGAGCCCGGTGTTCTCCGGTTCCGCTGCGTGCGGCGAATCCGGCCAGTAGATCGTCATGCGGTGTCCCCTCCTCGTCGACTGAGACTCGCCGCCGCACCTGGATGGTGGCCGTCGCGCAGGGGGACCGGACAGAGCCCTTTGACCCCAACCGAGCGGCGGTGTGTCCTCACTTCACAACGGGTCGCGCACGGCCTCGCCAGATACGTGCCCGTTGCCGGTGTGGGCGGGCTCGTGCCGCAACATCTGCGCGGGGATCTCCAGCAGGTCGGCCGCCTGCTTCCCCGCCTCGTACCCGAGCGTCCGGTAGGCCTCGAACTGCTCGTCGGTGAACATCTGCTGGCTCGTGGAGTGGTTGGGGAATCGGCCGTCGCGCGCCTTGAACGCGTGCAGGTCCCAGGTCGACTCCGGGGTCAGGACCGCCTTGGCGTACACCAGCTGCGCGGACTTGAGGTGGTTGGGCGGCGGGTAGGTCACGTCTCCCTGCACCGCCATCCGCGAGCTGACGCCCTCCGCGTCGGGCAGCACGGGCCGCGGGTCCAGCGAGATGTCGACGCCGAGCTCGCTGCGGGCCAGTGCGACGGCACGGCCGATGTCGAGTCCTTCGCCGCTCTGGTCGCAGCTGGCGTCGAAGCACAGCACGTGGGTGCAGCGCCGGCGCAGCAGCTCGACGACACCGAGGTTCTCCCAGTGGCCGCCGTCGGTCAGGTAGATGTACCGGTGGCTCGACTTGGCACCGCCCAGCGCCTCGCGCAGCACGTACAGCGCGCCGGGTTCCAGCCATCCGGCCTGGATCGACCGGGCCGCGCGGACCAGCCAGTGGCGGCGCGGCTCCGGTTCCCCCGAGTCCGGACGCCGGCTCCGGTGGTTCGGGTTCTTGATCCAGACCCCGAGCCGGACGTTGGTCAGCGCCATCAGGAACCGCAGCGGCGGGTAGGTGAACCGGCCCATCAACGGCGACAGCGCCGCGCCGGACACCGCCATGATCGACGGCAGCGTGAGGTGCGTTCCCGGCAGGCCGCCGCGCTGTTCCAGGTCCCTGGTCGGGTGGTAGCCGAAGAGCGGCCCGCCGCTGCGTGCTGTCTCGAAGGTGAACGACTCGGCGAACCGGCCGACCGGCACGTCGTCCGTGGTGAGGTTGACCGCGCAGCAGACGACCAGGTTCGGCAGCCTGCTGCCGCCGGCGGCCTCGCAGTCGGTGAAGTAGAGCTTCTCGTCGTAGGCGATGGGCTCCGCGACGATCCGCCCGTGCTCGTCCTTGGTCCGCTTGAGGGCGAACGCGCTGTTGAGGCGTTCGCGGTAGAAGAGGTGCATGGAGTACCGGCGGTTGTGCATGAACACCGCCATCCACAGCACGATCACGACGTAGACGGTCAGGCCGAAGGCGTCGGCGGGGGAGTCGATGCCCTCGCGGGTGGCGTGCTCCAGCGACGACAGCAGCGGGACCAGGAGCAGGCCCGCGCCCGCCAGCGACGACAGCACCAGCATCAACCGCCGCGCGCGGAGCCTCCTGCTCAGCACCAGCGCCGCGGCGGCGAGCAGCAACGACACCACGAGCCACAGGAAGGCGATCGCGACACGGCCCCGCGTCGTCAGGAACGTCTCGGGACTCTCGTCGAAGATCCGCGACAGCGCCGCCGTCGAGGCGTTCCCGTACAGCTCGCCGAGCACGGGCAGGGTCAGGGCGATCACGACCACGCCGGCGGCGATGAGCAGCCGCGCGGCGTAGCGCTCGGCCCTGGAGTCGCCGTAGTTGCCGGGGTCGCCGTCCTTCATCTGCCTGCGCCAGACGACGAACGCGACGGCGGCCAGCAGGAAGGTCGCGCCGCAGCCCAGCAGCACGCGCACGACGGTGGACTCCGGCAGCTGCAGGCCGTTGAGGTGCAGGTCGGAGAGCCGCAGGCCGAGCCACGACAGCGTCCAGCCCGCCAGCCTGCCCGCGATGATCATGCAGAGGGCGAACGGCAGGTAGTTCACCACGAACCCGTACACGACGCTGATCGCCATCCACAGCTTGCCGACGTGACCCGGTGCCAGGTAGTCGGTGTGCTGGCGCAGGTAGCGCTCCTCCGGGGAACCCCTGCCCCACAACGGTTTCCCGTTCTCGAACTCCGGCTTCGTGTGCGCGGCCGAGAGGGCGAGGGCGCTCGCGATGTAGTTTCCGCCGGACACCGCGGCGAGGTGGTCGGCCTTCTGCAGGATCCCGCGTTCCCCGAGTGCCTGCAGCGCCCCGAGGTTGAAGGCGGCCGACCTGATCCCGCCCCCGGACAGCGCGATGCCCACCCGCAGCTCGCCCGGCGGGTCGTCGAGGTACTCCTCCGCCACGCTGGGCAGCGGCTTCTTGGTGCGTGGTGCGAGAGGCATCGCCGTGCTCCGTTCACGAGTCGAGGTAGCCGAAGGTGTCCCGGTAGTCCTCGCCCTTGGGATCACTGCCGTACGGGTAGGTGGCGTGGGCCTGCCGCGCGCGCAGCTGGGGGAGGGTGCGTTCGAGCAGGTAGCGGGTGAACAACGGGTGGAGGCAGAGGTGGTCCGACTCCTCCTGGCTCACGAGCGGGTAGTCGAACGTGTACTGGAAGTGGGCCTTGTTGTAGCGGCCGGTCTGGCCGAACCGGATCCCCAGCGCCCCCAGGGTGAAGAGCATGGACAGGAGCTCGTCGAAGTCGAGCCTCGTCAGCTTCTTGATGCCCTGCTGGTTGTAGACCTTGTGCAGTGTCCTGGCGGGGAAGGAGATCTCCAGCCGCCCGGTCAGGCGGTGCAGGGCGTCCGCGGCCTCGGGGAAGGTCTCCTTGTAGGCGCTGAGGATTCCGTGCACCAGCAGGCGTTCGGCGTGGCGGGTGCCGGCGATGACCGCGGCCGGGGTGACGTTCCAGGGCGTCGAACCCCTGTCGCGTCTGCTGAACACGCTGTTGAGGATCTGGATCAGATGCCTCGGCAGCAGCTGCGTGTGCCGCAGCAGGTACGCGAGGGGGTCCTCGTCGATGTCGAGTCCACTGTGGATCGTCGGGGGCAGTGCCGCGCGGAGGAGCGCGATGGACGGGTCGGACTCGTCGTTCTGGTCCGCGCGGCGTTGCAGCGCCTCCAGCTTGTCCGGGTGGTGGGCGTGCAGGAACAGCTGAAGCCTCGTGCCCGAGAGGCGCAGGAGCTCCCGCGCGGTCCAGTAAATGGTGAGGTAGCGGCCCTGCAGGTCCTTCTCCGGCGCGGCCGCGACGTCGTGGATGCGGTCCCAGAGCTCGGACGGGAGGCACACCTGAACGCCGAACGGGCGGCCGTCGGGGTGCGACGAGATCATCCCGCCGACGCAGCGGAACAGCCCGGCGAGCACGGGCCGCAGCTCCCGCAGCCGCAGGTGCAGCTCCTCCAGGTTGTCCATGACGATGACCGGGGGCCGCTGCCTGCGGGCCAGCACGGCGCGCAGGACCGTCCTGGCGTCCGAGAACGGCGTCCGGCCGAGCGTCAGGTCGTCGACGGCGTCGCGGAACCCGACCTCGGGGGACTCGCTGATGTTCTTGCGCAGCTGCCGCAGGAACCGGGTCGCGGCCTCGGACTCGTCAGGGTCGCTGTCACCCGCGTTGCCCAGGTAGCTGGTCAGGACGTGGAGGCTGTCCTGCGGGTCGGCCGAGTCGAACGTCCGGTACACGTGGACCAGCGCGACGTGCTCGAACAACGCCTGCCAGAGAGCGGCCCGCTGCCCGACGAACAGTTCGTGGTCGCGGCCGTACTCGTGGAAGACCTTCAACATCTCGTGGTAGACGTCCTCGGTCTGGAGAACGATCCGCGGTCGTTGCCGACCCTCGTCCGAACCGATCAGGAAAGCGGTTTTCCCCGCGCCTTTCCGTCCGATGATGTAGGTCGGCGGCGAGTCCGCGGCGGCCTGCGCGTAGACCCGGTTGTTGCGGTCGAAGAGCTGTTCCGCGTTCGACCGGCCGTGGGTGATCACCTTCTCCGTCTCGATCGGCCCGAAGGGCAGGTGAGCTGTGAGAACCCGTTTCAGCCCGTGCTGGTCCGGCAGGACCTGGTGACGATCTTCTGTTTGGTCCACGACTGTCCCCGCAATGGCGTATCGCACTGGTATCAGGGACTCGTGGCCGCAAGAGGTTCCGTTACGCGAAGTGGCCGATTCGAAATGAGCTCACTCGTTCGTATCAATGCCTCACGCGTAAAAGAGGACATTCTTGATGACATGGATTCGAGCGGAAGTCCCTGTATTCATGAAGGGGACAGTGCAGTGCTCCCGAATACATCAGGTGGACAGCCGCGCCCGCAGTGACGGCTGGACCGACTTCCACCACGCGCGCATCACGGGACTGGCCAGCGCCTGGTCGGAGTAGGCGCCCAGCACCTCGGCGAAGACGCGGCTCGCCTGGCTCCAGGTCAGCCGCTCCCGCCGCCACGCGAACACCAGCCTCATCCGCATCGGCGCACCGGCCAGCGGCCGCACCGCCACCCCCGGACCGCCCTGCGACGTCGGCTCGACCAGCTGGACGGCCTTGCCCGCCGCGATCAGCTGACGCCCGGCCCCGCTCGGCACCTCGAACCGGATCCGCGGCACGAACCCGGCGGCCCGGCAGGCGGCGCGCAACGCCGTGAGCGACCCGTCCTCCGCACCAGGCGGCCCAACCCACGCTTCCCCGGCGAGGTCGGCGAGGTCCACTTCGGACTGTGACGCGAGGGCGTGGTCAGTCGGGATCGCGATGTACACGGGCACCCAGGGCACGACGACCCGTTGCGCCACCCCGCGCGGCAGGCCCAGGTCACCCTCCTCGTCGACGGCGATCACCGCAGCGTCGAGGTGCCCGTTCGCCAGCGCCAGGGCCAGCCCGGTCGACGAGGGGTCGACGACGAGCGTGACGTCGTCGAGCGCCTCCTCCAGCCGGGAGTACAGGGCCGCCACGCACTCCATGTGCACGGACCCGAACCGGACCGGCCCGCCGCGACCGGCCGTGTCCGAGCCGCACGCCTCCAGCTCCACCAGCAGCAACCTGGCCCGTTGCAGCATCTGGGCACCCAGCGGCGTGGGGGCCGCTCCGGAGCGGCCGCGGTCGAACAGCGTGCCGCCGACCATGCGCTCGACCCGCTGCAGGAGGGTGGTGAGCGAGGGCTGGGAGATCCCGAGCTGCGTCGCGGCGCGGGAGAGGCTGCCCGCGTCGCCGATGGCGCAGATCGCCCGCAGGTGCCGGATCTCCAGTTCCATAGCCCGAGGCTATACGGGGTCAGCAGGAGGTGTCGCGCTCGGCTTCGGGGCGCGAGAACTCCAGGCGCACGTCGTTCGAGCGGGGCAGCACTAGGGCGGCGCCGTCACGGCGGTTCCACCCCTTCGGCAGCAGGAAGCTCTGCCCTCCCGACTGCAGGACGAGCACCAGGCCGTCGTAGCGGAACCGGTACGACGAGTCCGCCGCGGTGCACGCGGTCATGGTCACGCCCGGCCCGCGGAACCCGATGTCCTTGGTGCTGAACACGACCGCCTTCTGCATGGTGCCGAGCCTCGTCTCGTACTCGTAGCCCCTGGCCGCCCCGACCGCCGCCGAGTAGTCGTTGACGGCCCAGAACAGGCCGATGCTCGCGAGCACGAACGTGAACGTCCACTGCACCACCGGCACGACCCCCGTGGCGAGCTTGCCGGCGACCGTCGCGTGCAGGCGTTCGGCCAGCGGGAACGAGATCACCCCCAGCGCCACGCACACGCCGGGCAGACCCGGTACGGCGTAGAGCAGGGTGGGCACCGCGAGCCCGGTCAGCCCGAGGAGCAGCAGGGCCAGGCCGAGCGCCACGAGCACCGGCACGGCGCGCCTGGCCAGGACGCGCCACGTCTTCGGCGCCAGGGCCGCGTGCAGGAAGCGGTAGCCCCACAGCGCCGCGAGCCCCGCGGCGGACAGGACCGTCAGCGGCACGAACATGCCGTCCGCGCTGCGGATCAGGTAGTCGGGCGCTGACAGGCCGAGCACCGAGTAGTGCACGCCGAACCACTCGCAGAAGAACGTCGCGTGCCGTACGCCGAAGTAGAACAGCAGTGCGGTCAGCACGGTCGTTGGTGCCAGCAAGGAGCCGAACACCTTCAACGCCCTGGACGGCGCCTCGTCCTTCGGCTTGGTGGGAGCGGCGCGCACGGCTCATGCCCCGGCGCAGTTGATGTCGTTGTTGACCCTGAACGTGATCGTGCCCTTCTCGTACAGGGGATCGGGAACCTTGATGCCGCCCTCGACGATCACGCAGTCCCCGAGGGTGCCGGTGGATCCGTCGACGACGAGCGCGTAGCCGACACAGGGGACCTCGCCGGGACACACAGGTGCCAGCTGGACCTGGATCGCTTCCCAGGCGGACGGGAACGACTGCCCGACCTGCGACTCGATGGTCCCGCGCAGGCCGGACGGGAGCACCCAGCGGTCCGGCGGCTTCGGCGGCGGTGGTGGTGGCGGCTTCGTCGTGGTGGTGGTGACGCGCGGCGGTGGTTTCGGCGCCTGTGTCGTCGTCGTGATCGCTGGTGGTGGCGCGACGATCTCGGTCGTGGTCTGAGTCGTCGTGGTCGTGACCTCGACGGACCGCACCGGTGGCGGCGGCGAGACGGGCGCGGGCGGCTGGCCACAGGCGGCGAGCGCGGCGACGGTCAGCAGGCAGATGTGGATTCGGTTCATGGCGGATGCCTCCTCCAGTAGGTAGGGGCGTGCCGCCGACCGGTGGATACACCCGGCGCGTTCCATAACCTGAAGCTATGGCCAAGTGGGATTGGCGGGACCCGTCCGAGGAGGGGAAGGCTGGTAGCAAGGACAACTCTGGAAGGACCCGAATTGGCTCGGACACGCCGCGACATGGCGAAACTGGTGGACGCGGACGGTTTCCGCACGTACATCCGCGACGGCTGGGGCGAGTGGGACAGCTCCGTCGACCTGCCCCAGGGGACCGCCGAGGCGGCCGCGGCCCATCGCGCCAGGCTCACCGCGGCGCTGCCGGGCAAGCGGATCGCGCTGGCCGCCGGGCGGGCGCACGTCCGGTCGAACGACACGTTCCACGAGTTCCGCGCCGACAGCGACTTCGTGTGGCTGACCGGCTGCCAGGTCGAGGGCGCCGTGCTGGTGCTGACCGACGACGACGCGACGCTGTTCGTGCCGGTGCCGTCGGAGGCCCACAGCGTCGACTTCTTCGGTGACGCCGACCGCAGCCCGTTCTGGATCGGCGCCGCCGCCGGTCCGAAGGAGTGGGGTGACGCGCTCGGCATCACGGCCCGCCCGATCGAGGAGCTCGCCGGTTCGCTGCGCGGCCGCCACCCCGAGACGCTCGTCGCGAAGGGCGTCGACCCGCTGCTGGACGCCGTGACCGGCTCGCACAGCGACGAGCTGCGCACCGTGCTCGCCGAGCTGCGCCGCATCAAGGACGACTGGGAGATCGACCAGCTCCGCCAGGCGGTCGACGCGTCCGTGAAGGGCTTCGCCGACGTCGCCATGGAGCTCGGCCAGGCCGTGCGCGGCGGGGGAGAGCGCTGGTTGCAGGGCACGTTCGACCGCCGCGCCCGCACCGAGGGCAAGGGCCCCGGCTACACCTCGATCGTCGCCGCCGGCCCGCACGCCCCGGTGCTGCACTGGACGCGCTGCGACGGCCGCGTGAACGACGCCGACCTGCTGCTGCTCGACGCCGGCGTCGAGATGAACTCGCTCTACACCGCCGACGTCACCCGCACGTTCCCGGTGAGCGGTGAGTTCAGCGCGCCGCAGCGCCAGGTCTACGACCTCGTCCTCAAGTCGCACGTGGCCGCTTTGGCGGAAGTGCGGCCGGGCAACGACTACAGCGCCTTCCACCACACCGCCATGCGCGTGCTCGCCGAGGGCCTGCACGACTGGGGCCTGCTGCCCGTGAGCGTCGACAAGGCCCTGGACCCGAGCGGCCAGCACCACCGCCGCTACATCGTGTGCGGCACCGGCCACTTCCTCGGCCTGGACGTGCACGACTGCGCCGACGCCCGCCAGGAGACCTACCAGCAGGGCATCCTGGAACGCGGCATGGCGCTGACGGTGGAGCCCGGCCTGTACTTCCACCCGAACGACGAGACGCTCCCGCCGGAGCTGCGCGGCATCGGCGTGCGCATCGAGGACGACCTGGTCGTCACGTCGACGGGTGCGGACGTCCTGTCGGACTCGCTGCCGATCGAGGCCGACGAGGTCGCGGCCTGGGTGCGCAAGCAGCGCTCCTAAGTGGACGGACTGGAGCGGGCCCACGCGAACGTGAGTTCCACGGCCCGCTTCCAGTTCGCGTACTCGTCCTCCCGGTACTTCGCGTCCATCACCGGGTTCCACCGCGCGGCCAGGTGCCAGTTGCGCCGCAGCCCCTCCAGGTCCGGCCAGTACCCGGCGGCCAGACCCGCGGCGTAGGCGGCGCCCAGCGACACGGTCTCGGCGACCAGCGGCCGCTGCACCGGGATGTCCAGCACGTCGGAGATGAACTGCATCAGCAGGTGGTCGGCCGTCATCCCGCCGTCCACCTTCAGCACCGGGGTCGGGGCGCCGAGGTCGGCGTTCATCGCGTCCACGACCTCGCGCGTCTGCCAGCCGGTCGCCTCCAGCACGGCCCGCGCCAGGTGTCCCTTGTTGATGTACGACGTGAGCCCGACGACGAGTCCGCGTGCCTGCGCGAGCCAGTGCGGCGCGAACAACCCGCTGAACGCCGGCACGATGTAGCAGCCGCCGTTGTCCTTGACCGTGCGCGCCAGCGTCTCGATCTCCGGCGCCGAGTGGATCAGCCCGAGGTTGTCGCGGAACCACTGCACGAGCGACCCGGCCACGGCGATCGAGCCCTCCAGCGCGTACGCCGGTTCGCCGCCGATCTGGTAGCCGATCGTGGTCAGCAGCCCGTGCTTCGACCGCACCAGTTCGGTGCCGGTGTTCATCAACAGGAACCCGCCGGTGCCGTACGTGCCCTTGATCGATCCCTTCTCGAAGCACGTCTGCCCGAACAGCGCCGCGTGCTGGTCGCCCAGGGCGGCGGTGATCGAGATGCCCGGCACCACGCGCGTCGTCACACCGCTGATCTCGGTCGACGGACGGATCTCCGGCAGCATCACCGAAGGCACGCCGAAGAACTCCAGCAGCATCGGATCCCATTGCCGCGTCGAGAGGTTCATCAGCATCGTCCGCGACGCGTTGGTCACGTCCGTGACGTGCAGACCGCCGTTGACGCCGCCGGTCAGGTTCCAGATCAGCCAGGTGTCCATGGTGCCGAACAGGACGTCGCCGCGTTCGGCCTTGGCGCGCAACCCGGCGGTGTTGTCGAGCATCCAGCGCAGCGAAGGCGCCGAGAAGTAGGTCGCCAGCGGCAGGCCGCAGCGCTCGCGGACCTCCTCGATGCCGGGCTGTTCGCCAAGTCGCGCAACGAGTTCCTCGGTGCGGATGTCCTCCCAGACGATCGCGCGCCCGATCGGGACGCCCGTGTGCCGGTCCCACAGCACGAACGTCTCGCGCTGGTTCGTGATGCCCATCGCGACGACCTGCTCGGCGCTGATCCCCGCCTGGCGCAACGCCTGCGGCACGATCCGGTCGACGTTGCGCCAGATCTCCACGGCGTCCTGCTCCACCCAGCCCGGCCGCGGGTGGTACTGCCGGTGCTCGCGCTGCGCGACCGCCACGAGGCGGGCGTTCTGGTCGAACACGATGCAGCGCGTCGACGTCGTGCCCTGGTCGATCGCCATTACGAACCGTTGCACGGCGAGCCCCTCAGTTCTCGTCGACGAGTGACGTGGTGACCGCCTCGGCGGCCTGGACGACCTGACGCACCAGCGTCGCACGCGCACGGCCCGCGGAGTCGCACAGGCGGTCGGCGGCACCCGAGATGCCGATCGCGCCGACCACCAGCCCGCCGGGGATCCGGATCGGCGCGGCGATGCTGGCCTCGCCCGGCATGTACTCCTCGGCCTCACCCGCCCAGCCCTGCCCGCGCACCTCGGTCAGCACGCGCTCCAGCATCTGGGCGCGCGTGATCGTCCTGCGCGTCAACGACGTGAGCTCCCGCCGGCGTGCGGCCGCCGACAGGTCCGGGTCGTAGGCGAGCAGCACCTTGCCGAGCGCGGTGGCGTGCAACGGCAGCATCGCGCCGATGCCGAGGGTCTGTACGGAGTCGTCGGGCCGGAACACGTGGTGCACGACGAGCACGGCGCCGTCGTGGTGCATGCCGATGCGCACCTCCTGACCGCTCCGCGCGGCCAGGGTGTCGGCCCAGTTGATCGATCGAGAACGCAGTTCGTTGGCGTCGAGGTAGGACGTGCCGAGGTGCAGCAGCGCCGCGCCGAGGCGGTAGCGGCCCGTCGCCGGGTCCTGCTCGACGAACTCGACCCGTTGCAGCGTACGGAGAATCCCGTGCGCGGTGCCCCGCGCCAGACCGAGCGAGTCGGCGATCTCCGTGAGACCGTGGTGGCCGGAGCCGCGCGCCAGGAGCCGCAGCACGGCTGCGGCGCGTTCGATCGACTGGATGGGTCCCGGCACGCGACGAACGTAATTGAGACGACCCGTGTCGGCAATGTCGAACGGCTACGACGCCCATCACCCCTGGAAACACGCCTGAAACGCCTTGTCTGCGCGCAGCGTGACCGGTCGGTCACACGTTCGTGGGTGGCAGGTGTCGACATTGTCGAACAGCACCTGTTGAACAGGCGTTCAGACACTCATACGTTCCGCCTCAATCACCACGGGGTGATCAGCCGTTCAAGGACGAATGGGAGGCCAGCGTGGGTCTCGGGACTGTGTTCCTCAGCGAGGTGCTCGGTACGGGCATCTTGCTGTTGCTGGGTGCGGGCGTGGTGGCCAACGTGCTGCTCGCCAAGTCGAAGGGCTTCGACGGCGGTTGGCTGTTGATCAACTTCGGCTGGGGCCTCGGCGTCTTCGCCGGTGTCTACATCGCGTACAAGTCGGGTGCGCACCTCAACCCCGCTGTGACGGTCGGCATCCTCACCAGCGGCGCGGACGAGTTCGCCCCCGGAGTGCCGGTCAGCGTGGGCTCGACGCTCGTCTACTTCGCCGGCGAGATGCTCGGCGCGTTCCTCGGCGCCGTTCTCGCGTGGCTCGCGTACAAGCCGCACTTCGACGAGACGCCCGACGAGGGCCTCAAGCTCGCGGTCTTCTCCACCGGCCCGGCGATCCGCAGCTACACCTGGAACCTGGTGTGCGAGATCATCGGCACGTTCGTCCTGGTCTTCGTGGTCCTCGCCCTGGGCAAGACCCCGACCCAGCTCGGCCCGCTGGCCGTCGCCATGCTCGTCGTCGGCATCGGCGCGTCCCTCGGTGGTCCCACCGGCTACGCGATCAACCCGGCCCGCGACCTCGGTCCGCGCATCGCTCACGCGATTCTTCCGTTGTCCTACAAGGGAAATGACGGCGAGGCAATCGGCAAGAAGGACTCCGACTGGGGCTACTCCTGGGTGCCGGTCGCCGGCCCGATCATCGGTGGCGCGCTCGCCGGTGTGATCGCCTCGCTCGCGTTCTGACGCTGACCATCCGGAAAGGACTTCTTCGATGTCGCAGTACGTTCTCGCCGTCGACCAGGGCACGACCAGCACGCGGGCGATCATCTTCGACCACAGCGGCTCCATCGTCGCCGTGGGCCAGAAGGAGCACGAGCAGATCTTCCCGCGCGCCGGCTGGGTCGAGCACAACCCCGTGGAGATCTCGGAGAACACCCGCTTCGTGATCGGCCAGGCGCTCTCCACCGCCGACCTCAACACCGGCGACCTCGCCGCCGTCGGCATCACCAACCAGCGCGAGACCGCGGTGGTGTGGGACAAGAACACCGGCGAACCCGTCTACAACGCCATCGTCTGGCAGGACACCCGCACGCAGGCGATCGTCGAGGAGCTCGGCGCTCTCGGCGGCGGTGCCGAGCGGTACAAGGCGAAGGTCGGCCTGCCGCTGGCGACCTACTTCTCCGGCCCCAAGATCCGCTGGATCCTCGACAACGTCGAGGGCGCCCGTGAGCGCGCCGAGGCCGGCGACCTGCTGTTCGGCAACACCGACACGTGGACGCTGTGGAACCTCACCGGCGGCCCCAACGGCGGTGTGCACGCCACGGACGTCACCAACGCGTCGCGGACCATGCTGATGGACCTCGACACGCTGCAGTGGGACGCCGAGATCGCCGGTGAGATGGGCATCCCGGTGTCCATGCTGCCGGAGATCCGTTCTTCCTCCGAGGTCTACGGCACCGGCGGTCCCGGCGGCGTGCTGAAGGGCGTGCCGATCGCGGGCATCCTCGGCGACCAGCAGGCCGCGACGTTCGGCCAGGCCTGCTACGAGCCCGGCACCGCCAAGAACACCTACGGCACCGGCAACTTCATGCTGCTCAACACGGGCACGGAGAAGGTGGCGTCGAAGAACGGCCTGCTCACGACCGTCTGCTACAAGATCGGCGACGAGGCTCCCGTCTACGCGCTGGAAGGCTCCATCGCCGTCACCGGGTCGCTGGTGCAGTGGCTGCGCGACAACCTCGGCATCATCGGCTCGGCCGCGGAGATCGAGACGCTGGCCGCCTCGGTCGAGGACAACGGTGGCGCGTACTTCGTGCCCGCGTTCTCCGGCCTGTTCGCGCCGTACTGGCGTGCGGACGCCCGTGGCGCCGTGGTCGGCCTGACCCGGTTCGTGAACAAGGGCCACCTCGCCCGCGCCGTGCTGGAGGCGACGGCGTTCCAGACCCGCGAGGTGCTGGACGCGATGAACGCCGACTCCGGCGTGCCGCTGACCGAGCTGAAGGTCGACGGCGGCATGGTCGCCAACGAGCTGCTGATGCAGTTCCAGGCGGACGTGCTCGACGTTCCCGTCGTCCGCCCGGTCGTCGCCGAGACGACCGCTCTCGGTGCCGCGTACGCAGCCGGTCTGGCCGTCGGCTACTGGTCGTCGCTCGACGAGCTGCGCGCCAACTGGTCCGAGGACAAGCGCTGGACGCCGGAACTCGCGGCCGACGAGCGCGAGCGCGAGTACCGCAACTGGAAGAAGGCCGTCACCAAGTCGTTCGACTGGGTCGACGCCGACGTCCGCTAGGAATTCCTTTCTTAGGAGCTGAAGTTGTTCGCAAGGCTGGATCCGGCTCGGCGTGCCCGCTCACTGGAAGCGTTGGGCAGCACGGAGTTCGACGTTCTCGTCGTCGGAGGTGGTGTGGTCGGCGCGGGCGCTGCTCTCGACGCGGCGTCGCGCGGCCTCTCCGTCGCCCTGGTCGAGGCCGACGACTGGGCGGCGGGCACGTCGAGCCGGTCCAGCAAGCTCGTCCACGGCGGGCTGCGCTACCTGGAACAGCTGGAGTTCAAGCTGGTCCGGGAAGCGCTGAAGGAACGCGGGTTGCTGTTGCGCCGGCTCGCACCACACCTGGTGCGGCCGGTGCCGTTCCTCTTCCCGTTGAAGAAGCAGTGGGAACGCGCGTACGTCGGCGCGGGCGTCATGCTCTACGACTCGATCGGCGGCGCCGGGGCCGTGCCGATGCACCGGCACCTCTCCCGCCGCGGGATGGCGTCCGTCGGACCGTCCGTCGACGTCGACGCCTTCGCCGGCGCCATCCGCTACTACGACGCGCAGATGGACGACGCGCGGTTCGTGGCGACGCTCGTCCGCACCGCCGCCCAGCACGGCGCCACGGTGGTGTCCCGCGCGCGGGTGACCTCCTTGCTGCGCACGGACGGCCGCGTCTCCGGCGCCTCGGTGCGCGACGAGCTGTCCGGCGTGACGCACGTGGTGCGGGCGCGGCGGGTCATCAGCGCCACCGGTGTGTGGACCGACGCGCTGAACTCGATGTCGCCCGGCGAGCCGCCGTTCCACGTGCGGATGTCCAAGGGCGTGCACGTCCTGGTGGAGCGCTCGAAGATCGAGCTCGACGGTGGCCTGATCACGCAGACCGAGAAGTCGGTGCTGTTCGTGATCCCCTGGGGCGCCTACTGGATCATCGGCACCACCGACACGCCCTACTCCGACTCACCGGAGTCCGTCACGGCCACGACCGAGGACGTCGCGTACATCCTCGACCACGTGAACGCCGTGCTGCGGTCACCTCTGTCGGTGGACGACGTCGTCGGCACGTACGCGGGCCTGCGCCCACTGCTCGCCGGGGCGTCCAGCGACACGTCGAAGCTCTCCCGCGAGCACGCCGTCGCCGAGCCGGAGCCCGGCTTCTTCGTGATCGCGGGCGGCAAGTACACGACCTACCGCGTGATGGCCGCCGACGTCGTGAACGCGGCCGTCGCCGGCCTGGGCCGAGCGGTCGCACCCTCCCTGACCGCGCGCCTGCCGTTGTGCGGCGCAGTCGGTTTCCAAGAACTGTGGGCGGACCGGGCTCGCGTCGCTGCGGAGTCCGGCCTGCCCACGTCCACCGTCGAGCGCCTGCTGCGCCGCTACGGCTCCGCCGTCTCCGACGTGCTGGCACTCGTCGCCCAGGACCCCGACCTGGCCTCACCGGTGGCCGGTCACCTGGCGGCGGAGATCGTCTACGCGGTGACGCACGAGGGCGCGCTGGGCCTGGAGGACGTGCTGGCGCGGCGGACGCGCATCGCGATGGAGCATCTGGACCTCGGCGCATCGGTTGCGGGCCAGGTGGCTGATCTGATCGCCGGACCTCTGGGTTGGTCCTCCGAAGAGCGCGTTGCTGCGGTAGAGGCTTATAGGTCGGACACGGAGTTGGCGGCCCAGACGGGAACGTGACGGTGAGATGGACAGCGTGGAGCTGATCGAGAGGTTGCGGCGGGAAGGCGGCTTCCGGCTGCTCCCGTTGCTGGGGAACACCGGGCAGGTCGCAGGGGTGCACCTGACCCGGTTTCTCCCCGGCGGGCACCTCGACGTGATCCAGGCGTGGGACGAGCGGTGGGCCGTGTGGGCGCGCCTGCCCGACTCGCTGGACCCGGCGGCGCCGTTCGCCGGGCCTGGTGGGGGAGTGGTGAAGAGCGGGCCGTTCGGGCAGGTGGTCGCTCCGCTGCTGCCGCTGCAGGCCGGGCTGCTCGCACCCTGACAGCCCTGCGCCTTGGCGGCTCGCCGCGCTTTCGTTCCTGCCCTGGGCAGCCTCTTCGACGCGGACTTACCGCTCCTTAAGCGGCCCGCGCGAGTGTCCGAGCCATGATCAGAGCACTCGCGCTGGCCCTCCTGGCCGTCGTCGCCACCGCCCCGGCAGCGCACGCCGCCAGCCCACTCGGCCTGACCGACGGCTTCTACGTCGACCCCGACTCCAACCCCGCCGTGTGGGTGCGCGACCACGCGAACGACGGCCGCCAGCCCGCCATCAAGGCGAACATCTCGTCGAAGCCGATCGCCCACTGGTTCGGCGCCTGGAGCGGTGACGTCAAGACCGCCGTGTCGTCGTACGTCGGCAAGACCGGCACCAAGCTGCCCGTCCTGGTCGCCTACAACATCCCCGGCCGTGACGCGTGCGGTGGCCACTCGGGTGGTGGCGCCGGCACGCCCGCGGCGTACCGGACCTGGATCTCCTCCTTCGCGGCCGCCATCGGCACGCGCCCGGCCGTCGTGGTGATCGAGCCGGACTCGCTGGCGGACTTCAACTGCATGGACGGCGCCGCGATCGCCGAGCGCACGGCGATGATCAAGTACGCCACCGAGCAGTTCAAGGCCAAGGCGCCCAACACGTGGGCCTACCTCGACGCGGGCAACGCGCAGTGGGTGCCGGCCGCGGCCATGGCGACGCGCCTGGACTCGGCGGGCGTGCGGAACGTCCGCGGGTTCTCGATCAACGTGTCGAACTACCACACCACCGCTGCCTCGACGGCGTACGGCGACTCGGTCAGCGGCGCGCTTCCCGGCTACACCAAGCCGTACGTGATCGACACCAGCCGCAACGGCAACGGCCACAACGGCGAGTGGTGCAACCCCGGCGGCCGCAAGCTCGGCACGCCCGCGCGCACCGGTGGTGGCGCGGAGATGCTGTTGTGGGTCAAGGTTCCCGGCGACTCGGACGGCCGGTGCGGCAAGGCGCCGGGCGTGGACGCGGGCAAGTTCGACCCGCAACTCGCGTTCGACCTGGTGTACGGCTACTGAGTCCTGGCCAGCGCGCGCAGCGGTGTGGGCCCGCGGTACTCCGCGAGCTTGCGCCGCGACCGGGTCTCGTCCAGGGCGACCTCGTCGAGCAGGTCGAAGAGCCGCCGGCTCCGCTCGACCGCGGCCTCACCCTGGGCGAAGACCCTGGCCAGGTCGGACTCCCCGTAGACGAGCGGCGAGGCCTTGTCGAACTCGAACAGCGTGCACGTCGACTGGAACGCCGCGGTGCTCGCTTCCTCCGGCACGATCCGCACGATCGAGGAGTTCGCCAGCAGCCACACGAACTGCTCCTCCATGACCTCCGCGTCACCGAGCCGCATCCGCAGCGCCAGCTCGTGGAGGTAGAAGACGCACTTGGGGCCGCCGGGGCGACGCAGGACCGCCTGCCTGTCGAGGTCCTCGATCGGCTGTCCGGTCGCGGCCTGCACGGCGCGCGCGTACTTCGGCGTCTGCAGGAGGCTGTTCACGGTGAGGACGTCGTACGCCATGATGCTGGTGGCCATGCCCTCCGTCATCGCGAGCGTGCGGAGGTTGTCCGGGTCCAGCGCGAGGTACGCGTCGAACGCGTTGTGGTAGCGGCGGAGGAAGGCCTCGAAGAAGTCGATGTCCTTGCCGCACGCGGTGAGGTACTGCACGAGGTCGATCTCGGTGCCGCGGATCTTGCCGTGCTCGAGGTTGGACACCTTGCTCGGGTCCCAGCCGAGCAGCTGCGCCATCGCGCGGCCCCTCAGACCGGTGAACCTCTGCCGGAGCCGGCGCAGCTCGTCGCCCAGATCCCTGCTGTACGCGGTGGAAGTCGTCACTGTCACGACACCGAACGTATGGGTTGGAACGACTCCAAGGTACGCGCTCGTTCGGGTGAACCGCTCAGTCGAGCAGCTTGCGCAGCTCCGCGTCGAAGTCGACGTAGTCGTTCTCGCAGCCGGGGGAGACCACGTCGTAGGTGGAGTTCAGGAACTCCTGCAGCTCGGACGACTGCACGTGGAACACCGCGTGCGACACGTCGGAACGCAGCTCGAGCACCGCCGTCGTGGAGTTGTGGGGCCGCAGCGTCACGTCGCCGGCACCGCTGGTGGTGATCAACCCGTCGGCGAGCAGATCGCGGCTGACGAGCCACACGGTCTCCTGGCGTCCCATGCGGAACGTCATGGTCACCGCGTGCGGGTCGTCGGCGCGGTAGCCGAGCTCGACGTCGACGGGCAGGGGGCGCCCGGAAGGCGCGATGAAGGCGAATGTCGAGTCGGCGCCCACTCGTGTCACGTTCCTCATGCCCCCTTAGACGTCCGGCAACCGCCGTGGATGCCTCGATCAGGAAAAGCGATCGGAACGTGATTTTCAATGGTCCCGAAGTATGACTTTTGACATCGAGGTGCGGTCACCAGGTGAGACGATCTAGTGCACCTGTTCTGACCTGGCTGTTCGCGTTGTTTAGGCTGGTCGGGTTCAGTCATCTGTGGATGGAATCACGATGTGAGACGGTGGGCGGCGACCGAATCCTGGGACCGTGGGATGACCTCACCTTAAATTCGACTTAAGGAATGCGGCGCTTTCTGTAGCTATTTCGGCACGGAAAGTGAGGTCCGGCGTCAGGCCGGGTTGCCGCGCGGCCGCAACCGCCCACCCGGCAGCCCCGGCGCCGGCAACCGGTCACCGCCGTACCCCTCCACCCGCCCGAACCGGTCGCCCTCCGCCTGCCACTCCTCCCGGAACGCCGCGATCTCGTCGTGCGTGCGCCCGACGAAGTTCCACCACATGACGATCTCCTCGCCGAACGGCTCGCCGCCCAGCAGCACGACCCGCGCGCCCGCGACAGAAGACAGCGTCAACGTCGACCGCCCCGGCCCGACGTACCCGAGCGCGCCGGGGGAGAGGACGGTCTCGGCCACGGACACGTCGCCCGTGTCGAGCAGGACGCCGTGCTCGAACGACGGCGACACGTCCAAGGTCAGAACAGCACCGGCGGGCAGCACGATCTCCGCGCCGAGCAACGGCGTGAAGGTCTCGACCGGCGACGTCGACCCCGCCAGCGAGCCGAGGAACACGCGCACGGCGCAGCCGTCGGCGGTGACGGTCGGCGGGACGTGGTGCTGGAAGTCGCGCGGCGCGTCGCGGTGGGCGTTGGGCAGGGCCAGCCAGAGTTGGACGCCGTGCAAGACCGAAGAGGCCGCCGTGGAGACCTCGGAGTGGCAGATGCCGCTGCCGCCGGTCATCAGGTTCAGCTCGCCGGGGCGGACGTACGCGTGGACGCCGTGGCTGTCGCGGTGCTCGATCTCGCCCGTGAAGAGCCAGCTGACGGTCTGCAGGCCCGTGTGGGGGTGTGGGGCCACGTCCATGCTGACGTCGTCGGGGCCGTAGTGGTCGCAGAAGCACCAAGCGCCGATGAGGGAGCGCTCTTTTTGCGGCAGCGTTCGGCGCACTGACATCGCCCGCGGGCCGCCCAACGGGACGTCGCGCGGGGTCAGGACTTCCACGCCGCCGGGGGTGGAGGTGCACGTCACTTCTGCGGGCTCGGCCTCGACATTGCTCACGAGGTCGATCGTAAGCTGGCGCGGGGGTAACAGTGGATCTTCAAGAGCACGTGTCCGGCCGGGGGTATCTGCTCGACGACGCCCAGCTCGCGGCCATCGCCAGGCTTGAAGAGCTTGCTCGCCGAAGAAGGGGCGTCTACCTGCACGGACCTGTCGGCCGGGGGAAGAGCTTCCTGGCGGACGCGCTGTTCGACGTGCTGCCGGAGCCCAAGAAGCGGGTGCACTTCCACGCCTTCTTCCAGGAGCTGCACGGGAAGATCTCCGAACGGCTGCACGAGCGCGGGGCCGTCGCGAAAGCCGTGAAGGAACTGGTCGGGCGGGCGAAGGTGCTGGCGTTCGACGAGCTGCACGTGCACGACGTCGGTGACGCCATGCTGATGACGCGGCTCTTGGAGGTGCTCCAAGAGCGCAACGTCATGATCATCGCGACCTCCAACTACCCGCCGGACGGACTGCTTCCCAACCCGCTCCACCACGACCACTTCCTGCCCGGCATCGCACTGGTCAAGCGGCTCATGGAGACCGTCCAACTCGACGGCCCCACCGACTACCGGCACCTGCGCGGCGCGCCCAGGTCGCGGTTCGAGACCGGCGAGATCACCACGCGCACCGCACTGCCGGCCACACCCGTCACGCTCGACGTCAACGGCCGCGCGATCACCGCGCTGGGCACCGAGAACACCAGGGTCTGGTTCGACTTCGGCGACCTGTGCGAGAAACCGACCTCGACGCAGGACTACCTGGTCGTCGCCGACCGCTTCGACGACTGGGTCATCACGAACGTTCCACAGCTCAAAACGAAGGACCGCGAGGCCCAGCAGAGGTTCGCCAACGTCGTGGACGTGGTGGTGGACAAGGACGTCCGGCTGACACTGGTGAGTGACCACCCGCTCGCGGAGATCATCGGCGGCGAGGCGCTTGACCTCGCTCGCACCGCCAGCCGGCTGGAGCTGATCAACACGACCGGGTGAACAGTTGGGCCGCCTCCATCGCCGATAGGTAGCACAACCCCTGTCGTAGGAGCAGCAAGTGATGATGGTGCGCGCCCGCGTCGGCGAGCTCGTGGAGAGCAACCGGTTCCAGATGTTCATCGTCGGCGTGATCGTGATCAACGCGATCACGCTGGGAGCCGAGACGTCGACCGTCCTGCACGCGAAGTTCGGGCCGGTGCTCACGACGATCGACCACCTGGCACTGGCGATCTTCACCGTGGAACTGGCGGCCCGGCTGTACGCGTTCGGTTGGAGGTTCTTCAAGGACCCGTGGAACGTCTTCGACTTCGTGATCGTCGCCATCGCGCTGATCCCGACCGCCGGGCCGCTGTCGGTGCTGCGCAGCCTCAGGATCCTGCGGGCGCTGCGGCTCGTCGCGATGGTGCCGAGCATGCGCAGGGTCGTCACGGCGCTCGTCAGGTCCATTCCGGGCCTGGTGTCGCTGTCCGGCCTGCTGGTGCTGCTCGTCTACGTCGGCGGTGTGATCGCGAGCAACCTGTTCGGCGACACGGGCGATCCGCGCTTCACCGGCCTGGGCCCGACGCTGCTGACGCTGTTCCAGATCACCACGGGCGACGGCTGGTCGGACGTCATGCGCGACCTCATGGAGCAGAAGCCGTTCGCGTGGATCTTCTTCCTGATCTACCTGATGGTCGGGTCGTTCACGATGCTCAACCTGTTCATCGCGGTCGTGTGCAGCGCGATGCAGGAGGAGATCACGCTGCCCGCGCCGCGTTCCGCGGGCCACGACGACCTGCTGTTGCAGGAAGTCCGGGCGCTCAGGGAAGAAGTGCGGGCGATCCGGCAGAACGCGTGACAAAGCCAGGGGTCCCGACCGGCGACGCCGCCGTACACCGATCGGGACCCCTGCAACCCCCGCCTTCTACGGGGTGACCGGGATGTTCGACACGCCCTTCTTCGCACGGCTCACCGTGTTCGAGGCGTGCACGACGTTCGGGTCGGCCTTGCACTTCGACGTGGACGACACGTAGACCGCGTACTCACCCACGTTGCCGAGGTCGGACCTGTTGCCGCGCCACACGTTCCCGCAGCCGTTGGCGAACGACGGCGAGGTGCTCGGGTTGTGGGTCTCGTAGCCGTTCTTGAACGTGCCGGGCGAGGCGAAGGTGCCGGTGTTGTTCTCGATCCGGTAGCCGAAGCCCTTCACGTCGACCCACGAGTCGGCGGAGTTCGCGCCGGAGATCCCGGTGCCGTTGAACGTGTTGCCGCTGATCAGGCCGCCCTGCGTGCCTTCCTTGACGTCGATGTGCTCCGCCGAGACGCCAGGGCCGATCCTGTTGCCCAGCACCTGCACGCGGTCCGACCTGTCGACGCCGCCGGAGTTGCCGTGGCACTTCCAGTTGGAGTTCGCGGAGCCGATGTAGACGCCCTCGCCGTAGTCCTTCGTCACGACGCCGGCGTCGGTGATCGTCGAGTTCCTGATCACGCCGTCCGCGGACGAACGCCGGAAGTGCACGCCCTCCTCGTCGGTCTTGCGCACGGTCACACCGTCGATCGTCGCGTGGTGGGAGTTGTCGAGGATGATGCCCTTCTTCGACTCCGCGACCGTGATGCCCTTGATGGTCCAGTACGGCGCGTTGTACAGCCACAGGCCGTAACCCGAGTCCCAGCCCGCGGTCGGCACCGGGCAGGTGGGAGCGGTGCCGGACGGGCCGTCGTTGACCAGCACGGCCGACGAGGGACCGGTCAGCGTGATCGGGTTGCTCGCCGTGCCGGCCTTCTGCGTGACGAACGAACCGCGGTACGTGCCGGGCGCCAGCGTGATCACGTCGCCGGGCTTCGCGTTCGCCAGCGCGGCCTTCAGCTCCTCGGCCGTGGACATCGAGGCACTCGCGACCGCGACGTTCGCCGGGATGTTCTTGAGGAACAACGACTTCGCGGAGTCGGTCTTGGAAGCGTCGACGCCGTGGCCGCCGGTGTAGTCGCGTTGTTCGTTCTTCGCCCAGTCCGCGATGGCCGTGCCGCCGACGTCGAGGTGCTTGTACGCGCTGCCGTTCCAGCCGAACTGGTAGATCCGCGACCTCTCGCTGTAGAACGGGTCGTACGCGCCACCGTTCGACAGCTGCTTCGTCATGCCGTTGTTGAAGAACACGTTGCGCGGCCCGGAGGCACCCGACCACTTCACGGCCTTCTTGCCCGCGCCCCACCAGATCGGGAACCAGTTCGAGTCGTCGGGACCGCCGCCGCCCTCCTCGCCGCAGTTCGCGCGGCAGTTGCCGGAGCGGTGGGCGTACGGGACGCGAACCGCGTTGTTCTCGAACAAGTTGTTGCGTTCCCATCCGCCGTGCAGGTTCAGGTCGGAGTCGAAGTCGTTGCCGATCACGACGTTGCCCGACGCGGACCACTGGAACGTGAAGTGCCGCAGGTTGCGGGAGGTGTTGCCGGCGTAGAGCGAGTCCCACACCCGCGAACCGCGGAAGTAGCCGTTGCCGCCCTTGCCCTTGTTCCACGAACCGTCGAGGTGGTTGTCGACGATCTGCAGGTTCTTGGCCTCCTCGGTGACGATCGGGTGCGAACCCGTCATCTCCGCACGGACGCCACGCACCCAGGAGTTGGCCGCCCACTTGAACACGATGCCGTGCATCTCGTCCGCAGGCGCCATGTTGCCGTAGTTGTTGACGGCCTCGGCGGGGTTGAGGTTCGGCATCGCCTGCGTGAAGCCGAAGTTCTCGAACCCGACGCCGAGGACCGGGTCCACCAGCGGCGACACCTTGGAGTCGTAGGTCGCGCCGTCGATCGCCGGTGAACCGTCCGAGGTGGAGTTGACCGGGACGTCGAACTCCAGCGGCTTGTCGAGCGTGACGGTCGTGCCCGACACCGACGCGACGGTGAAGATCTGCTGCCGCATGTGCATGTTCAGCATCGGGTACGGCGTGCCCGTGGCGAACTGCTGCTCGTAGAACTTGACCGAGTTCGCGGCGCGGACGTTGACGAACATGCCGGGCTTGATCGTGCTCGCGGACGCGACCTTGATCGCGCGGTCACCGGCCTTCGCGGCGGCGCTCACCTTCGCGCCCGCCTTCCAGTGCACGTTCACGGTGCCCTCGAAGATGTCCTTGCGGTTCTCCGGTGCCCGCGAGTGGTCGCTCGTGTAGCTGGAGTGCACCCCGCGCGACTGGACGCGGAACAGGCCGCGGCCCGGCCACAGCCAGCCGCCCTTGCCCTGCCCGAACGTCATCCCGTCCTCGTCCCAGTCCGAACCGTCCGGCGTGAGCGCGTCGTACCGGGTGTTCGCGTCGGGCGTGTAGACGACCTTGGTCGCGGTCGCGCCGGCGCCCCTGATGATCAGGTAGTCGGCGTCGGCGTGCAGCTCCTTCGACACCTTGAGCTCGCCGGCGGGCAGGGTGATGAGGCTGAGCTTCGTGTAGCTCGCGCTCGGCGAGCACTGCGTCTTGATGGAGTCGATCGCGGCCTGGAGCCCCGCCGTGTCGTCGCCCGCGTCATTCGGGCGGACGTTGAACTGGGAGGCGAGTTCCGCCGCCGTGATCTGACAGGTGGCGCTCGGATTGACCTCGTTGTTGCCCGGCAGAACGCCATTGCCGCGATATCCGGCTTTCGACCAGTCGTACAGGCCGGAAACAGGTGCGCGGCGGTTCGCCGACGAGACGTCCAGGCCTGTCAGTGCAGGTGCGGCGGCCGCTGTGGTGACAGGAACGGTCAGCGAACCTATTAGGAGCAGGGCGAGCAGTGATGGAGAGGTTTTCGTCATCGACAACCCTCGATCGGCAGGGCGGGGCCATTTCTTTCTAGCTGATGGTTTAGATGTGTGTCAAACATTCACATTCTTGAAATAGGTAATTCTGCAATGCTTTTCAATGACGGCTGCGGTTCGGCCGGACGGGCCTGCGGGGCAGCTCACGGACCTGAATCGTGCGAGTCGCCCGTGGCGGTCGCGGCCCGGAGTGCCGTCATGAGGTCCCGCGGGCCGTGTTCCGGAATTTCTCCCAGGTGGCGTGGAATTTCGGGCGGTCTCGTCATCCGGTCGGGCGTGGAGAACCCCCGAAAGTGGGGATACCAGACGGCTTGCACGGGTTAAGAGGCCCACTGTGAGGAAGCGTTCGTCCTACCCGTTCGTGGCCGAACCAAGCCTGAACGGCGGATCGCCGGATGGGCCATCGGCTGCAAAGGTCATTTCCTGTTCGGCAGTGAGCGTCAACGAACAGGAGCCACTCAGGTCATGGCGAGCCCCACTGTGAAGCCGGTTCTGCGCACCGACTACCAGCGTTCCGTCGCGGACTACTGGAACAAGGAGAAGGACCCGGTCAACATCAAGCTCGGTGAGGTGGACGGGCTCTACCACCACCACTACGGGCTGGGCCAGTACGACCCGGCGGTGCTGGAGGCACCGGCCGCCGTGCGCGACCAGGCGATGATCGCCGAGATGCACCGCCTGGAGACGGCGCAGGCCGAGGTGCTCCTCGACGCGTTCGGGAACCTGCCCGCCAACCCGCACCTGATGGACGGCGGCTCCGGCCGCGGCGGCACGAGCTTCATGGCCAACGCCCGCTTCGGAGCCCGCATCGACGGCGTCAGCATCTCCGAGGAGCAGGTGGCGTTCGCCAACAACCAGGCGGTCGAACGCGGTGTCGCCGACCAGGTCCGGTTCCACTTCAAGAACATGCTCGACACCGGCTTCGAGACCGGCTCGCTCAACGGCATCTGGACCAACGAGACCACGATGTACGTGGACCTCCAGCAGCTGTACGGCGAGTTCGCGCGGCTCATCGCGCCCGGTGGCCGGTACGTCTGCATCACCGGCTGCTCCAACGACCTGACGGGCATGCGGTCGCGCGCCGTCAGCCAGATCGACCAGCACTACATCTGCAACATCCACCCGCGCAGCTACTACTTCCGCGCGTTGGCGGACAACGGTTTCGTGCCGATCAGCGTCGTCGACCTGACGCCGGACACCATCCCGTACTGGGAGCTGCGCGCCCAGTCGTCCGTCGCGACCGGCGTCGAGGACCCGTTCCTGACGGCCTACAAGGAAGGCTCGTTCCACTACCTGCTGATCGTCGCGGACAGGATCTGATGAGGGATCTCCTCACCGGGCCGTCCGGGCTGGGCACATCCGCTGCCCGGCTCGGGCGGCCCGAGGCCGTTGAGCTACCTCCAGAGCCGGGCTACGCCGAACGTCCGTGGGGTGACGGCAGCGCGCCGCCGCTGTACGTGCCGGTGCTCGAACGCGAGGACGCCCTGCTCGCCGCCGCCGTGGACGAACGTCTCGTCGCGTGGGCGGACGAGTGCGGGTTCGAGGAGCCGGAACGGTTCCTGGGCGGCATGTTCGGCCGGCTCGCGGTGCTGACCCACGTCGACACCGACGACGTCGACCAGCTGCTGATCGCGGCCAGGCTCAACGCGGCCTGGTGGGCCGCCGACGACTTGTACGCGGACGACACCGAGATGGGAGCGATCCCGGCCGAACTGCCCCCGCGCCTGGCGCTGGCCATGGCCGCGATGGACCCGGTCGCGCCCGCCGCCGAGTTCACGGCGGACCTGGAGGAGCGGATCGCGTCCGACCCGGTGCTCGTGGGCCTCAGATCGGGCATCGCGCACCTCACGTCGCGCAGCACGGCGCCTGTCGTGCAACGGGTCTGCTACTCGACGTTCGCGATGTTCGTGTCGTGGAGCGCGTACGCGGCCTGGCGGCACACCGGCAACTACCCGCCCGCGTGGCAGTACCTCGCGACCAGGCAGCACGACACCTTCTACACGTCGATGACGCTCATCGACGCCGTCGGAGGCTACGAACTGCCGGCGCCGCTGTACTACGACCCGCGCGTGCGGCAGCTGCTGACGGCAGCGGGAACGGCGTCGGTGATCGTGAACGACCTGGTGTCCGTGGAGAAGGACGCCGCCGATGAGAAACCGGTCTGCAACATGGTGTTGCAGGTCGCGGCCGACCGGGAGTGCTCGATCGCCGAGGCCACCGCGCGGACCGTGGAGCTGCACAACCAGCTGGTGCGGGACTTCGAGGCGGGGCACAAGGCGTTGCTGGCGGTGCCTTCGGTGGAGCTGCACCGGTTCCTGAAGGGGACGAAGGCCTGGATGGGTGGTGGCTTCGAATGGCACACCACCCACCCGCGATACAAATGATCAGCTGTGGGGAACGCGGCCACGGCCGCGTTCCCTGCCTCAGTCCTTCACGTACGTCTTCAGGTGCTGCGCGGTCAGCGTGTCGCTCGACGCGATCAGGTCGTGCGGCGTGCCCGTGAACACCACCTTGCCGCCGTCCGACCCGGCGCCGGGGCCCATGTCGATGATCCAGTCGGCGTGGGCCATCACGGCCTGGTGGTGCTCGATGACGACGACGGTGTTCCCGTTGTCCACCAACCGGTCCAGCAGCCCGAGGAGCTGGTCGACGTCCGCGAGGTGCAGGCCCGTGGTCGGCTCGTCGAGCACGTAGACCGAGCCCTTGTCGGTCATGTTGATCGCGAGCTTGAGCCGCTGGCGCTCACCGCCGGACAGCGTGTTCAGGGGCTGTCCGAGCCCGAGGTAGCCGAGACCGACGTCGACGAGCCTGCCCAGGATCGCGCGCGTCGGGCCATCGGTGAAGAACTCCGCGGCCTCGGCGATGGGCATGGCGAGCACCTCGGCGATGTTCTTGCCGTTGAGCTTGTATCCCAGCACCTTCGGCGTGTAGCGCTTGCCGTCGCACTCCTCGCAGACCGTCGCGACGCCGGCCATCATGGCCAGGTCGGTGTAGATCAGGCCGATGCCCTTGCAGTTCGGGCAGGCGCCGTCGGAGTTCGCGCTGAACAGCGAGTCCTTGACGTTGTTGGCCTTGGCGAACGACTTGCGGATCGAGTCGAGCATGCCGGTGTAGGTGGCGGGGTTCGAGCGCTTCGAGCCGCGGATGGGGGACTGGTCGACCTTGACGACCTCGGGCAGCGACCCCAGAGAACCGTGGATCAGCGACGACTTGCCGGAGCCGGCGACACCCGTGACGACGGTGAGCACGCCGAGCGGCACGTCCACGCTGACGTTCTTGAGGTTGTGCAGCTTGGCGCCCTTGACGCTGATCTTGCCCTTGGGCGAACGGACCTGGTCGCGCAGGCCCACCTTGTGGTCGAGGTGGTCGCCGGTGAGCGTGCCGGACTTGCGCAGGCCCGCCAGGTCACCGGTGTAGCAGAGCTCGCCGCCGTTGACGCCCGCGCCGGGCCCGAGGTCGACGACGTGGTCGGCGATCGCGATGGCCTCCGGCTTGTGCTCGACGACGAGCACGGTGTTGCCCTTGTCCCGCAACATGAGCAGCAGGTTGTTCATGCGCTCGATGTCGTGCGGGTGCAGGCCGGTGGTGGGCTCGTCGAACACGTAGGTGACGTCGGAGAGCGCGGAACCCAGGTGCCGCACCATCTTCACGCGCTGCGCCTCGCCACCCGACAACGTGCCGGACTCGCGGTCGAGGCTGAGGTAGCCGAGGCCGATCTCGACGAGCGAGTCGAGGGTGCCGAGCAGGTTCGACAGCAGCGGCGCGACCTCGGAGTTCGTGACCTTGCGCAGGAACTCGGCCAGGTCGCTGATCTGCATCGAGCACAGCTGGGCGATGTTCTTGCCCTTGATCTTGCAGTCGAGCGCGGCCTTGTTGAGCCTGGTGCCCTCGCAGGAGTTGCAGGTCGTGAACGTCATCGCGCGGTCCATCCACGCCCGCACGTGCGGCTGGACGGTGTCGCGCTCCTTGCCCGCGTAGATCCGCTGGAACTTGACGAGCAGGCCCTCGTACTTGAAGTTGAACTTGTCCCGCTTGAGCATCTCCGCCGGAGCGTGGAGGAAGGTCTCCCACTCCTTCTTGGTGAAGTTCTTGAGCTTCTTGTCCATGTCGAAGAACTCCGACATGTTGTAGGTCTGCCAGTACTGCGAGCGAGGGTGGAAGTTCGGGATCGTGATGGCGCCCTCGTTGAGGGACTTCTCGACGTCGTACATCTCGTTCATGTCGAGGCCGCGGGCGCTGCCCATTCCCTCGCACTCGGGGCACATGCCCTCGGTCGAGTTGAAGCTGAACGCCGCCGACGTGCCGATGTGCGGCTTGCCGAGACGGCTGAACACGATCCGCAGCATCGTGTACGCGTCGGTCGCGGTGCCGACGGTCGACCGCGAGTTCGACCCCATCCGCTCCTGGTCGACGATGATGGCGGCGCTGAGGTTGCGCAACTCGTCGACGTCCGGCCGGCCCAGGTTCGGCATCATGGCCTGCAGGAACGCGGTGTAGGTCTCGTTGATGAGCCGCTGCGACTCGGCGGCGATGGTGCCGAACACGAGTGACGACTTCCCGGAGCCGGACACACCGGTGAACACGGTGAGGCGGCGCTTGGGGATGTCCAGCGAGACGTTTCGCAGGTTGTTCTCCCGCGCCCCGCGCACCTCGATCACGTCGTGGCTGTCGGCGGCGAACGTGTCAGGTCCTGGTTGTGCTTTGCGATCACGGCCCATCGCACGAGGATCCCGCGCGCTGATCGAATGACGCTTGAGCCGCGATAGGGCCTAACGCAGTACTCGACGCAGCCATTCGATTCGCGCCGACCTGGCACGCCGCGACAGCACGGCGTCCGGAACGAGCTGGTCGAACCCGTGACAGCCGCCGGGCCAGACGTGCAGTTCGGCATCTCCGCCGGCCTGCCAGATCCGGGACGCGTACTCGACGGCCTCGTCGCGGAACACGTCCACCGAGCCGACGTCCACGTAGGTGGGAGGCAGGCCGGACAGGTCAGCAACGCGAGCCGGAGCGGCGTACGGGGACACGTCCGGACCGCCGCGTTCGTCCCCGAGCAGCGCCGTCCAGCCGGTGAGGTTCGACGACCGCACCCAGGTCGTGCCGCTGAGGAACTGGTGGCTGGACGGCGTCTCGCACCGGTCGTCGAGCATCGGGCACATCAGCAGCTGTCCGCGCACGGACGGTCCACCGAGGTCGCGGGCCATCAGCGTCACCGCCGCCGCCAGCCCGCCACCCGCGGACGTGCCCGCGACGACCGGTGAGCCGAAGATCCGTCGCACCCACTCCAGGGCCCGGTAGCAGTCCTGCACCGGTACCGGGTGCGGGTGCTCGGGCGCCAGCCGGTACTCGGGGGAGACCAGCGTGACGCCCAACTCGGACACCCACTCGGCCAGCAAGTGCAGGTCGGAGCGCCGGGTGCCCGCGACCATCCCGCCGCCGTGCACGTGCAGCACGGGCGGACCCGAAGTGCCGACCGGACGCAGCACGAGCACCGGCACCCCGTCCGCGTCCTCCTCGGCGAACGTCACCGTGCCGCCACGAGTCAGTTCGGCGTCGGTGACGACCCGCCCCGCAGCGCGCCTGGCCGGGATCCCGGACGCGGTCAGCGGTGGCCTGGAGAGGTCCACCGCCGCCGCGATCTCGGGATCGGTCACCCCTTCACACCCGTGTGCGCCAGGCCCTCGATGAACTGCCGTTGCGCCACCACGAACACGATGAGGATCGGCACGGCCGTCATGGTCGCGGCCGCCAGCTGGACGTTCCACATCGGACCGCCGTAGATGTCGACGAACTGGGTCAACGCCTGCGGCAGCGTGAACATGTCCGGAGTGGACAGGTACACGATCGGCTCCAGGTAGAGGTTCCACGAGTGCAGGAACGTGAAGATCGCGACCGCGCCCAACGCAGGCCGGGAGAGCGGCAGGGCGATCCGGTAGAAGATGCCCGCACGTCCCAGACCGTCCATCCGCGCGGCCTCCTCCAGCTCCGGCGGCAACGCGATGAAGAACTGGCGCATGATGAAGATCGCCAGCACACAGGGCGCCCCGAAGATCGGCACGATGATCAACGGCCAGTGCGTGTTCGTCAGCCCCATCGACTGGAACATCTGGAACAACGGCACGATCGTGACCTCGCTCGGGATGAGCAGGCCGGTCAGCACCACCACGAACAGCACGTTCTGGCCGGGGAAGCGGATGCGCGCGAACGCGTAGCCGGCGAGCGCCGCGACGGCCATCGTGCCGATCGTGACGACCACCGCGATGTAGAGGCTGTTCCAGTACTGCTGCCCGAACGGCTGCATCTTGAACACCGTCTCGTACGTGGAGAACGTCCACTCGGACGGCAGCAGCGACTCGGAGAAGATCTCGCTGATCGGCTTCATCGACGAGGTGACCATCCACCACGTCGGGAACACGAACGGCACGCACAGCAGGCACAACAGGCCGTACAGCCAGACCTTACGACTCATGGAGCACCCACTTCCGGCGCATCCGCCACTGCAGCAACGTCAGCGCGGCGACGATGACGAACAGCAGCACCGAGATCGTCGCGCCGTAGCCGAAGTGGTGGAACTGGAACGCCTGCTGGTACAGGTAGTAGATCAACACGGTCGTGGACGTGCCCGGACCGCCCTGGGTGAGCACGGCGATCTGCGCGAACACCTGCAGCGAGCCGACGATCGTGATGATCGACGTGAGCAGGATCGTCGGGCTGATCAACGGGATCGTGATCCGCCGGAACCGGGTCCACGCGCCCGCGCCGTCGATCTTCGCCGCCTCGTACAGCGGTGCCGGAACCCCTTGCAGCGCCGCGAGGAACAGCACCATGTTCAGCCCGACGTTCTTGATCACCTGCACGACGATCACCGACACCATCGCGGTCGTCTCGCCGCGCAGCCAGTTCGGGCCGTCGACGCCGAACACACCGAGCAACCCGTTCACGCTGCCTTCGGGTTGCAGCATGAGCTGCCACACCAGCGTCCACGCCACCAGCGACACCAGCACGGGGGAGAAGAACAGCGTGCGGAACAACGTGGTGCCGCGCAGCTTCTGGTTGAGCAGCACGGCGAGCAGCAGCGCCAGCGACAGGTTCAGCACCACCAGCCCGGCGGCGAACCAGGCCGTGGCGACGAGCGAGTCGCGCAGCTTCTCGTCGCTGAGCAGCTGCTTGTAGTTCTCGCCGCCGATGAACTCGAACGTGCCGCCGAGCACGTTCCACTCGTTGAGGCTGTACCAGCCCACCATCGCGAGAGGGATCAGCACGAACGCGAGGCTGCCGAGCAGAGCAGGCGCGACGAACAGGTACCCGACCAGGTTGTCGCGCCTGCGATACGTCCAGAACGTCACGAGCGCTCCAGCAACGGCTTGATCTTCGCGCACACGCCGTCGAGCACCTGCGAGACGTTCGCGTCGGGCTTCCACAACGGGTCGAGCGCCGCGCGGATGGTCTGGTTCAGCTCCTCCTGGCCCTGGTGGCTCGGCTTCACCACGCCCTTGCTGATGCCGTCGATCACGACCGACTGCAGCTGCTCCGGCTTGATCAGCGGGTTGCTCTTGGCCAGCGTGTCGGCGTTGAGCAGCGACTGCCGGACCGGCGGGAAGAACTGGGCGAGCTTCGCGGAGTTGGCCGCGTTGGTGAAGAAGCCCAGGAAGTCCGCGGCGGCCTCGGCGTTCTTCGAGCGCTTCAGCACACCGACGCCGGCCTGGCCGATCACCGCGTAGTCACCCTTGGGGCCCTTGGGCAGCGGCAGCAGCGTCCAGCCGAACTTGGCGTCCTTCAACGCACCCGCCCGCGAGATCTGGCTGACGGCCATGGCCGCGTCACCCGCGAAGAAGTCGACCGTCGTGCCGGGGCCGGGAATCGCCTTGTCCGTGAAGATCGCCTTGTGGACGAACGTCATGGCGTCCTTCATCTCCGCGCTCGCGAAGCCGCACTGCTTGCCGTCCTCGCTCCACGCGTTGGCGCCCCAGCCGCGCCAGATCGCCGACAGCACGGCCCAGTTCTGGTACTTGAAGTCCGGCAGCACGAGGTTCTTGCCCGCCGACGCCGCCACGGCCTGCTCCCAGGTCGTGGGCAGGTCCTTCACCAGGTCGGTGTTGACGAACAGCCCGAACGGCGAGGTGGAGAACGGGTAGGCGTACAGCTCGCCGTCCTTCTCCCACAGCTTGGTCGCGGACGGCACGAGCTCGTCGGCCTTCTCGACCTTGGCCTTGATCGGGGCGAGAGCGCCGGACGACACGAAGTCCGGCGCCGACTCCTCCAGGATCCACGCCAGGTCGGGCGCGTTGCCGCCGGCGATCTGGGTGGTGAGCGTGGTGGTGTAGCCGTCGGCCGGGATCGAGTCGAACTTGATCTCGGTGACGTCCGGGTGCGAGGCCTTGTACTCGGACGCGATCTCGTTGAGCAGCTTGAGATGCGCCTCGTTCGCGGTCCACACCGTCATGCGCAGCGTCTTGGGACCGGACTGGGCGGACGAGCCCGAACACGCCGTGAGGGCGATGAGAGCTGTGCAGATCAACGCTAGAAGCCTGGACATCGTTGTCTCCATGGGCCTAGTAACCGGACACGTCCGGCCAGCGGAGCTCGACCCCGTCGCGGTCCAGCCGGTGCTGGAAGTCCGCGAGCAGGGCGGGGGTGTTGCGCACCGCGCGAGGGGTGACTCGGTGCGCCAGGCAGAAGTCCGCGAGCGCGCCCGCGACCTCGCCGACGTTCCACTCGACCGGGTGCAGCCGGTGGGAACCGTTGGTGATGTGGGTGGTGCCGATGTTCTTGCCCGCGGGGAGCAGGTTCTCGACGCGCTGGGGGATGAGCGCGCCGAGCGGGATCTCGAACGGGCAGCTCGCGACGTCGAGGTAGTTGTCGCCGCCGGTCGAGGGGTGCAGGTCGATGCGGTACATGCCGACACCCACGGCGTCGGCGTGCTGCACGGCGCCCTTGTCGCCGCGCACGGCGAGCGAGAGGTCCTGCTCGACGATCGTGTACTCGGTCCGCATCCGCCGTGACTCGCGGATGTACGGCGCCTGGGCCAGCCCGTCCGCGCTGCCGGTGACGTCACCGCGCAGTCGCAGTCCGGGAAAGCCCGTGCCGCCGTCCACGCGTGGTGCCTCGGTCTGCAACCAGTACAGGACCGACTTCGACAGCTCCCTTGCCGCAGCGATGTGCTTCTCGACGTCAGGGACGTCGATCACCGGCGACTCGAAGTAGTCGATCATCGGCCAGTTGACCAGGCAGATGTCGCTCTCGTAGGCGCCCTCGACGAAGTTGCGGCGGGCGGCGATGCGGCGGAACGTCCAGAGGTTGCTGTCGCCCGCGCTCAGCCGCTGGTCGGACAGGACGCTCAACGGGTCGTCGTCCGGGTTCGGGGTGAAGGTGCGTTCGGCGATGGAGAGCGTGCGCGGGTCGGGGGAGCGGAACGACAGCATCCGGTCGCCCCAGTAGTCCGGCTGGTAGTTCCGCCAGAAGTCGTAGCGCGCTGGCTTGTCGACGGTGTGGTCGCCGTCGACGTGGTCGATCGCGAAGCACACCGACATCGCCTGCATGTTCGCCGGTTGGGCCACCTCGGGCGCACTGGGCTCACCTGTGTCCAGTGTGGACTCGAAGCCGGTCACGTACTCGGCGCCGGACAACGGGAGCAACTCACCGGTCTCGGTCGCGTCGAGGACGTACGGCGCGGCCAGTTCGACCTCGGACCCGTTGTGCTCGACCGTCACCGACACGATCCGGTCGCCGTCGGTGCGCGCCGAGACGGGCCTGGCCGGTTGCAGGACCGTGAGTTTTCCGCTGCCGCGGTAGGGCGCGAGCATCTCGTCGATCACAGCCACGGCGACGCGGGGCTCGTGGCAGAGGCGGCTGACGTTGCCGGCGCCGGGGTTGAGCTCGCGCCACGCCCGCGCCCGCGGGGTGAGCGGGTAGTTGCGGCGGTAGTAGTCGCGGATGCCCTCGCGCAACGCCCGGTAGCTGGCGGTGACGCCGAAGCGCTCGACCCAGCTGTGCTCGTCCGGCGGCACGGCCTGGCTGGTGAGCTGCCCGCCAAGCCACTCGAACTCCTCGGTGAGCACGACCCGCCGACCGGCGCGCAGCAGGGCGAGCGCCGCGGCGACTCCGCCGAGCCCGCCGCCCACCACGACGACATCTGTGTTGTGCGACAACAGGTTCCTCCAGATCAACGGCGGGGCGCGCCCAGGGTGGTGCCTTCGACGAACTCGCAGGCGAGCAGCTCCCGCGGGGTGGTGCCGTGTTCCAGCACCTCGGTCAGCGCCTGCACCGCCCGCCGCCCCATCTCGCGGCGGGGGATGCGGAAACCGGTGAGCGCCACGTCGTCCGGCGCCGGCCGGGTCGCCGCGCCGAGCATCAGCACGGACAGGTCGCCGGGGACCGACAGGCCGCGCTCGCGGGCGGCGAGCACGAGCGCGGCACCGTCGGAGACCTCCTCGGCGAGCACGGCCGTGACGCCCGCGTCCATCAGCCGGTCGAGCTCGGCGAACGGCACGTGCGTTCCTGCGACTCCTTGTGCCGCAACCGCTTGCTTGAAGCCGCGCAACCTGTCGGCCGACGACTCGGCGCCCGTCCCGGCGCCTGCGTAGGCGAGCTTGCGGTGGCCCAGTGCGACCGCGCGGTCCACCAGGTTCCGCACCGCCGAGACGTAGTCGGCGCCGACGTGCGGCACCGGTCCGCCCGCGTCGTCGCGCCGGCCGATCGAGACGAACGGGATGCCCTCGCTGATGAGCTGGGCCAGGTCGTCGCGGTCGATGGAACGACCGAGCAGCAGGCAGCCGTCCGCCAGCCGGATCCTGCTGTCGTCGCTGAAGATCCGCCGCTTGCCACCCGCGGCCTTGGCGCTGGTGAACAGCAACAGGTCGCAGCCCACCTCCTCGGCCTGCTCCTCGATGCCTTCGAGGAACGGCTGGTAGAAGTCGGCGCGCGTGCTCGGGAAGACGGCCTCGTAGGTGAAGACGCCGAGGATGCGGTTGCGCTGGTCGTGCAGCCTGCGGGCGATCGGGTTCGCGACGTAGCCCGTCCTGCGGATGACCTCCAGCACCCGCGCACGGGTGTCCGGCGCGATCCGCACGCCGCCGTCGGTCCGGTTGTTGAGCACCAGCGACACCGTGGCCTGGCTGACGCCCGCCATCCTGGCGATGTCCTGCTGGGTGAGCCTCTTGGCCATGACCACCTGCCAATTCGAATTGGCACGGAGTCTGCGTCAGCACCCGCATCGCCGTCAACCCTGTAATAATTCGAATTAGCATCTTGACGGGCCGCCGCACGGGGAGCGAGGGTGCTCCGCCAAGGAGGTAGGCCCGTGAACGCATTCAGCCGTCGCAGCCTGATCACCGGTGCGACCGCGGTCGGACTGCTCGCCGCTCTGCCCACCAGGGCGCTCGCCCTGCCCGCGCCCCCGCCGGTCGTCCCGAACCGCCGCGCCTTCGCACCCGGCGAGCAGCGGTTCGCGTCGTACCTGACGGCCGTCTCGCCGATGGTCACCGACATGGACTCGACCGGCTTCTTCGGCGGTGGCTGGTGGCGCAGCCCCAACGTCCCGTACAACGCCCGCGTCCAGGAGCACGTCTACACGCTGGCCTGGTTCGCGACCCAGTCCCGGACGTGGAACCCGTACCGCGGCAACGCCCAGGTGGTCGCGGCGCTCGATGCCGGACTCGGCCACTACCTGGGGCTTCAGCACGCCGACGGCTCGTGGCCCGAGTACTCGCGCGACCAGCACTCGCTCGCCGCGACGGGGTTCGCCATGGGCTACCTGAGCAAGACGAACGCGCTGCTCAGGCGTGCGGGAACACTGCCGTCGCGGCAGGCGCAGATCAGCGCCGCGCTGCACAGGGCCATGACGTGGTTCCTCGACGGCTCCAACGGCGTGGTCTGGCAGTCGCCGCTCACCTGGGCCAACCAGACGACGTCCGGGCTCGCCGGCGCCGCGCTCGCGTTGAAGCAGGACCCCGACGCGCAGCTCGGCCGGCAGTTGACCGAGGCGTTCGCGCGCCTGGCCAGGACCGGCCAGAGTCCCGCCGGGTTCTTCCACGAGGAGTCCGGCGCGGACACCAACTACAACTTCGAGGTGATGCTGCCGGAGCTCGCGGACGCGTGGCGGCAGTCCGGTGACCCGAACCTCGTCGCGATGACGCGGAAGTACACCGACTGGCTCGGCTACAACCTGCTGCGCGAACCGGACGGCTCCGGCTGGTTCGCGAACATCGCCACGAACTCGCGCACGTCCTCCAGGTTCTACGCCGACGTGCGTCCCGATCCCGAACGGACCGCGCTCAACGCCCAGTTCGTCTCCGAGGTGCCGGACCTAGCCGCGTTCGTGTCCAGTCGCGAGGACCTGGCCGCCGCACGTGCGGCGTGGGCGGCTTCCACGGCGCCGGTGCCCGCGTTGGTCAAGCCGGACACCTCACCGCGGATCCTCGCGCACGCGATCTACGGCGAGCGCTATCCCAGCCGTGCCGAACGGACGGCGGCGATCGCGCGGCTGCCGTACCGGCGCGCGCACTTCACCGAGCGGCGCAGTGATCAGGGCCAGGACTTCCTGTTCGTGCGCCGGCCGAAGTGGTACGTCGGCGGCTACTTCGGCACGCGGCGCGCGACCTCGTTGGCGCGCACCGGTTTGACGTTCCTGTGGCACCCCGTCGCGGGCACGCTGGTGCAGTCGGTGAACAACAACAACCACGCGTGCTGGGGCACCGTGTTCCCCGGCCAGGTCGTGGACTCCAACGGGCCGCAGCAGGCGGAGTTCCCCGGCGGCGAGCCTTACCGGTTCCGCTACCGCACGGCGTCCGGCTCGGTCGTGACCGAGGTGGCGGTCGGCGACCGGATCGTGCGCTCGGTGCGCGCCCAGTCAGCGGCGACCGAGCAGATTCCCTTGGTGGTAAGGGATTCCGACACCGTCGCGCTGGATTCCCGTGGCCTGACGCTCACTCGCGGGAGGACCGTGATCCGGTTCGACTGGGCGCGGGACCTGGAGCCGCAGCTGCGGACGGCGTCGTCGATCACCTACCCCGGCCGCACGATGCAGATCCTCACCGTGCCGCACGACGGGAGCTTCACGCTGACGGTCACGGCGCGTTAGTCCACTGAGGACAGACGGTTTCACTCTTATGTCGCAACGGCGGCACGCATGTTCTCGCAGCTCACGGGGTATTCGATGTTCCCAAACCCTTGGTCCCCGCGGTTCACGCGAAGGAGTGGTCGTGATGGCACACGTGCGTCGTCTGGTCGACGTCCACACCGGAGACGAGTTCGATCAGCCGGTTCCCTTCGGACTGGTGTACCCGATCTGCACGGCGGACGGCTCCGCGCCGCCCAGTCAGCGCGGCAGGACGTGGGAGCACCTGGCCGCCTGCGACCGCGAGCTGCGCCAGGTGTCGTGAAGTCCGTGTAAAGAGTCCTCGATCGGGTACTGCCTGATCGGGTGACCCGGCCGGGCGCCCTGAGAAGGGAGCTCGACATGGACTTCGGACAAGGGCTGACCGACGCCTGGCGGGCGGTCGCCACGTTCGTTCCCAAGCTCGCGGCGTTCCTGCTGATCCTCCTGATCGGCTGGTTCGTCGCGAAGGCGGTGGCCAAGCTGGTCGACAAGGTGCTCGAACGGGTCGGCTTCGACCGGCTCGTCGAGCGCGGCGGCCTTCGCCAGGCGCTCGCCCGCAGCAAGTACGACGCCTCCGACCTGCTCGCCAAGCTCGTCTACTACGCGCTGCTGCTGATCACGCTGCAGATCGCGTTCGGCGTGTGGGGCCCGAACCCCGTCTCCGAGCTGCTCACCGGCATCGTGGCGTGGCTGCCGAAGGCCGCGGTCGCGATCATCATCGTCGTCGTGGCCGGCGCGGTCGCCAGCGCAGTGAAGGACTTCATCGGCGGTGCGCTCGGCGGTCTGTCCTACGGCAGGGTGCTCGCCAACATCGCGTCGGTCTTCATCTGGGCGTTGGGCATCATCGCCGCGCTCAACCAGATCGGTGTCGCCACCACGGTGACCACGCCGGTGCTGATCGCGGTGCTCGCGACGGTCGGCGGCATCCTCGTCGTCGGTGTGGGCGGTGGCCTGATCAGGCCGATGCAGCAGCGGTGGGAGGGCTGGCTGGGGCGCGCGGAGCAGGAGCTGCCGCAGGCCCAGGCTCAGGCGCAGGCCTACCAGCGCGGTCGCGAGGACGCGGTTCGGTCCACCGAGCCCGTCGCCCAAGAGCCGATGACCGTTCAGGAACCGGTGACCGCGCCGGTGCCGGTGGCGAACCAGGCGCCGACCGGGCCGCAGGTGCCGGCGGACGACCCGGTGCTCGGCACGCGCAGGCCCGAAGAGCGCTGAACCCCTGATTCACGACGAGGCGCATCCCGCGGGGTGCGCCTCGTTCTCATGCGAGCTTCGGCAGCGCGTGCACGTCGTCGGTCAGCGGCTTCACGTCGTGCACGTGCGCCAGCTGACAGACGGCCATGAGCCGGACGCCGAGCCACGACGCCGGCGTCCAGTCGCTGTCCGCCACGTCCTCCAGCAGACCGCGCCCGTACGCCGCCAGGAGCACGACCGCACCCACGGTGCCAACGCCCTCGACGCCGAGCAGCAGGATGTCGCGCACCGCCGCGGCGTGCTGGTCCACCTCGGCCGCGAGCGCCGGTGTCACGGCGAGCGCCGCCCACCCGGTCATCCCGATCCGGCCGGACAGTTCGGAGATCCACTGTCGCGCGTTCTTGTCGCGCCAGGTCGCACGCATCCCGCCACGGTAGCGGTGCCGGGTGAAGCCCCGGTTTGACGCGGCTCGGGCCGGGTACTCGGGCCCGAATGCGTCAAGCAGTCGGCGCTGAACTCCCACTCGGCTGTGAAGGCGGCGGATGACCGTGACCACCGAACTCGACGACACCTCGTTGCAGCACCTGCGCACGACCGCGATGCAGAAGCTCGACAACGCCGTCTGCACCGCGCTGGCGAACGTCGAGGGGGATGGCGCGCGAAGAGGCCTCAAGGAGGCGCTGGCGGCGTGCACGGACACGGGCGCCGTCGTGTCGCCGCAGGTCCTGGGATGCGTCACGGCCGCCGACGAGCACCTGCGCTACCGCGAGCGGATGGAGGCGCGGATGCTGCTGACCGTCGCCCACCGCCTGCTGTCCCGCGCGCGGCCGCCGATGGTCGTGCCCGGACCGTCCACTCCGGGAGACGTCGTTCTGGGTCGATGATTGATCCGCCGTCACCCCGGGTATCTCGAACGGGCGTTCGAGTGAAAGGGGACGGATGTGAACCGCACGCCGGAGAAGGACCCGCAGGACTGGACGACCGGTGACGAGCCGATGACCGGTCCGCAGGAGTCGTACCTGAGCACCCTCGCCCAGGAAGCGGGCGAGGAGGTGCCGGCCGAGCTGACGAAGGTCGAAGCGTCCCAGCTGATCGACCGGCTGCAGGAGAAGACGGGACGCGGCACCTGATCGTTTTCTGTTTGCGCTGCGTGATCGCGGGTAGCCGGACGAAGTGGACATCAAGCACGAAGAAGTAGCCCAGACCGAGTCGTCGCTGCTGGCCAGCTTCCCGGACTACCTCGGAGCCCAGAAGCTCGTCGACAGGATGTCGGACGACGGCTTCCCGGTGGAGAGCGTGCGGATCATCGGCGACGGTGTCCGGACGGTCGAACAGGTGACGGGCCGCATGACGCGGGGCCGCGCCGCGGTGGCGGGCGCGGCCAGCGGTGCCTGGTTCGGTGTGTTCATCGGCCTGCTGTTCGGGCTGTTCACGGCGGGCCAGACCTGGGCGTGGTTCGTGTTCATCAGCCTCGCGGTCGGTGCGTTCTGGGGCGCGGTCTTCGGGTTCGTGGCGCACTGGAGTACGCGCGGCCGTCGTGACTTCGCGAGCGTCATGACCCTTCAGGCACGCCGCTACGAGGTGCACGTCGACAAGGCGCGAGCGGCCGAGGCCGCGAAGTACGTGCTCTGAGTCATGCAGAGTGCTGGACCGGAGACGACTCGGCAAGCAACGGGTCGAGACCATCCAGGTCCAGCGCGGGCTGGTGGTGCCCGGCTACGGCTGGCGCCATCACCCCGCCGTGAAGATGTGGGCGGGGTACGAGGAAGCGCTCGTGCGGTACGGCCTTGACATCTGCGCGGGCGACCTGCCCTACGTCTGGCCTCCGACGCTCACCCGCACGGTGAACCCGTCGACCTCGCGACCCATGGACACGTAGTCGCACGTGCGGTGCAGGATCCACAGCCCGAGCCCGGCGGACAGCGTCTCCGTGGTCGGCACCAGACCGGCCAGCGGATCGGACGGTCCGTGCCCGCGGTCGCTCACCGCCACCAGCACCCGCGCGCCGTCGGCCCACAGCCGGAACCTGACAGGCGCGACACCGTGCGTCAGTCCGTTCGTGACGACCTCGCTGGCCGCGTAGACGACGTCGTGCGCGTCGTCCTCGGACAGGCTCATCCCGCCGATCGCCGCGCCGACCGCCTCGCGCACCGCTCCGGCCGTCGGGTCGACGAGCTCGATGACCGGAACGCCTCGTTCGAGCACGTCCGGGACCTGCGGTGAGGCAGCCAGGCCCTCGCGGTAGCCGGGGTTGACCTCGTGCGTGCCGGGGGCCGTCGCGACGTTCGGGTGCGTGCGCACCACGTCGGCCAGCACCTCGGCGGGAGTCGTCCTGGTGTCGTACGGGCACAGTCCCCAGACCGGGAACTCGGCGTACGCCTGGTTCACCGCGGCCTCGTACCGCGCCCACCAGTCCCAGCACGCGCCCACACCGGGATGGGGAACGTCGCCGAGCACGCGCATCTGCCGTGCGCCGTCCTCGGTGTGCTCGCGGAAGAGCGCCCGGAAGTTCGCGATGGAGTCGGACGGCCGTGAGTACTGCTCCTCACCCGACCTGTACAGCACGGCAGTCTCGCCCAGAGCGCCGCGCAGCAGACCGTTGTTCCACTCCGAGCACGCCACGACCAACGACTCACCGGCCCGCAGTCCGTCCTCCAGGAACGGGACGGCATGGGCGAGGAAGTCGTCGTCGGAGCCGTAGAAGGCGGTCTCGTGGAAGAAACCGGTCACGACAATGCATGCTACGCGCGCTTTCCGCGAGCCATCCGAGGGAACCTGCACTTCGTCGGCGCCACCGTCGCACCGCGCCCACACGGGCACTGCGCTACCGTCGTCCCGGGTTGAGCAGCCAGCCCTTCTGACGGCCGATCGCGCCGTCAGCACTGGAGGATGCCTAGTGCTCACTGACGGTCAAGTCCCCTTCCGCACCACCCGCGAAAGCGTGGGCGCCGCCGTTCTCGTGCACATCGCCGGCGAGATCGACCATTCCACAGCCCCTGACCTTGCCGAATGCCTCGACGACGCGGTCAGGTCGGTCACCCCGCCCGCCCCCGTCGTGGCCGATCTGACCGCCGTGAGGTTCCTCGGTGCCCAGGGCATCGGGCTGCTGCTCGACCACCAGGACCACTGCCTGGACCGGGGCAGCGAACTCGTGGTCGTCGCGAACACGGCGGCGGTGCTCCGACCGTTGCGCGCGCTGGAACTCATCAGCGTGCTGGGCGTGCGGTCGTCCGTGACGGAAGCGGTGTCGCTTCCCGAGGTGAACGCTTAGGCGCGTTCGGACGCGCTGCGCAGCACGCAGAACTCGTTGCCCTCGGGATCGGCCAGGATTGCCCAGCCGGTCCCGTCTGGGTTGCGGTGGTCGCCCACGAAGGACGCACCGAGTGTCAGCAACCGCTCGACCTCCTCGTCGCGCGTGGTGTCCGGGCGAAGGCAGAGGTGCAGGCGGTTCTTGACGGTCTTGGGTTCGGGTACCTGGTTGAAGAACAGGACCGGACCCTCGGCCATCAGGACCTCGGTCTCGTGGTCGCCCGGCTTGTCGTCCGGGTGCATCGGGCGACCGGTCACCCTGCTCCAGAACAGGGCCAGTTCGTAGGCGTTCGCGCAGTCGATCGCCACGTTCTGCAGCACGGAAGTCATGCGCGACAGCCTAAATCGTCCGAACGGGCGCCAGGTGCACATCGCTGGTGACGTGCAGCGGGCCGCGCGGTGCTGCAGTGGGATCCGAGGTCGCTGCCGCGGCGGCGACCTCGGACACGGATGTTCCGCGGTGTTCAGGAAACCAGTGGCCGCAAGGTCTCGTGGGCCCATGCGGCCAAGGTGGTCGCCGTCGTCGACTGGACGGAGCGTTCCTGCTCCGGCACGAAGTCCTCGCGCAGCCCGGTGGACATCCCCAGCACCGATTCCACCGACTTCTCCGTCATACCGGTGTCGAGGAGCAGTTGACGCATCGAGTCGTCACTGATCCGCCGCACCCGCACCTCGCGACCGACCGCCTCCGACACGATCGCGGCCGCTTGTGCCCAACTGAGGTCCGTCGGACCGTGCACGGCCTGCACGTGGCGGCCCGACCACTCGGCGTTCAGCAGTCGTGTCGCAGCGACCTCCGCGATGTCGCGCGGCGCGACCCAGCTCATCGGCAGGTCCGTCGGCAGGATCACCGGGATTTCCCCGGCACGGATCGCTTCGAGTTGCAGCAGCAGGTTGGAGTAGAAGAACCCGCAGCGCAGGTGCGTGACCGAGGCACCGAGCGCGTCCAACGCTTCCTCGGTCCCTGCCAGGCCGTCGATCTCGCCTGCGCCGTGCCGCTTCTCCGCGCCCACGCTGCTCTGGAACACCGTGCGTGCGATGTCGTTCTCGCGGACCGCACGGGCCACCGCGGCCGTTGCCAGGTCGTAGTCGTGCAGCGGATCGCCGCTCCCCGTCGTCGGGTCCACCCAGAACAACGCGTCGACGTCCTTCGTGGCGGCCGCAACGGCATCGGCGTCGCGCTGATCGACGGTGGCGACGTCGATCGCGGACCGCAGCGAGGCGTCGAGGCGTTCGGGGTCGCGAGCCAGGACGAGCGGACGGACGCCGGCGCGGACCAGCATCGGTACGACGTGGCGGCCGACGTTGCCGGTTGGAGTCGTGACAGCAATGCGCATACCGGTGACGCTAGTGAAAGATGCGGTCATCAAGTGTCCGCATCTTCTGGCACCCTGGATTCGTGGTCAGGAACCCGGCTTCGCGAGCGCTGCGGCTGCTGTCGCTGTTGCAGTCCGGCGCGGACCACACCGGCGCATCGCTCGCCGGGAGGCTCGGCGTCAGCGCCCGGACCGTGCGCCGGGATGCCGAACGACTGCGAGCCCTCGGCTATCGGATCGAGACGCGTCCAGGCCCCGGCGGCACGTACCGGCTGGCCGCCGGCTCGTCGATCCCGCCGCTGCTCTTCGACGAGGAGGAGATCACCGCGGTGATCACCGGGCTGCGCCTCGTGCAGGCCCACCTCGGCGACGTCGACGTGGCGAGCCAGGCACTGGGCAAACTCGCCCGAGTGCTGCCGGCCCGGCTGGCCCGCCGCGTGCGGGCAACCGACCAGGCCACCGAGGTGTTCGCCGACGGCGTGGCACCGGTCGCCGCCGCCACGCTGGGCGCGGTGGCGGAAGCCATCGGCGAACGCGGCCGGATCCGGTTCGCCTACCGCGACCAGTCCGGCCGCGCGTCCGATCGCCTGGTCGACCCGTATCGGCTGGTGCTGCGCGACGCACACACGTACCTCATCGGGTTCGACCAGGGGCGAGAGGACTGGCGCCTGTTCCGGCTCGACCGGATCACCGCCATCGAACGCGTGCCCGGCTCGTACCCGCCGCGTGAGTTCCCCGAGACGTCGATCGCTGAGTGGTTCGCCACGGACTTCGGCCGCGCCCGACCGGCGGAGGGTGTTCGACCGCCGCGGTGAACCGCTGCGTTCCGCGTCGCCACGATCATCACGCATTCGGGTCGTCGATCTGCGGCCACGCCGCGTGGCCGGCCGGTGTGCTGGAATGCGGACAGGTCACGCACGACCAGGCGTCGGTCCGGATCGACGTGGAGACCCGCGAGAACCTGCTGGCCGAGTGGGCGAGCGTTCCGAGGGCCTCCTATGAACCTCGTGACCAACCATCATGCGCGACTACCACCGCCCTCTCTCGTCCGCTCGTGCCGACGACAGAGCGTTGCTGGGATGGAGGGGCAGCCGGTCAGGTGTTCGTGTTGAAAGGAGGATCATCGAGCGGAGAAAGGTCGATTACGACTTTTCCCTCAGACCGTGAGTAGACAGCGGACTTGAGCTCGCTCCACTGTCCGCGGGTCAGTTGCTGCGAGTCCAGCAAGTGCCGCTTGCTCGAGTCCTTGCCATTGCTCGTCGTCGTCGCGTACAGAGCGCCGGTCGTCGCGCCTCGGCGGAGATGAAGGCCGCTCATTTGGAGAACGCTTCATTGTGGCCTCAGGGGTGGCGGGTGTCCGCTGACGAATGCCACGAGCCTTCCCACCCAGTCGACGTCGACCGAGTACCGGCGCACTCAACAACGCCAGCACGACTCCGACGGCGATCACCACCAGCCACATGGAGCTCATGCAGCACAGCATCGCCCCAATGTACGGATCAGGTCCTTTAGGAACCGCGCCAACCTGCAAGTGTCTCGTTTCCGCAGGTCAGCGCAGTCTCGTGGCCACAGTTCACGCAGAACGAGTCTTCGAATTGACTTCAGCTGCACTCGACGCCGCAGCGGCGCCGAGTGCACTGAGCGAACGTCCCGATCAGTCGGGGCGGCCGACCTGGACGTTGGACAGGTCGAGACCGATCGCGAAGTCCGCGCTGTAGCCGGCCCCGGTGCTGGTCGGGTTCAGCAGCATCTGAGCACCACCTCGCAGGTAGATGGAGTCCCTGTCGTTGGTGGTGTCCGCGGGGCCTTTGCGCGCGTACGGCTGGGTCCGGAGATAGGCCGCGCCGAATGTGGTTGTGAAGTACAGCTGAGACGTGAACTCGTACGGACGGCCGTTGGTGCCGGTCGTGCGGATCTTGATGTGGATGTGGATGGTCCTGCCGGTGTACCAGCCGGGCAGGATGGTGATGAACTGAGCCTTTCCATCCGAATTGGTGTTCTGGTAGCCGCGCAGGAAACGGCGACCGGAACTTCCCTGTGACGGGATGTCCGAGTAGAGCCCGAGCGCGTCGCACTGCCAGATGTCCACTACGGCGTTGGGCAGGGGAGTGCACTGTCCTGGGCGGACCGACTGGACGGTGAAGTTGAGCGTCAGCGCCGTTCCGGGCGACGGCCGACCGGTGGACGGGTCGGTTCGAATGTCGGACCGGTTGAGCATCCTGTCGACGAAGTAAGGACCTTCCATCTGCTCCGGCTTGACCACGCAGTTCAGCGCCGGTGCGCAGACCTCGGGGCCGCCGGCGGTTCGGGTGGCGCCTGCCACGGGAGATTCCGCGACCGTGAGCGTCGCGCCTGCGGCGCCGAGCAGGATCAGCGCCTGCCGTCGGCCGAGTACGCGGCCTACCGGCTCATCGTCGTCGTGCATGGGGTGTTCCTTTCGGGCATTCCGTTCGCTGTGCGTGGTGGGAACGAAATGCATGTGGTGAGTGGCTGCAGGGAACCTCGCACAATGGAACTGTCCAAGACCGCCAGAATCGCTGTCGAGAAGATTCACCCGTCTGCTGCCATCACGAATTACCGTTCGTGAAACTGATAGACCGATCACCGGAACCCGTAGTTCATTGCGCATGAGGCAATCCACGTGGTCCGGGCCGTTGCCATTATTTGTCTTCATGACGCTGTTGCTCCTGACGGCGGCATGGCGACCGTCGCGGGCAACCGGAGATTGCGCACGCAGATCGGCGTCTTCGGCCAATACGCGGCGTGTCGGCGAGTATCTGACCGGGTCCGTGAACCTGGACGTGGTTGGACGTCACGACCACCTCGGTGCCCTGCCGCACGACCAGTGGACTTCTCGCCAGGACGGTCTTCAGCGTGCGCAGCGTCTCGTGTGGGAAGCACTGGAACGGCAGCCGGCGGTGGAGTTCCACTTCACGCGGTGCTCGTTGACGCGAGGTCGTTCAGCTGAGGCCATTACCCCCGTCGCTCACAACCTCGCTCGTTCGATCAGGTCCAGTAGGATCTTGCGGGTCGAGCCCATGCCGTAGCGGTCCGCGTCGCTGGACATCGCGGCCACCTCGACAAGGGTGGGGACGATGTCGATGCCTGCGGCACGTGCCCGGTCAGCCAGGTCCCACAACCCCAGGAGCACGTCACGGGTATCGGTCCCCTGATCTGTGGCCGAGACCTTGACCAGCCGTGACCTGTAGCTCTGCAGCGCGGTCTCGTCGAAGGGCAGCGTCGCCGCCCATCGGAACGACGTGTAGCGGTCGAAGATCGCGCGCACGGCGACACGGGTTGGTTCGTCGCCCCGCTCGTAGTGGCCGAGCAGATCCGCCAGGGCCGCTTCGGCCTCGCCGCCGACCCCGGCCTCCTGGGCCGGCGGGATCCGGTTGGCGAGTTCGGCCGCCCAGTTCGGATTGTTCACGTCGACCGGGCGTTTCGCGATCGGGCGCAGGATCTCGTCGAGTTCCGCGATGCGTCGTTCCACGTCTGGTAGTGACACCCCGCCATTATCGCGCTGGCCGGTGAAGTGACATCACTTTTGGCGCGCTGGTAGGAGCTTGAGCAGCCGCGGGGAAGCCTTGGTCAGTCCACGATCAGGCAGTCCACGTTGCCGCCGCTCGAACCGATCGCCGTCGCCCGCACCCGCACCTGCCCGGCCGGCAGCGCCGCGCTCACGCCGACGGTCCGCCACGTCCGCCAGTCGCCGGTGGGCGGGAAGGACAGGCCGGCCGCGACGACCACGCCGTTGACGGAGATCCGCAACGGCCGGTCGGTCGTGCCGCCGTTGGCGTAGCGGAAGCTCAGCGTCCGGATGCCCGCGGCCGGTGCGGAGACGGTCCACTCGGCGAAGTCGTCGGAGGCGTTGACGTAGTCGACGTAACCGGTGCCGGTGTAGCCGGGGTGCTGGGTGGCGAGAACCGCGCCGCCGCGGAGGGTGTCCTCGTGCACCACCCGCGCAGAAGCGGCTGGGAAAGCGCCGCCACTCGGCTCGACCGTCGCCGCGACACCGTTGGCCGCCACGGAGATCAGCGGCGTCACCACGGTCAGGACCTTCTTCGCCGAGTCCCATGCCTGACCGGAGCCGTTGAGGACGGCCGCCGTCTCGCCGGTGAACGCGGGCAGCGTCGCACCACCGTTCACGCGCATGCCCACCGGTGCAGAGAGGCCATGGACTCGCACGACGTAACGCCGTGCCGTGGGGGCCCCGCTGTAAGTACCCGCGGGATGGTTGACCGTCACCCGCAAAGCCGCGTCCGCGAAACCGATCTGGGTGGTGGCCGCGGCATTCGAACGGAAGTCCTCCGTCGTGCCGTCGTCCTCGTACAGCGCGAACGAGCCGTTCTTGCCCGTGTAGACGTCGAGCTCGAGCTGCGACTTGTCCAGGAACGCCGTGCTCTGGGCGTACTTGTACCTCGGCAGCACGCTGCCGGCCTTCACGAACATCAGGATCTCGCCGGTGCGGGTGACGCAGTTCTTCTCGGCGGTGTCCGAGCCCGCGCTCTTCGCGTCGGTCCAGAAGTCGTACCAGGTCTCGCCGGCGGGCAGCCAGACCTTCTGCACCTCGCCGTCCACGTCGGTGGTCACCGGCATGACGATGATCGACGGTCCCCACATGTACTGCAGGTCGTGCGAGTACGCCATCGTGTTGTTCTGGTGGTCCACCACCATCGCGCGCGCCATCGGCACGCCGGTCGCGTGGGCGGTGTGCGCGATCGTGTAGACGTACGGCATGAGCGAGTAACGCAAACGGCTGTACTTCAGGAAGTCGGCCTGCTCCACCGAACCCTGGTCGATCGGCCAGCGCGACCCGGCCGGGCCCAGCGCCGCCGTGTCACCGTTGGAGTGCGGACGCCACACGGGCGAGAGACTTGCCCAGGCGGCCACCCAGTTCCGGTAGAGGCCGCTGGAGATCACCCCGCCGAAGAAGCCGCCCGCGTCGATGTTGGCGTACGGGAACCCGCCCAGTCCCGCGTTCAGCATGCCGCGGATCTGCTCCTTCATCTCGCCGTAGGTCGACTCGATGTCGCCGGTCCACAGGTGTCCGTACCGCTGCTGGCCCGCCGTCGCGCCGCGGGTGAACGTCCACGGCCGCTTCGCCCGGCCGACCTGGGAGTCCCAGCCCTGCGCGACTCCCTTCTGGCAGTACAGGAAGTAGGCGTTGCGCAGCTCCGACCAGCGTTGCCCGTTGGCGGTCAGCGCGTTGTACGGGATCGGGCCCAGCTCGTCCGGTTCGTCGATCCAGAGCGCGTCGCCGGGGTAGCCCAGCGCGGGGTCGAAGGCCTTGGACCAGAACACCTTCCACACCCACGCCCGCGCCGCCGGGTTGCTCCAGTCCGGCACGGCGTCGGGCTGGTCGACGCCCGTCACGTCGGCGGGCTGGAAGCTGTAGCCGGGCGGCGGACCCGCGACCCAGCCCGCCATCTCGTTGGAGTTGTTGCGGTTGTAGTCGAGCGTGGTGAGCACGCCGTGCTCGTCGGCCCAGCGCTTGAAGCCGGCGGGATCAGGCCAGCGCACCGTGCTGAACTCGAACCACGACCCCGCCCACTCACCGGACCCTGCGCGCCAGCGGTTGTCGTTGACCTGCACGTCGAGCGGGAACCCGGCACCGCGCAGCGCGGTGATCCTGGACGTCCACCAGTTCTGGTCGCTCACGCTCGGGTAGTTCTTGTCGGACAGCTGGAGACCGAAGACGCCGAGCCGCGGGAACCTCGGGCGCCCGGTCAGCCGCGTGTAGCGGTCGAGCAGCTGGGCGAACTCCGGTCCCCTGATGACGAAGTAGTCGAGCTGAGGCTGGACACCGGACGAACCGCGGCTGTCGGCCGAGAACCCGTACGAGCCGGTGAAGTCGAACGTGGTGTCGAAGGTCGTGTTGACGAAGATCGCGTAGCCGCGCGAGGAGAGGTACATCGGCACGATCGCCGGTGCCTGGTCGACGTGGCGGGACTGCAGCGGGTAGTTGTGCGCGACGACGTCCCCGGTCCGGTCGACCTTGGGCGCCCGGCCGTAGAGACCGTGCCCCGCCTTGACGAACCGCTCCCCGGTGGCCGGTGCGCCGAACGCCTGCCGGACCACGCCGCCGCTCCAGGTCAGGCTCCTGGCCGCGGTCTCGGCGGCGAGCAGGTCGTCGGTCCTGGTGCGGAACTCCACCCGCAGAGGTGCTTTGAACAGCACCACTTTCACGCCGTCAGCGGGTGGGGTCGTGATGGTGAGCCGGTCGCCGCTGTCCACGACCTGGAGGCTGCCGCCCATGGACGCGTGGCTGGACGGCTCGACCATCTCGTAACGGTCGTCGGCGAAGAAGTGCTCGCCGCTGCGGACGGCGCGGTACCGGACGACGTGGTCGCCGTACGCGGTGATCTTGACCTGCTGCCCGGTCGTGCTCGTGACCGTGACGCTGCGGCCGTCGGTGGTGTGACCGCTGTAGTTCGCCAGCGTCTCGTCCGCCAAGGCCTGGGCCGGCGTGTTCGCCGAGACCGCACCGGCCCCGGCGAACACTCCTGCCACCTTGAAGAAGTCCCGGCGAGTTGGCTTCTGTGGCATGGCGTTGTCCCTCCGCGCAGGGTCCCGACGCCACAGGTTCTCGGACATCAACAGGCACTGTCAACAAGAAGCAACAGAACAAGACAACTTGCTACATCCGGCCGGAGCAGTGCACGTGCCACACCACTAGACGAGGCACTTCCAGCTGTACGGATCGGCGATGGCGGAAGACCGGGAGAAGACGCCCTGCTCGTGCGGGTTCTGGCGTTGGCAGGCGTCGTCCACGTTCACGTCCACCCGAGCACCGGTGCCCGTGACGCAGCGCCAGTCGTAGGCGGTCGTCCCCGCGAGGACGGCACCGTTCACGGCGCCGATCGACGTGCAGTAGCCCTGCAGGTCGAGGCCGCCCTTCTCGGTGAACACCGGCGGCCGGGAGAGGGTCACGGTGACCGAACTGGTGCCCGGCGGCAGCGTCACGACGCCCTTGGCGTTGTCGACGGTGCCCGCGCTGGCACTGGCGATGTTGCCGACGAACGCGGGCAGCTCGAACCGCACACCGCCCGCAGGTGCGGCACCGGTCAGGGTGAGGCTCACGGTCGCACCGGAGGCGGTGATCGACGCGCCCATGCGCCTGTTGCCGGCGATGGGGTAGTTGGTCACGCTCGTGGTGGCACCGTCGCGCAGCCACTGGTTCGGCAGCCCGCGGCCGGCGATCACCGCGCCGTCGAGCTTCTCGGCGAGCAACGAGTCCAGCAGCACCTTGGAGGAGTTGGCCTGTCCCCACATGTGCGGGCTGGAACCGCTGCCCGCCGTGCTGTGCGTGCCGGGGGACCAGTTGCTGGTCCCCACGGTCTGGATTCCTTCCCACCACGAGAAAGGAGCGCTCTGGGCGTTCTGGATCAGGTACTGGTAGCCGTAGATCCCCTCGGAGCGGTACCGGGCAGACGCCAGGCCCGCCGATCCGTAGCCCGCGTTGTAGGCGCTGCTCACGCCGGGGTAGCCGCCGAAGGTGTGCTTGGGCAGACCGGACAGGCGGCCGAAGCCGTTGTCGTAGGTGGCGTCGATCAGATCGATCATCGGCCCGGCCGGGGTGGCGCCCCAGAGCTGGCCGTCCCACGACCAGCGGCCGAAGAGGAACATCGAGGCCCAGTTGCCGTTGTTGGTCTGTCCGCAGACGTTCGCGCTGCTGTTGGGGACGTCCATGGCGCACGGCAGGTAGGTCAGGCGGTTGGTGGAGATGGTGTTGTTCAGCTTGGTGTTGACCGCGTTGAGGAGCGTGCTGTAGACCCGCTCGGCCCACGACGCCTCGGTCGTCTCGCCAAGAGTGGTGGCTATGTACCTGTAGGTCAGGAGGCCGAGCAACGCCGACTGGTTGTCGACGGTCCAGTAGCCGGTGTGGTCCACCGCGATGGTGGCCTTCATGATGCCGCCGGGACCGGTCGCGTCGGACTCGATCCGGTGCGCGGTCTGCCTGATCGTCGCGAAGTTGTCCCGGACGAACGCGGCGTCGCCGGTCTTGCGGAGGTAGACCGCCCAGGGCCAGTTGTACTTCCAGGTTCCGTCCGGGTACATCCTGGTGATGTCGTTCGGGTTGTCCTGGGAGATCAGGGTCGGCAGGTAGTCCCTGGCGCGGTTCAGGTCGCCGGCCTCCAGCAGCTGCACCAGCATGCCCACGAGATCGTGGTTGAAGATGGCGTCGTAGCCGTTCTCGCCGACGTTGAGGCGGTTGCCGTCCTTGACGAGGTTCGTGGTGATGTACCCGGCGCGGTAGGCGTTCGCCAGCTGCGGGTCGGGCACCTGGATCTGCGCGATCTGGGCGAGCTTGCCGTCCCAGTAGGCCGTCATGTGGGCGTGGTGGGCGTCGTAGCCACCGGCCGCCACCAGTTCGGCGGCGGTGGGCCAGGCGTAGCTCTGGCCGAACCGGTCGGCCGCGATCACGTAGTCGAAGTCGGTCGTCTGGCCGGGCTGGACGGTGGTCGGCGGGCGGGTGAGCGCGAGGGTTCCGCCGGTCGGTGCGGGGTCCAGCACGCGGGCGACCGTGTCGTGGTTGACGACGCGGACCCGTGAGTAGATCGCGACGAAGTCCCGGCCGCCGATCGTCACCTTGTCGCCGAAGTTCGTGATGCTGACGGTGGCGCCGTCCCGCTCGAACTGCGTCGTCAGGGCAGGGTAGTAGCCGCCGGCGTTGAACCACTGGGCACGTCCGGGGTTGTTGTAGATCCCGAACCTGACCGTCGTGTTCGGTCCTGAGTGGACGTCGAAGCTCCCGTCCTTGTGGGTGAGCACTCCGTAGTAGTCGCCCTCCCAGCCGATCGAAGCGCTGTCGTGCTGGGTCACCGCCGCCTGCGCTCGGTCGGGGGGCAACACGGGGGAGGTGCCCGCCACGACCAGGGCTGCGGTGACGACCGCGGCTGACCACCCGCGCTTCTTGCGGCTGTACGTCTTCATTGACGGGCCTTCCCCTCCGAGCGCGTGTCAGCGTGGGTCCCACCGCCGAATTGGATCGTTAAAATTGGCGTGGACCAAACCCAACCACAGGGTCTTTCTGGCTGTCAACGACGGAAGATCAGGCCCGAGGCCGGGACGACCCGCGCACGACCAGTTCCGGCGCCAGCAGTGCGGCCACGGGCAGTGTCGACCCGTCAGGCCCGAGCAAGGCCTCGACGATCCGCCGTCCGATCTCGGGGATCGGCTGGCGGACGCTGGACAGGTCGAGGACCTCCGCCGACGGTGTGTCGTCGTAGCCCACCAGGGCCACGTCCTGTCCCGGAACCAGCCCGAGATCGCGGAAGGCCTGCAGAGCGCCCGCCGCCAGGGTGTCGGAGGCGGCGACGAGGGCGGTCGGCGCGTCGGCCCGGTCCAGGAGGGAGCGGGCCATCCCGGCACCGCTGACCCAGGTGTCCTCGCCGCGCACGTCGAGGCGTTGGCTGCCGGCCAGCAGGCCGTGGCGGTCCATCGCCGTCACCCAGCCATTTGCCCGGTCGTCGCCGACGCGGTGGCCGTCCGGAAAGCCGAGGAACCCGATCCTGCGGTGGCCGCACGCCGCCAGGTGCTCGACGACCGCGGCTATGCCCGCCGCGTTGTCGACGTCCACCCAGCCGGTCGCGTCAGCGGAGTCGGAGAACCTGCCGAAGCACACGAACGGCACTCCGGCGCTCTGCAGCACGACCGGCCGCGGGTCTTCGGGTGACAGGTTGTAGAGCACGACACCCTCGACCGACCCGCTGCGCACCAGTCGCACGCAGGTGGCGGCCTCGCTCTCCGCGTCGTCCACCGCGAACAGCATCAGGTGCCGACCGGCCGCCTGGCCCGCCTCGGCGAGCGCGTGCAGGAACCGGTCGTGCAGGTGGGCGAGCGAGTGGGAGGAGACGGGCTCGATGCGGCACGCGATCATGCCGGCCGAACTCGACCGCAGCGCCCGCGCCACCCGGTTCGGCTGGAACCCGAGGTCGGTGACGACGCGCTGGACTCGTTCCCGCGTCTCCGGGCGCACCTTCTCCGGGTAGTTCATCACGTTCGAGACCGTCTGCTTCGACACCCCGGCGGCCACGGCGACGTCGGCGATCGTGACCGGGCCAGACCGTGGTGCGACTGGACTGGCGGGCGGTTTCGCCACGACGAACACCCCTGACCTCTGCTGCGCACCGTCGCCGGCGCAACGCGTTGAGTTGATCGATGAGACCCGGCCGAGGCCATCGTAACGAGACCCTGCAGGTAGGCCGGCCAAGGCGGTTTCCCGGCGAAGGAGGCTCTCGCAGTACCTGTACCGCCAGGATCTCCCGGACTTCGAGGCCGCTCGGCAACCTGGTCGCGTCGGCTTTCGCAACAAAGGGAAGAACATCAATGGCGGCCAACCAGTTCACCTCTCACGCAGACCTCTTCGACCTGAGCGGGAAGCGCGCACTCGTCACCGGCGGCACCGGCGGAATCGGAATGATGATCGCGCGTGGCCTCCTGCAGGCGGGTGCCCGCGTCATCATCAGCTCACGCAGGGCGGACGCGTGCACGGAGGCGCAGCGCCAACTGTCCGAGTTCGGCGACGTGCGAGCGTTCCCCGCCGACCTGTCGAAGTACGACGAATGTCAGCGCCTCGCGAATCTCGTCACGGCCGACTCGGAACGCCTGGACGTCCTCGTCAACAACGCGGGAGCGATGTGGCGCGAGCCGCTCGCGACGTTCCCGCCCGAGGCATGGGACTCGGTGGTCGACCTCAACCTCAAGTCGCCGTTCTGGCTGGTGCAGGCGCTGCTCCCGGCACTGTGCAGGGCGGGCACCGCCGACGACCCCGCGCGGGTCGTCAACATCGGCAGCATCGCCGCCGTCCACGTCGCCGACTCGCCCAACTACTCGTACGCCAGCAGCAAAGCGGGACTTCACCAACTCACCAGGGTGCTCGCCAGGGAGCTGGGCCCTCAGCACGTCACGGTGAACGCGGTGGCGCCGGGACCGTTCCCGTCGCAGATGATGGCGGCCACGCTGGAGGCCGTCGGCGACACGATCGCGGCGAAGGCCCCTCTGCGTCGGCTCGGCCGCGACGACGACATGGCGGGTATCGCCGTGTTCCTCGCCAGCCGGGCGGCGTCCTACCTCACGGGCACCATCATCCCGGTCGACGGCGGCATCGCGACGACCGCGACGGGCACCTAGACACGGGCACCGACAGAACCTCCCTCCGTACCCGGACAGGACCTACGGTGAAGTCGTGACCACGATCGATCCGCGCACCGAGATCAAGGAGTTCCTGAGCTCGCGTCGCGCACGGCTCACGCCCGAGCAGGCAGGACTGCCCGCCTACGGCGCCCACCGCCGGGTCAAAGGTCTGCGACGCGAAGAGGTGGCTCTGCTGGCCGGGGTGTCGGTCGACTACTACGTCCGCATGGAGCGCGGCAGCCTCGCCGGTGCCTCCGACGGGGTGCTCGACGCGCTGGCGTCCGCCCTCCGGCTCGACGAGGCCGAGCGCGCTCACCTGTTCCACCTGGCGAGGCAGTCCAGGGCGCCGGGTGGTGCACGCCGCAAGCGACCCGCCGTGAAGGTGCGGCCGGCGCTTCTGCGAGTGCTCGACGCCATCACCGACGCACCGGCTTGGATCTGCAACGGCCGGTACGACGTCCTGGCCGCGAACCGGCTCGCCCGCGCGCTCTACTCACCGGTGCTGGCTGACCCGCGACGGCCGGCGAACACCGCGCGGTTCGTGTACCTGGAACCCGAAGCGGCGAGAACGTTCTTCGTCGACTACGACCGGATCACCCGCGACGTGGCAGCCAAGCTGCGCATGGAAGCGGGCCGCAACCCGCACGACGAGGAGCTGATCGCCCTGGTCGGTGAGTTGTCGACGCGCAGCGAGCTGTTCCGGCAGCGGTGGGCGTCCCAGGACGTCCGGCTCCACCGGTCGGGACGCAAGAGCGTGCACCACCCGGTGGTGGGCCGGCTCGACATGGACGTCGAGTCGATGGAGATGTCCGCCGAACCCGGCCTGCTCCTGAACGTCTACACCGCGCCGGCCGGCTCGGCGAGCGCGGACGGTCTGGCCCTGTTGGCGTCGTGGGCGGCCGGTCAGGGGGAGAGGACGCCCACTCGCTGACGCTGGACCGGTTCGACCTGCAAGAGTCGCCTTCCGCAGGGCTAGAGCATCGGTGGCATCAACCGATAACTGTCCGAGTAGTACGCGTCGGTCCGCGTGCGGTAGCCGTCATGGTCGTCCGCGTCGTACTCGGGAGCGTTCTTGATCTGCTCCTTGGTGCGGTCGACGTGGACCTTGCGCTCCGCGTGGTCCACCGACCGCACCGTGCCGACCGGGAGCACGACCTTGCGGCCGAAGATCCACGGCCCGGTGTCGACCATCAGGCAGTCGTGCGGCACCTTGGCGTTGTCGTCGTCGATCTTGCCGATGCCGCCGTCGGTGGCCTCGACCTCGTACCCGATCAGGCCGGTGTCGGGGCGGTCGCCGAGGTCCTGGTCGGGCTTCTCGGCCCACGACGGGTCGCGCCACACCCACGGGACGAACGGAATCGGTTGCACTTCTGCCTCCTCGGTGGCCGGAGCCACCGAGTACCCGTCAGGCCTTCCCGAGGAACGTCTTCATCATCCCGATCTGCGCGGTGCGGGACTTGTCGATCCGGTCGGCGAGGTCCTTCACCTCCTGGTTCGCGCCGCTGCCGGTCTCCCAGCGCGCCATCTGCACGGCGTCGTCCTGGTGGGCGATCATCACGTTGAGCAGGCGCTGGTCGAACTCCGTGCCGCGCAGCGCGGACAGGCGTTCGACCTCCGCGGGGTCGGACTCGCGCATGCCGCCGTGGCCCGTGTGGGAGTCCGGTGGTGCGGTCAGCGGTTCGCCCCACGACGTCAGCCAGTTCCTCATCGTCTCGGCCTCGGTCGCCTGGGTCTGCTCGATCGCGGCCGCCAGCATGCGCAGGTCCTCGTTCTGCGCACGGTCCTTCGCGAGGGCGACCAGTTCCACTCCCTGCTGGTGATGGGGAAGCATCATCTGCAGGAACATCACGTCCAGCGGATCGCCGCGCAACACGGCGTCCGGCTGCGTGGTGGCGCAGCCGGACACCATGAAGGCGAGCACCAGCAAGAAGAACCGCATCAGAGGCGTCGCCACAGGGCGGGCGTGTTCGGCGGTTCCCAGCCGGCGAGGGCGGTGTGCGCGAGCTGGCACTCGTAGTTCACGCCGCCGTAGGTGACGCGGTTGCCGACCGAGTACGTCGTGCCCGCCGCCCACGTCCCGCCGGCCGGCGGGGGAGTCGTCGTGGTGGTCGTGGTCGGAGGGGGCGTGGTGGTCGTCGTGGTCGGGGGCGGCGTGCTGCCGCCGCCGAAGTCGACGTCCGAGCACGTGTAGAACGCCTCGTTGCTGCCGACCACGCGCTGCCAGATCGAGTAGATGATGTGGCGGCCCGAACGGCCGGGCAGGTTCAGCGTCCAGTTCGTGAACGTGGACGGGTTCTGGTTGTTGAACGTCTGGAGGTGCACGAGGTCCGACCAGCGCAGCGGCTGCGTCGGGTTCCAGCCGTCCCTGGTGATGTAGAACTCGAAGTTGCTGTTCGAGTGCGGTGCCGACGCGTGGTAGGTCACCGTCAGCGAACCGGCCGACACGCGCTTGGCGGGCCAGTCGGCGCGTTGCAGGTCGAGCCCGCGGTACTTGTCACGGCCGGCGCTGCACAGCTTGCCGTCCGGAATGAGCTCGCGGTGACGGCCGCCGGCCTCGAGCAGCGAGACCTCGTTCCAGTCGTAGTAGGCCTGCGTGCCACCGGCGGCCACGGCCGCCTTGCACGCGTCGGACTTCGGGGTCTCCGGACCCTCGTTCTTGCACGTGTACACCCGGCTGGCCGGATCGGACATCGTGCCGTGGGCGATCGCGGGCGTCGTGGGGACGATGAACGCGACGACCACCGCGGCGGTGGAGGTGAGGCTCGCCAGGGCAAGCCGAGTGCGTGTCTTCAAAACGCCTCCTGGCAGGCGGAGGTGGCGATCACTTCCGCAGGGGGAGGTGATCGCGTGACGGGTCGGCGGCCCTGTTCACAAGCGTAAACAAGTGGTTGAACCATTTCATGCGACCAATCGGACGAATCACCCTTCGTGCCGATGAGTACCGACGGTGTCCCCGGTCTGCCTCGTCGAGCGATCGGAAGGTGGACGGTGTGGACCTGCACAGCGTGATGTGCGTGAGCGATCTGGCGAGGTCGCGGGAGTGGTACGGGGTGTTCTTCGGCCGCGGGGCGGACGAGGTCATCGGCGAGGAACACCTCTGGCAGGTGGGGGAGAACGCGTACGTCGTCCTCGACGCCCGTGACGTGCGGGCGTCGCACGTCGGCGGCTCGATGCTCACGTTCGGCGTGGAGATGGGAGAGTTCGACGGGGCGCTGGAGCGGCTCGCGGCGCACGGGGTGGGCCACGGGACCGTCGAGACGTACTCCAACGGCGTCCGGCACGTCGAGGTGCTCGACCCGGACGGCAACAGCCTGTCGCTGGCCGCGCTGCCGTAGGCGGTTCGTCGTAGAGTCGGGCGGATGAGCGACGAGAACGTGCTGGGCCGCATCAACGACCTGGTCGACGAGGAGCACCGGCTCCGTCAGCAGCTCGCGGCCGGCGAGATCTCCACGGACGAGGAGCACGCGCGCCTTCGGTCACTCGAGGAGGCCCTCGACCAGTGCTGGGACCTGTTGCGGCGCCGCCGTTCGGCGCGGTCGCAGGGCGAGGACGCGGAGGACGTCCCGGCCCGCTCGGTCGGCGAGGTCGAGGGCTACCTGCAGTAGGTCAGCTCTTGGTGTCGCGGAAGATGACCCAGCGCATGACGCTGTACATGAACGCGGCCTCGCACGCGCCCGCGACGATCCGGGACAGGTGGTACTGCAGGCCGAACTCGGTCAGCGCGCTGCCGACGCCGAGGATGAACGCCAGGTAGTTGATCGTGATCGCGACGGCGTAGAGCCCCGCCTGCGGGCCGACCGGCGCGTGCGAGCGGAAGTTCAGGGCCCGGTTGAGGACGAAGCTCAGGCCGAACGCGAGGACGTAGGCGATCGTGAACGCGAGCGGCACCGGCAGGCCGAGGCCGCCGCGGAACAGCGTGAGCAGCAACAGGTCGATGCCGAACGTGAACCCGTTGATCAGGGCGAACCCGAGGAAGCTCGGCGCGATGACGCGGGACAGACCGAACGGCAGCCGCCTCACCACGACTTCCATCAGGTCGTGGAACCTCGCGCCGAGGTCTTTTCTGTTGTCGCTCAAGGTGGGCGTGCCGCCGGTCATGGTCACGACAGTGCCACGGCCAGGAGGGACGAAAGCGACGAAAAGCCTGGTGGGGGTCAGGCCGTTCGCAGGAGTTCAGCGAGTGTTCAGGTGGTTGAACTTCCGCCAACGCGTGGGGCTCATCCCGTGCAGCTTGCCGAACGTCCGCGCGAAGTAGCCGGCGTCCGTGATGCCCACCTGGCGCCCGATGTCGCCGACCGGCAGGTCCGTGACGGCGAGCAGGCGGCGTGCCTGGACCATCCGGCGCTCGGTGATCCACTCCTGCACGGTGCGGCCGGTCCGCCTGCGCACCGTCGAGGTCAGGTGGCCGGGGGAGATGCTGACCGCGGCGGCGACCTCGCGCAGCGAGAGCGGTTCGGAGTAGCGCCGCTCGATCACGTCGAACACCTCGGCCAGCAGCGGCTCGGCGTTCTCGCGCAGGTCGCCGACGACGTCCGCGGCGAGCCTCGACACCCCGACGAGCAGCAGCGTGAGGTGCGCGGACACGGCTTCGCGGTAGCCGTCGCGGCGGTGCCGGAGCTCGTCGTGCAGCGCCTCGACGCGGGCGGTCCACTCGGAGCGCTGTTCCTGGGGCACCTTGAGCCGCAACGCTCCGGTGGCGCCGCCGTGGACGAACGGGAACAGCAGCGGGTGCGTGCGCCACGCCAGGTGCGTGCCCGGCGTGTCGCTGCCGAGCGCGTCGGCGGTGAAGAAGACGCCCCAGCCCCGTGCGCCGAGGAGGTCGTCGCTGCGGGCCCTGCCCATCACGTCGCCGGGCGCGATGACGAACAGGTCGCCCTCCTCGACCTCCCTCGCCTGCCGGCCGTGGCGGACCACGCCGCCCGCCGTCTCGAAGTACGCGATGCCGGGGAAGTCGTGGGAGTGCGCCTCGTGCGAACCGTCGAAGTCCAGGCCGTGCCCGAGCCGCACGGCCGCCACGGACAGCTCTCCGGGAGCGGGCCGCCAGGCGTACTGCGCGGGCTCGGCGCCCTTCACGGGCGTTCGCTGGGTTTGCACCGTCAAATCATCCCATTCAAACCGAGGATCGACACAGAAATCCTGGTGTGACACCGGTCAGAATGAGTTCATGACCGAAATATCGTCCCAAGAGCGCGACTACCTGCCCGGCATGGGCAAGCACTACCTGATGCCGCTCTACGACGTGCTGCACCGGGTGTCCGGGCTGCACACCGTGCACCGGGAGATGGTCGAGCTGGCACGGCCGCAGGCGGGGCACCGCGTGCTCGACGTCGGGTGCGGCACCGGGAACCTGTTGCGCGCCATCGGGAAACGGCATCGGGACGTCGAGCTCGTCGGGATCGACCCCGATCTGAAGATGCTGGCGCGGGCCGAGCGCAAGCTCCGGCGGGCAGGGCTTGAGGCGAAGCTGGACCGGGGCTTCGCGCAGGAGCTGGCGTTCCCCGACGCGTCGTTCGACCGCGTCTTCTCCAGCCTGATGCTGCACCACCTGGACAGCGCGTCGCAGGCGGAGATGCTCGCCGAGGTACGCCGGTTGCTGAAGCCGGGAGGCCTGCTCGTGCTCGCCGACATGACGCACCACGGGCACGGCGGCGCGCACCACGGGCACGGCGCGCACGGCATCGCCGCGGCCGGGTTCACCGTCGAGCAGACCCGGAGTCGGGAACTGCGGATGTTCGGTACCGTCGGGATCGAGGTCGCGAGTCCACTCCGGACAGGTCCATTGTCGACCGATTGATTGCACACGATGTTGCTTTGATACCAGGCGATCCAATTCGTCAACGAACTTGCCGAAGGCGCGTGGATGAGAGTGCGCTCCCATCTATGCTGCCCGCCGTGACAGATGCGACGGGAAGTCTGGTGGCGCAGCGCTACCGGCTCGTTCAGGTGATCGGCACCGGCGGCATGGGCCGGGTCTGGCTCGGCCGTGACGAGGTCATCGGCCGTGAGGTGGCCATCAAGGAACTGCTGCTGCCCGCCGGGCTCGACGCGCAGCAGCGGGCGTTGCTGTGCCAGCGCGCCATGCGCGAGGCGCAGCTCGCCGGTCAGCTCAACCACCCCGGCATCGTCACCGTGCACGACGTCGTCGAGTACAACGGCACCCCGATGATCGTGATGGAGTTCGTGCGCGGCGGTTCGCTGTCCGACGCCGTCAAGGCCCAGGGCGCGCTGCCCCCGGACCAGGTCGCGTACGTCGCCACGTCGATGCTGAGCGCGCTGCGGGTGGCGCACCAGGCCGGCATCGTGCACCGCGATCTCAAGCCCGCCAACGTGTTGCTGTCCGGCGACCGGGTCGTGATCACCGACTTCGGCATCGCCAGGCTCACCGGCGACGTCCCGCTGACCACGGACGGCTCGATCGTCGGCACGCCCGCGTACATGGCGCCCGAGCAGGGCACCGGCGCTCCGATCACGCCCGCGACGGACCTGTGGTCGCTCGGCGCCACCCTGTACGCCGCGGTCGAGGGCAGACCGCCGTACCAGGGCCAGGACTTCATGACGACCCTGTCGATGCTGCTCACCCAGGAGCCGCCGCCCCCGCAGCGCGCCGGGCACCTCTCGTCGCTGCTGGGCGCGTTGCTGCGCAAGAACCCCGCCGAACGCGCCACGGTCGACCAGGCCCTCGCGATGCTCGCCGGCGCGCCCGTCGTGCTGCCGGTGGTCGCCAAGCCCGGTGTCAGCAGGCGCACGGCGCTGTTCGCCGGCGTCGGCGCGGTCGTGGCGATCGGTGGCGGCACCGCGTGGTGGCTCACCTCGAAGAACAAGACCGGCGGTGACGGCGCCCAGCTGCCCTCCACCGGCGACAACAAGGCCGCCTCGAACAAGGAGGGCGGCTCGGAGCAGTCCACGACCTCGTCGGTGGCCGAGCCCGGCAGTCCGGAGGAGTTCACCGAGCACGTCCAGCTGGTCGACCACAAGGAGTCGGTCTCGTCGGTCGCGTGGAGCCCGGACGGCAAGATCCTCGCGAGCGCCGAGGACGGCCTGGGCGACGGCGGCGCTCTCGTCCGCATCTGGGACACCACGACCGAGAAGCTCATCGGCACCGTCCAGAACCCGGACGGTCCCGGCGGCGCCTCGGCGTGCGCGGTCGCGATCAGCCCGGACGGCAAGATCCTCGCGGCGGGCGGCAACCGCACCGGCGACTTCACCACGTACCTGTGGAACATCGCCGACCGCTCGATGATCGGCGGTCTGGACGACAGCCGTTCGATCATGAAGACCCTGCGCTTCCATCCCGACGGCAAGACCCTCGTCGGCATCACCCACACCGGCCGCCTGCTGGTCTGGGACGTGGCGACGCGCAAGGTCAAGATCGGCCTGACCGAGGCGAGGGGCAGCAGCGAGCTGTCGTTCAGCCCGGACGGCAAGCTGCTGGCCTACGCGGGCAACAAGTACCAGGAGATCAGGATCGTCGACCCGGCCTCCGGCAAGACGGTCAAGACCATCACCGACTCGACCGGCGACGGCGGCTCGTTCTCGCCCGACGGCAAGACCCTGGCGGTCGTCGACGGCGACGGCAAGAACAGCATGCAGCTCTGGGACGTGGCGTCCGGCCAGAGCTCGGCGGTGTTCCCGCGCGCCGACGACGGCCTGACGCTGTCGAGCGCGCTGTTCCACCCGGACGGCAAGACGGTCGCGACCTGGGGACAGGGCAACTTCGTCCAGCTGTGGGACGTGAAGACCAAGAAGATCCGCGCCACCGTGATCGGTGCGGGCGGCCAGATCCAGACGGTGGCGTTCTCGCCCGACGGCAAGCGGCTCGCCGCGGGTGGTGACGACAAGACCGTCCGGATCTGGAAGATCTAAAGGCGCGGACCGGAACGTCGCCGACCCGCTAGAGGCCTTCCAGCTCGAACACGTCGATCCCGTGGCGTTCCAACGTGTCGGCGAACGCCTCGATCACGTTGTCGAGGATCCACTCGCAGCGCGCCCGCAGCGCCGCACCTTCGGGAGTCCGGAAAGCGGGAATGGCCGCGGTGAGGCGCACGGCCGTGGGCCATTCGTTGTCGTACTGCCACAGCTCGGCGGCCGGGGTCAGGAAGATCCCGGCCTCCTTGAACACCCCGGGGTGGGCCGCGCGCGGCGTCCTGGTGGCCAGGACGAGCCAGCCGGACGCGATCCGCACCTTCTGGCCGCCGACCGTGTCGTGCAGCGTGTGCTCGGCGGGGACCTGGTGGTTCGTCAGCAGGACCACCACCTTGTGCGCCCACTCCGAGATCGCCGCGGACCGCGCGGCCCACGTCTCGGCGGCGGCCTCGTCGTCGAGCCTGCGCTGCTTCATGAACGTCACGAGATCATCCATAGTCGGTGAACATAGCGTCATCGTCATGACACAAACGGTGTGATCGCAGGAAACGCGCGTTTCGTAGCGTCGAACTCCATGACCGTTGAAGAGGTTGTGGAGCGTGCGCCGGCTCCTGCGGCGTCCAAGGAGACGCTCGAGGACTACACGCTGCGGTTCGCGCCGCGGACCTACCGGCGCTGGACACCCGCGGTGGTCGGAGCCTCCGCGCTGGGTGGCATCGCCTACATGGCGGACTTCTCGATCGGTGCGGGCATCGCCCTCACCCACGGCACCGGGAACGCGCTGCTGGCCATCGGGTTCGCCGCGATCGTCATCTTCGTGACCGGCTTCCCACTGGCCTACTACGCCGCCCGCTACAACATCGACCTCGACCTGATCACGCGTGGATCGGGCTTCGGCTACTACGGCTCGGTGATCACCAGCGTGATCTTCGCGAGCTTCACGTTCATCTTCTTCGCGCTCGAAGGCTCGATCATGGCCCAGGGGCTGCGGTACGCGCTGGGAATGCCGCTGTGGCTGGGGTACCTGGCGTCGACACTGGTGATCATCCCGCTGGTGATCTACGGGATGAAGGTGCTGGCGAAGTTGCAGAGCTGGACGAACCCGTTGTGGCTGCTGCTGATGGTGGCGCCGCTGCTGTTCCTGGTGATCGCGGAGCCGTCGTCGGTGGGCCGCTGGCTCGCGTACGGCGACACCGGCGTGAACCTCGCGGCGGTCATGCTCGGCGCGGGTGTGTGCCTGTCGTTGATGGCGCAGATCGGCGAGCAGATCGACTACCTGCGGTTCATGCCACCGCGCACGGCGGAGAACCGCCGCGCGTGGTGGACCTCGATGGTCATGGCCGGGCCGGGCTGGGTCGTGTTCGGCGCGATCAAGCAGGCGATCGGCGCGTTCATGGCGATCTACGTGCTCGACGCCGTCGGCAAGATCGCGGCGGTGGAGCCGATCGAGCAGTTCACCGGGGTGTTCCGGCAGTTCATGCCCACCTGGCTGGTGGTGCCGCTCGCCCTCGTGCTGGTGGTGCTGAGCCAGGTGAAGATCAACGTCACGAACGCCTACTCGGGGTCGCTGGCGTGGACGAACTCGTTCACCCGCGTCACGAAGCACTATCCGGGGCGGCTGGTGTTCGTGCTGGTCAACCTCGCCATCGCGCTCGTGCTGATGGAAGCGAACATGTTCAGCTTCCTCAACAACCTGCTGAGCTTCTACTCGAACTGCGCGATGGCGTGGGTCGTCACGGTCGCGGCGGACATCGCGATCAACAAGTACCTGCTGAAGCTGTCGCCGAAGCAGCCCGAGTTCCGCCGGGGCATGCTGTTCGCGGTCAACCCGGTGGGCGTCGGCTCGTTCCTCGCGTCGTCGATCCTGTCCATCTCGGTCTACTTCGGACTCTTCGGCGCCGCGATCCAGCCGTACTCGCCGCTGGTCGCGGTCGGGATCCCGATCGTGCTCACGCCGTTGCTCGCGATCGTCACGCGTGGGCGTTTCTACCTGCGGCGCACGGACGACGGCATCGCGGAACCGCTGCTCGACGAGGACGGCAACCCGAGCGGGACGCGGTACGACTGCGTCGTGTGCGGGGAGTCCTACGAGCGGCCGGACGTGATGGCGAGCGCGCAGGGCGGCGAGATCTGCTCGCTGTGCCTGAGCACCGACCGTGACGGCCGCCACGTGCTGCCCGCGTCCTGACCGGCGCGCCTTCGCGGGCGAGGTCCGTCCTGATCAGACAAACTGCTCGTCATGCAGGAATGGGCCTTGCTCGCGGTCGCGGCCGTGCTGATCATCGTGGCTGTCTCGTACTTCGCGCCGAAACTGGGCGTGGCGGCACCCGTGCTGCTCGTGCTGGTCGGCATGGGCTGCAGTCAGCTGCCGGGAGCGCCACATCTGGTCGTGGAGCCCGAGTGGATCCTCGTGATCGTGCTGCCCCCGATCCTCTACTCGGCCGCGGTGAACGTGCCGGTGGTCGACTTCCGGCGGAACTTCGCGACCATCGGATCGCTGTCGGTGCTGCTCGTGCTCGTGTCCGCGTTCGGCACCGGCCTGCTGATCTGGTGGCTGCTGCCGGAGATCGGGTTCGCCGCCGCCCTGGCGCTCGGCGCGGTGATCAGCCCGCCGGACGCAGTCGCGGCCACCTCGATCGGCAAGAAGCTCGGCCTGCCACCCAGGCTCGTCACGATCCTGGAGGGTGAGGGGCTGGTCAACGACGCGACGGCGCTCGTCCTGCTGCGCACGGCGATCGTCGCGATCACGGCCAGCGTGTCGTTCGGCAGCGCGCTCGGCGACTTCGCGTACGCCGTGTCCGTGGGCGTGGTGATCGGCGCCGCGGTCGGCATCGTGTCGGTGTGGACGCGGTCGCGGATCCAGGGCCAGCCGGTCCTCACGACCGCGATCTCGTACGTGGTGCCGTTCCTCGCGTTCATCCCCGCCGAGGAACTGCACGCGTCCGGCGTGATCGCGGTCGTCGTGGCCGGGTTGATCACCGGGCACCAGAGCGCGCGCAAGTTCACCGCGCACGACCGCATCTCCGAGCGCACCAACTGGCGCACGATCCAGCTGATCCTGGAGAACGGCGTGTTCCTGCTGGTGGGCTTCGAGCTCACCTCGGTCGTCGGCGCCGTGGCGGACGACGGTCTGGCGCGGACGCTCGTGATCGGCGTGCTGGCCACGGTGGCGCTGGTCGTGCTGCGCGTCGCGTTCACGATCCCGGTGATCGCCCTGCTGCGCCGCCAGCAACGCCGCGCGGACGCGTTCACGAGCAAGCTGGAAGCGTTCGTGGACAGGGTGACCGCGCGCGGTCCGAGGCCGGGTGAGGAGAAGCGCTACGACCGCGGAGTCCGCATGCTGCAACGCAAGCAGGCCGACGTGGCGTTCTACGCGACCGAGGGCCTGAGCTGGCGCGGTGGTGCGGTGCTCGCGTGGTCGGGAATGCGCGGCGTGGTGACGGTCGCGGCCGCCCAGACGCTCCCGGAGGACCTGCCGTTCCGCAACGAGCTGATCCTGATCGCGTTCACCGTCGCGATCCTCACGCTGGTCGTGCAGGGCGGCTCGTTGCCGCTGGTGATCAGGTGGCTGGGCATCCGCGGCAACGACGACGACCACGAGCGCCGCGAGTACGCGAGGCTCGCGAGCGAGCTCGTGACGGCGAGCAGGTCGTTGCTGGAGAGCGAGACGTTGTGCCGCGAGAACGGTGAGCCGTTCGACGAGCACCTGCTGGAGCAGACGCTGGAACGGACGGTCGCGATGAGCGAGGGCATCGAGAAGAAGTTCCTCGAACAGAGCCCGGACATGTCGATGCACCAGCGCTTCGAGCTCCAGCGGATGATGACGGACGCGCAGCAGAACGCCCTGCTGGACGCCCGTGCCGGTGGCACCTACGCCTCGCACACCCTCGAACGCGCCCAGAGCTTCATCGACAGTCAGAGCGCCCGTTTCATGTGATCAGAACGGGTCGCCGCCGATCTTCGCCCGCACGTCCACGGTGTTGCGCGGCGACGCCCCGAGCGTAAGCCGCGACACGATCTTGTACCGGTCACCGCGGTAGATCGAGTGCACGTACTCGACCTGTCGTCCCTCCGCGTCGGTGGTCAACCGCTCGAACAGCAGAGCCGGTGCCAGCTCGGGAACTCCGAGCAGCGCGGCCTCGGACTCGTTGACCACGGTGGGCTCTATCGACTGCACGGCCTCGGAAACGTGCACGCCGTGCTCGCGCAGCCGTTCGTAGAAGTCGCCGGACTCCATGTCGTGCAACGTGAGTGACGGCGCGACGTGAGCCGGGACGTGCAGGTACTCCAACGCCATCGGCTCGCCGTCGACCAGGCGCAGCCGGGCGATGTAGTGGATGTCGGCGGCGGGGGAGAGGTGCAGGCGCCGGCCCACCCGTGCGCCGGCCGGGATGCGGGCGTGTTCGAGCACGCGCGACGACCACGTGCCCGAGGCCTGCGGCAGGGACATGGATCCGGTGTCGGAGACCATCTCCTGCGTGATCTTGGCGCGCGCGACGAACGTGCCGCGGCCGTGCTGGCGGACGAGGAGGCCGGTGTTCACCAGTTCCTCCACGGCCGAGCGGACGGTGGGCCGCGACACCGAGAGTTGCTGGCACAGCACGCGTTCGGCGGGGATCGGGGCGCCCGCCGGGTGGGTCTCGATGAGTTCCAGCAGGTAGTCGCGGACCTGCTCGCGCTTGAGGATCGCTTCGGCCATGCCCCTCCGCTCGGTCGGCGGCCAGTATGGCATACCACTGGTAAGTAACCAGCCCGATTCATTCCGGGTGGTCAGTACCAGTCCGATCGGGGTCTGGACCGCTCTCACGCGTCCAAGCAGGGGATTGACCTGACAAGTGGTCTATGCCACTTTCTATCCACTCCATCGGACCTGACCAATTGGTCACATCTCAGCGAGAGGTGAGTCGTGTCGCGCTCCGCTGCCTTACTCGTCCTGGCTCTCACGTTGTCCGCCTGTGGAACGTCCGCGGGTGGGGGAGGTGAGAAGCAGGAGATCACCGTGTGGCTGATGAAGGACACGGCCACCGAGGAGTTCGTCTCGAAGTTCGAGAGCGAGTTCGAGAAGGACCACTCGAACCTCGACCTGAAGATCCAGATCCAGGAGTGGAACGGCATCACGCAGAAGGTGACCAGTGCTCTGGCCAGCACCGATCCGCCTGACGTGATCGAGGTCGGCAACACCCAGGTCGCGCAGTACGTGGCCAGCAAGGGCGTCACCGACCTGTCGGCCAAGAAGGCCGAGCTCCAGGGAGACGACTGGATCCCGGGCCTGTCCGAACCCGGTGCCGTGGACGGCAAGCAGTTCGGCGTCCCGTTCTACGCCGCGAACCGGGTCGTCATCTACCGCAAGGACCTGTTCGAGGCCGCTCAGGTCACGCCGCCCAAGACGCGCGAGGAGTGGCTCGCCGCCACCGCCAAGCTCGACCAGGGCGAGCAGCAGGGCATCTACCTGCCCGGCCAGAACTGGTACACGCTGTCCGGGTTCGTCTGGGACGAGGGCGGCGACCTGGCGAAGCAGGACGGCGGCAGCTGGAAGGGCTCGCTCAACACGCCGCAGGCGTTGGCGGGCATGGACTTCTACAAGCAGCTCCAGGCGCTCGGCGACGGGCCGAAGGACTCCGACGAGGCCAAGCCGCAGCAGACCGACGTCGTCGCGGGCGGCAAGGTCGCGCAGTTCATCGCGGTGCCCGGCGCGGCGAAGCTCGTGGAGAAGGCCAACCCGGAACTGGCCGGCAAGATCGGGTTCTTCCCGATCCCCGGCAAGACCGCGGACAAGCCCGGCGCGGTGTTCACCGGCGGCTCCGACCTGATCATCCCCCTGGCGTCGAGCAGGCAGGACGGCGCGTACGAGGTCGTCAAGGCGCTCGCCGGCGAGAAGTGGCAGGTCGAGCTCGCGAAGGCGATGAACTACGTGCCGAACCGCAAGTCGCTCGCGTCCTCGGTGGGCGGTGACCCCGGCACGGCGGCCATGGCGCAGGGCGCCGCCAACGGGCACGCGACCCCGAACTCGCCGAACTGGGGCGCGGTCGAGGCCCGCAACCCGATCAAGGAGTTCCAGACCGCGGTCCTGACCGGCACCGATCCGAAGACGGCCGCCGCGAAGGCCGACGAAGTGATCACCCAAGCGCTCAACTCCGGCAAATGACGATCCTCGCCGAGAGGCCGGTGCAGGAGACTGCGCCGGCCCCGCCGAAGCGCCCCAAGCGGTCGGTGCTGCCGTACCTGCTGATCGCGCCGACGCTCCTCACCACCGCGTACCTGCTGTTCTACCCGCTGGTGCGCAACGTGATCATCTCGCTGCAGGAGTTCGGGCTGCCGCAGCTCGTGCGCGGTGACGCGAAGTTCGTCGGGCTGGCGAACTACGCGAAGGTGTTGTCCGACCCCGAGTTCTGGTCCGTGGTCAAGCGGACGCTGTGGTTCACCGCGATCAACGTCGTGCTGATCATGGTGCTGTCCACCCTGGTCGCGCTGCTGCTCGTGCGGCTCGGCAGGTGGCTGCGGCTGCTGGTGATGGGCGGGCTGGTGCTCACCTGGGCGACGCCGATCATCGCGGCCACCACGGTGTTCCAGTGGCTCTTCCAGTCCCGGCTCGGCATCGTGAACTGGGCGCTGGTGTCGCTGGGCTTCGAGGAGTACCGCGACTACACGTGGTTTGCGGACGGCGACGCGACGTTCGGCATCCTCGTCGCGCTGATCGTCTGGCAGTCCGTCCCGTTCGCGGCGCTGTCGCTGTACGCGGCGATGGTCACCGTGCCGCAGGAGCTCTACGAGTCCGCCCGCATCGACGGCGCCGGCGCGTGGCGGGTGTTCACCACCATCACGTTCCCCATGCTGCGCGCCATGTTCGGGCTCATCACGTGCCTGGAGGTGATCTGGGTCGTCAAGGCGTTCGTGCAGATCTGGGTGATCAGCCAGGGCGGTCCCGGACAGGCCACCACCACGCTGCCGGTCTACGCCTTCCAGGTCGCGCAGTCGTTGCAGCGCTACGACCTCGGCGCCGCGGTGTCGATGCTCATGGTGCTGCTGCTCGTGCTCGCACTCCTGGCGTACTTCCGCCAGCTCTACCGGCAGGAGCAGGAAACGTGATCGGCCGGATCTCCCGCACCACGGCGGCGTTGCTCGTCTTCGTGCTCTCCGTGTTCCCCGTCTACTGGATGGTGCTCACGGCCTTCAAGCCCACCAAGGACATCCAGAGCGCGACACCGACGTTCCTGCCGATCCCGATCACGTTCGACCACTTCTCCACCGCGATCGCCGCGAAGGGGTTCTTCTCCTTCTGGCGCAACAGCCTTCTGGTCGCGGGCGGCGCGGTGCTGCTGGCGTTGCTGGTGGCTCTACTCGCGTCGTTCGCGATCGCGCGGCTGCGGTGGAAGGGCCGCAGGGCGTTCGTGCTCATGGTGTTCATCGCGCAGATGACGCCGTGGGAGGCGCTGCTGATCCCGATCTACGTGATCGCGCGCGACACCGGCATGCTCGACACGCTCTGGATCCTCACGCTGGTCTACTTCATGATGACGCTGCCGTTCACGATCGTGACGCTGCGCGGGTTCCTCGCCGCCATCCCGGTCGATCTGGAGGAGGCGGCGCAGGTCGACGGCTGCACGCGCGGGCAGGCGTTCCGCAAGGTCGTGTTCCCGCTGCTGGCGCCCGGTCTGCTGGCGACCTCGCTGTTCGGGTTCATCACCGCGTGGAACGAGTTCGCCTTCGCCAACGTGCTGATCATCAAGGACCAGGACGACCGCACGCTGCCGGTCTGGCTGTCCTCGTTCAACAACACCTTCGGCACCGACTGGGGGGCCACCATGGCCGCGTCGACGCTGTTCATGCTGCCCGTGCTGCTGATCTTCATCGTGCTGCAGGGCCGGGTCACCACCGGCATCGTCGGAGGGGCGGTGAAGGGATGATCGTCCCGCTCCCGACGAGGATCGTCCGCCGCAGCAGGGGGTTCACGCTGGACGCCGACACGAGCGTCCGCGTCACGCCCGGCGCGGAGCCCGTCGCACGGCTCCTCCGCGCCCTGCTGCGGCCCGCCACGGGCCTGCCACTGCCGATCAACGACCACGGCCAGGTCCTCATCGCCCTGGACGCGAAGCTCGTCGGCCTCGGCGCGGAGGGCTACGCGCTCACCGTCAACGAACACGGCGTCATGCTGCGCGCGGCGACCAAAGAGGGCCTGGCGCACGGCATCCAGACGATCAGGCAACTCCTGCCGGCCGAGGCGCTCAAGCCCTCGCGAGTGTCCGATGTGGAGTGGGCGCTGCCCGGCGTCGACATCCGCGACGTGCCGAGACTGCCGTGGCGCGGGTTCATGCTCGACGTCGCCCGGCACTTCCAGCCGGTGCCCGTGATTCGCCGGTTCGTCGACCTGATGGCCCTGCACAAGCTCAACGTCCTGCACCTGCACCTGACCGACGACCAGGGTTGGCGCATGCCGGTACCCGCCCACCCGCTGCTGACGTCGGTCGGCGGCTGGCGCACCGAGACCAACGGCGACGGCGTTCCGCACGGCGGTACCTACACCCGCAGCGAGCTGGAAGGCCTGGTGGCCTACGCGGCCGAACGCGGCGTCCGGGTCATGCCGGAGATCGAGATGCCGGGCCACGCCCGCGCCGCGCTGGCCGCCTACCCCGACCTCGGCGTCGCACCGGAACCACTGCCCGTCTGGACCCGCTGGGGCATCAGCGACGCGGCGTTCGGCCTGCACGCCATGGGTTTCGTGCGCGAGGTCCTGGCCGAGGTGCTGGACGTGTTCCCCGGCGAGCACGTCCACCTCGGCGGTGACGAGTGCCTGCTGCCGGAGGACGTGCACGGCCAGTTCCTCCGGCAGGCGAGCAGGTACCTGCTCGACCAGGGCCGCGTCCCGGCGGCCTGGGAACCGACGGGCGACCCCCGCGCCGTCGTCATGCCCTGGAAGGACGAGACCCAGGCGGCCAAGGCGCTCGAACGCGGCCAACCGGTCGTGATGACCCCCCACACCTCCACCTACCTCGACTACCCGCAGTCCGACGGCCCGCACGAACCACCCGGCCAGCCCGGGTTCGTCGTCACCACCCGTGACGTCTACGACGTGCCGCTGCCCGACGGCGTGCTCGGCGCCCAGTGCCAGCTGTGGACCGAGCACGTGCGGTCGAAGGACCACCTGGAGTACCTGGCGTTTCCCCGTCTTGCCGCGCTGGCCGACACCCTCTGGTCCCAGCGCCCCGAGTGGGAGGGCTTCACCACCAGGATGCGCCTCCACTCGTCACGGCTCGCCGCCTTGTCCATCCCTGCCGAAATGAGGAGAGAACGTTGCGAGCACTCCTAGCCGCGTCCTGCGCGGCGCTGGCCGTGGCCGCACTGGCCGTCGCGCCGAACGCGTTCGCCGCCGACGCGATCACCGCCCAGTACCGGACCAGCGCGTCCGGCGCGACCACCGACCAGGCCGAACCGTGGTTCAAGCTGGTCAACTCCGGCACCACGAGCGTGCCGCTGTCCGACGTGAAGATCCGCTACTACTTCAAGAGCGACACCCCGGACGTGGGCTACCGGTTCGCCTGCTCGTGGGCCGTGCGCGGCTGCGGCAACGTGACCGGCCAGTTCGGCACGCTCACCGGCGGCCCTGCCGACCGCTACCTGGAGGTCGGCTTCACCTCCGGTGCCGGCACGCTGAACCCCGGCGCCGACTCCGGTGACCTCCAGCTGCGCTTCTACCGCACCAACTGGGGCCCCATCAACCAGTCCGACGACTACTCGTTCCGCGCCGACAGCAACTACTCGGCGTCGAACAAGGTGACCGTGTACCGCGGCAGCACGCTGCTGTGGGGCACGCCGCCCGGCGGCACCCCGCCCACCACCACGACGACCACGACGACGCCGCCGAACCCCAACGGCGCCAAGATGTTCGACGACTTCGCCTACAACAACTCGAGCGACTCGCGGATCAGCCAGCGCGGCTGGACCGTCCGCTCTGGTGCGGGCGGCCCCGGTGTCCCCGGCGCCGAGTGGGACGCCTCGCGCGTCACGTTCCCGACCGTCGACGGCCAGAAGGTGCTGCGCCTCGACTCGTGGAACAACGGCTCCGCCGCGAAGCAGACGGAACTGTTCCACCAGCGCAAGTTCTTCGAGGGCACCTACGCGGCGCGCGTGAAGTTCAGCGACGCGCCGGTCTTCGGCCCCGACGGTGACCACGTCGTGCAGACGTTCTTCACCATCACCCCGCTCGACGCGCCGATGGCCCCGAACTACGGGGAGATCGACTTCGAGTACCTGCCCAACGGCGGCTGGGGCGAGCAGGGCAACATCATGTACGAGACCACCTGGGAGACCTACCAGAACGAGCCCTGGGTCGCGGACAACATCCACAACGAGCAGCGCCAGAGCTACAACGGCTGGCACGACCTCGTGTTCCAGGTCGCGAACGGCCGCGTGAAGTACTACATCGACGGCAACCTCGTCGCCGACCACGGCGACAAGTACTACCCCGAGACGCCGATGTCGATCAACTTCAACCTGTGGTTCATCTCCGGCGGCCTGCAGGGCAGCTCGGCCGAGCGCGCCTACCAGCAGGACGTGGACTACGTGTACTTCGCCAAGGACCAGGTGCTGAGCCCGGCCCAGGTGAAGACGGCGGTGCAGGACTACCGCAACGCGGGTGTCACGCACACCGACAACGTGTGATGCCGGGCGGGCCGGCCGACACCGGTCGGCCCGCTTCCCACCCGGTTTGGCAGGATCGCAAGCGTGCGCGTGCTGATGCCCCTGCCCGACCGCGACTTCGACGTCACCGAGGTGGCCGTGCCGTGGCGCCTGCTGACCGACGCCGGCCACGAGGTGGTCTTCGCGACCGAACGCGGTGACGGCCCTGCCCAGGCGGACCCGCTCCTGCTCACCGGTGTCCTCTTCGGACAGCTCGGCGCCGAGGACGAGCCGAAGAGGTTCTACTCCCAGCTCGTCGAGTCGGCGGCCTACCGCGCGCCGATCGCGTGGGAGGCGATCGACCCCACGGCCTACGACGGACTCGTTCTGCCCGGCGGCCACGCACCGGGCATGCGGCAGTACCTGGGCGCGTCGTCGTTGCAGGACAAGGTGGCCGCGTTCTGGGCGCTGGAACGCCCCGTCGGCGCGATCTGCCACGGACCGCTGGTGCTCGCGAGGGCCGGTGTGCTCGCCGGTCGGCGCACCACCTGCCTGCCGAAGTACATGGAGCGCTCGGCCTTCTACCTCACGGCGTGGCGGCGCGGGCGGTACTACCGCACCTACCCGGACTACGTGCAGGACGAGGTGGTGGCGGCCGGTGCGACGTTCGAACGCGGCCCGGTCGAACTGTCCCGCCGCGGTACAGCGACCGACGACACACCGGCGTTCGTGGTGCGCGACGAGAACTACGTGTCGGCGCGCTGGCCGGGTGACGCGTACCTGTTCACCAGGACGTTCGCCGGTCTGCTCGGCTGAGCTCAGGTGGCGGTCACGGTCTCGCAGTTGACCATCTGACCCGGCTTGCCGGTCGCCGCCGCCAGTTCCTTCACACCGTCGAGCAGGATGCGGCACGTCAGCACCTGGTCGCCCTTCGGCGTGGCGGAGACCTGGGCCTTCTCACCGGCGTTGACGATGACCTCGACCGTCCACGGCAGCGGGTTCTCGGCGCGGACGGTCTGCGGCGTCTCCTTGCGGTTGCGGTTGGGCGACTCCGCGTACGTGAGGTCCACGAGCGTCTGCGCGGGCTCGGCCGACACCTCGTAGGTGATCGCCCACGCCTTGCCCGTCAGGGTCGTCCACCCGCCGAAGTGGTTCACCAGGGCGACGGTTCCGCCACCGAGGACGGCGAGCACCGCGAGGACGATGAGTGTCGTCTTCATAGGACAGACGTTAGAGGTGAACGCGGTGCGCGGGCGTCGTTCGGTGGTGTGACTCGCGGGTCATTCCGGGGGACTACGCCCCGCGCTCCAGGTACTTCTTGATGCAGTGCACGACGCCCTGCCTGCTCGCGAAGGCGTTGAAGTCGGCGAGCCGGTGCACCGTGAACCCCATGCCGCTCCACAGGCGTTCCATCTCGTCGTCGATCGCGGCGAGGTCGGTGTGCTCGCCGTGGCCGAACGTCGGCAGGTAGACGTGCCTGCCCTCGTCGGCGCTGTTCTCCACCAGGCAGTTGTTCCAGGTGATGTGGTGCCACGACCGGACGTTGATCGTCGTGTCCGGCGTCGCGCCCGCCTTGGTGAACTCGCTGACCACCTCGCGCAGTTCGGCGCCGTCGGGCGTGCCGGCGAAGGACTGGAGAGCGGCGAACGTGAGCTGCTGGGAGATGTGCGGCCGGTGCACGAGCGGGTTGCGCACGACGTCGAACCCGCGTGCCGCGAAGTCGGCGGCGATCTCGTCGTAGGCGTTCTGCAGGCCGTACGGCGACCTGGTGCCGAGAGTCGCGTCCGCGAGCGCGGGGCTGCCGACCAGCACGCGGAAACGGCCGTCCACCGGCCCGGCCAGCGTGACGAACATGTCGATGTGGAAGATCGGCTGGACGTCCCCGACACCGCCGCCAGGGATGTCCAGGTAGAACTCCGCGCCTTCCGTCGTGGCGTAGTAGGCCTTCAGCCCCAGCGGGCGTTTCGTGCCGACGAGGACCAGTTCGCGGTCGCTGTCGACGTGCCGGCGGAACAGCTCGCGGACGAACTCGACCGCGGTCCGGCCCGGTGGCACCGAGATCGGCAGCTCACCGCTCTGGACGAGTTCAAGGGTGTCGAGGAAGTAGTCGGTGCCGAGCAGCCAGAAGTCGTCGCCGATCAGGCAGTTGCCGCCCTGGAACACCAGCGGCGCCTGGGTCGCCCGCACCGGGCCGAACTCCTCGACGGCGTCCGCGATCAGCGAGTCGCCGGAGCGCAGGAACGACCACGGCTCCAGCAGGTACGTGCCGGCCTCGCCCTGGTCGGTGAGCGCGAGGTAGCCGTCCTCCGCCCAGTCCGTGAAGTCCACGTAGTCGGGCATGGGCACGTACTGGGCGCTGTGCCCGGCCTCGGTGAACCATCCCTCGACGGTCTCGCGGTCGCTCTCGTGGTGCACCACCACGAACCCGGTGCCGGGACGCAGCGCGCCGATCACCGAGCGGTAGCCCGCGGCCAGTTCCGGGGTGTGCACGCCGTAGGAGGGGAACGCGAGCAGCAGCCGGTCGATGGAGCCCGACCAGGAGGAGACCAGGCTGGGACGGGCGATGCCGGGGGTGGTGCGCAGCTGGTTCAGCACGCCGATGCGGGACGGGGCGAGTGCCGGGACCCGGTCGCCGTCCGTGCGGCGGTACTGGGGTGCGTCGGGAACCAGGAACCGGAAGGCGGCGTCGCCGTGCAGACCCATGGCTCCGAGTCTAGGACTTGAGCAGCAGGCGCACCGTCAGTTCGAGCCTGTTCGCGACGTCCGTTGCCGTGGCGCGGCGGGTGACCCAGGCGACCAGGTTCGACAGCCACACGTCGCCGATGACGCGGGCGATGGCCTTCTGCTCCTCAGTCGGCGCGTCGTCGCTCATCGCCTTGGTGAACATGCTCTCCATCAGCAGCGAGACCCTGTCGATCTCGGCGCCTGCAGAGGCGTCGGCGAACGTGAACGCGCGCGTCATCGCCTCGGTGAGGTGCGGGTTGCGCTGCAGGCCGCGCGTGATGCGGCCGAGCACGAACAGCACGCGCTCGTAGGAGCTGTCGCCGGGGATGGCGGTGCGGTCCATCTTCTCCTGCGCGCGCTCCAGTTCCACGGCGAGGCTCGACACGAGCAGGTGGACCTTCGAGGGGAAGTAGCGGTACAACGTGCCCAGCGCGACGTCCGCGCGGTCGGCCACGGCGCGCATCTGGACCGCGTCGAACCCGCCCTTGGACGCCAGCGCGATGGTCGCGTCGACGATCCGCTTGCGACGCTCGCGCTGCGCGGCGGAGCTGAGCTCGTCGCCCGCCATGAGCGCGTCCGTGCGCGACTTCGAAGGTGACACGGAGATGATCCTCCTGAAACGTGTTGCAGCTGCCTCCTCATCATACTCGATCGGTTTCCCGGCCATGATCTGTTGTCAGAAATAGAACACGTTCTATAAACTTCTTCATGTACTGGAGGAGGCCGCATGCCGATCGCCACGACCGGGGAACAACGAGCGCTCCGCGACAGCGTGGACGCTGCCAAAACCGAGTGGTCTGATCTCGTCCGGGTCGGGTTCTTCGAGGTGACGCGGGAGGGCGGCACGGTCGCCGATCTCGCGGTGATGCTGGAGCGGGCGGCGGAGAACCTGGTGCCGGGGCCGTTGCTGCCCACGGCGCTGGTGTCGGTGCTGCGGCCCGATTTCGAGGGGGTCGCCGGGTTCGGGTTCTCGTCTCAGCTGGTGGTCGGTGCCGCCGAAGCGACGCACCTGTTGCTCAGAACGGACAGCTGGATGCTCGTGCCGGCGGACCAGGTCTCGGTGACGCCGCTCGAAGCCGTGGACCACTCGCGTTCGCTCGGTTCGGTCGTGGTCGACGCGCCGGGGGAGGCCGTGGCGGACCCGACGGACCTCGCCGTGACGCTGATGGCCGCTGAGGCGAGCGGGGTGGCGGCCTGGTGCCTGAACACCGCTGTGGAGTACGCGAAACAGCGTCAGCAGTTCGGGCGTGTCATCGGGTCGTTCCAGGCCGTGAAGCACCTCTGCGTGGAGATGCTGTGCCGCGCGGAGCAGGCGTCGTCGGTCGCCTGGGACGCGGCTCGTTCCGTTGGTGAGGACGAACATCCGCTGGCCGCCGCGGTGGCGGGCGCCGTCGCGTTCGACGCGGCGGTCCGCAACGCCAAGGACTGCATCCAGGTGCTGGGCGGAATCGGGTTCACCTGGGAGCACGACGCGCATCGCTACCTGCGGCGGGCGTTGGCGCTGCAGCAGCTCGCGGGCGGTGTGGCCTTCTGGCGCCGCCGGGTGGCGGAGTTGGCGCTGGCCGGTGAACGGCGTTCGCTGTCCGTCCGGGTCGAGTCCGATCCGGACGTGCGGGCGTTCGCGGAGGAGATCGCCGCGCTCGACCCCTCCGGGCAGCGGGAAAGGCTGGCGGACAGCGGGTTCCTGGTGCCGCACTGGCCCAGGCCGTACGGGCAGGACGCCGATCCCGCCCGGCAGATGGTGATCGACAGCGAGTTCGCCCGCGCCGGGGTGCGCAGGCCGGACCTGATCATCGGCGGCTGGGCGGGACCGACGATCCTGCGCCACGGCACCCCCGAGCAGCAGGAACGGTTCGTGCGGCCGACGTTGAGCGGCGAGCTGACCTGGTGCCAGCTGTTCAGCGAACCGGAGGCCGGGTCGGACCTGGCGTCGTTGCGCACCAAGGCCGTGCGCGCCGACGGCGGCTGGAGGCTCACCGGGCAGAAGGTGTGGACGTCGCTCGCGCACCAGGCCGACTGGGCGATCTGCCTGGCCCGCACGGACTCCGGCGTCCCGAAGCACAAGGGCATCACGTACTTCCTGGTCGACATGCGGTCTCCTGGCGTGGACGTGCGGCCGTTGCGGGAGATCACCGGCGACGCGCGGTTCAACGAGGTGTTCCTCGACGACGTGTTCGTGCCGGACGACTGCGTGGTCGGCGCGGTGAACGACGGCTGGCGCCTCGCCCGCACGACGCTGGCCAACGAGCGCGTCGCGATGGGGTCGGCGCTGGGCGAGCCCCTGGAGCAGGTCCTGAAGTCCCCGGCCGCTCACGACCACGCCGAACGGCTGGGTGCGTTGGTGGCGCAGGGACTCGCGGTGTCGGTGCTGGACCTGCGGGCGAGCCTGCGGGTGCTGAGCGGGCAGGAACCGGGCGCGGAGTCGAGCGTGCGCAAGCTCGTCGGGGTGCGGCAGCGGCAGGACGTCGCGGAGTTCGCGGTCGACCTGCTCGGGCCGTCCGGTGCTGTGGACGGCGGCGAGATGTACGAGTTCCTGCTGTCGAGGTGCTTGAGCATCGCCGGCGGGACCACGCAAGTGTTGATGAACCTGGCAGGCGAGCGGATTCTCGGCTTACCGAGGGAGCCCTAGATGGATTTCCAGCTCGACGAGACCCAGCAGGAGATCGCGCGGTTGGCGGCCGACGTGCTGGGCAGGGAGAGCGACGCCCCCTGGAAGGCGTTGGGGGAGGCGGGACTGCTGGCACTGGTCGTTCCGGAACGGCTCGGCGGTGACGGGCTCGGCGTGCTGGAGACGGCCGTCCTGCTGACCGAGGTCGGGCGACGGGCGGTCGACGTTCCTGCGCTGGCCACGCTCGCCTTGGGAGTGCTGCCGATCGTGCGGTACGGGACCGTCGAGCAGCAGGACGCCCTGCTGCCGTTGGTGTCCGAGCAGCACGGTGTGCTGACAGCGGCGTTGAGCGAGCCGTCGCGCCCGTTGCCCGCCGTGCCGGAGACGACAGCGGGACCGGACGGCATCTTCGGCGAGAAGATCAACGTGCCGTACGCCGCCGAGGCACAGCGGATCCTGGTGAGCACGAGCGGTGGGGTGTTCGTCGTCGACCCGGCGCAACCGGGAGTGTCCATTTCGGACGGGACAGTCCGGCTGGAGGGGGCGCGCGGAGACCTGCTCGAAGGTGCCGAAACGGGGATCCGGCGGTTCGCCTTGGCGGGTGCGTGCGCCGTGGCGGACGGCGTCCTGGCCGGAGCCCTCGACCTCACCGTGAAGCACGTCGGCACCCGCCACCAGTTCGGCAAGCCCCTGGCCACGTTCCAGAGCGCCGCCGCACTGGTCGCGGACGTCTACATCGCCTCCCGGACGCTGCACCTGGCCGCGCTGACCGCCGCCTGGAGCCTCGACGACACCGACCTCGACACCGCCGCGTACTGGCTCGCGGCGGAAGCCCTGCCGGCCGTGCACACCTGCCACCACCTGCACGGCGGTCTCGGGCTCGACATCACCTACCCGATGCACCGCTACTACGGGCTGGCCAAGGAGCTGACGCGGTTCGTCGGCGGAGTGGAGCACCGCTTGGGGGCCATCGATGTTCATTGACCTCACCACCGAGCAGCGGACACTGCGCGACGAGCTGCGCGAGTACTTCGCGACCGTCATGACGTCCGCCGAACGCGAGGCCATGCTGACCGAACGGCACGGCGAGACCTACCGCGAGCTGGTCCGCAGGCTGGGCCGCGACGGCAGGCTCGGCGTCGGCTGGCCCAAGGAGTACGGCGGCCTGGGTTTCGGGCCGGTCGAGCAGCAGATCTTCGTGAACGAGGCCGCCCGCGCCGACGTCCCGCTGCCGTACGTGACGCTGCAGACCGTCGGCCCGACGCTGCAGTCGTACGGAACGCAGGAGCAGAAGGACTTCTTCCTGCCCCGCATCCTCAGCGGCGACCTGCACTTCGCCATCGGCTACACCGAACCCGACGCGGGCACGGACCTGGCGGCGTTGCGCACCAAGGCGGTTCGGGACGACGACGGCTACGTGGTCAACGGGCAGAAGACGTTCACGACGGGCGGCCACGACGCGGACTACGTGTGGCTGGCCTGCCGCACCGGGGCGCCGGACTCGCGGCACAAGGGCATCACGATCCTCATCGTCGACACCACCGACCCCGGCTACTCGTGGACGCCGATCATCACCTGCGACGGCGCCCACCACGTGAACGCCACCTACTACAACGACGTCCGCGTGCCCGAGTCCCGCCGCGTGGGCGACGAGAACAAGGGCTGGCGGCTCATCACCACCCAGCTCAACCACGAACGCGTGATGCTCGGCCCGTCCGGCCGCCTCGGTGCCCTGGTCGAACGCGTCCACAGCTGGGCCGCGGAACGACAACTGCTGGACGAGCCGGACGTGAAGCGTGCGCTGGCCGAGGCACGCGCGGTCCACCGCGTGAACGAACTGCTCAACTGGCAGGTCGCCGGCGGCGAGCTGGAGGTCGCGGACGCCAGTGCCACCAAGGTGTTCGCCGCCGACCGCACCCAGCGCATCGGCCGGTTGATGGAGGAGCTCGTCGGACGGCACGGCGCTCCGGCGGAACTGGTGCACTGGCTGGACGTGCAGGCGCGGCGCAACCTCGTGCTGACCTTCGGCGGTGGCGTGCAGGAGATCCAACGCGAGCTGATCGCGAACATCGGGCTGGGCCTACCGCGGGTGGTGCGATGATCGACGTCGAGAAGGAAGCAGCCCGCATAGCCGAACAGGGCGAGTGCGCGCCACGACTGGCCCGCGACCCGGTCAACCAGCCGATGATCAACAACTGGCTGGAGGCCATCGGCGACGAGCACCCCGGCTACGACGGCGTCGCGCCGCCCGCGATGGTGCAGGTGTGGACGATGGCCGGGCTGCGCGGTCAGCGCACGCTGGACGACCCGCTCGGCCAGATGATGACCATCCTGGACGAGGCCGGGTACACGTCGGTGGTCGCGACCAACAGCGACCAGACCTACCACCGGTACCTGAAGGTCGGCGAGCACCTGTCGGTGACGACGAGCCTGGAGGACGTGACCGGGCCGAAGCGGACCGGGCTGGGGGAGGGGTGGTTCGTCACGACCCGCAGCACGTGGTGGGTCGGGGACGAGGCCGTGGCGGAGATGCGGTTCAGGGTGCTGAAGTTCAAGCCCGCGCACGCACCCGCCGCCGCGCAGCACGCCGCTGCTCAACCCATCGCCCAGCCCGCGACCGCGCAGCCCACGACCGCCCAGCCCGACGGCCGACCCACCGCCGCGCAACCCACTGCTGCGCAACCCACGTTCCCCCAAGCCGCCGCCATTCGCCCCTCCGTCAACCGCGACACCGAGTACTTCTGGGAGGGCACCCGGCAGCACGAGCTCCGCATCCAGCGCTGCGGCGGCTGCGGCCTCCTGCGCCACCCACCAGGCCCGATGTGCCCGGAGTGCGGTGCCACCAAACCGAAGTACCTCGTCTCGGACGGCCACGGCGTGATCTACAGCTACGTCGTGCACCACCACCCGCAGGTGCCCGGCAAGCAGACCCCGTTCGTCATCGCTCTCATCGAACTCGACGAGGGCGTGCGGATGCTGGGCGAGTTCGACGGCGAACCCGCCATCGGCCAACGGGTCGAGGTCGTGTTCACCGAGATCGACGACGAGCTGACGATGCCGAGCTGGAGGCCCCGTGCGGATCGGTGATTCCCTGCCCGAGTGGCACGTCGAGGCCACCCCGACGTTCGTGATCAGCACCGCGCTGGCCACCCGCGACTTCCAGGACGTCCACCACGACCGCGACCTGGCGGTCCAGCGCGGTTCGAAGGACATCTTCATCAACATCCTCACCACGACCGGCCTGGTGCAGCGCTACGTCACGGAGTGGGCGGGCCCGGAGGCGTTGGTGCGCCAGGTGAACATCCGGCTCGGCGCGCCCTGCTTCGCCTACGACACGTTGAAGTTCTTCGGGCAGGTCGTCGAACGCGAGCAGCGGGACCTGACCATCGAGGTCGTCGGCCGGACCGCGCACGGTGACCACGTCACCGGAACCGTGAAGATCGAGGTGCCCGCGTGAACGCCGCGATCGTCGGGATCGGTGCGACCGATTTCTCGAAGGACTCCGGGCGCAGTGAACTGCAGCTCGCCGCCGAGGCCGTCAGGGCGGCGCTGGAGGACGCGGGCCTGGAACCGTCCGATGTGGACGGACTGGTCAGCTTCACCATGGACACCAACGCCGAGATCGCCGTCGCGCGCGAGCTGGGCATACCGGAGCTGACGTTCTTCAGCCGCGTGCACTACGGCGGCGGGGCGGCGTGCGCGACCGTCCAGCAGGCCGCGATGGCCGTGGAGACCGGGGCGGCGAAGGTCGTGGTCTGCTACCGGGCGTTCAACGAACGGTCCGGGCACCGGTTCGGGCAGGTCCAGACGGCGGCCGCGGCCAACATCGACAACAGCTGGTCGTACCCGATGGGCCTGGGCACGCCGGCCGCGATGGTCGCCATGTTCGCCCGGCGGTACATGCACGAGTACGGCGCCACCAGCGAGGACTTCGGCCGCATCGCCGTGATCGACCGCAAGCACGCCGCCACGAACCCCAACGCGTGGTTCCACGGCCGACCGATCACCCTGGACGACCACCAGGCGTCGAAGTGGATCGCCGAACCGCTCCGGCTGCTCGACTGCTGCCAGGAGAGCGACGGCGGAGTCGCCCTCGTCGTCACCTCGGCCGAACGCGCGAAAGACCTCCCCACCAAACCCGCCCACGTGAAAGCCGCCACCCAGGGCAGCAGCGTCGACCAGTTCACGATGACCAGCTACTACCGCGACGACCTCACCAGGTTGCCCGAGATGGGTGTCGTGGCGAGGGGGTTGTGGGAGAAGTCGGGCATCGGTCCGTCCGATGTGGACGTGGCCGTGCTGTACGACCACTTCACCCCGTTCGTCCTGGTCCAACTTGAGGAACTGGGCTTCTGCGGCAGGGGAGAGGCCAAGGACTTCATCAGGACGGGCGCCCTCGAACTGGACGGCGCACTCCCGCTCAACCCCCACGGCGGCCAGTTGGGCGAGGCCTACCTGCACGGCATGAACGGCATCGCCGAAGGCGTGCGCCAGATCCGCGGCACCGCGGTGAACCAGGTCGCCGGTGCAGACCACGTCCTGGTCACCGCCGGTACCGGCGTCCCGACCAGCGGGCTGATCCTCGGACAGGAGGCCTGGACTGGCCGACCATGACCGCCTTGCACGTGAGCAACGGTGACAGCACCGACGTGCCGGGCACCGGACTCGCGCAGCACGTCCTGTACTGGCGTGACTCGCTGCACGAAGGCCCGGTGCCCGCGGTGGGGCCCGAGGAACTGCGCGGGATCAGGGCGCGGTTTCTGGCCGAGAGCGGCGTCGACGACCGCGCGGAGGGCCCGGCGATGTTCGCCGAGCGGGACCGGGTCCTGGCAGCGGCCAGGGACGGCGAGTACGTGCTGTGGTTCGAAGCGGACCTGTACGACCAGCTGCAGATCATCCAGATCCTCGACCGGTTGGCCGGTCTGGGTGTCGAGGCGGCACGCATCATGCTGATCTGCATCGGCGAGTACCCCGGCATCGCCCGGTTCGGCGGTCTCGGTGAGCTGACGGCGGACCAGCTGCGCGAGCTGCCAGCGACGAAGGCGTGCGCGGTGCTGACCTCGGACGCGCTGGAGCTGGCAGTGGACGCGTGGGCGGCCTTCCGGGCGCCCGTTCCCGCCCGTCTCCGGGAGATCGCCGCGCGTCGCAGCGGCGAGCTGCGGTTCCTCGGCGAGGCGTTCGACCGGCTCGGCCGCGAGTACCCGTCCACTCGCGACGGTCTGTCGCTCACCGAACGCCGCGTGCTGGCCGCCGTCGCGAGCGGGGCCACCGACGCGGGCACCGCGTTCGTCCGCGCGGCGGCCAGGGAGACGCGCCCCTACCTCGGTGACACGTGGTGCTACCTGATGATGGAACGGCTGGCGCACGCGCCGGTCCCGGTGCTCACCGCGTCGGACGGAAGGATCACCCATCGCACCCGGCTGAGCCTGACCGACGCCGGCACACAGGTGCTCGCAGGCAGGAAGGAGCACGTCGGCGTCGACAGGTGGATCGGCGGCGTCCACCTGCGCGGGAGTGAGCCGGGCTGGCGCTGGGACGAAGGCGCCGAAGTCGTCACACCGTGGTGAGCACCGCGTCCGCGAGCACGGGACGGTCGCCGGCGGAGGTCGTCAGCACCAGCTGCGAGCCGTCCCGCCACACCCGCGTGGTCAGCGTCTCGCCGGGGAACACCACCCCAGCGAACTTCGCCCCGAACGACGACACCTGCTCCGGCCCGTCCAGCACCGCGTCGATCACCGCCTTGCACACCACCCCGTACGTGCACAGCCCGTGCAGGATCGGCGCGTCGAACCCGGCCCGCACCGCGAACTCCGGATCGGCGTGCAGCGGATTGCGGTCACCGCACAACCGGTACAAATAGGCCTGCTGCGGCAAAGTCGCGGTCTCGATCATGAAGTCCGGTTCACGCGCGGGCACCTCGACCTTGCCGGACGGCCCGCGATCACCGCCGAACCCGCCCTCACCACGGGCGAAGATGCTCGACCGGGTGGTGTACAGCGCATTCCCGTCCGCACTGAAAGCCGTCGCCTCCTGCACGATCACCGCGGCCTTGCCCTTGTCCCACACGTCCGCGATCCGCGTCCGCAGCACCGCCTCACCCGAGGCGGGTAGGGGAGCGTGCACGGTGATCTCCTGCGTGCCGTGCAGCACCCGCGCCAGATCGATGTCGACGCCGGGGAACGACACGACGGGCGCGGCGGTCTCGTGGAACCGCGGCGCCACCACGCCGAACGTCGGCAGCACCCGCAGGCCCTGCTCGTAGACGTACCGGAGCTCCGTCGCTCCCAGCGCGAGGTGGTAGAGCAGCACGTCGGACTCGGTCCAGGAGAACTTGACCTCGGGAAGCTCCGCCCCGACCGCGACGGAAGGATCGATCGGCATCAAGCGCCCCTCACTCGTAGGTGATCTTCACGGTGTCCGTGACCGGAACCGACTGGCACGCCAGCACGATGCCCTCGGCGATGTCCTCGGAGTCGAGCACGTCGTTGTTGAGCATCTTGACCTCGCCCTCGACCAGCCGGCACGCGCACGCGCTGCACGCGCCCTCCCGGCACGAGTAGGGCGCGTCGAGTCCCTTCTCCAGCAACAGGTCCAGCAGCTTCGTCCGCGCGGGCCACGGAAACCGGTGCTGCTCACCGTCCAGCGACACCTCGACGACGGCGTCCGGCCGGTCGTCGACGACCGGCTCCTCCGAGCTGAACGGATCGCTGGACAGCGACACGAACTTCTCGATGTGCACCACGGGCACGTCGTGCAGCGCCTTGCGCGCGGCCTCCATGAACGGCGCGGGCCCGCACACGAAAGCCTCGTCGCAGGGCCGGACGAACGCCCGCAGGCCGTGCGGCAACCCCTGCACCGACTCCAGCCAGTGCACGACGGTCAGCCGCTCCGGATGCGTCCTGGCCAGTTCGGAGAGCTCGGCGGCGAAGATCACCGACGACTCGTCCCGGTTGGCGTAGAACAGGAACACCTTCCCGGAGCCGCCGGACAGCACGGCCCTGATGATCGACATGACCGGCGTGATCCCGCTGCCCGCGGCGAAGGCGAGCAGCGACCCGTCCAGCGACGAGGGCGTGAACACCCCGGCCGGGGCTAGCACGTCCAGCTCCATCCCCGCCTGGACCTCGGAACACATCCACAGCGACCCGTACCCGTCCGGCGTGCGCTTCACCGTGATCTTCAACGGCTCGCCCGGCGCGCTGGACAGGGAGTAGCAGCGCGCCACCTGGCCCGCCCGCACGGTCAGGAACTGGCCCGGTCGCGGTGAGAAGTTCGCGCCCGACAGCACGAACGAACGCGCGTCGGCGGTCTCCTCGATCACGGCGTCGACCCGGAGCCGGTGCACCTCAGCCATCGGCGACCTCCAGCGTTCCCTCGCGCACGGCCTTCTCGATGCTGTCGCGCAACCGCAGGCACGTCGGCACCAATGCGGCCCGCGCACCGCACAGCTCCGGGCAGTTCCGGGTGTCGGAGAGCCACTGCACGCTGGTGTGCTGCGGGCTGTTCTTCTTGACCAGCACCCGGTTCCCGCAGTCGCAGCCCACGGGAACCATGCCACCGGCCAGGAACTCGTCCCGCTCGCTCACGTCGCCTGCTCCTGCGGTTGCTGCTTGGCGAGGTTCTCGGCGACCTCCTTCTCCCAGACCTCGACGGCCCGGCTGGTGTCGACCTCGAACTCGAAGCGCCGGGTCATGTCGTCGGACACGTCCTCTACATCGACGTAGAACTGCTCGTACCAGCGGCGGAGCTGGTAGACCGGCCCGTCCTCCTCGCACAGCAACGGGTTGTCGATGCGGGACTTGTTCTGCCAGATCTCCACGTCCTGCAGGAACCCGACGCCGATGCCGCGCGCGAACTTCGCCGCGATCTTGTCCGCGTGCTCGTCGTCCACACCCGGCAGCTTCTTGACGATCGCACCCCACTGGAGCTTGAACGACGTCGGCGAGATCGGGTAGTGGCAGTTGATCAGGACGGTCTCGATCTCCAGGCCCTTGTAGTCGTTCCACAGGTAGTCGATCATGTACGACGGCCCGTAGTACGCCGCCTCCGAACGCACCTCGACGTCACCCGTGTAGTTCGAGCCCATCGCCACGTCCGGACGGCCGCGCGTCGTCAGGTACTGCGAGGCGACGTGGCCCTCCATCACGTTCTTGAAGTAGGTCGGGAACGCGAAGTGGATGTAGAAGAAGTGGGCCATGTCGACGACGTTGTCGATGATCTCGCGGCAGTTCGCGTTGTCGATCACGACCGAGTCCCAGGTCCAGTTGCTCCACTCGGTGCTGAACGCCGACTCGATGCGCGGGATCGTGACGTGCTCGGGCGGCGGGTTGCCCTGCGGGTCGTTCCACACGAAGAGCTGTTTGTTCTCTTCGAGCGTGATCCACGACCGGGTGCGCGCCCGCAGCGGAACCCGCTTGGCATAAGGGATGTCGACGCACTTGCCGTTGCCCGCCCAGCGCCAGTCGTGGAACGGGCAGGCGATGGTGTCGCCCTTGATCGTGCCCTGGGTGAGGTCGCCGCCCATGTGCCGGCAGTACCCGTCGAGCACGTTGATCTTGCCGTCGGCGGAGGCGAACACGACGAGCTTCGTGCCGAACGCCTCCACCGCGTGGGGTTTGCCGTCGCGGAAGTGGCTCGCGAGGCCGAGGCAGTGCCAGCCGCGCGCGAACCGGGCCGGCGGCGCGCCCGCGTCGATCGTCCGCACACCGTCCTGCGTCATCGGTTTCCTCCAGAGATGTCGAGGCCGGCGAGGTATCCGAACGTCATCGCCGGTCCGAGGGTGGCGCCCGCGCCCGCGTAGGTGTGGCCCATGACGGACGCGCTGGTGTTGCCCGCCGCGTAAAGGCCTTCGATCACCGAACCGTCGTCGCGCAGCACGCGCGCGGCGGCGTCGGTGCGCAGACCGCCCTTGGTGCCGAGGTCGCCGGGCACGATCCTGACCGCGTAGAACGGGCCGGTGGTCAGCGGTGCCAGGTTCGGGTTCGGCTTGGTGCGCGGATCGCCGTAGTAGCGGTCGTACGCGCTGTCGCCGCGGTGGAAGTCGGCGTCCTTGCCTTCGACGGTCAGCGTGTTGAACCGTTGCACGGTGTCCACGAGCTCGGGGAGGTCGACCTCCTGGGCGAGCTCCTCCAGGCTGGGCGCGGTGCGGACGGAGTCCTTCCAGCGCCGGGGGAGCGGGCGGCGGGGAGGGATGCCGCAGAACGGGTAGCGGCTGCGGTAGGAGTGGTCGAACACGAGCCAGGTGTCCCCGGTCATCGCGTTGACCACGTCGATGTAGGGCGCCGCCTCGTTCACGAACCGCCGTCCTGCCTTGTCGACCAGGACGCAACCGGGCAGAGACCGTTCCGCGAGCAGGAAGAACGGGCCGCGCGGCAGCGGGACGGACGGGCCCCACCAGGCGTCGTCCATCAACCCCACGGCCGCACCGGCACGTTGGCCTGCCTCGATGCCGTCGCCGGTGTTGGCCTTGGCGCCGACCGTCCACTCCGTACCGATGTTCTGGTGCTGCTTGCGCATCTGCTCGTTGTTCTCGAAGCCACCGGACGCGAGCACGACGTGCTTGGCCAGGACGAGCTTCTCGCCGACCAGAACTCCGGCGACGCGGCCGTTCTCGTAGTGCAGGTCCGTCATCGCGGTGTTGAGCCTGACCTCGACGTTCAGCGCCTTCAGGCCGGCACGCAGTCCGGCCGTCAGCGCCTGGCCCATGGTCAGGCGTCGGCCCGGCAGGAACCGGCGGGCGAACACCTTGGCGGCGGTGACGATGCCGCGCGGGTGACGTCCGATCAGCGTCAGCCACTTGTAGTCGGTCTGGGTGATCACGATGCCCGCGGGCGTCGGCACGTACGGCGGTTCGAGGTCCTTGATCTCCTCGCCGAGCAGCTTCGTGTTGAACGGCAACGGCTCGACCGACCGGCCGCGCGGCTGTCCGCCGGGCGCCTCCGGGTAGTAGTCGCTGTAGTCGCGGACCCAGCGGAACCTCAGCGGCGTGTGCTCGCGGACGAACGCCAGCATGGCCGGTCCCGCGTCCAGGAACGCCTGCCGCAGTTCGGCCGGGACCTCGGGAGCGATGTGCGCCAGGTAGGTGCTCGCCCGCTCCGGTGAGTCGGTGACGCCGTTGGCGGCGACCACCGCGTTGTTCGGCACCCAGATGCCGCCACCCGACCGCGCGGTGGACCCGCCGTAGTGCCCCGCCTTCTCGATGATCAAGGTCCGCAGGCCGTGTCGAGCGGTGCAGAGCGCGGCTGTCATGCCCGCCGCGCCACTGCCGACGACGATCACGTCGTACATCGCACCTCCCCGGAAGCTCAGACTAGAACAGGTTATAGTTCTGAGGCGGTTTGGCGCTATGGTGTAGGAGTTCCAGGCAAGTCGACTCACCAAGAACCTGTTTCTGGAGGGTTGCGTGGAGGTCACCGCTGACGTGGTCGTCGTCGGCTTCGGCGCGGCCGGCGCGTGCGCCGCCGTCGAGGCCGCGGCGTCCGGTGCGTCGGTGGTGGTGCTGGACCGGTTCGGTGGTGGCGGCGCGACCGCGTTGTCCGGCGGCGTCGTCTACGCGGGCGGCGGGACGCGGCAGCAGGTCGAGGCCGGTGTGACCGACTCCGTGGACGCGATGGTCGCGTATCTGCGGCACGAGGTCCGCGACGCCGTGTCGCCGGAGACCCTGCGGCGGTTCTGCGAGGACAGCGCGACGATGCTGGCCTGGCTGGAGGACCAGGGCGTCCCGTTCGACGCGCGGGTGTCGCCGTTCAAGACCTCCTACCCGACCGACGACTACTACCTCTACCTGTCCGGCAGCGAGGACGCGTGGCCAGACCCTGCGCCGCGCGGGCACCGGACCAGGGCGAAGGGCACGTCCGGCAGGGAGTTCTTCACCCGCCTGGCCGAGGCGACCCGGCGCGCGGGCGTGCGGATCATGCCGCAGACCCGCGCCGTGGAGCTGGTCCAGGAGAACGGGCGGGTGACGGGCGTGCGGTGCCGGACCCTCACCGGTCTTCCCCGCGCGCTGCACAGTGCGTTGTCCAAGGTGGGCGCCAAGCCGTGGCTGTACTACCCGCCGCTGGGCAGGAGGCTGTTCGGGCTGGCCGCACAGCTCGAACGGTTCAGCCGGCCGCTGGTGATCACCGCCGGGCAGGGCGTGGTCATCGCGGCCGGCGGCTTCATCGCCGATCGGGCGTTGGTGCACGAACACGCTCCGGCCCACCGCGGCGGACTCGCGCTCGGCACGCCCGGTGACGACGGTGGCGGGATCCGGCTCGGCGTCGCCGCGGGTGGGAAGACCGCGCGGATGGACAAGATCTCCGTGTGGCGGTTCGTCACGCCCCCCAGCGCGTTGCAGCGCGGAGTCCTGGTCGACTCGGCCGGGCAGCGGTTCGGTGACGCCACCCTGTACGGCGCGGCCAACGGGAGCGAGATCGTCGCGCGCGGAGGCAAGGCCTGGCTGCTGGTCGACGACGAGATCCTCCAGGTCGCGCGAGCCCAGGTCCGCACCCAGACCGCGCCGTTCCAGCGCTGGCAGGTCCGCTACCTGCTCGGACGCGGCCTCGTCACCGCGCAGACGATCGAGGAAGTGGCTCAGAAGGCCGGAATCGGTGTGCCCGAGGCGTTCGGGACGCCGCCCTATTCGTTGATCAACGTGTCGGTGCGCGCGGGGTTCGGCTACCCGTGCCCGATGCTCACGCTCGGCGGCCTCGTCGTGGACGAGGACACCGGCCAGGTGCAGGGGGTTCCGGGTCTGTACGCGGCGGGCCGGTCGGCGGTCGGCGTGTGCTCGGAGTCCTACGTCAGCGGACTCGCGCTCGCCGACTGCGTCTTCTCGGGCCGTCGCGCCGGAGCCCACGTCGTGAAGGAGGCCAGGTGCTGACGACGCAGAACAGGGAAGCGGCCGCCGCGCTGCTGCGCACAGCGGAACACGACCGCGTGCCGATCAAACCGCTGGTGGAGCTGTATCCCGAGATCGACGTGGTCGACGCGTACGAGATCCAGCTGCTCAACATCCGGCACCGCAACCGTGACGTCATCGGCCACAAGGTCGGCCTGTCGTCGCTGGCGATGCAGCAGATGATGGGCGTCGACGAACCCGACTACGGCCACCTGCTCGACGACATGCAGCTGTCCGGAACCGCGGACGCGTCGGCGTACCTGTACCCGAGGGTCGAGGTCGAGATCGCGTTCCTGCTGGCCCGCGACCTGCCCGGTGAGGGGTGCACGGTCGAGGACGTGCTGGAGGCGACCGAGTTCGTCGCGCCGGCCATCGAGCTGATCGACAGCCGGATCGAGAACTGGCGGATCGGCCTGCAGGACACCATCGCGGACAACGCGTCGTCGGCCGGGTTCATGCTGGGCTCCGAACGCGTGCGTCCGTCCGAACTGGACATCGGTGCGGTCGCGGCCACCCTGCGGCGCAACGGCGAAGTGGTCGCCGAGGGCCGTGGTGACGCCGTGCTGGGCGATCCGGCGATCGCCGTGGCGTGGCTGGCGTCCAAGGTCGCGAGCTTCGGCGTCCGGCTGCTGGCGGGCGACATCGTGCTGCCCGGTTCGTGCACGCGCGCCATCGACGCGAGGCCTGGTGACGAGTTCCACGCCGAGTTCGCCGGACTCGGCTCCGTTGACCTGAAGTTCGAATAGGGGTGACTGGGTGAAGGCGGCCATCGTCGGCTCCGGCAACATCGGCACCGACCTGCTCTACAAGCTCCTGCGCTCGCAGGCGCTCGAACCGCGCTGGATGGTGGGCATCGACCCGGCCAGCGAGGGACTCAAGCGCGCGGCGTCGCTGGGCCTGGAGGTCTCGGTCGACGGCGCGGAGTGGTTGCTGCGCCAGGACGAACTGCCGGACATCGTCTTCGAGGCGACGTCCGCGGCGGTGCACAGGGCCAACGCCCCGCGCTACGCCGAGGCGGGCGTCCGGGCGATCGACCTGACACCGGCCGCGGTCGGCCCGTATGTCGTGCCGCCGGTGAACCTCGGTGAACACGCTGACGCGCCCAACATCAACCTGATCACGTGCGGCGGCCAGGCCACGATTCCCATGGTGCACGCCGTTTCACGGGTGGTGCCGGTGTCGTACGCGGAGATCGTCGCGAGCGTCGCCTCGGTGTCGGCCGGTCCTGGCACACGCGCCAACATCGACGAGTTCACCCGCACGACCAGCCGTGGCATCGAGGCGATCGGGGGTGCCGCGAGGGGCAAGGCGATCATCGTGCTGAACCCGGCGGACCCGCCGATGATCATGCGCGACACGATCTTCTGCGCGATCCCCGAGGACACCGATCCCGACCCGATCACCGACTCGATCGCCAGGATGGAGACCGACATCCGTTCGTACGTGCCGGGTTTCCGGTTGTTGCGCGAACCGCAGTACGACGCCGGTCGCGTCGCGATCTTCGTGGAGGTCGCGGGAGCGGGCGACTTCCTGCCGGAGTACGCCGGGAACCTCGACATCATGACGGCCGCCGCGACCAAGGTGGGGGAGGAGATCGCCCGTGCACCAAAAGAATCCAACACTGCGGTTGACCGACACGTCACTGCGTGACGGCTCGCACCACAAGCGCCACCAGTTCACGGCCGACGACGTTCGTTCGATCGTGGCGGCGCTGGACGGCGCCGGGGTGCCGGTGATCGAGGTGACGCACGGCGACGGGCTGGGCGGGTCGTCGTTCAACTACGGCTTCAGCCACACGCCGGAGCAGGAGCTGATCAAGGTCGCGGTCGAGACGGCGACGCAGGCCAAGATCGCCGTGCTGATGCTGCCGGGCGTCGGGGTGAAGGACGACATTCTCGTTTCCCAGGACAACGGCGCTTCGATCGTGCGGATCGCCACGCACTGCACCGAGGCCGACGTGTCCGTGCAGCACTTCGCATTGGCTCGCGAACGCGGCCTGGAGACCGTCGGGTTCCTGATGATGGCGCACTCGCAGCCGCCTGAGGCGCTGGCGAAGCAGGCCCGGATCATGGCCGACGCCGGGTGCCAGTGCGTCTACGTCGTCGACTCGGCCGGAGCCCTTGTGCTGGAACAGGTTTCCGAACGCGTCGAGGCGCTGGTCGCGGAGCTCGGATCGGACGCCCAGGTCGGCTTCCACGGGCACGAGAACCTCGGCCTGAGCGTCGCGAACTCCGTCGCCGCGGCACGGGCCGGCGCGAAGCAGATCGACGGCAGCGTGCGCGGATTCGGTGCGGGAGCGGGGAACACGCCGCTCGAAGCGTTCGTCGGCGTCTGCGACAAGCTCGGCTTCGAGACCGGCGTCGACTTCTTCAAGATCGTGGACGCGGCCGAGGACGTCGTCCGGCCTGTCATGCCCGACGAGTGCCTGCTCGACCGGATGGCGCTGATGATGGGGTACGCGGGCGTCTACTCCAGCTTCCTCAAACACGCGTACACGCAGGCCGAGCGCTACGGCGTGTCCGGCGCGCAGATCCTCGTCCGCGCGGGGGAGCGCAAGCTCGTCGGCGGGCAAGAGGACCAGCTGATCGACATCGCACTGGAGCTGAGCAGGGAGGAAGTCCGATGAGCGAGGAAATCCTCGGCAAGGTGCGGGAACTGCTGCCGGCGCTCGCCGAACGAGCGGCCGAGGCGGAGGAACTGCGCAGGGTGCCGCCGGAGTCGGTGAAGGCGTTGCAGGAGACCGGGTTCTTCCGGATGCTGCAACCGGCGCGGTACGGCGGTTTCGAGTCGCACCCGCTCGACTTCTACGCTGCGGTCCGGTTGATCGGCAGCGCCTGCGGGTCCACGGGCTGGGTCGCCTCGGTGCTGGGCGTGCACCCGTGGCACGTCGGGCTGTTCGACGTTAAGGCGCAGGACGAGGTGTTCGGCGAGGATCAGGACACCCGGATCTCGTCCTCCTACGCGCCAACGGGTCGCGCGACGGCGGTCGAGGGCGGGTTCCGGTTCAGCGGCAAGTGGAGCTTCTCGTCCGGTTGCGACCACGCGACGTGGGTGCTGCTCGGCGGCCTCGTGATGAACGACGAGGGCAAGCCGGTCGACTTCCGCACGTTCCTGCTGCCGATCTCCGACTACACGATCAACGACGTCTGGGACACGGTCGGCCTGCGCGGCACCGGCAGCAACGACATCGTGGTGGACGACGTGTTCGTGCCGGAGTACCGGGCGCTGAGCATGTCGAACACGGCGCGGTGCAAGTGCCCCGGCCAGGAGGTCAACCCCGGACCGTTGTTCCGCATGCCGTACGGGACGATCCACCCGTACGCGGTGACGGCGCCGATCATCGGCATGGCGACCGGGGCGTACGCGCTGCACGTCGACGCGACCCGCGAACGCGTCCGGGCGGCGTACCTGGGGGAGAAGTCGGTCGACGACCCGTTCGCACAGGTCAGGATCGCGACCGCGGCGGCCGACATCGACGTGGCGTGGTGGACGCTGGAGAAGGACATCAACGAGGAGTGGGCGCACGCCGTCGCCGAGACGAAGATCCCGATCGACCTGCGCCTGCGGGCCCGGCGGGATCAGGTGCTCGGCAGCGGGCGGGCGCTCGCCGCGATCGACCTGCTCTTCGAGAGCGCGGGCGGCAAGGCGATCAACGCCGGTCTGCCGTTGCCCCGCTTCTGGCGCGACGCGCACGCCGCACGGGTGCACGCGGGCAACGACCCGGAGCGCGTGCTCGTGCTGTACGGCAAGAACGAGCTCGGCATCCAGGTCCGCGACGGCTTGTTCTGAGGGAGCGTTGATGAGCGTGCGACTGCACTACCACGAGGCCGGCGCGGACAACGCCGAGACGCTGGTCATGCTGCACGGTGGCGGACCCGGTGCGTCGGCCCTGTCGAACTTCCGCGCGAACGTCCCGGTGTTCGCGAAGTCGTTCCGGGTGCTGGCCGTCGACATGCCGGGCTACGGCCAGTCGGACAAGCCGGCCGAGCACGACCAGTACTTCTCCTTCGCCTCCAGGGCGTTGAAGGACCTGCTCGACGAGTTGGGTGTGGAGCAGGCGCACATCCTGGGCAACTCCCTGGGCGGCGGCACCGCGGTCCGGTTCGCGCTGGACCACGGAAAGCGCGCAGGGCGGCTGGTGCTGATGGGGCCAGGAGGGTTGTCGCTCAACGTCTTCTCGCCCGACCCCACCGAGGGCGTGCGCAAGCTCAGCGCGTTCGCCCGCACGCCCACGCGGGAGAAGATCGAGGAGTTCCTGCGGATCATGGTGTTCGACCAGTCGCTGATCACCGAGGAGCTGATCGACGAACGGTTCGAGGCGGCCCGTCAGCCGGAGTCGTTGCGATCCATGGCGGCGCTGGGGAAGTCGTTCTCCGGTCCCGACTTCGAGCAGGGCATGCTCTGGCGCGAGGCCTACAAGCTGCGCCAACGGGTTCTGCTGGTGTGGGGCCGCGAGGACAGGGTCAACCCGCTCGACGGCGCGTTGGTGGCGACGAAGCTGATCCCGCGCGCGCAACTGCACGTGTTCGGCGGATGCGGGCACTGGGCGCAGCTCGAGAAGTTCGACGAGTTCAACAGGCTCGCCCTCGATTTCCTGACGGAGGCGTGATGGGCATCCGGTCGCTGGGTTATCTCCGGATCGAGGCCACCGACATGGACCGGTGGCGCGAGTACGGGCTCAAGGTCCTCGGCATGGTCGAGGGCAAGGGCTCGACTCCCGGCGCGTTGTACCTGCGGATGGACGACTTCCCGGCACGACTGGTGATCGTGCCGGGGGAGAAGGACCAGCTGCAGGCCTCCGGCTGGGAGGCCGCCACCGAGGCCGAACTGGAGGAGGTCGCGAAACGCCTGGCCTCCGCTGGTGTCTCGTACGTCGAGGGTTCGGCCGAGGACCTGGCGGAACGACGCGTCAACGGGTTGATCCGCTTCGAGGACCCGTCCGGGAACACGTTGGAGGTGTTCCACGGCGCGGCTTTGGAACACCGGAGGGTCGTCTCGCCGTACGGGCACCGGTTCGTGACGGAGGAGCAGGGGCTCGGGCACGTCGTCCTGTCCACTTCGGACGACGAGGCCGCACTGCACTTCTACCGCGACGTGCTGGGGTTCCGGTTGCGCGACTCGATGCGCCTGCCACCGCAGTTCGTCGGCCGCCCCGCCGACGGACCACCCGCGTGGCTGCGGTTCTTCGGCTGCAACCCGCGCCACCACAGCCTCGCGTTCCTGCCCATGCCGACGCCCAGCGGGATCGTGCACCTGATGGTCGAGGTCGAGAACACCGACGACGTGGGCCTGACGCTGGACCGCGCTCTGCGCCGCAAGGTGCCGATGTCGGCGACGCTCGGCCGACACGTCAACGACCTGATGTTGTCGTTCTACATGAAGACGCCCGGCGGGTTCGACGTCGAGTTCGGTTGCGAGGGACGGCAGGTCGACGATGAGGACTGGATCGCACGCGAGAGCACGGCGGTGAGCCTGTGGGGACACGACTTCAGCGTTGGCCACCAGAAGTAGGGGCCCGCTACCGTTCCGTTCTCGGGCACTTCTGCACCGGGGTGACCGTGGTGACCGGCATGTCCGCCGACGGTCCGGTCGGGTTCGCCTGTCAGTCGTTCGCGGCACTGTCGCTGGACCCGCCGCTGGTCGTCTTCTGTCCACAACGGACTTCGCGCAGCTGGGCGGCGATGGCGTCCTCCGGCTCGTTCTGCGTGAACGTGCTGGCGGAGGACCAGCGTGAGATCTCGACGGTGTTCGGCAAGGCGGGCGCGGACAAGTTCTCGGGCATCTCGTGGACGCCGTCGGCCACCGGTGCCCCGGTGCTCGACGGCGCCCTGACCTGGATCGACTGCGAGGTGTCGGTCGTGCACGACGCCGGCGACCACCACATGGTCGTCGGCGCCGTGGTCGAGTTGGGCCCGGTGCGCGAGACGCAGCCGCTGCTGTTCTACCGCGGCCGCTACGCCTCGCACGCCGAGCTGGACACGCGCGGCTGGTCCGGCGAGGTGCTCGACAACCTGCTGACCTGGCAGCGCCAGTCAGAGTGGAGCTGACGCGGTGACCTGCCAGCAGGCGGCGGGCACCCGCACCTCGTCACCGTGCACGAAACCGTCGAACGCACCCCGCACCTCGGTCAGCATCCGGCCGCGGTCCTCCTCGGGCGCCTCGCGGAGCGCGCGGGAGATCGGGCCGAGGTTGCTCAGGTACGGGAGCAGCAGGGACTCGGGGATGGTGCAGGTCCGGTCGACGCGTTCGATGCCGATGTTCTCCCACCCGGTGCGGCTCAGCAGGTCCCGGGTCTGGTCGGGGTCCGCGAGCGAGTGCGGCCCCGGCCCGTTCGGATCGGGCGCCGGCGCGTCGGGAGCCAGCCTCGCGGCGACCTCGGACGCGGTGGTCATGAACGGGTTCTCGGCCCTGTCCCGCCACGTGACGAAGCACAGCTCACCGCCCGCGGTGGTGCTCCTGAGCAGGTTGCCGAAGGCGGCAGCGGGGTCGTCGAAGAACATGACCCCGAACCGGCTCACGACCAGGTCGAAGCTCCTGCCGAACGAGTGCACCTGCGCGTCCGCCCGCACGAACTCGGCCTTGCCGTGCTCCCGCGCCGCCGCGAGCATCGACTCGGCGATGTCGACGCCCACACACGCCGCACCGGTCGCCTCGGCGATCGCCCGCGTGACGGCACCGGTACCGCAGCCGACGTCGAGAACTTTAGTGCGCGGCCGTTGCCGGGCGGCCTCCACGAGCACGTCCTGGAAGGGCCGCAACATCACGCCCACGATGTCCTGCGCCTGCGCCCACCCCTGCCCGGCGGCGTTCCACCAGGCGGCCTGCGCGCTGTTCACCTCAGATGTCATGCTCCTACCGTCCTACTTCAAGTCGGCTTGAGGTCAAGTGTCGTGGACACCGTTGAGATCGGCATCGGCGAGGTGGTCCGCCGTTCGGGCGTGCCGGCCTCCACTCTGCGCTACTACGAGGAGCGCGGCCTGATCGCGTCCGTGCGGCGGCAGGGCCTGACCCGCGTGTTCTCGCTGGCCGTGCTGGAACAGCTGGCGTTGATCGCGGTCTGCCGCACCGCGGGGTTCTCGCTGGACGAGATCACCCTGATGTTCTCGCCGGACGGCCGCCCGTCACCGAACCGCGAGATGCTCGCGGCGAAGGCCGACGAGTTGGACGCGACGATCCGCAAGCTGGCGTTGATGCGCGACGACCTGCGGCACGCGGCGGCGTGCCCGGCGCCCACTCACCTGGAGTGCCCGTCGTTCCGCCGCGTGCTGGGCCAGACCTAAATCACCGTGCAGAGCCGTTCGAGGTGCACGGCCGGACTGCCGAACAACTGCCCGCTGCCGTGCGCCCGCTTCAGGTACAGGTGCGCGTCGTGCTCCCAAGTGATCGCGATACCGCCGTGCAGCTGGACCATCTCGGCCGCGACCTTGAACAGCGCCTCCGAGCAGTAGACCTTGGCGACCGCCGCGGACACCTCGTCCGTCGCCGCCTGCGCTGCCGACCTGGCCGTCTCGACCAGGACGTGCATGTCGGCCATGCGGTGCTTGAGCGCCTGGAACGACCCGATCGGCCTGCCGAACTGCACGCGAGTCTTCGTGTACGAGACGGTGAGTTCGAGCGCCCTCGCGGCGGTGCCCACCTGTTCCGCGCTGAGCGCCGCCAGTGCCGCGTCCCGGACCTCGGGCTTCCACGGGCCCACGAGCGTCAGAGCCGCCTGGTCGAGGTGAACGGTGGCGAGGCGGCGGGTCTGGTCCATCGTCGGGGTGTGCTCGCGGGCGACGCCGGGATCGATCTCGTACAGGTCGGTGCCGTCGGTGGCGAGGAGGATCTCGGCGGTGTCGCCGTTCAGGACGTGGCGAGCGGGGCCGTCCAGACCGATCCGAGTGCCGTCCCACGGCCAGACGAGCGTGGCGACGGTGCCCTCCGCGATCCGGGGCAGCAACCGTTGGCACGCCTCCTCGTTGCCGGTCGCCAGCAACGCTTGCACCGCCAGTGTCGAGGCGAGCAGCGGTGAGGGTGTGAGGGTGCGGCCGAGTTCTTCGAGGGCGATGTGGGTTTCCGTGGTGGTCGCGCCCGATCCGCCGTACCGTTCGGGGATCGGGAGGACGCCGATGTCAGTGAGTCGCGCCCACACGTCCTTGTCGTAGCCGTGCGGGGTCTCGATGGCCGCGCGGACGTCCGAGTGCTTGTCGAGCAGGCCGCGGACGGCGTCCCTGAGCGCCAGTTGTTCCGGTGTCACAACGCCTCCAGCACGCGTGCTCGGTGCATCGACGGACTGCCCCACGCCGTGCGCAGGGCTCGGGCTTGAAGGAGGAACCGGCCGAGCTCGTGCTCGCCGGTGTAGCCGATGGCGCCGTGCACCTGCAACGCGACGCGGGCGGCCTGCCAGGCGGCGTCGGAGGTGGCGACCTTGGCGGCGGAGACGTCCCGCGGCGTCATGGTCACGGCCGCGCCGAACACCAGCGGGCGGGCGAGCTCCAGTCCGATGAGGACGTTCGCGAGGTGGTGCTTGACCGCCTGGAACTGGCCGATCGGCCTGCCGAACTGGGCGCGCGCCTTGGCGTACTCGGTGGTCATCTCCAGCATCGCGCGGCCCAGGCCCAGGAGTTGGGCCGAGCAGGTGAGGACGCCGAGGTCGAACGCGCGTGCGGCGGGCACGTCGGTGGCGATCACCGGGCCGGGGGAGAGCTCGACGAGGCGACGGGTGGGGTCGACGGACTGGAGTTCGGTGGTGGGGGTGGCCTCGCGGAGGGTGTCGCCCTCGACGAGGAGGTAGCGGTCGGCTTCGGCGGCGTGGGGGATCAGGGGAGGGAACGCCACGGAACAGGTGCCAGAGCTGCCAACGGCGCTGGCCTCGCCCCCGATCCCTCCTACCAGCGCCGGCACCACCGCCAGCGTCTCCATCAGCGGCCCCGCCAGCGCGTGGTGCCCCACCTCCTCGAACACCACCACCAGGTCGACCGGGTCCGTGACCTCGTCCACCCCGAGCGAGGCCAGATCGGTCCTCCCCGCCCCCAGGAAGTCGTGCACCACGGCAGCGAGGTCCGTCTGCTCCGACGACAGCGTGAACATCATCGCGGCAGCCCCAGGAGTCGTTCGGCGATCACGTTGCGCTGGATCTCGTTTGTTCCGGCGTAGATCGGCCCCGACAGCGAGAACGACCACCCGTCCCGCCACCCCGGCGCCACCTCGCCCAGCAGGTCCAGCGCCGTCTCGTGCAGAGCCACGTCCAGCTCCGACCAGAACACCTTCGTCACGCTGGCGGCAGGTCCGGACAACGGCGCGGACAAAGCCCCGAACGTGTGGAGGCGGTAGGCCTGCGCGCCGATCCACGCGTCGACGACCCGGTCGCGCAACGCCGGGTCCGGGTTCTTGCGGTACAGCTCGACCAGACGCGCGGCCGCGGCGGTGAAACGGCCCGGCGAACGCAGGGTGAGGCCGCGTTCGTTGCCGGCGGTGCTCATCGCCACGCGCCAGCCGTCGCCGACCTCGCCGATCACGTCCTGGTCCGGCACGAACAGGTCGTCCAGAAAGATCTCGGCGAAGCCCGGTTCGCCGTCGAGTTGGTTGATCGGGCGGACCGTGACACCTTCCGAACGCAGGTCGAAGAGCAGGTAGGTCAGGCCGCGGTGGCGTTCGCCGGGGCCGGTGCGGAACAGGCCGAACGCCCTGTCGGCGAACGCCGCGCGCGAGCTCCAGGTCTTCTGGCCCCGCAGCAGCCAGCCGCCGTCGCAGCGGGTGGCCGTGCTGCGCAACGACGCCAGGTCCGACCCCGCTTCCGGCTCGGACCAGGCCTGCGCCCACACCTCGTCGGCGCGGGCCATCGACGGCAGGATCCGGGCTCGTTGCTCGTCGGTGCCGTGCGCGAACAACGTCGGTGCCAGCAGGAAGATGCCGTTCTGCGAGACGCGGCCCGGCGCGCCGGAGGCGTGGTATTCCTCCTCGAACACCAGCCACTGCAGCAACGACGCGTCCCGGCCACCGAAGGCAGCAGGCCACGACACCACCGACAGGCGTGAAGCGGCCAGCGAGCGTTCCCACGCGCGGTGTTCCTCGAAGCCCGCGGCGGTGTCCATCGAGGACAGAGGACGAACGTGCTCGGCCAGCCAGGCGCGCACCTCGGCCTGGAACGACAGGGTCGAAGCGTCCAGATCCAGGTCCATCAGCTGGAGGCCTTCTTCATCGCACGGGCGTCCATCCCGGCCAGCGCGTCGGAGCTCACCTCGGCGTTGTGCGCGTGCGCGAAGTGGTGCAGCCCGAACACCGAGTCCATCCCGGCGCGCAGGCCCATCAGGTCCTCGGACTGGTTGACCGCCTTCTTGGCCAGCGCGAGCCCGAACCGCGGCATCGCCGAGATCCGCCCTGCCAGCTCGAAAACGGACTCCTCCAACGAGGAACGCGGTACGACGCGCGACACCATGCCCCACTCGTAGGCGCGCTGGGCCGAGAACCGGTCGCCGGTGAACAGCACCTCCTTGGCGGCGCGCGGCCCGAGCACCCACGGGTGCGCGAAGTACTCGACCCCCGGAATTCCCATGCGCACCACGGGATCGGCGAAGAACGCGTCGTCGGAGGCGACGATCAGGTCGCAGATCCAGGCGAGCATCAGGCCACCGGCCACGCACGCGCCCTGCACCATCGCGATCGTCGGCTTCGGGATCTCCCGCCACCGCCGGCACATGCCGAGGTAGACCTCCATCTCGCGGGCGAACCGGAGGTCACCGCCCTCGCGACCGACGTGGTCCCACCACATCACGGCCTTGCGCTCGAACGACGTGTCGACGTCGCGGCCCGGTGAGCCGATGTCGTGGCCCGCGGAGAAGTGGTCGCCGGCGCCCGCCAGGACGATCACCTTGACCTCGTCGTCGTCGACCGCGCGGGTGAAGGCCTCGTCCAACGCGTAGGTCATCGCCGAGTTCTGCGCGTTGCGGTACTCCGGTCGGTTCATGGTCACGACGGCGACCGCGTCCCGCCGCTCATACGAGACTGTCACGCGTTCTCCTTGCGCAGTTGGGTTTTGAGGACCTTGCCCATCGCGTTGCGGGGCAGCGCCGGGACGAACTCGACCGCGCGCGGCACCTTGTAGTTCGCCAGCCGCTCGCGGCAGAACCCGATCACGTCGGACTCGCTGAGCGAGGAACCCGGCGCCGTCACGACGAACGCGAGCCCCACCTCGCCGAGCCGCGCGTCCGCCATCCCGACGACAGCGGACTCCGCGACGCCGGGCAACCGGGCCAGCGCCTGCTCGATCTCGGCCGGGTACACGTTGAACCCGCCGCAGATGTACATGTCCTTGAGCCGGTCCGTGATCGACAGGTACCCGCGGGAGTCGATCCGTCCGACATCACCCGTGTGCAACCAGCCGCCGGCGTCCACGGCGGCAGCGGTGGCCTCGGGATCGTCGAGGTACCCGAGCATCACGTTGGGGCCGCGCAACAACACCTCGTCCTGCGTCCCCAGCCGCAGCTCGAACCCGGCCATCGGCGCTCCGCAGGTGTGCGCGACCGTCTCAGGGGAGTCGCCGGGCCGGCACATCGTGGCGACGACCGCCTCGGTCAGCCCGTAGGCGGTGAGCACGGTCAGGGACAGCTCCGACCGCATCCGCTCGATCAACGCCACCGGCACGACCGCGGCACCCGTGACCGCCAGCCGCAGGCTCGACAGGTCGAACGAGCCGCGCTCGGGGTGGTCGAGCAACGTCTGGAAGATCGTCGGCGGCCCCGGCAGCACGGTGATCCGCTCGCGTTCGACCAGCCGCATCGTCTCCACGACGTCGAACACCGGCTGCGGCACGATCGTCGCACCGCTGAGCAGGCAGGCCAGGATCCCCGCCTTGTAGCCGAAGGTGTGGAAGAAGGGGTTGACGATCAGGTAGCGGTCGGCGGCCGTCAGCTCACCACAGGAAGCCCAGGCCTCGGCCACTCCGAGCGACTGCCGATGCGCGCTCATCGCCCCCTTGCTGCGCCCGGTCGTGCCGGACGTGAACATGACGTCGCACAACGCGTCCTCGGAGAGCGCCGGCAGATCAACGTCGACCGCCACCCACGAAGCCGGTAACCGCACCACGGAGGGCAGCTCCGCGGACAGGGAACGGAGTTCCGCCTCCCGGTCGCGTCCGAGGAACTCGCCCTCCACGACCAGCACCCGCGCGGCACTGCGGTGGAGCACGTCCAAGGTCTCCGTGGCGGTGAACCGCGTGTTGATCGGCACCAGCGCCGCACCCGCGCGTAACGCCCCGAGCGCCGCGACGACCCACTGGGCCGAGTTGGGCGCGCACAACGCGACCCGATCTCCCGGCCGCACGCCCATCCCCACGAGCGCGCGGGCCGCGTCGAGCACCGCCGAACGCAGCCCGAGCCACGTGAGGCGAACCTCCCCGTCCACCAACGCCTCCGCGTCGATGTACGAAGCAGCGGCGCGGTCGAGCACGGCTGAAACCGTTTGCCTGCTTGGATCTACGGCCACAACGCCCTCCAAAGCAAGTGCTTGGTAGGTTAGAGTATGGCGCATGGAGTCCTTCCGGCGCGAGGTGCGGGAATGGTTGTCCGCCAACCTCGTCGGTGAGTTCGCTGAGCTGCGCGGCCTGGGTGGACCCGGCCGCGAGCACGAGGCGTTCGAGGGGCGGCTGCGGTGGCACCGGCATCTCGCGAGGAGCGGGTGGACGTGCCTCGGCTGGCCCGGCGAGCGCAGTGTGGAAGAACAGGTGATCTTCCACGAGGAGTACGCGGAGGCCGACGCACCGGCGAAGGTCGACATCGTCGGCGAGGGCCTGCTCGGCCCGACGCTCGTCGCGTTCGGCACACCGGAGCAGAAGGAGCGCTTCCTGCCGAAGATCCGCACGCTCGACGAGCTGTGGTGCCAGGGCTACTCCGAACCGGGCGCGGGCTCGGACCTCGCGTCCGTGCAGACGAAGGCCGCTCTCGACGGCGATCAGTGGGTGATCAACGGCCAGAAGATCTGGACGTCGAACGCGCACTACTCCGACTGGATCTTCGTGCTGTGCCGCACCGAACCGGGCTCGCAGCGGCACAAGGGCCTGTCGTACCTGCTCGTGCCGATGGACCAGCCGGGCGTCGAGGTGCGGCCGATCCGCCAGCTCACCGGCACGTCCGAGTTCAACGAGGTCTTCTTCGACGGAGCGGTGACGGCGCGCGAGAACGTCGTGGGCGAGCCCGGCGAGGGCTGGAAGATCGCCATGGCCACCCTCGGCTTCGAACGCGGCACCGCCATGCTCGGTCACCAGGTCGGCTTCCGGCGGCAGCTCGACGCGATCATGGCCACCAAGCCGGACGACGAGCGCCTCACCAGGGCGTGGCTCGAACTGCACGTCATGCGCTCGCACACCATGAGAACGCTGAACGACGAGCCCGGTCCGGAGGCGTCCGTGCTGAAGCTGTTCTGGGGGAGCTGGCACCGCAGGCTCGGCGAGCTCGCGATGGACTCGCTCGGCCCCGAGTCGATGATCGACGGCAACGAGTGGCAGAGCACGTTCCTGTTCAGCCGCGCGGAGACGATCTACGGCGGCTCGGACGAGATCCAGCGCGAGATCATCGCCCACCGGATCCTGGGGCTGCCGCGATGACCGGCCACGACCTGCTCAGGGACAAGATCGTCGTGGTCACGGCCGCGGCGGGCACCGGCATCGGCAGCGCGACCGCGAAGAGGTGCCTCGAAGAGGGCGCCACCGTGGTCATCAGCGACTGGCACGAGCGCCGCCTCAAGGAGACGCACGAGGCACTCGGCACCGCGCACGCCGTTCCGTGCGACGTCACCGACGAGCAGCAGGTGCGGAACCTGGTCGACGAGACGGTCGCGCGCTACGGCCGCATCGACGTGATGGTCAACAACGCCGGCCTCGGCGGCGAGAAGTCCGTCCTGGACATGGCCGACGACGAGTGGGCGAGAGTCCTCGACGTCACGCTGAACGGCACCTTCCGCTGCACCAGGGCCGCGCTACGCCAAATGGTCGTCCAACGAAGCGGTGTCGTCGTTAACAACTCCAGTGTGATCGGCTGGCGCGCTCAGAAGGGTCAAGCCCATTACGCCGCAGCGAAAGCGGGAGTCATGGCGCTCACCAGGTGCGCCGCGATGGACGTCGCCGAGCACGGCATCCGGGTGAACGCGGTCGCACCGAGCTTGGCGGCGCACCCGTTCTTGACCAAGGTCACCAGTGAGGAGTTGCTGACGGAACTGGCGTCCCGGGAGGCTTTCGGGCGCGCCGCCGAGCCCTGGGAGGTCGCGAATGTGATCGTGTTCCTCGCCAGCGACTACTCGTCCTACCTGACGGGCGAGGTCGTCTCGGTGAGCAGTCAGCACCCGTGAGGAAGGTAAGACCGGTGAGCACCAGAAGGCAGGAACTGCTCGCGTTGGCGGCGAAGATGTTCGCCGAACGCGGGTACGGGCAGACGACCGTGCGCGACATCGCGGACGCGGCGGGGATCCTGTCCGGCAGCCTCTACCACCACTTCGACTCGAAGGAGTCGATGGTGGACGAGATCCTGCGGACGTTCCTGGACGAGCTGTTCACGCGGTACCGGGAGATCGTCGAGGCGGGCCTCGGCCCGAAGCAGACGCTGAAGGCGCTGGTCGTGGCGTCGTTCGAGTCGATCGACACCCGGCACGCCGCCGTCGCGATCTACCAGAACGAGGCCAAGCACCTCACCGGCCTGGAGCGGTTCTCCTACATCGACGACCGCAGCGTCGAGTTCCGCAAGCTGTGGACGGTGCTGCTGGAGGAGGGCATGAGCGCGGGCGTGTTCCGCGCCGACCTCGACGTGGACGTCGCGTACCGGTTCATCCGCGACACGGTGTGGGTGGCCGTGCGCTGGTACCGGCCGGACGGCGAACTGCAGGCGGAAGCGGTGGCCGACCAGTACCTCGCGATCCTGCTCGACGGCATCGCCACGGGCCGCCGGAAGAACTCCAAGACATAGCTTGAAGGAGGGCCCCTCGTGGCCGAGGCGTACATCATCGAGGCTGTGCGGACCCCGGCGGGCAGGCGTGGTGGCGAACTGAGCCACGTCCACCCGGCAGATCTCGGCGCGCACGTGATCACGGCGCTGCTCAACCGGGTCGACGTCGACCCGATCGACGTGGACGACGTGATCTTCGGCTGCGTCGACACCGTCGGGCCGCAGGCGGGCGACATCGCGCGGACGTCCTGGCTGGCGGCGGGGTTCCCGGAGCAGGTTCCGGGCGTGACGGTCGACCGGCAGTGCGGTTCGAGCCAGCAGGCGCTGCACTTCGCGGCGCAGGCGGTGATGAGCGGCACGGCCGACGTCGTGGTCGCGGGCGGCGTGCAGAACATGTCGCAGGTGCCGATCGGGTCGGCCATGACCGCAGGTGCGCAGGCGGGCAGCCCGTTCGAGGGCTGCGAGGGCTGGCAGCACCGCTACGGCGACGAGGAGGTCAGCCAGTTCCGGGCGGCCGACCTGATCGCCGTGCGGTGGGACCTGTCGCGGCGCGAGATGGAGGACTTCGCGCTGCAGAGCCACCTGCGGGCGATCACCGCGATCAAGGAGGGCCGGTTCGACCGCGAGATCGCGCCGGTCAACGGGATCGCGGCCGACGAGTGCCCGCGTCCGGACACCAGCGCCGAGAAGATGGCCAAGCTGCAGCCGTTGCGGCCAGGCGGGCGGACGACGGCGGCGCTGTCGTCGCAGATCTCCGACGGTGCCTCGGCGGTGCTGGTCGTGTCGGAACAGGCCGTGCGCGAGCACAAGCTGACACCCCGCGCCCGCGTGCACCACATGTCGGCCCGCGGTTCCGACCCGATCTACATGCTCACCGCGCCTATCAGGGCGACGAAGTACGCGCTGGAACGGGCCGGTATGTCCATTTCGGACATCGACCTGTTCGAGATCAACGAGGCGTTCGCGTCGGTCGCCATGGCCTGGGCGAAGGAGCTGAAGATCGACCTGGGACGCGTGAACGTCAACGGGGGAGCGCTCGCCCTGGGCCACCCGATCGGCGCGACCGGCACGAAGCTGTTCACGACGTTGCTGCACGAGCTGGAGAGGACGGGCGGCCGGTTCGGGTTGCAGACGATGTGCGAAGGCGGCGGTCAGGCGAACGTGACGATCATCGAACGTCTCTGAGCCGGTCGATCGCCGCCTCGGCGTCCTTCACGATCGCCTCGATCAGGTCCGCGCACGTCGGCAGGTCGCCGAGCAGTCCGGCGACCTGACCCGACGCGAGCACGCCCGCGTCGGTCCTGCCCTCGACCAGACCGGCCTTGAGGAGCATCGGCGTGTTCGCGGCCATGATCACCTGCGACCACGTGAGCTCCTTGCCGTGCTTCATGGCCAGACCCTCGCGGATCATCGCGCGCCAGGTCAGCCCCGTGTGCTGCCGGAACCTGGCCGCGTTCGTGACGGCACGCGCCAGACTGCTGACCCGCCCGGACCTCTCCAGGTGCTCGACGAGGTCGGACCGCAGGACCCGGTGCGGGAGGCCGTCGACCCTCGTGGTCACGACCGTGCCGTTCAGATCCCGTTGCAGGTAGGCCTGTTTGACCGCGTCCGGGACCGTGCTCTCCTGGGTGAGCAGGAACCTCGTGCCCATCGCGATGCCGGCCGCGCCGTACGCGAGAGCCGCCGCGAGACCTCGTCCGTCGAAGAAGCCACCTGCCGCGACCACCGGGATGTCCACGGCGTCCAGCACGCTCGGGAGCAACAGAGTCGTGGCCACGCCTCCCGTGTGGCCACCGCCCTCGCCGCCCTGCACGATCACCGCGTGGGCGCCCCACTTCGCGACCTTCTCCGCGTGCCTGGCCGCGCCGATCGACGGGATCACCACGACACCGGCGTCGTTCAGCTTCGCGATCATGTCCGGTTTCGGTGCCAGCGCGAAGGAGGCGACCTTCACCTGTTCGCGGATCAGCAGGTCGATCCGTTCCGGGGCGTCGTGGGCGTCCGCTCGGAGGTTCACCCCGAACGGCGCGGACGTGCGAGAGCGGGTCTCCTTGATCGCGGCTTCGAGTTCGGAGTAGGTCATGGTCGCCGAGGCCAGGATCCCGAGCCCACCGGCTTCGGCGGTCGCGGACACCAGGCGCGGGCCGGCGACCCAGCCCATGCCGGTCTGCACGACCGGGTGCCGCACGCCGACCAGGTCCGTGAGCGCGGTTCTCATGACGGGACTTCCTTGTCCCGCTTGCCGTCCGGGTCGAGCCTCGTCCTGATCAGGTCGAGTTCCTCGCCGGTCGGCAGCCGGGTCTCGGTGACGTCCTCGGCGACGAGCGGGAACGACGTCTGCTTCTGGACCTCGTCGACCGACACCCCGGGGTGCACCGAGAGGATGCGCATCGAGTGGTCGGGGGTGCCGAAGTCGAGCACGGCGAGGTTCGTGACGACGCGGTGCACGTCGTGGAACGGCCCGACGGCCCGGTCGTAGCCGACACCGGACACGACGTCGACCGCCTCGACGAGCACGCGCGGGCTGTGCCGCGGCACCCAGTAGCTGGTGCGGTGGTTGACGGTGTTGCCCGGCGCGCCGCGGAAACCCAGGAGCTGCCTGGTCGGCCTGGCGTGGTCGCCGATCGCGGAGATGTTCTGGTTGCCGAACCTGTCGACCTGGTTCGCGCCCATCACGACGTGCCGGCGGCCGTGCGCGACGACGTCGAACACCTTCCGGTACGGCAGCCAGCCCTCCACAGTGGACTCGGGCGTGAGCAGGAACGCCTCGCCGTCGCTGAGGAGCAGGTCGGGTTCGGAGGTGAGGCGGGCGAGCTTCGCGCCGAGGGACGGGACGAGGCCCATCGGGCTGGCGAGCGTCTCACCGGCCCCGAGGAACAGGTCGGCGCACGCGGCGACGCAGACCTCTGCTCGCGTGATGTCGCTCATCCGACGAACCTCTCGTAGAAGCCGGGCCACTGTTCGAGGTCCGTGGCGGCGTTGGCGTACTCGCGCTGCAGGGCCTCGTCACGGCCGTAGTCCGGCACGCAGCTCGTGAACCCCGCACCACCCGGTGCCTCCACCACGCCGTCGACCATCATCCGGTTGAGCAGCAACGTCTGCGGCGGCCCGTCGAACGTCTCCACGACCTGCTCGCACGAGACGTACCGCCGGTCCGCGGCCAGGCAGAACAGGTCGTCGAAGTACGGGTCGGGCCCGAGGTACTGCGCGTTGCCGTGCCTGTCGGCGCGGTTGAGGTGCACCAGGGCGACGTCGAGCTTCAACGCCGGCATGGCGACCAGCTCTTCGCCGTCGTCGTAAGGCGATCGCACGGTCTTGAGCTCGGGCGCGTACTTCAGAACGTCCGAGCCGAGGCCTGCCCTGATCGGCAGGAACGGCAACCGGTGCGCCGCCGCCCGCAGCCCCGTCTGGAACATGCCCTCGTCCAGCTCCAGGACCTCGATCGCACCGGTCTCGCGCGCCCGTTTGAACCACGGGTCGTACGGGATCGAGTCGAGCGAGACGAAGCCGTAGACCAGCTTGCGGACCTTGCCCGCCGCGCACAGCAACCCGGCGTCCGCACCGCCGTACGTGACGACCGTCAGGTCTGTGACAGGACTCCTCAGCAACGCCTTGACCAGCGTCATCGGCTTGCGCCGCGAACCCCAGCCGCCGATGCCGACGGTCATCCCGTCCTTGATGGTGCCGACGACCTCGTCAGCTGTCATTCGCTTGTCGCGCATGGTTTCCGTCCAGGAAGGCCTGCCGGGCGTGGTCCGACACACCGGTGAGGTTCAGCTCGAAGGTGAAGCCCTGCTCGAAGCGGTAGCTCTGGTGCACGCGCTGCGGGTCGATGCCGTTGATGGCCTCCTTGGCCGCCCGGATCACCGACGTGTCCTTCTTCGCGATCTCCTTGGCGATCTCACGGGCCGCGTCGTCCAGCTGTGCGCGTGGCACGACCTCGACGACGCTGCCGTGGTGGTGCAAGGTCTGCGCGCTGACGTTGCGCGCGGTGTAATACAGCGTCCGCATGAGGTGCTGCGGAACGAGTCTGGCCAGGTGCGTTGCCGCGCCGAGCGCCCCGCGATCGACCTCGGGCAGTCCGAACGTGGCGTCGTCGGACGCCACGATGATGTCCGCGTTGCCGACCAGACCGACGCCGCCACCGAGGCAGAACCCGTTCACCGCGGCGATCACCGGCACCTCGCAGTCGTACACGGCCGCGAAAGCCTTGGCGCACCCCCTGTTCGCCGCCACCAGTGCGTTGTACCCCTCGGCGCGCTGGATCTCCTTCAGGTCGACGCCCGCGCAGAAGCCGCGGTTCTCGGCCCTCAGGATCACCACCCGCGCGTCCGGGTCCTCACCCGCGGCCGCGACGGCCCTGGCCAGCTCGAACCAGCCCTGCGACGGGATGGCGTTGACCGGGGGGTAGTCGACGGTGACCTCGATGATGCCGTTTTCGGTGTGGCTGCTGGAGATTCCCATGGAGCCGCCTTCCGAACCAAGCGATTGCTTGGTAATTTAGCAGTGCCGAAGCGACCGGGGTAGGTGCTTGTGGAACTGGACCTTCACGGAGCAGTGGTCCTGGTGACCGGCGGCGTGCGGGGTGTCGGTCTCGGCATCACCCGCGCGTTCCTCGCGGCCGGGGCCGTCGTCGTGACGTGCGCTCGGCGTCCCGCAGGGGTCGACGGCGCGTCCTTCGTGCCGTGCGACGTGCGGGACGCGGACCAGGTGTCCGACCTGGTGTCCGGGATCGTCGCCGAACACGGCCGGTTGGACGTCGTGGTGAACAACGCCGGCGGCGCGCCGTTCGCGTTGGCGGACAAGGCCTCACCGCGGTTCCACTCGAAGATCGTCGAGCTGAACCTGCTGGCACCGCTGCTGGTGTCCCAGGCGGCCAACTCCGTCATGCAGAAGCAGGACGGTGGCGGTTCGATCGTCAACGTGAGCAGCGTGAGCGGACGGCGTCCGTCGCCCGGCACCGCTGCCTACGGCGCAGCGAAAGCCGGGCTCGACAACCTGACCTCGTCACTGGCCGTCGAGTGGGCGCCGAAGGTGCGGGTCAACGCGCTGGCCGTGGGCATGGTGCGCACCGAGCAGTCGCATCTGCACTACGGCTCCGAGGCCGGGATCGAGGCCGTGGCGAAGACCGTGCCGTTGGGGCGCCTCGCCTCGCCGGACGAGGTCGGAGCCTGTGCGGTGTTCCTGGCTTCACCGCTCGCGTCCTACGTGAGCGGCGCGACCCTGGTCGTGCACGGCGGGGGAGAGGCACCCGCGTTCCTGACCGCAGCCGATGGAGGTCCTTCATGAGCCGGGTCGTGATCGTGACGGGGGCGGGCCGAGGCATCGGCCGTGCCCACGCGCTGGCGTTCGGTGCCGCCGGCTACAGGGTCGTGGTGAACGACCTGTCGGCGGCGGTCGCGGGCGAGGTGGCGGAGCTTATCGGGCCCCGAGCGGTCGTCAACACCGACGACGTCGGCACCTGGGCGGGCGCGCAACGGCTGGTCGAGGCGGCGGTGTCGGAGTTCGGCGGACTGGACGTGCTCGTGAACAACGCCGGCATCGTGCGCGACCGCATGGTCGTGAGCTGCGCCGAGGACGAGTGGGACGAGGTCGTCCGGGTTCATCTGAAGGGTCATTTCGCGACGCTGCACCACGCCGCAGCGCACTGGCGTGGCGTGGCGAAGGCCGGCGGGCGCGTCTCCGGCAGGGTGATCAACACGTCGTCCGGCGCGGGCCTGTTCGGCAGCGTCGGCCAGGCGAACTACTCTGCGGCCAAGGCGGGCATCGCCTCGATGACGCTGGTCGCGGCAGCCGAACTGGCCAGGTACGGCATCACGGTCAACGCCATCGCCCCGGCCGCGCGGACCCGGATGACCGAGGCGACGTTCGCGGACATGATGGCGGCACCGGAGGACGGCTTCGACGCGATGGCGCCGGAGAACATCTCACCGCTGGTCGTGTGGCTCGGCAGCGAGGAGGCAGGGGACGTGACCGGGCGGATGTTCGAGGTCGACGGCGGACGCGTCTGCGTCGTGCACGGCTGGCGGCGTGGGCCGGAGGTCGACAAGGGCTCGCGCTGGTCGCCGGACGAGCTGGGTGCGGTCGTGCGCAAGCTCGTTGCGGACGACCACCCGGTGCCGGTGTACGGGGCCGAGTAGCTTCGATCATGTGAGCCGCCTCGCCGCCGTGCGGGCCGCGTTGTCGTGGCTCAGCGATCAGTAGTCCGCTGACCTGCTGAAATGCGCCGGGCTGAGTGAAGCGGGGATCGGTGTGCCGACGGTCTTGCCGGCCGTCGGAGGCACGGGGTGTTCGTGAAGCCGTTGCCGCTGTACGACCGGAGCCGCGGTCGGAGAGTCCGACGACGCCGATCTGCTGACACCGCTCGTCTGGTCGGTATCGGTAGGCGACGAGTGCTGCTGCCGGCCCGACGTTCCTCCTGCAGACGGGTGCTGGTGTGCGACCGCGGAGGTCGTCGTTGATGTACTCCTGAGCGCGCCCGCCGCAGCCCGGGCAATTGCTTTCGGGGGCTGAGGCGGCTGCTGACAGGGGAACGGAGATCCGGCGCTGGATCGAGGCGCTGCGGAACCCCGCTGCGAGCATCGTGCCGTTTCCGGAGTGCTTCGTCCACAGCCTCGCGTGGGCTCAACGACCCGGCGTTCGAGGTGGGAGCGGTGGCAGCCGGCGTGGAGTTCATGAACTCCCAGGGCCTCCTGCACTTCGACGCTCACTTCCAGAACGTCCTCACCGACGGCGAACGCCTCTACTTCGCCGACTACGGCCTGGCGATCTCCTCCCGGTTCGACCTGTCCGAGGAGGAGACCGCGTTCCTCACCGAGCACCACGACTACGACCGCCACTACACCGTCACACACCTGGTGTGGTGGTTCTCGCACTCCTCCCGCTCACAAGGAGTCCCGCCGCGAATCAAGCAGATCCTCCACCGCCACAACGACGTCGCCGCGATCATGAAGGACTTCTACCGCCGCTTCCAGCACGAGAGCCGGCGGACCCCGTACCCGGCGGCCGACCTCAGATCCGTTCGATGATCGTGCCGGTCGCCATGGCACCGCCCGCGCACATCGTGATCAACGCCGTCGTCGCGTCCCGGCGCTCCAACTCGTGCAGCGCGGTCGTGATCAGCCGCGTACCGGAGCTGCCCACGGGGTGGCCGATGGCGATGGCGCCGCCGTTGACGTTGACCCGGTCCAGGTTCGGCCGGTGCACCGACGCCCACGACAGGACGACGGAGGCGAACGCCTCGTTGACCTCGAACAGGTCGATGTCGGCCATCTTCATGCCGCTGCGCTCCAGCAGCCGCGCGGTGGCGTCGACCGGCCCGTCCAGGTGGTAGTACGGGTCCGATCCGACCAGGCACTGCGTGACGATCCGCGCCCGCGGGGTGAGGCCGTGCGCCCGCGCGAACTCCTCGTCCACGACCATCACGGCCGAGGCGCCGTCCGAGATCTGCGACGACGTGCCGGCGGTGTGCACGCCGTCCGGTACGACGGGCTTCAGCGTGGCCAGCGCTTCGAGGGACGTCTCGCGGAGCCCCTGGTCGGTGTCCACCAGGTCCTCGCCGACCTTCACCGGCACGACCTCTGCGGTGAACCGGCCCGCCGCCCACGCCGCCCGCGCCCGGTTCTGCGACTGGACGCCGAACCGGTCGACCTCCTCGCGGCCGATGCCACGCCGGGCGGCCACCCGTTCGGCGGCGACGAACTGGTTGGGCAGGTCGATCGTCCACGAGTCGGGGCGGGGCAGGCCGGTCGTCTCGCTGATGTTGCTGCGCAACGGCACGCGGCTCATCGCCTCCACGCCGCACGCGATGCCGGCGTTGATGACGCCCGCCGCGATGAGTCCGGCGACGAGGTGCGTGGACTGCTGGGCCGAGCCGCACTGGGCGTCGATCGTGGTGGCGCCGGTGGTCTGCGGCAGGCCGGCGTGCAGCCAGGCGGTCCTGGTGATGTTGCTCGACTGCTCGCCCGCCTGGGTGACGGTGCCGCCGATGACCTGTTCGACGGTGGACGGATCAAGACCGGTCCTGTCAAGAAGACCTCGTTGTGCCGCGCCGAGGAGCTCGGCCGCGTGCAGGCCGGACAACCAGCCGTTCCGCCTGCCGATGGGCGTGCGCACCGCTCCCACGATCACCGGACTGCCCACGCGAGCCTCCTAGGCTGGAAACTAGAACACGTTCCTGTGAAGCTCCAGATTGGCCGTGTGGGGGCTTCAACACAAGGCGCAACCGTGTTTGAATCGGATAGAACGCGTTCCACCTAGGAGGTTGCTCGTGAGCAAGCCGCGCATCCCGGAAGGCTTCGACTTCACCGACCCCGACATGTACGCGAGCAGGCTGCCGTTCGAGGAGTTCGCCGAACTGCGCCAGACCGCGCCGATCTGGTGGAACTCCATCCCGCAGGGATCGGCCGGGTTCCCCGACGACGGCTTCTGGGTCGTGACGAAGCACCGCGACGTCAAGGAGATCTCGCGCAACAGCGAACTCTTCTCCAGTCGCGAGAACACGGCGATCATCCGGTTCAAGGAGGACATGCCGCGCGACAACATCGAGATGCAGCGGCTGTTGTTGCTCAACATGGACCCGCCGACGCACACCAAGCAGCGCGCGATCGTCTCGCGCGGATTCACGCCCCGCGCCGTGAACAGCCTGCGCGAGGCGCTCGCCTCCCGCGCCGAGCGGATCGTGGCGGAGGCGTTGGAGAAGGGCAGCGGTGACTTCGTCTCGGACGTGGCGTGCGAGCTGCCGCTGCAGGCCATCGCCGAGCTGATCGGCATCCCGCAGGACGACCGGCGCAAGATCTTCGACTGGTCGAACCAGATGATCGCCTACGACGACCCCGAGTTCGAGATCGAGCCGCTGACCGCGGCCACCGAGCTGCTCGGCTACTCGTGGACGATGGCGGAGGACCGGCGCAAGTGCCCGCGCCAGGACATCGTCACCAAGCTCGTCCAGGCCGACGTGGACGGCGCCGGGCTCGCGTCCGAGGAGTTCGGGTTCTTCGTGCTCCTGCTCGCCGTGGCGGGCAACGAGACCACGCGCAACGCCATCACGCACGGCATGAAGGCGTTCTTCGACCACCCCGAGCAGTGGGAGCTGTTCAAGGACCAGCGCCCCGCGACGGCCGGCGACGAGATCGTCCGCTGGGCCACGCCGGTCGTGTCGTTCCAGCGCACGGCGATGGCCGACACCGAGCTCGGCGGCGTGGAGATCAAGCAGGGGCAACGGGTCGGGATGTTCTACTCGTCGGCCAACTTCGACGAGGAGGTCTTCGAGAGCCCGGAGACGTTCGACATCACCCGCGACCCCAACCCGCATCTCGGGTTCGGCGGCAGTGGCGCGCACTTCTGCATCGGCGCGAACCTCGCCCGGCTGGAGATCGACCTGATCTTCAACGCGATCGCCGACGCCATGCCGAACATCAGGCAGGTCGCCGAGCCGCGGCGGCTGCGTTCGGGCTGGCTCAACGGCATCAAGGAGTTCCGCGTCCAGTACGCGTGAGAACGACTGAGGCCCCCTCCGGTGTCGCGGAGGGGGCCTCGCCACGTGTTCAGGACTCGATGCGCAGGGTCGCCATCGCGCGTTCGGTCTCCCAGAACGCCCGCATCGACTTGATCAGGCCGTCCTCGCCCACGTTGTAGACGAACACGCCCTCGGTGTCGACGCGCGCGCCACCGGGCAGGAACGCGGTGATCGTGCCGACGTTCGCACACTCGGAACCGGCCGCGAACGAGTCGTGCATCGCGAACTCGAAGCGTTCGACGTTGGCGATCGCGAGGTCCCAGAAGGCCGCGATCGCCTCCTTGCCGTGGTGGCCCTTGCCCTCGTTGTCGAACATCGACGGGCCCACCGGGTCCTCGACGACGGCGTCCTCGGCGAAGAGGGCCAGCCATTCGTCCTTCTTGCCGCTGGACACGGCCTCCATCGAACGCCAGGAGGCCACGCGGGCGGGTGTCTCGGTCTTGGACGCCGTCCAGGTCACTGCGGTCACGCGAGCTCTCCGATCACCTCGTCGGCGAAGCGCCGAAGTCCGTCCTTCTTGGCCTGCAGGCTGCCGTCGAAACCGACGCCGTAGAACAGCCACGGCACGACGATCGTGTCGGTCACGCCCACCTCGGCCAGCTGCTTGTACCCGTCGAGCCCGAACCGGTCGATGCACACGGCCTGGATCTCGAACGGCTTCTCGAACGCGCCCAGGTCGTCGAGCGTCGCGATGACCGACTTCAGCTCCTCGAACTTGATCATCGCCGACGTCCAGCCGTCACCGACGCGGGCAGCGCGCTTCAACGCGGCGGGGGAGTGGCCACCGACGTAGAACGGCACCGGCGAAGTGGGTGCCGGCGACATCTGCAGCCGGTCGAAGTCGAAGTAGTCGCCGTGGTACTCGACCATGCCGCCGCCCAGCACGAGCTTCAGCACGTCGATCATCTCGTCCACGCGCGGGCCGCGGTTCTTGAACGGCACGCCGCACCACTCGAACTCCTCCGGCGACCAGCCGAGGCCGACGCCGAACCCGAACCGGTTGCCGGTCAGGTGCGCGACCGACCCGACCTGGCGCGCGAGCAGGAGCGGGTTGCGGGAGCCCAGTTTCAGGACCTGGGTGTAGAAGTTGATCCGGGACGTCACCGCGCCCATCGCGGCCGCCGCGACGAACGGGTCGACCCACGGGGTGTCGGCGTTCCACATCCGCGAGCCGTCCGGCGTGTACGGGTAGTCCGCGGAGACCTTCTCCGAGAAGAAGAGGGAGTCCGGCAGCGCGATGGAGGCGTAACCGCACTCCTCGGCGGTCTGGGCCAACTCGGTCAGCTGGTCGAGCGGGCTCATGGCGATGCCGACCGTGAACTTCATGGCTTCTCCGATCCGACGACCCACATGGCGAAGAACTGCGAACCACCGCCGTAGGCGTGGCCCAGCGCGACCCGCGCGCCGTCGACCTGGTGGTCTCCTGCGGTGCCCATGACCTGCATCGCGGCCTCGGCGAACCTCAGGAGCCCTGACGCGCCGATGGGGTTGGACGAGAGCACGCCGCCGCTCGGGTTCACGGGCAGGCGGCCGCCGATCTCGGTCTCGCCCGCCTCGGTGAGCTTCCAGCCCTGGCCGACGTCGGTGAAGCCGAGGTTCTCCAGCCACATCGGCTCGAACCAGGAGAACGGCACGTAGATCTCGGCGGCGTCCACTTCGGACAGCGGGTCGGTGATGCCCGCCTGCTTCCACAGCGCTTTCGCGGCGTCGCGACCGGCCTGCGGGTTGACCTGGTCGCGGCCGGCGAACGTCGTCGGCTCGGTGCGCATCGCGGTCGCGCGGATCCAGGCCGCCTTGCCCGAGGTGGGTTCGGAGGAGATGACGACCGCGCAGGCGCCGTCCGACGACGGGCACGTCTCGTCGTACCGGATCGGGTCCCACAGCATGGTGGAGGCCTGCACCGACTCGACGGTGATGTCCGGTTGTTTCAAGTGTGCGTAGGGGTTTTTCGAGCCGTTGCGGCGGTCCTTGGCGGCGACCATCGCGCCGATGTGCTCAGGTGCGCTCGCCCGGCGGATGTAGGAACGCACGTGCGGTGCGAAGTAGCCGCCCGCGCCCGCGTGCACCGGCATGGTGAACGGCGTCGGCACGGACAGCGCCCACATCGCGTTGGACTCGGACTGCTTCTCGAACGCCACGGCCAGCACGCGGTCGTGGACGCCGGACTGGACGAGCGACGCGGCCACGTTGCCCGTGCTGCCGCCGACCGAACCGGCGGTGTGCACGCGCAGCAACGGTTTCCCGACGGCGCCCAGCGCGTCCGCGAGGAACAGCTCGGGCATCATCACGCCCTCGAACAGGTCAGGTGCCTTGCCGAGCACCACGGCGTCGATGTCGGACCAGTCGACGCCGGCGTCGGCCATCGCGCGGTCGATCGCCTCGCGGCACAGGCCCGCCATCGACACGTCGAGGCGCTTCGCGGCGTGGTGCGTCTGGCCGGTGCCGACCACTGCTGCCGGTCGCATCTACTCCCGCCCTTCCATGACGCAGACGAGGTTCTGCTGGAGCAACGGGCCGCTGGTCGCGTGCCCGAGGACCTTCTGGGCCGTGCCGTCGTGGATCCGGCGCGCGGCCTCGCCGATGCGCGCCAGACCGGCGGAGAACATCGGGTTGCCCGCGAGCACCCCGCCCGACGGGTTGACGCGCACGTCGTCACCGAGCCCGAGTGCCTGGCGCAGCAGGATCTCCTGGTGGCTGAACGGCGCGTGCAGCTCGGCGACCTGGACTCCGTCGGCGCCCGCCGCCTTGCCCGCGGCGACCGTGGACGGGGAGGTTGTGAGATCACGCGTGCCGAACGACGGTGAGTCGACGCGGTGCGCCAGCCCGGTGATCCACGCGGGGCGTTCGCACAGCTCGCGCGCCTTGTCACCGGCGGCCAGCACGATGGTGGCCGCGCCGTCCGTGATCGGGGCGCAGTCGTGACGCCGCAACGGGTCCGCCACGTACGGAAGGCTCAGCAGCTCGTCGGCGTCGACCTCACCGGACAGCTGGGCCAGTGGGTTCGACAGCGCGTTGGCACGGCTCTGCGCGGCCACGGACGCCATCGCGCGTTCGTCCCACAGCCCGTTCTCGATGCCCATCCGCGCCTGGATGCCGGCGAGGCCGAGCGTGTCCGGCCACAGCGGAGTGACGAGGTAGGGGTCGAGCTGCATCGCCATGACCCGCCGCAACTGGCCCGCTGACGACTTGCCGAAGCCGTAGACCAAGGCGGTGTCGATCTCTCCGCAGAGCAGTTTCACCCACGCCTCGTACAGCGCCCAGGCCGCGTCCATCTCGACGTGGGACTCGGCGATCGGTGGGAAGGCGCCGATCGCGTCCACCGCCGAGACGAACGAGAACGCCCGCCCGGCCAGGTAGTCCGACGAGCCCGAGCACCAGAAGCCGATGTCGGTCTTGGTGAGTCCCAGGCCGCCGAGCACCTCGTGGAAGATCGGGACCAGCATCTCGACACCGTTGGTGGTGCCGTCGGTCTCGCGCACGCAGGGCGTCTGCGCGAAGCCGACTACCGCAATGTCACGCACGCGAGCCTCACAGGTGCTGGGAGTAGGAGTCGAACGGCGCGTCCGGTTCGTCGGACGGCTTGAAGTGGTCGATGTTCTGCATCGTCGGTCCCCACTCCTCGCGCGGCTTCCAGACCGCCTCGACGCGCATGCCCATCCGCACGTCCTCGGGCGCGACGCCGAGCAGCAGGTGCAGGAACGGGATGTCCGCGCCGTCGAGCAGCACGTACGCCGAGACGTACGGCGGCGGGATGCGCTGGCCCAGGAACGGCACGTTGACCACGCAGAACGTCGTGATCGTGCCGCGGTCGGAGAGCTCGATCTGGTCCGTCGTCGGCACGCCGTCGGTGGGACAGGCCGGTCGCGGCGGGAAGTAGACCTTCTCGCACGACGGGCAGCGCTGGGCGATCAGCCTGCCTTCCATGAGGCCGCGCAGAAACGGGTCCTCCGTCGGTGACGCCGAGTGCGTGTAGTGCAGGTTCACCGGCGTGGTCACCATCGTGACGTCCTCGGCGTCGGCCGGTTCCGCGGCGGGCTCGTCGGAGATCTCGAAGCACTCGATGTCGGTGATCGCGCCGACCCGTTCTTCACGCCACCTCGCACGCACGCGTGTTCCGGTGGAGATCCGGTCCGGCGAACCGGCGTCGACGGCGTGCAGCATCGAGGTGTCCGCGCCGTCGAGCTGGATCAGCGCCCACGCGAACGGCCGGTCTAGCGGCTGTCCTTCGAGGGGCTCGGGAATCCACGACCACCCGCGCACGACACCGGTCGCCGTCACGTCCACGAACTCGTGGAGGCGTTCGGCGGTCACGGGGTCGTATTCGAGCGGCGGCACGTGCACGCGCCCGTCACTTCCCCGGATCCCGGTCACCCTGCGGCGGCGCAGATCAGAGAGGAACCGGCCCAGCGTCGGGCCGAGGGAACGCGTGTAGTCGAAGCCAACGTCGAGCGGAGCACTCAGCGGCCGAGTCACAGATCAAAGTGAAACAGGTTCTCGAAATGGTGGCAAGATGGGTGCATGAAGCTCGGTCTGCAGCTCGGGTACTGGGGTGCTCAGCCGCCCCTGAACGCCGCCGAACTCGTGGCGGCGGCGGAGGAGTTCGGCTTCGACGCGGTCTTCGCCGCGGAAGCGTGGGGATCGGACGCGTTCACCCCGTTGGCGTGGTGGGGATCCGAGACTTCGAGGGTGCGGCTCGGCACGTCCGTCGTGCAGATGTCGGCGCGCACGCCGGCCGCTTGCGCGATGCACGCGTTGACGCTGGACCACCTGTCCGGCGGGAGGTTCATCCTCGGGCTCGGCGTCTCGGGGCCGCAGGTCGTGGAGGGCTGGTACGGGCGGCCGTTCGCGAAACCCCTGGCCAGGACCAGGGAGTACGTGTCGATCCTGAGGCAGGTGATGGCCCGCGAGGCGCCGGTGCGCAACGACGGTCCGCACTACCCGTTGCCGTACCAGGGGCCTGGTGCTCTGGGGCTGGGCAAGCCGCTCAAGCCCATCACCCACCCGTTGCGCGCTGACCTGCCCATTTGGCTGGGCGCCGAGGGTCCGAAGAACGTCGCGCTGACGTCGGAGATCGCGGACGGGTGGCTCGCCATCTACTACGCGCCCAGGCTTGCCGGCATGTACGACGAGTGGCTCGACGAGGGCTTCGCCAAGTCGGGCCGGAGCAGGGAGAACTTCGAGGTCGCCGCCACCTGCCAGGTCGTCGTGACGGACGATCCGGCGTCGGTGCGGGCCATGCTGAAGCCGTTCGTCGCTCTCTACATCGGCGGAATGGGCGCGCCCGGCATGAACTTCCACGCCGAGGTGTTCACGCGCATGGGCTACGGCGAGGTCGTGCGCGACATCGGCGAGCTGTTCCAGGCCGGGCGCAAGGACGAGGCGGCGCGGGTGGTCCCGGACGAGCTGGTGGCCGAGATCAGCATCGTGGGCGACGCCGAGCACGTGCGCGAGGAGGTCCGCCGGTGGGAGAAGGCGGGCGTCACGACGCTGCTCGTCGGATGCCGCGACGTTGCCTCGATCAAGGCCTTGTCGGAGGCTTGTCAGTAGGTGAAACGCGTTCTACTTTGAGGGTGTGGTCACAGGACTCTGGAACATCGCTGCCGATCAGCCGGACCTGACCGCGCTGGTCGATCCGAGTGGTCGCGAGATCACCTACTCCGGGCTCGCGGACGACGCGAACCGCTACGGGCGCGGGTTCCGGGCACTGGGCCTGCAACCCGGCGACAGCATCGTGCTGATGCTGCCCAACAGCGCCGACCTGGTGGCGGTGTACTTCGCCGCCTACCAGACCGGCCTCTACGTCGTGATGGCCAACTGGCACCTGACCGGGGCCGAGGTCGCGTATCTCGTGCAGGACAGCGGTGCCAAGGCTTTCGTCGCGCACGAACGCTTTGCCGCCGCCGCTGCCGAAGCCGCGGCGAGTCTGCCCGCCGAGGCGCGGTTCGCGGTCGGTGAGATCGAGGGTTTCGCACCGCTGGCGACGCTCGGCGAGGGCGAGGAGGGCAGGCCGGACGGCCGGACCACCGGCTCACCGATGCTCTACACGTCCGGCACCACCGGGCGGCCGAAGGGCGTGCGCAGGCCGTTGACCGGCGCGGATCCCGACAACGTGCCGCCGTCCGCCCCCTGGTTCTTCGGCATCTTCGGCATCAAGCCGCACGACGGGCACGTGCACCTGTGCGGTTCTCCGCTCTACCACACGGCCGTGCTCAACTTCGTGACCATCTCCATCCAGCTCGGCCACACCGCGGTGCTCATGGACCACTGGGCGCCGGAGGAGATGCTGCGGCTGATCGAACGCCACAAGGTCACCCACAGCCACATGGTGCCGACCCAGTTCCACCGCCTGCTGGCGCTGCCGGACGACGTCAAAGCCAAGTACGACATGGGTTCGCTGCGTTCGATGATCCACGGCGCCGCGCCGTGCCCGCTGGAGGTCAAGCGCCGCATGCTCGACTGGTGGGGACCGGTCGTGATCGAGTACTACGCGGCCACCGAGGGCGGCGGAACCGCGATCAGCGCCACCGAGTGGTTGCGCAAGCCGGGTTCCGTCGGGCTGCCGTGGCCGACGTCCGAGATCAAGATCCTGGGCGAGGACGGCACCGAGCTGCCGGTGGGCGAGCAGGGGCTCGTCTACATGCGGATGGGTGACTCGACGTTCGAGTACCACAAGGACTCCGAGAAGACCCGTGCCGCGCGCGTCGGGAAGCTGTTCACGTTGCAGGACATCGGGTATCTGGACTCCGACGGCTACCTGTTCCTGTGCGACCGCAAGAACGACATGATCATCTCGGGTGGCGTGAACATCTACCCGGCCGAGATCGAGGGCGAGCTGATCTGCCACCCGAAGGTCGCGGACGTGGCGGTGTTCGGTGTGCCGCACGCGGACTGGGGCGAGGCGATCAAGGCCGTCGTGCAGCCCGTGGACGGGGTGGACGGGGACGAGGCGCTGACCGAGGAACTGCTGGAGTTCGCGCGCACGCGGCTCGCCAAGTTCAAGCTGCCGCGCACGGTCGAGTACATGACCGAACTGCCGCGTGATCCCAATGGCAAGTTGTACAAGCGAAAGCTGCGGGACCGTGCGTGATGCTATCAGGATGTCGGCCGGCGAGGTCGAGGAGTTCCTGCGCGGGCAGAAGACGTTGATCGTGGCCACGATCGGACGCAACGGGCTGCCGCACCTGGCGCCGATGTGGTTCGCGTGGGTGGACGGCGAGATCGTGTTCTGCACGGACCGCAAGTCGCAGAAGATCATGAACCTGCGACGTGATCCGCGTTGCAGCGTGCTGGCCGAGGCGGGGGAGTCCTACGACCAGCTGCGCGGCGTGCACATGGAGGGCGTCACGGAGTTCACGGACCTCGGCCCGGTCGTGGACGCCGTGGTGGCGCGCAACTTCGGCGAGGTCGGCGACGACCCGCAGGCACGTGACGCGTTGCGCAAGGCGATGTCGAGGCGCGTCGCCGTGATCTTCCGTCCGACGAAGACCGCCAGCTGGGACCACCGGAAGACGATGTCTGGAGTGACACCGTGAACCTGAACCGCCGTCAGGTGCTCGCCGGAGCCGGCCTCGCGCTGGCCTCCGGACTGGTCAAGCCCGGTTCCGCCGCCGCGGACCTCGGCGAGTTCGACGTCGTGGTGGTGGGCGCGGGCGCGGCGGGCATGACCGCCGCGCTGACGGCCGCCAAGCGCGGCCTGAGCTGCGTGGTCGTGGAGAAGGCCCCGACGTACGGCGGCTCGGCCGCGCGGTCGGGCGCCGGCATCTGGATCCCCAACAACGAGGTGATCCTCGCCGCGGGAGTCCCGGACACGCCCGCGAAGGCCGCGCAGTACCTGGCGGCGGTGGTGGGCAACATCCCGTTGGCCCGTCAGCAGGCCTACCTGTCGCAAGGGCCGCAGATGATCTCGTTCGTCATGCGGAACAGCCCGCTGCGCTTCCGGCACATGGACGGCTACAGCGACTACTACCCCGAGTTCCCCGGCGGCATCGCGAAGGGCCGCTCGATCGAACCGGAGGTGCTCGACGGCCGCGTCCTCGGCGCCGAGCTCGCGAACCTGAACGCGCCCTACCTCGCCACGCCGGCGGGCATGGTCATCTACGGCGCGGACTACAAGTGGCTCGCCCTCGCCCTGGTCAACGCGAAGGGCGCCGCGACGGCCGCCGCGGCACTCGCCCGAGGTGCGGCGGCCTCACTGGCGGGGGAGAAGCCGCTGACGATGGGCCAGGCACTGGCCGGTGGCCTGCGCGCGGGCCTGCTGCAGTCGAACGTCCCGGTGTGGCTGAACACAGGCCTGCAGGACCTCGTGGTGGAGAACGGCGCAGTGCGCGGAGTGCTGACCTCAAGGGGAGTCGTGCGCGCCCGCCGTGGCGTGATCATGGGCTCCGGCGGCTTCGAGCACAACGCCGCCATGCGCGCCCAGTACCAACGCCAGCCGATCGGTACACAGTGGACGGTCGGCGCGAAGGAGAACACCGGCGACGGCCACCGCGCGGGCCAGCGCGCCGGCGCCGCTCTCGACCTGATGGACGACGCCTGGTGGGGTCCTGCCATCCCGACCCCCGGCTCCCCGTACTTCTGCCTGGCCGAACGCACGCTGCCCGGCGGCCTGATGATCAACGCGGCCGGCCGCAGGTTCGTCAACGAGGCCGCGCCCTACAGCGACGTCGTGCACGTCATGTACGACAAGAACCCCACCGACCCGTGCATCCCCTCGTGGCTGGTCGTGGACCAGAACTACCGCAACAGGTACCTCTTCGCCGACGTGGCGCCGACCCTGCCGCTGCCGGACGGCTGGTACCAGTCGGGCGCGGTCGTGAAGAACTGGTCCCTCGACGGCCTGGCCTCGGCCATCGGCGTCCCGGCCGGGAACCTGAAGTCCACCGTCAGCCGGTTCAACGGCCAGGCCGTGCTGGGCCGCGACCCCGACTTCAAGCGCGGCGACAGCGCCTACGACCACTACTACACCGACCCGGCGGTCTTCCCGAACTCGTGCCTCGCACCGCTGTGGGCACCGCCGTTCTACGCCTTCAAGATCGTGCCCGGCGACCTCGGCACCAAGGGCGGCCTGGTGACCGACGCGCGCGCCCGCGTGCTGCGGCCGGACGGTTCGGTGATCCCCGGCCTGTACGCGGCGGGCAACGTCAGCTCGGCCGTGATGGGGCGCAGCTACGCCGGGGCGGGGTCGACGATCGGGCCCGCAATGACGTTCGGGTACATCGCGGCCAACGACGTCTAGGGGCAGCGGCAGAAAGCAGGCGCCCCGGCGAACCTCATCTCGTCGGTGATGCGCAGGAACGGCCAGCCACCGGTCTCCGCGAGCAGGAGATCGGTGGTCTCGCTGTCGCCCACGACGAAGCAGACCGTCCGACCCTCCGTCAGCGCGGTGCTGACGGCGGCCGTGAACTCCGGCGTGCCCTTGGGGTGGCCGACCTCGCCCGAGACGAACACGCGCTGGAACCGGTCGGCGAGCCCGGACAGCGCGATCTTCGCGCGCTGCAGCGACCGGCAGCCGTCGGTGGCCAGCCACAGCTCGTGCCGTTCGGCGAGCGACTTCAGCGCCTGCTCCACACCGGGGAACGGGACCACCAGCGCCCGGCGCAGCCTGCGGAACGCCAGTGCGGCGGTGGTGGCGTCGGCTGAGCTGCCCAGGTCGTCTAGCGCGAGGCGCCACGCGCGCACGTCGTTGCCGACCAGGGACTCTACGATCTCGCGCGGCATCGGCAGCTCGTGGAAGTCCGCCCAGAGCGCCTCCCAGGACGCGACCCGTTCGACCTCGCGATGCGTGACCTGCCGGTTGTCCCGCCACTCCCGCCGGGCGGCCGCCAGCACGGTGTCGACCGCCAGGTCGTCCGCGGTGATCGAGAGCTCGTCCAGCACCGCGGCTATGGCGGCGCGCGCGGCGGTGCCGTCCGGGATCAGGCAGTCGTCGAGGTCGATGATCACGACAGGGCTCACGCGGCGATGCTAACGACCCTTGAACTCCGGCTTGCGCTTCTCCGAGAACGCCCGCGCTGTTCGCAGCTGGTCGTCACGTGCTCGGTCCAGCGTGAATTCCACCTTCGGAAGAAACAATTGGCGTACGTCAATCTATTTGGGTGCTGAATGGCACTGCGCCTTTGGGGTGATGTGCGGGCGCGCATGGAACTGTTTCAAGTGCTGATGTGTTCTTGTGGTGCAGAACCTGATCATTCGGAGGTAATCCCCGTGCCACTGCCCGCAGTAATAGCCGGCGTTGCCGCTGTCGGCGCCGGTGTCGCAAAATGGAGCAAGACTCCTCAAGGCAAGGCGTTCTGGTCTTCGGTGAAGATGTTCGCCGCGTACCGGATGCAGAGGGAGCACCCGAACGCCCCTGGGACGAGTCAGTTCGTCCAGGACGCTACGGCGGACTTCGCCGACAACGTCGCCAGTCCGATCGCTCAGAACGTGACGGGCGCTGTCCAGGAGCAGTACCGGCACTTCCGGCAGGATTCCTGAAGCGGGCCGCGCCGGTGGTGAGAGCGCGCGAAAACCAGACCACCGGCGTGGCGGCAGCTCAGCGGCGGCGTGTGTGGCCGTTCTCGTCGCGGCGTGGTTCGACGACGGATTCGACCAGGCGCACCACGTCGCCGTGCCGGACTTTGTCGAGCGCGCTTGCTCCGAGACGCCATCGCAGGATGAAGTCGAGCGAGGTGGAAATTCCGACCAGAAAGCTCAGAATCAGAATGACGTGCAAGGGTGCTGACATGAGAAGTGCGGAGATCAAACAGCTGCTTCCGGTGAGGCGCAACGCTCTGCCGACCATCATGTTCTTCGCCTTCCTATTGGTGTGATTTCGATGGTCTCGCGTCTCGAACGCGTTCGGGTCTGTCTGGAGGATCCCGGAACGGTGCTGGAACGGATTCGGATCGATGCCGGAACCCAGGTTCGGCAGGACAGGACAGACGTGTGATGCCGCAGGACGAGGCACCGCCAGCGCTGACGGCACCTCAGGCCCTTGGTGCGATCCTGCGCAAGGCGTTGGCTCGGACGAACTTCTCGCAGAAGGACGTCGGGGAACATCTGCACCACAGCAAGACGGCGATGTCCAACCTCTTCAGCGGTGTCCGCCCGTTCGACTGGGAGACGGTTGCAGGCGTCGCCCGCCACATTGATCCCGATGACCTGTGGGTCGAGTCGCTCAGAGCGTTGTGGCGGCTCAGCGCGCTGCATCACAACGGGGAGGACGTGCCTCAGCGACTGGTGAACGCCGAATTGTTCGCTCTGCGGGATGCGTTGGACGCGGGGCTTCCGTCCTACTTCCCGCGAGACATCCGGGACTTCGTCAACCGCGTGGACGAGATCGAGGCCATTTCTGCTCATGCGCACGAGGGCTGGTCCGTGCTGGCGATCAGCGGTATGGGCGGCGTGGGCAAGTCGCGGCTCGCGATTCGAGCGGCGCACCGGTTGGGCGACAGCTGGCCCCACCTGCATCTGTACCTGGACCTCAACCGGAAGGATGGGACGGCGCTCGATCAGCGTGAGGCGTTGAGCCTGCTCCTTCGACAGACGGGTGTGCCTGCGGAGAGGTGGCAAGAGGATCGTGGTCGGGCCTGGCAGGACGCGCTGCGCGGCAAGCGGGTCTTGCTGGTCCTGGACAACGCGAGCGGTGCTGAACAGGTGCGTGAGCTCCTTCCGCCCGGAACGACTCACCTGACCATAATCACGTCACGTTGTTTGCTCGGCTTGGAGGACGCCAGACAGTTCAACATCGGGCGGTTCTCGAGGGAAGCCGCGGTCGAGTTGCTCGCGACGGTCAGCGAGCAGCCTGCGCAGTCAATTCCGGAGCCAGTGCTGGATGCCTGCGGTGGACTGCCGATCGCACTGCGAGCCATCGGCCTCAGGTTGGGCAGGACGTCCGCGGACACCGTCCTGGCCAGCGTGAGTGAGGCTCGTACTCGACTTCGGGCGTTGCGCGCGGCGGAGGGTGAATTGGACGTGCTGGCCTGCCTGTTGGTGAGTTACAGGGCGTTGTCAGCGGACCGCCGACGGTACTTCCGCAGACTGGCCGCGATTCCGGGGACGGACTTCGGCGTCGGGGTGGCGGCCGCGGTCCTCGAACTGCCGGAGAGCGCAGCCGCACAAGAATTGACGGAACTGGCTGCCCGAAGCCTCCTCGACGTGGGATCGGCGGGACGGTTCACCATCCACGACCTCTACAGGCTGCTCGTCGTGCACGTCGCGGACCAGGACGCCGAGCACGGGGAGGCGGAGGCCGCCGCGTTGCGGGCAATTCGGTGGTACGAGTCGGAGGTGCGTCGCTTGGGGGCCGACCACGCGAGGGACGGACAGCCGGTCGGCGCCGGCCTGCCCTGGCGCGACCGTGAAGGCGGCAACCTGGTGGCGGTGGTCGATGCCGCTGTGACTCAGCAGCAGTGGAACCTGGTCGTGAGCCTCGCCATGGAACTGCAGGGCTACTACATGTACCGGGGTCTGTTCGTTGAGGCGGAGACCGTGCTCAGACAGGGACTTGCCGCTGCGGTGGAGTCAGACGACATCGGTGCGATCGCGGACATGAGCGTGCATCTCGCGCTTCATCTCGGTGGCCGCGACCGGCCGAGCGATGCCGTTGACGTTCTGGTGCCGTTGGCCGGCCGATCCATGACGGTGCGGAGGAAGTCCTACTTACTGGCTCATCTCGGTGCGCACCAGCGCGACAGCGGTGATGTGACCGCGGCGCTCGTCACGCTCGAAGAGGCGCTTGTCCTAGCCAGGGAGGTTGACGATCCGCGCCACACCGCATGGGTGTTGAACTATCTCGGCCTCACGTTGCAGCGAGCAGGCGACCCACAGCGTGCGTTGGCTCTTGAGGTCGAAGCCGAACAGATCTATCGGGAGCACAACGACATTCCCAGTCTGGTCTGGACAGCGGTATACCAGTCGCACAGCTTGGAGAGCCTGGGGCGGCACGGCGAAACCGCGGCACTGCTCAACTGGGCGCTCGCGCAGTCCACCGGGCCGGACGACGTCGGCACCGCCTCGTGGATCTTGACCAGGACGGCCCAGCACCAGGCCAACATCGGGGAATGGCTCGCGCTCGCCAGCACTGCCCGCAAGCTGCGCGAGACGGGCGAGGTCATGCGGAACGATCATGTGCGCAAGCAGGCCGACAGGTTCGAGGGCATCGCTCGGGCCGGATCGTCGACCGTCAGCGGCCCTTGAACTCCGGCTTGCGCTTCTCCGAGAACGCCCGCGGCCCCTCCTTGGCGTCCTCGCTGGAGAACACCTCCATGCCGAGCCTGGCGTCCACCTTGAACCCGTCGTTCTCGTGCATGGCCTCGGTCTCCCGCATGGTCTGCAGGATCTTCTGGACCGCGATCGGCCCGTTGGCCGTGATCAGCGCGGCGAGTTCGAGGGCCTTGTCGAGCGCCTGGCCGTCCGGCACCACGTGCCCGATCAGCCCGATCTCCTTGGCCTCCGCCGCCCTGATGTGCCGTCCGGTCAGCAGGAGGTCCGCCGCGACCGTGTACGGGATCTGGCGCGGCAGCCGCACCGCCGAGCCGCCGAGGGGGAACAGGCCCCAGCGCGCCTCCGAGACGCCGAACCGTGCGCTCTCGCCGGCCACGCGGATGTCCGTCGCCTGAAGGATCTCGGTGCCGCCGGCGACCGCCGGGCCCTCCACCGCCGCGATGAGCGGTTTCGTCAATCGACGTCCTTTCAGGAGCGGTTCGATGACGGAGAAGTCGAACTTGCCGGCGTTCTCGCTGGGGTGGTTGGAGGTCATGGCCTTCAGGTCCGCGCCCGCGCAGAACGAGCCGCCGGCGCCGGTCAAGATGCAGACGCGGACGTCCGGATCGGTGTCGACGCGGTCCCAGGCCTCCTTCATGATGGCCAACATGGGGCCGGACAACGCGTTGCGGACCTCCGGGCGGTTCATCGTGACGACCAGTGCGTTGCCCACCAAGTCCACCAACGCGTGTGGTTCTGTCGTGGTCGTCATTCGCGCGCCTCCTGGATCGAGTCTGACCGCACGGGGGATTGTCGAGAACAGTAACACGTTCTACTTTGCTCACCATGGCCCTCAACGTCGCAGACCTCGTTGAACACGCCGCCGACACCGTGCCCGACCGGACCGCGCTCGTCTGCGGCCCGAAGAGGGTCACCTACGCCGAACTTGAGGCGCGAGCCAACAAACTGGCTCACCACCTGGCAAAGAACGGCGTGACGCAGGGTTCGCACGTGGGCCTCTACGCGCGCAACTCGATCGAACTGGTCGAGGCCATGCTCGCGGTCTACAAGCTGCGTGCCGTGGCCATCAACGTGAACTACCGCTACACCAAGAACGAGTTGCAATACCTGTTCGGTGAAGCGGACCTGACCGCTCTCGTACACGAACGGCGGTACTCGCCGCTGGTCGCGGAGGTCGGCTCGCCCGGTCACACGGTCGTGATCGGCGACGAGACCGAGGAACCGTTCGAGGGCGCGGACTACGAGACGGCGCTGGCGGAGGAGTCCGCTGAGAGGGACTTCGCGCCGCGCAGTCCGGACGACCTCTACATCCTCTTCACCGGCGGCACGACCGGCATGCCCAAGGGCGTGATGTGGCGGCACGAGGACGTGTGGCGCACGCTCGGCGGCGGCATCGACTTCGTCACCGGCGAGCGGCTCACCGACGAGTGGCACCAGGCCAACTCCGGCAAGGACTACGGGCTCGTCCGGCTGTGCCTGCCGCCGCTGATCCACGGCGCGGCGCAGTGGGCCGTGCTCGGCGCGTTGTTCAGCGGCAGCACGGTGGTGCTGGTGCCCAAGTTCGACCCCGTCGAGATCTGGCAGGTGATCGAAAGGGAAAAGGTCCAGGTCGCCGTCATCACCGGCGACGCGATGGGCCGGCCGCTGATCGAGGAGTTCCAGCGCGGCACCTACGACGGCTCGTCGCTGTACATCCTCAACAGCAGCGCGGCCCTGTTCTCCTACACCGTCAAGAAGCAGTACCAGGAGCTGTTGCCGCACACGACGTTGCTGGAGTCGATCGGGTCGAGCGAGACCGGGTCCACCGGCATCGGCGCGGTGCCCAAGGAGATCGTGAAGACCGACGGCACCAAGGTGAAGCTCAACGAGGACACCATCGTCATCGACGACGACGGCAACAAGCTCGAACCCAAGCCCGGCGTGATCGGCAAGCTGGCGCGCGGCGGGCACATCCCGATCGGCTACTACAAGGACCCGGAGAAGACCGCGCGGATGTTCGTCGAGGTCGACGGCAAGCGGTTCACGGTGCCCGGTGACTTCGCCCGCTTCGAGGAGGACGGCGACATCACGTTGCTGGGACGCGGCAACACGTGCGTCAACACCGGCGGCGAGAAGGTGTTCCCCGAGGAGGTCGAGGGCGTGCTGAAGTCGCACCCGGACGTGTTCGACGCGCTCGTCATCGGTGTTCCCGACGACCTGCTCGGCCAACGCGTCGGCGCGATCGTCCAGCCGCGCGACGGCACCACGCCGACACTGTCCGAACTGGACGCCCACGTGCGCGAGACCCTCGCGGGCTACAAGGTGCCGCGGTCGTTGTGGCTCGTCGCCGAGATCGGCCGCACCCCGAGCGGCAAACCCGACTACCAGTGGGCGAAGCGCCACGTGGAGGACCATGCGCACCAGCCTGTGTGACGAGCTGGGCATCGAGCACCCCGTCTTCGGCTTCACGCCGTCCGAGCACGTGGCGGCGGCGATCAGCAGGGCGGGCGGGTTCGGTGTCCTGGGGTGCGTGCGGTTCAACGACGCGGAGGACCTCGACCGCGCGTTGACGTGGATGGACGAGAACACCGACGGCAAGCCGTACGGCGTTGACATCGTCATGCCCGCGACCGTGCCGAAGGAGGGCACGCAGATCGACCTGAGCGCGTTGATCCCGCAGAGCCACAAGGACTTCGTGGACCAGACGCTGCTGAAGCTCGGCGTGCCACCACTGCCCGACGGCGAGGGCGGCGAGGGCGTGCTCGGCTGGCTGCACTCGGTCGCGCGCTCGCACGTCGACGTGGCCCTGGAACACCCGATCCGGCTCATCGCGAACGCCCTGGGCTCACCACCGGCCGACGTGATCGAGCGCGCGCACGCGGCCGGCGTGCCCGTGGCAGCGTTGGCGGGCAAGGCCGAACACGCGCGTCGGCACGTGGCCAACGGCGTCGACATCGTGGTGGCGCAGGGTTACGAGGCTGGCGGCCACACGGGTGAGGTCGCGACGATGGTGCTGGTGCCGGAGATCGTGGACGCGGTCGACGTGCCGGTGCTCGCCGCCGGTGGCATCGGCTCCGGACGGCAGGCGGCCGCGGCCATGGCGTTGGGCGCGTCCGGGGTGTGGATGGGCTCGTACTGGCTGACCACCGCCGAGTACACGCTCGGCAACTCCAGCACTCAGCAGGCGTTGCTCGCTGCCGGGTCCAGCGACACCGTCCGCACCCGCATCTACACCGGCAAACCGGCGCGGCTGCTGAAGACGCGGTGGACCGAGGCGTGGACTTCGGAGGAGGCACCGGACCCGCTGCCGATGCCGTTGCAGAACCTGCTGGTGAGCGAGGCGCACCTGCGGATCGCCCGGTCCGACGACCCGTCCGTGGTGTCGATGCCGGTCGGCCAGGTCGTCGGGCGGATGAACGAGGTCCGTCCGGTCGCGGACGTCATGGCGGACCTGTTGCGTGAGTTCGGTGAGACGGTCGAACGCCTCACCAAGCTGCGCTGAGTTTCAGGAGCTGGGCGGTCGCCCCGCCCAGCTCGAACTCGTTGCGCTTGGCCGCGGTGAAGTAGCGGTGCACGCCGTGGCTCATGTCGATGCCGGTGCCGCCGTGGACGTGCACGGCCGTGTGCGCCACGCGGTGCCCTGCGTCCGCGGCCCAGAACTTGGCGGTTGCCACCTCCGCTGCCGCGTCGAGGCCCTCGGAGAGCAGCCAGGCGGCCTGCCAGAGCGTCAGGCGGATGGCAGCGACGTCGATGTACGCATCAGCGAGGCGTTGCGCCACGGCCTGGAAGCTGCCGATCGGCCGGTCGAACTGCACGCGGGTCCGCGCGTACTCGGCCGTCAGCTCCAGCGCGCGTTCGGTCACGCCGAGCTGGAGTGCGCACAACCCCAGTGTGTACCGCGTGATCAGCCAGTCGGGGGAGAGACCGGGGACCAGTTCGCCGCCGGAGTGCTCGAACGAACCGGCGTCCGACCCGTCGACCAGTTCCTGCGGCGTGATCTCCAGCTCGCGGGCCTCGACGAGGAACACCTGCTCGTCCTGCGCCACCAGGAAAGCCGCAGCGGTGCTGGCGAACGGCACGGTCGTCTTCACGCCGTCGGCCTCGGAGAGCGCCACGGACAGCACGGTTCCGGGCTCCAGCCAGCGTTCGCGCTGCTCGGGCGTGCCGAACTCGGCGAGGGCCGAGGCCGCCACCGTCGTGGGCAGGTAGGGGACGTCCGAGACCGCGCGGCCGAGCTCGACCAGCACCGCGCACTGCTCCAGGACGCCGAACTCGTCGGGCTGCTCCGGCACGACACCGGACCTGACCAGGTCGCTCCACGGCGAGTCGGACGAGTCGAGGATCTTGCGGGTCAGCGCGGCGAGCTCGCGCTGCGCCTCGGTGAGCGTGAAGTCCATGGCAGTGCTCCTTACCGGGGTACTGCGGGGAGCCCGAGGCCCACGCGCGCGATGATGTCCCGCTGGATCTCGTTGGTGCCGCCGCCGAACGTGAGGATCAGTGACGAGCGGTGCATGCGCTCGACCCGGCCGTGCAGCAACGCTCCGGGCGAGCCGGCGCGCACGATCCCGTTGGCGCCCAGCACCTCCATCAGTAGCCGGTAGCCCTCGGTCGCGAACTCGGTGCCGAACACCTTGGTGGCGGACGCCTCCGCCGGTGACGGAGCCTCGTCGGAACCGGACGCGATCCGCCAGTTGACGAGCTTGAGGAACTCGGTCTTGGCGTGCACGCGGGCGAGGTGAAGACGCACCCACTCCTGTTTCGCGGCACCGGTTTCGTCCGCCCACCGGCGAACCTCGCGCAACGCGGTCTGCAGCGGCGCGGCCGAGCAGAGGGCGACGCGTTCGTGGTTGAGCTGGTTGGTGATGAGCTTCCAGCCCTTGTGCTCCTCGCCGATGAGGTTCGACGCGGGCACCCGGACGTCGTCGTAGAAGGTGGCGCTGGTCGTGGGGCCGGACATCGTCGGCACGGGCGTCCAGGAGAAGCCGGGGGCCGTGGTCGGCACCATGATGATGCTCAGCCCCCTGTGCCGCTGCGACTCCTGGTCGGTGCGGCAGGCCAGCCAGACGTAGTCCGCGTACTGGATGAGGCTCGTCCACATCTTCTGGCCGTTGACCACGTACTCGTCGCCGTCGCGCACGGCCCGCGTCCGCAGGCCGGCGAGGTCGGTGCCCGCCTCCGGTTCGGAGTAGCCGATGGCGAAGTGGAGCTCGCCGGACGCGATCTTCGGCAGGTAGAAGGCCTTCTGCTCGGGCGTGCCCAGCGACATGATCGTCGGCCCGATCGAGTTCAGCGTCAGGAACGGCACGGGCGCGCCGGCCGCCGACGCCTCGTCCAGGAAGATCAGCTGCTCCAGCATCGGGCGGTTCCGCCCGCCGTACTCCTCCGGCCAGCCGATGGTCAGCCACCCGTCCAGCCCCATCCGGCGGACGGTGTCCTTGTAGACCTCGGCGTCGCCGTAGTCGCTGCCCCCGGCGAGACCGGCCTTGCGTTCGGGCGTCATGAGCGCGGCGAAGTACGCCCGCAACTCCTGGCGCAACTGCTCCTCTTCGGGCGTGAAACCGATGCGCATGACCGCTACTCTAGAACAAGTTCTACTTGATGTCAGGAGGCCGCGATGAAGGTCGGCGTCGACCCTTCGCTGTGCGAGGCGCACGGGGAGTGCATGTCCATCCTGCCCGAGGTGTTCGATCTCGATGACGACGAGGTTCTGCAGATCCGGGACGGTGAGCTGACCTCGGGTGAGGAGGCTCCGGCTGAACGGGCCGTCGCGTCGTGCCCCAAGGGCGCGCTGCGGCTCTCACGCTGATGGGCCTTGTCAAGAACAGGAACAGATTCTAGTGTCCGACGGGTAGTTCGGCCGTGAGCTCAGCGAGGAGTGATACCGGTGAAGGCTGCCGTGCTCAACCAGGTAGGCGACGACAAGCTGGAGCTCCGCGACGACGTGACCACCACACCGGTGGGACCGCAGGAGATCCGCATCAGGATCAAGGCGTGCGGGGTCTGCCACAGCGATCTGTCCGCAATGGACGGAACGCTCCCGGCCCTGGCTCCCGGCGTCGTCGGCCACGAAGGCGCCGGTGAGATCGCCGAGATCGGGAGCGCCGTGACGTCGCTCGCGGTCGGCGACCACGTGGCGATCACGTTCGTGCCGCCGTGCGGGAAGTGCGCCCAGTGCGTCACGGGCCAGGCACATCTGTGCCTCGTGCACACCATCTCCGCGTTCACGTCACCGAGGTTCGTCGTCGGTGGCAACCCGGCCTTCGGGTACGCGGGGCTCGGCGCGTTCGCCGAGGAGATGGTCGTGCCCGCCGACGCGGCCGTGAAGATCGACGACGACGTGCCGTGGGACGTCGCCGCGCTGCTGTCGTGCGGCATCCTGACCGGCGTCGGAGCCGTGCTGAACACCGCGAAGGTCGAACCTGGCTCCAGTGTCGCCGTGATCGGCTGCGGTGGTGTCGGTGTCGCGGTGCTCCAGGGCGCCCGGCTCGCGGCCGCGGCACGGATCGTCGCGGTCGACCCGGTGGTGGAGAAGCACGAGGTGGCGCGGAAGTTCGGCGCCACGCACGCGACCGTGCCCGACGGCATCGCGGACCTGAACAACCAGCTGAACTTCGGCATGGGCTTCGACTACGTGTTCGACGTCGTCGGCCTGCCCGCCACGATCCGGCAGGCGTGGGACCTCACCCGCCGCGGCGGCCACACCGTGGTCGTCGGCGCCGGCCGCGCGGACGCGATGGTGTCGTTCAGCGCCCAGGAACTGTTCCTGCACGACAAGACGCTGCACGGGTCGTTCTACGGGACCGCCAACTTCCGCCGCGACATCCCGCGCATGATCGCGCTGTGGCGGCAGGGTCGGCTCGACCTCGAAGGCATGATCTCCAAGCGGATCAGGCTGGAGGACGTGAACGAGGGACTGCAGGCGTTGCGCGGCGGTGGATCGCTGATCCGCCAGGTCATCCTGTTCGACTGACACATTTCCTTTCTGGGAGTCTCCTGTGGACCTTGCGGGGAAGGTCGCCGTCGTCACCGGCGCCGGTGCGGGGCTCGGCCGCGCGGAAGCGCTGGAGCTCGCACGGGCCGGTGCGTCGATCGTGCTCAACGACCTGCCGGGAGCGGCCGACGCCGCCGCGGCCGAGATCGAGGAGCTGGGCGCGAAGTGCGTGGTCGTCGAGGGTGACGTGGGCGAGCGCAGCACCGCCGACGCCCTCGTCGCCGCCGCGGTCGAGCAGTTCGGCGGGCTGCACGTCGTCGTGAACAACGCGGGCGTGCTGCGCGACCGGATGCTGTTCAACATGAACGACGACGAGTGGGACCTGGTCGTGCGGGTGCACCTGCGCGGCCACTTCCTGTTGTCGCGCAACGCCGTCGCGTTCTGGAAGCAGGAGTCGAAGGCGGCTGGCGAACCGGTCTACGCGCGGATCGTGAACACCTCCTCCGAGGCGTTCCTCCTCGGCTCGGAGGGCCAAGCCAACTACGCGGCAGCTAAAGCGGGCATCGCCGCGCTCACGGTCGCGACCGCTCGGGGCACGAGCCGGTACGGCGTGCGCGCCAACGCGATCTGCCCGCGCGCCCGCACCCAGATGACCGCGCACGTGTTCGGCGACGCGCCGGAAGGCGACGACTCGCTCGCACCCGAGCACGTCGCGAAGTTCGTGGCGCACCTGGCGGGACCGTCTGGCGACAAGATCAACGGACAGGTCTTCGTCGTGCACGGCGGCATGGTCGCGCTGATGGCGCCGCCGACCGTCGAGAAGAAGTTCGACGCGTTCACCGATCTCGACGGCCACTTCGCCGACCGGGATCCACAGAGGACTTTCGCCTGTACGGACACGATGGCCCTGTAGGAGGAGCTGTGACGCTCACCGTCCAACCGCACCGCGAGACCCTGGGCCTCAAGGACGGCCGGCTCCTCATCGGAGGCGAGTTCCGCGAGGCGGACGAGACCTGGACCCACCACCACCCCGCCACGGCCGAGGAGATCGGCAGCTTCGCCGTCGCGTCGGCGAAGGACGTGGACGCGGCCGTGCTGGCGGCCCGCAAGGCGTTCGACGAGGGGCCTTGGCCCCGTTCGAAGGCGGGCGAACGCATCAAGATCCTGCGCAGGTACGGCGACCTGCTGCGCGAGCACTCGGACGAGCTGCGCGGCCTGCAGGCGCTCGACAACGGCGTGCCGCTGTCGTTCGGCCAGATCTACGCCACCTCGGTCGGCATCGCGGCCGACATCTTCGACCACCACGCCGGCTGGATCGACAAGGTCGGCGGCCAGACCCTGCCGCCGTACCAGGGCGGCGACCACCTCGCGATGACGTTCCGCGAACCCGTCGGCGTGGTCGCGGCGATCCTGCCGTGGAACGCGCCTTTCGTGCTGTTCGCCCAGAAACTGGCGCCCGCGCTGGCCGCAGGCTGCACGGTCGTGGTCAAGCCGTCGGAGTACGCGTCGTTCTGCGTGATCCGCATGGTCGAGCTGCTGATCGAGGCGGGCCTGCCGGAGGGCGTCGTCAACCTCGTCACCGGCCCCGGCAACCCGACCGGCGAGGCGCTGATCACCCACCCCGGCGTCGACAAGATCAGCTTCACCGGCAGCCGCACCGTCGGCCGCCGGATCGTCGAGGCCTCAGCGGGCACGATGAAGCGCGTCTCCCTGGAACTGGGCGGGAAGTCGCCAGCGATCGTGTTCGCGGACGCCCCGAACGTCGGCCTCGCCGCGATGACCTGCATGGGCATGGTCACGATGGGTCTGTCCGGCCAGGCCTGCGTCGCGCACACGCGCGCGTTGGTGCAGCGGGACGTGCAGGACGAGTTCATCTCGATGGCGCAGATGCTCGCGACCGCGGTGACGTTCGGCGACCCGTTCGACCCGGCGGTGCTGGCCAGCCCGCTGATCAACGGCAAGCAGCTCGAACGCGTGCTCGGCTACATCGAACGCGGCCAGCAGGACGGAGCGCGCCTCGTGACGGGCGGCACCCGCCTCGACGGCGACTACGCGTCCGGCAACTTCGTGGCGCCGACGATCTTCGCCGACGCCACCAACGACATGGCCATCGCACGGGACGAGATCTTCGGCCCGGTGCTCACGGTCGTGCCGTTCGACGACGAGGAAGAAGCCGTCCGCATCGCCAACGACACGGAGTACGGCCTGGGCGCGGGCGTCTACACCAACGACGTCCGCCGCGCGTTCCGCGTCTCGAAGTCGTTGCGCGTCGGCATGGTCGGCATCAACGGCTTCCAGCTCGAACCGCACATCCCGTTCGGCGGCTACAAGCAGTCGGGCCTCGGCAGGGAGGGCGGGCAGAGCGCGTACGAGGCGTACACGGAGCTCAAGACCGTGATGATGCCGCTCACCGACGAGATGATGTAGATGCGGCTCAACGGAAAGGTCGCCCTGATCACCGGCGCCGCACGGGGTCAGGGCGCGGCCGCCGCACGCCGGTTCGCCGCCGAGGGCGCCCAGGTGATGATCACCGACGTCCTCGACGACCAGGGCAAGGAGCTCGCGGCCGAACTGGGCGCCGAGTTCTGCCACCTGGACGTGTCGTCGGAGGAGTCGTGGGCCGAGGCGATCGCGTTCACCGTGCAGACGTTCGGCGAGATCACGGTGCTGGTGAACAACGCCGGGATCCTGCACTTCTCCGCGCTGGCCGACACCTCCCTCGCGGACTACCAGCGCGTGATCGGGATCAACCAGGTCGGCACGTTCCTCGGCATGCGGTCGGTCGTCCCGTCGATGAAGGCGGCCGGCGGCGGCTCGATCGTGAACGTGTCGTCGGTCGAAGGTCTGGGCGGCATGCCGTACCTGACGGCGTACACGGCGTCCAAGTTCGCCATCCGCGGCATGACGAAGGTCGCCGCGATGGAGCTGGGACAGCACGGGATCCGCGTCAACTCGGTGCATCCGGGAGCCATCGACACGCCGATGGTCAGCGAGGCGCTGGGGCGGCCGATCGACGTGTCGCCGATCGGCAAGAAGCTGGCGCTGCGGCGGATCGGGCAGCCCGAGGACGTCGCCAACGTCGTGTTGTTCCTGGCCAGTGACGAGAGCGCGTACTGCACGGGCGGCGAGTTCGTGGTGGACGGAGGGGCGACGGCCACACATGCGTTGAACGGTTGACGTTTGACCCCAGGCAACCCAGTTGATCTCCGCGGCGTCTTCGTGGTCGAGAGGTCGAAACTGGGGAGCTTCATGTGAGATCAATACTTCTGACGGCCGCGCTGCTCGTCGGCCTGGCGCCGGCCGCACTGGCGGCCGAAGAGGCGCAGACGCCCGTTCTGTCGTGGCAGGACTGTCAGGACGGGTTCCAGTGCTCCACGGCGAAGGTGCCGCTGGACCACGACGAGCCGTACGGCGCGAAGATCGACCTGGCGCTGATCAGGCTGCCCGCGACCGACCCGTCGAAGCGGATCGGCTCGCTGTTCGTGAACTTCGGCGGGCCCGGATCGTCCGGTGTGGACAGACTGCGGGCTCGCGGCAAGTGGGAGTGGCTGTTCTCGTCCGAGCTGCGGTCGCGGTTCGACGTGGTGTCGTGGGACCAGCGCGGCATCGGCCGTTCGGCCACCGTGCGCTGCTTCGACAGCGTCGACGAGCAGCAGCAGTTCCTCAACTCCATCCCGGTCTACCCGGACACGGCGGCGGAGGAACCCGCGTTCTACGACAGCTACCGCGAGTTCGTGCGGCGGTGCGAGGAGAAGTCCGGCGACCTGCTGGACCACGTCTCCTCCGCCAACACGGCACGCGATCTCGACCTGCTGCGCAAGGCCGTGGGCGACAAGAAGCTCACATACCACGGTATTTCGTACGGCACGCACCTCGGCGCGATCTACGCGAACCTGTTCCCGGACAAGGTTCGCGCGCTGGCGTTCGACGGCTCGCTCGACTTCGTCGGCAACGCGACCGGGCACGGTGACCAGGGCACGACCGTGCCCCTGGACACCCGTCAGGACGTGCCGCGCGGGATCGCCGAGACGTTCGACCAGTTCCTGCAGCTGTGTGCCGCTCCTGGTGCTCAGTGCGCGTTCGCGGGCGGTGACCTGAAGCAGAAGTGGGCGGACCTCGTCGCGAAGGTGACGGCGTCTCCGGTCACGACGCCGGACGGGCGGTTCGACCGCGTCTCGCTGATCAGCACGGTGTGGGACTCGCTGGCGCAGCCGGACACCTGGCAGAACACCGCTCGGGTGCTGCAGGGCGTGTGGGAGGCGCCGACGTCGTTGACGGCGTCGGCAGACTACGTCTCGAACCGGTTCGAGGCCTTCAACGCGATCCAGTGCTCGGACAGCGACTTCCCGCGCGACCAGGCCGCGTACTCGCGGTACGGCGCCAGTGAGGACGAGCGCGTGCCGTACTGGGGTCGTGCGGTGGTGTTCGACATGATGGCCTGCGCGTTCTGGCAGGGCCGTGACGAGGACCGCTACACCGGCCCGTGGAACCGCAGGACGTCGGCACCGGTCCTGTTCGTCAACAGCAGGTTCGACCCGTCGACTCCGCTGCACGGTGCCCAGGACGGCGCCGCGGAGATGGCCCGCACCGGGTTCCTGACCGTGGAGGGCTACGGGCACACGTCGATGTACGTGCGCAGCACGTGTGCGGAGAAGGTGAAGCGGGAGTACCTCTTCACCGGTGTGCTGCCTGTGCAGAAGACCTGCGGCATCGACAAGGCGCCGTTCGCCTGAGCCCTTGCATGCCTGCTGAAGGAGTGTCTACGGTAAGGAAACTGAACCGGTAAGAATTCTGAACCAGGAGGCGCCGTGCAGGCCATCGCCGACCTCGCCCGCGAACTCGCGCCCAGGTCGGAGGCGGCCCGCGCGCTCGCCCCCGAGCTGGTGGAGGCGATCCGGTCGGAGGGCCTGTTCCGGCTCGGCGTCCCGCGCTCGCTCGGCGGACCCGAAAGTCCGCCGGGCGAGACGCTGGCCGTCGCCGAGGCCATCGCCCGTGGTGACGCCTCCGCCGGCTGGTGCGTGTCGATCGCGGCCACCTCAGGACTGCTCGCCGCCTACCTGCCCGAAGCGGGCGAGGAGGAGGTGTTCGGGGACCCGCGGTCGGTCGCCGCCGGGGTGTGGGCGCCGAAGGGACGCGGTGTTGTGGCCGACGGCGGCGTGGTGGTGTCCGGGCAGTGGTCGTTCTGCTCGGGCATCGGGCACGCCGACTGGCTGTTCGCCGGGTTCGTCCTCGACGGCGCGTTGAAGGTGGCCGCGTTGCCCAAGGCGTCGCTGGAGGTGCTGGACACCTGGCACACCACGGGATTGCGCGGCACTGGGAGCCACGACTGCGTGGCGCGGGACGTGTTCGTGCCCGAGTCCCGCGTTCTGTCCGTGTTGGACGGACCTCTGCGTGATGGGGCGCTGTACCGGTTCCCCGTCTTCGGGTTCTTCGCGGCGTCGGTCGCGGCGGCGGCGCTGGGCAACGGGTTCGGCGCGCTGGACGACTTCGTCGCGCTGGCCGGACGCAAGCCCCTCGGGTCCAGCCGCACGCTGGCGGAACGCTCGTCGACCCAGGCCGCGGTGGCCTCCGCCTCGGCATCGTTGAGGGCGGCCAGAGCCTACTTCCACGAGGCGGTCGGGGAGGCCTGGGAAGCGGCGCAGAACGGTTCGGTGCCGGTCGAGGCCCGTGCCGGGGTGCGACTGGCCGCCACCCACGCCGCCCGGACGGCCCGGTCCGTCGTCTCGGAGCTCTACGACCTCGCCGGTGGTGGCGCGATCTACGACGGGGCGCCGATCCAGCGGCGTTTCCGGGACGCCCACACGGCTTCCGCGCACTTCCAGGTCAACGCGGCGTCGTTCGAACTGCCGGGCAAACTGCTGCTCGGCGTGCCCGCGCGGACGGAACAACTGTGACGTCGGTCGGCGTCGTGACGCCGTTCTGGCTCGACCGGCCGCCCGCCGAGGCCCTCGACATCGCCGTCGTGGCGGACGAGGCCGGGTTCGGCACGCTGTGGGTCGGGGAGATGGCGACGTTCGACGCGTTCGCCCTGGCCACGGCCATCGGTCTGCGGACGTCGAGCATCTCGCTGAGGATCGGCCCGCTCGCGGCCGGCGTGCGGAGCCCGGTGGCGCTGGCCCTCGGACTGTCCACAGTGGTCGTCACGACCGGACGACGGGCCTCGCTGGCGTTGGGCGCCTCCAGCCCGCGGATCGTGACGGAGTGGCACGGCCGGGACTGGGAACCGGTCCGGCGGACGCGGGAGACCGTGCGGGACACGCGGGCGATCCTGAACGGCGAAAGGGTGGCGGGGTTCCGTTCGCAGGAGCCGGTTCCCGGCACACCGATCTCGGTGGCGGCGTTCGGACCGGCGATGACGCGTGTGGCGGCGGAGGTGGGGGACGAGCTGGTGCTCAACCTCGTGAGCGCGGATCACGTGGCCGACGTTCGTCAGCGACTTGTGGGCGGACCGCCTCTCGCGGTCTGGATCCCGGCCGCCCTCGACCCCGGCCCCGACACCCTCCGTCAGCTCCGCGCCCAGTTGTCCGTCTACCTCGCCCCGCCCGGTTACGGCGAGATGTTCACCGCTCTCGGCCACAGCACGCTCGTCGACGAGGCCCGCGCCGGCAAGCCGCGTTCCGAGCTGGCCCAGGCCATCCCGCTCGACCTCGTCGAGGCGGTGGGCGCGATCGGCTCGGCCAGGACCGTCGCGGACCGGGTTGGCGAGTACTTCGAGGCAGGCGCCGACCACGTCGGACTGGTCCCGGCGACAGCGGAGGACCCGGCAGCCCGCAGACTGCTCACGACGCTCTCCCCGCTGCTGACGAAGGAACGCCGATGATCGACCCCGACGCCCACGACAGCCGGTTCCGGGGCGAGTCCGTCGGGCGCGCGCTCGACCTCGTGGGGGAGAAGTGGACGCTGCTGATCCTGCGCGAGGCGTTCTTCGGCGTCCGCAGGTACGGGCAGTTCGTGCGCAACCTCAACGTACCGCGCCCGACGCTGTCCACCCGGCTCAAGACGCTGGTCGAGGCCGGGCTGCTGCACCGCGTGCCGTACTCGGAGGACCGCGACGAGTACCGGCTCACCGAGGCGGGGCTGGAGTTGTTCCCCGCCATCGTGATCCTCATGAAGTGGGGTGACGCGCACGTGCCGAGTCCGGACGGACCGCCGATCGTGCTGGAGCACAACGCCTGCGGCAAGCCCGCGGACGCGTTCCTCGCATGCCGGTGCTGCGGCGAGGAGATCACCGCGCACAACGTGACGGCCCACGCCGGCTGACCTACGTTGGGGGTATGCCGAACCCGCTGAGCCAGGTGTCGTTGGAACGGTTGAGGCAGCGCACGAGTGTGAAGTGGCGGGAGTTCCCCGACGACGTGCTGCCGTTGTGGGTGGCCGAGATGGACGTCGACCCGGCCGAGCCGATCAGGCGGGCGATCGTCGACGCGCTCGACCTCGGCGACACCGGATATCCGGCCGGCACCGCCTGCCAGGAGGCGCTCGCCGCGTTCGCGAAGCAGCGCTGGGACTGGGACCTGCCGGTCGGGCGCACGGCACTCGTGTCCGACGTGATGCTCGGCGCCGTCGAGCTCATCAAGCTGGTGTCCGGGCCCTGCGCCCCCGTGATCGTCAGCCCGCCGGTGTACCCGCCGTTCTACCTCTTCGTCAGGAGCACGGGACGCGCCGTCGTCGAGGCGCCGCTGAGGAACGGACGCCTCGACCTGGACGTGCTGGAGCGGACGTTCCGGCACGTCAAGGCCGACCGCCCGGTGTACCTGCTGTGCAACCCGCAGAACCCGACCGGCACCGTCCACACCGCCGAGGAGCTGACGGCCCTCGCCGGGCTGGCGGCGCACCACGGCGTCCGCGTGATCGCCGACGAGATCCACGCGCCGCTCGTCTCCGGCAGCACGAGGTTCGTGCCGTACTTGAGCGTCGACCCCCAGGGCATGTCGCTCATGTCCGCGTCGAAGGGCTGGAACCTCGCCGCGATGCGGGTGGCGGTGGCGATCTCCAACACCGACGAGCTCGACCGGCTCCCCGAGGAGGTGAGCCACGGGCCGAGCCACTTCGGCGCGATCGCGCACGCCGCCGCGTTCAGGGAGGGCGGCGAGTGGCTCGACTCGCTGCTGCAAGGCCTCGACGAGAACCGCAAGCTGCTCAAGGACCTGCTCACCGAACACCTGCCCGAGATCGGGTACGAGCCCTCCAAGGCGACCTTCCTGGCCTGGCTGGACTGCCGGGCCGTGAGCGACGACCCGGCGGCGTTCTTCCTCGAACGAGGACGGGTCGCCCTGATGTCGGGCGCCGGCTTCGGCAGCGGGGGAGAGGGCCACGCCCGGCTGAACATCGGCACGTCGCCCGAGATCGTCACGGAGGCGGTGCTCAGGATGGCCGCCAGCCGCTGACAGCGCGCTGCCAGCGGGCTGCCAGCGCGCGGGCGCACAGTTCCCCCTGAACCACAGGGAGGAACGATGGCACTCGCGATCAGGGCTGAAGGCCTGGTCAAGCACTACGGGGAGACCAAGGCGCTGGACGGCGTCGACCTCGAGGTGCCGGAGGGGAAGGTCGTGGGTGTGCTCGGGCCGAACGGCGCGGGCAAGACCACGGCGGTGCGGGTGCTGGCGACGTTGCTGCGCCCGGACGCGGGACACGCCACGGTGCACGGGCACGACGTCGTGAAGGACCCGCGGGCGGTCCGGTCGCTGATCGGGCTGACGGGGCAGTACGCGTCGGTCGACGAGGACCTGTCCGGCACGGAGAACCTCGTGCTGCTCGCACGGCTGCTCGACTACTCGCGTGCGGGGGCGAAGGCCAAGGCCGCCGAGTTGCTGGAGCGGTTCGAGCTCACCGACGCTGCGGGGCGAGCCGCCAAGACGTATTCGGGAGGTATGCGCCGGCGGCTCGACCTCGCGGCCAGCCTGGTCGGCAACCCGTCCGTGCTGTACCTGGACGAGCCGACGACGGGCCTGGACCCGCACGCCCGCAACGAGGTGTGGGCGGTGGTGCGCAAGCTCGTCGCCAACGGCGTGACGGTCCTGCTCACCACGCAGTACCTGGAGGAGGCCGACCAGCTCGCGGACTCGATCACCGTGTTCGACCACGGCCGGGTCGTGGCCGAGGGCAGGCCGGACGAGCTGAAGCGCCGCGTGGGCGGGCAGACGTTGCAGGTGCGGCCCACGTCGTTGAGCGACCTCGACGTGGTCTACCGGATCCTCGGCGACCTGACCGGCGCGAGGCCGACGCGCGACGACGACACGGGACTGCTTACGGCGCCGGTGAACGACCCGGTGCTGCTGTCCACTTTGGTCCGCAAGCTCGACGAGGCCGGCATCACCGCGGACGAGCTGGCGCTGCGGCTGCCCTCGCTCGACGAGGTCTTCCTCGCGCTGACCGGCAAGCAGACCGAGGGGAGCCTGGCATGAGCACGATCGCGTTGGACAGGGGAGTGCGCCACGGCTTCGCGCTGGCCTGGCGGGGAATCCTCAAGATCCGCAAGAACCCCGAGCAGCTGGCGGACGTGACGCTGGCGCCGATCATCTTCCTGGTGATGTTCACCTACCTCTTCGGTGGTGCGCTCGCCGGGAACACCGACGCCTACCTGCAGATGCTCGTGCCGGGCATCATGGTCATGAACATCCTGCAGGCCAGCATGACCGCGGGCGTGCAGCTGAACACGGACGTCTCCAAGGGCGTCTTCGACAGGTTCCGCTCGATGCCGATCACGCGCTCGGCACCGTTGGTCGGGGCGGTGCTCGCGGACATCGTGCGGTACGTGGTGTGCATCGTCGTGCTGCTGGTGGTCGCCACGATCATGGGCTTCCGCGTGCAGACCGGTCCGGTCGAACTGGTGATCGCGGCGGCGCTCGCGATCCTGTTCGGACTGTGCTTCTGCTGGGCCTCGGTGTTCGTGGGCATGCTGCTCAAGACCCCGCAGGCCGTGCAGGGCCTGATGTTCGTGCTGATCATGCCGCTGACGTTCGGCAGCAACGTCTTCGTCGGCACCTCGACGATGCCGGGCTGGCTCAAGGCGTGGGCGGACATCAGCCCGGTCAGCCTGCTGTCGGACGCGCTGCGCGGGCTGCTCAACGGCGGTGCGATCGCCGGGCCGCTCACCGGGTCGCTGATCTGGATGGTCGCCGCGGTCGCGGTGTTCTTCCCGCTCGCGATGTGGGCCTACCGCAAGCGCGTGTGACGTGAGAGCGGGCTTCAGCCGTTGCTGAGGCCCGCTTCTTCGCGCACCTGTCGCAGCGCCTCTGCCTTGGTGATCGTCAGCTGCTCCGGCTCGCCGAGCTCGGCGACCAGCCGTCGCACGTCCGGGTCGCCCATGTCGAGGCGGCCGCGGATGACGTGGGCGAGGGCGAGCACCCGCCGGGTCGCGTCGTCACGGCCCTGCGCGTCGCGGACCAGGGCGAGCAGTTCGGTGACGCCCGCGAGGTCCGGCATGTCGGCGCGTTCCGACGTCGTCCGGATGGCCTCCGCGGCGAAGGCCGCCGCCTCGTCCAGCCTCCCGTCGGCGATCGCGATGCGCGCGTCGAGGATGGCGGTCCACTCCGAGATGAACGACCCGAGCGTCGACGACGCGGTGATCCGCTGCTTGAACAGGACGCTCAGCGCGCGTGCCTGCTCGACGTCGCCCGCCCGCAGCACCACCTCGGCCTTCGCGTAGCCGAGCATCGTGGACAGCTGGTCGTTGCCGACGTCCCTCACGAACTGCTCCGCCGCGGCCACCTCCCGCGCGGCCGCGGCGTGGTCGCCCATCCGCGCGTACTCCGCCGCGAGCCGCCACCGCTGCTGCACGGCGTCGTCCTGGGACCGCAGCTCCGTCGCGACCTCCAGCCCGCGTTCGTAGAGGTCGATCGCCCCCTGGTTGTCGCCGGTGTGCGAGACGAACGCGGCCTTCATGCCGAGCGTCATCGCCGAACCCCACCGGTCGCCGATGGCGGTGAACTGGTCGTACGCGCGGTCACGTGCCTGTTCGGCGCCTTCGAGATCACCCTCGTCGACCAGCATGAAGCTGAGCGCCCACTCTGCGCCCGCCCGCGCCCACGCGTCCTCGCTCGCCGCCGCCCGTCGCACCTCACGCCGTGCCAGCTCGACGTTCTGGCTCAGGAACGCCAGCATCGGCAGCGCGATCGCGAGGGACGGGTACTTCTGCACGGCCCCGCTGTCGACGCAGCTCTCGATGACCGCCGCGGCCTCCTCCTGGTCCGTCACACCGGGCACCGCGGCCATGATCAGCTGCATCGCCCGGAACGTCGCCGCGCGGTCGGGCGGCAGCAGGTCGCCGAGCGCGAGCACGTCGCGCACCGACATCTCCGCGCGTTCGTTGTCGCCCTTGACGAGCCAGTACCAGAACGAGCCGCCGAGCAGGTCCGCCGCCAGCTCGATCTCGCGGTCGTCGATCGCTCCGCGCAACGCAGAGATGATGTTGTCCTGCTCCGCCTCGTAGACGTCGATCGCCTCCAGCTGGCGCGCCGTGCGGGTGAGCGGCTCCCACCGCTCGGTCAGCTCGCGGTAGTAGCGCCGGAACCTGCCGACGACCTCCCGCTTCTCGCCGGACGCGTCGAGCTGCTCGTCCGCGTAGACCCTGATCGTCTCCAGCATCCGGTACCGCGGCTCGCCCTCGATCTCGACGGCGTCCACTATGGACTTCTCGATCAGGGACGTGAGCACGTAGAACGCGTCCGGCAGGCAGACTGCCTCGATCGCGGCGAGGTCGGCGCCGGCGGGGAACACCGCGAGCCGCCTGGCGAGCCGCAGCTCCTCGTCGGTCAGCAGGTCCCAGCTCCACTCGACGACCGCACGCAACGTCCGCTGGCGCGGCAGCGCGGTGCGGCTGCCCGAGGTGAGCAGCCGGAACCGGTCGTCGAGGCGCTGGGTGATCTGCCGGACCGTCATCGACCGCAGCCGTGCCGCCGCCAGTTCGAGCGCGAGCGGCATGCCGTCGAGCCGGCGGCAGATCAGCCGTACGTCGTCCACAGTGGACTCGTCGAGCCGGAAGCCGGGCTTCACCGCGCTCGCCCTGTCGAGGAACAACCGCACCGCGCCGAACCCGGCCACGTCCGCCTGGCCGTTCGGCACGGCGAGCGGGCCGATCGGGCACAGCGACTCGCCGTCGATCGCGAGCGGTTCCCTGCTGGTCGCGAGCACGCGCAGGTTCGGCACCCTGCGCAGCAGCTCGGTGGTGAACTCGGCGGCCGCGCCGATGAGGTGCTCGCAGTTGTCCAGCACCAGCAACGACTCCCCGGCGCCGAGCACCTCGGCGATCCGGTCCATGCCCTCGCTCGCCCGCCGCCTCGGGTCACCCGTGAACGTCAGCTCGAACGCGCTCAGCACCGCACCGGCCAGGTCCTCCGCCGCCCGGATGCCGGCCAGCGCCGCGAACCACACGCGACCCTTGCCGTGCAACGGATGCCGTGCCGCGACCTCGGTGGCCAGGCGCGTCTTGCCCGCGCCACCAGGCCCGACCAGCGTCACCAGCCGCGCCTGGCCGAGCAGCCCGGTGATCTCCGCGAGCTCGTCGTCCCGCCCGACGAAGCTGGTGAGTCGCACCGGCAACCGGTCGACGACGGGCCGCGGCCCCAGCTCACCACGCAACGCCGCCAGGTGGACGTCCTGCAGTTCAGTCGACGGATCGACGCCCAGTTCGTCCGCGAGCCTGCCGCGGACCTCCGCGTAGACGTGCAGCGCGTCGGACTGCCTGCCCTGCGCGCACAACGCCCGCATCAGCAGGCCCGCCAGACGTTCCCTCAGCGGATGTCTCTCGTGCAGCGCCGTCAGCGCGGCCACGTCCAGCTCGCCGCGGTCTTCCTCCGCCGCCAGCCGTGCCTCTTCCAGCCGTGCGGCGGTGGGCCCGGCGAACGGCGCCTCCCGCACGTCGGCCAGCGCGTCACCACGCCACAGCGCCAGCGCCTCGTCCAGCCGCCCGGCGGCCCTGAGCCGTTCGAACCGGAACACGTCGACGTCCTCGGTCGCGACACCCAGCCGGTACCCGCCCGGCTCCAGCGCGACGGGACAGACCTTGCGCAACCGCGACACGAGCGACTGCAGGGCGTTCCCGGCGTCCGCGGGCGGCTGCTCACCCCACAGGTCGTCGATCAGCGTCGTCGTCGGCACGGGACGGCCGGGGTCGAGCGCGAGGCGGGCCAGGAGCATGCGGACGCGGGCACCACCGATGTCGACCGGTGTGCCGTCGTCGGCCTCGACGGCCGTCGGTCCCAGCAAAGCCACGCGCACGCCTACCAGCTTTCCAGATCACGTCCGGCGATCAGGTGAGAACACCCGGTGTGCGCGCGTCCGGTGCCATCATCGGGGTGTGGCGACGTATCGGGGGACCGCCGAGGACGCTTGGCGATGGGTGCTCGACCAGGTGCGACACGACGACGGGCCGTGGATACCGCAGTTCCCGGGCGGCGAGCTGGAACTCCCGTGGCGCGAGGGCATGTACTCGGGCGTCGGCGGGCTGGCCCACGTGCTGGCCGAGATCAGGCTGAGCCGGGAGTGGACGGCGCGCGAGGAACAGTTGGCGGAGGCCGTCGCGCGGCGGGTCCGCGCGAGCATCGGCACCACGAATGACGTCAGCTTCTTCGCCGGCCTGGTCAGCGCGGTCAGCGTGCTGACGGCGCTGGGGGCGGACGGACCGGACGAGGCGGTCGCCAGGATGCTCGAACTGTCCACACCGGACGGCTGGCCGAACGGGAACATCGTCCCGCCGAGGTTTCAGGAAGGCGCCCGCTGCCACGACCTGACGGTGGGCACGGCCGGGGTGCTGCTCGGTGCTGTGTGGGCACGTCGTCACGGGGTCGCCGGTGCCGACGAACTCGCCGACCTCGCGGCCGGGATCCTGCTGGCCGAACGCGAGGAGGTGCCCGGCGGGCTGAACTGGCGGATGGTGCCGGTGCGGTTCTGCGTCGAGCAGAGGGAGTTCCCGAACTTCTCCCACGGCGTCGCGGGCGTCTCGACGGCGCTCGCCCTGGCCGGGGCCGAGTTCGGGCGTTCCGACCTCGTCGAGGCCGCCACCGCCGGCGCCGAGCACCTGGTGACGCTGGGCGACACGTCCGACGGCGGGTTCCGGGTGCGGGCGCGAGTTCCGCAGATCGTTGAGGTGGAGGAGTTCCACTACGGCTGGTGTCACGGACCGACTGGAACCTCGTTGCTGTGGCCTGCCCTGCGGCACGCGGGCGTGTCCGAGGTGGCCGGCGTGGACGTCGGCGAGTGGCACCGCCGTTGCCTGCACAGCATCCGCGCGTCCGGACTGCCCGAACGGAAGTATCCGGGCTTTTGGGACAACGACGGCCGGTGCTGCGGCACGGCGGGTGTCGGTGACGTGCTGCTCGACTCGGGGCAGCACACGGACTTCGCGCTGCACCTGGCCGACGTCGTGGTGGAGCACGCGGTGAAGGACGGGCCTGGTGTTTGCTGGCGGTTCACCGAGCACCGCAACCCCGATCCGTTGCTGCCGCCCGGCATCGGGTGGATGCAGGGTGCGGCGGGCATCGCCGGGTTCCTGTTCCACGCCGCGCGCGTGGCCGAGGGTGATGCGCGGTCCGTGCCGCGCATCGACACCTGGTGGGCGCTAGGCGGGTGACCAGCCCAGTTCCGGGCCGAGCTTCGTCGCGATGTCGGTGAGGATCTGCACGTAGTCCTCGTGGGCGAAGCTGAACGGCAGCGCGAACACCACCTCGTCGACCTCCTGGAACCCGAGGTGCGCGTAGAGCTGTTCAGCGATCTCGGCGGAGGTGCCGATCAGGTCGCGCTCGAACATCATGTTGCGCGGCCCGAACGTCTTGCCGATGCGCCCGGCCCGTCCGTCCACGTAGGCCTGGTACTTCGCGCGCTGCTCCGCCGTCGCCGAGTCGGTCGGGATCACCACGAGCCCCTGCGAGACCCGTCCGCCACCGGCCTCGCGGAACGTCCTGATGTGCGACGCCTGGGTCTCGGCGAAGTCCTCGGATATCTCGGACTGGGCGACGTTGCTGGTCAGCAGGTTCAGGCCGTGCTCGCCCGCCCACTTCGCCGACCGCAGGCTGCCGCCGCCGTACCAGATGCGGTCGCGCAGGCCTTGAGCGTGCGGCTGGACGCGGTCCGACCACACCTCGATGCCCTCGACGCCGCTGAACGACGCGACCTTCTCGCCACCCACGAAGTCGAGCAGGCGCTGCACGCGGTCGTAGCTGAAGTTCTCGACGTCGGCCGTCTCCGGGTACAGCGCGTCCTTGACGTCGTCGTAGTGGATCGGCGGCCCCACGCTGACGCCGGGGTTCAGCCTGCCGCCGGACAGCACGTCGACCGTGGCCAGGTCCTCGGCCAGGCGCAACGGGTTCTCCCAGCCCAGCGGGATGACCGCGGTGCCGAGCTGGATCCGGCTGGTGCGCTGGGTGGCGGCGGCGAGCACCGCGACCGGCGAGGAGATGCCGAACTGCAGGTGCCGGTGCCGCACCCACGCGCTGTCGAACCCCAGCTCCTCGCCCAGCACGATCACGTCGAGCGTGTTCCGGTGACCAGCCCCCGGATCGTGCTCGTCGAACAGCCCGATGGTGAGAAAACCGAGCTTCCGCAACGGCTCTGACTTCCGCGGCACGGAACCCTCCTTCGTCTCCTCCCGAGTTTAGATGACGTCTCAACTAGTTCCGGATGCTGAGAAACGCGAGGTGTGCAGGGCGTCGAGCACCGCGGTGATCGCGGCGCGCGAGTCGCGGCGCACGGCCGCGGTGATCCTCCGCGTCACCGGAAGCTCCCTGGTGACCACGTCGAACCGCCGGTCGACGGCCAGCGCGGGCAGCACCGCGACCGCCAGCCCCGCCTCGACGTGTTCGAGCGTCAGCATGTAGTTGCTGAACCGGCCGACCACCCTCGGCTCGAAGCCCGCCTGACGGCAGAGCCGGGTCGCGAGCGTGGCCATGTACGAGCCGGGGACGTCGAACGCCCACGGCTCGTCCTTGCACGCCGCGATGTCGTTCTTGGGCTGGCCCGGCGGTGTGAGCAGCACAATCGGGTCCTCGCCGAGCGGCACGACGTCGATGTCGGCCGGCACCGGCTGCTCCACGAAGTCGGTGGTCGTGATGATCACGTCGACCTCCCCCGCGAGCAGCGCGGGCATGCTGGCGTGCGGTTCCAGCTCCACGATCTCGACGCTGAGGTGCGGGTGGGAGAGCTGTTGGATCGCGGGCACGGCGAGCGTGTGGATCGAGCTCTGGAACGCGCCCAGCCGGATGAGGCCGGACGGCTCCTGGCTGAGTTCCCTCAGCTCGGCCTCCACCGCTTCCATCTGGTCGAGGATCGAGCGTGCGCGCCGCGCCAGGATCAGCCCGGCCGACGTGAGCCGGACGCGCCGCCCGGTCCGTTCGATCAGCTGCGTGCGCGTCTCGCTCTCCAGCACCGCGAGCTGCTGGGACACGCTCGAAGCACTCAGGTTCGCGGCCTGCGCCACGGCCCGCACGGTGCCCAGCGCGTCGAGCTGGCTGAGCAGGCGCAGGCGCCACGGGTTGAGCGTCATGCTGTGCAGTATTTCCGAACAGCGAGCGTGGGATTGTGAGATGGACCTGTCGCTCGGCGCGTCCTAGCGTTTTTCGCATGGACACCTTCTGGGACGACGTCGACCGCCACCTCGTCCGCTACGGCGGCACGTTCACGCGCGAGATCATCGACAGCGCGTCGGGGAGCTTCCTGTTCACCGAGGAGGGCCGCCGGGTCCTGGACTTCACGTCCGGGCAGATGAGCGCCATCCTCGGCCACTCGCACCCGCGCATCGTCGAGACGGTGCAGCGCCAGATCGCGAACCTCGACCACCTGTTCAGCGGCATGCTCAGCCGCCCGGTGGTGGACCTCGCGCGACGGCTTGCGGAGACGCTGCCGCCCTCGCTGTCGAAGGTGCAGCTGCTGACCACCGGCGCCGAGTCCAACGAGGCCGCGCTGCGCATGGCCAAGCTCGTCACCGGCAAGCACGAGGTCGTGGCGTTCGCCCGCTCGTGGCACGGCATGACCGCCGCCGCGGCCGCCGCGACCTACAGCGCGGGCCGCAAGGGCTACGGTCCCGCCACGCCCGGCAACTTCGCCATCCCGGCGCCGACCGGTGACTGGCAGGCGCAGCTCGACCTGGCGTTCGACCTGATCGACGCCCAGTCGGTCGGCTCGCTGGCCGCCTGCATCGTCGAGCCGATCCTCTCGTCGGGCGGGATCCTGGAGCCGCCGCCGGGGTACTTCGCGGCGTTGCAGGCGAAGTGCCGTGAGCGCGGAATGCTGCTGATCATGGACGAGGCGCAGACCGGCCTGTGCCGCACGGGCAACTGGTACGCGTTCGAACGCGACGGCGTCGTGCCGGACATCCTGACGCTGTCCAAGACGCTGGGTGCCGGGCTGCCGCTGGCCGCGGTGATCACCTCGGACGAGATCGAGGCGGAGGCGCACGCCCGCAACTACCTGTTCTTCACCACGCACGTGTCGGACCCGCTGGTCGCGGCCGTCGGCAACACCGTGCTGGACGTGCTGCACGAGGAACGCCTCGACGAGCGGGCGGCGAAGCTCGGGGCGTTCCTGCGCAACGGGTTGGACGACATCGCGTCCCGTCACTCGCTGGTGTCGGACGTCCGCGGGCGCGGGTTGCTGGTGGGCCTGGAGATCGCGGACGAGTCGTTGAGCGCGCCGATCACCCAGAAGTGCCTGGACCTGGGGCTGCACATGAACATCGTGCAGATCCCGGGGATGGGCGGGGTGTTCCGGATCGCGCCTCCGCTGACGGCGTCGGAGGAGGAGCTGGCGATGGGGCTGGAGATCCTGGACGAGGCGATCGGGTCCGCCGGCTGACCGTTGGGCCAGATGCCCGAAACCCCGCCGCCGCTCGCCAGCGCAGTAGGCTTCGCGTGTCGGATTCCGTTGGGGGCGGAGGGTTTTGAGCTGTGCTGGACCAACTGCGGTGGTCGCTGGACGCCGTCGTGTTCGTGTTGTCGGATCCGCTGACCGCGGGCGGTCTGGTGTTCGGAGCGGTGGCGCTGGGCGCCGGCGCGTGGTTCGCGGCGCGGAGGTTCGGCTGGCGGCCGGTTCCCTCCGCGTTCGCGGGGATCTTCCTCGGCCTCGTGCTCGCGCTGACGTTCTGGCGGTCCCAGCCGAGCTGGGCGTTGGTGGGCAACCAGTTCTGCACCTTCAACGGCTTCTCGTTGAACGGGGTGTCGGAGCAGTTCAACGTGCTGTTGTTCGTGCCTCTGGTGTGGTGCGCGGTGCTCGCGACGCGCCGTCCGCTCGCAGTCCTGGTGGCGGCGGTGGCGTCGAGCGCGGCGATCGAGTTGCTGCAGCCGATCGTCGGGCGTGGGCTGTGCGAGACGCAGGACTTCTTCAACAACAGCGCGGGAGCCGTGGTGGCCGCGGCGCTCGCGGGCGGTTACGTGGCGTTGCGCGACCGCGTGAAGGTAAGCCGATGAACGGGGCTCCCGTCGGGAACCCCGTTCAGCCGCACTGCTAGCGGGCGAACTGGAACCAGTTCACGTTCGCCAGGTCACCACCCGTGCCGCCGGTCGCGACCAGGTACAACCGGTGCACCCCAGTTGCTCCCGAGGCCGCGGCCGTGCGGCTCGTCCACGTCTGCCACCCACCCGTGCTCGCCGCCGGGACGGTCGCGACCACCGGACCGGTCGGGCTGTCGAGCCGGAACTGCAGGGTGCCGTTCGCGGTCGAGCCGGACGCGAGGCGCGTGGTCACCGAGGTCGGTGGTGTGGCACCGAAGTCGACGTCCGCGTAGGCGACGTAGTCGCCCGGCGTCAGGTAGCCGACGTTCTGCCCGCAGCCCGAGTCGGTGCACCGCTCGACCTGCGTGCCGCGCTGCTCGTCGTAGTACGAGGCGCCGATGATGCCGTAGGCGTTCTGCGTGGCGGGGAACTGCGTGCCGAAGCCGTACGGGAACAGGGGAGCCTTGCCGTCACCGACGTTGATCGGTTGCTGGGAGGCGCTCTGCATCCACGTGAACGGCAGCGTGCCGGTCGGCTTGTAGTCGCCGAACAACACGTCCGCGACGCCGTTGCCCTCGGTGCCCGGCAGCCAGGCCGCGACCAGGGCGTGCCACTGGGGCAGTTGCGCCGCGATGTCCAGCGGGCGCCCGGAGACGAGCACCACCACGACCGGGACACCGGTGGCGCGCAACGTGTTCAGGGTCGCGATGTCCTCGGCGTCGAGGCCCAGGGTTCCCGGCCGGTCGCCCGCGCCCTCGGTGTACGGGGTCTCGCCGATCACGGCGATCGCGGCGTTGTAGGTGCCGTCGATGCCGCTGCCGTTGCGGTTGTACGTCACCGTCGTGGACGACGACACGGCCGAGCGGATGCCTTGCAGCACAGTGGTTCCCGGCGTGACCGGGCCGCTGCCGCCCTGCCAGGAGATCGTCCAGCCGCCGCTCTGGTAACCGATGTTGTCCGCGCTCTTGCCCGCCACGAAGATCTTCGACGCGGTCTTCGGCAGCGGCAGCACGCCGTTCTGGTTCTTCAGCAGCACCTGCGACTTGCGCACGGCCTCGCGGGCCAGCGCGCGGTGGGCGGCGTTGCCGACGGTCGAGGTGTAGGTGCGGTCGGTCAGCGGCTTCTCGAACAGGCCGAGCTCGAACTTCTTGGTGAGGATGCGGCGGTTGGCGTCGTCGATGCGCGACATCGGCACGCGGCCCGCCTGCACCTCCTGCTTCAGGTACGTGATGAAGGTGCGCCACGCGGCCGGCACCATGATCATGTCGAGGCCCGCGTTGATCGAGTCGCGCACCTCGGCGGCGGTGAAGCCGGGCTGGCCGTCGATCTGGTCGATCGCGTTCCAGTCCGACACGACGAGGCCGCCGAAGCCGAGCTCGTTCTTCAGCACGTCGGTGACGAGGTACTTGTGGCCGTGCAGCTTCGTGCCGTTCCAGCTGCTGTAGGTGATCATCACCGACCCGACGCCGCGCGCGATGGCCTCGCGGAACGGCGGCAGGTGCGTCGCGCGCAGCTCGGCCTCGCTGACCTGCGTGTTGCCCTGGTCGGTGCCGCCGGTCGTGCCGCCGTCACCGATCCAGTGCTTGGCCGTGGCGAGCACCGAACCAGAGTCCGACAGCCTCGCACCTTGCAGGCCGGTGATCATCGTGGTCATCGACGTCGCGTTCTCGGGCGTCTCGCCGAACGACTCGTAGGTGCGGCCCCACCGGTCGTTGCGGGCGACGCACAGACAAGGCGCGAAGTCCCAGTCGATGCCGGTGCCCGACACCTCCTCGGCCGTCGCGCGCCCGATCCGCTGCACCAGCGCGGGATCCCGCGTCGCGCCGAGGCCGATGTTGTGCGGGAAGATCGTGGCGCCGACGACGTTGTTGTGGCCGTGCACGGCGTCCACGCCGTAGATCATGGGAATTCCCAGCGGGGTGGCCAAAGCGGCGCGCTGGAAGTTGTCGTACATGTCCGCCCACGACGTGGCGTTGTTCGGCGACGGCGCGGAACCACCGCCGGACAGCAGCGACCCGATCCGGAAGTTCGTCAGGTCGGCGTTGCTGACCGCGTTGCGCTCGGCCTGCGTCATCTGCCCGATCTTCTCGTCGAGCGACATGCGGCCCAGCAGGTCGGCGACGCGAGCCGGAACCGGCTGCGCGGGGTCCTTGTAGATCGGGTCGGCCGCGGCGGCCGTACCGGTGGGGATGACGGCGGCACTGAGCAGAAGTGCGGCCGCGAGGAACTTTCTCACAGGGCAGACCTCCGGGGGATGAGGTCCTGTTTACCTTGCGGCACAACAGGGTTCGCCGAGCGTAACCCGCGTGTTAACAGTGGTATAGACCAAAGGGGAACCGGTCCTGGTTCCGGTTCCCCTCAGGGCGCCTAACGGCACCAGGACTGGACCTTCTCCTCGAAGTCGGGGAACTCCGCCCGTGCCGCGGCCAGCACCTCGGCGGGCGTGCGCGGCTCGATGCCGGAGTACTTCTCCGCGACCGCGCGCAGTTCCGCATGCGGCACGCCGCTGTCGGACCCGAACTCGACGGCCTCCTGCGGCCCGACCCCGCCCGCGAGCAACCACAGGAACTCACCGAGGCTCGTCGCGACGGGCCCGACCTCGCCCTCCGACCCGAGGAACACGACGGGCTGAGCGGTCAACGGCCCCGGCCGCACCAGCCACAGCACCGCGAGCCCACCGGTGCCGTCCTGCCCGAACGGCCGGAACGCGGCACCGTCCAACTCCTTGTTCCCGGTCCAGGACCGGATCCAGTCGGTCGTCTCCTCTGCGGAGTCGAACTCCTGGTACGGCTCGTAGTCGATGCTGCCCTCGTCGGGATTCTCGCTCCACGGGAAGTCGATGCCGCTGAGAGCGGCCAGCGCGGCGGGGAAGGCGCGGTCGTCAGTGATCTCCACGCGCGAACGCTACTTCAACGGATCGCGAGCGGGCGGCGTCTTGGACCAGGAGAGGAGTCAGACATGCCGATGCCCAGGTGGTGGGGTCACATCAACAAGCGCGTGTTCAACCCGCGCGCGATCAAGAACGGCAGGTGGGCGGTGCTCACCCACGTAGGCCGCAGCTCGGGAATGCCCTATCGCACACCGATGGAGGCGCACCGGGTCGAGGGCGGCTACCTCGTCGTCCTCGTCTACGGCTCCGGCTCGGACTGGGTGCGCAACGTCATGGCGGCCGGGCACGCGACGCTCACGGTCAACGGCGAGGACGTCGACCTGACCTCGCCTCGCGTGGTGGGGGAGGAGGAGGCGTTCGCGGCGCTGGGCGAGGAGGTCAAGCGGCCGCCCAAGGTGCTCCGCGTCACCGAGTTCCTCCGGATGGACCTCGCCGTGAAGTGACGCGCCGCTACCCGTGTGATGGCTGATTTCGCAGCCCTCCAAGCCGTAGCTTGGACGTACGGGGAGGCGGGGCCAGTGCGAAATGTGATGTCGGGAAGTGCGGGCAGGGTGGTGCAGGCGTCGTCGATCGGCACCGTGCACCTGCACAACCAGGAGCCGGTACCCGTGCCGTTCCAGCTACCGCCCGCGCCGCGCTGCTTCGTCAGCCGGCAGGACGAGCTGGCCGCGCTGGACGGCTGGCCGTTGCTGGTGATCAGCGGCCCTGGCGGAGTCGGCAAGACCTCGCTCGCGTTGAGGTGGCTGCACGACCGGAGCGCCGAGTTCCCCGACGGTCAGCTCTACGTCGACCTGGGCGCGCACGCACCGGACGGGCCGGTCGATCCGGAGGACGCGCTCGAGTGGTTCCTGCACGCGTTCGGGCTGCGGGACGTGCCGGCGTCGTTCGCGGCCAAGCAGGCGCTGTTCCGGTCGGTCACGGCCGGACTCCGGTTCTCGCTCCTGCTCGACAACGCCGTGTCGTCCGCGCAGGTGAGACCTCTGCTGCCGGCTTCGGGAACGGTCGTGGTGACCAGCAGGTGGCGGCTGAGCCCCCTGGGCACGGACGGCGCGAGGTTCGTGGAGGTGGAGCCGCTCGGACAGCGGGATTCCGTGCGACTGCTCCAGGAACTGGTGCAGGACGGCAGGCTCGCGGCCGAACCCGACGCGGCAGGGGAGTTGGCCAGGCTCTGCGGCGGACTGCCGGTCGCGCTGTCGGTCGTCGGCGCACGGCTCTCGGCACGGCCGCGCCGATCGCTGGGACGGGAGCTGGACGAGTTGCGCGACGACCGCCTGCCCGAACTGGACGAGGACGCGTCCGTGGCCGCGGTGCTCGACCTGTCCTATGTGGACCTGCCGGTGCGGCAGTCGCGCCTGTACAGGTTGTGCGCCTGGCTCCCCGGCGCGCGGTTCGGCGCGGAGGCCGCTGCCGCGATGGCCGGTGAGCCGGTGCGGGACGTTTCGGGTGCTCTGGAAGCCCTGGTCGAGAAGAACCTCTTGAGCGAGATCGGCGACAACCGGTTCCGCTACCACGACATGCTCCGGACCCATGCGCGCAGCAAGGTGGACGCCGTCCGTGACGACGGCCTGCGGCGGGTGCTGCGGTGGTACGTCGCCACGGCGGTGTCCGCTGATCTGGCCGCGATGCCGGGAAGTCAGCGAGTCGGACCGGCTTACCACGACGCTCGTCCGATGGCGGAGGATCCGGTCGAATGGCTGGAGCTCGAACGGGCGAACATCGTCGCCTCGATGAGGTGTGCGCACGAGCGGGGCTGGCCCGACCTGGTGTGGCAGCTGTGCGAACCGATGTGGCACCTGTTCCTCAAGGGCCACCACTACGCGGACTGGCTGGAGACCCACCAGCTCGCCATACCGGCCGCGCACCGGTCGGGAAACCCGCTGGCGGCCGCGAGGCTGGGAGCTCAGCTCGCGATGGCCTACGTCAACCTCGGTCGCCACGAGGACGCCGTCAGCGAACTGAACGCCGTGCTGTCGGCCGGTCTCGACGACCCGGTGAGCGAGACGATGGCGTTGTCGATGCTCGGCCGGGTGCATCTCGACAGAGGAGACCCCGCCGCCGCGCTCGCCTGCTACCGGAAATCCCTCGACGTGCGTCTGGAACGCGGCCGCGATCGCGGGGTCGGCATGGCGCGGAGGCGGATCGGCCAGGCCCTGATCGAACTGGGCAGGCCGGACGAGGCGATCGCGGAGCTCGAACTGGCGGAGTCGTTCCTCACCGATCCGATCGAACGGGCACGGGTGAGGACGTTCCTCGCGCAGGCCTGTGCCGATGCCGGCCAGGCCGATCGAGCGAGGTCGTTGCTCGACTCGGCGAGCAACGACCTGCGCACCTCACCCTTCGACCGCGCTGACGTGCTGGTGCTGCTGGGCACGCTCGCGGAGGACCACGACCAGGCGCGGGAGCACTACACCGCCGCGCTGGCGTGCTTCCGCGATCCGGCCGATCCCGGCGCCGTCCGGGTCAGGGCGCTGCTGGAGCGGCACGACCACCGCCTCGCAGCCGAGGTGATCCCGGAGCAGCCGACCGGCGAGGAGCAGCGCGACCCCCGCTGACCGCGCCGGCGGGCAGATCAGGACGTCCGCGAGGTTGCGCCAGCGGTTCTCCGCGCGGCCGGCGTCCACGACGAGAAGGTCGCCCACCCGCACCACACCGTCAGACACGGTGCACCGGAACCGGTTCGGCACGGCAGTCGCGCGACGGCTCGGACAGTCCGAGCAGCCGGTACATCGTCCGGCGGAGCACGACCGCCGCCTCGCCCTGCCGCGAGCTGATCGTCAGCGGCACCCGGCGGGCCTGCTGGACGACCGCTCTGCCGGCGTCGAGCTGCGGCGCCCCGCGCGCCAGCCGATCGGCGAGGCTGTCCGGCCTGACCTGCGGTGTGCCGGTGAGGACGACCGGCACACCGAGGGCAGCGGAGTACTGCGTCACGGAACCGTGGTCGCCCACGACGGCATCACTGGCGACGACCATCGCCCGCCAGCCCTCCTCCGGCGGCACGACGATCAGCTCCGGGCAGTCGGCCAGCCACGCCCGCACCTGCCACGCACCGTGCACCTGCCAGATGTTGGGGTGCAGGACGGCGGCCGTCCGGCACTCCCGGGACAGGGATCGGTACAGGGAGAGGCGGCTGCCGAACGTCGACCTCGTCGACCAGGTCGAGCTGATCGTCACGAGGGTCTCGCCCGGCTCGACACCCGCCGCGGCCCGGTACTGCTCGCGGAAGGGCAGGCTCGCATGCAGCCGGTCGAGGCAGATGTCCCCCGCCACCACCGCGTTCGGCACCGCCTCGGGACAGGCGTCGGCGAGCAGTGCCAGCTCTTCGTCGTTCGTCAGGACGATCGCCTCCGGCACGACCCGGCCGGCGCGGGTGAGCGAGGCCCGGTCGAGGCCGTGCCCGTGCAGGCGTTTGGACTTCGCCGCACTCGCGGCGTGCGGCAGCACCACGACCGGGCCGTGCACCAGATCGGTGCCCCGGTGGCTGGCGGCGACGACCAGGTCGAACCGGTGCCGCAGCGCGTTCTCCCACGGAGTCGACGCGACGCCCTGGGCCGCGACGAACTCGGCCGTCCCCGGCGGTGATCCGGCGGGCACCGTGCACACCACTTGCACCCGTGGATCGCCCGCGAGCAGCGGGAGCACGTCCATCAGCCTGGTGCCCGCGACGAGATGCGGCACGAGCACCAGCACCTGACGGCACTCCGGCACCGTCACCCGTCGCGCGGCGCCGAGACCGAACGGTTCCCACATCACCGCACCTCGACCGGGTCGCCCGACGAGCAGTCGAAGACCGGGACGTCGTCGCGTCGCACCGGCTCGTGGGCCTCGTGCTTCGTCATGACCAGCACCAGGTCGGCCGGCGCCGAGACGGGCTGGGACACGAGCGTGACGCCGTTGTCGAGGACGAGGCTCGGCACGTACGGGTCGTGGTAGGCCACCTCCGCTTCGCCCGCGAGTTCGTTGAGCACCCGCACGGCGGCGGACTGCCGGACGTTCGCGGTGTCCGGCTTGTAGGTCACGCCGGCGACCAGCACCCGGCTGCGCCGCAACGGCGGCAGCCCGCGCGCCGCGAGCGCCATCCGGACCCGGTGCACGGTGTGCGCGGGCATCGCGTCGTTCACGGCGATGGCCGCCTCCACCACCGGCGAGTGAAGCCCGTGCCGCCGCGCGCTGGCCGTGAAGAAACCCGCCGACACCGGAACGCAGTCGCCGCCGGCCCCAGGCCCCGGTCGGTGCCGCAGGAACCCGTACGGCTTGCTGCCCGCGGCCTCCAGCACCTCCTCGACGTCGACGCGCTGCGCCCGGCACAGAGCCGCGAGCTCGTTGGCGAGGGAAATGTTCACCATTCTGAAGGTGTTCTCGAAAATCTTCACCAGCTCGGCGGCGCGCGTCGAACTGACGGCCACCACCCTGCGCGCCACCCGGCTCACGAAGCGGACCGCGAGCTCGGTGCACCGCGGCGTGTATCCCGCGACGACCCGCGGAACTGTGTCCACGGTGACGTTGCCGGGATCCGTGCGCACAGGGGAGTGGGCCAGGTGGAAGTCGAGCCCTGCGCAAAGTCCCGACGTGGCCGCGATCCGCGGCAGCACCACCTCCTCGACCGTCCCCGGCGCGCAAGTGCTCTGCACGATCACCAACGCGCCCGGCCGCATGGCTTTGGCGACGTCGTCAGCCGCCTGCGCCAGCAAGGACACGTCCAGCCTGCCGTGCCGATCCGCCGGCGTGGGCACGCACAGCACGTAGACGTTCGCGTGCGGAATTCCTTGTGCGTTGTGCCGCAACAAAAGCCGTCCGCTCGCCAACGCGGAATTCAGCTCGTGCTCGGAGACTGTCGTGAGCCCGCAACCGGGCCGCTGCTCGGTGATCTCGCGAACTCGTTCCGCACTCGCGTCCACACCGAGAACGGTCAGACCCGACCGCGCGGCGGCGACGGCGGTCGGCAATCCGGTGAAGCCGAGTCCGATGACGGTGATGTCGATGATGTCCACAACGCACCTCCTAATGGGTTTGTGGACACCAAGGTGCGGTGTGACTCTGCTCAAATGGCTTTCCGCATCACCTGCATCCGCTGAACGCGCAGGTGAAAAGCCATGTCCCCGCGATGGTGGAAGCGTTTTCCAACCGCGCTGGACTGCATGCGGTTTCAGAGTGCTTTCAGTACGCCGATCAGGCTTCGAATGCGCAACATCGCTGGAAAGCGCCTCGGAACGAGAGCACACTGCTCACGGGAGAGATGCACCTGGCGAGGGGTGGCGCGGGTGGAGATCGCATTCAGGATTCTCGGGCGCACAGGCCTGAGGACGGCAGACGGCTTCGTCCACGACTGGGGGAAGCCGAAAGAACGCGCCGTTCTCGCGGTGCTGTTGTTCAACGCGGGCAAGCCCGTTTCGGTGCGTTCGCTGGAAAAGTGGGTGTGGGCGGACGACGTTCCGAGCAATCCCTACCCGACCCTGCAGACCTACGTCGCGCGCGTCAAGGCGGCGCTGCGGGAAGCCGGTCTGCCGGGCGTGATCTCCAACGTGGAACGCGCGTACCGGCTGGACGTGGACCGCTCCACGATCGACTACTTCGCGTTCATCGAACTGGCGCGGAAGGCGAAGGAGGCGGCGCGCCAGTCGCCGCCGGACCACGAGAAGGCGTGCGAGATCTCCGAGAGGGCGATCAGCCTGTGGGACGGCGAACTGTTCGCCGACCTCGACAGCGATCTCGCGTTCCACCGCCGCGACTCGGCGGTCCGCTTTCACTACCTGACCGCGATGAACGGACTCCTGTACAGCCTCGGCAGGCTCGGCCGCTACGAGCAGATGTTGTTGCACCTCAACGAGATCCAGCCGGAGCACGACCTCGACCTCATGCTCGCCAGGCATCGGCTGGTGGCGTTGTTCGGCCTGGGCAAACGCGTCGAGGCGGCCAGCTACCACCGCAACGTCAGACGCCGGATCGTCGCGGAGATCTGCGACGGTTCGGAGGACGAGCTGCTGGCGTTCTACGAGGAACTGCGCCTGAAGCACATCCCGCGCACGGCTTCGGGCGCCTCCGGGCCGTGTCCGCGCTACCTCCCTCACAGCGCCACCTCGTTCACGGGCCACGAGGACCTGTTGGCGGAGCTGAACGATCTCGGTCATCCCCAACCCCGCCTGATCGCGCTGGACGGCCCACCAGGGGTGGGCAAGACGACCCTGGCCCTGCAGTGGGCCTGGTCGGTGTGCGGGCGTTTCCCCGACGGCTACTGGTTCGCCTCGCTCGACGGTGTGGCCCACGGGCCCCGCGTGGAGGCCGCACAGGTCGTGAAGGACCTGCTGGCCGAGTTCGGTGTCGCAGCGGACTCGATCCCGTCGCTGGAGGCCAGGACCACGCGCCTGCGCGAACTGCTGGCACAGCGGCGCATGCTCGTGATTCTGGACAACGTCGCCGACACCGACCACGTCCGCCCACTGCTGCCGGCGCTGTCGACCTGCGTCGTGCTCCTGACCAGCCGGGCCCGCCTGAGCGATCTCGCGGTCCACTACCACGCCCGCTGTCTGACGGTCTCCCCGCTCAGTCAGGACGACACAGCCGCCTGGCTGCACCACCGTCTGGGCTCCAGGGCGTCGGAAGCTCCTGAAGCGGTGGCGAGACTGGCGGAACTGGCCGACGGCATGCCGCTCGCGATGGGGCTGATCGGTGAACAGATCGCGGCCCAGCCCCGCAGATCGCTCGACGACTTCGTCCGCGTTCTCGCCACCGGCCGAGCGCTGCTCTCGCTGGGTGACGGATCGGCGGGCAGCATCCGCAACGCCTTCGAGCTCTCGTACATCAACCTGTCCGCGGAGCAGGCCAAGCTCTTCCGGCTGCTCGGCCTTCATCCGGTGCGGGAGGTCTCCCTCGACATCGTGGCCGCACTCGCTGGTGCCGCAGTCGAGGACGCACGTCGCCTCGTCGACTCTCTCGTGTGGACGAGGCTGGTGGAATCGGCGGACGGCGACCGCTATCGCATGCACGACCTGCTGCGTGAATATGCGGCAGAACGAGCTGAGCGCGACGAGGATCCAGTCGAACGCGTCGCGGCGGTGAGCAGGATGCTCGCCTGGTACACGCACACCGTCCACAACGCCGACCGCCGCGTCGTCGGATTCCGGGAGGAGGTGCCGATGCTCGCGCTCCCTCCTGACGTGATGCCCAGGCACTTCGCCGACGAGGACGAGGTCGCCCGGTGGTGCCTGCAGGAGGAGGCGGCACTGGTAGGGGTGATCAAACACGTCGCCGACCCCGACCACATCTGGCGCCTGGCGAATTCCGTGGGTGAGCTCTTCCTCCGGTATCTGCGCAACGACACGGTGGTCGCCGTGATGGAGGCGGGCGCCGCCGCCGCGCGGGAGTGCGGTGAGATCAGTGACGTGGTCGACACGCTGCAGAACCTCGGATTCGTCCACATGACGGCGAGGCACGACCACGAGTCCGCCGATCGCTGCTTCCGAGAGGCGCGAACGATCTTCGGCGACCGGGACGACCCCGAGACCCTTGCCGTGCTCCTGCGCAACCAAGCCGAATGCATGAGCGGAGCGCACAACGTTCCTCGTGCGATCAAGATGTACGAGGAAGCGCTGAGCCTGGCCGTCACCGAGGACACCAGGGCGGGCATCCTGCACCGGCTGGGCGTGGCGTGCGGTCGCGGCGGCAGGCTGGACGAGGCCACCTCGCGGCTGTACGAGGCCTTGCATCTCAGGGAGAGACTCGGTGACAGCCTCGGTCAGGCGCGCAGCCGTCTCGCACTCGCGCAGATCGCGTTCGACCTCGGTGACTCGTTCGGGGCGAAGGGCAACTGCCACCTCGCGATCGGACTGTTCCAGCAGGCCCACTTCGGCATGGGCGAGGCGCGTGCCCTGACACTGCTCGCCGCCATCGTCAAGGCGGACGACCTGGAGCTGGGCCGGTACTACGCGGCCCGGGCGATCGAGCTGTGCGAGGGCGCGGACCGCGAGGTGGAGGCGATGGCCCTCGACGTCCTCGGTCAGATCGACTGGCGGGCCGGCGAGCGGGAGCTGGCGGTCCAGCGGTGGCAGGGTTGCTTCCTGGCGTTTCGCGACATCGGAGACAGCCGCGCGAACGCGATCGCCGCTCACTTGGACGAACTCGAACTAGCCGGACAACCTGAGATCCCGTTGTCACGTCCTTCCTCCGCGGTCGACGAAAAGATCATTGGCGAAATCATGCCGTAGTCGCCACGAATTGGAATTTTCGCGTCATCAGAATGGGTGTCCGCCATTCTGATGGAGAGCCCACAGTGTGTGCTCCCGCTATTGCGAATTGATCACGAGTCGACGCTGTCGCCCCCGGATTGGTCTTGACCAATCCCCTGGTGAGGAGTGGTGGTTGCGCTAGGTGGGACCCGCGTGCGGCCGGGTTCCGCTGCCTGCGAAGATTGATCTTTGTCGGGGGTCCAACCACCGAACAGGATCAAATTGAACAAGGGTTCCAGGATTGCCGCAGCGGTCGCATTGAGCCTGCTCGGCGCCGTGCTCATGAGTACGAGCACGCCCGCCGAGTGGCTGACCGTCGGCTACAGCACTATCGCTACTGTCCTCAGCACCTGGTCGATGAAGTTCGGCTAACCCCTGGTCGTCGCGAGCAGGCGACGACACGAAGCACCGCTTCACTCCCCGGTCCGGATCTCTCGGGCCGGGGATTTTCATGTTACGCGACCGCCGCTCGGTTCTGCGGGGTTCCGGCGGAAATTCAGCTGTTCGATACTGTTCAAGGCCTTCGGTCCGGACTGAAGAGCGGTCGCCCCGTTTGAAGACTTATCCACAGGCTGCGTCTATATCGCATTGTCATGGGTGCATAAGTCGGATGCGCTCAATCGTCATCTCGACGAGCGCTCGCCGTGCGGAGAGCCCTCGGCTTGCCCGGCAGGTCCGCTGCGGCCCGTTAGTCTGCGGAGGATGGACGTCCGGCAGCTGCGCTACTTCCTCGCCGTCGTGGACCACGGCACGGTGAACAAGGCGGCCGCCGCCCTGCACGTGGCGCAGCCGTCCCTGTCCCAGGCGATCCGCGCCCTCGAACGCGACCTCGGCGTCGACCTGTTCCGCCGCGTCGGGCGGCGGCTGGTGCTGGCCGACGCCGGCGAGGCGTTGATCGGGCCCGCCCGGCAGGTCGTGCGGGTGCTCGCGACGGCGCGGGCGAGTGTCGCCGAGGTCGCTGACCTGCGGATCGGGCGGGTGGAGATCGTGGCCATGCCGTCGCAGTCCGTGGAGCCGCTCGCGCGGATCATCAAGGCTGTCACCGAGGAGCATCCCGGGCTGTCGGTGGCGGTGCGTGCCGCTTTCACGGCCGAGGACGTCATTGGCGAGGTCCGGAGTGGACGGACCGAGCTGGGGCTGCTCGGGACCGGGGAGCCGTTGCGGGACGCGCGGGTTAGGGTGCGGCAGTTGGGGCGGCAGCGGTTCGTGCTGGTCTGTCCGGTGGGCGGGCCGTTCTCGGCGGGTGATGTCGTGCGGCACGAGGACCTGGCCGGGCAACGGCTGATCGTCGGGCAGCCCGGCACCGGCATGCGGCGGGTCGTGGACGAGATCCGGGCGGGTGGGGTGGAGCTGACCGAGGTCGTGGAGACCGAGCACCGGGAGGCGATCCTGCCGCTGGTGCTCGGCGGGGTCGGGATGGCCGTGCTCGCCGACTCGTGGGCTCCGCTCGCGCGCCAGGCCGGTGCGCTGGTGCTGGACCTCGAACCCGCCCGCCACCTGCACCTGGCCCTGGTCTCGGGCCAGGGCGAGCTGACGCCCGCGGCGAGCGCGTTCCTCCACGTCGCTCATAGCCTGAGCCTCTAACGCCGGGTGGAGTCACGTCTTGGACGCCGCCGGGTGATCGGTGGTGTCATCGGGCTCATGGTCACTCACCGCATCGCGCTCATCCCGGGGGACGGCATCGGGCAGGAGGTCACGCCCGCGGCCTGCCGGGTGCTCGACGCCGTCGGCGCGCGGCACGGCGTCTCGTTCGCCTACGACGAGTTCGACTGGTCCTGCGCCCGGTACGTCGAGGAGGGCGCGATGATGCCCGCCGACGGCCTCGACCGGATCCGCCACCACGACGCTGTCCTGCTCGGCGCGGTCGGTGATCCCTCGGTGCCGGACCACGTGTCGCTGTGGGGACTGCTGATCCCGATCCGGCGGAGCTTCCGGCAGTACGTGAACCTGCGGCCGGTCAAGGTGTTCGAAGGTGTCGACAGCCCGGTGCGCGGGGCGGCCTCGATGGACCTGGTCGTCGTGCGGGAGAACGTCGAGGGCGAGTACAGCGAGGTCGGCGGGCGGTTCGGGCGCGGCTTCCCCGAGGAGATGGCCGTGCAGGAGTCGGTCTTCACCCGTGCCGGGGTGGAGCGCATCGCCGACTACGCGTTCCGGCTCGCCGGGCAACGGCGCGGACACGTGACGTCGGCGACCAAGTCGAACGGCATCGTGCACACCATGCCGTTCTGGGACGAGGTCGTGGCGGAGAAGGCACTGTCCTATCCGGACGTCGCGGTGAACTCCGAGCACATCGACGCGTTGTGCGCCAAGGTGGTCCTCGATCCGGCGCGGTTCGACGTCATCGTCGGCTCCAACCTCTTCGGTGACATCCTGAGCGACCTCACCGCCGCGGTCGCGGGCAGCATCGGCATCGCGCCGTCCGCGAACATCAACCCCGAGCGCGACTTCCCGTCGATGTTCGAGCCGGTGCACGGCTCCGCGCCCGACATCGCGGGCAAGGGCGTCGCCAACCCGCTCGGCGCGATCTGGACGGCCGCGCTGATGCTCGACCACCTCGGCCACCCCGAGGCCGCCGCCGAGGTCGAGCGCGCGATCGCGGACGTCCTCGCCCGGACCCCGGTCCGCACGCCCGACCTGGGCGGAACCGCGTCGACCGGCGAGTTCACCGAGGCCCTGCTGGAGTGGTGCCGATGAGCGTCCCCCTGCCCTTCTCGTACCGCACGGTCGACGCGGACGGCGTGCGCATCCGGTGCGCGATCGCCGGTGACGGCCCGCCGCTGCTGCTCCTGCACGGCTACCCGCAGACCCACGTGATCTGGCACCGCGTCGCCCCGCAGCTCACGGCGAGTCACACGGTGGTGCTCACCGACCTGCGCGGCTACGGCGACAGCGACAAGCCCGCACCCGGCCCCGGCGACCACGAGTACTCGAAGCGCCGGATGGCCCACGACCAGTTGCTGGTGATGAACGCACTGGGCTTCGACCGGTTCGGCGTCGTGGGCCACGACCGCGGCGGCAGGGTCGGCCACCGGCTGGCCCTGGACGCGCCCGAGGCCGTGTCAGCGTTGGCGGTGCTGGACATCGTGCCCACCCGCCACACGTTCGAGCACGCGGACAAGGACTTCGGCCTCGGCTACTTCCACTGGTTCTTCCTGGCCGCGGGCAACGGCATCCCCGAGCACCTCATCGGCGCGGACCCGAGGTTCTGGCTGACCACCCGGATGAACGCCCGGCACCGCGGCGGCGAGCCCTTCGACCCGGCCGCCGTCGAGGAGTACGTCCGCTGCTTCTCCGACCCGGCCGCGATCGCCGCGTCCTGCTCCGACTACCGCGCCGCCGCCGGCATCGATCTCGAACACGACGCCGCGGGCGGGCTGGTCGAGGCGCCGCTGCTGGCGCTGTGGGGCGAGCACGGCTTCGTCGGACGCCACTACGACGTGCTGGACGTGTGGCGGCAGTACGCGCGGGACGTCCGCGGGCAGGCCTTGGACTGCGACCACTACCTGCCGGAGGAACGGCCGGACGAGGTGGCGGCCGCGCTGAAGGAGTTCTTCAAGTCCTGACGGAGGCCTACCGTTGAGGCATGGACGACGCGTGGGTGCCGGAAGCGTGCACGTTGCCGACAGCGGACAGGCCGTTCCGCGTGGCCGAGCTCGACGACCTCCTCGCCGGGGCTGCGCGCCACCGTCCGAGCAGGACGCGGCTCGTGGTGGAACTGGAACCGAGGCCCGAGGTCGCGGCGCGTGCGGCGGACCTGGCGGTGCGGGAGACGGGTTGCTGCTCGTTCTTCACGTTCGACCTGACGATGACCGGTGACGGCGTGAGCCTGGCGATCTCGGTGCCGGACTCGCGGGCGGAGGTGCTCGACGCGCTGGCGGTGAGGTGAGCCGGGCGGGATAGCGTCCTGATCATCCGATCAGGAGGGTGCTGTGCCGGGCTTCGTCGCGGGGATGGAACGTCACCAGGTAGCGGTCTACCTCGGCGCGCTGGCGGCCGGCGGCGTGGCCGGGTGGGTGGCGCCGGGCGCGGGACCGACGCTGGAACACCTCATCAACCCCGTGCTGGCCGTCCTGCTGTACGTGACGTTCCTGCAGGTCCCGGTCGCCGAACTCGGGCGGTCGCTGCGGCCGGGACGGTTCCTCGGCGCCGCGCTCGTCGTGAACTTCGCCGTGGTGCCGTTGGTGGTGGCCGCGATGTTCGCGTTCCTGCCCGCCGACCAGGCCGTGCGGATGGGCGTGCTGTTGGTGCTGCTCACGCCGTGCGTCGACTACGTGATCGTGTTCAGCGGACTGGCGGGCGCCGACAGCCGGCGGCTGCTCGCGGCGACACCGTTGCTGCTCCTCGCGCAGATGGTGTTGCTGCCGGGCTACCTGGTCCTCTTCCTCGGCGATGACCTGGCCGTGGTCGAGCCGGGGCCGTTCGTCGAGGCGTTCGTCGTGCTGATCGTGATCCCGCTGGTCCTGGCGTGGCTCACGCAGGCGTGGGCGGGGAGGCTGATCGGGAGGATCAGCACGTCGATGGTGCCGCTGATGGCCGCGACGTTGTTCACGGTGGTGGCGTCGCAGGTGCCGAAGCTCGGCGACGACCTGGTGCGGGTCGCGGGTGTGGTGCCGTTCTACGTGGTGTTCCTCGTCGTGATGGCGTTCGCGGGGCTCGCGGTCACGCGGCTGTTCCGCCTGGACGTGCCGGGTGCTCGGGCGGTCGTGTTCACCGGGGCCACGCGCAACTCGCTGGTCGTGCTGCCCCTTGCGTTGGCCATTGACGACGTCGCCGCCGCGGTCGTCGTCGCGCAGACGCTGGTGGAGGTGGTCGGTATGGTCGTCTATGTGCGCGTGGTGCCGCGGCTGGTGCCGTGAGCGTCAGGGCAGCCGGTCGGCCAGCTCGGCACGTGAGCGGATGCCGAGCTTCGTGTAGACCTTGCGCAGGTGGTACTCGATGGTCTTCGGGCTCAGGAACAGCGCGGCGGCGACCTCGCGGGTGGTCTTGCCCTCCGCGAGCAGGAGCGAGACCTGCAACTCCTGTGGCGTAAGGGTTTCGCTTCTCGGCCTGCGCTCGATCGTCTCGCCGGTGGCACCCAGTTCGACCGCGGCGAGGTCCGCCCACCGGGCCGCGCGCAGGTTCTCGAACGTCTCCAGCGCGGCGTGCAGGTGCGGCCGGGCGTCCACCCGCCGCCGGGCCCGTCTCAGACGGGCGCCGTACGCGAGCCGGGTGCGGGCGGTCTCGAAGTCGTCCAAAGTCCTTTCGTGGAAACGCAAAGAGGCCTCGAAGTGGGTGTCGAAGCCGTCCTCGCTGAGCATGCCGATCGTCCGTTCGGCACGGCCCATCGCCCACGGCTGGCCCTTCGCGGCGGCCTCGGCCAGGTAACGCCGCGCCACGAGCCAGGCGTCGTCGCGCCGGCCCAGCCGCACCATGGCGTCGGTCAGTTCGGGAGCGGGGGAGAGGTCCGGGTCGGTGAGCTGGAGGTCGTCGAGCAGGGCGGCCAGCTCTTCCAGGTGCGCCAACGCCTTGAGCGGGTCGCCGAGCCCCAGTTCCAGCTCTCCCAACGCGAACAGCGACCAGACCCGTCCGATGTGGATGTCGCGGTCGCGGCAGATCGGCAACGCCTCCGCGACGAGCGCACGGCACCGTTCCTCGTCGCCGAGCCGCGCCCGCAGCCACGCGAGCCCAGCCAGGCACATCGCGAGGTCGGTCTCCTGCCCGGTCTCCCGCGCCAGCCGGGTGGCCTCGTCGTAGGTGGCCCCGGCGCGGACCCACTGGTTCGTCGTGGCCTCGTCCCGCGCGACGTGGAACAGCAAAGCGGGCAGCGTTCCGACGGCGGTCTCCGCGCGGGCGTCCGCGACGACGCGGCGCAGGTCCTCGCCGGAGTCCGCGTCGCGCAGGAACAACGGGCCGATCATCAGCCACGACAGCCGTCGCCGGTCGTCGCGCAGCAGCCCGGTGGAGGCGAGCAGGTCGACGCCCGCCCGGATCTGGCCGGCACCGCCGCGGTTGGCGAGGATCCGCGCGACGCCCGCCGCCATCTGCCCGAGACCGCGCGCCTTCGGTGTCGTCACGCGGTCCAGCGCGGCCTCGATCTCGTGCGCCAGTTCGACGCCGGACCTGGTGTCGCCGAGGTAGAAGCACGCGTGGACGGCGTCGGCCAGGAGGATGACGGCGGAGTCGGCGTCGGCGGACTCCCGTGCGGCGATCCGGCAGAGGTCGCGGGCCTCGGTCAGCGAACCGGTGCGGGCCGCGATCGCCGCTCGCAGTTCGACGGCTCGCAGGCGGCTGCCCGTGTCGGCCTCGCCCGACAACGAGACGGACCGTCTCGTCTCGTTGGGAAGGGCTGCGCCGGCCACCTCGTCCAACAACGAGACGGACCGTCTCGTCTCGCCGGCCAGCCACGCCGACTCCGCCGCCGCCACGCACAACGAGGCGTGCCGGGACACGTCCGGGCTCAGCCGCGCTGCCCGTTCGAACGCAGCGGCCGCGACGTCGTGCGCACTGCGTTCGTGCGCACGACGCCCAGCCTCCACGAGGAGGTCGGCGACCTGGGCGTCAGGCCCGACGGCGGCCTCGGCCAGGTGCCACGCGCGCCGGTCCGCGTCGTGCGGGCCCACCGCCTCGGCCACCGCGCGGTGGATCGCCCGGCGGCGCTGCGGATCGGCGTCCCCGTACACGGCCGCGCGGATCAGCGGGTGCCGGAACTCGGCCCTTCCGTCGGCGATCCGGACGAGCCCGGCGCTCTCGGCCTCTGCCAGCGCGTCGACCGCGACCCCGAGCACCCGGCACGCCGACGCCACCACCCGCAGGTCGTTGCCCGCCACCGACGCCACCGCCAGCGCCGCCTGACCTTCAACACTCAGCGACCGCGCCTGCGAGGCGAACGCGCGGGCCAGCGCCGCGGACACCGGCAGCGGCGCCTCGGGTGAGACGTGCTCCAGCCGGGAACCCGCCAGTTCGATCAACGCCAGCGGGTTGCCTGCCGTCGCGCGATGCAGCCGTGCGATCAACTCCGGCGACACCGCCACGTCCGACCGGCTCGACACCAGTTCGCCAGCGGCCGCGAGGTCGATGCCGGTCAACGCCAGCGTGGGCAGCGGCGGGTCCGGTGAGCGGGTGGTCGCCAGCAGCACGATCGGGTCGGCCACGAGCCTGCGCGCCGAGAACGCCAGCGCGTCCGCCGACGACCGGTCGACCAGGTGCAGGTCGTCCAGCAGCACGGCGACCGGCCGTTCCTCGGCGAACCGGCAGAGCAGGCTCAGCGTGGCGGCGCCGACCGCGAACCGGTCGATGGCGGGCCCCGGACGCAACGCGAGCGCGACGGACAGGGCCTGTGCCTGAGGTGCGGGGATCTCGTCGAGGCGGTCCAGAGCGGGCCGCAGCACCTGGTGCAGGGCCCCGAACGGGATCTCCTTCTCGGACTCGCTGCCGGCGGCCTGCAGGACGTTCATGCCGACGGCGGACTCGGCCGCGAACCGCAGCAGTGCGGTCTTGCCGACACCGGGTTCGCCGGTGATGGCGAGGGCGCCGCCGTGCCCGATCCGAGCGCTCGCGACGAGTCGCTCGATCCGGTGCCGCTCCGAGTCGCGCCCCATCAGCACACGGGGGAGTGTAGGTCCGCGAAACCCTAGGTGGGCACCTGATGCGGCTGTCCCGTTGGCGCTCATAGGTTCCGACCCTCACACGGAGGGAAGAGCAGATGACCACGACAAGACCCGAGGTCGACACCGACAAGCTCATGCAGTTCGTGTTCCGCGCCGTCGGCGAGGTCGGCGCGACGCTGAACGCCGCCCTCGTCGTGATGGGCGACAAGCTCGGCTACTACCGCGCGATGGCCGACGGCGAGCCCGTGAGCCCCGCCGAACTGGCCGACCGCAGCACCACCGCCGAGCCGTACGTGCGGGAGTGGCTCAACGCCCAGGCCGCCGGCGGTTACGTCACCTACGACCCCGCGACCGGGCGTTATGCGCTGCCGGTCGAGCACGCGGTGGCGCTCACGGTCGAGGACAGCCCCGCGTTCCTGCCCGGCATGTTCCAGATCGCGCTGGGCACCGTGCACGACGCCGGACGCGTGCTGGACGCCGCCCGCAGCGGGTCCGGGGTGGGCTGGCACGAGCACAGCACCGACGTGCACCTCGGCTGCGAGCGGTTCTTCCGGCCGAGCTACGCGGCGAACCTGATCGAGGGCTGGCTGCCCGCGCTCGACGGCGTGACCGACAAACTGCGCGCCGGGGCAAGGGTCGCCGACGTCGGTTGCGGCCACGGCGCATCAACGATCCTGATGGCACAGGCCTTCCCGAACTCCACCTTCACCGGATCGGACTACCACCCCGAGTCGGTCAGAATCGCCCGCGAACGCGCGGAGGTCGCCGGCGTCGGTGATCGCGTGACGTTCGAGGTGGCGTCCGCCAAGGACTTCAGCGGCACGGGCTACGACCTCGTGACCATGTTCGACTGCCTGCACGACATGGGCGACCCCGTCGGTGCGGCGAAGCGCGTGCGGGACGCGGTGGCGTCCGACGGCACTTGGATGATCGTCGAACCGATGGCCGGTGACCACGTCGAGGACAACCTCAACCCCGTCGGCCGCGCCTACTACGGCTTCTCCACGCTGCTGTGCACGCCGGCCTCGTTGTCGCAGGACGTCGGTCTGGCGCTCGGCACGCAGGCCGGGCCCGCGCGGATCCGTGACGTGGCGGTGGCGGGCGGGTTCACCCGGTTCGCCGGGGTGGCCCAGACGCCGTTCAACCAGGTCCTCGAAGTCCGCCCGTGAACGCCGAGCCGCGCCCGGTGCGCGAGGCCGACCGGTCCGGGTTCGCCGAACGCGCCGGGGTGCGGCTCGCGTTCCGGGTCTACGAGAACCCCGGCAGGCCGACCGTGCTGCTCATGCCGACGTGGTCGATCGTGCCGTCGAGGTTCTGGAAGGCGCAGGTTCCGTTCCTGTCACGGCACTTCCGGGTCGTCACGTTCGACGGCCGGGGTTCCGGCGAGTCCGACCGACCGGTCGGCGCGGAGTCCTATGTGGACGCTGAATGCGCTGAGGACGCGATCGCGGTCCTGGACGCGACGGGCACCGAACGGGCCGTGCTGGTGGCGTTGTCGCGCGGGGACGCCTGGTCCGTGCTCGCCGCCGCACGCCACCCGGAGCGCGTCACTGGAATCGTGGCGATCGGCCCGGCCAGCGGGTCGCTCATCGGCGTCCAGGAGGAGGAAAGACGGACCTGGGAGTCGGGGGACGGTAAGTACAGCCGGCAGCACTGGCTGAACGGCGGCTACGACGACTTCACCGAGTGGTTCTTCGCCAGGATGTTCCACGAGCCCCACTCGACCAGGCAGATCGAGGACGCCGTGCGGTGGGCGCGCGAGATCGAACCGGCCACGCTGGTGGACACGACCGCCGGACGGCTCGCCTCGGCGTCGATCGAGGACGCCTGCCGCGAGGTCCGCTGCCCGGTGCTGGTGATCCACGGGACCGCCGACCTGATCCGCCCGCACGCCATCGGTGAACGCCTCGCCGAGCTCACCGGCGGCTCGCTCGTGCTGGTCGACGGCGCCGGGCACGGGGTGCACGCCAGGGACCCGGTGCGGATCAACCTGCTGGTCAAGGAGTTCGTGGACCGGGTGCACCCGGTCGTGGAACGAAGAAGGGTGTCACGGGTCAGGTCGCCGCGGGCGTTGTACCTGAGCTCGCCGATCGGCCTCGGCCACGCCCGCCGCGACCTCGCCGTCGCCACCGAGCTGCGCAAGCTCCACCCGCGACTGGAGATCGACTGGCTCGCGCAGCACCCGGTGACCGAGGTGCTCGGACCGGCGGGGGAGCGGATCCACCCGGCGTCCGCGTGGCTCGCGAACGAGTCGTCGCACGTGGAGGACGACGCCGGTGAGCACGACCTGCACGTGTTCGAGGCGTTCCGGCGCCTGGACGCGGTGCTGGTGAACAACTTCATGGTGTTCCACGACCTGCTGGAGGCCGAGCGGTACGACCTGGTGATCGGCGACGAGGCCTGGGAGGTCGACCACTTCCTGCACGAGAACCCCGAGCTGAAGCGGTTCTCGTTCGCCTGGCTGACGGACTTCGTCGGCTGGCTCCCGATGCCCGACGGCGGCGACCGTGAGCAGCGTCTGGCCGCCGACTACAACCTCGACATGATCGAGCAGCGGGAACGGTACCGCCGCGTGCGCGACCGGTCGGTGTTCGTCGGCAACCCGGACGACGTGGTCCCGCTGCACTTCGGCGAGGGCCTGCCCGCGATTCGCGAGTGGACGGAGCAGAACTTCGACTTCTGCGGCTACATCACGGGATTCGACCCGCCCGCCGAGCAGGCGGCGCGCGAGTCCGGCGAGAAGCTGTGCGTGGTCACCGTCGGCGGCTCCGGGGCGGGGGAGTCACTGCTGCGGCGGGTGCTGGACGCCGTGCCCGCCGCACGACGCAAGGTGCCGGGACTCAGGTTCCTCGTCGTCACCGGACCGCGCATCGATCCGGACTCGCTGCCGAGCCAGGACGGCGTCGAGGTCCACGGCTACCTGCCGGACCTGCCACGGCACCTCGCCACGTGCGACCTGGCGGTGGTGCAGGGCGGCCTGACCACCTGCATGGAGCTGACGGCCGCCCGCCGCCCGTTCCTCTTCGTGCCGCTGCGGCACCACTTCGAGCAGAACTTCCACGTCCGGCACCGGCTCGAACGCTACGGAGCGGGCCGGTGCATGACCTACGAGGAGGTCGCCGACCGCGAGGGCCTGGCCGTCGCGATCGCCGAGGAGATCGGGCGCGAGGTCGGCTACCGGGAGGTGGAGACCGACGGAGCGTCCCGTGCGGCGGCCCTGCTCGCCGACCTGCTGTAGGCCACGTTCGGCGGCTTGGGCGCCCTAGTCGTTCGCCCGGTCGTCGGCGGCCGCGGTCTGGGTGAGCACGGCGACCGTCTGCTCCAGCCCGCGCTGCACCTCGTCGCCCTGCGCCTCCCGCACGCTGTGCAGGCTGATCGTGAGGCGCGACCGCCCCGGCGCGACCTCCTCGACCTGCAGCTCGCCGTGGTAGTCGTCCGGCCCCTCGGCGCCCCATTCGAGCGTCCGGCGCGAGGCGTCCGGCCGGAGCCACGCCTCGCCCTCGACGTGGTGGCCGTGCACCTCTGCCTCCACGTGCACCTGCTCGCCGCCCTCGGGTTCGGCGGCGGTCATCTGCGGGAAGTAGCGGGGCAGGTTGCGGGGCTCGGCGAGGAACTCGAACAGGGTGTCGGCCGGGATGTCCGCCTCAGCTGTGTGCGTGTACGTCGTCATGGCGCTCGGGGTACCCGGTCTCCTTCACGGCGAACACGTCGCGCGTCCGAGCCACCTGTTCGTGCCATCCGCGCTGGTCACGGCGGAACACCGGGAGGACGAACGCCCCGCCGACGAACAGCGCCACGACGATCAGGTCCCACCAGCCGATGTCGACCAGCGGCGACACGATCGTCGCGTAGGCCATGAAACCGGTGAAGCCGAGCAACTCGCGCAGGAAGTGCTGGAGCGGGTTGGCACGTGAGCCGTCCTCGGAGCGGATCCGGTAGTGCAGCAGGATCCCGCCGATCGTCATCCCGTTCGCCGCCGCGGGCAGCACGACCCGGAACGCCACCAGCACGCACACGGCCCAGCGCGGGTCGGAGTGCAGCCACAGCTTCGCGACGACGATCACCAGCACGAGCTCGGCGACCAGGCCGATCAGCCTGCGGGGGATGGTCACGGTGGTCGGCGGTGCGGTCGACTCGTCGGACGACGGCACCCGCGGCACGACGAACGCGGCCGGCGCCATCATCCACCCCAGCACGCCGCCGAAGGTGTTCGAGATGAGGTCGTCCACGTCGGCGATCCGGTACGGGCACGGGTAGAAGCCGAGGTTGCCGGTGTACTGCACGACCTCGATCGCAAGTGACAGCCCGAGGCTGATGGCGATGACGGCGAGCGGCCCCTTGCCGTACGCCTTGCGCAGCACGATGCCCAGCGGCACGAACAGTGCGACGTTGAACAGCTGCTGCAGGAACGCCTGCGACTTGACCATCGCGAGGATGCCGGAACGCCCGTTGGCCGCCATGTTGTTGCTCATGTCGGTGACCCACTGGAACGGGACCGTGGACAGCATCTGCTCGCCCGTGCACAGGTTCGCCACGTCGCGCGGGAACGGCAGGAAGATCAGCGCCAGCGCGACCAGTCCGTAGGCCAGCAGGCCGTACAAGACGAACGCCCTGCGCGGCTCGACCCGCCGGAAGCGGAAGTAGTGCAACAGGACCAGGGGCACGAGGACCATCAGCCCGACACCCACGAACGCCAGGAAACCGGTCCGTGCGGTCTCCCAGTACGACGCCATCATGAGCGGTCCATTGCCCGCTGCCGTCTCCGCCCAAACCACGATCCGCGAAGTTGCGGCGAATGGGTCAGCGGCGCCGCGCCAGGTAGACGGTGTTGGTCGAGTCCCTGTCCTGCAACGGGTTGGGGAAGCTGACGACCTCGGCCCGCACGTTCGTGAACGCCGTCGCGAGGGTGGCGGCGTACTCGTCCTCCGGCGGGTCGTTGGACCACAGGGCGAACACCCCGCCGGGCCTGAGCTGCTCGGCCAGCCGCCGGACGCCCTCGGATCCGTAGAAGTCGGCGTTGCTGGGGTGCAGCAGGTGCCGCGGGGAGTGGTCGATGTCGACGACGATCGCGTCGAGCTCCCCGGTCTGGCCGAAGCCCTGGCCGGAGCGGGTCAGGGCGAAGAAGTCACCGTGCACCAACCGGCACCGCTCGTCGGCCGCGAGGGTCTTGCCCGCCGGGATGAGTCCGTGCTCGTGCCACTCGATCACCTCGCTCAGTGCGTCGACGACCAGCAACGAGCCGACGCGCGGGTCCTCCAGCACGGTCTGCGCCGTGTAGCCGAGGCCGAGCCCGCCCACGACGACGTTCAGCGAGTCACCGGTGAGCTCGGCGAGCGCGAGACGGGCCAGTTCGACCTCGGCGACGACGAACAGGCTGGACATCAGGAACTCTTCGTTGAGCTTGATCTCGTGGATCTCCCTGCCGGTGCCGGGTTCGAGCCGGCGCCGCAGGGAGAGCTCACCGAGCGGGGTCTGGCGGTAGTCGAGTTCCTGGAACCGAGCACTCATGCGACGGCACGGTACCCCGTGGGCCAGGACCCGATCGGGTGACCGGGTCAGCCGGCGAACCGGCCGATCGCGACGAACGCGGCCAGCAGCAACAGGATCACGTTGACGGGCAACGTCTTCGTGTCACCGATCTTGACGTGGACGCGGATGGCGACGACCTGGACGACCACCAGCCCGACCGCCGCGATCGGCGTCAGGACCGGGGCGATGCCGGTCAGCCACGGCAGGACCGCGCCGATCGCGCCGAGCACCTCGACCGCGCCGATGCCCTTCACCGCCGAGTCGGAGTAGTCCTTCGCCCACGCGCCGGTGGACGCGATGACCTGCTCACGTGAGCGCAGCAGCTTCACGAGACCACTGCCCAGGTAGACCGCCGCCAGCAGGAACTGGGCCACCCACAGTGCGATGTTCATTGCACACTCCGATCCTTACCTCTTGTGCGTAGCCTCATGGTGTGTCTGTGTTGAAGGCGCTGCAAAAGGCACACGGATGTATGTGTCCAGGACAGGAGGTCCCGCTGTGACGGGGTTCACCCGCTCCGACGGCTGCCCGCCGCCGATGAACGACGGCGGCGCGGTCCGCGAGGTGCTGGACCGCATCAGCGACAAGTGGAGCCTGCTGGTCGTCGGCGCGCTGCGGGAGGGGCCGCTGCGGTTCGGTGAGCTGGAGAAGACCGTCACCGGCATCTCCCAGCGCATGCTCACGCTGACGGTGAAGCACCTCACGCAGGACGGCCTGGTCAGCCGCACGGCCTATGCCGAGGTGCCTCCCCGCGTCGAGTACGAGCTGACCGAGCTCGGGAAGACGTTGATGCCCTTGGTGATCGCCCTCGCCGAGTGGGCGCTGGAGCACAGCGACGAGATCAACGCGAACCGCCGCCGGTAGCGCTCACTCGAAGGAACAGCCGGGGTTCGGCGTGCTGACCGCGAGCGGGCCGCCGACCGGGTTCCGGTAGAGGACGCTCAGCACGAGCGGGGTGCTCGCCAGGTTCCGTCCGATGTGGACGTAGCCGGTGCCGCTCTCCTCGTTGATGAACTGCCCCGGCCGGTAGACGCCGTCGACCGAGCAGTCGGACTCGTGGTGCGTCAGCACGCCCTTCGTGACCACGCCCTTGACCGGGCCGGGGTGGTAGTGCCAGCCCGTGGAGCCACCGGGCGCGATGGTGATCTCCTTGAGCACGTACTGGGTGTCGCCGACGACGTGGTCGAAGATCGTGACGGCGCTGACCCCGCTGCCCGGTGTCGCGCCCGCGACGGATGGTGCCGCGACGGCCGCCAGGCCGACGACCGCCGTGACGAGCGCGAGCCGCTTGATGATCCGCATGAGTTCGAACGTACTCAGCCGCGGGTGCGCTCGTAGTGCCTGGCGACCCTGGCCCGGTTGCCGCAGACGTTGGCCGCGCACCAGACCCGGCGCTTGTTCTCGGCCAGGAACAGCATCGAGCAGGCCGGGTCGGCGCACGCGCGCAGCTTCTCCAGCCGCTCGCGGTCGGCGAGCAGTCCGATCGCCTCTCCCGCGATCGCGGCCAAGCCGGGATGGCCGTTGTAGTCGTCGTGCCACCGCGTCTCGGCCCGCGCCTGCGCACCCCACCCGTCGAGCCGCGGACTCGTCGGAACGGCTGCTGCCACGGCGTTGAGGTCCGCGATCAGCGCCGGGTCGGGCGCGTTTCCGGTCAGGTGGGCCTCGAACAGGGCCCGCAGCACCGTGCGCAGCCTGCGGGTCGCGCTCATCGCGGGCGGTTCGGCGGCGGGCAGCCGGTCGGCCTGCAGCGCCCACCAGCGGGCGTGGCCCGCCTCGTCCGCGATGAAGTCCTTGGCCGGGTCCAGGCACAACGCGTGCGTGTCCACCAGGTCGAGCGCCACGAGCGGCTCGGCGCCCATGAGGAAGCCCGCCGCCTGGAAGTCGGACAGTCTCACGCGCTCTCCTAACGGTTGAAGTGACACGTGAGACGTTAGCAGATTCTCGCCTTAGGAGCTTGCGGCCGCGAACCTAACGTGTATACGGTCGAGTTATCCATTAGGTCGAACTGAGGAGAACGACATGCCCGCGATCCGCCACCACCACGTCGAGGTCGACGGCCTGAAGGTGTTCGTCCGCGAGGCCGGCGACCAGGCCAGGCCCACGGTCCTGCTGCTGCCCGGCTACCCGTCGAGCACCCGCCACTACGTGCGGCTGATCGACCGCCTCGCCTCCACCTGGCACGTCGTCGCGATCGACTACCCCGGCTTCGGCTCGTCCGACCCGCTGCCCGGCGAACCGACGTTCGACCGGCTGGCCGAGGTCACCGGCCGCACCATCGACCTGCTCGGCATCGGCGACTACGCGGTCTACGTGTTCGACTTCGGCTCGCCCGTCGGGTTCCGCATCGCGTTGGAGCACGACCAGCGCGTGAAGGCCGTGATCACGCAGAACGGCAACGCGTACGTCGAGGGCCTCGGCCCGGACATGGACGTGCTGAAGAACCACTGGAACGACCGGTCGCAGGACCAGGACAAGCTCGACTGGGTGGTCAGCCTGGAGGGCACCCGGCACCAGTGGCTCGTGGGCGCGAAGGACCCGGCGCACATCGACCCTGAGCAGGCGCTGGCCGACCAGCACGTCATCGACCTGCCCGGCCGCGCCGACTACATGAAGGCCCTGCTGTGGGACTACCGGACCAACCCCGGCCGTTACCCGGCCTGGCAGGAGTGGCTGCGGACCCGGCAGCCGCGCGTGCTCGCCATCTGGGGCCGCAACGACACGTTCTTCGTGCCGGCCGGCGCGGAGGCCTTCCGGCGCGACGTGCCGTCCGCCGAGGTCGTGCTGCTCGACACCGGCCACTTCGCCCTGGAGGAGGAGGTCGACGAGATCGCCGACCAGGTGAACGCGGTGCTGGCGAAGACCTTCGCGTGACCTCGAATCCTCGTGGAATGACGTAATACTGCCCATCGGTTTTGACGTCGCTCATTCGGAGCAATCGCGTTTTGGAGCGCTCTTGGAGCTTTCTTGGAACGCGCGTGCAGACTCCTCGATGTCAGTTGCACATCGGAGGGAGGAGCACTCATGGAGAAGTCCAAGGCCAAGATGAAGCGAATCACCATTCGCAAGGTGGGTCCGGTCCGCCTCACGGCGGCCGCCTGCTCGCAGTACAACGTCAAGCCGGTCTAAGGCGCGACGCGGGTGCGCCGGGCACACGGGGCCCGGCGCATCCGATCCGCAGGGGGAGGAACGTCGTGACCGAGTTCGATCCGGACAGGCCTGTGCCGCTGCACCCGCTGGTGTTCCTGGAGGACGGCGACGAGGTGACGATCGGGCGGGCCGACGTCGACTCGTACGGCATCTTCCCAGTTGAGGGCGCCGCACTCGTGCGCAGACTGGTCGACGGGGACACGCCGCGCCAGGCCGCAGAGTGGTTCGAGCGGGAGTACGGCGAGGAGGTCGACGTCGAGGACGTCCTCGCGGGGCTGGATGAGCTCGACCTCGTCCGCGGAACCGGAGAAGTGGCCGCCGAGACGGCACCTGTTCGATTCGGCGCGCTCGGCGCCGCATTGTTCTCGCCGATCGCCTGGGCGTTGTACGCGGGGCTGGCCGCCTGGGCGTTGTTCGCGATGGTGTCGAACGCGGACCTGCGGCCGACTTATCACAGCATCTTCTTCTCCGACTATTACATGGTCATTCAGGTCGGGCTGTTCCTCGCCGCGATTCCGCTGCTTTTCCTGCACGAGTCGTTCCACGCGCTGGCCGGCCGACGGCTCGGGGTCCGATCGCGGTTGCGAATAGGACGGCGGCTTTACTTCATCGTGCTGGAGACCTCACTCGACGGGCTGGTCGCGGTCCCGCGCAGGCAGCGCTACCTGCCGATCGTCGCCGGGCTGCTGGCCGACGTCCTCGGCATCGCCGCCTGCACGATCGCCGCCGACCTGACGCGGCACGCGGACGGCACGCTGTCGGGTCCGGGGCGGTTCCTGCTGGCCGTCGCGTTCGCCGCGCTGCTCCGGGTGGTCTGGCAGTTCTTCCTGTACCTGCGCACGGACATCTACGTGCTCGTGAGCACGGTCCTCGGCTGTGTCGACCTGCACGGGGCGGCGCTGCGGATCGTCAAGAACAGGTTCCGGCGGCTGGTGGGCAGGCCGGAGGAGGACGAGTCCGCGCTGCACCCGGTCGACCGCCGGGTGGCGCGCTGGTACTCGTGGCTCGTCGTCGTCGGCTACACCGCGAGCCTCACGACGTTCGTGCTAGCCGGCGCCCCCGTGCTGTACCGGTTCGTCACGGGCGTCATCGGCAGGCTCACGGGTGACGGGGTGCCTACGGCCCAGCTGCTCGACTCGATCGTCTTCGGCGCCGTCGCGCTCGCGCAGTGCGCCGTGCTCGGCTGGCTCATGGTCCGGGAGCGCGTGCGGGCGCGCCGCGACCGTCGTCTGCACCACGTCATTCACTGAAGGGACGCACCATGGACAGCCGCTACTGGATCCGCGCCGACCAGCGGCGCGACCGGGCCCACGCCCTCGCCGCACTGGACCTGCCGCCGGTCTGGGCGGTCCTCGACGCCCACCGGCGGCTGCGCGGGCCGTACACGGCCGCGGGGGCGTTGCTGCGCCAGATCGCCGACGACCTGCTGGAACGGTGCCCCGAGCTGGGGGAGCGGCACAACATCGAACTGCTGACGGCCGCGCCGGAGCTGGCCGGCCGGGTGCCGAGCGCCTGGCACACGCTCGAATGGGCCGTGCAGGACAGCGAACGCACCCGCTACTACTCGCGGTTGCACACGCGGAACATCGCGAACGGTCTGGCGGAACTGGTGCGCGACTACCTCGCGGCCCTCGGGGGCGGGCCGCGCACCCTCGTGATCGAGAACGCGCACGAGGCCGACGCGTCCGACCAGGAGTTCATCGCGGTTCTCCTGCGCCGCGGCGACATCCCGGACCTCACGGTCGTCGTGGGCACGAGCCGTGAGCCGCTCGCGGACCCGCGCGGTGAGATCGACGTGTCGCTGGCGCAGACGATCGCTCTGCACGCCCAGGTCGTCGACGCGGAGCCGGTCGCGGAAGCGTCGGAGGATCCCGCTCTGACCTATGTGGACAGTGACGGCACGACCGACGACCCCCGTCCGCTCGCCGACTACCTCGCACTGTCGGCCGAAGCCCGTGCCGCGCTGCACGACGCCCGTGCCGCGGAGCTCGCGAAGTCCGAGGAGTTCTCACTGCGCCTCGGGGCGATCCCGTACCACCTGGAGCACGGCAGCGACCCCTCCAGAGCGGGCGCGCAGGCGTTGCGCGTGGCGCTGGACCACTGCCACAAGGTCGGGCTCTACCAGGCCGCGGCGGACCACGGTCTGCGCGGGCGCGCGGCCGCCGACCGGGAGACCGACCCCGACCTGTGGTGGCACCTCACGTTCCAGACCGGGATCGTGCTCGCGGCGGTCGGGCGCGCCGCCGAGGCCGAGAGGCTGTACGTCGAGGGACGTGCCGCCTCCGTCGACCCGGCCATCCACCTGGAGCTGTCGTACGCGATGGCCATGCTGTACGCGCGGCACTACTCGGAGGCGGAACGCGACTACGTCCAGGCCAGGGCGTGGATGAACCTCGCGATCGCCATCGCCTCGCAGCTGACCGACCCGAAGAAGGAGGCGTTCCAGTCCGTCTTCACCCGCAACGGGCTGGCGCTGGTCGAGGTGCGCGAGCAGAAGCCCGACGTGGCGCTCGCCCTGGTCAACGACGGCATGGCGAGGCTCGACCGCGAACTCGGCCCGGACGAGCACGTGCTGCATCGCCTGGTGCTGCGCTACAACCGGGCCCAGGTCTACGGCGCCGTAGGCAGGCTGGAGGAGGCGCTGGCCGACTACAGCTACGTCCTCGAACGCGACCCGAACTTCCCCGAGCACCACTTCAACGTCGGCAACGTGCTGCGCAGGCTCGGCCGTGACGAGGAGGCGCTCGACGCGTACGCCGAGGCGCTGCGCCTCTCGCCGCCGTTCCCCGAGGCGTACTACAACATCGGCGACGCCCGGCTCGCGCTCGGCGACGTCGAGGGCGCGATGGCCGCCTTCGGGTACGTCATCGAACTGGACCCGCGGCACGTGGACGCCCGGATCAACCGCGCCGGGCACCTGCTGGAACAGGGTGACGTCGAGGGCGCGTGGCGCGACGTGTCCGCCGCGCTCGAACTCGCCCCGGACAACGCGCACCTGTTGTGCCTCAAGGGCCAGCTGCTGGTCGAGCGGGACGAGTACACGGCTGCTTCCGAGGCGTTGGCCCAGGCCGTGCGGCGCAACGACAAGCTGGCCGAGGCGTGGGCGATCCGCGGCACGATCGCGGTGGCGTCCGGCGAGCTGACCGACGCGATCAGCTACCTGAGCCGCGCGATCACGCTCGACGACAACCCGGAGTCCCGCTACAACCGCGCGGTCGCGTACGAGGAGTCCGGCGAACTGGCCGCCGCGATCCTGGACTACGACGCGGTCCTCGCGGTGAGCGACGACGCGGACGCCAGGGAGCGCAGGGAACTCTGCGCCGCGGCGTCGGCCAGGTAGGAGAACACCGTGACAGCAACGGAGAACGTGGCCGCCGGACTACCGGTGGCCACGTTCACCGACGCCATGAGCCGGCTGGTCTCCGGCCTCGCCGTGGTCACCACGCGGCAGGCGAACGGCCGGCCGTGCGGGCTGCTCGTCTCCTCGATCTGTTCGTACAGCGTGCGTCCGCCGTCCGTGCTGGTGGTCGTCGACCACGCTTCCCGTTGCCTGGAGCCGTTGACGCACTGCGCGGAGTTCGGCGTGCACGTGCTCGGCAGCGCGCAGGAACGCACCGCGCGGACGTTCGCGAGCCGTGGCGCGGACAAGTTCGCCGGCGTGGCCTGGGAGTGGGACGGTTCGGTGCCCCGGCTGTGCGCGGCCCCGATCTACCTGCGCTGCACCGCTTCCGCCGTGTTCGGGCACGGCGATCACAGCATCCTGATCGGTGAGGTCACCCGCACCCTGGTCGAGGAGGCCGAACCGCTGGTCTTCTACCGGCGGCTGTTCGACTGGCGGCTAAGGGGAAGCGGTGCGGGCCGGCTCTAGTCCGGTGAGCGCGCGTTCGTGCCGGTGCACGCGGTCGAACGGGTCGTCGCCGTTGAGGATGAGCTGGTGCAGGGCGCGAAGCCGTGGCCCCGGCTCGATTCCCGCCTGGCTCGACAGCAGCCGGTACGCCCTGGCGTAGGCGGTCAACGCGTCGGCGCGGCGCTCCGCCTGGCACAGCGCCAGCATCAGCTGCTCGTGGAAGCCCTCCCACAGCGGGTGGGTCTGGCACAGCTCCTCCAGGTCGAACACGGCCAGGTGCCCGTCACCGCCGCAGATCAGGACGTCGAACCTGTTGCGCAGCAGTTCCAGGTACTCCTTCTCCAGCCGCGCGATGTCGTGGTCGAACATCCCCGTCTCGCGCAGGTCCGCCAGCGGCGAACCTCGCCACAGGCTCAACGCCGAGGCGAACTTCTCCCGTGCGTGCGCGCAGTCCGCCGCCACCATCGCGAGCTGGCCCTGCTTGGCCAGCTCGCGGAATCGAGTCAGGTCGAGCTGGTGCGGCTCCAGGACCAGGACGTAGCCGGACGGGCGCGTGCTGAGCACCGGATGCGAGTTCCTGGAGCTCACCCAGCTCGGCGTGAGCACCCGCCGCACCGACGTGACGTAGCCGTGCAACGCCGCGATGGCCGACCGCGGCGCGTTGCGCGACCACAGGTAGTCGACGATGCGGCTCGTCGGCACGAACTCGTTGGCGTGCAAGGCGAGCAATGCGAGCAGGGCTCGTTGTTTCGGGGCCGTCGGCGTGCAGCGGTGGTTGCCCCGCGTCACCTCGAACGTGCCCAGGACCCGGAAGTGCGGCGGATCGTCTTCCGTTGCCACCTGCTCGCCGCCCTTCCGACATGTCCGACCCCGAGAGTGTTAACCAGCCGACGGCCGTCGAGGTAGTGGGCGCCCCGAAACTGCCGGTCCGTGCTGCGACATGAGCGTTGGGCGGTTCGGGTGAAAGTGTCCATTGTGGAGTGTGGATGCCCGCCTCCGCCGCACGGCAACGGTCTGCGATCATGCTGCGCCATGGACCGCTATGAACAGTTCCGCCTCGCGGCGATCGATCGAGGCATTCCCGAGGACGAGATCGCCGTGTTCGCCGACCAGCTCCGCTTCGCGATCTGGCTCGGCACCGGCGACCCCGACGAGCAGGCGGTCGGTCAGAAGGGCGGCCTTCCCCGGTTACCGGTGGGCGCGGAGTGGCCGGGCAGTGCGAACGGCTCCCCGCTGCCGTTCATCGCCTCGATCGACTGCGCCGCCCTCCCGAGAGCCGAGGGACTTCCTCTGCCGGCGGACGGCTCGCTGCTCTTCTTCCTGCACCACGAGGACGACGTGGAGGACGAGGCCCACACCAGCGTGCCGGTGCACGCGCGGGCCCTGCACGTCCCGGCCGGCACCGAAACGGCGGTCGCGTCACCGCCGTCCGACCACGACACCAGGACGTTCTTCCACGAGAACATCCCGTTCCTCCTCCCGGAGCACCCGATCTCCGCGTGGATCGAGACCGCGCTGCCGAAGTGGATCAGTGAGGAGGAGTACGACTTCAACTCGGAGGTCGAGGAACGGCTGTTCGACGACCTCAAGCACGTCGAACAGCTGCGCGAGCTGGTGGACGAGCTCTGGCCGGACTCGGGCCGGGGCGCGACGATCCGCATCGGCGGCTACGTCTCGAACATCGGCGGCCAGGACACCCCGTGGACGCAGATGGCGTACGCCGGCCTCACGAGCCAGCTGGACCACCCCGCCCTGCCCGGGCAGGAACGCCTGAACCGCAGCGAGGTGGAGGAGTACCGGCTGATCCGGGAGTGGCTGCCGCTCGCCCAGTTCTACACGACGAGCGAGTTCTACTACGGGTGCTTCCTGATCAGCTCCGACGACCTCGCCGGCGGGCACTTCGACCGGATGCTCTCGTTCACCATGTTCAGCGAGTAGTCAGCGGTGCGTCACGCGACGTTGGCGGCATGATGCGAACTCCGCCGGCAACGTCGCGAGCCACTCCGTCAGCGCAGGGCGGCTTCGATCGCCTCGACGACGGCGGCGTCCTCGGGCTCGGTCCGGGGACGGAACCGCCCGACGACCTGCCCGTCCCGCGAGACGAGGAACTTCTCGAAGTTCCACTGCACGTCACCGGCGGTGCCGTCGGCGTCGGCGTGCTGCGTCAGCTCCCGGTAGACGGGGTGCTGGTCGGGCCCGTTGACCTCGATCTTCTCGAACAGCGGGAACGACACCCCGTAGGTGGCCGAGCAGAACGTGGCGATCTCCTCGGACGTGCCCGGCTCCTGCCCCATGAACTGGTTGCACGGGAACCCGACCACGGAGAAGCCCTCGGCCCCGTACTTCGCCTGCAGCCGCTCCAGCCCGGCGTACTGCGGGGTGAGGCCGCAGCGCGAGGCGACGTTGACGACGAGCGCCACCTTGCCCCGCAACCCGCTCAGGTCACCGGCCTCACCGGCGAGGGTGCTGACGGGGATGTCGTAGATCTCCATGCCCCCAACGTAGTTCATGCCTCGCGCCCACCAGGGGCCGGCACGATCCGCTCACGCACCGCAGCCGGGGGAGCGGCCAGCCCTGGCCCGCCGGCGTCCACCCAGTCGATCACCCCGAGCACCGACTCGTCGTCCAGCACGCTCCCGACCCACACAGGCCGGGCGCCCTTCACCCGTGCGGCCCGGCTGGGCTGCACGACGACCACGTTCGACACCTCGCACGCGTCCAGGCAGTCCGCCACCCGCACCGACAACCGCCCCCGCAACACCTCGAGCTGCCGCTCGTGGTCGACCTCGGGATGCTTGCGCTCGGTGCCGCAACAACAACCGCGGCACACGGTGATCCGTGACTCCATGATCACCGTTCTACTCAGTCGACAGTCCGTTACACAACGCGCACGGTCCCCTCGCCGTCCGGGGACATCGCTCCGCCACCGTTGACGTCGTGGCTGGTAAAGCAACTTCGATCGCACTTGTAGTCCTGCTCACAACGGCCTGCGCCTCGCCGCCGACGAGCACCCCGGTCAAGCCGGACGCAGACGGCAGCATCCCGAAGAACGAGAGCATCTCGCTCGACGACGACACCCACGCCGCCATCGCCAACCTCGACCCCGCCCTCCTCTCCGCCATGCGCAAGGCGGCGGCCGACGCGAAGCTCGCGGGCGTCGAGTTCCGGGTGACCTCCGGCTGGCGCAGCAAAGAGCACCAGCAGCGCCTGCTGGACGAGGCCGTCGAGCTCTACCGCTCGGAGGAGGAAGCACGGCGGTGGGTGCACCCGCCCGAGAAGTCCGCGCACGTCACGGGCAAGGCGATCGACATCGGCCCGACGAACGCCGACGACTGGCTCATCCAGCACGGCTCCGACTACGGCCTGTGTCAGGCGTACGCGAACGAGATGTGGCACTTCGAGCTGCTGACGACGCCGGGCGGCGAATGCCCCCAACCGCAGAGCAACGCGGTGGAGTAGGCCTCACGCACCGTGGATGACAGCCAGCGCGTGCTCACGGGCCGGTGCGCTCAACGACCCGTTGAGCTGCTCGAACAACGCCTCAGCCGTGACCCCGTTCCACCCCGGGGGCAGCAACGCCAGCGGCAGTCCGGGATCGCTGTACGGCAACCGCCGCCAAGCGGTCAACATCGGCACGTAAGCCTGGAAGGCCTGCAGAACGGACAAGCCCTCACCCCCGAGAACAGGCCGATGCCGACGCACGAAGTCGGCGTACAGATCCGTCAGCTCGTCCAGATCCCACCAGGACCGGACCTTCGACCGCAGATCACCGAAAGCGAAGTGCTGCCCGGAGAACAGATCCACGTACTCGGCCAGCCCGCGCCGCTCCAACACCCGTCGCGTCTCCACGGCGAGGTTCCCAGGCGCCACCCACACGCCAGGCGCTGCCGTACCGAACCCGAGCTGCGTCAGGCAGGTCCGCAACGCGTGCCGCTTCTCCCGCTCCGACTCGGGCACCGAGAACACCACCACGAGCCAGCCGTCCTCGACGCCGGCCCGCCGCCGTTCGAAGATCCGCGTGTCCCCCTCGGCCAACGTCTCCAAAGTGGACTCGGCCAGCGCGTACCCGGCACCGTCACGACGTTCTGCCCGGACGACACCACGCCGCTTCAACCGGGAGATGGACGACCGGGCCGCCGCGCCCTCGACGCCGAGGTCGGCCATGAGCTGCACGACGGACGCCACGGAGAGCCAGTTGTGCTCCCCGCGCGCATAGAGGCCGAAGATCGTGATGATGAGCGGGCCGAGCCGGTCGCGCCCGGCGGGAGCCGCGGTCTCCACGGTCATGTCCGCGACGTCCAGTGCCCTCTCCTCACCTTGATCAGCCGAGCTTAACGTCCGCCGAGGTCCGTCAGCGTCACGGTGTTGCGCAGCTCGCCGAGCCCGCTGACCCGCGTCACCACGACGTCGCCGTCGCCCAGGAACACCTGCGGTTCGCGGGCCTGGCCGACGCCGCTGGGGGTGCCGGTCAGGACGACGTCGCCCGCGCGGAGGGTCATGCCCTCGCTCAGTTCGGCGATGATCTGCGCGAACGAGAACGCCATCTGCGCGCTCGACGCGTCCTGCATCAGCACGCCGTTGACCTTGCACTGCACCCGCATGCCGGTGAGATCGACGTCCTCCACGGTCGTGAGCCACGGGCCGAGCGGCATCGTCGCGTCGAGGCTCTTGCCCTTGAGCCACTGGCCGCCGTGCGCGCGTTGGAGGTCGCGTTGCGACACGTCGTTGGCCACGAGGAAGCCGAACACGTGGTCCAGCGCCTTCTCCTCCGGGATCGAACGGCCGTCGCGGCCGATGACCATCGCGATCTCGGCCTCGTAGTCCCACTTCTGCGACAACGACGGGTCGTAGGCGATGGGGTCGAACGGCCCGATGACCGTGTCCGGTCCCTTCGTGAAGAACGTCGGGCGCAGCGGGCGCGACACCGGGTCCTGCCCCTCGCGCTTGCCCGCCGACTCCTCGAAGTGGTCCCAGTAGTTCCAGCCGGTGCACAGCACGTCGCGGTTGAAGCGGTGCAACGGCGACTCCAGCCGCACCTCCGGCAACGGCAGGTCCCCGGCGACGACCACCGGCGCACCGCGCACGATGTCGTCGACCGTGGCGGACAACAACGAGACGGACCGTCTCGTCTCGTTGACGAGCGCACCACGACGCACGCCGTCGACGGTCACGGAAGCCAGCTTCACCCGCGCACCTCCAGGAAATATCGCGCACACGTTTCGTAGATCATGGAAACGCTATCGACAACGAGACGAGACGGTCCGTCTCGTTTCAGTGCGGCCTGACCAGGCGCTCGTCGGGGATCACCGCGACCCCGAGGATCTCGATCAGGGCCTCCGGCTGCCACAGCGCCGTGCAGCCGATGCCCGCCATGGACGGGTAGACCGCGCCGGCGAGCTCGCGCCACACCTTGCCGATCTCCTTGCCGTGTGCCTGGTAGTCCGGGATGTCCGTGAGGTAGATCGTGATGCTGACCAGGTCTTCCGGTTCGCCGCCCGCCGCGCGCAACGTCGTCAGCACGTTGCCGAACGCCTGGCGGAACTGCTCGACGATCCCGCCGGGGACGATCCTCATCTGAGCGTCCAGGGCGGTCTGGCCGCCGAGGTACAGGGTGTTGCCGGAGAGCGTGCCGTGGGAGTAGCCGCTCGGCGCGGGAAGGCTGGCCGGGTTCACTGCTGCGGGCCTCATGAGTATTGACACTATCTGACGGTCGTGAAGAATACGAGATATGGAGCCCGACCTCAGCAAGTACCGGCTCGAAGGCGACAACTCGATGTACCGGCTGCCCAGCGGACTGGTCGCGCCGGTCGTGACGCGCGGCGGTGCCGAGAACCCGGACACCGCGAACTCCGGTGGCGCGATCCGGATCTCGGGCGTGAGCGTCCAGCACACCCCGGCCACCCGGCTGTGGTTCGGCAAGGTCACCAACGAACCTGGCTACCGCTCGGTCACCCACCACCACGGCGAGGCCGAGACCGGCGGGTACGTGCTCTCCGGCCGCGCGCGGATCTACTTCGGCGAGAAGTTCGAGGACTACCTCGACATGGAGGAGGGCGACTGGGTCTTCGTCCCGCCCTTCATGCCGCACATCGAGTGCAACCTCGACCGCAACAACCCGCTCACGTGGATGACGACCCGGACGCCGGAGAACATCGTCGTGAACCTGGACGACGTGCCGGACGAGGACCTGCGCGACTGGCTGACCCGATGACGACCTCGGCGACGACTTCCGCGATCTTCACCGACGCCGTCGCGCTGGAGAAGGCCGAGCCCGAGCACTTCGACCTCGCCTTCACCGCCGTCACGCAGCCCTGCCCGTGGCCCAAGGCGTACGGGGGAGACCTGGTCGCCGCCGCTGCCGCCGCGGCCATGCGCTCGGTCACCGACGGCAAGACGCTGCACTCCATGCACAGCTACTTCCTGCGCCCCGCCGACATCGGCGCCCAGGTGCGGTACGAGGTCGAACTGCTGCGCGACGGACGCGGCTACAGCACCCGGCAGGTCCGCGGCTACCAGAACGGCAAGCCCCTCTACGTCGCCCTGGCGAACTTCGCCGCGGGGGAACCGGGCGGCAGCTACCGGGCCGAGACGACCGGGCTGGCAAGCCCTGAGGACCTGCCCAGCTCCGAAGCGTTCCTCGCCGAACGCTCAGGCGGCACGATGACCGACGAGTCGAAGCGGTACTGGATGCAGGGGCGCAGCTTCGACATGCGGCACGTGCCCGGCCCCGTCTACCTCGCCGTCGAGGGCGAGAAGGTGCCGCACCAGGCCGTCTGGGTCAAGCCGTTCGACCCGCTGCGCCCGGTCGACGGGCTGACCGATGCCCAGCGCGACCTCGCCGCGCTGGCCTACGTCTGCGACTACACGATCCTCGAACCGGTCCTGCGCGTGCTCGACCTGCCCTGGGCGCGTCCAGGACTCGTCACGGCGAGCCTCGACCACGCCATGTGGTTCCACCGCGAGGGTCCGGTCGACGACTGGCTGCTCTACGCGCAGGAGGCCGTCGCCGCCGACTCGGGCCGGGGCCTCGGCCTGGGCCGCTTCTTCACCCGCGATGGTCTCCACCTCGCCACCGTTGCCCAGGAGGGCATGATCCGCGCTTCCTGACCCGCCGCCCGCGGAAGGACTCACTGATGGACACCTTCGCCCGCGACCACTTACCCCCTTCGGCGCTGTGGCCGACGATCGAGTTCACGACGCCGGAACTGCGGTACCAGGACAGGCTCAACGCCGCCACCGAGCTGATCGACGTTCCGGTGGCGCGGTTCGGCCCCGGCCGCCCGGCGCTGCGCACGCCGGCGGGGGAGGTGTGGTCCTACGGCGAGCTGCTCACCCGCGCCAACCAGGTGGCTCGAGTGCTGACCGAGGACCTCGGTCTTGTTGCGGGACAACGGGTCCTGCTTCGCTCGCCCAACAACCCGTGGACCGTGGCGGCCTGGCTCGGCGTCCTCAAGGCGGGCGGTGTCGTGGTCACGACGATGGCTGCGTTGCGCGCCCGCGAACTCGCGCCGATCATCGAACGCACGCGCCCGTCGCTCGCGTTGGCGGACCCGAGGTTCGCCGACGAGATCCGCGACCTGCTGACCACTGTGGACTACGACGACCTCGCGGCATGCGCCGAGACCAAGCCGGGGGAGTTCACGGCCGTGGACACCGCCGCCGACGACGTGGCACTGCTCGCGCCCACGTCCGGCAGCACCGGGTCGCCCAAGATCACCGCGCACTTCCACCGCGACGTCCTGTCCATCGACAACACCTTCGGCCGGCACGTGCTGCGTCTGGACGAGAACGACCTCGTGGCCTGCACGGCCCCGTTCGCCTTCACGTTCGGCCTCGGCATGCTCGTCGTGTTCCCGCTCAGGGCGGGCGCCTGCGCGCTGCTGACCGAGGCCGCCACACCGGCCCAGGTCGCGGACTTCGTCGCACAGCAGGGAGTCACGGTCCTCGCGACGGCGCCGACCGCGTACAAGGCGATCCTGCGCGACGGCGTCGAGTCCAAGCTGAGCGGTCTGCGGACGGCGGTCTCGGCCGGCGAGCACATCCCCCGGGAGACCTGGCAACGGCTGCACGACCGGCTCGGGCTCCGCGTGATCGACGGCATCGGCGCCACGGAGCTGCTGCACATCTTCATCTCCGCCGCGGGAGACGACATCCGGCCGGGCTCGACAGGCAAGCCGGTGCCCGGCTACCGCGCCACCGTGCTCGGCCTCGACGGCGAGGAGCTCGGCCCAGGTGAGGTCGGACGGCTGGGCGTCATCGGCCCGGTCGGCTGCCGCTACCTCGACGACGAACGGCAGAAGGACTACGTGGTGGGCGGCTGGAACGTCACCGGCGACGTCTTCCACCGCGACGAGGACGGCTACTTCCACTACCACGCCCGCAGCGACCACATGATCGTCTCCTCCGGCTACAACATCGGCGGGCCCGAGGTGGAGGAGGCCATCGACACCCACCCGGACGTGCTGGAGTCCGCCGTCGTCGCCAAGCCCGACGACGAACGCGGCTCGGTCGTCTGCGCCTTCGTGGTGCTGCGAGAAGGTGTCGACGGGGACGACGCGAAGGCGCGCGAGATCCAGGACCACGTGAAGCGCACGATCGCGCCGTACAAGTACCCGCGCGAGGTGCGGTTCCGGACCTCGTTGCCCCGCAACGCGAGCGGCAAGCTGCAGCGCTTCGCACTCCGCGAGCTCGTCGAGGAGGAGGTGCCGCGATGAAGGTCGCGATCGTCGGAGGTGGCCCCGGTGGGCTGTACCTCGCCGCGCTGATGAAGCAGCTCGACCCGTCGCACGACGTCACCATCTGGGAACGCGACGCCGCCGACGTCACGTTCGGCTTCGGCGTGGTGTTCTCCGACGAGACGCTGGGCGGGATCGAGAACGCCGACCCGGAGTTCGCCGACGCCATGGCGCGCCGGTTCGCGCGGTGGACGGACATCGACATCCACCACCGCGGCGAGAGCCACACCGTCGGCGGGCAGGGGTTCGCCGCGATGAGCCGCAAGGAGCTGCTCGGCCTGCTGCAACAGCGGTGCCACGAGCTCGGGGTGGTCGTCCACTTCTCGACGCCGGCGCCCGCCGTCGAGGTCCTGCGCGCGGAGCACGACCTGGTCGTCGGCGCGGACGGCGTCAACTCCCTGGTGCGGCAGTCGTTCGCGGACGTCTTCAAATCCACTGTGGACCGCAGGCGCAACAAGTACATGTGGCTCGGCACGGACCGCGTCTTCGAGGCGTTCCAGTTCTTCATCAAGGACACGCCGTGGGGAACCATGCAGATCCACGGCTATCCCTACTCCGACGGCGGATCCACGTTCATCGTCGAGATGCACGAGGACGTCTGGAGCCGTGCAGGGTTCGACACCGGCGAGGAGTTCCCGCCGGGAGCCTCCGACGAACGCGCCGTCGACCGGATCCGCGAGCTGTTCGCCGAAGAGCTCGACGGCCACGAGCTGTTCGCCAACAACTCGAAGTGGCTCAGCTTCACCACCGTGCGCAACGAGCGCTGGCACCACGGCAACCTCGTCCTCGTCGGCGACGCCGCCCACACCGCGCACTTCTCCATCGGCTCGGGCACGAAGCTCGCGATGGAGGACTCGCTCGCCCTCGCGGCGTGCCTGCACGAGCACCGGGACGTCGAAGCCGCGCTGACCGCCTACGAGACCGAACGCCGCCCCGTCGTCGAGTCCACGCAACGCGCCGCGCAGGCGTCCCTGGAGTGGTTCGAGAACATCGGCATGTACGCGGACCAGGAGCCGGCCCGGTTCTGCTTCAACCTGCTCACCCGCTCGCGCCGCATCACCTACGACAACCTCCGCACCCGCGACCAGGAGTTCGCCGACCGCGTCGACGCCGCCTTCGCCGCCTCCCAGGGACTTCGGACCGTCGTGCCCGCGATGTTCCAGCCGTTCCGCCTGGGAGAGCTGGAACTCAAGAACCGCGTGATCGTCTCCGCGATGGACATGTACTCCGCTGTCGACGGCGTGCCGGGCGACTTCCACCTCGTCCACCTCGGCTCGAAGGCCATGGGCGGCGCGGGCCTGGTGATGACCGAGATGGTCTGCGTGTCCCCGGAGGGCCGCATCACGCCGGGCTGCACGGGCCTGTGGACCGACGAGCAGCGCGACTCGTGGGCGCGCATCGTGTCGTTCGCGCACGAGCGGAGCACTGCCCGAATCGGTCTGCAACTGGGCCACTCCGGCCGCAAGGGCTCCACCCGCCTGATGTGGGAGGGCATGGACGAACCGCTGCCCGAGGGCGGCTGGGACGTCGTCGGTCCCTCACCGCTGCCGTACGGCCCCGGATCGGCCGTGCCGTCCGAAGCGGGCCGCGAGGACCTTGACCGGATCACCGAGGAGTTCGTCGCGGCGGCCCGCCGAGGAGCCGAAGCGGGCTTCGACCTGCTCGAACTGCACTGCGCACACGGCTACCTGCTGTCGTCGTTCCTCTCACCGATCGCGAACCGGCGCACGGACGAGTACGGCGGCTCCGTCCAGAACCGCCTGAGGTATCCGCTGGAGGTCTTCGACGCCGTCCGCGCGGTGTGGCCGGCCGACCGGCCGATGATCGTGCGCATCTCCGCGACCGACTGGGTCGACGGCGGCAACACCGAGCACGACGCCGTGGAGATCGCCCGAGCGTTCGTCGCCCACGGCGCGGACGCGATCGACGTGTCCACCGGCCAGGTCACGGCCGACGAACGCCCTGCCTACGGCCGCAGCTACCAGACCCCGTTCGCCGACCGGATCCGCCACGAGGTGACGGGCGCGGCCGTGATCGCGGTCGGGGCCATCGCGTCGTACGACGACGTCAACTCCATCCTGCTGGCGGGCCGCGCCGACCTGTGCGCGCTCGGCCGCACGCACCTCTACGACCCGCACTGGACGCTGCACGCGGCCGCGGAACAGGGTCATCCTGCCGAGTGGCCGGTCCAGTACCGGGCGGGCAGCCGCAAGCCGCCCTCGGCGCGCACCGACGCCGTGCGCCCGCGGTTGTCGCTGCTGCGGGCCGACCCGCCGGACCGCACCGTCCACCTGCGCTGGACCCCGCACCGCGAACATTCGGTTCTCGGATAGGCACTTCGCACGCGTTCAGGTGAAAGTTGATTCGGCAATGAAATGGAATCCGTTGTCCGGTCACATGTTCCGCCGGTCCACGTTGGTCTGATGGGGCAGACATGCTGTGCACGCGGGTGAGGGGGTGTTTCGGGCACGGGCGACGTCCCTAGCGTCGGCGGTCGAGTTCCCACACCGCCACCGAAGGGATCATCGTGCGAAGACGTTTGCCGGCAATGGTGCTCGCGGGCGTGCTCGCCGGCGCCACCCTCACCGCCGCAGTTCCGGTGGTCGCCCAGCCACCCGTTTCCACGCTCACGAAGTCCGTGCAGGGCGTGTCCGATCCCGCCTCCCACGGCGACACGGCCACCTGGGTCGTGTCCTACGACAGCGGTGCCAACGGCGCCGCCACCATCACCGACCCGATCGGCGCCGGCCAGAGCTACCTGCAGGGTTCGCTGCAGGTGCCGCCGGGCTGGACCGGGACCGAGGGGAACCCGCTCAGCGCGACGAACCCCAACGTGCGCAACGGCGGCAGGGCCCTGTCCACCCTGCTCACGCCACCCGTGCAGGCCAGCGCCGCGTTCACCGGCGGTGACGGGTTCATCCCGATCCTGCACCGCACGCCGGAGGGCCGCCTGCAGGCGTGGAACATCTACCACCATTCGTTGGCCCCGGCCAGGAAGCTGGTGTGCACCGACGTCGCGACGAACGCGCCGTGCCCCGGTGGTCCGTGGCCGAAGCCTCTCAACACGACGCCCGGTCCGTTCGGGACGGGCAACACCGGCGACATCGCCAGCCCCATGGCGCCGCAGTACGTCCGCGACGCGGCCAACTCCGCGCGCGTGTACTACTCGGCCACCACCGCGACCTCGGTCGGCGTCGCCTGCCTCGACCTCGCCGCGCCCGGCAACTGCGGCTACTGGCCGCTGATGAACCGGTCCGCGCAGACGTTCGAGATGGCGGGACTCGTCCAGATCGGCGGAAACCTCTACGGCGTCGCGAACTCCGGCCACGTGCTGTGCTGGACGCCCGCGTCGCAGAGCGCCTGCGGTGGCCAGCCCTACGCGCCGATCGTGCCATTCACCAACCACGGCAACTACTACCTCGGCGCGCTGGCCGTCGCCGGGGGCAAGCTGTTCGCCTCGTCGTCGATGATGAGCGGCACCAACCCGATGATGGGCTGCTTCGACCCCGGCACCGCGGCCGCGTGCGCGGGCTGGCCGTCGCCGAAGTCGCTCGGGCCGCTGAACAACCACACCTACAACGCCTACACCGCTTACGGCACAACGGGTCAGGAGACCGGCGCGTGTGCCAGCACGGCCGGCTCCTTCAACGTGACCACGTGCTACGCCATAGACGGCTCGTCCCTGCCCGCGCCCGCCGCCGTGGCGAGCCTGGAGAGCCTGAGCCTGGTGTTCACCCCGGAGGTCGTCCGCACCGGCGACCGCGTCCGCAGCTACTTCGGCATCTGGGGCGGCCCGTACGCGGGTGTGACGGCCTGCCACGACTGGAGCACGGGAACGGCCTGCCCCGGCATGCCGTTGCGCACCACCCACCCGAACGTCAACAACGGTGTGACCCGTGACTACGGCTACGCCTACGACCCTCCCACCGGCTGCCTGCTCGGCCTCGGAGACGCCCAGGTGCTGTTCTCCCTCGATCCTGACACGGGGGTGTCGCCCTGCGTGCGCAGCGGCGCCTCCGTGTCGCTCAAACCCTCGCAGTTCTACTGCGACGGCAAACCGCACGCCACCACGTACACCAAGGCACGGCTCGTGGGCGTGACCCCGGCGAACGTCAACTTCGGCGCGTCCACCGCGAAGGTCGTGGACGGCGGCGGAAACCCCGTCACCACACCGGGTTTCGCCTCGGACGGCACCATCGACCTGTCCGGCGTCACGGCCGACGCGGTGACCGTCACGGCGTCGATCGTGCTCAACAACGCGGCGGACTTCGGTGGCGGCAACCAGCCGTCGCTGGCCGTGGAGTTCACCGGTGACGCGCCGCAGGTGTGCTTCCGCACGGCGATCTCCGCGGAGTGCCCGGTGACGTCGGTGGCGAACACCGCGAACGGGACGGACGCGACCGGTGCCGTCACGTCCAACACGGTGACGCGTCAGGTCGCACCCGGTTCGGGGTGCGCGCCGAACGTGGTGGTGGACAAGGAGATCTGCGGGTCGTACACGCCCGCGAACTGCAAGGCGGGCGGCGCAGGTCCGTGGGTCAAGCAAGCGCCCGTGGGTGTGCTCGGGTTGCTGAACGCGACGGCGTACTGGCGCGTCACGGTCAAGAACAACGGCCCGATCCCCGTTGTGGACGCGTACGTGGTCGACGACGTGGAACCGAACTGCCAGACCGGCCCGTTCACGCTGCAACCCGGTGAGTCCAAAGTGGTGCACTGCTCTACCTACGCACTGCTGGCGTTGTTCCCCTTGACCAACAAGGCGAAGGCGAAGTTCACGCCGGTCAACGGCACGAAGACGTACAGCGACTGGTCGTCCGCGAAGGCGTGCTCGTTGCTCTGCGTGCTGTGAGGGAGGTGGAGGAGCATCAGCCGTACTCGGCCAGGTAGGTCAGGACGGCCAGCACCCGGCGGTGCTCCTCCACGTTCGCCGCCAGACCCAGCTTGGCCATGATGCTGCCGACGTGGGTTTCCACGGTGCGTTCGGTGAGCCAGAGCCGCCGCGCGATGGCCACGTTCGTGCAGCCCTCGGCCATCAGACCGAGCACCTCGCGTTCGCGCGGGGTGAGCGCCCCGGTGGTGGGCCGTCCGAGCAGCCGGCCCACCACCTCGGGGTCGAGGGCGGACCCGCCCGCGGCGACGCGGGTGATCGACTCCAGGAAGTCGTCGACCTCCAGCACGCGGTCCTTGAGCAGGTACCCGAACGCGCCCTGGCTGACGAGGTCGACGGAGTGCCGCGTCTCGATGTGCTGGGAGAGCAGCAGGATCGCGACGCCGGGCTGCGACTTGCGGATCCTGCGAGCGGCTCGCGCACCGTCGTCGGTCAGGTCGGGCGGCATCCGGACGTCCACGATGGCCAGATCGGGTTCGTGCTCCGCCACCACGCTCACCAGCGTCTCGGCGTCCGCCGCCCGGCCCACCACCTCGTGGCCCGCGTGGGAGAGCAGGCTCGCGAGGCCCTCCCGGAACAGCGTCGAGTCCTCACCGATCACGATGCGCACGGCAGCACCGCCTGGATCGTCGTGCCGGCACCCGGCCGGCTGTGCAGTCGCAGCGATCCGCCCAGCGCCGCCACGCGGTCCGCCAGTCCCGCCAGGCCGGAACCGCTCCTCGGGTCGGCGCCCCCGCACCCGTCGTCCTTCACCCACACGTTGACCTCGTCGGCCTGCTGCGTGACGCGGACGGTGATGGCGCTGGCGTGCGCGTGCTTGGCGGCGTTCGTGATGGCCTCGGCGGCGACGTAGTAGGCGGTGATCGCGATGTCGTCGGCCAGCGGCTCGGGCATGATCTCCAGCCGCACCGGTACCGGCAGCTTGTGCGTGAGGGCGGCGAGTGCGGAGTGCAGGCCGTCGTCGAGGCTGGTGGGGCGCAGTCCGTGCGCGATCTGCCTGAGCTCGGCGATCGCGGTGGCCAGTTCGGCGACGCCCTGGTCGAGCAGTGCGTGCACGTCGAGGTCCTGGGACGGCAGCTGCCGCTGGGCGAGCCGCATCGCCATGCCCAATGACACCAGCCGTTGCTGGGCGCCGTCGTGCAGGTCGCGTTCGAGCCGGTGCCGTTCGGCGTCCCCTGCCTGGATGATCCGCGTGCGGCTGGCCTCAACCTCGCGCAGGGCGTGCGCGAGTTCGCCGCGCAGACGCGCCACCTCGACCAGGCTGGCAGCGGCACCTGCGACGATCTTCAGCACCGACGGGGTGGTACCGGACGCCGCGAGCACACCGATCTGCGTGCCGCCGAGGGTGATCGGGACCAGTCCGCTGTCGGCCACCGGCACGCCCCTGGCGTCGACGAAGCCCGAGGACGTCGGGATGAGCAGCCCGACCCGGAGCGTCGGGTCCTTGAGGGCCGCGCGCAGCGTCGCTTCGAGCTCTTCCGGTTGTGCGGCCTGGGTGTGCACGCGGTGTTGCAGGTCTTCGACGGCGAGGAGCGCGGCGCGCGTCCGGGGGAAGAGCCTCCGGTCCACGGCACGGTGCAGTCGACGGCGGAGCGGGGTGAGCAGCACGGCGCAGACCGCCGTGGCACCGGCCGCAGCGACGGGGGAGTCCCGGCCCGCGACGACGCCGAGGGTCAAGGCCGACACCGCGTACGCGCCGATCAGGACCAGCAGGACGATTGTGTAGCTGATCGTGTCGGCCAGCACGCGGTCGACGTCGTACAGGTCGTGGCGCAACATGGCGACACCGACCGAGCAGAACAGCGCCACGATCGTCACCACGCCGAAGACCGTTGCCACGACACCACTTCGGCCGGTCACGACGATCTCGGCGAGACACACCACCGGGTACGACGTCACGGCCAAACCGGCGAACGCGAGCCACTTCAGCTGTGCCCTCTCGACCCCGGAGGATCGGCGGAACCGCGCCACGAGCGAGGCACCGGCCGCGAGCAACGTCAGCAGCAGGCCGATGTTCACCACGTAGCTCAGCACGTGGGCCAGGTCGGACGGCGGTCCCCAGGGGTGCGCGAGCCCGTCCATCGGTTCGGTGAACGGTTCCCTCGGCCTGGCACCGAATCCCTGCTGGGCCAGGGCGAGCACGATGATCAGTGCTCGCAGCACCCGCCACCTCCGGCTGGGCAGCGCGCCGTTCGGGAAGTGGAGCAGCAGCAACGCCACGGCGGCGAGGAGCCACCAGCCGCTCTCGTTGAGCAGCGCCACCACGCGGGCGTCGAGCGGCACGGAGGCGGGGTCGGCGAGCCAGGTGCGGTAGTAGACGTCGCGCGCGGCCAGGAAGACCACGATCGCACCGACCCAGGCGAGGAGCGGGCCGACGGGGTTCGCCCGCACCCGGAGCTCGATCGTCACGCCGAGCGCGGCCATGGCGAGCCCGAGGAGTGCGAAACCGGCGAACGCGACAGGCTGCTCCGGCACGCGGAACAGCAGCCAGGCGCCGCCCGCCGCCAGCACGACGGAGACGCCCAGAAGACCCAGCGCTGCCGGTCGCGGCCACCTCATCGGCTCAGGGTAAGGCCGGTGCGGCCGGCCGGCCTCCGTGTCAGCACGGAGAACGCGTCCGGGGGCGGCACCGATGTGGCCGGCCTGCGCGCGGCGGTTGCATGGAGCCCGTCCCCGCACCCTCCGAAAGGACCGAGACCATGTCCGTCGACATCAGCGCGGCACCCGGCACCGCCGCGACCTCCACCCGCAGCCGTCTCGCCGTCCTCGCGTTCGTCCTCGGCGTCACGTCCGTCGCCGCCGTCGCGGGAGGACTGCTCTGGCCGGAACCGGCGGGCGGCGGCGAGACCTACTCCTACGCCGACATCGCGCCCGTCCGAGACCTGTGGTGGATGCTGCTCACCGGTCTCGCGGCCATGCAGGTGCTCAACATCCCGTTGCAGGCGCTGGCGACGATGGTCCTCGTCCGGCACCGCGGCAGCGCGTGGGCGACCTGGGGTGGTGCGCTCATGTGGATCGGCGGTGGGTTGCAGGGTGCCGCCGTCGCGGGCTGGGCGGCCGCGTACTTCTTCCCGACGGACCCCTCGGTCGGTGTGGCGGCGGGGGAGTCGGTCGTCCGGGCGGCGAACGAGTCCGCGCACCTGTTCGCGTTCATGATCCCCGGCGCCGTGCTGGTGCTGCTGGGAACCGTGCTGCAGTGCGTGGGGCTGTTCCGTTCGCGCGCGGTCCCGAAGTGGGTGCCGGTGCTCCTGCTGTTCATCGTGATCACGTTCGTGGTTCCGGGCAACGGACTCGCCGGTCTGCTGACGAGCGTCCCCATGGCAGTGGGCGCGATCGGTCTCGGTTACCACGCCTGGCGGACCAGCTGAGAGCGACGAGGGCCACCGCGACGGCGGGGATCGCCGCCGTCGCGGTGAACACCAGGATCACGAGCACGATGACGAACGCGACCGCCGCGGCGACCCGCACCCCGCCGGACAACAGTCTCCACGCGGCGGCCGTGCATCCCAGGTACACCACCAGGAACATCGCGCTCGGCACTGCCACCAGCGACTCCAGCTCCAGCACTCCGGTCCCGAGCAGGCTGAACAGGACCGCACCGGACACCAGGATCGCGACGTTCAACGGCCGTGGCGGGGTGTCCGAAGTCTGGTCGTGTGAGGTGAGGGACCGCGCCAGGGTGGCCGCGCCGGAGAGGTAGGCGTTGACGGTCCCGATGGTGAGGACGACCGCCGACACCGACGCCAGCACCACTCCGGCCGGGCCGACGGCGAGCACCAGCAGCTTCGCGACGGGGGTCGAGCCTCCGGCGTCCGGACCCAGCGCCCCGATGGTCACGGCGGCGAGCGACAGGTACAGCAGGCTGGTGACGGCCAGCGTGATCGCGACGATGCGCGGCAACTGGCGACGCGGGTTCGTGAGTCTCGCGGTCAGCGGTGCGGCCGCCTCCCAGCCGACGAACGACAGCATGAGCGGAGCGGCGGCCGTTCCGACGGCGGCCCAGCCGTGCGGGGCGAACGGCGTCCAGTGCTCGGCGCGTGCCGCGAACGCCCCGCCCACGACGCTGACGGCCACGACCGCGAGAAGCAGCAGCACGAGTCCGAACTGGACGGTCGACGACGTGCGCAGGCCCCGCGACGTGATCGCGAGGACGGCCAGCACGATCCCGGTGGCGATCAGGCAGGCCGTCCCTCGAGCGGCGCCGGCGAGGTCCGCCACGTAGCTGCCGCCGATCAGGCAGACGATCGGCGTCCCGGCCACGATCCCGGCGAGGAACGTCCACGACGTCGCGGTGGACGCCGTGCGGCCGAGACCGAGCGCGACGTACCCCTGCACGCCGTTCGCGGACGGCAGGTGGATGCCGAGTGCGGCGAAGACCCAACCGAGCAGGCCGGACAGCACGAGCAGGGCGGTCCAGGTCAGGACGGACGCCGGACCGGCGACGGCCGCGGTCAGGCCGGGCAGCATCAGCAGACCGGGACCCAGCAGGGCACCGACGTACATCGGCGATCCGCGCGACACGGTGAGTGGTGAGGACATGCTCGGAATTCTGAAGCGCTTGTCTGGACAGCCGCTGCGAAGATGAAGCGCGTTACCGTTGACTGACGCAACCTGATTGCGCTGATCGCGTGTTTGATCGAATACTGTGCGCATGGACAGGTTCGACGCGGTCGACCGGGCGATCCTGCGCCGGCTCCAGATCGACGGCCGGGTGCCCAACAACGAGCTCGCCGAGGCGGTGCGTCTCTCGCCCTCCGCGTGCCTGCGCCGGGTACGGGCGCTGGAGAACGCGGGGATCATCGCGGGCTACCGGGCCGAGCTGGATCCCGCGAAGGCAGGTCTGGGGCTCACGGTCTTCCTGGAGCTCAAGGTCAACAACCATTCCGCGGAGACCGCCCGCGAGGTGGAGGAGACGCTGCTCGGGATCCCGGCCGTGGTGGCGTGCCACCTGGTGACGGGTTCCGCCGACTTCTTCGCCGAGGGCGTGCTGCCGGACCTGCCGTCCTACGAGCCGTTGCTGCTGAAGCACGTTCTCGCCATCCCGGCGGTGGTCGACGTGCGCAGCTCGTTCGCCATCCGGACGATGCGCTCGCGCGGCCCGTTGCCGGTCGACCAGCTGAAATGAGCCTCACCGCGCGCCGACGACGTTGTGCGCGAGGAGACTCTCGGCCGTCTCGGCGATGCTGTCCGCGACCGGACGCGGCCGCCATCCCAGCACGCGCTCGGCCTTGGCGCTGGTCGCGTTGAAGTCCTGACCGAGCTGCGGCCGCAACGAGCGCATCTGCGGGTTGACCAGCGCCATCGCGCGGGCGACCGCCAGCGGGATCTCCCTCGTGGGTGCCTTGGCGGCGCGTTCGCCGAGCCGTGCCCGCAGGATCCGGGCGACCTCGACCATCCGCAGACTCGGCCCGGCGGTGGCCAGGAAGCGCTCACCGGCCGCGGCGGGGTCGGTCATGGCGCGCAGGTGCAGGTCCGCGACGTCCCGCACGTCGACCCAGCCCGTGCCGAACGGGGGACAGGCGGGCAGGCTGCCGTCGAGCATGCCGCGGATCGTGCGCAGCGAGGGCGGGTCGTCCGGCCCCAGCACCGGCCCGATGACCGCGGCCGGGTGCACCGCGGCCAGCTCCAGCCCGTCGCCCTCGTTCCGGACGAACTCCCAGGCCGCGCGCTCGGCCAGCGTCTTCGACCGCTGGTACGGCGCGATGTCGCCGTCCACGTTCGTCCAGTCCTCCTCGGTGAACGGCGTGGACCGGCGCGGGTGCCCGTAGGCGATGGCGCCCAACGCACTCGTGAGCACGACCCGCTTCACACAGGCGTCCCGCGACGCCTGCAACACCCGCAGCACGCCGTCGCGAGCGGCGGAGACCATCGCGTCCTCGCTCACCGGCGCGGTGCGCAGCGTCGGTGAGGCGACGTGCAGCACGAAGTCACAGCCCGCGACCGCCTCCGCCCACCCGTCGTCGCTGCCGAGGTCGGCCCGCACGACGGTCAGCCGCTCGTCCTCGAAGTCGGTCGAGGCGTGCAGCAGCGCTCGCAGCTCCGGTTCCCGTTTCAGGTCGCGGACCGTGGTGCGCACGTCGTGCCCGGCCTCCAGCAACGCCCTCGCGCACCAGCTGCCGATGAACCCGGTGCCGCCCGTGACCAGCACGTTCGCCATCTCTGCCTCCTCTTTGGGGTACTTGCGGAGGATCCTCCGCAAGTGATGCCGAAACTAGCGGAGGATTGTCCGCATGTCAAAGGCAGGGCATCATCGACGGCATGAACGACCAGACGCCGGGCACGTACGGGCCGCAGCGCAAGGCCGCCGCGCGCAACCGCGTCGCGATCATCGAGGCCGCGCACGAGCTGTTCGCGGAGAACCCGCTCGTGACGCTGAGCGAGGTCGCCAAACGCGCGGGCGTCGGGCCGGCAACGCTCTACCGGCACTTCCCGACCCGCGAGGACCTGATCCTCGGCGCGTACCAGCACGACATCGAACGCATGACCACCGCCGCCGACGAGGTGCTGGCCCGCAACACCTCGGCCAGGGTGGCGTTCGTGGAGTGGTTCGAGATGCTGTCGGCCTACATCCGGCTCAAGCACGGACTCGGCGACGCGCTGCACAGCGAGGCGGCCCAGGAGATGGTCCGCGCGTCCTGGGGGTCGGCGACGGAGGCGGTGACGAAGCTGGTCGACGCCTGTGTGGCCGAGGGGACCGTTGCTGCGGGGCACGACCCGGCGGACATCATCATGCTGATGAGCTTCTTGTGGCGCGTGCCGAACAGTGAGGCGGGGGTGGCGCAGGGGCGGCGGTTGATCGCCGCTGTGTTCTCGGGGCTGGAGAACGCGCCGAAGCCGCTGTGACCTGAGGGGTTCGGTGTGCGCACCGAATCCGGTCCGGCCTGACTCTGGCCCCTCTGGGTGTCGTCCTTGCCACGCTCTCTGTCTCAGCCGCGCTTGCTGTGCTCCCGCCCGGTCCATGCGCATACCCGCTCGCCACCGCCATTCAGATGTTGAGGTAATCTGAATGGCGAGAACATCCCAGGCGTGAGCGGGAGTGGCGATGGTGCGGCTGACGAGGGTGCAGCAGCAGGCGCGGACGCGTGCCGCGGTGCTGGCGGCGGCGCGGGAGGAGTTCGCCGAGCACGGGTTCGTGCCGGCCAAGGTCGATCGGATCGCCGAGCGCGCGGAGTTGACGCGCGGCGCGGTGTACTCGAACTTCCCGAGCAAGCGGGCGCTGTACCTGGCGGTCTTGATCGACCTGGTCGAGAAGGCCGCGCAGGAGGAGGCGACGGTGTCGCCGGACTCCCCGGCCGACGCGCTCGGGGTGTTCGCGCGGGTGTGGCTCGAACGGTTGCCGCTGGTCGGTGACTCGGCGCCGGGCGGGCGGTTGCAGCTCAGGTCGTTGGACGGGGTGTTCGAGGACGGGCACGGGCCCGCGGTGCTGGCGCAGGTCGCTCGGCTGGAGGCGTTGTTGCTGGCCATCGCGCTCGAAGGGGGCGCGCCGGTGCGGCGGGTGCGGGTGGCCGAGTTGGTGCTGACCGTGCTGGACGGCGCCGGGCACCGGGCTGAGACGGCGCCGGGGTTCGGTGATCCGTTCGACGTGGCGCACGCGTGCAGGCACCTGGCCGGGATCGACCTCGGGGACGTCTGGGCTCCGCCGCACCTGCCGTACGTCGCGCCGGCTCTGGTCTGTGCGGACGCGTGGACCGCGCCCCGAGGGCTCGTCGACCGGATCAGCGGTGAGCCGGTCGACCTCGCGAACGGGCTGGTGGTCGTGCTGGGCGCGAACCGTCTCGGCGCGGCCGAGGAGGCCGTACGTGCCGCGCGGCCCGGCGAGCAGGTCGTGGTGGTCGTCGTGTCGGGCGACCGGGAGGAGATCGGTCGCCTCGTCCGGCTCCGGGTGGCCGATGCCGTCGGCTGTCTGCGGAAGGTGTTCGCGGCCGAGGCCTGGCAGCACGTTCGGGTGGTGCTCGACGACGGCGAGCTGGTTGCGTCCGCGCTCGGAGTCACCGACATCGGCGACGAGACCGAGTCCGCGGTCAGCGTGCGCGACGGGGTGATCGTCGCCCGTGCCCACGGACGCGGCGCCGGCCACGCCGCCGGAGCGCGCCGGCGGGAGGCGACGTCGTGAACCTGTTGGTACTGCACGCTTTGCGATGCGTCGGCAGCACCGGACTCACTCGCGTGGCCTCGTTCACCGGGCTGGCGGAGTCCGAGGTCGAGTCCGAGCTGATCGACCTGGCGGTGGCCGGTCTCGTCACGCACGACAGGGGTTTCGGCGGCTGGTCGCTGACCGAGTCGGGCCGCGAGACCGACGCGGCCGGGACCAAGGCGGAGCTGGAGTCGGCCGGTGGTCGTCCCGCGCTGGCCGAGACGTTCGACGAGTTCCTCGTGCTCAACCCGGAACTGCTCGACCTCTGCACGGCGTGGCAGATGCGGTCCGTCGACGGCGTCACGACCGTCAACGACCACAGCGACACCGCCTACGACGCCCGCGTCCTAGGGTTGTTCGTCGACCTGCATGAGCGCGCTGTCGTCGTCATCGCGGCGCTGGCGGCGGTCGTGCCGCGGTTCGCTCGATATGAACCGCGTCTGACGTCCGCCCTCGCCCGTGCGCGGGCGGGGGAGCTGGCGTGCCTGGCCGACAGCATGGACTCGTTCCACACGATCTGGGCCGAGCTGCACGAAGATCTGCTCGCGACGCTGGGGATCGCGCGATGGGGTCGGTGAGGCACCTCTCCGCCGAGCTGTCCGAACCGCCGGAAGTGCTGGGAGGCAAGGCTCACGGGCTCGTGCTGCTGCACCGGCTCGGTCTGCCGGTGCCCGCCGGGGTCGTCGTCACCACCGAGGCGTGCCGGGCGTTCCTCCGCGACGGCGAGCTGCCCGACGGCCTTGTCGACGAACTCGTCGCCGCCGTCGGCTCCCTGGGCGCGTCCATGGTCTCGGTGCGGTCCGGGGCGGCCGTCTCGATGCCCGGCATGATGGACACGATCCTCAACCTCCGCCCCACGCCGGAAGCTCTGGCGGACGCGCTGAAGTCGGTGTTCTCGTCGTGGAACACGCCTCGCGCCCGCACCTACCGCACGTTGCACGGCATCCCGCACGACCTGGGCACGGCCGTCGTCGTGCAGCGGATGGTGTTCGGCGACCGCGACGGCCGCAGCGGCTCCGGCGTGGCGTTCAGCCGCGATCCGAACACCGGCGAGAACGTGCCGTTCGGCGAAGTCCTCTTCGGACACCAGGGCGACGACGTGGTGTCCGGCCGTTCGCTGACCAGGCCGCTGCACGAGCTCGCCGCCGAACCTGGTGTGCGGCAAGATCTTCTCGACGCGCTGCACCGCCTGGAGCAGCACTACCGCGACGCCTGCTACGTCGAGTTCACGTTCGAGTCGGGCAGGCTGTGGCTGCTGCAGGTGCGGCCGGGGAGGTTCACCGGTGCCGCCGCCGTCCGGCTGGCCACCGACCTCGCCGGCGAAGGCGTGATCACCAAGGCCGAAGCGCTCCTCCGCGTTGCGCCCCAACACCTTCACCAGGTCCGCACACCGCGGATCACCCCAGGTGTCGACGTCATCGGACGTGGTCTGGGCGTCTGCCCGGGAGTGGCGGCGGGCAGGGTCGCGGTCACGGCGGACGAGGCCGTGCGCCTCGCCGCCGAGGGCCCGGTCGTGCTGGTGCGGCCGGAGACCTCACCGGACGACATCCGCGGCCTGGCGGCGGCCACCGGAATCGTCACCGCGCGAGGCGGCCCGGCCAGTCACGCGGCGGTCGTGGCGCGTTCGATGGGCAAACCCGCCGTCGTGGGCGTGGCCAGCCTCGTGGTGGGCACGGACTCCGTAGCGTTGGGCGGCACCACCATCGCGGTGGGCACGACGATCAGCATCGACGGGACCAGCGGCGACGTCGTCCTCGGCACACCACCCGTCGTCACGGCGGGAGCGGGCGACCACCTGCGCCGCCTGCTGGAGTGGGCGGACGAGGTGTCGGGGGACCGTTCCGAACGCGAAGAACCAGAGCGGCTCGCTGCCGCACAGGCCGTGCTGGGTGCTACCGGTCGTCCCACGGGGACGTGACCGACTCGTCCCAGTCGTCCTCGACAGGAGCGGGCCGGCGTGCCTGCGGCGGATCCAGCACGGCCGCCGCCCCTGCCAGTGCCCCCACCGCCTCAGCGCGCTGTTCGGGCGACGTCGACTCCACGGTGGCGACCCCGTCCGAGATCGCCTGGGTGAACATCTCGCCGTAGGCGAGGCTGTTTCCCGCGTCCCGCAACGACATCCGTCCGGCCAGCACCTCGCGCGCCATCTCCGCGGCCGGGTCGCGCTGCCCGCCACCTGACAGCAGCCGGAGAACCGACTGCAGCACGCGCTTCTCGTCCACCGGGGGAAGGGTCACAGCGGCGACCCCGGCGACAGCAGCATCGCGGGAACCCGCAACTGGCTGATCCGGCGGTAGTCGACCGTCGCGAGCCACCCCGCGATCCCGTCGTAGAGCTTCGAGACCTCGGACTGCTTGCCCGACAGGTACTCGTAGGCCTGCCGGAACTTGTCGATCCAGTAGTAGAGGATCCCGAGCAGCGCCACGAAGATCGCCGGGTTCGCCGCGCGGGTCAGGGCCTTGCTGGTCAGACCGAACGCGACGGCCGCGTCCACCATCTCTCCGACCACCGTGGTGACCACCTTGCTGAAGCTGCGCACGGCGGTCACGGCGTCCTGGTAGCGCTTGGCGACCTCCTGGCACACCGGCGCGAAGTCCGTCGCGGCGTCGGCGAGGGCGAGCAGGTACTCCCTGGCCTCGTTGCCGGACCGTCCCTCCCAGACCCACTCGGACCCGGCGCCCGCGATGGCGATGTTGCGCCCGATGCCCTCCGCCGCCCTGCCGATCTGGCCCCAGACGATCGCGCAGCGCTGAAACCCGGCCCAGTCGCCGGTGAGCCACGTGAACGCCTCCTGGAACGGGTCCTTGCCCACCATCCACACGGCGGCGCCCCGCACCGCCGCGCTGACGCTGAGCAGGTCGTGCCGCCAGTCGTACTCGAACAGCGGCGTGGTCGCGTGCAGTTCGGGGTCGGTCAACAGGTCCGAGGGCTCGCCCTGGTCGGTGAACGACGGAGCGTCGTTCGACCCGCCGTACCGGCGCGTGAAGTTGGGGCGCGGTCCCTTCATCTCCTGGAACAACCGGTCGAACTTCTGCTGCTGCTCGCCGTCCAGCTTCCCGAAGGCGTCGGCGGTCTGGTCGACGGCTCTGGCCGCGTGGCTGGTCCGGTGGGCGAGCTCCTTGGCCGCGCCGCTCATCATCTGGAAGATCCGCTCGTGGTGACGGGCCGCCACCGTGTCCAGGAGCACGCCGTGCTCCACCCAGCTCAGGTCGCCGTACTTGGCGACGTGCTTGGCACCGTTCTCGCCGTCGGACCCTGCGCGGTGCAGTTGTGCGGTCATCTGCCGCACGCCGTCGAAATCCATCCGGAATTCGTCCGCCACGACACAAGTCCACCACCGCTCCTGGATCGGTACGAGCTGCCGACGGGCCAAGCCGCGCTACGCCGTCCGCTCAGGTGACGGGCATGTAAAGTGCTTTACGTGAAACGCTTGACTGCGGGAGGCCGGCGAGGCAGATTGGAGTTCGTGCCCTTCGATGCCGCCGTGCAGACCTTTCTCGACAGCGCGCCCGAGCTGCCGCCGGACCTCTCCGTCGTCGAGCAGCGGCGCTTCCTGCGCCTGCTGATCGACCTGAACTTCCTGCGGTACGCCGCCCCCGGTCCCGAGCTGCCGGTCGTCACGGACCACCGGGTGAACGACGACGTCCGCGTGCGCGTCTACCGGCCGGCGGCAGGGCGGTTGCCGGTGCACCTGTCGCTGCACGGAGGCGGCTGGTGGACGGGGTCGATCGACGAGGACGTGGTCGACGCGATCCACCGGACGCGCTGCCGGGACAGCCACTGCGTCGTCGTCGCCATCGAGTACCGGCTGGCGCCCGAGCACCGTTTCCCCGCACCGGTCGACGACGCGTTCGCGACGCTGGCGTGGGTGCACGAGAACGCGGACGAGCTGGGGATCGACCCGGCCCGCGTGTCGATCGGCGGGTCCTCGGCCGGGGCGAACATCGCCGCCGCGACGGCGTTGCGGGCGCGGGACGAGTGGGACGGTCCGCCGTTGGTGTTCCAGCTGCTGGAGGTGCCGGCGCTGGACCTGACCTGCGCGACGTTCCTGGCGGAGCTCGACACCCCGGACCTGCGGGACCTCCGTCTGGAGAACCTTCCTGCAGCGGTGGCGGTCTACCTGAACGCGGCCGACGAAGCGCTCTCACCGTTCGCGTCACCGCTGCTCGCGCCCGACCTCACCGGGTTGCCGCCCGCGCACGTGATGACGGCGCAGTACGACGGTCTGCGTGCGGAGGGGGAGGAGTACGGCCGCAGGTTGCTCGCGGCCGGGGTTCCCGCGGTCGTGCGGCGCTACGACGGTGCGTTGCACGGCTCGGCGATGCTCACGAGGACGTGGGCTCCGGCGGCCGAATGGCAGCGCGACGCGGGTGCCGCGCTGCGCGCAGCCCAGTGGAAGAACGACGTTCCGCCAGAGGAGAACCGGTGAACGACCTTATGCAGACCCTGCTGCCCCTGATGGCCGCTGCCGAGGCCGCGGTGCCGTTGCCCGTGCCCGCGAGCCGCGTCCAGCAGCGCGACAGGATCAACCGCGTGACGGATCACCTCGGCGCGCAAGGGGTCGAGCCCGGCCCGGAGGTCGCGTCGGTCGTCGACCACTCCGTACCGGTCGCCGGTGGCGTGATCGACGTGCGGGTGTACTCGTCCGGTTCGGGCGAGCCGCGGCCGTTGTACGTCTACCTCCACGGCGGTTCCTTCTGGCAGGGCTCCGCGGTGTCGTTCGTCGTGGACGCCCTGTGCAGGGAGCGGTCCGCGCTCGGCTTCGTGGTGGCGTCGGTCGAGTACCGCCTCGCGCCCGAGCACCGCTTCCCCGGCCCCGTCGAGGACTGCCACGCGGCACTGGCGTGGCTCGTCGCCGAACACGCGCGCCTCGGCATCGACCCGGACCGCGTGGTGATCGGCGGTGCGTCGGCCGGAGGCAACCTCGCCGCCGCCGTCACGCTGCTCGCCCGCACCCGAGGCCCACGCCTGATGGCGCAACTGCTTGAGGTACCGGCTCTCGACCTGACCGGCGGGCACCTCGTCGACACGGGCAACGGCATGGCGCTGGGCGACGCCGCGATGCGGGAGGTCCGCGAGCTGTACCTGGCGGAACCGGGCCAGGAGTCGGACGAACTGGCCTCCCCGTTGCTCGCCGCGGACCTCACCGGCCTGCCTCCGGCGCTGGTGATGGTCGCCGAGCACGACGAACTGCGCGGCGACGGCGAGGCCTACGCACGCCGCCTCGGCGAGCACGGGGTGAAGGCCGAACTGCGGTGCGTCTCCGGGCACGTGCACGTGTCGCCGCAGTTCACGGCCCTGCTGGAGTCGGCACGGGTGTGGCGCGGTGTCGTTCACGAGTGGCTCACCCGCGTCGCCGCGGGCTGATGGCACGATCACCCGCATGAGTACCGGGGAGCCCGACCGGCACGTGACGATCTACGACGTCGCGTCGCGGGCGGGTGTGTCGATCACGACGGTGTCGAACGTGCTGAACCGGCCCGGCAGGGTCGGCGCGGCGACGTTGCGGAAGGTCCTGGCCGTCATCGACGAGCTCGGCTTCACCCCGAAGGCGGCCGCCGTCAGCCAGGCCCGCAAGGGCGTGGGCCGGATCGGCGTGCTGGCACCCTTCTCGTCCTACACCTCGTACCACGAAAGGCTTTGCGGCGTCCTGCGCGCGGTGCGGGACACCGCGTTCGAGGTCGTGGTGTACGACCAGGAGTCCGCCGCCTCTGCGAGTTCGCCGTTGCTCAGCTCGTTGCCGACGACCGGGCGGCTCGACGGACTGCTGGTGCTCGGCCTGCCGCTGGACCCCGAGATGGCCGACCGGCTCGTGCAGCGGAACCTGCCGACCGTGCTGGTCGACAGCTTCCAGCGCGGGCTGTCGACCGTGAACGTCGACGACGAGCACGGCGGGTTCGTGCTCGGCCAACACCTCGTCGGCCAGGGGTACCGGCGGTTCGTCTACGTGTCCGAGGCACAGCGGTCCGACGCCTTCGTCTCACCGGGACAGTTGCGGCTGCGGGGTCTGCGGCGCGCCTTCGCGCGGGGCGGGCTGCCGGAGGAGTCGCTCAGCCACGTGATCACCAGTCACGACATCGCCGGGGGACGGGCGGCCGCCAAGGAGATCGCGGGGTGGGTGGAGCGGCCCGACGTGGTGATCGCGCACTTCGACGACATCGCCGCGGGGGTGGTCGCGGGGTTCCAGGAGGCGGGGATCCGGGTTCCCTCGGACGTCGCCGTCGCCGGGTACGACGACGGGCCGGTCGCCGAGGCGATGGGGATCACGACCGTGCGGCAGCCGTTCTTCGAGACCGGACGGGTCGGGGGAGCGTTGCTGATCGACCAGGTGCAGGGTGTGTCGAGCAGCGTCCAGCACGTGGAGCTGGCGGCGGAGCTGGTGGTGCGGACGAGCGCCTGACGCGCTGGGTGTGCGCGGGCAACCGTCTTGCCGCAGGGGGCGCGCGCAAGTTGTCGGCCCGCAGCGTGTGCGCGGGCGTGGCGAGTTGTCGGCGCGGGTGCCGTCAGGCCTGTGGCCGGGCTACGGCCGCGCGCTCGGCTTGCGGCCGCAAGCCCGGCCTACGGCCGCGTGCCCGGCCCGAACCCGGTCCACCGCAGCTCCTCCGGCAGGTGGCCCATGTCGTTGTACAGCAACAGATCCGGCGGCATGCCCTCCCGGAACTGGAGCACGGTGAGCCCGGTGTTGCCGCAGCTCATCGACAGCCACCGGTCCGCAGGCGCGCCCAGGGCGTGGCGCACCAGCCAGGCCACCGGGTAGGCGTGCGTGACCAGCACCTCGTGGGACTTCGCCCCTCCCGGCCGCGCGAACCGGTCGGTCAGGGCCTCGGCCAGGCGGGCGCCGGCCGCTGCCTCGGCGGCGTCGTAGCCGTCGAAGAAGCCGGCCCACGCGGGCGGGGGATCGGCCGGGACGTGCGGGACGTGGTCGACGAGTTCCGCCGCCTCGTCGACCAGGACGCCCGGCAGGTGTTCGCCCAGGATCTCGGCGGTGCGCGCGGCCCTGGGCAGGGGTGAGTGCCACACGACGTCGATCGGCAGTCCGGCCAGCCGTTCGCCGAGCAGGTGTGCCTGACGCTCGCCCGTTGGGGTCAGCGTGCCGAACGGGTCTGCCGCGCCGTGACGCGCCACGTAGAGGTGCCGGGTCATCTCACCATTCCTCATGTTGACAACATTGGGATGTTATCAACATCCGAAAAGCATAGGTGTACCGAATGCGCTGCGTCGGACGGGTGAACTGCGGACGACTCGTCATGCAGCGAGGGGACAGTCGTTTGACCATGACTGAGTTGTGGTTGTCGCAACACGAAATTCCAGGTGCGGGGGCACAGTCGGGGTCGACTGCGAAGGAGGCAGGAGTCGATGCAGCGGCTCGACGACGTGCAGGCCAGGGAGCTCACCCTGGCCGCGGTGGGCGCGATCAACAGGAGCGACCACCCGTGGTCCATCGAAGCCGTGCGGTGCCTGGCATCGGATGAGCGGACGCGGGTGGTGGCGATCGACACGTGTGCGGCGATCCTGTTGCGCGGGGTGCCGCGCGGGTCGCTCGACCCGTCCGCGCGGATACCGGTCTCCACGACGGCGGCACAGGACGACACGAGTGCGCAGGCGGCTTCGGACGTGCTGAGCGCTCTGGCGTGTGGTGATGACCAGAGGGTCGCCCTCGTGCTGGCGAGGTTGTCCGAGGAACAGCAGTACGACGCGTTGCTGGTGCTCGTTCGTGGTGCCGCCGCGTGGATCGACGTGTACGTGGGCATCGACGGTGACACCGTGGACGCTTACTACGCGATCGCCAAGGCGGACACGACCTGACCGCCGTTGTGCAGAGTCACCGCACCGCCCATACGGTTTTCGTGGGAGGTCGGCGATGCGAAGCCAGTACGAGTACCTGGCGGTGCTGGGTGTGTGCGTGCTCATCACGGTGCCGTTGGAGTGGATGGGACGCGGCGTCTACCGCCGTGGCCCGGAACTGGCCCGTGCGATCGCGCCGGTGCTGGTCGTTCTCGCGGTCTGGGACGTCGTGGCCATCCTTCGTGGACACTGGAGCTTCCACCCGGAGGCGACGACCGGGTTGCTGATCGGCGGGGTGCTGCCGATCGAGGAAGTCCTGTTCTTCGTTGCGATCCCGCTCTGCGCGGTGCTGACCTACGAGGCTGTGCGCGGGCGGTCGGAACGTTGGTTGCGTGATGGTTGAGGAGTACTCGTTCGCCGCGTTGGCGTCGGTGGCCGTGGTGTTGTCGCTGGAGTTCTTCGTGCTGCGCACGGGGTTGTTCAAGCGGCCCGCCTACTGGGTCACGATGGCGATCGTGCTCGGCTTCCAGGTGCCGGTGGACGGGTGGCTGACGAAGCTCGACGAACCGATCGTGCTCTACGCGGACTGGGCGATCAGCGGGGTGCGGGTGCCGTGGGACATCCCGGTGGAGGACTTCCTCTACGGGTTCGCCATGGTCACGGCGGTGTTGCTGTTGTGGGAACGGGGAAGGCTGGCACGTGAACAAGCTTGAGGTTCCGGGGAAGTTCGACCGCGCCGCGCGCGGCTACGACCTCCTCGTCGGGCTCAACCCCGGCTACCACCAGGCGCTGCGGCGCTCCGCGAGAGCGCTCGGCCTGCGTCCCGGCATGCGGGTGCTCGACCTCGGTTGCGGCACGGGCGCCTCGACCGCCGCACTGGTCGCGGCCGCTCCCGGTGTCGAGATCGTCGCCGTGGACGCGTCGGCGGGCATGATCGAACGGGCGAAGCAGAAGCGCTGGCCTTCTACCGTGCGGTTCGTGCACAGCCGGGCCGAGGACGTGGACGAGGGCGAGTTCGACGCGGTCTTCGCCGCCTACCTGGTGCGCAACCTGCCCGAGCCGGACGGCACGCTCAAGCGCATCCGAGGTCTCGTGAAGCCGGGCGGAACGCTGGTGCTGCACGAGTACTCGGTGCGCGACTCGCTGGTCAGCACGGCACTGTGGACGGTGCTGTGCGGGTTCATCGTGCCGGCCGGCTGGCTGGTCACCGGCGACCGCTCGCTGTACACCTACCTGTGGCGCAGCGTGATGGACTTCGACGGCGCGTCCGCGCTGCGGGACCGGTTGCGGCGCAACGGCTTCACCGGCGTCCGCAGTGCGCCGTTGCCCGGCCTTCAACTCGGCGTGGTGCACACCTTCCGCGGCCACGTGCCGGAACAGGAGCAGCGGTGAGGGATCGCAGGGCCGTGCGGATCCCGGCACCGGCCGGGCGTCCGCAGTTCGGCGGTGACGCGCCCGTCGTGGTCGTGGTGGGCGGTGGCATCGCCGGGCTCTCCGCCGCCGCGCTGCTCGCCGAACGGGGTGCGCGCGTCGTGCTGTGCGAGCGCGAGAAGTACCTCGGCGGACGCGTCGGTGGCTGGAGCACCAGGCTCGCCGACGGCAGCGAGGCGACGATGACGCGCGGCTTCCACGCGTTCTTCCGCCAGTACTACAACCTGCGGGCGTTGCTGAAGCGCGTCGACCCGGCCGGACGTGCCCTGACCGGGCTGCCGGACTACCCGTTGCAGCACGCATCCGGCCACCGCGACGGCTTCGCGAACCTGCCGACCGCCGTGCCGTGGAACGCGCTCGCGTTCCTGCGCAGCAGCCCCACGTTCCGGTGGCGCGACCTGCCCGACGTCAACGCGCGGGCGGCGCTGTCGCTGCTCGACGTGTCCGTGCCGAGGGTGTACGAGGAGCTCGACGGCCTCAACGCCGCGTCCTACCTGGAACAGATCCGCTTCCCGGAGGCCGCGCACGCCCTCGCGTTCGAGGTGTTCTCCCGCAGCTTCTTCGCGCACCCCACGCGGATGTCGGCCGCGGAGCTCGCGGTCATGTTCCACATCTACTTCCTCGGCTCCGGCGAGGGCCTGCTGTTCGACGTGGCCGCCGACCCGTTCCCGCACGGCCTGTGGGAACCGCTCAGGCGCCACCTCACCTCGCTCGGGACGACGGTGTGCACGGGCGTCGAGGTCAGGTCCGTGCTACCGGGGGAGGAGAAGCGGTTCTCCGTCACCATCGGCGACGGCGCGATCGAGGCGGACGCCGTGGTGCTCGCCGCGGACGTCCCCGGCCTGCGGGCACTCGTCGGGGAGTCGCCGTCGCTCGGTGACACGGCTTGGCGCGAGAACATCGGGACCCTGGAGACCGCACCTCGGTTCCTCGTGTCGAGGTACTGGCTCGACACGCCGGTCGACGCGGACCGGCCGGGCTTCCTCGGTACCGGCGGCCACGACCTGCTCGACAACATCAGCGTGCTCAACCACTACGAGCACGAGGCACGGGCCTGGGCCGCGCGCACCGGCGGAAGCGTCGTGGAGCTGCACGGCTACGCGCTGCCGTCCGATGTGGACGAACAGTCGGCGCGAAGGAGGCTCTGGGAGCAGCTCACCGAGGTCTACCCGGAGACCAAGCAGGCCGGTGTCGTCGACGAACGCCACGAGCTGCGCGAGGACTGCCCGCTGTTCCCCGCCGGCGGGTACGCCCGCAGGCCCGCGGTGACCACCCCGGACGAGTTCCTGGTGATGGCGGGCGATCTCGTGCGCATCGACCTGCCCGTCGCGCTCATGGAACGCGCGGCCACGACCGGGTTCGCCGCCGCGAACCACCTGCTGAGCCGCTGGGGCGTCGCGGGCACCGAGCTGTGGTCCGTGCCGACCGAGGGCCGCGTTCCGCTGCTGCGCTCGGCCGCCCGTCGCTGGAGGACGTTGTGATCGTCGTCGTGGGAGCCGGTCTGGCCGGGCTGAGCGCCGCACTGGAACTGGCCGGGGCGGGCGTCGAGGTCACCGTCCTGGAGGCGTCGGACGAGGTCGGCGGCCGGGTGCGGACCGACGTCGAGGACGGCGTGCGGTTCGACCGGGGCTTCCAGATCCTGCTGCCCGCCTATCCCGAGCTGGAACGCCTGAACCTGGACCCGTTCCCGCTCCGGCACTTCCGGCCGGGTGCGTTCGTGCACGACGACGGCAGGCACGACCTGCTCGCCGACCCGCGCAGCGGCCCTTCCGCGTGGGACGGGTTCCTGCGCCAGCACGTCCTGGGCGCGCGGGACGTCGCGGCGATCGCGAAGTTCTCCGCGCCGGACGCCTTCGGGCCGGTGCTGCCGTTGCTGAAGCGGCCCGAACGCACGACCCGCGAGGCGTTGCGGGATCTGGGCGTCTCCGACCGCGCGGTCGAGGCGGTGTTCCGGCCGTTCCTGTCCGGTGTGTTCCTGGAACGCGAGCTGAGCACCTCGTCGAGGTTCTTCCACCTGGTGTGGCGCAGTTTCGCCCGAGGCGGTGCCGCGGTGCCCGCGCTCGGCATGGGGGAGTTGCCCAAGGCGATGGCCGACCGCCTGCCCAGGAACACCGTCCGCCTGGAGACCGCCGTGAAAGCCGTGCACGGCAACGGAGTCGACCTGGAGGACGGCGAACGCCTTGCCGCCGACGCCGTGGTGGTCGCGACGGACGGCACGACCGCGGCCCGCCTGCTGCCGGGACTGGCCGAACCCCGGTGGAACGGTGTGACGACCTGGTACTTCCGACCGCCGCGTTCTCCGTTGCGCGACGGGTGCCTGGTGATCGACGCCAACGGCGGTCCGGTCGTGAACACCGCTGTGATGTCCGAGGTGTCACGTCCGTACTCGCCGCACGCGCCGCTGGTGCAGGCCTCGGTGGTCGGCGAGGCCGACGAGAAGGCCGTCCGGGCACACCTGGACCGCCTGTACGGCACGGACACCAGCCGGTGGGAGGTGCTCAAGCGGTCCGACATCCCGCACGCCATCCCGGCGATGACCGCGCCGCACCGGCTGAAGCAGTCCGTCCGCGCGGGCGAACGGCGGTACGTGTGCGGCGACCACCGCGACACCAGCTCGATCCAGGGAGCCCTGCACTCGGGACGCAGAGCCGCACACGCCGTGCTGACCGACCTGCGCGGTGGTCAGTGACGCTGCTGCTGTTCGGCGACCAGTTGGGGCCGCACTTCTACACCGGCCACGACGAGATCGTCATGATCGAGTCGGCGGCGGCGTTGCGCCGCAGGCCGTACCACCGGCAGAAGCTGCACCTGGTGCTGTCCGGCATGCGGCACCTCGCCGCCGAGTTCCCGGAACGCATCACGCTCGTGCGCGCGAACACCTACCGCGAGGCCATCCGCGAGCTCGACGGCCCGCTGGTCGCCTACCAGCCGGGTTCGGTCGCCGCGCACCGGATGCTGACCGAACTCGGCGTCGAAGTGCTGCCCACACCGGCGTTCGCGTTGTCCCGCGACGAGTTCACGGCGTGGGCGGGGCCGCGCGAGCGGTTCCTGATGGAGGACTTCTACCACTTCCAACGAGCGCGGTTCGACGTGCTGATGGAGGGCGACAGCCCGGTGGGCGGCCGGTGGAACTTCGACGCCGAGAACCGCGAACCACCACCGAAACGCGGCAGGCTGGGCGTTCCGGCGCCGTGGTGGCCTGAAGAGGACGACATCGACGCGCGGGTGCGGGCCGACCTCGACGCGATGGACCTGCCGGCGGTGGGCAGGGACGGCCCGCGCCGGTTCGCCATCACGCGCGAGGAGGCGTTGAAGGCGTTGGAGGTCTTCCTGCGCGACCGTCTCCCGCACTTCGGCCCGCACGAGGACGCCGTGCTGACCAAGGACTGGACGATGGCGCACTCGCTGCTGTCGGTGCCGCTCAACCACGGGCTCCTGCACCCGCTGGAGGTCGTCTACGCGGCGGAGGACGCCTACCGCAACGGTGGCGCGCCGCTGGCGAGCGTCGAGGGGTTCGTCCGGCAGGTGCTCGGCTGGCGCGAGTACGTGTGGAACCTGTACTGGCACCTCGGCCCGGACTACCGCGACCACAACGGTTTCGGCGCCACGACGGCGCTGCCGGACTGGTGGGCGGAGCTGCGGCCGGCGATGGTGCGGGCGGCGTGCCTGCGGACCGCGTTGGAGGGCGTCCGCGACCACGGCTGGGTGCACCACATCCAACGGCTGATGGTGCTGGGGAACCACGCGCTGCAACGGGGTTACGACCCGGCGGCGCTCAACGACTGGTTCGTCACGTCCTTCGTGGACGGTTTCCCGTGGGTGATGCCGGTGAACGTGATCGGCATGAGCCAGCACGCGGACGGCGGCGTGATCGCGACCAAGCCGTACCTCAGCGGCGGCGCCTACCTCAACCGCATGACCGACCACTGCAAGACGTGCTGGTTCGACCCGAAGCTGCGCACGGGAGAACGCGCGTGCCCGTTCACCGCGGGCTACTGGGCGTGGCTCGACCGGCACGAGAAGCAGGTGAGCGGCAACCACCGGATGATCCGCGCCGTGCAGGGCCTGCGCCGCCTCGCCGACCTGGACGAGGTCCGCGTGGGGGAACGGGACCGGCAGGTCTTCTAGGCCGTGGGTCGCGTGACCGACGACTAACGGACGCGGTTCAGCACGATCGCGATCGCCTCGGTCAGGGACTTCGGCCGGCGCACGGACGGCGGCAGCGGCACGCCCTCCCAGCCAGCCCCCGCGACCGCGATCAGCGCACCGGACCGCGTGCCGAGCACCTCCAGCGGAACGCGCAGCGCGAGGTCGGTGCTGTGCGCCCAGACCAGCACCACGGTGGGGCGCAGGCGTTCCACGGCGTCGCACAACGCCTCGGCTGGCACCCGTGCGCCGAGGTTGCCCCAGGTGCAGCCCTCTTCGGACAGTGCCGCGCCCAACGCCTCCAGCGGCAGCCAGTGCTGCTCGTCCGGCGCGCACGACAGCAGTGCTGAGAGCGCTCCCGTTCCGCCGGCACGGGGAATACCGCGCAGTGCGTGCAACACGCTTCCGCTGGCGAGATGTTCGATCTCCACGCCCTGGCCGCTGGTCACGACCAGGTCACCCAGTTCCACGAGGGCGGGCACGAACACCGCTTCCCACGCGGACACGACACCGTGGTCGCTGAGGAGCCCCGAGGCGAGGCCGGACATCGCGGGTTCGTCGAGACGTTTCGCCGCTGTGAGGAAACTGTGTTGCGCCACCAGGGCTTCCGCGGAACCGATCGGGGTGCGCGGGCCGGTCGGCGCGGCGACGGGCTTCTGCCGGGCCAGCACCGCCGCGGCGGCCGCGGCCACGCCCTGCGCGGTCAGCACGACCATCCGGCGCAGCACCTCGACGTCCGCGTCCTCGTAACGGCGGTGGCCGCCGTCGGTGCGGATCGAGGGGCCCAGGCCGTAGCGCTGGTCCCAGGTTCGGAGCGTGGTGGGCGCGACGCCGAGCATGCCGGCCACCGCTCGTGGCGTGTACGTCACGTCCTACGAGCACGTTTCGCGAGAATCGCCCTCAACTCACTTTCCCCGAGTCCACCCCAGATGCCGAAGGTCTCGTGCACCTCCAGCGCGTGCGATCGACATTTTTCCATGACCGGGCAGCGCTGGCAGATGGCCTTGGCCGCGGCCTCGCGCTGGTCCCGTGCGGAGCCGCGTTCGTTGGGCGTGTGGAAGAAGTAGGTGCTGTCCATGCCACGGCAGAGACCGCGGAGCTGCCAGTCCCACGACTCCGCGACCGGCTGAGGCAGACGGGACAGTTCGGGCATGACGCACGTCCTCTGATGAGTCGACCTCGATGGTGGAGCACCATCCTAAAATCGACTCAGAAACGACGCAACTCGGGTCGGTCAGTCCGGGAACCGACCCACCTGGCGCAGTGCGTACCGGCGTTCGGCGTAGGCGAGGTCGTCGCGCCACAACCGGGCAGCCGCCCAGCTCATGACAGGGCGCAACGCCCCCGCCGCAGGCTTGGCCAGCGCGAACCCGCGCCGTCCCGAGTGCGCGATGGTGGCCTCCACGACCGCCGTGCGGCCGTCGCGGATCGGCGTCGCGTGCGTCTCGACGACGCTGCCCTCACCCTCGCCCTCGACGATGTGCATCACGACCGTGCGCGGCTCCGGGCAGGTGAACGCGGCGATGACCGGCACCCCGACCCGTCCGGCGAGCCGGAACGTCACCTCCACCAGGAACCGGTCGTCCGCCTCCGTGGGTGTCTCCAGCACGTGCAGGTTCGCGAACGAGTAGGGGTGGAACCAGGCGCCGTGCCACGGGTCGAGCCTGTTCGCGACCACGTCCTCCGGGTCGCAGCGGCCGATGAGCGTGGCCACCGCGTCGATCGACCCCGCCGGCGGGCGTTCCGGCAGCACGGGCGCGTCCAGCGGCTCCTCACCGCCTGCCTGGTCGAGGCGGACCCACACCAGCACGCCGTCGTCGTGCGAGGGGAACGGTGTCCACGCGCCGAACCGCGTGCCGTCGAGCGCGAGCCCGTGCCAGCGGCAGATCAGCTTGCCCTCGGCCACGGCGCCGTCGCACAGAGGGGCGCCGAGGTGCGGGCACGAACCCGATCCGGCCATCAGCACGCCGTGGGGTCCGCGCCAGAGCACGACCTCCTGGCCCGCGATGGTGCGGCCGCACGGCTTGCCCTTCACGACGTCACGACTGGCGCCCGCGACGAACCAGTTGCCCGACGGCCGCGCGGTGGCGCGCTTGAGCGCCGCCTCGATCAGCGCGGGCTTGGCGTCCTGCCACGTCGGCCGCTGCTCGCGCCACGGAGGGCTGGAGTAGATCCGCAACGGGATCCGGTCGCGCATGGTCTTCCTCTCTTCAGGCCGCACGGGCGAACACCGCCCTCGCCAGCGCGGGCAGGGCGACGGCGAGGCGCCTGCCGTTCGACACGACGACGCGGCGCGACAGCACGTCGCAGTCCGCGCCCTCGACGAGGTCGAGGATCCGCCCGTACAGGCGGTAGGCGGTGAGCACGCACGGCCGGGAGCGCGGCGCGAGCATGCCGATGCCCGGCCACGCCCGTTCGTAGTGCTGCCGGGCCCTGCGCACCTGGTCGCGCAGGGCGGCCCGCACCTGCTGGTCGGCGTGGCCCGCGGCCCGCGCGTGCAGCAGGCGCTCGCGGTCCACACCGAACTCCGCGAGCTCGTCGGCGGGCAGGTACACCCGGCCGCGGTCGAGGTCCTCGCCGACGTCGCGGATGAAGTTCGTGAGCTGGAACGCCACCCCGAGCGCCGCGGCGGCGGGCTCGGCCTCCTCCCTCGGCACGCTCGTGCCCAGCACCGGGAGCACCTGCAGACCGATCACGGCGGCGGAACCGTGCACGTACCGGTCTAGATCGGCGAACGTGGGGTAGTCGGTGACGGTGAGATCCATCCGCATCGACGCCATGAAGTCCCGGAAGTGCTGAACCGGGATGTCGTAGCGGTGCACGGTGTCGATCAGCGCCGCCAGCACGGGGTCGTCCGTGGCTCCGGCGTCGAGCGCGGCCTGGAGGCGAGCGTCGATCGCGCCGAGCTCAGCGACCTTGGCGTCGATTCCACTGTGGACGTCGTCGACCACGTCGTCCACCCACCGGGCGAACCCGTAGAGGGCGTGCACGGCGGGTCGCTGCTCCGCGCCGAGCAACCTCGTTGCGAGGTAATAGGTCCGGCCGTGCAGTGCGTTGAGCTCGCGGCAGCGCCGGTACGCGTCGCGCAACGCCGGTGCGGTGATGCCCGCGGCGTCCAGTTCGCGTTCAGCCGACATCAGCGGTCCTTTCCGCGGGGTGAGTGCCTCCACGCTAAGTCCGCGAGTTGCCCTCCGCACAACGACAGAACTCATCATGCAGACCCGTCACCGCGCTGCTTAGCTCGGGACACCGATCTCCCGCCGACTCCCGAGGGAACGCCGATGTCGCTGCTGACCAGCGTGGACGCTCGCCCGTCGCAGGTGGACGACTTCCGCGTCCTGCTCGACGAAGCACTGCACGACTTCCTGCGCACCCGTCAGGACCTGGCCCCCGAGCTCACCGCGGAGCTGCGCGAGCTGATCCTCGCAGGCGGCAAGAGGATCAGGCCCACGTTCGCCTGGTGGGGCTGGCGCGCGGGAGGGGGTGCGCCTCCGGTGGACGCCGTGGTGCGCGCCCTGGTGGCCCTCGAACTCCTCCAGTGCTGCGCGCTGGTGCACGACGACGTCATGGACCGTTCGGCGACCAGGCGTGGCAAGCCCTCCGTGCACGAGTCCTTCGCGGCGCGGCACCGGCGGGAACGCTGGGCCGGGAGCGCCCGCCAGTACGGCGACTCGGCGGCCGTCCTGGTCGGTGACCTCGCGCTGGCCTGGGCGGACGACGCGCTGGTGACCGCCGGTCTGCCCGGCGACGCGCTGACCCGCGCTTGGGCGCCATGGCAGGCGATGCGCACCGAGATGATCATGGGACAGCACCTCGACCTGCTCGGCGTCGCGCGGCGCGAGGAGTCCCTGGAGGCCGCTGTCCGCGTGGCGGCGCTGAAGACCGCCGCCTACACCGTCGAACGGCCGTTGCACCTCGGGGCGGCGCTCGCGGGGGCGGACGACGACGTCGTGGACAGCCTGCGCGCGTACGGCCACGACATCGGCGTCGCATTCCAGTTGCGCGACGACCTGATGGGCGTCTTCGGCGACACCTCGCTCACCGGGAAGCCGGTGGGGGAGGACCTGAGGGAGGGCAAGCGGACGCCGTTGATGGCGATCGCCTTCTCTCGCGCGCAGGACAAACCCGCCGCGCAGAGGCTGCTGCGGCGCTGCCTGGAGAGCGGGAGCGTGAGCGACCGGACGGTCAGCGACGTGGCCGCGTTGCTCGTGGACCTCGGGGCCGTCGCGGCGGTGGAGCAGCACATCGAACGGCTGGCGGCGTCCGGGGTCGCGGCGCTGGAGCGCGCGGCGATCGACGATGATGCCCGTCATGAACTGGTGCGCCTCGCAGGCCGTGCCGTAGCTCGAACGACCTGAGTGGGGAACGCAGTGGTGCACGTGGTGAAGGGCCGCACGGACCGCGTGGTCGTGGTCGGCGCGGGGCTCTCGGGGTTGTCGGCGGCGTTGCACCTGCGCGGTGCCGGCCACGAGGTGACCGTCGTCGAACGGCATCCGCACCCCGGCGGGCTTGCGGGCAGGCTCGACGTGGACGGCCACCGGATCGACACCGGGCCGACCGTGCTCACCATGCCGGAACTGCTGGACGACGCGTTCGCCGCGGTGGGGCGCAGGCGTGAGGACCACCTCGAACTGCTGCCGCTGCACCCCGCCTACCGCGCGACGTTCGCCGACGGCACGGCGCTCGACGTGCACACCGACGGGGACCGCATGGAGCAGGCGGTCCGCGAGTTCGCGGGCGATCGGGAGGCGCAGGGGTACCGCGACCTGCGGGCGTGGCTCACGAAGCTCTACGAGGTGGAGCGCGACCGGTTCATCGGCGCGAGCTTCGACTCGCCGCTGGACCTCGTCGGACCCGACCTGGTGAAGCTCACCCGGCTCGGTGGGTTCGGTTCGCTGGGCAAGGCCGTGGGGCGGTTCCTGAAGGACGACCGGCTCCGGCGGGTGTTCACGTTCCAGGCGCTCTACGCCGGTGTCGCACCGAAGGACGCTCTCGCCGCCTATGCCGTCATCGCCTACATGGACACCATTGCGGGAGTGTGGTTTCCGCGCGGTGGCATGCGGGCGGTGCCGCAGGCGATGGCCGATGCCGCTGCTTCGGCCGGAGTGCAGTTCCACTACGGCGTGGAAGTCGACTCGTTGGAACGGGTCGGCAACCGGGTCAACGCCGTGCGCACCGCCGACGCGCGCATCCCTTGTGACGCGGTGGTTCTGGCCACGGGCCCGGCGCAGAGCAGCAGGCTGTTGCACGGACGGCCGCGCCGGATCCTGCCGCTGCGCTGGTCGCCGTCCGCGGTGGTCGTGCACCTGAGCGCCGGCAGGGTGGCGGACGACCTCGCCCACCACACGATCTCGTTCGGGGAGAAGTGGGACGGGACGTTCGACGAGATCGTCCGGCGGGGCGAGCTGATGAGCGATCCGTCACTGCTGCTCACCACGCCCACGCTGACCGATCCCGCGCTGGCACCGGAGGGGCGGCACCTGCAGTACCTGCTGGCGCCGTGCCCGAACCTCGACGCCGCGCCGTTGCGCTGGGACGCGCTGGCGCGGCGGTACGCCGAGCAGATCATCGACGAGATGTCGGCGCGCAAGCTCCTCGTCGACGCCGAGCCGCTGGCCGTGGTGACACCGGACGACTGGGCTCGTGACGGGCAGGCCGCCGGCACGCCGTTCTCCGCCGCCCACACGTTCGCCCAGACCGGGCCGTTCCGGCCGGGCAACCTGCCGTTCCGCGACGGCAACGTGGTGCTGGCGGGCAGCGGCACCACGCCCGGCGTCGGGATCCCGCCGGTGCTGATCTCCGGACGGCTGGCGGCCGAACGGCTGCGGCGGTGAGCACGGTCGCGCGACGGCTTGAGCAGTCGATCCTGGATCTGCTGGAGGCACGCGGCCCGGCCAAGTCGATCTGTCCCTCGGAAGCCGCACGTGCCGTCGGTGACGAGGGGTGGCATGACCTCATGGAACCGGCGCGCGAGGTCGCGCGGGAGTTGGCCGTGCAGGGGAGGGTCGTGGTCACGAGCGGGGAGAAGGTGCTCTCACCCGACGAAGAATGGCGTGGACCCGTCCGCATCCGCTGGCCGTGAAAGCGCTTTCTCTCCTAGGGTGAGCCGCTCCACGGCCGAACTGGAGGGGGCACCGTGCGGGCGTTGAGGCGAGCAGTTGCGGTATCCGCCGCGATCCTGATCATCTCCACGGGAGCGGCACACGCCGAACCCGTGGAGTCCATCGCCTGGGCGCCGTGCCCGGACAACCCCGAGGGCCAGTGCGGGACGCTGAGCGTGCCGCTCAACTGGAACAAGCCCCGAGGTCAGCGCATCGACCTCGCCATCGCACGCCATCGCGCGACCGATCCCGCACGACGGATCGGCGTCCTGGTGGTGGATCCCGGCGGACCCGGTGGCTCCGCGGCCGAGTTCGCGTTGTCGAGCCTGTTCAGCCCTGAGGTCCGCGCCCGGTTCGACATCGTCGGAGTCGACCAGCGCGGCACCGGGGGCAGTCTCGCGATCCGGTGCGCCGACCTCGTCGGCGGCGGGCCGTCGATCCACCCGCAGGACGAGGCCGGGTTCACCGCGTTGCTGCGGCACAACCAGAAGGCGCTGGCGCAGTGCCGTGAACGGAGTGGTCCGGTCTTCGACCACGCCGATGGCGCCACCGTGGTGCGGGACATCGACGCGGCGCGGAGGGCGCTCGGCGAACGGAAGATCAGCTACTTCGGCCTGTCGTACGGCACGACGTTCGGCCAGGTGTACGCAGAGAAGTTCGGCCGCAACGTCCGGGCGATGGTCCTCGACAGCGTCGTCGACCACAGCGCGGACCTCCGGCGGTTTGTCGGAGACCGCGCGGCCGCATCGGACGACTCATTCCGGGAGTTCGAGAAGTGGTGTGCCGGCTCGACGTCCTGCGCGTTGCACGGGCAGGACGTCCGGGCGGCCTGGGAGGCGGCCCTCGTCCGCGCGGACGCGCGGCCGGGCGGACGGCAGGACCTGCTGGACAACATGTACTTCGCGTTGCGTGGCCCCGACTGGCTCTACGCGGTGGACCTGATCACCGGCGCGCTGACGTTGCGAACGCAGTCCTTCGAACCGAACTACGAGTCGGTCCGGCTGGCTTCCGTGTGTCAGGACTTCTCGTTGCGCCTCAAGGACTTCCGCGACTACGAGCGGATGCGGGCCGAGGAGCTGCGCCGGTCGCCGATCCTGCGCGGCAGCTTCCTCGGCCACGACGAGGCCACCGCGTGCATCGGCGTGCCAGGACAGCCCGCCAACCCGCCGCACCGCCTCGACATCGGCGACGCGCCGAAGATCATGGTCATCAACTCGCGGTACGACCCGACGACCCCGCACGAGTGGGCCGTCAGCATCAAGAGGCAGGCACCGCGCAACACGGCGTTGCTCACCTACGAGGGCTGGGGCCACATCGCCTACCCGCGCAGTGCCTGCACCAGGACCAACGTCGACGACTACCTGATCAACCTGACGACCCCCGCGGTCAGCTGCCCTGCCGTGCCTCAGTGATGAAGTCGCGGTACCAGCGGTAACTGGCGCGCGGAGTGCGTTGCAGCGTCTGGTAGTCGACGTGCACCAGACCGAACCGGTGCTTGTAGCCGTGCGCCCACTCGAAGTTGTCGAGCAGCGACCAGCAGAAGTAGCCGCGCAGGTCGACGTCCGCCGCCTGCGCCGCCGCGATGTGGTCGCGCAGGTACGCGATGCGGTCGGTGTCCTCGAACCCGTCCACGTCGGGGTAGACGCAGCCGTTCTCGGTGACGTAGATCGGCGGCAGGTCGGGGTGCCGTGCCTTGAGGTCCGCGAGTGCGGTCGTCATGCCGACGGGTTCGACCGGCCAGCCCATGCCGGAGCGCGGCACGTCCGGGAGCTGGGTCGTGTCGACGCCGATGTCGTGGGCCGTCCGCCTGGCCGGGTCGGGCTCGCGGTGCGGCGCGTCGGCGACGTGCAGGCGGTAGTAGTAGTTGAGGCCCACGTAGTCGAGCGGCTCGCCGATGATCACCAGGTCTCCGTCCTGCTGGAACGAGAAGTCGGTGATGTCGCCGAACATCGACGTCAGCTCGTCCGGGTAGGCCCCGCCGAACAGCGGGTCGGAGAACTGCCTGCGCAGCAGGACGTCCTGGCGGGTCGCGGCGGCGGCGTCGGCGGGGGAGTCCGTGACCGGCACGGTGGGGGACTGGTTGAGCACGATCCCGAACTCCTGCTCGGCCAGCCCGTTCGCCCGCATCGCCTGCACGGCCAGACCGTGGCCCAGCAGCTGGTGGTGCACCGCCGCCAGCGCGCCGTGGCCCTCACGCGCACCGGGGGCGTGCCGGCCCTCGCCGTAGCCCACGATCGACGAGCAGTACGGCTCGTTCAGCGTGGTCCACTTCCGGACGACGTCCCCGAGTGACTCGTGCACGAGGGCGGCGTAGTCGGCGAACCAGTGCGACGTCTCGCGGTCGCGCCACCCGCCCTGGTCCTCCAACGCCTGCGGCAGGTCCCAGTGGTACAGCGTCAGGAACGGCTCGATGCCCTTGCTCAGCAACGCTTCGACGAGCCGCCGGTAGAAGTCGAGGCCGCGCTGCTCGACCTTGCCGTGCCCCTCTGGCAGGATCCGCGACCACGACACCGAGAACCGGTACGAGTCGACACCCAGGTCCGCGAGCAGCCGCACGTCCTCGGCCCAGCGGTGGTAGTGGTCGGCCGCGACGTCCCCGGTGTCGCCGGACGCGACGGCGCCGGGGACCCGGGAGAACGTGTCCCAGATGGACGGACCGCGGCCGTCGAGCGCGGCCGCTCCCTCGATCTGGTAGGCCGAGGTCGCCACACCCCAGCGAAAGCCGTCCGGAAAGCTCACAGAAGTCTCCAACCCTCAGCCCTTGACGGCGCCCGACATGATGCCGCCGACGATCTGGCGGCCGAACAACAGGAAGACGGCCAGCACGGGCACCGTGCCGATCGTCGCGGCGGTCAGCACCAGCGTGTAGTCGGTGGTGTAGCCGCTGGCCAAAGTGGACAGAGCGGTCTGGACGGTCGGGTTCTCCGGCGTGAGCACCACGAGCGGCCAGAAGAAGTCGTTCCACGCCTGCATGAACGTGAACAGCCCGAGCACCGCTGCCGCGGGACGTGCGGCCGGCAGCGCGACGTGCCAGAACAGCCGCAGCGAGTGGCAGCCGTCCATCCGGCCCGCCTCCAGCAGCTCGTCCGGGATCGCCCGCTCGAAGTACTGGCGCATGAAGAACACGCCGAACGCGGTGACGAGCCCCGGCACGATCACCGCGTGGATCTCACCGGCCCAGCCGAACTCGGCCATCATCATGTAGAGCGGGATGATGCCGAGCTCGGTCGGGATCGCCTGCGTGCCGATGATCAGCAGTAGCAACACGTTGCGGCCGCGGAACTTCAGCTTGGCGAACGCGAAACCGGCCAGTGTCGAGAACAGCACCACCGAGACGGTCACAGTGCCCGACACCACGATGGAGTTCAGCAACGCGAGCGCGAAGTCGGTGGTGTCGAAGACGCGGGCGATGTTCGCGAAGAGGTGGCCGCCCGGCACCAGGACCGGGGGCACGCTGTCGATCGCGTCCGGTGTCTGCGAGGACACCACGAACGACCAGTACACGGGGAAGGCCGACCCGGCCAGCACGGCGATCAGGGCGGCGTACGTCCACGGCCCCGCGACGCGCCTGGCCAGCCTGCGCGCCCTCGTGGCGGGGCCGGTGGACGGCGCCGGCGCGGGACGTTCCAGCACTGCGGTCATGGGGTCACTCCGTCCGGATCCGTTTGGTCACCAGGTAACCGATGCCGGCGACGATGACCGTGGCGATGGCCAGCACGACCGCGATCGACGAGCTGTAGCCGAAGTCGTACTTCGTGAAGCCCTGCTCGTAGAGGTACAGCGCGGCGGTCTGGAACTGCCGGTCGGAGCCACCGGTCGCGGCCGCGGCACCGGGGTTGAACAGCAGCGGTTCGGCGAGCAGCCGCATGTTGCCGGTGGTCGCGATGATCGTCGTGAAGATGATCTGCGGCCGCAGCAGCGGAACGGTGATGCGCCAGAACTGCTGGCGGCCGCTCGCACCGTCCAGCGTGGCTGCCTCGTACAGGCTCGGCGAGATCGCCTGCATGGAGGCCAGGAAGATCAGCGCGTGGTAGCCGGTCCAGCGCCACACCACCATCACCGCGATCGCGATGTGCGACGACGCCGTGCCCGCCTGCCAGTCGATCTGCCCGGCGCCGAAGAGCCCCAGCACCCAGTTGAAGAGACCGAAGTCCCGCCCGAACAGCTGCGCGAAGATGATCGTCACCGCCGCCACCGAGGTGATGTTCGGCAGGATCACGCCCATCCGGAACAGCGTGCGGGTGCGGACCTTGCGGTTGAGCAGCTGCGCGATGAACAGCGCGAACAGGATCTGCGGCACCGTCGTGAGGAGCCACAGGCTGAGCGTGTTGCCCATGGCGTTCCAGAAGTACGGGTCCGCCATCAGCTTGGCGTAGTTGTCGAACCACACGAGCTTCGCCGCGGCCTCGTCGAGCAGGTTGCGCTCCTGCAACGAGACCCAGATGGTGTAGAGCAGGGGGAACAGCCCGAAGACACCGAAGATCAGGAAGTACGGCGCCACGTACCCGTACGGCGCGAACTTCGTGTCCCAGCGGTGCCTCCGGGTCGCCTTGTCCATCAAGACCATGTCAGCGCGTCACTTCTGCACGTCGCCGACGAACTGGTTCCACGAGTCCTGACCGTTCTGCTTGCCCTGCTCGACGCGCTGCATGGCGTTGCCGATCGCGGTCTGGATGTCGCCCGCCTTCGGGCCCTGGTACTGCGGGTTCAGCTTCTTCGCCGCGTCGGTGAACAGCTTGCCGATCGGCGCGTCGTTGAAGTACGGGTTCTTGTAGTCCACGATGGACGGGTCCTCGTACAGCTTCGGGATCGACGGCAGCAGCCCGGCGCTCTTGAACACCTTGGCCTGCTGCTCGGGCGCGGTCAGCCACGCCGCCAGCTCCACGGCCTTGTCGACGTTCTTGCCGGACTTGGGCACCGTGAGGTACGAGCCGCCCCAGTTGCCACCGCCGCCGGGCACGGACGTGACGTCCCACTTGCCCGCGGCCTCCGGACCGGCCTGGTCCTTGATCTTGGCCATCTGCCAGGCGGGGCACGTCACGGTCGCGAACTGGCCCTGCTTGAACCCGGTGTTCCAGACGGGCGTCGAGTACAGCAGCTTCGAGGACAGGCCCGAGTTCACGCCGTCGACGACGAGGTCCCAGCCGGCCTTGATCTCCTTGTTGTCACCGACGACGATCTTGTCGGACTTGTCGTAGTACCCGACGGGCGCCTGGCCGACGATCGCGTTGAGCACGGTCGGCCCGCCGTCGAACCACTTCACGCCCTCTGGCGCCTTCTCCTGGAACTTCTTGCCCGCGGCCATGAACTCCTGCCACGTCGGCCACAGCGCGGCGACCTGGTCGCGGTCGGCAGGCAGTCCGGCGTTCTGCAGCAGGTCGCGGCGGTAGCAGATGGCGAGGCCGCCGACGTCCGTGCCGTAGCCGATCTGCTTGCCGTCCTTGCTGATCGAGCCCTCCCACTTCCACGGCAGCCAGCGGTCCTTGAGCTGGTCACCGCCCTTGGTGTTGAGGTCGACGAACTTGTCCGGCGTGGCCTTGAACTGGTTGATGTAGCCCGTGTCCACGGCCTCGATGTCCGCGGAGCCGCTGTTGGTGGCGAGGTGCGCGGCGAGGTTCTTGTGGTGGTCGGAGTACGACGCGGTGCGGTCGGAGATCTCGACGTCCGGGTGCGCGGCGGCGTACTCCTTGAGCAGTTCGGCGTACCCGAAGTTGCCGAACAACCCGATGGTCAGCTTGGTCTTGCCGCCGGACGCGGTGTCGCTGCCGCAACCGCTGAGCACCAGCGCCGACGCCAGTGCGGCGCAGCCGAGTGCGAGTGCTGTGGGGCGCATTTTCCAGGCCTCCGTTGGTTTTTGGGCGCGCTGAAGCAGGAGAAGTGGTTCTCCGGGAGATGTGCGGCGCGAATGTGTGGCGCCTATGACAGCGGGGTTACACGGCGCCCGTCAAGTAACGAAACGATAAACGCTTCTGCGGTCGTAGCGGTTTGACGTGGATAACTGCTGCTCGTAAGGTCTATGTAACCGCTTACGGTCAATCAGGAGGTGCCGATGGCGACCGGGCGAGAGATCGCCCAGCTCTGCGGCGTGTCCGTGGCGACGGTGTCGCGCGTCTTCAACCAGCCGGAAACGGTCAACGAGGAGACGCGGGAACGCGTGCTGCGCGTCGCGAAGGAGCTGGACTACCGGCCCAACGAGTCCGCCAGGGCGTTGTCGACGAAGCAGTCGACGATGATCGGGCTGGTCTGGGACACCGACCACCGCAGGCCCGGCTGGCGCCACCCGTACCTCCAGGACCTGTTGATAGGCCTGAAATCCGCGTTGAGCGCACACGGCTACCACCTGCTGATGCTCGCGACGAGCGGCGACGCCCGCGAGGTCGGCGCCTCACTCGCCGACCCGGTCGGCTACGTCAACATGACCCGCCGACACCACCTCGGCGGCCTGGTCCTGATCGACAGCGGCTCGGACGCCGACGCGTTCTCGGCCTTCGCGCAGTCCGGATTCCCCTGCGTGGCACTGGACGTCGCCGTGGACGGCCCGCGCGCCACCCACGTCACGTCGGACAACCTAGGCGGTGCCGAGTCGGCCGTCCGGCACCTCCTCGGCTTGGGGCACACGCGGATCGCCACGATCACCGGCCCGGTGGGCAACCAGCCGTCCGAGGCCCGTGTTTCCGGCTACCGCAAGGCTTTGCTCGACGCCGGGGTCCTTGTGCGTGACGAGTACGTGGTGGCTGGCGACTTCTACCGGGCCAGCGGAAGTGCTGCCCTGCAACGACTCCTGGCGTTGCCCGAGCCGCCCACCGCGGTGTTCGCGGCCAGCGACGAGATGGCCGTGGGAGCGCTGCTCGCCGCTCGTGCCGCCGGGCTGCGGGTGCCGGAGGACCTGGCACTGGTGGGGTTCGACGACATCGAGATCGCCTCGGTGGTGGAGCCGGCGTTGACGACGGTGGCGCAGGACAAGCCGGAGTTCGGGGTGGCGGCGGCGAAGGCGATCATGGCGATGATCACCGGGGGTGAGCGGGAGGAACCCGTCGTGCTGCCGACCCGGCTCGTGGTGAGGGGGTCTTGCGGCGCGAGCTAGGGGGAGTGGGGGTGCGGCGCCGCGGCGGTGGGCAGGCCGCCCGGCGCCGGCACCCGCTCGGCTTTACTGCAGGCACTCGTCGCACGGCCGGGGTCATGCGCCCGGCACTCGCAGCGCGAGCAGGCGAGGTGTTTTCCACACGCCGCACGACGACCAGGCCAGACCACGCTAGGCGCCCAGTCCTCACGACACCGCGAACGGGTTCGCGCGCGTCCAGTCGTCCACGTGGAACGGTGAGCCGCCGGTCGCACGAGAGGCGTGCGCGACCACCCCGTCCGGCAACGGCCCGTCGGTCATGCCCAGCCGCTCCCGGTAGTCCGCCACGAACGCCGCCGCGACATCCGAGGAGCTCAGCCCCGAAGCGTAGTCGGCCAGCCCCGCGATGGAGCTCTCCCGCAGGTCGTACCCGAGCGCCTTCGACACGTCCGCGATCACGGCCCGCACCCGGTCCGACACCTCGACCTGGACCACGGTGCTGAACAGCGACCCGGTCGACGTCACGCGCTGCGCCGAGCCGACGACCTTCGTGTCGCCGCCGACGTTGATGCTGTACTCGCCGGGGCAGTACTCGCCGTCGACCTCGCCGATGCGGGCGTCGACGTCACCGAGGTCGCGCAGTACCCGGACGTGGGCCTCGGCGTTCGCCGCGAAGGTCGCGCTGCCGGCGTGGCGGATGTCCGTGGTGCTGTCGAGGTGGTCGATCACGACGGCGCCCGTGTCGTAGGCGACCATCCGGCCGCCCGGTGACCTGACCACCGGTTCGAAGCCGGCGGCGCGGGCCACCGCGGTGGCGTCGGCGATGCCGGGCGAGCGGAGGTCGCGGCCGCTGAACGCGACGGTGGGACCTTGGGGCACGTAGATGTGGACGAGTTGGGCCCACGGCGCGTGGGGTGTGCGCAGCAGCAGCGCCGGGACCAGCAGTTCTGTGATCGCGGGTCCGGCGCTGCTGGACACCGGCGCGTCCACGATCACGGACCCGGCGCCCCCGGACACCAGCGGGCCCGCGATCACGGACCCGGCACTCCCGGACACCAGCAGGTTCTCAGCCACGCCGTGATTCTCGACCACGGCACGTCAGCCCGCGGCGCGATGTGCCTCACCCGGCCGCGCGATATGCCTCACCCGCCTGGTTCGGGGTGCCGCCGGGCGCGTACAGGCCGGTGCCCGGCTTCTCCGCGGGCAGCGCGAACCACGCGTAGCGCTCGACGTAGGGGAGGCCCTCCATCATGGCGCTGGAGCCGCGGGCGAACGCCGCGAGCTGCTCCTGGTTCGGGAAGCGGGCCTGGCCGCCGGAGAAGTCGATCAGCGCGTACTCGGTCAGCCAGATCGGCTTGCCGTAGCGGGCGTGCACGGCCGCGAGGTAGTTCTTGAGGTGGCCGACGGCCGCCTCGCTGAAGTCCGAGCCGTACCAGTGCACCGCGATGAAGTCGACGCGCAGGCCGCGCTGGGCGGCGCCGGACATGAACCTGTCCAGCCAGCCGCCTGCCTTGTCGCCGCTGTGCGCGACGGCGGGGCTGCCGAGCCGCAGGCCGGTCGCCTGCAGCTTGGGCCACAGGTCGAGTGCCTGCTCCGGGGTCATGTTCGCCTGGTCGGGGAAGTCCGGCTCGTTGAACCCGAGCAGCACCTTGCCGTTCGCCTTCGCGCGGGCGAGCGTCGCGTCGTCGGTGAACTTCGTGCCCCAGATCATCGGCACGAACTCGACGTTCGGCGGGGTCGTGATGCCGTCGGTCTGCGCGGCCCAGTTGTAGTACCAGCCCGCGCGGACGTCGGTCAGCGCCTTGCCGACGCCGTCGAAGTTCCAGGTGCTGACGCCCTTCTTCACCGACGCCGTGGCGGGGATCGCGGGCGGGGGAGCGGGCTTGGGGGCCGTGGTGGTGGTCACCGGGACGGACGACGAGGCGGACGTCGGCGTTGTCGTGGGAGGCACGGTGGTCGGTGTCGTGCTCGTCGTGGCGATCGGGAGCGCGCGGGCCACCGGTTCCTCGGCCGACGGCAGCACGGCGACCACGATGCCCGTGACCAGCACGGTGGCCGCCGCGGCCGCCAGCACCTTGGCCGTCGCGCCCTGCAGGAACAGGCCGAACTTGCCCGCCGTCACGGGAGCGGTGCCGACCTGCGTGGCCTGTGCCCCCAGCAGCGCGGACTGGTCCAGGCCGAACCCGAACGCGGCCGGCAGCGGCACCAGCGGCAGCCGGGCGAGCAGCCCCTCGACGGACGCCAGGTCGTGCCCGCACCGCTCGCACCGGACGCAGTCGCGGCTGTGCCGGGCGATCCGCTTGCGCCACAACGGACTGGGCGCGCCGTCCCACTCCGCGACGATGTACGCCAGCTCGGGGCAGCGCGGTGTCCGCTCCAGCGTCCGCACGACGATGCGCGCGGCGTCGAGCTGGGCCTTGACCCGCTGCACGCGCACGGCGGTGTGCTGGGTGGTGAGTTCCAGCGCGTTCGCGACCTCCGTGCGGGTCAGCCGCCCGGCCGCCTCCAGCCACCACAGCGACAGCAGCTCGCGCTCGTCCTCGCTGAGCCAGCGGGTGGCGGTGACGACCTCGCGGCGCTGTCCGGACAGCTGCAGGCGCATGATCGTGAGGTCGACGAAGTCCGCACCGGGGTCGGCCACGTCCTCCGGCACCGGGCCGGTGATCGGCACGCGCAGGTGCTCGCGGTGCCGCAGGCGGATCTGGTTCATCGCGATCACGACGAGCCACGACCGGAACCCGGCGGGGTCGCGCAGGCCGGGCAGCCCGTGCACCGCCCTGAGCATGGTCTCCTGGACCACGTCGTCGGTGTCGGGATGTCCGCCCAGCGCGTGCCCGACGATGTTGTAGACCAGTGGCAGGTATCCGCTCACCAGGTCGTCCAACGCGCGCTGGTCGCCGTCGCGCGCGGCCACCACCGTCGCGACGCCGGGTTCCTCCGGTGCTGCCATGCCCACCTCACCTGCCGGTCCGCTCGTCTCCTGACCAGGAGATGCGGGATGCATCCGGCGATAACAGAAATTTCTCGAACCCGAAGGCCGCGCCTGCTTTCTAGTCGACGCGAGTGGTCATGACCAGTGCCGGGACCGCCCGGCGAATTGCCGGTTCTGTCCCACGTTCAGCGCTGCCACCAGGCAAAAGCGCGGATTAACGTATCGCCGTGTGCGGGAAACAGCTGGTGAGGTGCGGATTCTCGGTCCGGTGGAGGTGTGCGGCCCTCACGGCCGTGCGGAGCTGACCGGTGCCCGGCAGCGCAGCATCGTCGCGGTGCTCGCACTGCGCGCGGGCTCGCCGGTCGCGGTCGACCGCCTCGTGGACGTGCTGTGGGGTGAGGACCCGCCGCGCACGGCCGTCCGGTCGCTGCACAGCCACGTCGCACGGGTGCGGCAGGCGCTCGCCGACTGCGGCCTGCCCGGCGCGCTCGTCACCAAGCCCGGCGGGTACCAGCTCGACGCGTCGGTCGACGCGGAGACGTTCGGGCGGACCAGGGACCTCGGGCTGTGGCGGGGCGAGCCGCTGGCGGGCACCGAGCTGTTCGGGTGGGGCCGCGCGGAGATCGACCGGTTGCGGGAGCAGCGGATCGCGGCGCTGGAGGCGCACTGGGGTGAGCGGCTCGACCGGCCGGACGCCGTCGAGGAGCTCGAACGGCTGGTCGTCGGCCACCCGACCAGGGAACGGCTGGTCGGACTGCTGATGCGGGCGCTGCACCAGGACGGCAGGCACGCCGACGCCTTGGAGGCGTTCCGAAGACTCAGACAGCGGCTCGCCGACGAGCTCGGCGTTGATCCCGGCCCTGAGCTCACCGCCCTGCACACCGCCATCCTGCGCCGCGACCCCTCCCTGCACAGCGCGCGGCCCGCCCAGCTGCCGGCCCGCGCCGGGCACTTCACCGGTCGTGCCGCCGAGTTCGCCGCCCTCGCGGACCTGCCGCCGATCGTCGTGGTCTCCGGTGTCGCCGGGGTCGGCAAGACGACGTTCGCCGTCGAGTGGGCGCGCCGCGTCGCCGGTCGCTTCCCGGACGGCCAGGTGTTCCTCGACCTCCAACGGCTCACGCCCGCGCAGGCGCTCACCGAGATGCTGCACAGCCTCGGCGTTCCCGCGGACCGGGTGCCGGCCGACCCCACCGCGCTGTACCGGACGTTGTTGCACGGCAAGAAGGTGCTCATCGTGCTGGACGACGTGCGCCGCGCGCGGGACGTGCTGCCGCTCGTGCCCGGCGACCAGGGGAACCTGCTGCTGATCACGAGCCGCGACACGCTCTCGGCGCTCGGCACCCGCCACGCCGTGCACACCGTGAACCTCGACCTGCTCACCGACTCCGAGGCGCACGACCTGCTGACCGACATCCTCGGCGAGGAACGGGTGAGCGCCGAACCCGCCGCGACGGCGGAACTCGTGGTCCGTTGTGGACGGTTGCCGCTGGCGCTGCGCATCGCGGCCGCCCGCCTCGCGATCAGGCCGGGCAGGCGTATCTCCGACCTGGTGAGGGAGCTGACCCGTAACGACCCGCTGGACGTGCTGACGGTCGACGGCGACGACCGCACGGTCCGCACCGTGTTCGCCAGCGCGCACCGCACGTTGAGCGCGCAGGCCGCCGAGCTGTTCCGCGTGCTCGGCGAACACCCCGGCGCGAGCTTCCCCGCCGACCTCGCCGACGCGATGGGGCCAGGCCTCGACGAGCTCGTCGCGTCGCACCTCGTCAGCGAGGTGGGCAACGGCCGGTACGCCCTGCACGACCTGATCCGGCTCTTCGCGCGGCAGAGCGGTGACATCGGCGACGGCGTGGAACGCCTGCTGGACCGCTACCTCACCATCGCACATGCGGCAGGCGAGGTGCTCAACCCGCGCCATGATCTCGTCGCGCGGCCGCACTCGGACGACCTCCCGTTCGGCTCCGAGCGCGTCGAGGTGCTGGCCTACCTCGACGCCGAACGCGACAACATGCTGCACGTGATCCGGCTCGCCGCCCGCGAGGAACTGCACCGCGAGACGTGGCAGCTGGCCTACCTTCTCACGAGCTACTTCGAGGCGCGCGGCAACTGGGCGGCGCGCGTCGAGCAGTGCGAACACGCCGTCCGAGCCGCCCGCGCGCTCGGTGACCGACGGGCAGAGGCGGAAATGCTGCGGGGACAGGGGATCGCGCTGCAGATGACCTCACGCATCGCCGAAGCCATGGTGGTGCAACGGGAAGCGCTCCAGCTGGTGCGCGAGGCGGGCGACCTGCGCGGAGAAGCGCGGCTGCACAACAACATCGCCAACGCGCACTCCGAGCTGCGCGAGTTCGACCGGGCGCTGGAGTCCTACCGCGCGGCCATGGACGTGCACGGTACCGCCGGTGACGAGGTCGGTGTCGCGCTGGCCCGGCGCAACCTCGGCTACACCTACGTCAGGATGGGCAGGCCGGAACTGGCGGCCGAGCCGTTGTTCGCGGCGCTGGACACGTTCCGCGCCAAGGAGAACCAGCGTCTGGAGGCGGCGACCCTGATGACGCTGGGCGGCGCCTTCCACCAGCTCGCCGACCTCGAACCGGCCCTGCGCTACTTCGGCGACGCCCTGCGGATCAGTCGTGAGATCACCGACCACCGCTTCGAGGCGGACGCGTTGAGCGGCTTGGGCATCACCCAGCTAGCGCTCGGAGATCCTGCCGTGGCGAGGGACTGCCTCACCGACGCGCTCGTGGTGTGCCGCACGCTCGGCGACGGGCACCGCGAGGCGTCCACGTCGCGGCAGCTGGCCGAGGCCGACCTGGCGCTGGGTGACCTGGCCGCCGCCCGCGAGCACCTCGACGCCGCGCTGGCGGCGAGGACCCAGGCGCCGGACGCGTTCGAACAGGCCCAGGTCCACCGCACGCTCGCCGGCCTGGAGAGCCGGTGCGGGCGGTGGACCGAGGCTGCCAGGCACCTGGCTCAGGCCGTCACGCTGTTCACCTCTTGCCGGCGATCGTGAACACCGCGACGCGCTTGCCGGCCTGACCGTTCTTGACCGACGTGATCTCCAGGGTGAACTGCTTCTTCTGGTCCGTCACGCGCAGCACCCGGTACGGCACACCGGCCTGGGTCTGCCCGCTCTTGACCGTCACCGTTCCGCGCGGTGCGGCCTGGTAGTCCTCACCCTGCTTCGCCGTGCCGTCGACGAACCGGTAGGACACCTCGACGTCCTGCTTCGCCGCGCCGTTGCGCAGTTTCAGCACCGCCGCGTACGAGTCCGCCGACTCGTGCACCGGTCCGTCGATCGCGTCCACGACGACCGGGCACTCCGGCGGGTCGCAGTCCGCTGCTCCGTGCGCGGGCACGATCCCGAGCAGAAGCAGCAACAACACCATGATGGTCTTCATTGACAACCCTTTCGGTGGGTCCGTCTCCGAGTAACGGAGACGGACCCACCGGGGTTGATACTCAGTCCTTCTCGTTGATCAGGTACTGCGCCCCGCCGAGGTCCACGCCCTGGGCGTCGGTCTGGCGCACGTGCAGCTCCGCCGGTCCCGTCTCCCGGTCGGTCTCGAACGTCAGCGCGGTCTCGACGCGCTCGTCACCCTTGAGCACCAGTCCGTCGAAGCGGGCCTTGGGGTCGACGACCTGGAACTGCGTCTCGCCGACCTGCTTCACGCCGGTCGCCCTGCCGCCGGCGGCCTTCCAGCGGGCCGTGAGCTCCTGGCCGAGGTCGAACGTGATCGCGCCGGCGAACGGGCGCGGCTGTTCGAGGATCAGCGCCTGGCGGGCGTCGGTGCGGTCGGGGTTGCCGATCGTGTACGGCACGCGGACGGGTTCGAACGGCCGAACTCGGACCGAGTCGACGTTGCGCCACGCGATGTTGTTGTTCCGCTGTGCGTTCTGCTGGGTGTTGCTGGTCTCGGCGAACGTCATCGGGTCCGCGTTCGACACCCAGCGGGCGAGCAGGCAGAAGTGCGCCGGGCCGGGGACGTTCCAGCCGGGCCAGGTGATCATGACCGTGGTGCCGCTCACCGGCACGGTCGAGCCGGCGGTGCCGATGTAGGTCCAGCCGGCCGGCCACGCCGTGCCGCCACCGAGGTTGCTGCGGTACAGGTGGAGGCTGCCGTCGACGTTGCCGACGGCGCCCGCCTTTCGTCTCAGGGTGACGAAGACGTAGTTGTTCACGCCCACCACCGGGTTCTGCGACACCGCGCACGGCACCGGAGTCGAGCAGACCTTGATGTCCGGGCTGTAGTAGATGCTGCCGGTGCTGGGCTCGTTGCCGACGTCGCTCACGTTGTCGCGGACGAAGACGTCGCGCTGGTACGGCGTGGCGTTGACGGCCGGCGCGATGAGCGTCGCGACCGCCAGTAGCCCTGCCAGCACCGTTGCCAGTTTGGCTTTCACCATGGTCTCCCTCGGTTGTGGGTCCTGCTGACCGAAGAAGTACCGCCGTGCTGTTGTGGCGACGTTGTCGTGCGGTTGTCAGTACGGCCCGATGAGCCGGTAGCCGGGCCACAGGTCGTTCCACGGCGCCTTCTGGCCGCGGCACACCGAGATCGCCCTGCCCTGTTCCGTGGTCGCCAGCCCGTAGCCGTTGTCGATGCGCGCGAACACGGAGCACTCGCGGAAGTCCTGCGCCAGCCGGTCCTCGGCCACGCCCACCGCGATCACGACGTCCGCGGTGTCCGGTGGCGGTCCGTCGAAGTAGAGCTCGTTGTGCCCGCTGTAGATCCGGGGGACGGGGTGCTCGTCGCGCATCCAGTGCAACGCGCCGGCCTCGCCGAAGTTCCGCGTCAGCACGACTGCCCGCGACTGTTCCCCGGCGGGCAGGGAGGCGTAGGCGTCGGCCACCTGCCGGGTCAGCCGCTCCCAGCCGAAGGTCTCGGTCGTCAGGCTGGAGGCGGGGTACTTCACGAACACCCGTGCGGGCACCACCGGCAGCGTCACGACCACCTGGATCACCGCGAAGACCGAGAGCAGGGTGATCGTGGCGGGCAACCGCTTCCTGCCTCGCGCCAGCCACTCGTCGAGGAGCACGCAGCCCGCCGCGATCAACGGCACGAGGTAGCCCTCGGTGTAGTCGATGCCGCTGGGCGCGATGGCGAGCACCAGGGCCGTGCCGAGGAGGTAGGCGGCACCCAGCGCGCGGATCGGTTGCCACTGCGGGCGGCGCAGCACCCCCACCAGTCCGACGACCATGATCACGGCCACCGCCGGTCCCGCCAGGATCGCGACGTCGAGGGGGAACATCAGCCCGTCGGTCCAGACCCCGTCCGACAGGGCCCGCGCCATGACGAGCTGGGGCCAGCCGTTGACCACCTGGTAGACGAGGTTCGGCGCGCTGATCAGCAGCGTCAGCCCGGCGCCTGCCCACGGCCACGGGCTGCGCAGCTCCTTGCGCGGGCCCACGATCAACAGCGCCACCACCAGCGTCACCGGAAGCAGGAGCACGACGTACTTGGCGTAGGTCGCCACTCCGCACGTGACACCGGCGACCAGCCACCACCGGCCGTCGCCGCGCTGCAACGCTTTGAGGACGAACAACGTGACTGCGCACCACGCGACGAGGTCCGGGCTGTTGGTCAGCAGGAAGTGACCCATCGCGAGCACCATGCCCGAGGTGCCCGCCGCGGCCGCCGAGAGCACCTGGGCCCGCCGGCCGCCGCCCAGTTCGGCGGTGATCAGGGCCGCGAGCACGACGATCGCCATGCCGCACAGCAGAGCCGGAACGCGGATGCCCCAGACCGTGTCGCCGAACAGGACCGAGCCCGCCTTCGCGAGCAGCGGCGCGAGCGCCGGTTGGTCGAAGTAGCCCCAGCGCGGGTCGTCGCCCAGCATCCGGAAGTACAGCTCGTCGGCCGTGAGCCCGTAGTTCCCGGCGAGCGGGAAGACCAGGGCCGCGAACAGCCCCGCGACCACCGCCACCGGGCGCCACGCCGGCGGAACGGCGGTGCCGCTCCGCGTTGCCACGCCCTGCACCGTCAACACCGGAATCGCTCCCCTCTTTGGTGGCTCCGGAGCCACCGCGTTGGCGAGGGTAGCGGGAAATGAAAGGTCCCATGATTGAGCGGCGAACGCCCATAGCAGGTCCCCGAACACCTCGCGGCAGATTGACTGCGAATGTGGAGGATTGGTCCGAGAATCGCGTGTGAGCACGTGTTCGGCCATCTCAATTGGTGAGCGCAAAACGTGTTTGAATACCAAATCGTGGATGAAGGTGAAGGTTTTTGATGTTTGTGTGACGCGAGGCACAGGGTTTCGTCACACCATGTGTTTGGGTGGGTGCGGCACGTGACATTGCCTGGTCGTCCACCGATTGGCCTATAAGTGGATTGATAAAAGTTATGTGGTCCGAATTGGGCTGTTCGGCGGATCCATGCTGGTTGCGGGCCTGGTTAATCTGCGGTTGTCGCTTCGGCGGCTCTGGGGGCTTCTTTGGGGTGGGGTGCTTTCGTCGCACCGCTGATTCGCGTGCACGTCTCGTGAATTCGTGGTATCGGCGGATGACGCAAGGGGGTTTTCATGGCCGTTGTTGGAAAATTCATCTACGAGTCGCGCGCGGGATGGTACCCGCACAGGTGCGGCGTCGGTGATCCGCTGATCTCCGGACGCCCCTGAGCGGACGACCCGTTCCTGCCGGCACCGCCGTGCCCGGCCGCAGTCCACGAGCACGGACTTCAAAAGGTGCTCCTTCACCCGCTGTATCTGTGACTTCAGCGGTCTCTCTGTCCCGTTGTGTCGGGGCCATCAGCAAAGAGGAGCTTTTCAGTGGTTGAGCGGCGCGTGCCCGGCGTCCGGTACTCGCTGACGGCGGCGCAGGTCGACATGTGGCTGTCGGCCGAGTTGCTCGGGGACACCCCCGAGTTCAACCCGGCCCAGTACGTGGTCCTGCGCGGAGCCGTCGACGAGGAACTCCTGCGGACGAGCGCCCGTGTCGCGGCGGGGGAGACCGACGCGTACCGGCTCTTCTTCGGCGAGCACGCGGACGGCGCGCCCTGGCAGGCGATGGCCGACGACCTGCCCGCCGACGTCCTGCCCGTCGTGGACCTGCGCGGCGAGGCCGACCCCGCTGGTGCGGCACGCGCGTGGATGCACGCCGACGGCGCCCGTCCGATCGATCACCGAATGGCGCCGCTCTGGCGCTGGGCGCTGCTGCGCGTCGCCGACGCCGAGTACTGGTGGTACCACCGCGCCCACCACCTGATCACGGACATCTTCACGTTCAACCTGATCACCCAGCGCGTCGCCGAGATCTACTCCGGTGAGCACCGGCCGCGCTACTTCGGCTCGTGGGCCGACGTCGTGACCGAGGACGAGACCTACCGGCTCTCCGCCGACCGCGAGACCGACGAGCGGTACTGGCTGGACTCCGCGGCCACCCTGCGGGACCGCGAGGACGAACGCCGTCCCGAACGGCAGCGGCCGCCACGGCGGCGCACGGTCGCGGTGGACGCGGCGTTGCGCGAAGCCGTGCTCGAACGTTCGGCCGCGCTCGGTCTGCGCGTGCCGCACTTCCTCGTCTCGGCCTTCGCCGCCTACCAGCGGTCGTTGACCGACCGCGACGACGTGGTGTTCAGCCTGCCGACGGCCGCGCGCCGCAGCCCGTTGACGCGGTCGACCCCGGGGTTGCTGGCCAACGTCGCCCCCGTGGTCCTGCACCTTCCGGACGCGCTGACGGTCCGCGAGCTGACCGGCGCCACCACGTCCCGGCTCGCGGAGATCGTCGCGCGGTCCCGGTATCGCGGGGAGGACCTCGCCCGGCGGCTCGGCGTCACCGGCAACGGCGCCTGGTTCGGGCCGACGCTCAACGTGGTGGACTTCAACCGCTCGCGGAGCTTCGGGACCGACGTGGTCGCCGACGCGCCGCGCAACCTCGCGGTCGGGCCGATCCGCGATCTCACGGTCACCACCTACGGCTGGTCGCACGGTGACCATGCGTGGATCGACGTCGACGTCGAGGACGGTGTGGCCGCCGACGCCGAGCTCGTGTTGCACGAGGAGCGGTTCCTGGAGGTGCTGGACCGGCTCGCCTCCGGTCCGGTCGACGGGCGACTGCCGTCGTCCACTGTGGACCTGGCGCGGACGCGGCAGTGGGGTGCTGGTGCGCCGCAGGAAGCTGCTGCGAGCGTTCCGGACCTGGTCGCGGGTTACGCCGGCAGCGACAAGCTCGCGGTGGTGTGCGGTGACGAGCGGCTGACGTTCGCCGAGTTGAGTGCTCGGGCGGATGGGTTGGCCGGGCGGTTGCGGCGGGCCGGGGTGACGGTGGAGTCGCCGGTCGCAGTGCTGGTGCCGCGCGGGGTCGAGTTGGCTGTCGCGTTCCAGGGTGTGCTGCGGTCCGGTGGTGTTTACGTGCCGGTGAATCCTGGGTTGCTGGCGGAGCGGCTGGAGTTCCTGCTGGCGGATGCCGGGGTGGTCGCGGTGGTGACGACCGCGGCGCTGGCCGGTGAGCTGACGGCGGCGGGGTCGCCGGAGGGCGCTGGGTCCACACCGGTCGGCTTCTCCGGGGCGGTGCTGGTGGTGGAAGACGGGCCAGCCGGCCTCGGCGAGCCGCTGCCGCCGGTCGCCCCCGACGCGCTGGCGTACATCGCGTACACCTCCGGCTCCACCGGCCGCCCCAAGGGCGTCGCCGTCACCCACGCCGCTCTCTCGTCCTATGTGGCCGGTTGGCGTGACGGGCTGGCCGAGCTGGGCGGCCCCGGCACCGTGCTCTCCATGTCGGGCCCCGGTTTCGACGTGTCGATCGGCGACATGACGAGGGCGTTGGCGTTCGGGCAGACGGTGGTGTTCCTGCCGCACGACGAGGTCGTGTCGGTCGAGTCGCTGCACGAGACCCTGGTGGACCACGCGGTCGAGGTCGCCGAGATCGTTCCCGGCATGCTGCTGCGCGACCTCGCCGCCCACTGCCGCGAGGCGGGGCCGGTCGAGTCGTTGCGCCTGCTCATCTCGGGCACCGACATGTGGACCTACGACGCGCTCGTGTCCGCTGTCGAGGCCGTGGCGCCCAACGCCGTGCCGGGCAACGTGTTCGGCGTGACCGAGGCCGCGATCGACTCGATCTTCCACGCGGTGACCGCGCGGCCGGAGCACGAGGGCGAGGTCGTCCCGATCGGCGGGCCGCTCGCCGGTGTCGACGCGTTCGTCGTGGACGGGTCGTTGCGGCCGGTGCCCGTCGGTGTCGAGGGTGAGCTGCTGGTCGGTGGCGCCGGTCTGGCGCGGGGTTACGTGGGGCGTCCAGATCTGACCGCGGAACGGTTCCTGCCGGACGTGTTCGGCTCGGCGGGCGGCCGGCTGTACCGGACCGGTGACCGGGCGCGGTGGCGTGCCGACGGCGTGCTGGAGTTCCTGGGTCGTGTCGACGAGCAGGTGAAGATCCGCGGCTACCGGGTCGAGCCCGGTGAGGTCGAGGTCGTCATCGGTGATCACGACGACGTGCGCGATGTCGTGGTCGTCGCTCGCGATGGTGGACCGCACGGGGGCAAGCGCCTGGTCGCGTACGTCGTGGCGGAGGGTGAGTTCAGCTCGAAGGAGCTGCGTTCGTGGCTTCGTGAGCGGGTGCCGGACTACTTGGTGCCGTCGGTGTTCGTTGCGCTGGAACGGTTGCCGCTGACGCCGAACGGCAAGGTCGACCGGCGCGGGTTGCCCGACCCCGAGCCCGAGACCGCGGAGGCCTACGAGGCGCCTCGAACGTCCACTGAGGACGCTCTGGCGTCGGTGTGGGCACAGGTGCTGGGCGTTGGACGCGTTGGTGTGCACGACAACTTCTTCGAGCTCGGCGGCGACTCCATCCTGAGCCTGCAGATCGTGGCGCGGGCACGTGCCGCCGGACTGGGTCTCGGTGTGGCGGACGTGCTGTCGCACCAGACGGTCGCCGAGCTGGCGGCTGTCGCGCGGGACACGCCCGCGATCACCCTGGCCGAGCAGGGGGTCGTGACCGGTCCGGTGCCGCTGACGCCGATCCAGCACTGGTTCGTGGCTCAGGACGTCGAGGACCGCGACCACTGGAACTGGTCGGGCGTGTTCGAGCTGGCGCCCGGTACCGATCCTGTGAGGCTGAGCCAGGCGCTCGACGCCTTGGTCGCCCATCACGACGCGTTGCGGATCCGGTTCTCGGCCGACGGCCAGTACAACGCCGGCATCGAGTCCGTCGGCCTGAAGGTGATCGAGGGCGACGAGGCCGTGGCCGCCGAGATGACGGTGGCGCAGAAGTCGTTGCGGCTGGCGGACGGTCCGCTCGTGGCCGCCGTGTACTTCGACCGTGGCGACGAACCGGCGTGGCTGGGCCTCGTCGTGCACCACCTGGTGATGGACGGCGTGTCGTGGAACGTGCTGCTGGAGGACCTCGGCACCGCGTACCGCGCGGAGGAGCTGGGGCCGAAGACGACGTCGTTCCAGCAGTGGGCAGAGCAGCTCCAGGCGTTCGACGCGAGTGGTGAACGGGACCACTGGGCCGCGGCGACGTCCGGTGTGGTCGCGCTGCCGGTCGACGGCGACGGGCCCAACGACGAACGTTCGGCGCGGGTCCACACGACGCTGCTCGACGCCGCGACGACCAGCGCGTTGCTGGGTGACGCGCACAAGGCGTATCGCACGCAGGGCAACGACCTGCTGCTGTCGGCGCTGGTGCGCACGCTCGGTTCGTGGGCCGGCACCGACGAGCTGACCATCGACCTGGAGAGCCACGGTCGTGAGGCGATCGCGGACGGCGTCGACCTGTCGCGCACGGTCGGCTGGTTCACGTCGATCTTCCCGGTGCGGCTGAGCCGGCACGAGGAGATCGGCGCGACCGTGAAGGCGGTGAAGGAACAGCTGCGGGCCGTGCCGGGCCGCGGTGTCGGCTACGGCGCGTTGCGGTGGCTGCACGGCGAACTGGCCGACGCGCCGGATCGCCCGGTGCTGTTCAACTACCTGGGTTCCGTCGCGGGGACCGGGGATCTGCTGCGGCGCGAGCTGCCGGTGGCCTTGCGGGGCGCTGCCACTTCGGGCCGTGGCACGCGGTCGCACGTGCTGAACCTCGAAGTGACGCGCACCGCCGACGGGCAGTTGCAGGTCGAGTGGCACTACAGCGCGGACCTGCACGAGACCGAGACGGTGGAACGGCTGGCCGCGACCTACCAGCGCGAGCTGGAGGCGCTGGTCGCGCACTGCCGGTCCGGGGCCTCGGGCCTCACGCCGTCGGACTTCCCGTTGGCGTCGCTGGCGCAGAACGAGGTCGACCGGCTGGCGGCACGCTTCCCGCGCCTGGCGGACGTGTACCGGTTGGCTCCGGTGCAGTCGGGCATGTTGTTCGGTGTCGTCGGTGCTCCGGCTGAGGAAGGGCTCTACTGGGGCCAGGGGATCTACGAGCTCACCGGCACCGTGGACGCGGACCGGCTGGCGGCCGCGTGGCAGACGGTGATCGGGCGCCAGGCGGCGTTGCGCAGCGGGTTCGTGTGGGAGGGCGTCAGCGAACCGGTGCAGGTGGTGCTGGCCGACGTCGACGTTCCGCTGCAGGTGCGTGACTGGTCCGATGTGGACTCGGAGGCACAGCACGCGAGGCTGCGCGAGTTGGTGGACGAGGACCGCGCGCTCGGGTTCGACCTGGCCGCGCCGCCGTTGACGCGCCTGTACCTCGTCGACCGGGGGCTGGGGCAGCACTGGCTGGTGTGGGGTCTGTACCAGGGTCTGTGTGACGGGTGGAGTCTGCCCGTTGTGATGGACGAGGTGCTGGCGGCGTACGAGGGTTCGGCGCTGGCTCCGGCGCGGTCGTACCGCGAGTTCATCGCCTGGCTGGACGGCCGTGACGCCGGCGAGTCGTTCTGGCGGTCCTACCTGGACGGTTTCGAGGCGCCGACCCCGTTGCCGGTGGACCGGTTGGCCACCGACCACTACGCGCAGGACCGGCGGCGCACGCACCTCGACGCGACCGTGACGGCCGGGCTGGTCGAGCTGGCCCGGCGCGAGCGCGTGACGTTGTCGGCGGTCGTGCAGGCCGCGTGGGCCAAGGTGCTGTCGGCGTCCTCGGGTGAGGACGAGGTGGTCTTCGGCCTGACCGTGTCGGGCCGTCCGCCGGAGCTGGCCGGGGTCGAGTCGACCGTCGGCCTGTTCATCAACACGCTGCCGGTGCGCGCCGCGGTCCCCGCCGACGTGCCGTTCACGTCGTGGCTGCGCGACCTGCGGGACAACCAGGCCGCTCTGCAGCAGTTCGAGTGCACGCCGCTGGTCGACGCGCAGCGCTGGTCCTCGGTGCCCGGTGGTCGCGCGCTGTTCGACAGCATCGTGGTGCTGCGCAACTACCCCGGTGGCCAGACCCGCGTCGCCGACTTCGAGCTGTCGCCGCTGCTCGACTCGGTGGAGCAGGGCAACTACCCGCTCACCTTCGCCGTGGACGTGGAGGCCGAGCTCAAGATCGAGGCCGAGTTCTCCACGGCCGCTTTCGACGCCGTGACGGTGGAACGCGTCCTCGACCAGCTCGCGGTCGTGCTCACCGCCGTGGTGCGGCAGCCGGACCTGCTCGTGCGGGACGTGCCGTTGCAGCGTCCTGAGCAGGCCGCGGCACTGGTGGCGTGGGGCGAGACCCGCGAACCCGCCGCCGAACGCCCGGTGCCGGACCTGATCGACGACTGGGCGCGGATCTCACCCGAGGTCGCGGTGGTCTGCGGCGCCGAGAACCTGACGTTCGCCGAACTCGGTTTCCGGACCGAGGCGCTGGCCGGACGGCTCCAGCAGGCCGGAGTGGTCGTGGGCTCGAAGGTCGCGGTGCTGGTGCCGCGCGGGATCGAGCTGGCGGTCGCGTTCCAGGGCGTGATGCGGTCCGGTGGCGTGTACGTGCCGATCAACCCAGGCCTTCCCGCCGAACGGCTGGCGTTCCTGCTGGAGGACGTGGGCGCGACGGTCGCCGTCACGACCTCGGCCCTGGCCGGTGAGCTGACCGGACTCGCCGAGGTGCTGGTGCTGGACGACTCGCCGGGCTTCGGCGCGTTGCCGGTGCGGATCGATCCCGACGCGTTGGCCTACGTGGCTTACACCTCAGGCTCGACCGGTCGTCCCAAGGGCGTGGCGGTGACGCACGCCGCGCTGTCGTCGTACGTCGCCGGCTGGCGCGAAGGGCTCGCCGACCTGGGTGGTCCGGGCACGGTGTTGTCCATGTCGGGCCCCGGTTTCGACGTGTCGATCGGCGACATGACGCGAGCGCTGGCGTTCGGCCGGACCGTGGTGTTCCTGCCGCACGACGAGCACGTGACGGTCGAGTCGCTGCACGAGACCCTGGTGGACCACGAGGTCGAGGTCGCGGAGATCGTCCCAGGCATGCTGCTGCGCGACCTGGCGGCGCACTGCCGCGAGGCCGGGCCGGTCAAGTCGCTGCGCCTGGTGATCTCCGGTACGGACATGTGGACGCACGATGCGCTGACCACTGCCGTTGCGGAGGTGGCGCCGAACGCCGTGCCGGGCAATGTCTTCGGCGTGACCGAGGCGGCGATCGACTCGATCTTCCACCCCGTCGGTGAGGATCATCCTGCCGCTGTGGTGCCGATCGGTACGCCGCTGGCCGGTGCGCGGGCCGTGGTGGTCGACTCGGCGATGCGGCCTGTTCCCGTTGGCGTTCCCGGTGAGCTGCTGGTCGGTGGATCCGGTGTGGCGCAGGGGTACGTGAACCGGCCGGACCTGACGGCCGAGCGGTTCGTGCCGGACGTGTTCGGTGTCGGCGGTGGGCGTCTGTACCGCACCGGTGACCGGGCGCGGTGGCGTGCGGACGGGACGATCGAGTTCCTGGGTCGTGTCGACGAGCAGGTGAAGATCCGCGGTTACCGGGTGGAGCCCGGTGAGGTCGAGGTCGTCATCGGTGATCACCCCGGCGTGCGTGATGTTGTTGTGGTGGCCCGGGACGGTGGGCCGCACGGTGGCAAGCGGCTTGTCGCGTACGTGGTCGCCGAGGACGGGGACGTCAGCGGTCAGGTTCTGCGTGCGTGGCTGCGTGAGCGGGTGCCGGACTACTTGGTGCCGTCGGTGTTCGTTGCGCTGGAACGGCTTCCGCTCACGCCCAACGGCAAGGTCGACCGCCGCGGGTTGCCCGAGCCGGAGCCGGAGATCGTCGCCGAGACCTACGTCGCGCCTCGAACTCCTGTCGAGGAGACGCTGGCGGCGGTGTGGAGCGGCGTGCTCGGGGTTGAGCGCGTTGGTGTGCACGACAACTTCTTCGAGCTCGGTGGCGACTCGATCCTGAGCCTGCAGATCGTCGCCCGTGTCCGTGCGGCGGACCTCGGTGTGGACGTGGCGGACGTGTTCGCCCACCAGACCGTCGCCGAACTCGCTCTCGCCGTGCGCGAGACGCCGGTGGTCTCGCTGGCGGAGCAGGGTGTGGTCACCGGACCGGTGCCGCTGACGCCGATCCAGCACTGGTTCGTGGCGCAGGACATCCCGGACCGCGACCACTGGAACTGGTCGGGCATGTTCGGACTGGCTCCTGGCACCGATCCGGTTCGGCTGCGGCAGGCGCTGGACGTTCTCGTGGCGCACCACGACGCGTTGCGGATCCGGTTCTCGGCCGACGGCCAGCACAACGCCGGTGTCGAGGCTGTCGACCTGCTGCGGGTCGTTGCGGGCGACTCTGACGTGGCCGCCGAGATGACGGTGGCGCAGAAGTCGTTGCGGCTGAACGATGGTCCGTTGCTGGCCGCCGTCTTCTTCGACCGCGGTGACGAACCCGCGTGGCTCGGCCTGACCGTCCACCACCTCGTGATGGACGGGGTGTCGTGGAACGTCCTGCTGGAAGACCTCGACACCGCCTACCGCTCGGAGGCGCTGGGGCCGAAGACCGCGTCGTTCCAGCAGTGGGCGGAACACCTGCTGGAGCTGGACGCGGACGGCGAACGGGACCACTGGGTCGCGGCCACGTCGGACGTGGTCGCGCTGCCGGCCGACGCCGACGGCCCCAACACCGAGGCGTCCGGCGCCGTGGTGAGCACCTGGCTGGACGCGGACACCACCGCCGCGCTGTTCGGCGAGGCGCACAAGGCTTACCGCACGCAGGCCAACGACCTCCTGCTCGCCGCTCTGGCCCAGGTCCTGGGGGAGTGGGCCGGCAGCGACCACGTCACGGTCGACGTGGAGAGCCACGGCCGCGAGGACCTGGACCTGTCGCGCACGGTCGGCTGGTTCACGTCGATCTTCCCGGTGCGGTTGGACCGGTTCCACGACGTGGGCACGACGGTGAAGTCGGTCAAGGAGCAGCTGCGGGCCGTTCCTCGTCGTGGTGTCGGGTACGGGGCCCTGCGCTGGCTGCAAGGCTCGTTCGCCGATGCTGCCGACCGGCCCGTGCTGTTCAACTACCTGGGCGCTTTCGACGCCGTCGACTCGGTCGGCCTGATCCGGCGCGAGCTTCCGGCCGAGCTGGCCGGACCGATGCAGGGACCGGGCGGGACGCGCGCCTACCCGTTGCAGCTCGAAGTCGTGCGCGCGGCGGACGGCCGTCTGCGCATCGACTGGCTGCACAGCACGAACCTGCACCTCACCGGCACCGTGGAACGTGTCGCGGCCCGATACGTCGAGGCGTTGCGCGCGTTGGTGGCGCACTGCCAGTCCGGTGCCGCCGGCTTCACGCCGTCGGACTTCCCGTTGGCGTCGCTGGAGCAGGGCGACGTGGACGGGCTTGCTTCGCGCTATGCGTTGGCGGACGTGTACCGGTTGGCTCCGGTGCAGTCGGGCATGTTGTTCGGCGTGGTCGGCTCGCCGGTCGACGGTCTGTACTGGGGCCAGAGCGTCTACGACCTGGCCGGGCCCCTGGACGCGGACCGGCTGGCCGCCGCGTGGCGGACCGTGATCGCGCGGCATCCCGCTCTGCGCAGCGGGTTCGTCTGGGAGGGCGTCAGCGAACCGGTGCAGGTCGTCCTGGCGGGCGTGGACGTTCCGCTTCAGGTGCACGACTGGTCCGGCGTCGCGGCAGATGCTCAGCACGTGCGGCTGCGGGAGTTGCTGGACGAGGACCGCGCGCTCGGCTTCGACCTGGCCGCGCCGCCGTTGATGCGGTTGTACCTCGTTGATCGCGGCGAGGGCCGGTTGTGGCTGGTCTGGGGCTTGTACCAGGGGCTGTGTGACGGGTGGAGTCTGCCCGTCGTCATGGACGAGGTGCTCGCGGCGTACGAGGGTTCCGCGCTGGAACCGGTGCGGTCGTACCGCGAGTTCATCTCGTGGCTGGACGCCCGCGACCCTGACGAGTCGGAGTCGTTCTGGCGGTCCTGTTTGGACGGTTTCGAGGCGCCGACGCCGTTGCCGGTGGACCGGTTGGCGACCAACCACTACGCGCAGGAACGCCTCAAGACGAGGTTGGACGAGAGCGTCACCACCAAGCTGGTCGAGCTGGCACGTCGTGAGCGCGTGACGTTGTCGACGGTCGTGCAGGCCGCGTGGGCCAAGGTCCTGTCGGCGTCGTCCGGCGAGGACGACGTGCTGTTCGGGCTCACCGTGTCCGGCCGGCCCGGCGACCTGGTGGGCGTGGAGTCGATCGTCGGTCTGTTCATCAACACGCTGCCGGTGCGGACCGCGGTGCCCGCCGACGTGCCGTTCACGTCGTGGCTGCGCGAACTGCGGGACAACCAGGTCGCGTTGCAGCGCTTCGAGTACACGCCGCTGGTCGACGTCCAGCGCTGGTCCTCGGTGCCGGGCGGCCGAGCGTTGTTCGACTCGATCGTGGTGTTCGGCAACTACCCGCACCGTGAACTGCCCGACGACCTGACCGAGATTCCTGACGGCTACGCCTCGGTCGACTCGGTGGAGCAGGGCAACTACCCGCTCACGTTCGCGGTCGACCTGGAGCGCACGCTGCGGATCGAGGCCGAGTTCTCGACGGCCGCCTTCGACTCGGCGACCGTCGAGCGGGTCCTCGACCAGTTGGTGGTCGTGCTGACCGCCGTCGCGGAACGGCCTGAGTTGGCTGTCGTGGACGTGCCGTTGCAGCGTCCCGAGCAGGCGGCCGAGCTGGTGGCGTGGGGCCGGACGCCGGTGCCCGCCGCCGAGGCTTCGGTGCCCGAGCTGATTCGCGGGTGGGCTGGTGACGGCGTTGCCGTGGTGTGCGGTGACGAGCGGCTGACGTTCGCCGAGCTGGGTGCTCGGGCGGACGGGTTGGCTTCTCGGTTGCGGCAGGCCGGGGTGACGGTGGAGTCGCCGGTCGCGGTGCTGGTGCCGCGTGGGGTCGAGTTGGCAGTGGCGTTCCAGGGTGTGTTGCGGTCGGGTGGCGTGTATGTGCCGGTGAATCCGGGGTTGCCTGCTGAGCGGTTGGAGTTCTTGCTGGCGGATGCCGGGGTGGTCGCGGTGGTCACGACCGCGGGCCTGGTCGGTGAGCTGGCGGGGATCGGACTGGCCGGTGAAACCGCAGGGTTCTCTGGAGCCGTGCTGCTGGTCGACGACGTGTCCCCTGCCCCTGTTGAGCTCCTTCCGCCGGTCGATCCCACCTCCCTGGCCTACATCGCGTACACCTCCGGCTCGACCGGCCGCCCCAAGGGCGTGGCCGTCACGCATGCCGCCCTGTCGTCCTATGTGGCCGGTTGGCGTGACGGACTTGCCGCGCTGGGCGGACCTGGCCCGGTGCTGTCGATGTCCGGTCCTGGCTTCGACGTGTCGATCGGCGACATGACCCGTGCCCTGGCGTTCGGCCAGACGGTGGTGTTCCTGCCGCACGACGAGCACGTCTCCGTCGAGTCGTTGCACGCCACGCTGGTGGAGCACCGGATCGAGGTCGCGGAGATCGTTCCCGGCATGCTGCTGCGTGATCTGGCGGCGCACTGCCGGGTCGCCGGTCCTGTGGAGTCGCTGCGTCTGGTGATCTCGGGTACGGACATGTGGACGCACGATGCGCTGACCACGGCTGTGGCGGAGGTGGCGCCGAACGCGGTGCCGGGCAACGTGTTCGGTGTGACCGAGGCGGCGATCGACTCGATCTTCCACGCCGTTGGCGAGGATCATCCTGCCGCCGTGGTGCCGATCGGTACGCCGCTGGCCGGCGCGCGTGCTGTCGTCGTCGACCCGGCGATGCGGCCTGTTCCCGTCGGCGTGCCCGGTGAGCTGCTCGTCGGTGGTGCCGGTGTGGCGCGTGGCTATCTCGGACGCCCCGACCTCACGGCGACGCGGTTCGTGCCTGATGTGTTCACCGACTCCGGCGAACGCCTCTATCGCACTGGTGACCGTGCGCGGTGGCGTGCCGACGGGACGATCGAGTTCCTGGGTCGTGTCGACGAGCAGGTCAAGATCCGCGGCTACCGCGTTGAGCCTGGTGAGGTCGAGGTCGTCATCGGCGACCACCCGAACGTGCGTGATGTTGTTGTGGTCGCGCGCGATGGTGGGCCGCACGGCGGTAAGCGGCTTGTCGCGTACGTGGTTGCCGAGGGCGAGTTCAGCGTCAAGGAACTGCGTGCGTGGCTGCGCGAGCGGGTGCCGGACTACTTGGTGCCGTCGGTGTTCGTTGCGCTGGAACGGCTTCCGCTCACGCCCAACGGGAAGGTCGACCGCCGCGGGCTGCCGGACCCGGAGCCCGAGACCACCGGTGAGGCGTACGTCGCGCCTCGGACCGCCGCCGAGGAGACGCTCGCGGCCGTCTGGGGTGGCGTGCTCGGGGTCGAGCGCGTCGGTGTGCACGACAACTTCTTCGAGCTGGGTGGCGACTCGATCCTGAGCCTGCAGATCGTGGCTCGGGTTCGTGCGGCCGGGCTTGGTGTGGACGTGGCGGACGTGTTCGCAAACCAGACGGTCGCCGAACTGGCGGGTGTCGTGCGGGACACGCCTGCGATCACGTTGGCGGAGCAGGGCGTCGTCACCGGTCCGGTGCCGTTGACGCCGATCCAGCACTGGTTCCTCGCGGAGGACATCCCGAACCGGGACCACTGGAACTGGTCGGGGATGTTCGAGCTGGCTCCCGGCACCGATCCCGTCAGGCTCGGCGAGGCGCTCGATTCCCTTGTCGTGCATCACGACGCGTTGCGCATCCGGTTCACGCCGGACGGCCAGTTCGGCACGCCGGTCGACGGTGGTGGCTTCCTGCGCGTGGTCGACGGTGACGAGTCCGTCATCGCGGAGATGACGGCCGCGCAGACCTCGTTGCGACTGGCCGACGGGCCTTTGCTCGCCGCGGTCTACTTCGATCGCGGTGACGAGCCCGCGTGGCTCGGGTTGACCGTGCACCACCTGGTGATGGACGGCGTGTCGTGGAACGTCTTCCTTGAGGACCTGGACACTGCGTACTCCGGTCGGGAGCTCGGGCCGAAGACGACGTCGTTCCAGCAGTGGGCCGAGGTTCTGCAGGAACTGGACGCGCGGGACGAGCGCGAGATCTGGCTGGCCCAGACCGCGGACGTGGTCGCGCTGCCGCAGGACCGCGACGGACTGAACACCGAGACGTCGGCCGGTGTAGTGCAGTCGTGGCTGGACGCCGGCACGACCGCCGCGCTGCTCGGCGACGCGCACCGCGCCTACCGCACCCAGGGCAACGACCTGCTGCTGACCGCTCTCGCGCAGGTGCTGGGCGAGTGGGCGGGGTCCGGCCACGTGACGGTGGACCTGGAGAGCCACGGCCGTGAAGCGGTCGCCGACGGCGTGGACCTGTCGCGGACCGTCGGGTACTTCACGTCGATCTTCCCGGTGCGCCTGACGCACGAGAGCGACCCGGCGGCGGCGGTCAAGGCCGTCAAGGAGGAGCTGCGTGCCGTTCCGCGACGTGGTGTCGGCTATGGCGCGTTGCGCTGGTTGCAGGGCGATCTGGCCGATGCCGCCGACAGGCCTGTGCTGTTCAACTACCTGGGTGCTTTCGACGCCGTTGACTCGCACGGCCTGATCCGCCGGGAACTGCCCGCCGAGCTGGCGGGCCCGAGTGAGGGCGAGGGCGGGACGCGGTCGCACGTCCTGCAGATCGAGGCCCAGCAGGACGCCGAGGGGCGCCTTCGGATCGACTGGCACTTCAGCCACTCCCTGCACGACATCGCCACCGTTGAACGCGTTGCTGCCCGGTACATCGAGGCTTTGGGCGAGCTGGTCGCGCATTGCCGTTCTGCCAGTGGTTTCACGCCGTCGGACTTCCCGCTGGCGTCCCTGGCCCAGCCCGAGGTCGACCGGCTCGCCGAGCGGTACGCGCTGGCGGACGTGCACCGGCTGGCGCCCGTGCAGTCGGGCATGTTGTTCGGTGTCGCGGGTTCTCCTGTCGACGGTCTCTACTGGGGCCAGGGGGTCTACGACCTCGCCGGTCCTCTGGACGTCGACCGCCTGACCGATGCCTGGCGGACGGTGATCGCGCGCCACGCGGCGTTGCGCAGCGGGTTCGTGTGGGAGGGCGTCGGCGAACCGGTCCAGGTCGTGCTGACGGGCGTGGACGTTCCGCTCGACCTGCGCGACTGGTCTGGCCTCGACGACGTGGCTCAGCAGTCGCGGCTGCGGGAGTTGCTGGACGAGGACCGTGCGCTCGGCTTCGATCTGGCCGCGCCGCCGTTGATGCGGTTGTACCTGGTGGATCGTGGTGAGGGCCGGTTGTGGCTGGTGTGGGGCTTGTACCAGGGTCTTTGTGACGGGTGGAGTCTGCCTGTCGTCATGGACGAGGTGTCGGCCGCCTACCAGGGCAAGGTCCTGGAACCCGTGCGGTCCTACCGGGACTTCATCGGGTGGCTGGGCCGGCGTGACTCGGCGGAGTCCGAAGGGTTCTGGCGCACCTACCTGGCCGGGTTCGAGGCTCCCACGGCACTTCCGGTCGACCGGCTGGCGGGCAGCCACTACGACCAGGACCGGCGTCGCCTGCGCCTGGACGAGACGGTCACCGGCAAGCTGGTCGAGCTGGCACGCCGTCAGCGCGTGACGTTGTCGACGGTCGTGCAGGCGGCGTGGGCGTTGCTGCTTTCGACGTACTCGGGCGACGACGACGTGACGTTCGGCCTCACCGTCTCCGGCCGCCCGGCCGAGCTGGCCGGCGTGGAGTCGATGGTCGGCTTGTTCATCAACACCCTGCCGGTGCGCGCTTCCGTGCCCGCGGACACGACCTTCGCCGCCTGGTTGCCCCTGTTGCAGGACAACCAGGTCGCGTTGCAGCGGTTCGAGTACACGCCTTTGGTGGACGTGCAGCGGTGGTCGGCTGTTCCGCACGGCCGGGCGTTGTTCGACTCGATCGTCGTGTTCGGCAACTACCCGCAGGAGGAGCTGCCGGAGGACCTGGGTGGTCTGCAGGCCGCGGACTCGGTGGAGCAGGGCAACTACCCGCTCACGTTCGCGGTCGACCTGGAACGCACGCTGCGCGTCGAGGCGGAGTTCTCGACAGCCGCGTTCGACGCGATCACCGTCGAGCGGATCCTCGACCAGCTGTCGGTCGTGCTGACCGCCGTCGCGGAACGGCCTGAGCTGGCGGTCCGGGACGTGCCGGTGCAGCGGGCCGAGCAGGCGGCGGAGCTGGTGGCCTGGGGAGCGACTCCGGTCCCTGCGGCCGAACTGCCGGTGCCGGAGCTGGTCGCCGGGTGGTCGTCGGCTGAGGTCGCCGTGGTGTGTGGTGACGAGCGGCTGACGTTCGCCGAGTTGAACGCTCGGGCGGACGGGTTGGCCGCGCGGTTGCGGCAGGCCGGGGTGACTGTGGGGTCGCCGGTGGCGGTGCTGGTGCCGCGTGGGGTCGAGTTGGCGGTGGCGTTCCAGGGTGTGTTGCGCAGCGGTGGTGTGTATGTGCCGGTGAATCCTGGGTTGCCGGCGGAGCGGTTGGAGTTCTTGCTGGCTGATGCCGGTGTGGTTGCGGTGGTGACGACCGGTGAGGCGGTTGGTTTCTCCGGTGCGGTGCTGCTCGTCGACGACTTGTCTGCGGCCCCTGCTGAGCCTCTCCCGTCGATCGATCCTGCTTCCTTGGCGTACATCGCGTACACGTCCGGTTCGACCGGTCGTCCCAAGGGTGTCGCGGTGACCCATGGCGCGCTTTCGTCCTATGTGGCCGGTTGGCGCGACGGACTTGCCGCGCTGGGCGGTCCGGGCACGGTGTTGTCGATGTCGGGGCCTGGGTTCGACGTGTCGATCGGTGACATGACGAGGGCGTTGGCGTTCGGGCAGCGTGTGGTGTTCTTGCCGCACGACGAGCACGTGACGGTGGAGTCGTTGCACCGCACGTTGGTGGACCACGAGGTCGAGGTCGCGGAGATCGTTCCCGGCATGCTGCTGCGCGATCTGGCGGCGCACTGCCGGGTGGCGGGTCCGGTCGAGTCGCTGCGCCTGGTGATCTCGGGAACCGATCTGTGGACGCATGATGCGTTGACGTCTGCTGTTGCTGAGGTGGCGCCTAATGCGTTGCCGGGCAACGTGTTCGGCGTGACTGAGGCGGCGATCGACTCGATCTTCCACGCCGTCGGCGAGGACCATCCTGCCGCTGTGGTGCCGATCGGTACGCCGCTGGCGGGTGCTCAGGCGTTCGTGGTGGACGGGTCGTTGCGGCCGGCGCCGGTCGGTGTGCCGGGTGAGCTGCTGGTCGGTGGTCCCGGTGTGGCGCAGGGGTATGTGGGCCGGCCGGACCTGACGGCGGAGCGGTTTGTTCCGGACGTGTTCACCGGTTTCGGTGGGCGTCTGTACCGCACTGGTGACCGGGCTCTCTGGCGTGCCGACGGGACGATCGAGTTCCTCGGACGGGTCGATGAGCAGGTGAAGATCCGTGGCTACCGCGTGGAGCCCGGTGAGGTCGAGGTCGTCATCGGTGACCACGACGACGTGCGTGATGTTGTCGTGGTGGCTCGTGATGGTGGGCCGCACGGTGGTAAGAGGCTTGTCGCGTACGTGGTTGCCGAGGGTGAGTTCAGCGCTAAGGAGCTGCGTTCGTGGCTTCGTGAGCGGGTGCCGGACTACTTGGTGCCGTCAGTGTTCGTGGCCCTCGACAAGCTTCCGCTGACGCCCAACGGCAAGGTCGACCGGCGCGGGCTGCCCGACCCGGAGCCTGAGACGGCCAGTGAGGCGTATGTGGCGCCTCGGAACGCTGCCGAGGAGACTCTGGCGGCCGTGTGGTCGCAGGTTCTCGGTGTCGAGCGCGTTGGTGTGCACGACAACTTCTTCGAACTGGGTGGCGACTCGATCGTCAGCCTGCAGATCGTGGCCCGCGTTCGCGCGGCCGGTCTCGGGATCGACGTGGCGGACGTGTTCGCCCACCAGACCGTGGCCGAGCTGGCGCCGGCCGTGCGGGACACGCCTGTGGTCAGCCTGGCGGAGCAGGGCGTGGTGACCGGGCCGGTGCCGTTCACGCCGATCCAGCGGTGGTTCCTGGCGCAGGACATCCCGAACCGGGACCACTGGAACTGGTCGGGGATGTTCGAGCTGGCGCCGTGCACGGATCCGGAACGGCTTGGACGGGCACTCGATTCCCTCGTCGCGCACCACGACGCGCTGCGGCTCCGGTTCACGCCGGACAGCCAGTACAACGCGCCGGTCGACGGTGGCGGGTACCTGCGGGTCGCGGACGGCGATGACGTGGTCGAGCAGATGACCTGGGCGCAGAAGTCGTTGCGGTTGGCGGACGGTCCGTTGCTGGCGGCCGTGTACTTCGACCGTGGTGACGAGCCGGCGTGGTTCGGGTTGACCGTGCACCACCTCGTGATGGACGGGGTGTCGTGGAACGTCCTGCTGGAGGACCTCGACACGGTCTACGCGGGCGGTGAGCTCGCGCCGAAGACGACGTCGTTCAAGGCGTGGGCCGAGCAGGTCCGGACGCTCGACGCCGCGGCCGAGCGTGACCACTGGGTCGCCACGACCGCGGACGTCGTGGTCGTGCCGGTGGACGGAGACGGGCCGAACTCCGAGGAGTCCGGCGCGGTCGTGCAGTCGTGGCTCGACGCCGAGACGACGGCCTCGCTGCTCGGCGAGGCGCACAAGGCGTATCGCACGCAGGGCAACGACCTGCTGCTGACCGCTCTGGCCCAGGCGTTGGGGGAGTGGGCCGGCAGCGATCACGTCACCGTGGACTTGGAGAGCCACGGTCGTGAGGGTGCGGACCTGTCGCGCACGGTCGGCTGGTTCACGTCCATCTTCCCGGTGCGTCTGACCCGTGAGAGCGATCCCGGCGCGGCGATCAAGGCCGTGAAGGAGGACCTGCGGTCGGTGCCGCGGCTGGGTGTCGGCTACGGCGTGCTGCAGGACGATCTGGTGGCCGCTGACCGTCCCGTGCTGTTCAACTACCTCGGCGCGTACGACGCCGTTGACTCGGTGGGGTTGATCCGCCGGGAACTCTCCGCCGACCTGGCCGGCCCGAGTGAGGGTGAGGGCGGAACACGCTCGCACCTGTTGCAGATCGAGGTGCAGCAGAGCGCTGACGGCCGGTTGTCGATCGAGTGGTTCCACTCGGCGAACCTCCACGACACCGCCACCGTCGAACAGGTTGCGGCTCGCTATGTCGAGGCGTTGCGCTCGTTGGTCGCGCATTGCCGTTCTGCCAGTGGTTTCACGCCGTCGGACTTCCCGCTGGCGTCCCTGGCCCAGACCGAGGTCGACCGGCTCGCCGAGCGTTACCCGCTGGCCGACGTGTACCGGTTGGCTCCGGTGCAGTCGGGCATGTTGTTCGGTGTCGTGGGCTCGCCCGTCGACGGTCTCTACTGGGCTCAGAACGTCTACGACCTGGCCGGTCCGATCGATGCCGACCGGCTGGCCGCGGCCTGGCGTCAGGTGATCGCCCGGCACGCCGCGCTGCGCAGCGGGTTCGTGTGGGAGGGCGTCAGCGAGCCGGTGCAGGTCGTGCCGGCCGAGGTCGACGTGCCGTTGGCGACTCACGACTGGTCGCATGTGGACGATGCCGCACAGCAGGTGCGGTTGCAGGAGTTGCTGGACGAGGATCGTGCGCTGGGCTTCGACCTGGCTGCGCCGCCGTTGATGCGGTTGTACCTGGTTGATCGTGGTGAGGGCCGGTTGTGGCTGGTCTGGGGCTTGTACCAGGGTCTTTGTGACGGGTGGAGTCTGCCTGTCGTCATGGACGAGGTGTCGGCTGCGTACCAGAGGCAGTCACTGCCGCCCGCACGCCCGTACCGCGACTACATCGCGTGGCTCGACCAGCGCGATCCCGGCGACACGGAAGGGTTCTGGCGCACTTACCTGGACGGGTTCGAGGCGCCGACCTCGTTGCCGGTCGACCGGTTGGCGACGAGCCACTACGCGCAGGACCGGCGGCGCACGCACCTCGACGCGGACGTCACCGCCGGACTGGTGGAGCTGGCGCGCCGGGAGCGCGTGACGTTGTCGACGGTGGTGCAGGCGGCGTGGGCGAAGGTGTTGTCGGCGTCGTCGGGTGAAGATGACGTGATCTTCGGCTTGACCGTGTCGGGTCGTCCGGCGGAGTTGGCCGGGGTGGAGTCGATGGTCGGGTTGTTCATCAACACCCTGCCCGTGCGGACCGCCGTGCCCGTCGAGATGCCGTTCGCCTCGTGGTTGCCTCTGCTGCGCGACAACCAGGTTGCGCTGCAACGGTTCGAGTACACGCCGTTGGTGGATGTGCAGCGGTGGTCGGCTGTTCCGCACGGGCGTGCGTTGTTCGACTCCATCGTGGTGTTCGGCAACTTCCCCCAGGAGGAACAGCCGGAGGACCTGGGCGGTGTGCAGGCCACGGAGTCGGTGGAGCAGGGCAACTACCCGCTCACCTTCGCGGTCGACCTGGAGACGACGCTCAAGATCGAGGCCGAGTTCTCGACGGCCGCCTTCGACGCGGCCACCGTCGAGCGGATCCTCGACCAGCTGGTCGTCGTGCTGACCGCGGTGTCGGAACGACCGGGGCTCGCGGTCGGCGACGTGCCGTTGCAGCGGCCCGAGCAGGCAGCTGCTCTCGTGGCGTTGGGGACGACGCCGGAGCCCGTTGCCGAACGCCCTGTGCCCGACCTGGTCGCCGGGTGGGCGTCGGGTGAGGTCGCGGTGGTGTGTGGTGACGAGCGGCTGACATTCGCTGAGCTGGGTGCTCGGGCGGATGGGTTGGCTGGTCGGTTGCGGCAGGCCGGGGTGACTGTGGGGTCGCCGGTGGCGGTGTTGGTGCCGCGCGGGGTTGAGCTGGCGGTGGCGTTCCAGGGGGTGTTGCGGTCGGGTGGCGTGTATGTGCCGGTGAATCCTGGGTTGCCTGCTGAGCGACTGGAGTTCTTGCTGGCGGATGCCGGTGTGGTCGCGGTGGTGACGACTGGTGAGGATGTTGCCTTCTCCGGTGCGGTGCTGCCCGTGGACGACGCGTCCGCAGCACCTGCTGAGCCTCTTCCGTCGATCGATCCTGCTTCCTTGGCGTACATCGCCTACACGTCCGGTTCGACCGGCCGCCCCAAGGGCGTGGCCGTCACCCACGGCGCCCTCTCGTCCTATGTGGCCGGTTGGCGTGATGGTCTGGCCGCGTTGGGCGGGCCGGGTGCGGTGCTGTCCATGTCGGGGCCTGGTTTCGACGTGTCGATCGGTGACATGACTCGGGCGCTGGCGTTCGGGCAGCGGGTGGTGTTCCTGCCGCACGACGAGCATGTCACCGTGGAGTCGCTGCACCGGACGTTGGTCGAGCACTCGGTCGAGGTCGCGGAGATCGTGCCGGGCATGTTGCTGCGCGATCTGGCGGCGCATTGCCGGACCGCCGGTGCTATCGAGTCGTTGCGGTTGGTGATCTCGGGTACGGACATGTGGACGCATGACGCTCTGGTCACCGCTGTTGCCGAGGTGGCGCCGAACGCGGTGCCGGGCAACGTGTTCGGTGTGACCGAGGCGGCGATCGACTCGATCTTCCACCCCGTGTCCGAGGATCACGGGGCTGCCGTGGTGCCGATCGGTACGCCACTGGCGGGCGCTCAGGCCTTCGTCGTGGACGGGTCGTTGCGGCCGGTGCCGGTGGGTGTTCCCGGTGAGTTGCTGGTCGGTGGTCCGGGTGTGGCGCAGGGGTATGTGGGTCGGCCGGACCTGACTGCGGAGCGGTTCGTTCCGGACGTGTTCGCCGGTTCCGGTGGGCGTCTCTACCGCACTGGTGACCGGGCTCGGTGGCGCGCCGACGGAACGATCGAGTTCCTCGGACGGGTCGATGAGCAGGTGAAGATCCGTGGCTATCGGGTCGAGCCTGGTGAGGTCGAGGTCGTCATCGGTGATCACGCCGACGTGCGCGATGTTGTGGTCGTCGCCCGCGATGGTGGGCCGCACGGCGGTAAGCGGCTTGTCGCGTATGTGGTTGCCGAGGGCGAGTTCAGCGTCAAGGAGCTGCGGTCCTGGCTGTGTGAGCGGGTGCCGGACTACTTGGTGCCGTCGGTGTTCGTCGCGCTGGAACGGCTTCCGCTCACGCCCAACGGGAAGGTGGACCGTCGTGGTCTGCCCGACCCGGAGCCCGAGACCACGGGCGAGACGTATGTCGCGCCTCGGACCGCTGCCGAAGAGGCTTTGGCGGCCGTGTGGTCGCAGGTCCTGGGGGCGGAACGTGTCGGTGTGCACGACAACTTCTTCGAACTCGGTGGCGACTCGATCCTGAGCCTGCAGATCGTGGCTCGTGTTCGTGCGGCCGGTCTCGGTGTCGACGTGGCGGACGTGTTCGCCCACCAGACCATCGCCGAGCTCGCGCTTGCCGTGCGTGACGCGCCTGCGGTGACCTCGGCCGCGCAGGGAGTGGTGACCGGGGCTGTTCCGTTCACACCGATTCAGCGGTGGTTCCTGGCGCAGGACATCCCGAACCGGGACCACTGGAACTGGTCGGGGATGTTCGAGCTGGCACCCGGCGCCGAGCCCGGTCGGCTCGCGTCGGCACTGCGGACCGTGGTGGCGCACCACGACGCGTTGCGGATCCGGTTCTCGGCCGACGGCCAGCACAACGCCGGCATCGAGCCCGTGGACCTGCTGCGTGTTGTCGAAGGCGACGGGGCCGTGGTCGAGCACATGACTGAGGCGCAGAAGTCGTTGCGGCTGGCCGATGGTCCGCTGCTTGCCGCGGTGTTCTTCGACCGTGGCAGCGAACCGGCGTGGCTTGGGTTGACCGTGCATCACCTGGTGATGGACGGGGTGTCGTGGAACGTCCTGTTGGAGGACCTCGACACCGCGTACGAAGGCCGGGAACTGGGGCCGAAGACGACGTCGTTCCAGCAGTGGGCGTTGCAGCTGCAGGACGACGATGCCGGCGCCGAACGCGACCACTGGGTCAAGACGACCGCTGACTTGGTCGAACTTCCCGCCGATGGCGACGGGCCGAACACCGACGCGTCCGAGTCGATCGTGCAGTCGTGGCTGGATGCTGAGACGACGGCGGCGCTGCTGGGTGACGCGCACAAGGCGTATCGCACGCAGGGCCAAGATCTTCTGCTGACCGCTCTCGCGCAGGCGTTGGGGGAGTGGGTCGGCAGCGATCACGTGACGATCGACCTGGAGAGCCACGGTCGTGAGGGCGCGGACCTGTCGCGCACGGTCGGTTGGTTCACGTCGATCTTCCCGGTACGGCTCACGAACCAGGGTGATCCGGCGTCGGCGATCAAGGCCGTGAAGGAGGACCTGCGTTCGGTTCCTCGCCGTGGTGTCGGTTATGGCGTGCTGCGGTGGTTGAGGGACGACCTGGTCTCGGCTGACCGTCCGGTGCTGTTCAACTACCTCGGCGTGTACGACTCGGACGACTCGTCCGGGTTGATCCGCCGTGAGCTCGACGGTGATCTCGCCGGACCGAGTGAGGGTGAGGGCGGGACGCGGTCGCACCTCTTGCAGCTAGAGGTGCAGCAGACGGCTGATGGCCGGTTGTCGATCGAGTGGTTCCACTCGGCGAACGTCCACGACACCGCCACCGTCGAACGGGTCGCCGCTCGGTACGTCGAGGCGTTGCGCGAACTGGTCGCCCATTGTGGAACGGCCAGTGGGTTCACGCCGTCGGACTTCCCGTTGGCTTCGTTGGCGCAGGCCGAGGTTGACCTGCTCGCCGAGCGTTACCCGCTGTCCGACGTGTACCGGTTGGCGCCGGTGCAGTCGGGCATGTTGTTCGGTGTCGTGGGTTCGCCCGTCGACGGTCTGTACTGGGGTCAGAGCGTCTACGACCTGGCAGGCCCGATCGACCTTCCCCGGTTCGAGGCGGCGTGGCGTGAGGTGATCACCCGGCACGCGTCCCTGCGCAGCGGGTTCGTGTGGGAGGGCGTGGCCGAACAGGTCCAGGTCGTGCTCGGCGAGGTCGGCGTTCCGCTCACGGCTCACGACTGGTCGGGTCTGGACGAGGCCGCACAACAGGTTCGGCTGCAGGAGCTGCTGGAGGAGGACCGCGCACTCGGGTTCGACCTGGCGCGGCCGCCGTTGATGCGGCTGCACGTCGTTGATCGCGGTGACGGGCGGAACTGGCTGATCTGGGGCCTGTACCAGGGGTTGTGCGACGGGTGGAGCCTTCCCGTCGTGATGGACGAGGTGTCCGCGGCCTACCAGGGCAGTGCTCTCGAACCCACCCGCCCCTACAGGGACTTCATCGCGTGGCTCGACGGCCGCGACCCGTCCGGGCCGGAGTCCTTCTGGCGCACCTACCTCGCCGGTTTCGAGGCGCCGACGGTGCTGCCGGTCGACCGCCTGGCCGCGAGCCACTACGCGCAGGACCGACGGCGCACGCACCTCGACGACGAGGTGACGGGCCTGCTGGTGCAGCTGGCCCGGCGCGAGCGCGTGACGTTGTCGACGGTGGTGCAGGCCGCGTGGGCGAAGGTGCTGTCGGCGTCGTCGGGCGAGGACGACGTGATCTTCGGCTTGACCGTGTCGGGTCGTCCGGCCGAGTTGGCCGGGGTGGAGTCGATGGTCGGGTTGTTCATCAACACCCTGCCCGTGCGGACCGTCGTGCCCGCGGACGTGCCGTTCACCTCGTGGCTGCAAGAGCTGCGGGACAACCAGGTCGCGCTGCAACGGTTCGAGTACACGCCGTTGGTGGATGTGCAGCGGTGGTCGGATGTCCCGCACGGCCGGGCGTTGTTCGACTCGATCGTCGTGTTCGGCAACTACCCGCAGGAGGAACTGCCGGAGGACCTCGGCGAGGACTGGCTGCAGGCCACGGAGTCGGTGGAGCAGGGCAACTACCCGCTCACGTTCGCGGTCGACCTGGAGGCCACGCTCAAGATCGAGGCGGAGTTCTCGACGGCTGCGTTCGACGCGGCCACGATCGAGCGGGTCCTCGACCGGCTGGTGGTCGTGCTGACGGCGGTGGCGCGGAGGCCTGACCTGCGGGTCCAGGACATTCCGCTGCACCGCGCCGAGCAGGCGGCGGAGATCGTCGGGTGGGGCAGCACGGTCGCGCCGGTCGTGGAACGGCCGGTGCCGGACCTCATCGCCGGCTGGAGTGGCATCGCGGCGATCTGCGGCGACGAGCGGCTCACGTTCGCGGAGCTGAACGCTCGGGCGGACGGGTTGGCGGCTCGGTTGCGGGTGAGTGTCGGTTCGCCTGTGGCGGTGTTGGTGCCGCGTGGGGTCGAGCTGGCGGTTGCCTTCCAGGGCGTGCTGCGCAGCGGCGGCGTGTACGTGCCGGTGAACCCGGGACTGCCGGCCGAGCGGTTGGAGTTCTTGCTCGCGGACGCCGGGGCGGTCGCGGTGGTGACCACTGCGGCGCTGGCCGGAGAGGTGGAGGGTTTCCCCGGCGAGGTCGTCCTGCTGGATGAGGCGGCCCCGGTCGTCGAGTTCACGCCTCCGCGCATCGATCCGAACGCCTTGGCGTACATCGCTTACACCTCGGGCTCGACCGGCCGTCCCAAGGGCGTTGCCGTGACCCATGCCGCTCTCTCGACCTATGTGGCCGGTTGGCGCGATGGGCTTGCGGCCTTGGGCGGTCCGGGCACCGTGTTGTCGATGTCGGGGCCTGGTTTCGACGTGTCGATCGGTGACATGACGCGGGCGCTTGCGTTCGGGCAGCCTGTGGTGTTCCTGCCGCACGACGAGCACGTCTCCGTGGAGTCGTTGCACGCCACGCTGGTGGAGCACCGGATCGAGGTCGCCGAGATCGTTCCCGGCATGCTGCTGCGTGATCTTGCTGCGCATTGCCGCGAAGCCGGGCCGATCGAGTCACTGCGGCTCGTGATCTCCGGCACCGACATGTGGACGCACGATGCGTTGACGTCTGCTGTCGCTGAGGTTGCGCCGAACGCGGTGCCGGGCAACGTGTTCGGTGTGACCGAGGCGGCGATCGACTCGATCTTCCACGCCGTTGGCGAGGATCATCCTGCCGCTGTGGTGCCGATCGGTACGCCGCTGGCGGGTGCTCAGGCGTTCGTGGTGGACGGGTCGTTGCAGCCTGTGCCGGTGGGTGTGCCGGGTGAGCTGCTGGTCGGTGGATCCGGTGTGGCCCAGGGCTATGTGGGCCGGCCGGACCTGACCGCCGAGCGGTTCGTGCCTGACGTGTTCGGGGCGTCGGGCGGTCGGTTGTACCGGACCGGTGACCGGGCCAGGTGGCGTGCCGACGGGACGATCGAGTTCCTCGGACGGGTCGACGAGCAGGTCAAGATCCGCGGTTACCGGGTCGAACCGGGTGAGGTCGAGGTCGTCATCGGCGACCACGAAGACGTCCGTGATGTTGTTGTGGTGGCACGGGATGGCGGGCCGCACGGTGGTAAGAGGCTTGTCGCGTACGTGGTCGCCGAGGGTGAGTTCAGCGTCAAGGAATTGCGGACCTGGCTTCGTGAGCGGGTGCCGGACTACCTGGTGCCGTCGGTGTTCGTGGCTCTCGACAAGCTGCCGCTGACGCCGAACGGCAAGGTCGACCGCAAGGGGTTGCCCGAGCCGGAGCCTGAGGTCGCCGGTGAGGTGTTCGTCGCACCGAGGACCGCTGCCGAGGAGACGCTCGCGGCCGTCTGGTCGCAGGTTCTCGGGGTGGAACGCGTTGGCGTGCACGACAACTTCTTCGAGCTCGGCGGCGACTCGATCCTGAGCCTGCAGATCGTGGCTCGGGTTCGTGCGGCCGGACTCGGTGTCGACGTGGCCGACGTGTTCACGCACCAGTCGGTGGCCGAGTTGGCATCGGTGGTGCGGGACGCGCCGACGGCGACGCTGGCCGAGCAGGGTGTGGTGACCGGGGCTGTTCCGTTCACGCCGATCCAGCGTTGGTTCCTGGCGCAGGACCTGCCGGACCGGGACCACTGGAACTGGTCGGGCATGTTCGAACTGGCTCCGGGCACCGACCCGGCGCGACTGAGCCGGGCGCTCGACGCCGTTGTCGCTCACCACGACGCGTTGCGCATCCGGTTCACACCGGACAGTCAGCACAACGCGCCGGTCGACGGTGGCGGGTTCCTGCGGGTCGTGGACAACGGCGTGGTCGAGCACATGACCGAGGCGCAGAAGTCGTTGCGGTTGGCCGACGGTCCGCTGCTCGCCGCCGTGTACTTCGATCGCGGCAGCGAACCGGCGTGGCTCGGGTTGACCGTGCACCACCTGGTGATGGACGGCGTGTCGTGGAACGTCCTGTTGGAGGACCTCGACACCGCGTACGAAGGCCGGAAACTGGGACCGAAGACGACGTCGTTCCAGCAGTGGGCGTTGCAGCTGCAGGACGACGACGCGAGCGGCGAACGTGAGCACTGGATCAACGCGACCGCTGATGTGGTCGCGCTTCCGGCCGATGGCGAGGGCGTGAACGATGACGCGTCCGAGTCGATCGTGCAGTCGTGGCTGGATGCTGAGACGACGGCGGCGCTGCTCGGTGACGCGCACAAGGCGTATCGCACGCAGGGCCAGGATCTGCTGCTGACCGCTCTCGCGCAGGCGTTGGGCGAGTGGGCAGGCGAAGACCACATCACGATCGACCTGGAGAGCCATGGTCGTGAGGGTGCGGACCTGTCACGCACGGTGGGTTGGTTCACCTCCATCTTCCCGGTGCGCCTCACCAACCAGGGTGATCCGGCGGCGGCGATCAAGGCCGTCAAGGAGGAGCTGCGGTCGGTGCCGCGTCGGGGCGTCGGTTACGGCGTGCTGCGGTGGCTGCACGACGAACTGGCGGCGGACGAGCGTCCGGTGCTGTTCAACTACCTCGGCGCACACGACGGCGGCGACGACTCGGGTGGGTTGATCCGCCGCGAACTGGACGCCGATCTGGCCGGGCCGAGCGAGGCGGACGGCGGCACGCGGTCGCACCTGTTGCAGCTTGAGGTGCAGCAGACGGCGGACGGCCGGTTGTCGATCGAGTGGTTCCACTCGGCGAACATCCACGACACCGCCACCGTCGAACGGGTCGCGGCCCGCTATGTCGAGGCGTTGCGCGAACTGGTCGCGCATTGCAGGGAGGCCAACGGGTTCACGCCGTCGGACTTCCCTCTGGCCTCCCTGACCCAGGCCGAGGTCGACTGGCTCGCGGCGAACCGCGCGCTGGCCGACGTGTACCGGTTGGCTCCGGTGCAGTCGGGCATGTTGTTCGGTGTCGTCGGCGCCCCGGACGAAGGCGACGGGCTCTACTGGGGCCAGGGCGTCTACGACCTGGCCGGGACGATCGACGCCGACAGGCTGGCGACGGCTTGGCGCCAGGTGATCGCCCGGCACGCCGCGCTGCGCAGCGGGTTCGTGTGGGAGGGCGTCAGCGAACCGGTGCAGATCGTGCTGGCCGAGGTCGACGTGCCGGTGACGACTCACGACTGGTCGAAGCTGGACGAGGCCGCCCAGCAGGCCCGGCTGCAGAAGCTGCTGGAGAAGGACCGCGGGCTCGGCTTCGACCTCGCCCGGCCGCCGCTCACCCGGCTCTACCTGGTGGACCGCGGCAACGGCCAGAACTGGCTGGTCTGGGGTCTGTACCAGGGGTTGTGCGACGGCTGGAGCCTCCCGGTGGTGATGGACGAGGTGTCCGCCGCCTACCAGGGGCAGTCGCTGCCGCCCGCACGTCCGTACCGCGACTACATCGCGTGGCTCGGCCGGCGCGATCCCGCTGACACGGAAGGGTTCTGGCGCACCTACCTCGACGGCTTCGAGGCGCCGACGACGTTGCCCGTCGACCGGCTGGCCGCGAGCCACTACGCCCAGGACCGGCGGCGCACGCACCTCACCGACGACGTCACCAGCAGGCTTGTGCGGCTTGCCCGGCGCGAACGCGTCACGTTGTCGACGGTCGTGCAGGCGGCGTGGGCCAAGGTGCTGTCCGCCAACTCCGGTGAGAACGACGTGGTGTTCGGCCTGACCGTGTCGGGTCGCCCGGCCGACCTGGCCGGGGTCGAGTCGATGGTCGGGTTGTTCATCAACACGCTGCCCGTCCGCGCCTCGATCCCCGGTGGCACGCCGTTCAGCTCGTGGCTGCACGAGCTGAGCGACAACCAGGTCGCACTGCAACGGTTCGAGTTCACGCCGCTGGTGGACGTCCAGCGGTGGTCGGCTGTTCCGCACGGTCGAGGTCTCTTCGACAGCATCGTCGTGTTCGGCAACTACCCGCAGGAGGAGGCACCCGACGAGGCGGGCGAGGACTGGGCGGACGCCGTCGAGTCCGTCGAGCAGGGCAACTACCCGCTCACGTTCGCGGTGGACTTGGAGGACACGCTCAAGATCGAAGCGGAGTTCTCCACGGCCGCGTTCGACGGCACGACGATCGAACGCGTGCTCGACCAGATGGTCGTGGTGCTGACGGCGGTCGCGGACGAGCCGGACCTGGCCGTCGCGGAGCTGCCGTTGCAGCGTCCGGAGCAGGCCGCCCGGCTGGTGGCGCAGGGTGAGACGGCGGTTCCGGCCGTTGAGCTGCCGGTGCCGGAGCTGGTTCGGGGGTGGACGGACGGTGTCGCCGCGAGGTGTGGCGAGCGGAGCCTGACGTTCGCCGAGCTGGACGCCCGGTCCGCCGGACTGGCGGCACGGTTGCGGCGTGCGGGGGTCACGGCCGAGTCGCCGGTGGCGGTGCTGGTGCCGCGTGGGATCGAGCTGGCGGTGGCGTTCCAGGGTGTGCTGCGGTCTGGTGGCGTGTACGTGCCGGTCAACCCCGGGCTGCCGGCGGAACGGCTGGAGTTCTTGCTGGCGGACGCCGGGGTGGTCGCGGTGGTCACGACCTCGGAGCTGGCTGGGGAACTGTCGGGGCTGAAGGGCGAGGCGTCGGGGTCGGCCGGGGAGTCGGCGGGGTCGGCCGGGTTCTCCGGTGCGGTGCTGCTCCTGGACGACACGTCCTCCGTCTCCGGAGAGCCTCTCCCACCGATCGACCCCAGCTCGTTGGCGTACATCGCCTACACCTCCGGCTCGACCGGACGTCCCAAGGGCGTTGCCGTCACCCACGGCGCGCTTTCGTCCTATGTGGCCGGTTGGCGTGACGGACTCGCCTCGCTGGGCGGACCCGGCCCGGTGCTCTCGATGTCCGGGCCCGGTTTCGACGTGTCGATCGGTGACATGACGCGGGCGCTGGCGTTCGGGCAGACCGTGGTGTTCCTGCCGCACGACGAGCATGTGTCCGTGGAGTCGTTGCACCGCACACTCTCCGACGACGGTGTGGCGATCGCCGAGATCGTCCCCGGCATGCTGCTGCGCGACCTGGCGGCGCACTGCCGCGAAGCCGGGCCGGTCGAGTCGCTGCGGCTCGTGATCTCCGGCACCGACATGTGGACGCACGACGCGCTGACCACGGCGGTGGCGGAGGTGGCGCCTAACGCCGTGCCGGGCAACGTGTTCGGCGTGACCGAGGCGGCGATCGACTCGATCTTCCACCCGGTCGGCGAGGACCACCCCCAGGCCGTCGTGCCCATCGGCACGCCGCTGGCGGGTGCCCGTGCCGTCATCGTCGACGACGCGCTGCGCCCGGCTCCGGTCGGCGTGCCGGGTGAGCTGCTGGTCGGTGGTCCCGGTGTGGCACGGGGTTACGTGAACCGCGCCGACCTCACTGCGGAACGGTTCGTGCCCGACGTGTTCGGTGCGGCCGGCGGAAGGCTCTACCGGACCGGTGACCGGGCGAGGTGGCGTGCCGACGGGACGATCGAGTTCCTGGGTCGGGTCGACGAGCAGGTCAAGATCCGCGGCTACCGGGTTGAGCCCGGTGAGGTCGAGGTCGTCATCGGTGATCACGACGACGTGCGTGATGTCGTTGTGGTGGCACGGGATGGCGGGCCACACGGTGGCAAGCGCCTGGTCGCGTACGTGGTCGCGGAAGGTGAGTTCAGCTCGAAGGAGCTGCGGACCTGGTTGCGTGAGCGGGTGCCGGACTACCTGGTGCCGTCGGTGTTCGTGGCCCTCGACAAGCTGCCGCTGACGCCGAACGGCAAGGTCGACCGCAAGGGGCTGCCCGACCCGGAGCCCGAGACGACGGCCGAGGTGTTCGAGGCGCCCCGGACGTCCGCCGAGGACGTGCTGGCCGAGGTGTGGGCGCAGGTGCTCGGCCTCGAACGCGTTGGCGTGCACGACAACTTCTTCGAGCTGGGCGGCGACTCGATCCTGAGTCTGCAGATCGTGGCGCGCACCCGTGCGGCCGGTCTGGGCGTGGACGTGGCGGACGTGTTCGCCCACCAGACGATCGCCGAGCTCGCACCGGTCGTGCGGGACACGCCCACCGCCATGCTCGCCGAACAGGGTGTCGTCGCCGGTCCGGTGCCGCTCACGCCGATCCAGCACTGGTTCGTCGAGGAGGACATCCCCGATCGCGACCACTGGAACTGGTCGGGTGTGTTCGAACTGGCGGCCGGCACCGATCCGGAACGGCTCGCGCGGGCGGTCGACACCGTCGTCGCCCATCACGACGCACTGCGCATCAGGTTCCGCCAGGACGGCGACACCTGGGTGCAGGACAACGACGGTGAGCTGCCGTCCGTGCTTCGCGTCGTCACCGCCGCGAACGACGACGAGGTCGTGGCGATCATGACCGAGGCGCAGCTGTCGTTGCGGCTGGCGGAAGGTCCGCTCGTCTCCGCGCTCTACTTCGACCGCGGTGACGAACCGGCGTGGCTCGGGCTCACGGCGCACCACTTCGTCATGGACGGCGTGGCGTGGAACGTGCTGCTGGAGGACCTCGACACCGTCTACCAGGGCGGGTCGCTCGGGCCGAAGACGACGTCGTTCCAGCAGTGGGCCGAGGTGCTGCACGCCGACGACCCGCAGGCCGAACGCGATCACTGGGTGGCGCAGACCGATCGCGTCACCGCGGTGCCCGTCGACGGTCGTGGTGCCAACACCGAGGAGTCGGCCGACACGGTCCGCGGCTGGCTCGACGTGAGGTCGACCGAACTGCTGCTCGGTGAGGCGCACAAGGCCTACCGGACGCAGATCAACGACCTGCTGCTGGCCGCGCTGCTCAAGACGCTCGGCGAGTGGGCGGGCGTCGGCGACGTCACGATCGACCTGGAGAGCCACGGACGTGAGGCGATCGCCGACGGCGTCGACCTGTCCCGCACCGTCGGCTGGTTCACGTCGATCTTCCCGGTGCGCCTGCGGCACCACCGCCTGAACGACAGCGGTGAGCTGATCAAGGCGGTCAAGGAGCAGCTGCGGACCGTGCCGCGCCGCGGCGTCGGGTACGGGATCCTCCGTTACCTCGAACGCGACGAGCGATTGGTCGAAGCGCCTGCGCGGCCGGTTCTGTTCAACTATCTTGGAGCGTTCGACGCTGCGGGCGACGATGCTGTCGGTTTGATTAGCGAAGAACTTTCCTCCGACCTCTGCGGGCCGACGGAGAACGAACAGGGGAACCGTTCGCACCTTCTCCACATCGAAGCCGAGCAGACCTCGGACGGTCGTCTGCTGGTCGAGTGGTATTTCAGCACCAACGTCCACTCGAAGGCGACCGTCGAGCGTCTCGCGGCGCGTTATGTGGACGTGCTCCGCGACCTCGTGGAGCACTGCCAGTCGGGAGCCGGCGGCGTGACTCCGTCCGACTTCCCGCTGGCCAACATCGATCAAGCGAGTCTCGCCGCCGTGCTCAAGCAGATGGGAGGGTGATCGGGAGCAAGCTCGGCGGCATTTAGCGCACTGGGGTCTGCGCATCTGGGGGAACGATTTAAACGGTGATGAAGGGTTGTGTTCGGCGTGCCATTTTAATGTGGCACGCCGTTTTTCTGTGTCCATTGGAATTTCTTATGGCAGAACGGGCACAGTTCCTTGCCCTTTCGTGCGTCTTTTGTGTAAAAATTGACGCAGGGGAGGGCCGGATCTGTGATCGAAGATATGTATCCGTTGGCGCCTGTTCAGCAGGGCATGCTTTTCCACGTCCTGGAGGCGCAATCGGACAAGGGCGTCTACTGGGCGCAGGGGCTCTACGAGTTCGACGGGGTGCTCGACCTCGACGCCATGCGCCGCGCGTGGGAGTCGGTGGTCGCCCGCCACGCCGTGCTGCGCACCGGTTTCGTGTGGGAGGGCGTGCCCGAGCCGCTCCAGGTCGTCATGGGTGACGTCCAGGTGCCGTTCGAGGTGCACGACTGGACGGCCGTCGCCGACCAGAAGGCCGCACTCGACGACCTGCTCGCCCGCGACCGCGCCCAGGGCTTCGACCTCACCAAGCCGCCCCTCATGCGCGTGCACGTCATCAACGACGGCACCAGCCACCACCGCATGGTGTGGGCGCTCTACTCGGGACTGTGCGACGGCTGGAGCGTGCCCGTCGTCCTCGAAGAGGTCGGCGCGACCTACGACGCGCTGTGCCGCGGCACGACCCCCGACCTCGAACCCGTGCGCCCCTACCGCGACTTCATCGCCTGGCTGGGCAAGCGCGACCGCGCCGAGGCCGAGGCGTTCTGGCGCGACTACCTCGCCGGCTTCGACGCCCCGACGGCGTTGCCCGTCGACCACTCGGTTCGCGAGCACTGGGCCCAGGGCCGCCGCCACGCCGAGCTGCCCGAGGCCCTGACCACGTCGATCATGGACCTGGCCCGGCGAAAGCGCGTCACTCCGTCCACGGTCATCCAGGCGGCGTGGGCACTCCTGCTGTCCGCCTACTCCGGCGACGACGAGGTCGTCTACGGCCTCACCGTGTCCGGCCGTCCCGCCGACCTGCCCGGCGTCGAGTCGATGGTCGGCGTCTTCATCAACACGCTGCCCGTGCGCGTGCGCATCTCGTGGGAGCACTCCTTCGCCGACTGGCTGGGAGAGCTGCAGGCCAACCAGGTCGCGGTGCAGCGCTACGAGTTCACCGCGCTCTCGGACATCAAGCGCTGGTCGGAACTCCCGCGCGGCAGCGGTGTCTTCGACAGCATCGTCGTGTTCGGCAACTACCCGCAGGCCCTTCTGTCCGAAGAGGACGAGGAGAACGACGACGAGGACCGCTTCGGTGCCCTCGACTCGATCGAGCAGGTGAACTACCCGATCGCGTTCGCGGTCGACCTGGAGGACACGCTCAAGATCGAGGCCGAGTTCTCGACCGGCGCGTTCGACGAGGCCACCGTCGACAGGCTGCTCGACCAGCTGCAGGCCGTGCTGTCCGCCGCAGTGGAACGTCCCGAGCAGCTCGTGCGCGAGGTGACGCCCGCGCCGGTGACCGAGTGGGGTGTGGGGCCTGCGGCGGACGAGCAGTTCGTCGGTCTGGCCGAACGGTTCCGGCGTGCGGTGGACGAGTTCGACGGCCAGGTGGCCGTTCGGGACGGTGCCGTCGAGCTGACCTACGCCGAACTCGGTGAGCGGGTCGCTCGGGTGGCTTCCGGCCTGGGTGCGGCCGGTGTGCGGGACGAGACCCGTGTCGGGTTGTGGTTCGAGCGGTCGGCCGATCTGGTGGTCGCGATCCTCGCCGTGGCGCAGGCAGGCGGGACGTACGTTCCGCTGGACCCGGCGTTGCCGCACGGCCGGTTGAGGGACGTGCAGGCGGCGGCCGGGGTCGAGCTGGTCGTGTCGCGCGGCGACTACGCGCTGGACGGTCCGCGTGTCGTCGAGTTCGCGGAACTGGTCACCAGCCCGGCCGAGCGGCTCGAACTCGTTGCCCTGCCTGAACGTCTGGTCTACACGATGTTCACCTCGGGCTCGACCGGCGTCCCCAAGGGCGTCGAGGTCACCGAGGAGGGCGTCGTCCGCGTCGTCCTCGACCCGGCAGTGACCGCACGGCCCGGAGACGTGGTCGCGCACATGGCGGCGGTGTCGTTCGACGCCTCCACCTGGGAGATCTGGACGGCGTTGCTGAGCGGCGCCACCCTGGCCGTGGCGCCGGCGAACCTGGCCGAGCGGATGGACGTCGCCAAGCTCTTCGCGCGGCACGACGTGACGTTGTCGTTCATGACCACCGGCCTGTTCCACCAGCTGGCGGACACCGACCCGGCCGTGTTCTCCGGGCACCGCCTGGTGCTGGCAGGCGGCGAGGCGATGTCGCCCGTCCAGGCGCGCAAGGTGCTCGACGCCAACCCGTCCGTGGCGATCTACAACATGTACGGGCCGACCGAGTCCACTGTGTACGCGTCGTTCCACGACATGCACACCGGGCGGCTCGGTCCGTCGTCGGTCCCGATCGGAACCGCGTTGCGCGGCCTGCGGTTCTACGTGCTGGACCGCTGGTTGCAGCCGACGCCGATCGGCGTGCCGGGCGAGCTGTACATCGGCGGCACCGGCCTGGCGCGCGGCTACGCGGGGCGTGCCGACCTGGCCGCCGAACGGTTCCTCGCCGACCCGTACGTGCCTGGCGCCCGCATGTACCGCACCGGTGACCTGGTGCGGTGGGGTGCCGACGGCGCCGTCGACTTCGTGGGGCGCACCGACAACCAGGTCAAGATCCGCGGCTTCCGCGTGGAGCCGGGCGAGGTCGAGCACGTGCTCGCCGGTCACCCGGACGTCGCGAACGCGGCCGTGATCGTGAACGACAAGCGGCTGATCGCGTACGTCGTCAGCACCGTGGAGCCCGCGGACCTCCGGCGCTTCCTCGCCGAACGCCTGCCGGAGTTCCTGGTGCCGTCGGCGGTCGTGCCGATGGACGAGTTGCCGTTGAACCCCAACGGCAAGCTGGACGTGCGGGCGCTGCCCGACCCCGGCGCGCCCGAGCGCACGACCGCGTACGAAGCGCCCAGCACGGAGGCCGAGCGCACGCTCGCCGAGGTGTGGACGCAGGTGCTCGGCGTCGACCGCGTCGGCGTGCACGACAACTTCTTCGAGCTGGGCGGCGACTCGATCGTCAGCCTCCAGATCGTGTCGAGGGCGCGCGCCGCCGGACTGCGACTGGAGATCGCGGACCTCTTCACCCACCAGACGGTCCAGGAGCTCGCGGCCCGCGTCAGCACGGCGGAGGAGCCCACGGCCGACCAGGGCACCGTCAGCGGGCCCGTGGCGTTCACGCCCATCCAGAGCTGGTTCCTGCGCGAGGAACTGCCGCAACGCGACCACTTCAACTGGTCGGGCATGTTCGAGCTGGAGCCGGGCACCGCCGCGAGCACGATGCGGGCCGCGCTCGGCACCGTCGTCGCGCACCACGACGCCCTGCGGTTGCGCCTCGTCGGGGACGGGCAGGAGAACCTCGCCGCCGAGACCGCCGAACTGGTCAGCGTGCTCGACGCGACCGGACTCGACGGTGTCGCGCTGGACGAGGCCGTCACCGCGGCCATGACGACCGCGCAGACGTCGCTGAGCCTGGTCGACGGTCCGCTGCTGCGCGCCGTGTACGTGGACCGGGGCGAGCGGCCGGCGTGGTTCGGCCTCACCGTGCACCACTACGTCGTGGACGCGGTCTCGTGGAACGTCCTGCTGGAGGACCTGGAGACTGCCTACTCCGGCGGTGTCCTGCCTCCCAAGACCACCTCGTACCAGGAGTGGGCGGCCGCGCTGGAGGCGTTCGACCCGCAGGACGAACTGGCCTGGTGGCGCGACGTCGTGCGGACGACCACGCCCGTGCCGGCCGACCTCGACGGGCCCAACACCGAGGACTCGACCGAGTCCGTGCGCGTTTCCCTTGACGCGGAAAGCACTTCGGTGCTCCTCACGCAGGCCCACCGCGCCTACCGCACCCAGGGCCACGAACTGCTCCTCGCCGGGCTGCTGCAGGTGCTCGGCCGCTGGACGGGCGCGGGTGCCGCCGCGATCGACCTGGAGAGCCACGGCCGCGAGCCGATCGCCGACGGCATCGACCTGAGCCGCACCGTCGGCTGGTTCACCGCCATCCACCCCGTGGGGCTGCGGCACTCCGACCTCGACGACGTGTCCGGCGTGATCAAGGCGGTCAAGGAGCAGCTGCGTTCCGTGCCGCGCCGCGGTGTCGGCTACACCGTGCTGCGCGAGCGGGACGCTCAGCTCCGTGACGCGCCCGCTCGCCCGGTCGTCTTCAACTACCTCGGTGGTGTCGACGCCGTCGAGGAGTCGGACGGCCTGTTCGCCCGTGAGCTCTCCGAGGAACTGGGTGGTCCGGCCGAGGGCGACGGCGGGCTGCGCTCGCACGTGCTCGGCGTCGAGGTGGTCCAGGCCGCCGACGGCACCCTGTCCGTGGAGCTGCAGTACAGCACCAACCTGCACGACCGTTCGACGATCGCGCGCCTCGCCTCGGAGTACGTCGCCGCGCTGGCCGGGATCGCGGAGCACTGCGTGTCCGGTGCCTCCGGCCTGACGCCGTCGGACGTTCCGCTGGCCTCGCTCTCGCAGTCCTCTTTGGACGCTCTGGTGGAGCGGACTCCCGGACTGGTCGACGCCTACCCGCTGTCGCCGTTGCAGCAGGGCATGCTGTTCCACGCCGTCGAGTCGCCGGACAGCGGTGTCTACTGGACGCAGGACGTCCGCGAGCTGACCGGTGAGCTGGACGTCGAGGCCATGCGCGCCGCGTGGCAGCTCGTGCTCGACCGGCATCCCGCGCTGCGCACCGGTTTCGTGTGGACGGGCGAGCCCCTGCAGGTCGTCGTGGGCGACGTCCAGGTGCCGTTCGAGGTGCGCGACTGGACGTCCGTCGAAGATCCCGACGCCGCGGTCGACGAACTGCTGGCCGAGGACCGCGCTCGTGGTTGCGACCTGAGCGTGGCGCCGTTGCTGCGGGTCACCGTCGCGCAGGGCCGCGATCGCCACTGGATCCTGCTGGCGTTCCACCACCTCTACGCCGACGGCTGGAGCATCCCGCTGCTGTGGGACGAGGTCACGGCCGCCTACCAGGGCGAGTCGCTGCCGCCGGTGCGCCCGTACCGCGACTTCATCGCGTGGCTTGGCCGGCGCGACTCCGTTGAAGCGGAGGGGTTCTGGCGCGAGTACCTGGCCGGGTTCGACTCGCCGACGCCGCTGCCGGTCGACCGCGTGGTGCGTGAGCACTGGTCGCAGGACCGGCGCGAACTGGCGCTGCCCCGCGACGTCACGACCGCGCTGATGTCGCTGGCACGTGACCAGCGCGTCACGCTGTCGACGGTCGTGCAGGCGGCGTGGTCCGTGCTGCTGGCGGCCTACTCAGGCGAGGACGACGTCGTGTTCGGCCTGACGGTGTCCGGCCGGCCCGCAGACCTGCCCGGTGTCGAGTCGATCGTCGGCCTGTTCATCAACACGCTGCCGGTGCGGGTCCGCGTGGCCTGGGAGACGTCGTTCGCCGACTGGCTCGGCGACCTGCAGGAGAACCAGGTCGCGGTGCAGCGGCACGAGCACACGCCGCTCGCCGACATCCAGCGCGTCGCCACGGGCGGCCTGTTCGACAGCATGCTGGTCTTCGGCAACTACCCGCAGGGCGCGGCGCCGGAGGAGGGCGAGGAGGACCCGGAGGAGCTGTTCGCCTCGACCGACTCCGTCGAGCAGATGCACTACCCGATCATCCTCGCGGTCGACCTCGAAGCGACCCTGAAGGTGGAGGCCAACTTCTCCACCGGCGCGTTCGACGCGTCCACTGTGGAGCGACTGCTCGGGCAGCTCGCCGAGGTGCTGACCGCTGCCGCGCGCCGGCCGTTGGCCGTGGTGCGCGAGATGACGCCTGCCGCTGCTGACGGGTGGGGCGTGGGGCCGGCGGCGGACGAACCGTTCGTGGGGCTGGCGGAGCGGTTCCGGCGGGCGGTGGCCGGGTTCGGCGACCAGGTGGCGGTTCGGGACGGTGCCGCGGAGTGGACCTACGCCGAACTCGGCGACCGGGTTGCCCGCGTCGCCTCTGGCCTGCGTGCTGCCGGTGTGCGGGACGAGACCCGTGTCGGGTTGTGGTTCGAGCGGTCGGCCGACCTCGTGGTCGCGATCCTCGCCGTGGCGCAGGCGGGCGGGACGTACGTGCCGCTGGACCCGGCGCTGCCGCACAGCCGGTTGCGTGACGTGCAGGCGGCGGCCGGTGTCGAGCTGGTCGTGTCCCGTGGCGACTACGCGCTCGAAGGACCGCGTGTCGTTGATCTCGCGGAGCTGGAGACTTCGGCTGGGGAGTGGCCCGAACTCGCCGCCGTGCCGGGGCGCCTGGTCTACACGATGTTCACCTCGGGCTCGACCGGCGTCCCCAAGGGCGTCGAGGTCACCGAGGAAGGCGTCCTGCGGGTCGTCCTCGACCCCGCGGTCGCCGCTCACCCCGGCGACGTCGTGGCGCACATGGCGGCGGTGTCGTTCGACGCCTCCACCTGGGAGATCTGGACCGCGCTGCTGACCGGCGCCACCCTCGCCATCGCCCCCGCGAACCTGGCCGAACGGCTCGACGTCGCCAAGCTCTACACCGAGCACGGCGTCACGTTGTCGTTCATGACCACCGGTCTGTTCCACCAGCTGGCGGACACCGATCCCGCCGTGTTCTCGGGGCACCGCAAGGTGCTCGCGGGCGGCGAGGGCATGTCTCCCGTCCAGGCGCGCAAGGTGCTGGACGCGAACCCGGCCGTCGGCGTCTTCAACATGTACGGGCCGACCGAGTCCACTGTGTACGCGTCGTTCCACGACATGCACACCGGACGGCTCGGCCCGGCGACCGTGCCGATCGGCGACCCGTTGCGGGGCCTGCGCTTCTCCGTGCTGGACCAGTGGCTGCGGCCCACGCCCGTCGGCGTGCCGGGCGAGCTGTACATCGGTGGTACCGGCCTGGCCCGTGGCTACGCGGGACGTGCCGACCTGGCCGCCGAGCGGTTCGTTCCCGACCCGGACGTGCCCGGCGCCCGCATGTACCGCACCGGTGACCTGGTGCAGTGGGGCGCGGACGGGGCGGTCGACTTCGTCGGGCGCACCGACGACCAGGTCAAGATCCGCGGGTTCCGGGTCGAGCCCGGTGAGGTCGAGCACGTGCTCGCCGGACATCCGGAGGTCGCCAACGCCGCCGTGGTCGTTCGTGAGCTGCAGCAGGGCAAGCGGCTCGTCGCGTACGTCGTGAGCACGGCCGATGCAGCGGAGTTGAAGGGCTTCCTCGCCGAGCGGCTGCCGGAGTTCCTGGTGCCGTCAGCGATCGTGCAGCTCGACGAGCTGCCGTTGAACTCCAACGGGAAGCTCGACAAGCGCGCGCTGCCGTTGCCCGAGGCGCCGGAGTCCACGAGCGTCGCGCCCAGCACCGACGTCGAACGGGCGCTGGCCGCCGTGTGGTCGCAGGTGCTCGGCGTCGAACGGGTCGGCGTGCACGACAACTACTTCGAGCTGGGCGGCGACTCGATCGTCAGCCTCCAGGTCGTGGCCCGTGCGCGGGAGGCCGGCCTGGAACTGAAGATCGCCGACCTCTTCACTCACCAGACCATCCAGCAGATCGCGCTCCACACCGGCGTCGCGGTCGGCTCGCAGGTCGTCGCGAAGCCGTTGGCGGACCTGGAGCCGCTCAAGGCGCGGGTGCCGGGCGCCGTGGACGCGTACCCGTTGTCGCCCATGCAGCAGGGCATGCTGTTCCACGTCCTGGAGGCGCCCGCCGACACCGCGGTGTACTGGGCGCAGGACGTGCGCGAGCTGCGCGGGCCGCTCGACGCCGCCGCCCTGCGCGATGCGTGGCGGACCGTCGTCGGACGGCACCCCGCGCTGCGCAGCGCGTTCGTGTGGGAGGGCGTCGAGGAACCGCTGCAGGTCGTGATCGGCGAGGTCGACGTGCCGTTCGAGGTGCTCGACTGGACGTCCGTGACCGATCCCGGCGCTGCCCTGGACGACCTGCTCGACGCCGACCAGCGGCGCGGGTTCGACGTCACCACCGCGCCGTTGCTGCGGGTGTACGTGGCCGACCGTGGCGACCGCCAGTGGGTCGTGTTCACGTTCCACCACCTCTACCTCGACGGCTGGAGCATCCCGCTCGTCTGGGACGAGGTGCTGGCGGCGTACCGGAAGCAGTCGCTGCCGCCGGTCCGCCCGTACCGCGACTACATCGCGTGGCTGCAGGAGCAGCCCGCGGCGGACGACTTCTGGCGCGAGTACCTCGACGGCTTCACGTCGCCGACCGCGCTGCCCGTCGACCGCACCTCGCGAGTGCACTGGGACCAGGGCAGGCACCACCGCGAACTGCCGGAGAGCGTCGCCCTCGCGCTGGAGGCGCTCGCACGGCGCGAGCACGTCACGATCAGCGCCGTCGTGCAGGCCGCGTGGGCGTTGTTGCTGGCGTCGCACAGCGGTGACGACGACATCGTCTTCGGACTCACCGTGTCGGGACGCCCGGCCGCACTGCCCGGTGTCGAGTCGATCGTCGGCCTGTTCATCAACACGCTGCCCGTGCGGATCCGGGTTCCCGGCGACCGCACACCGTTCGAGCAGTGGTTGCGGACCGTCCAGGAAGGACAGGTTGCGGCACAACGGTTCGAGCACTCGCCGTTGGTCGACATCCAGCGGATCGCCGGTGTGCCGAGGCTGTTCGAGAGCATCGTCGCGGTGCAGAACCTGCCCAGTGGCCTGGACGACGAGGGCGACGACGACGGGGACGAGTTCGACTCGCCCGCCATGCTGGAGCAGGGCCGGTACCCGCTGAAGCTCGTCGTGGACGTCGACGGCCAGCTGGCGCTGCTGTGCGAGTACTCGACGGGTGCGTTCGACTCGGCGACGGTCGAGGCGCTGGTCGACCAGCTGGAGCTCATCCTGACCACGGTCGCGGAGACGCCGGGCACGCCGGTGCGGGAGATCGCGCTGCTGGACGCCGACCGGCGGGCCGAGGTGCTGGAGTGGAGCTCGTCCGCGGCCCGCGAGATGCCGGAGGCGCACCTGGTCGCGTTGTTCGGACGGCAGGTGCTGGCTCACCCGGACCGGATCGCGCTCCGGGGTGGCCGCGAGTTGACGTACGCCGAACTCGACCGGCGGGCCGCCGGGGTGGCTCGGTGGTTGCGGACGCAGGGCGTGGGGGTGGGCACGCGGGTCGGGCTGCACCTGGACCGCGGGGTCGAGCTGATCGTCGCGATGCTCGGGGTGATCGGGGCCGGGGGCAGCTACGTGCCGCTGGACCCGGCGCAGAACTCGGCTCGCCTCGCGCAGATGGTGGGGGCGGCCGAGGTCGGTGTGGTGGTCACGGACCGGGAGTGGCCGCTCGACATCCCCCGAGTTCGCGTTCTCGACGTGAACGTTCTGGAGGTTCCGCAGAACGACCGGTCGCTTCCTGTTGCCGGCGCCCCCGACAGCGAGCTGTACGTGCTGTTCACCTCCGGCTCCACCGGAGTCCCGAAGGGCGTGTCGCTGACCCACGAGGGCGTGGCCAGGGTCGTCACCGACCCGGCCGTGCGCGTGGAACCCGGCGACGTCGTCTCGCACCTCGCGGGCATCGGCTTCGACACCGGTGCGTTCGAGATCTGGCTGGCCCTGCTCAACGGCGCCACCCTCGTCGTCGGCCCCGCCGACGTCGCCGAGCGGATGGACGTCGGCAAGTTCCTGCGGGACAACGACATCACGGCGTCGCTGCTCACGACGGGCCTCTTCCACCAGCTGGTCGAGACCTCGCCCGACGTGCTCGACGGCCTGCGGCTGCTCGTGGTCGGTGGTGACGCCCTGCAGGCACAGCACGCCCGCACGGCTCGCGAACGGCGGCCGGACCTGCGGATCGTGAACGCCTACGGGCCCACTGAGACCACCATGACGTGCACCATCCACACCCTCAACGGTGTCACCACGCAGGTGCCGATCGGCCGGCCGTTCGCGGGCATGCGGGCGTTCGTGCTCGACTCGTGGCTCCAGGTGGTGCCGCCCGGTGTCGCCGGCGAGCTGTTCGTCGGTGGTCCGGGTGTGGCGCGCGGGTACGTCGGCCGTGCGGACCTCACCGCGGAACGGTTCGTTCCCGACCCGACACAGCAGGGCGAACGCCTGTACCGCACGGGAGACCGGGCCCGGTGGCGTGCCGACGGGACGCTGGAGTTCCTCGGCCGCGCTGACGACCAGGTCAAGATCCGGGGCTTCCGGGTCGAGCCCGGTGAGGTCGAGGCACTGCTGAGCACTCACGAGGGTGTGCGGGCGGCGGCTGTCGTCGCCACGGCGTCGGGGACCGGGAAGCGGCTGGTGGCCTACGTGGTCACCGACGCCGAGACCGGAGAGTTGCGCGCGTTCCTGCGCGAGCGGCTGCCCGACTACCTGGTGCCAACCGCGTTCGTGACGCTCGACGCGCTTCCGTTGACCGCCAACGGCAAGCTCGACCGCCGTGCCCTGCCCGAACCGGCCGCGCCCGAGGAGGACCAGGAGTTCGTCGCCCCGCGCAACGACCAGGAACGCGCTCTCACGGAGATCTGGGCGAAGTTGCTCGGTGCCGACCGCGTCGGTGTGCACGACAACTTCTTCGACCTGGGTGGCGACTCGATCGCCAGCCTGCAGGTGGTGGCACGGGCTCGTGCCGCGGGTCTCGGCCTCGCGGTCGCGGACCTGTTCACCCACCAGACGGTCGCCGAACTCGCCGCCGTGGCAACGGTTCCCGCGACGATCGACGAGGGGCCGGCCACCGGGCCGGTGCCGCTCACGCCCATCCAGCGGTGGTTCACCAACGCCACCATCGACGACCGGAACCACTGGAACTGGTCCGGGCTCTTCGAGCTGGAGCCGGGCGTCGACGCCGGCAGGCTCGCCGCCGCGCTCAACACGGTCGTCACGCACCACGACGCCCTGCGCACCCGCCTGCACCACGGGCCCGACGGCTGGCACCAGCACGTCGTGGAACCGGGTGAGGCGGCCAGGTTCGAGGTCGTCCGAGGCGATGCCCAGCAGCACATGGACGCGCTGCAACGCTCGCTGGACCTCGAGAACGGGCCGCTGGTGGCCGCGATCCTGTTCGACCGCGGTGACGAACCCGCCCACCTCGGCCTGGTCGCGCACCACCTGGTGGTCGACGGCGTGTCGTGGAACGTCCTGCTGGAGGACCTCGACGCCGCCTACCAGGGTGACGAGCTGCCGCCGAAGACGACGTCGTTCCGCAGGTGGGCCGAGTCGGTCACCACCTTCGCGGACAGCGACGAGGTCCGCGCCGAACTGCCGTACTGGCTGGAGAAGGCGGAGACGCCCTTCACGCTGCCGGTCGACGCCACCGGTGCCAACACCGAGGACTCGGCCGCGGTCGTCGAGGTCGCGCTCGACTCGGGAAGCCTGCCCAACGCCAGGGTGCTCGACATCGTTCTGGCCGCGCTGCACCAGACGCTGGGGGAGTGGGTCGGCACCGACACGGTCGTCGTCGACCTCGAACACCACGGCCGCGAGAGCGTCGCACCGGGCACGGACCTGTCCCGCACGGTCGGCTGGTTCACCTCGGTGCACCCGGTGGTGCTCCGGCACGACGACCTGAGCGACGGCGCCGGAGTCGTCGAAGCGGCACGGGAAAGCCTGAAGTCCTTGCCACGGCACGGAGTCGGCTACGGCGCGTTGCGCCACCTGACGGCCGACGACCAGGAGGTGCGCCGCCTGCGCGCCGCGCCCGACCGTCAGATCAACATCAACTTCACGGGCGGGCTCGACGCCGTGAACGACGACGAGGTCAGGGGCCTCATCGTCGACGAACTACCGGGTGACCTGTGCGGCGACAGCACCAGCGGAGGTGTTCGTCCGTACGCGCTGCACCTGGAGATCGAGCGTTCCGGCGAGGGAGAGCTCCTCGTCGAATGGCACCACAGCACCAACCTTCACCGCACCGAAACCGTGCGACGGGTCGCATCCCGCTTCCGGGAAGCCGCAGAGGCCCTCATCGCACTCCCAGACAGCAATTGAGGGGGAGCAGTCCTTGTCCACGCCCAAACGGATCTACACCCTGTCGTCGGAAGAGGCCGCGGAGGCCGAGAACCTGACGCTGCGCATCGCCAAGGAGTACTCGGGCCCGGCGGACGAGCAGCTGCTGCGCGACCTGCCGCTGCTCGCCGCCGAACTGCCCGTGGGCCAGCGCCGCTTCCTGCGCGACTTCGCGCTGGAGGACGAGCTGGGCTACGCCGTCGTCCGCGGTCACAACATCGACGACGCGCGTGTCGGCCCGACGCCGGAGCACTGGCGCGGCCGCCCGACGCCGTCCCCGGAGTTCGCCGAGGAGATCCTCCTGCTGCTGCACGGATCCCTGCTCGGTGAGCCGTTCGGCTGGAAGACCCAGCAGGACGCCCGGCTCGTGCACGACATCTTCCCCATCAAGGGTTTCGAGACCGAGCAGATGGGGATCGGCAGCACCGACACGCTCACGCTGCACACCGAGGACGCGTTCCACCCGTGGCGCGCGGACTACCTGCTGCTGGAGTGCCTGCGCAACCCCGACCAGGTCGCGACGATCGTGTCGGAGCCCGACCTCCGGTCGCTCGACGCGGACATCCTCGAGCTGCTGCACGAGCCGAACTTCCTGATCCGGCCGGACGACTCGCACCTGGCGAAGCACAACGTCACCAAGGGCGTCGACGCCGAGTTCTCCGAGATCGACGACATGAAGGCCGACGACAACCGCGTCGCGGTGCTCTACGGGTCGCGCGAGCACCCGTACATCCGCATCGACCCGTACTTCATGGAGACGCCGACGGACCCGGCCGCGCGCAGGGCGTTGCAGGCCGTCAGCGACCTCCTGGAGGCGTCGTGCCTGGACGTCGCGCTGACGCCCGGTGACGTGCTGATCATCAACAACCACCGCCTCGCGCACGGCAGGCAGGCGTTCCAGGCCCATTACGACGGCACGGACCGCTGGCTCAAGCGGGTCAGCATCACGACCGACCTGCGGAAGTCCCACGAGCGGCGCGCCTCGGCGACCGCACGCCTCATCTGACGGATACGGAAGTCATGCCGAACCCGCTCCACAACCTCCCGCCCACCGCCAGGGGCATCCTCGCCGTCCTCCGGGTCCTGCCACGGGTCAGCCGGCCGCGCACGGTGCTCCTGGCGGGCGGCGTGGTGGTGAGCGCCGCCCTGCCCATCGGGATCGCGGTCCTCACCGGTCTGCTCATCGGCGCCATCCCGGACGCCGCGAGAGGCGGTGCGGACTCACCGGCCGCCGACCGGGTGAGCACGCTGCTGGCCGCCGTCGCGGTCGCGATCCTGGTCGAACGCCTCACGTCACCGCTGCTGCGGGCCGCCGTGTCGACGCTCGGCCGCGACGTCGACAGGTACCTGCAGGAGGTCGTGCTCACCGCGCTGGGCAAGCCGAGGGGCATCGCGCACCTCGAGGACTCCGACGTGGTCGACGAGGTCCGCATCGTGCGGGGCCTCGGCATGAGCGCGCACCGGCCGGGCCAGACCGTCGAGGCACTGCCCGAGGTGCTCACGTCGTGGCTGCGGGCGATCGGCTCGGCTGCCGTGCTCACCTGGTTCCACTGGTGGCTCGGCGCGCTGTGGCTGGTGGTCTGGCCGATCATCGTCTACCGGATGCAGCGCGACTACCTGCGGGTCGGCGAGGAGGGCTTCGGGCAGAGCGCCCAGCTCCGCCAGGCCGAGTACGTCCGCGACCTCGCGCTCGACCCGCCGCCGGCCAAGGAGGTGCGCCTGTGGGGCGTGCTCGACTGGCTCGTGCACCGCTTCGACACGTTGTGGCAGGCGGGGATCGGACCGATCCGCAAGGCACGCCGCCCCCGCCCCGGCATGGTGGTCGGGTCCGCCTCGGCGATCATGGTCATCAACGTGCTGTCGTACGGCCTGCTGGCTTATGCGGCGGTGCAGGGGAACCTGACGCTGGCCGCGCTCGCGGTGTTCGTGGAGGCACTGGCCAACGCGAACGAGTACGCGGTCGGTGACGAGCACCTGTACCTGTCCAACGCGGCCGTCACCGTGCCGAAGCTGCTCTCCCTGGAGAAGCGGCTCGCCGAGAGCGGGCCTCCGCAGTCCGGGTTGCCGGTCGGTGCGGACGTTCCCGCGCAGGAGATCCGTTACGAGGGCGTGCACTTCAGATATCCCGGCGGTGAGCGGGACGTCCACAAGGGACTGGACCTCGTCATCCCGGCGGGGAGGTCGCTGGCGATCGTCGGCGACAACGGCGCGGGCAAGACCTCGCTCGTGAAGCTGCTGGCCGGGTTCTACGAGCCCACCGGCGGCAAGATCACGGTCGACGGCGCCGACCTGGCGAGCCTCGACCCGGAGGAGTGGCGCAGGCGCGTCGCCGTGCTGTTCCAGGACTTCACCCGCTACCACCTGCCGGTGCGCGACAACATCGGCCTCGGCGCCCCCGAGCACGCGGGCGACGAGGACATGCTGCGCCGCGCCGCCGAACGGGCAGGGATCGGCGACCTGATCGAGTCGCTGCCGAAGGGCTGGGACACCGTGCTGTCGCAGGCCTACAGCGACGGCGTCGACCTCTCCGGCGGGCAGTGGCAGCGCGTCGCACTGGCCCGCGCGATGTTCGCCGTCGAGGCGGGCGCCAAGGTCCTCGTGCTCGACGAGCCCGCGGCCGCTCTGGACGTGCGGGCGGAAGCCGAGCTGTACGAACGGTTCCTGGACCTCACGCAGGGCCTCACCACGATCATCATCTCGCACCGCTTCTCCACCGTGCGGCGCGCGGACCGGATCGTGGTCGTGTCCGAGGGCCAGGCGATCGAGGCCGGCGGTCACGACGAGCTGATGGACCTCGACGGCCGTTACGCCCACCTGTTCCGCCTGCAGGCGGAGCGCTTCCAGCCGGTGGGAGGCACCGATGCGTGACACCTGGAGGGCTTTCCTCACCACCATCAGCTTCGGGTTCCGGGCGGCGCGCTGGCACGCGGTCTTCCAGATCGTCACGGAGATCGCGCTCGCGCTCACCGGGCCGTTGATCGCCTACAGCGCCGCCACCCTCGTGGACGCGGCCGCGGACAGCGATCTCGAAGGCGCGCTCACCGCCGGGTTCGGCATCGCCGCCGCGACCGGGTTGCTCATCGTCGCCCAGTACTACAACGCCCACTGCGTCTTCGCGGTCCTGGAACGCACGCAGGCGTTGTCGGACAGGACGTTGATGCGCCTGCTCGGCGGGATCGCCAGTCTCGCCCCGCACGAGCACCCGAAGTACCTCGACCAGATCCAGCTCCTGCGCGAGGAGCGCGAGAGCCTCGCCGAGATGACCAACGCGACGGCCGGCCTGATCAGCGCGATCGTGGGCTTCGGCACCACGGCGTTGCTGCTCGCGGACGTCCACCCGGCACTGATCTCGCTGGCGCTGCTGGCGTTCATCTCGCTGTGGATCACCAGCCGGGCCAACGACCTCGCGGTGGACGCGCAGGAGGACACCGGCGAACCCGAGCGGCTGCGCCGCCACCTGTTCGACATCGGCACGACTGCCGGTGCCGGCAAGGAGCTGCGGATCTTCGGGCTCACCCGCGAACTGGTCCGCCGGCACCACCAGGTGTCCGACGAGGTGCTGGACACCCGCAACCGCGCTGCCTGGCGCGGCGCCGCGTTGAAGAGCATCGACGCCGTGATCAACGCGGCCGGGTTCTTCGGCGCGATCGCTCTGGTGGTCTGGCTCGCCGTCGACGGCAAGGCGAGTCCCGGTGACGTCGTGCTGGTCGTCGCCCTGACGATCGAGATGGCCGCGGTCGTCGCCACGTCCGTCGGCTACAGCGGCGACTTCCTGTGGTGCGTCAAACAGGCGAAGCGCTACCTCTGGCTGGAGCGGTTCGCCGCCGAGGCCGCCAAGGAGCCCGACGAACCGGTGGCGCCGCCCGCGACGCTGAACCGCGGCATCGACCTCGTCGACGTCACCTACCGCTACCCCGGTAGCGAGCGGACCGTGCTCGACGGCGTCTCGCTGCACCTGCCCGCCGGAGCCGTGGTGGCGCTGGTGGGCGAGAACGGCGCGGGCAAGTCCACGCTCGTGAAGTTGTTGTGCGACTTCTACGAACCGGACGACGGCAAGATCCAGGTCGACGGCGTCGACCTGCGCCGCTTCCCCGTCCCGCAGTGGCGGGCCAGGCTCACCGGTGCCTTCCAGGACTTCGTGGAGCTGCGGCTGCCGGCCCGCGAGGCGATCGGGATCGCCGACACCACGCGGATCAACGACGACGTCGCTCTGCAAGGAGCTCTGGCACGCGCTGGAGCGACGTCCGTTGTGGACGGTCTGCCGCACGGACTCGACACGCAGCTCGGCCGGGAGTGGGACGGCGGTGTCGAGCTGTCCGGCGGGCAGTGGCAGAAGCTGGCGCTCGCCCGCGGCCTGCTGCGCACCGACCCGTTGCTGGCCGTGTTCGACGAGCCGACCGCCGCTCTGGACCCGCAGACCGAGCACGCGTTGTTCGAGCGGTTCGCCGAGGCCGCCCGCGAGGGCAAGTCACGCGGAACGGTGACTCTCCTCGTGTCGCACCGGTTCTCGACCGTGCGCATGGCGGACCTGATCGTCGTGCTCGACGGCGGCCGCATCCGCGAGATGGGCAGCCACGAGGACCTGATGGCCCACCCCGACCTCTACGCCGAGCTGTACGACCTGCAGTCCTCGGCCTACCGCTGAAAGGAGCCGTCCGAATGAAGTTCGAACCAGCACCTCTAGAGGACTGGATGCGTCTGTACTACTTCGCGGTGGACGACGACATCGGCAGCAGCGGGGTCGAGGACTACTCGCTCGCCGACCTGCGGGCGCTGCTCGGCATCGGAGCCGACGAGCTCGACGCCGTGGTGTTCCGCGACAGCACGTCGTTCGGCGGCGAGGAAGTGCGCACGGCCATCGCCCGCCAGTGGGGGACCGGCGACCCGGACAAGGTCATGGTCACGCACGGCGGCAGCGAGGCGATCTACCTCGTGCTGAGCACGTTGCTGGAGCCCACCGACTCCGTGGTCGTCACCGAGCCGACCTACCACACGCACACGTCGATCGCCCGGACGATGGGCTGCGACCTGCGCGTGTGGCCGTTGAGGCCGGAGAACGGCTTCCGCCCCGACCTGGACGACCTGCGCGCGGTCATCGACGGCGCGAAGGCCGTCGTCGTGAACTTCCCGCACAACCCGACGGGCGCGTCGCTCACGCCGGAGCAGCGCGACGAGTTCGTCGAGATCTGCCGGGAGGCCGGCGCGTACCTGGTGTGGGACCAGGCCTTCCGCGAGATGGTCGTGGAGGGCGAGCCGCTGGTCGACCCTGTCCACGACTACGACAAGGCCGTCTCGATCGGCACGCTGTCGAAGGGCTACGGCCTGCCGGGGCTGCGGGTCGGCTGGGCGATCGGCCCGGAGGACGTCCTGCGCGGCACGCTCGACCTGCGCGACCGGATGACGTTGCACCTGTCGCCGTTGGTGGAGCTGCTCGCCACCCGTGTGGCTCAGAACGCCGATCTGCTGGTGGGTCCGCGCATGGACAACGCCCGCAGGAACCTGGCGCTGCTGCGCAAGTGGGCCGCCGAGCACCCGGACCTGATCGACCTGCCGGAGCCGATGGGCGGCGCGTCCACGTTCCCGCAGCTCCTCGGCCACGCCGACACCACCGATTTCTGCCACGAACTGGCACGTCAGCACCGCACGCTCCTCGTTCCGGGGACGTGCTTCGGGGACCCGACCCGCGTCCGCCTGGGTTACGGCGGTCCCGCCGCCTCGTTCGCCCGAGGCCTCGAAACGCTCGCACTAGTGGGGGAGAAGGCCCGTGTTCAGAATTGACCTGTCCGAATCGGACGTCGCCGAGGCCGACGCCCTCGTCGCCTCGCTGGCGTCGAGGTACGGCACGGTGGAGGACCCGGCGTTCGTGCGCGAGGCCACGGTCATCGCGCACGAACTGCCCCGCGCCCTGCGTGCGGGCCTGCTGGAGTTCCGCCTGACCGAGCCGCACCCGTTGTGCGTCATCGGCGGCTACCGGATCGACAACGACCGCATCGGCCCGACGCCCGCGCACTGGAAGGACTGCGGCGGTGAAGGCAGGCCCACGCTCGCGGAGGACCTGTTCTTCTACCTGTGCGCGTCCCTGCTCGGCGACCCGATCGCCTGGTCCACCCAGCAGGACGGCCGGCTGCTGCACGACGTGTTCCCCATCAAGGAGCACCAGTACGAGCAGCTCGGCTCGGGCAGCGAAGAGCTGCTGACGTGGCACATCGAGGACGCGTTCCACCCGATGCGCACGGACTACGTGGGCCTCATGTGCCTGCGCAACCCGGACGGCGTCAACACCACGTACGGCTCCCTGGACGGCGTCGAGCTGCCGGAGGACGTCGTCGAGGTGCTGCGCCAGGAACGGTTCCCGATCCGCCCGGACCGCTCGCACCTCGCCGCCAACCGTCAGAACGACGACGGCGACGAGCAGCTGCGCCGCCTGCGCGACCGCAGCTACGAGTGGATCTCCGGCCTGGACGCCCACCCGGAGCCCATCGCCGTCCTGTTCGGCCCGCAGGAGGAGCCGTACCTGCGCCTCGACCCGTACTTCATGGAGGTCCCGGCCTCCGACCCCGAGGCCGCCGCCGCGCTGGACACGATCGTCAAGGCGATCGACGCCGCCATCACCGGTTACGCGTTGAAGCCCGGCGAGGTCCTGTTCCTCGACAACTACCGCGGCACCCACGGCCGTGAGCCGTTCACGGCCCGTTTCGACGGCACCGACCGCTGGCTGACCCGCCTGAACATCGCCCGCGACCTCCGCAAGTCGCGCGCCCACCGCCGCACCGCCGACGACCGCACCATCTACTAGTCAGGATTTCGAGATGCGCACGAGCCCTTTCGACGATGAGGACGGCCGCTTCTTCGTGGTCGTCAACGCCGAGGACCAGCACGCCCTGTGGCCAGCCACGCTGGCGACCGTTCCGGACGGCTGGACCGTCGTGCACGGCGAGGAGACCCGCCAGTCGTGCCTCGACTACGTGAACACGCACTGGACGGACATGCGGCCGCGCAGCGTGCGGGAACAGTTGGACCGGCAGGCCGCCGGTCGGTGATCCGGTTGGTGACGGGATAGGTGCTGTGGGGCGCGGCCTCGCCGGGGATGCCGGTGGGGCCGCGCCTGCTGTTGTGCCGGGATGCTGGTTGGGCGGCGGCTGCTGTTGTGCCGGGATGCTGGTTGGGCGGCGGCTGCTGTTGTGCCGGTGGGCCGCCGGGTGCAGGCGGCGTCCGCCGGTGGGGCCGTCCCTGCGGTCGTGACCGGAGTGGGCGGAGCCGCGCCTGCCGGTGTGTCGCGGGGATGCCGGTGGGGCAGCGCCTGCCGGGTGCCGCGGGGTGTCGATCGGCCGCATCTGCCGTTGTCGCTGGAGACCGGTGGGCCCCCCGCACCTCACCTGCGCCCGCTCACGCCCGCCGCGACCGGTTTGCCCCGCCACGTCCCACGTGTCCTGACAGGACGATCTAGGCTGGCGCGGTGATCACCGGGTGGCGGCACCCCGCCCGCCTCGTCGTACTCGCCTTCCTGGCGGCCACCGCGGCCGGCACGGTGCTGCTGATGCTGCCGGTCGCCGCCGAGTCCGGGCAGACCACGAGCTTCATGGACGCGCTGTTCACCGCGGCCTCCGGCATCAGCGGCACGGGTCTCGCGGTGGTGGACACCGGGTCGCACTGGTCGGCGTTCGGCGAGGTCGTGCTGCTGGTGCTGTGGCAGGTGGGCGGGTTCGGCATCATGACGCTCACGTCGGTGCTGGCGATGCTGATCTCGCACCGGCTGGGGCTGCACATGCAGCTCACCGTGAAGACCGAGACCAACACGCTGAACCTGGGACAGGTCCGCGCGGTCGTGGCCGGTGTCATCGCCATCAGCCTGATCGTCGAGGCGATCGGCGCGGTGGTGCTGGCGCTGCGGTTCTGGCTCGGCCACGGCGAGCCGTTCGGGCGGGCGCTGTACTCCGGGGTGTTCCACTCGATCTCGGCGTTCAACAGCGTCGGCCTGGCGCTCTACCCCGACAGCCTCATGCGGTACGCGACGGATCCGTGGGTGTGCCTGCCGATCGTGGTGGTCGCGGTGACGGGCGGGCTGGGGTTTCCCGTGCTGTTCGAGTTCCTGCGGCGGCACCGCAAGAGGTGGTCGCTGCACACCAAGATCACCGTGCCCGTGTACCTGGGGCTGATGGCGTTCGGCACGCTCGTGGTGCTCGTCGTCGAGTGGGGGCGCGCGGGCACGCTCGGTCCGTACGGGGTGGGGGACAAGCTCCTCATCGGACTGTTCCACGGCGTCATGCCGGGGACGGCCGGGTTCAACACCGTCGACGTCGCCCAGCTGCAGCCCGCCACGATGCTCGTCGGCGACGTGCTGATGTTCATCGGCGGCGGCAGCGCGGGCACGACCGGTGGCATCAAGGTCACGACGTTCGCGCTTCTCGCGTTCGTCCTGCTGGCCGAGGTGCGGGCCGAGCCGAGCGTGCACGTCATGGGCCGCCGCATCAGCGCCGAGGTGCAGCGGCAGGCGGTCACGGTCGCGCTGCTCGGGGTCGGCGTGGTGATGGCCGCGACGCTGATCCTGCTCGCCACCAGCACGTTCCGCCTCGACGACGTGCTGTTCGAGACCTCGTCGGCGTTCGGTGGTGTCGGCATGTCGACCGGCATCACCGCCGACCTGTCCGTCACGGGGCAGCTGGTCATCATCGTGCTGATGTTCATCGGCAGGGTCGGGCCGATCACCCTGGTGTCGGCTCTGGCGCTGCGGGAACGCCGCCGCCGCTACGAACTACCCGAGGAGCGACCCATTGTCGGATAAGGAACACCGCGTCGTCGTGCTCGGGCTGGGCCGCTTCGGCAGCTCGCTCGCGCTGGAGCTGGTCTCCCAGGGCGTCGAGGTCATGGCGATCGACTCGGACTCGAAGCTGGTCCAGCGCTACGCCGACGACCTCACCCACGCCGTCGTCGCCGACACGACCGACGCCGAGGTGATGCGCCAGCTCGGCGTCGACGAGTTCGAACGCGCGGTCGTCGGCATCGGCACCAACCTGGAGGCCAGCATCCTGACCACGGCCGTGCTGGCCGACTTCGGCATCCCCACCATCTGGGCCAAGGCGATCAGCCGCGAGCACGGCCGCATCCTCGAACGCATCGGCGCGCACCACGTCGTCCTGCCCGAGCACGAGATGGGCGAACGCGTGGCGCACCTCGTCACCGGCAAGATGCTGGACTACATCGAGTTCGAGGACGACTACGCGATGATCAAGGCCCGGCCGCCGAAGGAGGCGATCGGCAAGCCCCTCGGCCAGAGCAAGCTGCGCGGCAAGTACGGCGTCACGGTCGTGGGCGTCAAACGGCCGGGCGAGGGCTTCACCTACGCCACCGCGGAGACCGTGATCGAACGCGGCGACGTGCTGATCGTCGCCGGCAAGGTCACCGACGTGGAACGGATCGCGGACCTGACGTGACGCAGCGCGGCCCCCCGCACGGGGCCGCGCTGCGTCAGGCGGTCAGTACCGGCACTCGCTGTCCGCCCCGTTCGGCCCCGCGCAGACCGCGATCCAGACGACCGCGGACGGCATGTTCCTGGAGCCGCACGGCGAGGTGCTGCCGTTGCCGTCACCGACCAGGCCGGCCGACCCGTCCGCCAGTTCGTAGTAGGTCCGCACGCCCCAGCCGTCGGCCTTGGTGTCGCACGCGTAGACGCGGTACGTCTCGTTGCCGCCGTAACCCCTGCCCTGCGACAGGGTCAGCTGGGCGGCGTGCGCGGTGCCGCTCAGCACGAGCACGAGACCCGCCGCTCCTGCCGCGGCGAGGATTCGCTTGCCCCTCATGTCGTCCCCCTTCACTTCCAGTACTGGTCCGCCCAGTTCCCGCAGGTCGACTGCAGGAGCTGGGACTCACCGGTGCCGCGCGCCACGAGGCACAGGTTCGAGTAGGTGTTGACGAACCGGTCGGCCTGGGCGCTGGGCACCGCCTGCGGTGTCCAGATCTGGTCCGGCCAGGTCGTTCCCGTGCTGCACGTCGTCATCACGGCGAGCGACTCGCCGAACCCGCGCGTCGCCAGGCACAGGCCCAGCAGGGTGTTGCGGATGCGGTACCTCCGCTCGCCCGACGCGATCGGGACGAGCTGCCACCGCTGCTCCGGCGCCAGGTAGGCCGGGCTGGCGCAGAACCGCTGCGTTGCGGGACGCTCCCCGGCGCCCAGCGACGACGACATGCAGAGGCCGGAGTTGACGTTGCGCAGCACGAGGCCGCGTTGGACGCTCTGCACCGTCACCGTCTGGTTGTCGTGAATCCTGATCCACTGGCTCGTGACGCCCCGCCGGTCGACCTCGTGCTGGGTCCTGATGTACTGCGGCGGCACGCTGACGGTCACCGTGAGCAGCTCGTACCTCATCACGGAACCGGCGTCGACCCGGACGCCGTCCCAGTCCTCCAGTGCGGGGGTGCCGTTCCCCGGCGGCAGCCTCCTCGTGGTGCTGCCCGTTCCGCAGGGCGGCGCCTCCTGGTTCTTCCTCTCGTCGTCGCCGCACCAGTCCACGGCGATGAGGACGTGCTCGTCACTCGTCGAGTTCACCGTCTCCGAACGCGGGAACGCCTGTGCGGCAGGGGATGCGAGCAGAACGCCCGCCCCCGCCAGGCACAGCGCCGTGGTGAACGCTGTCAATCGACGCAACATCGACCCTCCCAAGCGATGTCGTTGCCATTCGGCCGACACCAACGTCGTCCCCACGGCGGTGCGTCGGCAACGCGTCAGGGGCAACTTGGGACGCTGGGACGAAAACCGGCCCCTGACCAGCGAGGACGTCGGTCCCTGGGACGTCGCGGACGTTTGGCCGATGGACGGGGAGGGGCGTCTGGGACACCCTGGAACCGTGACCGCAGGGGAGCGGGACGGCGATCGGCACGCGAGAGAACTCGGGGAACGGCTGGAGCGGCTCAAGTCGGCCAGCGACCTCAGCTACGACCGGATCGGGCGCAGGGTGCACCTGAGCAAGTCCGCGGTGCACCGCTACTGCAGGGGGACGAGCGTGCCGCGGGAGTTCGGCACCGTGGAACGCATCGCGCTGACGTGTGGCGCGAGCCGTGACGACATGGCCGCCCTGCACCACCTGTGGCTGCGGGCGACGGCGCCCGCACCGGACGTCGAAGTGGAAAGCCCTTCTCCCGAACCGGTTCCGGCGCCACCCGCGCGGCACGTCCGGAGGAGACCTGGGTGGGCGTGGGTGGCCGCCGTGGTGGTGTTGCCGGCCGCCCTGCTGGCAGCGAGCGCCGCCCAGGACTCACGGGGAGTCGCCGCGGACCCGCCGGGGCAGTCGGCCGCCGGTCCCGCGTGGACCCTGCCGCCCGCCCGCGTGCCGCCCGAGCTGTTCGGCGTCACGATCAACAGCGCCACCGGGGCCATGCCCGCGTTCCGCGTCGGCGCCGTCCGCTTCTGGGACGGCGGGACGCGGTGGTCGGAGACGGAGCGCGAGCGCGGGGCGCTCGACTGGACCACGCTCGACCGCCTGGTCGGCGGCGCGGAGAAGGCGGGCCTGCCACCGCTGTTCGTCTTCGGCAGCACCCCGAAGTGGGCCAGTCCCGACGGTCCGCCGGGGCCTTATCCCGACGGCACCTCGGCGCCTCCGGCCGACCTCGCGGACTGGGAGGGGTTCGTCCGGGCTGTGGCCGAGCGCTACCGGGGGCGGATCGAGGCGTACGAGCTGTGGGTGCTGGCCAACGACCGCCGGTTCTACAGCGGCAGCGTCGAGACCCTGGTCGAGATGACGCGCCGGGCGAGCAGGGTCGTCCGTGCCACCGACCCGGCGGCCACCGTCGTGTGCCCCGGCATGGGCCGCCTGCACACGGAGGAGGGGCTGGCGTTCCTCCGCCGGTTCATCGAGCTCGACGGGTACGACCACTGCGACGTCGCGGGCATCAAGCTGTTCCGCCCCAACGCCTCCGACCCGCCGGAGGTCGTGCTCGGGCACCTCGCGGCGGTCGACCGGGTGCTGCACGACGCCGGGATCCACCCGCGGCTGTGGAGCACCGGCACCGACTACGCGATCGCGACCCAGCCGCAGCTCGACGACGTCACCGCGCGCGACCACGCGGTGCGCTTCTTCCTCGTCGGGATGTTCGCGCGCAAGGTCAACCTCGAACGCCTCTACTTCTACAACTGGGGCGGAACGAAGATCCCCGTGGTGCTGCAGCCGGTCGGCGGGGTGCCGACGAGGGCCGCGCTCGCCGTCGAGCAGCTGCAGCGGTGGGTGCACGGGGCCGGCATCCGTTCGTGCGGCCGGGGTGTCGGCGTGAACCTGCCGGACAACGTCTTCGAGTGCGTCTACTCGGCGACCGACGCCGGACGGACCTACGACCTGACGATCCGGTGGACCGACAGGGGAACGGCCGCGGTCGTCGCACCGCCCCGCGCCTACGAGGTGCGACGCCTCGACGGGACCGCTCAGCCCGTGGAAGCGGGTGACACCCTCACGATCTCCGAGGAACCCGTCCTCATCGCCTCGACGCCGGCAGCGCCTCGCTGACCTCCGCCGAGAACACCTGGCGGATCACGCCGATCCACCACAGGAACGTCAGCGCGATGACCGTCGGGTTCTTCACGAACAGCAGCACGGCCAGGTAGGTCTGCCTGGCCGACGGCGGGAGCAACGCGGACACGAGGTGTTCGGCGACCACCTCGAACACCGCGAAGGCCGCGCCCAGGAACACGACCTGCCACAGCAGGCTGCGCCAGTGCCGCCGCACGAAGTCGCGACCGGACCGCAGCGCGCGGCCGGCCATCGCGATCCGCCAGACCAGCACCAGGAGCAGCACGCGGGCCGCCAGCACCACGACCTCGGACGCCGTCGCGAGGGCGGGAGGGACCTCGTCCGTCCAGTTCACGACGACCAGCCGCTGGACCGAGGCGATCAGCGACAGTCCCACCACCAGGCCCAGGTGGCGGGTGTAGCAGCGCCACGTCCATCTCGGCACTTCCAGCGCCAGCTTCAGCTCACTCATCGAATCCCCCTGGATGTTTCACTCGACTGAACAATTTAGTTCAGTGTACTGAAATATCGCTCGGGGTAAAGTGATCGTGTGGAAGGTCGAGATGCCGGACGTGAACTGAGCACCGCCGTCGTGGCGTTCCACGAGGCGGTGGGCGCGACCCTCGGCGTGACGGCCGTCGACCAGCGCGCGCTCGCCGTGATCATGGGCGCCGGGTCGGTGTCGGCGGGGGAGCTGGCCGGGGAGATCGGCCTGACCCCCGGTGCGGTCACGGGCGTGGTCGACCGGCTCGCGCGAGCGGGGCTCGCCCGGCGCGAGCCGGATCCGCGGGACCGGCGCCGGCTGGTGATCACCGCGGTGCCGGGCGCGTTCGGCGACGCGTTCTCCGGCCTGGCCAAGGCGATGGCCGGGCTGACGGAGCGCTACACGCCCGAGGAGCAGGCCGTGATCGGTGACTGGGTGACGCGCACGATCGCTGTGCTGCGCGAGCAGACGCGGATCCTGAACGAGCGCCGCTAGCGCTCACCGCTTCGGATCGCGGCCGTCACTCGTCCGGGTTACGGTCGGAAGCAGGTTGAGCATGCAGCCCTCTGCCGCAGCCATGCCCTGCGGACGGAGGTCGTCCCCGCGCTCCCTGTGGAAGAGGTCCCGATGAAGATCGCGATGGTGCTGGCGGAGGACGTGCCCGGCTGGGGCGGGGCGCACGTCGCGAACCTGTCGAAAGCCCTGGGACGACTGGGTCACGACGTGGTCGTGCACGGTCCGGACACAGCACGACGCGACGGTGCGGAGCTGTACCTGGGCGACTTCGTCGACGCCCTCCGCGCACGGTGGGACCGCACCAGACCGGATCTCGTGCACGCGCACTTCCTGCGGTCCGGGCTCGCCGCGCTGCTGGCCGCGCAACGGTCGGGCGTGCCGGTCGTGCAGTCGTTCCACGGCGTCAGCGCCACCGAGCAGAACGGCGTCGAACGGCTGGTGGGCAAGGAGGCAGCGCTCGTCGTCGCGAACGCCGAGGAGGAGTTGCTCGACCTCGCCGCCGCCGGTGTGCCGCGGTCGCGGATCGAGGTCGTGGCGCGCGGCGTCGACACCGGGCTGTTCCAGCCGGTCGGTGCGGTGGCCAGGCGCTCGAAGCTGCGCCGGATCGTCTCGGTGGGGGAGCCGGACAACGGTGTCGCCGACCTGATCACCGCTCTGCCCCGCCTGGGGGACGCGGAGCTGGTGGTGGCGGGGACGACGGCGACCGGCGGCATGGACAGGCTGGCGCAGTGGGCGCGCAGGCTCGACGTGCAGAACCGGACGCGCCTGCTGGGACCGGTGGCGCGGCAGGACATGCCCGCGCTGTTGCGTTCGGCGGACGTGGTGGCGTGCGTGCCGCACCGCACGTCGTGGGATCCGGTGGTGCTGGAGGCGATGGCGTGCGGGAAGCCGGTCGTCGCGAGTGCCGTCGGAGGGCTCACCGACGCCGTGATCGACGACGTGACGGGGGTCCTGGTCCCGCCGGGCGACCTGAAGCGACTCGTCAGGACGTTGCGGGAGCTCCTGGACGACGAGACGCTGCAGGCGTCGTGCGGTATCGCCGGAGCAGACCGGGTCCAGGCCCGCCACAGGTGGCAGGACGTTGCGGAGTGCGTGGACCGCCTGTACCGGCGGTTCCCGAGCACGGCCGAGGCCGCGCGATCGGGGACCGGCCGGCACTGAGGGTCATCGGGGCGCGGTGAGCAGCTCCAGCATCGGCGTCAGCTCGAAGTACCGGGCGACGTCGAGCGCGGACCTCGGCCCGAGGGCGGGATCCGCTCCCGCCTCCAGCAGCAGTCCGGTGATCCGCTCGGAGCGGCGGAAGACCGCCGCCCCGAGCGCCGTCTGCCCCCGGTCGTTGACGCGTCCGGTGTCGGCGCCCCGCTCCAGCAACGCCGCCACCGCGTCCGCGTGGCAGTGGTAGGCGGCGAGGATCAGCAGGGAGTCGCCCGCGGAGTTGGTGAGGTTCACCGGCACTCCCGCGTCGAGCGCCTCGGCCAGCCGTTCGGTGTCACCCGTGCGGGCGAGGTCGAACATCGACTGCAGGAACGAGAGCTCCTCGTCGGTCAGCGTCACGTCCGGGCCTCTCAGACGATCGTCGCGGGGAAGCGGTCCCACACCCGGTGCAGTGCGAGCAGTTCGGTGACACCGGACAGGACCTTCGACGCGTCGTCGTCCAGCACGACACCCGGACCCGAGCACCCGGCGGCCTCGACGGCGGTGGCGCCGGTTCCCCAGGCGCCGATGGCCTTCGCGTGGCGGAAGCACTCCTGGACCAGCAGGACGACGCTCGGGTCGACGGTGTCCGGACTGCCCGCGAGCAGCAGCGCGTCGAACTCGACCGAGCGCGTCGTGAGGAACGTGCGCTGGGCGACCAGGTCGTTGTCGCCGACCGGGCCACCGGTGCGCGCGATCAGCAGCGGCACCATGCCGCCGGCCAGGATCGTCTCGCGGACGGTCCGGACGCCGTCGAGATCGGCGGGGTCGACGACGATGCCGATGACGCGCCCGTCCGTCGGCCACTTCCGCCCGATCTGGGACAGGGCCGGGCTGGGCGTGACCTTCTTCGGACGCGCCGTCGTGCTCGGCACCGGCAGGCCGAGGCCCCGCGCGACCTCCGCGCACAGCGTCGGGTCGACGTTGGCCAGCACGGCCAGCTGGCGTTCCTTGATCGCCTGCTCGTAGACCTTGCCCAGTTCGAACGTGAACGCGCGCACGACGTGTTCCTTCTCGACGGGCGTGAGGCTCAGCCAGAACAACCGCGGCTGCGTGTAGTGGTCCGCGAACGACGCGGGTGCCTGCCGGACCTTCACCGCCCTCGGCAACGGCTGCGCCACCTCGACGAACGGCCGGTCCTCGGCCTTCGCGACGAACGGGTTGCCGCCGTCGAGGGTGTTCGGCCGGTACGGCGCGACGCCCCCGTGCACCGCGTGCTGGTGGAACCCGTCGCGCAGCATGTCGTTGACCGGCGCGTGCGGGCGGTTGACCGGGATCTGGTTGAAGTTCGGGCCGCCGAGCCTCGACAGCTGGGTGTCGAGGTAGGAGAACAGGCGCGCCTGGAACAGCGGGTCGTCCGTGACGTCGATGCCCGGCACCAGGTTGCCGAGGTGGAACGCGACCTGCTCGGTCTCCGCGAAGTAGTTCGTGGTGTTGCGGTTGAGCGTCAGCATGCCGACCGGCTGCACCGGCGCGAGCTCCTCCGGCACGATCTTCGTCGGGTCCAGCAGATCGATGCCCTCGAACGTCTGCTTCGGCGTGTCCGGGAAGATCTGCAGGCCGAGCTCCCACTGCGGGAACGCGCCGGACTCGATGGCGTCGGCGAGGTCGCGGCGGTGGAAGTCGGGGTCGAAGCCGCCCAGCAGCTGCGCCTCCTCCCACACCAGGGAGTGCACGCCGAGCTTCGGCTTCCAGTGGAACTTCGCGAGCGCCGTCTCGCCCTCGCCGTTGACGAGGCGGAACGTGTGGACGCCGAAGCCCTCCATCGTGCGGTAGGAGCGGGGGATGCCGCGGTCGGACATGTTCCAGATGACGTGGTGGGTCGCCTCGGTGTGCGTGGAGACGAAGTCCCAGAACGTGTCGTGCGCGCTCTGCGCCTGCGGGATCTCGCGGTCCGGGTGCGGCTTGCCGGCGTGGATCACGTCGGGGAACTTGATGCCGTCCTGGATGAAGAAGACCGGGATGTTGTTGCCCACCAGGTCGAAGTTGCCCTCCGCGGTGTAGAACTTCGTCGCGAACCCGCGGGTGTCGCGCACCGTGTCGGCCGATCCGCGCGAGCCCAGCACGGTCGAGAACCGCACGAACACCGAAGTCTCGACGCCGTTGGCCAGGAAGCCCGCCTGGCAGACGTTCGCCGCCGTGCCGTAGCCGACGAACACGCCGTGTGCGCCGAACCCTCGTGCGTGCACCACGCGCTCCGGGATGCGCTCGTGGTCGAAGTGCATGATCTTCTCGCGCAGGTGGTGGTCCTGCAGCAGCGTCGGGCCGCGCTCACCGGCCTTCAGCGAGTGGTCGGTGTCGTGCAGCCGCGTGCCCGCCGACGTGGTGAGGAACTCGCCCTGCTGGGCGTTCGCGGTCTGCGGCGCTCCGGTCGGCGCGCCCGTCGGCGACACCGTCTCCGGTCCCGTCTGGTCGGGCTTCGGCGGCAACGGGCCGCGCGGCTCCGTCGGCTCCTCCAGCGACGGCGGCTCGCTCGCCGGAGCACCCGGGATCGGCGGGTTCACCAGCTCCGTCACCTTGTCGACTGCCTTGTCCAGAGCTGCCTTCACGAGCTTGCCGGGCTTGCGCGGTGCCACTGCGTCCTCCTCGGGGGCGGGAAGTCCTGAGGAGGCAGTACCCGCGACCTCACCGGATATGCGTCGCTCACCCCGGTGCTCCCGCGCGGTCCCGAACCGCCGCGGTGTCACACGGCGGGCCGGTCGGGCGATGCACACTTCGCAGGGACGATCCGCCCGCCGACCTGCTGCGGCACGCCGTTGGATCTCCGCCTGTAGGCTTCGCTGCCAGCAGGTGCACACGTCAAGCAGTCGGCGCATCATCCTGCTGCACAGCGGCGGTGTGCACCGTTGCTCGTCCAGCCTGTTCGACTGCCTGAGGAGACTTGAGTGACCGACGCAGGGCACGCCCAGCGCCTGACCGAGCTGCTGCGGACCAACGCCGACTCCCTGATCGACAGGTGGGTGGGCGCGGTCGCGGCCCTGCTGCGCGGACGTGCGACGAAGACGGAGCTCGAAGGCGACTTCCGGGAGTTCTTCGCGGCGCTGCTGCCGCTCGTCGGCAACGACGGCAAGGACGTCAACGCGCCGGAGTTCGGCGAGGTGCGGTCGTTCCTGGAGGAGTACTCGCGCGCCAGGGTCCGCGCGGGCTTCACGCCGACGGAGACCGCGGCGAGCATCTTCTCGCTCAAGCGCGAGGTCTTCGGTCTCACCGAGAACGAGGAGGACCCGCAGATCTTCCGCCAGCTCATGGCGTTCTCCGGGCTGCTCGACGCGTTCGGCCTGCTGACCTTCGAGTTCTACGCGCAGGCCCGTGAGGAGATCATCCGCGAGCAGTCGGAGCAGCTCCTCGAGCTGACCACGCCCGTGGTGAAGATCTGGGAGGGCGTGCTGGCGGTGCCGCTGGTGGGCACGCTGGACTCCGCGCGCACCCAGGTCGTGATGGAGAAGCTGCTCGAAGCGCTGGTGGAGACCGGGTCCGAGCACGCGATCATCGACATCACCGGTGTCTTCGCGGTCGACACCCAGGTCGCGCAGCACCTGCTCAAGACGGTCGTCGCGGCACGGCTGATGGGCGCGGAGTGCATCGTCTCCGGCATCCGGCCGCAGATCGCGCAGACGATCGTGGCGCTCGGCATCGAGTTCGGCGACATCGTCACCAAGGCCTCCCTCGCCGACGCGCTGCGGCACGCGCTGCGCCGTGACGGAGTCGACGTCGTCGCGCAGCGCGAGGTGCGCTGATGGAGCGCGTCCCGATTCTCAAGATCGGCGGCGTGCTGCTCGTCTCCATCCAGATCGACCTGCAGGACCAGAGCGTGCTGGCGCTGCAGGAGGACCTGGCCGAGAAGATCAGCGCGACCGGCGCGCACGGCGTGGTCATCGACATCTCCGCGGTGGAGATCGTCGACTCGTTCATCGGGCGGATGTTCGCCACGATCGCGTCCATCTCCCGGCTGTTCGACGCCGACACGGTCGTCGTCGGCATGCGTCCGGCGGTGGCGATCACGTTGGTGGAACTGGGGCTCACACTCGGTGGCGTGCGCACGGCCCTCGACCTCGAACGCGGAATGAAGATCCTGGGACAGCTCGGTCGCGGACGGGACACCTGATGCCCTCCCGGTCCGAAGGGCCGGAAGAGGTCCCCATCAGCGGGGACGACGACGTGGTTCGAGTGCGCCAGCTCGTGCGCACCTACGCACAGCAGACCAAGCTGTCGCTGGTCGACCAGACGAAGCTGGTCACGGCGGCCAGCGAGCTCGCCCGCAACACCCTGATCTACGGCGGGGGAGGCTTCGCCCGCGTCGAGGAGGTCAGCGACGGCCGCCGCGCCGGCGTGCGGGCCTCGTTCCACGACGAGGGGCCCGGCATCCCCGACCTCACGCTGGCGCTGGCCGACGGCTGGAGCAGCGGCAGCGGCCTCGGGCTCGGCCTGAGCGGCGCGCGCCGGTTGGTGGACCAGTTCGACCTCGACACCGAGGTCGGCCGCGGCACGGTCGTGACGGTGACCAAGTGGAAGAGGTGACCACCGCGAACTGCCTGCCGCTGGTGCGCGACGAGGCTTGGCTGCCGGTGGAGGAGACCGCCCAGGTCGGCAGGATCCGGCGCGCGGCCACGGCACTCGCCGAGAAACTGGGCTTCGACGCGCCGCGCACGGCGGAGATCGGGCTCGCGGTCACCGAGATCGGCACGAACCTGCACAAGCACGCGCGGGACGGCGTGGTCGTGATCCGGTCCGTGCGCGGCGAACGGGACGCGGCCGTCGAGGTGGTCGCGATCGACCGCGGGCCCGGCATCGCTGACATGGCACTGGCCTGGGAGGACGGCCAGTCCACGACCGGCACCCTCGGCGTCGGGCTCGGCGCGGTGGCGCGGCTGTCGTCCAGCTGCTCCATGACGTCCCGGCCCGGCCAGGGGACGGTGATGGTGGCGCGGTTCGCACCCCGGGTCGACTGGGTCCCCGAGTGGGGTGCGGAGAACGCGGCGGGCTTGACCAGGCCGATCGGCGGCGAGGACGTGTGCGGCGACGCCTACGCGTTCTGCCGCGGCACGGACCGGATGACGCTGATGATGTGCGACGGCTCCGGGCACGGACCGCTCGCGGCCTCCGCGTCCGACGCGGCGGTGCGCCTGTTCCGCGAACAGCCGTTCCTGCCGCCGGAGGTGATGGTCAAGCAACTGCACACGGCGTTGCGCGGCACCCGCGGTGGCGCGGTGGCGGTCGCCGACATCGACCTCGTCGCGAGGACGGTCCGCTACTGCGGCCTGGGCAACATCGGTGCGGCGGTCCTCGGGGACGGCCGCAAGCAAGGCATGATCTCGGTGCCGGGGGTGGCGGGCCACCAGGCGCGCACGATCCGGTCGTTCGACTACGCGTTGCCGGAGCGGGCGGTGGTCGTGCTGCACTCCGACGGCCTGACCGAACGCTGGGGCGTCGACGTCGGCAGCGACCTGGCCGTCGACGAACCGGTGCTCATCGCCGCCACGCTGCTCAGGGAAGCGGGCGTGCGCAACGACGACGCCTGCGCGCTCGTGGCCAGACCGGCATGACGCCCTCCGAGCTGCTGCGGCTGGTGATCAGCGACGAGCGGGACGTGTTCCTGCTCCGTCAGCGCGGTCGCCAGGTCGCGGCGGCGATCGGCCTCGACGGGCAGAACCAGGTCAGGGTGGCGACGGCGCTGAGCGACGTCGGCAGGGAGCTGGTGCGGCAGGACGTGAGCACCACGGCGGTCTTCCGGGTGCGGCGCGCGCCGGCACCTGCCCTGCTCGTCGAACTGAGCTGGCAGGCCGTCGTGTCCGGTTCTGGACCGGGCTGGGACACCGCCCGGCGGCTGATGAACGCGCTGATCATGACCGGTTCGGGCGTGACGCTGGTCAAGAACGTGCCGAACGGGATCGTGCTCGACGAGGACCTGCTCGGCGAACTGCGCGAGACCTCCACCGCGACCTCCGCGCTCGACGAGCTGCGTGCCCAGAACCAGGAGCTGCTCGAGACGCTCGAGAACCTGGAGGCGAAGAGCAAGGAGCTGGAGCGGCTCAACGAGGAGCTGGAGGAGACCAACCGCGGCGTCGTCGCGCTCTACCAGGAGCTGTCCGAGGAGCTGGAGCAGACGAACCAGGGCGTGGTCGCCCTCTACGCGGAGCTGGACGCCAAGTCGGCGGAGCTGCGCGACGCGGCCGCCGCGCGCATCCGGTTCTGGTCCAACATCAGCCACGAGCTGCGCGCGCCGATCAACTCGGTGGTAGGCCTGACCCGGTTGCTCGGCGGTCCCGGCAGCGACCCCATGACCGACGACCAGCGCCACCACGTCGACCTGATCAACGAGTCGGCGGCGACGTTGCTCGCGCTGGTGAACGAGCTCCTCGACACCGCCAAGGCCGAGTCGGGCAGCCTGCAGCCGCGGATGGCGCCCGTAGCGCTCGACTACGTGGTCACCCAGCTGCGTTCGGCGGTGCGGCCGATGCTGCGCTCCGGTGACGTGCAGCTGGTCGTGGACGCGTTGCCCGAGCTGCGTCCGCTGGTCACCGACGAGACGATGCTCGTGCGGATCCTGCGCAACGTCCTGTCCAACGCGGTCAAGTTCACCAAGCGTGGCGAGATCCGCTTCGTCGCCGAGGAGGGGCCCGGCCCGGACGAGATCCGGTTCGTGGTCACCGACACCGGCATCGGCATCCCGCCGGACGAGCAGAGCCGGGTGTTCGAGGAGTTCTACCAGGTGCCGAACGCGCTGCAGGTGGGTGCGAGCGGCACCGGCCTGGGCCTGTCCTACGCGCGCAAGCTCGCCGAGATCCTCGGCGGGAGCCTGGCGCTGAGCAGCACCCCCGGCCAGGGCACGGAGGTCGTGCTGACCCTGCCGACCGCCGAGGACGAGTTCGTCCGGCCCGCACCCGTCGCGTGCGCGCTGATCGCGGACGGCGACGAGAAGTGCCGCGAGGAACTGAGCGTCGCGCTGACCGGGATCGCCACCGAGGTCGTCGAGGCGGAGGACGGCCGCAGCGCCCTGAACCTCGTGAAGGAACGGCGGCCCGACCTGCTCCTGATCGGCGCGAGCGCGCCGGTGATGAGCGGCAGCGCCGTGTTGTCCGCGTTGAGGCTTGATCCGGAGCTGGCCGGGGTACCAGTGGTCATCGTGTGCGGCGACGATCCCGGCGGTCTCGCACGCAGCGTGCACAGCCTCGGCGCGGCGATGCTGCACGAGGCGCGGATCTCCCCGGAAACGGTGGGCCGTGCGATCAGGGACGCACAGCTCACGGCGCGCAGAACGGACGCCCGATGAACCCGACAGCCATGGGCGGTGGACCGGCCAGGGTCCTCGTGGTGGACGACCTGGAGGCCAGCAGGTTCATCGCCTGCAGCTGGCTGCGCCGCAGCGGCCACACGGTCGTCGAGGCGACCACGGCCGCGGAGGCGCTGGTCGCTCTGGAGGGCGACTCGTTCGACCTGGTCCTGCTGGACGTGCACCTGCCGGACATGAGCGGCTACGACGTCACCGAGCGCATCAAGGCCGATCCGCGCACGAGCTCGATCCCCGTCGTCATGCTCTCGGCGACCTACATCGAACCCGAGGACAAGGTCATCGGCCTCACCCGCGGCGCCGACGCGTACCTGACCGAACCCGTGGACCCCGGCGAGCTGCTGGCGAACGTCGAGGCGGCGCTGCGCTACCACCGCGCCCGCGCGCTCGCCGAGCACCTCGCCGCGAGGCTGACCCGTCTCGCCACGGCCACGTTCGCGATCAACGCGGCGACGACGTTCGACGCACTGGTCGAGGCGGCGGCGATCGGGGCGGCGGACGTGCTCGACACGCAGGCGACCGCCGTGCTCACCGCCCCGTCCGGCGCCGTCTGCGTCGCGACGGTCGGCGCTCGGCAGCCCGAGGCCCCGACCCGTCCCGGCAACGTGGACGTCGAACAGTGGATGTCGTCGCTCAACCCCGGTGTCGGCGTCGTGGTGGTGGAAGACGCCGCAGTGCCGTGGCACCCGTCGACACCCGCGGTGGCCGTGCTCGCCCGCACGAAGGCACGCAGGCCGCCGATCGGCATCGCCGTCGCACCCTGGGCCGTGACCAGCGACGACGACCGCAACCTGCTGCGCCAGCTCGCCCAGGCGACGGCACTGGCCGCAGAGGGCCTGCACACGTTCGCCGAGGAGCACTCGCTCGCGCTCACGTTGCAGCGCAGCCTCCTGCCCAGGGCGCTGCCGCACCGCCCGGGACTGCCGATGACGGCCCGGTACGTGCCCGCGTCGAGCAACGCCGAGATCGGCGGGGACTTCTACGACGTGATCGAGCTCGACGGCCACGTCCTGATCGCCATCGGCGACGTCTGCGGCCACTCGATCGAGGCCGCGACCGTGATGGCCGAGGTGCGCCACACGCTGCGCGCCTACGCCGTCGAGGGACACCGGCCCGCCGAGATCCTGCGCAGGGTCGACACCCTGCTCGAACGCTTCCACCCGACGGGCGGTCTCACCACGATGTGCCTGCTGCAGGTCGACCTGGAGGCGGGCACGATGGCCGTCGCGAACGCGGGTCACGTGCCGCCCCTGGTAGTGGACGACGTGGACGCGCACTACGTCCCCGTCCACGGCCCGTTGCTGGGCATCGGGTTGGGCAGACCCGAAGCCACCGAGATCCCGTTACCGCCGGGGACCACCGTGCTGCTGACGACCGACGGCCTGGTCGAACGGCGCGGCGTCGACCTGGACGAGGGCATGGAGAAGCTGCGCGCCACCGTGTCGAACACGGAGGACATGGACCTGCTCGCCGACCGCCTCCTGGCCGAGCTCGGCCAGGGCAAGCAGGACGACATCGCCCTGCTCCTGCTGCGACGGCCGGCGTGACGGCCCTGGCGGTCGACATGCCGGTGCGGCCGGGCATGTCGATGTCGTCGTTGCGGCGCGACCTCACCAAGGCGTTGGGCGATCTCGGCGAGGACCACCTCTACGACGTGCAGCTCGTGGTGACCGAACTCGTCACGAACGTCCTCGACCACACCCCGTCCAGCACCGGGCACCTGCGGATCCTGCACGACCAGGAGCCCTGCGCGGTCACCGTCGAGGTGGACGACGAGTCGACGACCGAGCCGGTGTACGGGCGGTCCCGCCTGGGGGAGAACCGCGGCAGGGGGATCGTGGTGGTGGACAACATCTCGCGGCGGTGGGGGAGCCGGTCGCGCGGGGACGTGGGCAAGACGGTGTTCGCGGTGGTCGACTGCACGGGGTGAAAACGGTGGCCGGCCGCACGACGTGGGCCGGCCACACATGTCAGCCCGCAGGCCGCAGCAGCACCTTCTGCGCGCCGAACTGCTTCTTCTGGAACATCTCGTAGGCCTGCGGCGCGTCCTCCAGCGGCAGCCGGTGCGTCGCGAAGTCGTCCACGCCCAGCGGGTCGTCGGACCCGGTGAGCAGCGGCACGATCTCGTCGACCCAGCGGCGGACGTTCGCCTGGCCCATGTGGAGCCGGATCTGCTTGTCGAACAGCTCCATCATCGGCATCGGGTCGATCATGCCTCCGTACACACCGGACAGTGAGATGGTGCCTCCGCGGCGCACCGAGTCGATCGCGGCGTACAGGACGCTCAGCCGGTCGATGCCCGCCTTCTCGGTGAGCAGCGCGCCAGCCGCCTGGGGCAGCGCGGCGACCAGGTTGTGCGCGAGCCGTGCGGCCGGGGCGCCGTGCGCCTCCATGCCCACCGCGTCGATGACGGAGTCCGCGCCCCGCCCGCCGGTGAGCTCGCGGATCGCGTCGCCGATGTTGTCGTGGTCGCGGGTGTCGAGCACGGTGACGCCCCGTGCCTCGGCGCGGGCCAGGCGTTCCTGCACGAGGTCCACGCCGATGACCTGACCGGCGCCCTTGTGCAACGCGACGCGGGCGGCCATCTGCCCGATCGGCCCCAGCCCGAAGACGACCACCGAGCCGCCCTGCGGGATCTCGGCGTACTCGACGGCCTGCCAGGCGGTCGGCAGCACGTCGGACAGGTAGACGAAGCGGTCGTCCGGCGGGCCGTCCGGGACCTTGATCGGCCCGTAGTGCGCCTGCGGCACCCGCAGGTACTCCGCCTGCCCGCCCGGCACCTGCCCGTACAGCTTCGTGTAGCCGAGCAGGGCCGCTCCCTTGCCCTGGTCGGTGACCTGGGTGGTCTCGCACTGCGACTGCAGGCCGCGGTCGCACATGAAGCAGTGGCCGCAGGAGATGTTGAACGGCACCACGACCCGGTCGCCCGGCTTGAGGGAGGTGACCTCGGCGCCCACCTCCTCGACGACGCCCATCGGTTCGTGGCCCAGGACGTCGCCTTCGGTCATGAACGGGCCGAGCACCTCGTACAGGTGCAGGTCCGAACCGCAGACACCGGTGGACGTGACGCGGATGACGGCGTCCGTCGGCGTCTCGATCCTCGGGTCGGGCACCGTGTCCACGCGGACGTCGCGCTTGCCGTGCCAGGTGACGGCCTTCATCGTCGCTCCACTTCGGCAGACTGCAAGAGACTGTCGGCGGGTGCCCTGCCGATCGACGTGCAAACACCGCGGGGATTCCGTTTCACGAGGCCACGGCGGGGTAGCACTTCTTCACGTCAAGCAGTCGGCGCTTCGAGTTCCTGCGTGCGACGGCGGTGGACTGATGAGCGTGCAGACCGGCTTCCACTTCGACTCCGACGACACGGCCCGTCAGCTGCGCCAGTACGTCGACGACGTCCTCGAAGCCGCCGGACTGTCCGGCAACGGCTTCGTCGACCACGCGGACGGGTCCCGCAGTGCTTATGTGGCGGTGGACGGCCGGGTGGCGGAGTTCCCCGGTCACGACGTGGCGCTGCTGTGGGACCAGGACGACGGCTGGTCGGTGGCCGCGGAGAATCCCGCCGACGGCTCGCTCGTGGTGATCGACCGCCTCACCGGACCGCGGCAGTCGCCTGCCGCGGTCGCGCAGTGGGTCCGTTCAGTGCTGCGGCACCAGCCACCGCAGGCGGGTCCGCAGCGACGACTCGTCGGCTGACCAGGCCGCCAGCAGGTGATCGGCGAGGCGTGACTCCAGGAGGTTGGTCGCCTGAACGCCGAACACGACGTCGTCGCGCAGTGTCGGTTCCTGCTCCAGCAACGAGCCGATGACGTCGTGGCGCATGATCTGCTCGTGCACGGCGTCGGCCTCGATGTGCTCGGTGAAGAACTCGACGCAGCGCGGGTCGGCGTCCATCCGCGTCAACGCCTGAACCATGCGCTGGGCGCTCGGCCCCGTGGTGATCTCGGCGGCGGCGAAGTGCCCGACCAGCGCGCCGCGCAACGACCGGTGCAGGCCGAACAGCGACATCATGTTGACGATCGCGATGGCTGGCGCAGGCACGTCGTCCAGGTACCGCAGGTGGTCCGATGACATCCCCGCGCCTTCGAGCAGGTCCACGAACAGTCGCGAGTGCATCCGGTCGGCCCTGCCGCCGCCGTACTCGTCGAACTCCACGGCCACCAGCGCGGCCTTCGCCCTGCCCCGCAGCCGGGGGATCACCCACGCGTGCGGGTCCGCCTCCTTGTGGTGGTAGACCGAGCGATGCGCGAAGTACTCGCACATCTGCTCCCAGGTCCCGTTGTCGCGCAGGTGGTGGGATACGCCGCTGCCGGGGACGTGCTCGACCAGCAACGCGTCCAGCGTGCCGTCGAGGTTGTCGCCGCCGTCCACATCGGACCGCAGGGCGGCGAGGAACACGCGTTCCGCCTGTGCCCGCAGGCGCAGCAGCTCGGGATCCCACTCCCAGGCCGGGTCCACGCCGTCGAAACCGCCGTAGTGCAGCTCGTACAACGTGTGCAGCGCGATGGTGAGGTCCTCGCCGTACGGGTCGGCGGCGGTGAACGGGACCGGGCGGCCGTCCGGGGCGCCGCTCAGTGCCGCGACGACCTGTTCGGACAGTGGCCCGCGAGGTGTGGGTAGGTGCACTCGGGGGTCATACCCGCTGGGACAGCAGGTGATGCACCAGTTCCAGCTCGCCGCGTTCCTCCAGCGCGGGTGTCACCTGGTCGAGGAGGTCGTCCAGCACGGCGGTGGCGGGCACCCGGCACTCGCGCCACGGGTCGATGCCGACACCGTCGATGCCGTACCGGGAGGCGGTCCACACCGCGGCGGCGAGCACGTCGTCCCGTGCCGGCGCGGGTTCCTTGCCGTGGGCGATGTCCACGTGAGCGGCGTGCACCAGAGCGCGGGACAGCGCCGCCTGCAGGACCGCGTCGTCCGTCGTGGCGGCGGCGTCGGCCGCCCGGAACTCCACTGTGGGCAACGTAGAGGCCAGGCGCAGGAGCCAGAACGACTGGGCGGTGTCCACCAGCGTCCCGCAGGCGACCATCCGCGCCACGTGGGCGTCGTAGTCGGCGGCGTCCCTGAACAACGGAGGCACACCGGAGCCGGGGAACCTCGACTGCAGCACCGTCCTCCAGCTCGCGTAGCCGTGGTCGGGGGAGTTGGCGGACAGCGCGAGCAACGTGGGCAGCCACGGCCTGACGTGGTTGAGCACCGCCACGGCCGTCTCCCGGTCCGGGACACCGACGTGCACGTGACACCCGGACGCCTCGTAGTCCTCGATGACACCCGCGTACGTGTCGAGCACGCGGTGGTACCTCGCGCCGTTCGTCACCACGGGCCGTGCCGCCGCTTTGGTAGGCGTGCCACGGGAAAGCAGCTCCAGACCTTCCTCACGGGCGGCGTCGGCGACCATCTCACGGGCCTGCGCGAGGGCCTGTCCGAGCGCGGCGACCGTGGTGCAGGGTCCGGTGGCGGCCTCCACCTGCGTCGCGGCCAGCTCCGCGTGGAAGTGGGTCAGTTCGGTGTTCTGGAGGCGTTTGAGAACGGCGTCCGCGCGCAACACGGTCCGTCGCGAAGCCGGATCGACGAGCAGGAACTCCTCTTCGACGCCGACGGTGTCGGCACACGCGTCAGGCAAGTGCCCATCTCCGCTCTTCGGAGGAACCCTGTTCCCGCGGTTACCCGAAGTGGGTAGGGGCGAACCGCGGCGGGGTATTCGGAGCGGCATGGACGACAAGACGACCGAGGCCCTCGGCAAGCTCCGCAAGGCACTGGAGACCACCGAACGCGCCCGCGGGCACCTGTACTCGTTCCACCAGCTCACCGGCACCGCCGACTTCGAGCTGGGCGACGCCGTCACCCTCCTGCGCGAGGCGGGCCACGCCGACCACGCGAAACGCGTGCAGCGGGAGCTCCTCGGCCGCAACGTCCTGCCGGGCCGCTGGACGTTCCAGGTCGTGGAGGAGTACGACGACATGTACTACGAGGTGTTCCGCGAGGTCGAGCGCGCCGTGCGGGACGACCTGGCGGCAGGGGAGCGGCACGGCCTGGAGAAGGGGCTCAAGCGTGAGCGGCAGCGACTCAGCGCCGAGGCGTACGACGACTGACGGGGTCGTGCTGGACTTGCACGAGCTGGAAGCGCGATGGGCGTTCGCGTGGACGCCGACCGAGGTGGCCGCGCGCCTGAACGGTGTCGGCACGCCCTGGTACGTCGCGGCGGGGTGGGCGCTCGACCTGTTCCGCGGCGAGCGGACGCGGCCGCACGGCGATCTGGAGATCGCTGTGCCCACAACGGGATTTCCGGAGATCCGCGACCGGTTCTCCGGCTACGTGTTCGACGTGGCGTCGTCCGGACGTGTCTGGTTCGAAGCGGACGCGGACGTGCTCGCCACCACGCACCAGACGTGGCTGCGGGACCCGTCGACCGGCGGCTACCTGGTGGACGTGTTCCGCGAGCCGCACGACGGCGAGGTGTGGGTGTGCCGCCGGGACGAGGGCCTGCGGTTGCCGTACAGCGACATCATCGAGCGCACGGCGGACGGGATCCCTTACCTGGTACCGGAACTCGTGCTGCTGTTCAAGGCGAAGGCCATGCGGTCCAAGGACCAGCGTGACTTCGAGGGGGTGCTGCCGTTGCTCGGACGCGACCGGCGAGGGCGGCTGCGGGAGTGGCTGGAGCGCGTCCACCCCGGTCATCCCTGGCTGGACGCGCTCCCGTGACTCAGCCGCCGTAGCAGGCGCCGACCGAGATGTTGACCTGCGTGGACGTGATGCTCCGTCCCTTCTCCGAGGCGACGAACGCGGCCACGGCTCCCACGTCGGACATCGTCGCCGCCCGCTTGAGCGGTGAGCCGTTGATGATGCCCTGGCGCGGGCCCTCCATCTCGGGGATGTCCGGGAACGTGTCGATGATGCCGCCGGTCAGCAGCGTGATGGTGCGCACGCCGTGCGGCGCGAGCTCCACCGCCCACTGGCGGCGCAGCGACTCGACGGCGTCGAAGCCGATCTGCACGTTGCCCATGCCGGGCATGGCGTGCGTGGGGTCGGAGCCGCCGAAGAACAGCAGCACGCCCGACTCCTGCTTCACCATGTGCCGTGCGGCGGCCTTGGTGGTGATGAGCTGCGTGGTGAGGCCCCTGCCGATGGCGGCGACGCAGTCGTCGGTCGAGATGTCGGCCAGCGGCTGGAAGAGGCCCTCGCCGGTGATGACGTTGACCGAGATGTCGACGCTGCCCGTCTTCTCGACGACGGCGTCGATGTGGTCGTTCACGGCGGACGCGTCGGTGGCGTCGACCACCGCGGTCTCTGCCTGGCCGCCCGCGGCGCGGATCCGTTCCGCGACCGCCTCCAGCGTCGCCGGGGTCCTGCCCACCAGGAAGACCCGCGCGCCCTCGGCGGCGAAGGCGTCGGCCATCGCACCGCCGATCGAGCCGCCGCCTCCGTAGATCACCGCGGTCCTGTTCTCCAGCAACATGTGCCTCTCCTTGTCGTTGCTGGAGAAGCTATGGCTCCGGCGCACCGGTCCACATCGGTCACGTGACTGGCGTGCGGCCGGTCGGGCGCCGGTCGGTTAAGTCATTCGAGGCCGAGCTGCGCGAGCTCGATCCGCCGGGTGACGCCCAGCTTGGGGTAGGCGCGGTACAGGTGATGACCGATCGTGCGGGGGCTCAGGAACAGCTGCGCGCCGATCTCCTTGTTGCTCAGGCCCGCCGCCGCCAGTCGAACGACCTGCACCTCCTGCGGGGTCAGGTTCTTCAGCGCGTCGTCGGCGACCGGTTCGAGCGCGGGGCGTTCGCCGAGGGCGGTGAGCTCGCTGCCGGCGCGTGCCTCCCACGCCGGCGCGCCCAGCCGTGTGAAGCCGTTCAGGGCGGCGGTCAGTTCGGTGCGCGCCTCGCCGCGGCGGCGCCTTCTGCGCAGCCACTCGCCGTAGAGCAGGTGTGTTCTGGCCTGGTCGAACCGGCCGCCGTGCGAGGCGTGCAGGTCGAGGGCGGCCCGGTAGTGCTCCTCGGAGTCCTCGACCACCGCCTGGCAGCGGTGCAGCAACGCCGTCGCGATCGGACTGTCGACGTGCTTCGCCCACCGTTCAAACGCCGTGAGCTGCTCGGTGACGCGGCCGGGGTCGCCGTCGCGCACCGCCGCCTCGACCAGGTCCGGGACCGCGCGGATGAGGAAGTCGTGGCGGGCAGGGCCCGTGCAGACGGTGCGCAGCGCGTCGAACGCCGCCCCGTACCGCCCGGCGGCGAGGTCGAGCAGGCCGAGGCCCCAGAACGTCAGCGCGGCGCCGACGGCGTGCCGTCCGTCGAGGACCGGCAACACCTCGGCGGCCAGCGACCGGCAGCGTTCCTCGTCCCCGGTCACCGCGGCCAGCCACACCGACGTCGCGCGCAGCAGCGCGACCTCCATGTCCATCCCGAACTCGCTGCTCAGCGCCACCGCCTCGGCCAGTGCGGTCTGCGCGGTCAGGAAGTCGCCGCGCAGCATCGCGGCGAACGCCAGGACCTCCTGCGCGTACGGGATCCAGGTCAACGCCCCGCTGGCGCGCACGTCGGCCAGCATCGCCTCCATCACCGCGATGGTCGCCCGGTCGTCGGCGAGCATCAGCCCGCTGAACCCGGCCACGACCCGGTGCATCGTGTCCTCGCCCGGCAGCCGGCCGAAGTCGACCATGGCGCGCAACGCGCCGACGGCGTGCTCGGGCCTGCCGGCCAGCAGCTCGCCCCAGCCGATCTGCGCGTCGGCGGACGCCCGGTGCCGCGAGCCCGGCTCCAGCCGCAGCAGGGCCATCAGCCGACCGCCCTCGGCGACCAGGGACAGCGCGCCCGCGTCCCGTCCCGCGCAGGCCATCTCCGTCAGCATCACCAGGGCGCGTTCGGGGTCGCTGTCCATGACGAGCAGCGCCGCCTCGCACGCCAGCGCGGCGTCCGCCTCCGGTGACTTCCGCTCGTACTCGATCTGGCCGCGCAGCAGCGTCACGTCCGCGACCACGGCCGGGTCGGCGGTGAGCGAGGTGACCTCGACGGCCAGCCGTGCCGCGCGGTCGGGTTTGCCCGCGTCGTAGGCGGCGAGCGCGGCCTTGGCGATGCGCCGCGCCTTGAGCTCCGGATCCACGCTCAACCGTCCGGCGCGGTCGTACGCGGCGGACACGGCCATGGCCCCACCACGGCGTTCGGCGCGCAGCGCGGTCCGTTCGAGCTCGGCGGCCACGGCCTCGTCCGGCTCCGTCGTGGCCGCGGCGAGGTGCCAGGCGCGGCGGTCGAGGACCTCCGGAGTGGACAGCGCCTCGGCGAACGCCCGGTGCACCGCGATCCGCTGGTGGTGCGTGGCGCACTGGTAGGCGGCGGCCCGCACGAGCGGATGCCGGAACGCGAGCTCGCCGTCCAGCACCGTGACCAGCCCCGCGCGTTCGGCGGCGGCCAGGTCGGACGTGTCCGCGCCGACCGCGCGGGCGACCCGCAGCACCGTCTCCATCCCCGCGAACCGGTCGGCCGCGGCGACCAGCAGCATCGACTGGCACGCCGGTGGCAGGCCGACGATCTGCGCGCGGAACGTGTCCTGCACCCGCCGCGTCACCGGCAGCGGTCCGACCTGGTGAGCCGGTTCCGCCCGGCCCTCGCGCTGCGCCGCCAGCCTGGCCGCGCCGAGTTCGAGCAACGCGAGCGGGTTGCCTCCCGCCTCCTCCAGAACCCGCGCCCGCATCGGCGCGGTCAGCCCGGGACTGCGTTCGTCGAGCAGCCCGGCCGCGGCCTCCGGCGACAGGTCCGCCAGCCGCAGCTCCTCGATGCCGGGCGTGGCGAACGGCACGGCCGTGTCGCGGACGGCGAACAACATGACGACCGGATCGGCCTGGAACCGCCGCGCCGCGAACAGCAACGCGTCCGACGACCCCCGGTCGAGCCACTGCGCGTCGTCGACCACGCACAACAACGGCTGCTCCGAAGCCAGCTCCGCGAGCAACGTCAACGTCGCCGCGCCGACCAGGAACGGCGTCGTCGCCACGTCGCCGCTCAGCCCGAACGCACCGCGCAACGCGTCCGCCTGCGGCCCGGGCAGCAGGTCCAGCCGGTCGAGGTACGGGTACAGCAGCAGGTGCAGCGCGCCGAACGCCAGCTCGGCCTCGGACTCGATGCCGACACCGCGCAGGACCCGCATGCCGCCGGCTGCGGCCACGGCGTGGTCGAGCAACGCGGACTTGCCGATCCCCGCCTCGCCCCGGACGACCAGCGCCGCGCTGCGACCGGCCGACGCCAGCCCCAGCGCCCGCTCGACGTGGTCCCGTTCACCGTCCCGGCCGACCAGCATGGCGAAAGACTAGTCGTGGGACCGAGGACGCCGGGCGGGAACAGCGTGGGTCAGGTACGTCGCGGCCGCTCGGGCGCCCAGGCGATGAAATTCATGAACAGTCCACCCAGGATCACCACCCCGAGCATCACGCCGAGCACCCAGAACGCCTCGTCGTTGTCCGCCAGCGCGGCGTCCACGACCCTGCCGTCCTCCAGGTCGTAGCGGACCGTCACGCGCTCACCTGGCTGCCGGCTCGGCCCGTTCTCCGACAGGGTCGCCACCTGCCTGCTGCCGTCCGGCAACGGGTACTCGACCCTCACCGAGACGCTCTTGCCCGACTTCAGGCGCTCCTGCACCGTGCCCTCGGCACTCGCCCACGACCCCTGCTCCACAGCGGACTGCAGCACGATCACCAAGCCGATCACCGCGCCCGCCAGCACGAGTCCGGACAGGATGCGGCCCTGCCGCGACTTCACCTTCGCCACCACGCCTCCTTCGCAGAGGACATCGTCCTCCGCGCGGAAACGTCACACGCAGGGCGTGAACAACCTCCTGGTGCCGGGGCCCGTGTAGGCGGCGCGGTCGGTGAACCGGCAGCCGAACGCCTCGGCGGCGACGGTGGCGCGGTCGAGCGCGTCACCGGCGGGCTTCGTGCCGCGGTCGGTCCACCTCACCAGGTCGTCCCACGCCGTGCCCACCTCGGCCGGGGAGAACTCGCAGTGCTCGACGGTGCGGATCGCCCGCTGCACCAGCCACCTCGACTGGCCGTGCCGGGCGACGTCGGCCCGGTACTCCTGTTCCATCGAGAACGGCACGAAGAGGTCGCCCAGGCCGTGCAGGGAGAGCACCGGCACGCCCGGCCTGCCCGCGATCCTCGGGATCTCGGTGAGCGCGGGGGACAGGCGGGACCGCCAGTCGCGCGGCGTCACGCGCTGCACCGCGCGGTTCAGGTCGACCGGCGTCGACGGCTGGTAGCGGGTGCCGATGTTCGTGGCCAGCCTGCCGGGGTCGAACGCGAGCGGGGCGGCGTCGGCCGGCGGGGAGGCGAGGCCGAACAGGAAGTCCTTCCAGTACGCGAAGGCGGGCGTCGCTCCGGGACGTGGTCCGCCGCTGCGTTCGACGGTGGTCGCGCGGAACTGGGCGCCCTTCTCCGTGACGGTGTCGGGGCCGCCGGGCGTGAGCGCGGTCAGGCCGAGCTTCTCCTGGATGCGCGGGACCACGGTGGTGAGGTAGTCGGCGGGCACCGGGTAGGAACCGATCCCGGAGAGCGCCTGCGCCGTCAGCTGGTAGTCGAGGAAGAAGTCGAACAACTCGTGATCGCCGAGCACGCCGCACATCGGCAGCGCGCCGTCGTAGAAGCCGGGGAACTGCTCCAGCGACCGGCCGATGACGTGCCCGCCCATCGACACCCCCGCGACGAGCACCTGCCTCGGCTTCGCGACGAGCTTCCCGAAGTGCTGCGCCAGGTCGTGCGTGGCGAGGACACCGGCCCGGACGTCGTAGCCGTTGCCGTAGTAGGAGGACGCGGCCCAGGCGTAGCCCTGGCCGAGCATGCGGGCGCGCAGGCCGTACGCGGGCGGTTCCACGGTGAGCACGGTCCCGGTGCCCCGGTAGCCGTGCGCCCACATGGCGAGGCGGCCGTTCCACTTCGCGGGCACCTCGACGATGTACGCCGAGTGCTCGTGCACGCCCTGCAGCACCCTCGTCGGCTGCCCGTTCACGACCTCGGGCTTCAACGGCGGGTTGCTGATCGTGTAACCGGGCAACGGCTGGTCGCCGGGGACTCCGGGCGCGGCCTGCGCGGGAGCACCTCCCGCGACGAGCACCAGTCCGAGCAACGACACCACGAGCCGAGCGCGCATGACCCACCTCCGTGTGCCCATTGCACCCCGCCCGCGCGTCGTGGTCACCCGCCGAATGGCCCGATGGGTTGATCTCCGCGCGTGAGCAGGTAGCGTGCCCGGCACGGTGTCGATCACGTGTGGGGGCAGGCATGAATGACGAAACTGGCGGCGTCGACCTCACCCGCCCCAGCGCGGCGCGGGTCTACGACTACTACCTCGGCGGCGCGCACAACTTCGCCGTCGACCGCGAGATGGCCGAACGCGCGATCGGCCTGTGGCCAGACCTGCCGATGATCATGCAGCAGAACCGCGCGTTCCTGCGCCGCGCCGTGCGGTTCTGCATCGACGCCGGCATCCGCCAGTTCCTCGACCTCGGCTCGGGCATCCCGACCGTCGGCAACGTGCACGAGGTGGCCCAGGACGCCGCCCCCGACGCCCGCGTCGTCTACGTCGACAACGACCCGGTCGCCGCCGCGTACAGCGAGAACATCCTGCGGGGCAACGACCTGGCCGGCGTCGTGCAGGCCGACCTGCGCCGCCCGGACGAGGTGCTCTCCAGCCCCGGCGTCCGCGCGCTGCTGGACTTCGACGAGCCCGTCGTGGTGATGATGGTCGCGGTGCTGCACTTCGTCCCCGACAGCGACGACCCGCAGGCCATCGTCGCGAAGTACCGCGAGGCGATGGCGCCCGGCAGCTTCCTCGTGCTGTCGCACGCCAGCCAGGCGGGCCGCCCGGACCAGGCCGACTCGCACCAGGACCTGTACCAGCGCACCGCGACCCCGATGACCATGCGGACGCGGGAGCAGGTGACCGGTCTGTTCGACGGCTTCGACGTCGTGGAGCCGGGCGTGGTGTTCTTCCCGGAGTGGCGGCCGGTGTCGCCGGAGGACGTGGACGACAACCCGGAGCGGTTCACCGGGCTCGCGGCGGTGGGCCGCAAGGCCTGACCGGCCGGCCCCGGGCGGGAGGTGTCCGCCCGGGGCACGGCCAGGCGCGGGAGGCCGCCGCCGGAGGCCTCCCGCACGTTCGTCAGCCGACCTGGCAGGAGATGCCGGGCCAGTTCCAGTTGCCGCCGTGCTGGATCGTGAAGCCGAACGTGTTGCCGTTGCCGTTCGGGCGCGCCACCATCACGTTGGCCGACGGCCAGGTGGCGCTGGTGTTCCAGGTGGCGATCACCCGCTGTGGCGAGCTGACCGTCACCGTGACGACCCAGTTGTCCGTGCCGGAGACGGTCACGTTGCCGTTGAAGCGGTCATTCCACTTCTCGCCCTCGGAGTACGTCGCCGTGCAGCCCCCGCCGCCGGGGTTGGAGGACGTCGTCGTGGTGGTGGTCGGGGTGGTGGTGCCCGTGCCGCTGTTCAGGACGTTGAGGACGGAGTTGTAGGCGGCCTTCTTGTTGCCGCTGCCGTCGAACAGCAGCGGGGTGCCGGAGGCGCGCCACGAGTCGCTGTCCCGGATGCCCCACACGGTGATGCCGGTGCAGCGCGAGACGGCGAGGCAGGCCTGGGTGACGCCCTGGTACTGCTGGGCCTGGCTGCTGCCGGAACCCTCGATGTCCAGTTCGGTGATCTGCACGTCGACGCCGAGTGCGGCGAAGTTCTGCAGGGTGGTGTGGTAGTTGGACGGGACCGGGTTGCCGCTGTTGAAGTGCGCCTGGAAGCCGACGCAGTCGATCGGGACGCCGCGGGACTTGAAGTCCTGCACCATGCGGTAGACGCCCTGCGTCTTGGCGTGTGACCAGTTGTCGGTGTTGTAGTCGTTGTAGCAGAGCTTCGCGCCGGGGTCGGCGGCACGAGCCGCGCGGAAGGCGGCCTCGATCCAGTCGTTGCCGGTGCGCTGGAGGTTGGAGTCACGGCGTCCGCCGCCGCTGCCGTCGGCGAAGGCCTCGTTGACGACGTCCCAGGCGTAGATCTTGCCCCGGTAGTACGTCGCCACCTGCGTGACGTGGTTGAGCATCGCGTTGCGCAATGCTGTGCCGGACATGTTCTGCATCCAGCCCGGCTGCTGCGAATGCCACGCCAACGCGTGCCCGCGCACCCGCTTGCCCTGGTTGCGGGCCTGGTTCACGATCCGGTCCGCGTTGCCGTAGCTGAACTGGTTCTGGTTCGGCTCGGTCGCGTCCATCTTCATCTCGTTCTCGGCCGTGACCATGTCGAACTCCCGGTTCAGGATTCCGACGTAGGTCGAGTCACCGAGCTTGTTCGCGGCCACCGCGGTGCCGAAGTAACGGCCGCTCTGCTGGGCGGCCGCGCCGAGGGTGGAGGCCGCACCGCTGGCGGGTGTCGCCGCGAAAACGGCGGCGGCCGCGGTGGCGGCGACGATCGTCGACACGAGCCCTGCCCGTGCAACTGACTTCGCTGTCAGCTTCATTTTTGGCGCTCTCTGAATAGAACCCGCACGAATGCGAGTGGACGGTTGCATTTCGTTCGAACCCCGGTTCGAGCGGGCGGAATTGCGCCAAACCCACGCGCCGCTCGACTCGGGCGCCGGAAGTATCAGCTGACGTGGACGGCCAGATCAAGACCTGTTCACCCGGCCGGACTCCCGTCCCCGAACACCGGGGATCGACGGTCGGCTGTCGAATTTCTGTCGAACGCGCGGGTGAGCGACTTGATTTGGTCCCGCTGTTCACTGCGCTGTTCGTGAATGTTTCGAAAACCGCACGGCTGACGACCGCCGCGAACACAAGACTGGTACGCAGACGGATCTGCCACTAGCTTTCGCCGACGTGAGCGGTGAAGTGATCATCCTGACCGGCCCGCCCGGCGCGGGGAAGACGACGGTGGCCGAGATCCTCGCGACCGGCGCGGAGAGGCCGGCCGTGCACCTCGTGACCGACCAGTTCTACCGCTGGATCCGGACGGGGTTCGTGCCGCCGTACCTGCCGGAGGCGCAACGGCAGAACGAGGTCGTCGTGGATGCGATCGTGACGGCGACGGCGACCTATGCGCGCGGTGGTTACGACGTGGTGGTCGACGGGATCGTCGGGCCCTGGTTCCTCGACCCGTTCCGCGCGCTGGCTGACGAGCTGGCGGTGTCGTACGTGGTGCTCCGGCCCGGCCTGGACGCCACCCTCGCCAGGGCGGCCGGACGTGCCGACGGTGAGCTGAAGGACGTCGAGCCGATCACCGGCATGCACGCCGCGTTCGCCCGGCTCGGCGACCTCGAAGCACACGTGATCGACAGCGGGCACCTCGACGCGGAGCAGACCGCCGCCGAGGTCCGGCGCGTCCTCGCGGCCGGCGGGCACCGGCTGCCGTCAGTCCGCTGAGGACGGCCCGCGCAGGTAGCGGGTCACCATGTCCACGAGCTCGTTCTCGAACGTGCCGACCGCCTGTTCGAACGCGGCCAGGCGGTGCGTGTTCAGCTCGACGGTGAACACGACGATGTCGACGGCGGTGTCCAGGTCGCGCACGTGCACGTCCGGGTGGCGGGCGAACACCTCGCGGACCTGGGCGACGCGCCGTTCGCCGTGACGGGTGATCGTGTCGCGCAGCTCCCCGGAGAGCTGGCCCTCCTCGATCATGATCCGCAGCAGTCGCGGGTCGTCGCGGTGGTTGTCGATCGCGTCGCGGACCAGCGCCCGCACCACGGACTCCAGTGAGCCGGGGGAGAAGTCCAGCCGGTCGGCGTGCGTCCACGTGCCGCGGTCGATGTGGCGGACCATCAGCTCGGCCAGGATCGCGTCCTTGTTCGGGAAGTACTGGTACAGCGAGCCGATCGAGACCCGCGCCTGCTCGGCGATGCGGTTGGTGGTCCCCGCGGCGTACCCGTGCTCGGAGAAAACGTGAGCAGCCGCCGTCAGGATGCGGTCGCGGGTGAGCTCCGCGCGGACCTGACGGGGCTTGCGACGTGGCTCGACGTCGCGGCCGGAGGCAGGCATGGCGTCCTTTCCGAGTGATCTCAAAAGCGAGTATCCAGGACGTGAGCAAAAGCTCACAATAGTAGTATGACCTGCGAAGACGTCAGCCCCACCCGGATCGGAACCGTGGAGGGGGTGGAAGCCCTCGTCGGACGACCGGCGTCGATGATCATGCTGAAGCAGCTCGCCGCGCTCGACGAGGGATGCGTGGACGTGCTCGCGCGCAGCCCGATCGCCGGGTTCGGCCACCGCGCCGCGGACGGCACGGTCAGGACCACGTTCGTCGGCGGCGCACCGGGTTTCGCGCGCGTGCACTCGCCGGCACGGATCTCCTTCGCCATGGACGCCGCCGACGGCCCGGCCTCGTTGCTCTTCCTCCTGCCGGGAGGAGGGGAGACGTTGCGGGTCAACGGTGTCGTGCGCCGCGGCGGGTTCGACGTCGAGGAGGTGTACGTGCACTGCGCCCAGGCCGTGCTGCGGTCCGGGCTGTGGCAGCGGCCGACTCCCGCGCAGACCGCGCCCGAGGTCGGCGACGGTCCACTCGCGACACCCGGTGTCGCGGACTTCCTGGCCAGCGCGCCGTTCCTGGTGCTGTCCACATGGGACCTGCAGGGTGGAAGCGACACCAGTCCGCGCGGCGACCAGCAGGCGGTCGCGAGGATCCTGGACGGCCGCACGCTCGTGATCGCGGACCGCAAGGGCAACCGGCGGGCGGACACGCTGCACAACCTGCTCGCGGACGACCGGCTCTCGTTCGCCGCTCTCGTGCCGGGACGCAACGGCGTGCTGCACGTCCGCGGCCGCGGATCGATCACCGCCGACCCCGCCGTGCTGGAGCCGTTGTCGTTGCGCGGCATGCCACCGCACGCCGCGCTGCTCGTCGACGTCGAGGCCGCCGAGCTGACCGCGAACGACGCCGTGACGCGCGCCCGGCTGTGGAACCCGGCCGCCCGCGGCGCGGTGCCGGACCTGATGGCGCTGGCGGGCAGGCACCTGGCCGCGAACACGAAGAAGGGCGGGTCGTTCCTGCTCAAGCTGAGCGGCGTCATCCCGGTGAGGTGGCTGCGGGCGGTGATGAACCTGGCCTACCGCTCCGGCCTGCGCAAGGAGGGCTACGAGGTCACCACCGCGCTGCCTTCCGTTGCGGCACAGGAAGAACCGCTGAGGGAGGTGCGCGTGGCCGAGGTGCGCCACGAGACACCGAGCGCCGTCACGCTGGTGTTGGAGGACGGCCGGCCGTTCGACTTCCGGCCCGGCCAGTTCTTCACGCTGGTGACCGACGTCGACGGCTTCCGGGTGCGCAGGCCGTACTCGGCGTCGTCCGCACCGGGTGCCGCGCTGGAGGTCACGGTCAAAAGCGTGGACGGAGGACTGTTCTCCCACCACCTCCGCTCGCTGCGGGCAGACGACCGGTTGTTCGTGCGCGGCCCGTCCGGTTCCTTCCACGTGAAGACCGGCTGTGACGTGGTGCTGATCGCGGCCGGCAGCGGCATCACGCCGATGATGAGCATGATCCGCACACTGCTGGCCGAGCCGCAGGGCGACCGCATCGCCCTGCTCTACAGCAACCGGACCGAGGAGGAGACCATCTTCGGCGCCGAACTGGCCGCGCTCGCGGGGAAGCACCCCGACCGGTTCACGGTCACGCACGTGCTGACGTCGCGCGACGGCCGGCTCGACGTTCCCGGTGTCCGCCGGTGGACGACCGGCCTCGCGTTGTCCGATGGCTCACGGTTCTACCTCTGCGGTCCCGAGGCGTTGACGGACACGGTGCGCCAGGCACTGGACCAGCTCGACATCGCCCCCGAGCGCGTGCAGGTGGAGAGCTACGCGGGCACGACCACCGCGGAGGGATCGGCCACACCCCAACGCATGCTCGTCGAAGGCGTGGGCACGGCCGTGGTCGAACCCGGCCAGACGCTGCTCGACGCCGGACTCGCGGCCGGCCTGCCGCTGCCGTACTCGTGCACGGTGGGAAGTTGCCGGGAGTGCGTCGTGAAGCTCCTGGCGGGCGAGGTGTCCTCGCAACAGGACGGCGAGGTCCTCACCTGCACGAGCGCTCCGTTGACCGACGTCACCCTGCAACTGCCTTAGGGCGTGTCCCGTCGGCCGCCACCGCACCAGACGAACTTCCCTAGTGCCGCAACAGGAACCCGGCGCTGTGGTCGACGCAGCGCTGCCGGGGACGCGGCTGCCCCCGCGCCGTCAGCACCTGGTCGAGGTGGCGGTACACCCCACCGAGATCGAGCGGACCCGGTCCGTCCAGCACCCGCACGAGCTCGCCGGTGAACTCGGTGTTGCGGGCGTCCGCGCGGTACGCGGCCTTGGTGGTGCGGTTGGTGGCGGTCAGCAGGTGCAGGTCCGCGGCGGCGGGGGAGTCCATCGCCAGGCCCGAGTAGCAGCAGTCGAGGACGACGACGCGGTGCCGGGCCTTGGCGTGCTTCATGATCTCCAGCACCGAGTCCAGCGGCAGCGACGTGCGGCGGGCGTCGCGCGGGGTGTCCACGGAACCGGGTAGCGCCAGGCAGAGGTGGTCGTCCTGGTCCCGCAGCCCGTGGCCCGCGTAATAGAACAGCAGCAGGTCCGCCGGGGACGAGGCGCACCCGTCCAGCCGGTCGAGGACCAGCTGCGGCGTCGTCGGGTCGCAGAACAGGTGCATGCCAGGGGTGTCGACGACGTCCACGAGCGCGTCGTGCAGGTCGGTGAGGTTGGCGGCGGCCTGGTCGAGCTGGGGCAGGCCCTCGGTGTAGGTGCTGGTGCCGACCAGCACGGCGCGGGAGTCGGGCACTCAGTCCTCGTCCAGCAGCCGCACGATCCGTTCCAGCAACGCCTCGGCGTCCGGCGGTGCCTCGACGTCGATGTCGAGCCGCTCGCCCTCGCGGGTGATCCGCAGACTGATCCTGCGCGCCTTGGCCCGTTCGGTCAGCCACGTGAAGAACGGCCTCGCGAGCGGCACGGTCGCGGCGGCCACGACGACGGCGTCGGCGGCACCGCCCAGCTCGCCCTCGCCGGGGCCGATCATGCGGAGGTCGACGCTGCCCCGCAGGTCCTCCTCCAGCCAGGCGGCGAGGTCGCGGGCGTCCCGGTCCCTGTCGGCGGGGTCGCCTTCGAACTCGAAGAGGGTCTTGTCGGGCACTGGGGCTACCTCTCGGCGGCGGTGGTACCGGGACGGCGGCGCCGCGCGGTGTCGAACAACGGCAGGTGGCCGGGCACCTCGTAGGGCAGCCGGAACGCCAGTGCGGCCTCCTCCAGGTCGACCAGGTCGCAGAGGATCCGTTCGGCGTCGCGCATGCTCCCGGGAGGGGCGCCCTGGCGGTAGGTGTGGTCGAGCCAGTCGCGGTTGAGCGCGGCGAGGTTGCGCCACACCGCGTCCAGCTCGGTGGACGGAGGGCGGCAGGCCGCACCGCCACCGGTCGTGGCGGCGACCAGCTCCGCGAACCCGTAGGGCACGGGTCCCTGGGACGCGACCGAGATCCGGGTGCGGAAGCAGAGCCCGGACGTGTAGCGGGCGGCGGCCTCGGCGTAGAGCGGGGCCGCGTGGATCGCGAGCCGGTCGGCCGGCGGGGGCATGGCCCAGATCGGGTTGGTGAGGCCGGGCCTGGCGAGCAGGTCGTACTCCTCCGCCAGCCGCCGCAGCTCGCTGATGAGCGTGGGCGAGGGCGCGTACGGCTCCAGGTACACGCTCAGCACGGTGGGCGCGGGCATGCGCGCCAGCTCGTGCCACAGCGGTTCCCACGAGGGGTCGTCCGGCGGACGGGGCGCGGCGACGGCGAAGCAGAGCTGCCTGCCGGTGTCGCGGCGCGAGCACGGCGCCCAGCTCAGCCGCTTGCGCACCTCGAAGCCGCCGTTGACGTCGATCGCGCCGGGCACGAGCTCCTCGCTGATCTCCTGCCCGTCCAGCAACGGTTCGGTCAGCACGTGCGGTGGTGTCGCGGCGAGCCGGTCGCGCAGTCGCACCGCCGCGGCCTCCGCCCGGCGCGGGTCGGTGTCCTGCACCCGGCCGAGCAGCGTGCACGACACCAGCCGCGTCGCCGGGTCGTTGCGGAACCGCAGCTCCCAGCGCGCCTGCGACTCGGTGCTCCACTGGCCCGCGAGCCAGGCGCGCTCGCGGGTGGTGGTCTGCGCGAGCCGCTGCGGTTCGTCCACCCCGGCGAACGCGCGGGTCTCCGCCAGTCGCTGGGCGGGGCGCACGCGCACGCCGACCCACGCCCAGCTCATCTGCGCCGTGCTCTCCACGAGCACGCCAGGAGCGGTCACTGGTGTCCCGGCAGGCTGTGACGCCCGGTGTCCGGCGGGGCCGCGTGCCGCACGGGCGGCGGCGCGTACCCGCCCGGCACCGGCCCGCTGGCGAACGAGCCCGACTCCACGGGCGGCATGCCGTGCGGGAAGCCGAACTGCTCGGGCACCTGGATGCCCTCCACCGCGACCATCAGACCTTCACGGCAGGCGGCGTGGACGGCCTCGCGCATGGCCCGTGCCCGGTCGGCGCGCAGCATGGCGATCTCCGGGTCGTTCTGGCCGGACATGCCGCGCACGATGCCGACCAGGAACTGGCGGATCAGCGTGGAGCCGCGCCGCGAGCGCCACATCTGCCAGCCGAGGTACAGGCTGGTGCCGTAGCTGAACACCGAGACGTACACCCGGAAGTCGCCCTCGGTCAGGAACAGCCGGTGGCTCAGCTCCATCGGACCGGCGCCCGTGCGGATGCGCCGCGTGCCGCCGTCGAGCGGGAGCTGGCGGTTGCGCAGGGTGCCGGAGATCTGGCTGTAGACCGACGGTGCGAATTCGGCCCGGTCGGTCAGCATCACGCGCCACTCGGCGACCGGTTCCGGCAGCTTGGTCAGCAGCAGCACCACGAAGAACACGACGACGGAGCCGATGTTGCCGATCGACCAGAAGACGAAGGCACCGGCGGCCGTGTCGATGCTGCCCGCGGACACGCTGCCCAGTCCGACGAGGAAACCGAGCAGCCCGAACACCGCCCAGACCAGGAACGCCGCGGCGGCCGCGCGGGCCCAGAGCTGGAACACCACCCGCCAGCTCACGGTGTCGTCCAGGTACAGGTCCATCGGCCGGTGGCACAGGTTCTTGTCCAGGTAGGCGGCGTTGCCGTCGCCACCTCGCCAGCCCGGCAAGGGCTGGACTTGGTTCTCGTTCAACGGGTGGGTCCTTCCGGTGACGACTTGCGACAACCGGATTAGTAGCGGGCGTCCGCCGTGCTGTTAACAAATTCGAATGCGTTCACTCTGATGTCGCAACCTATTTCTTTGCGAGGTGGAATGGGTTCGGTAAAAGGTGCCAAATAAGTGACACCGATGTCAGTGAAACGGACCTGGCGAGCGGAATGCAATTGCGGTGCCGAATGGCCGCGGTCAGCCGATGGTGACCACTCGCGCCCAGTTCGGCGGTGCGTCGGGCTCGTAGTCGGGGTCGTCCTCGTTGATGCAGGTGTTCCTCGGGAACAGGCCCACCACCGTCCGGCAGGGCGGCGCCGTCTCGGGCCACGGCGTCTGGCCGTCGGTCAGCACGACGACGACGTCAGGACGGGGAGAGGACCGCAGGGCCTTGTCGAACCCCTCCCGCAGGTCCGTGCCACCGCCGCCCACCAACGGGATTCCCTCCGCCTTGCACAGCGGACCGGTGACGTGGGCGGCGGCGTCGCAGGACAGCACCGATACGAGGTCGCGCCTGCCCCCCACCGCACGGACGATCGCGGTGATCTCGACGATCGCGCTGCCCAGCTCGGCGTCGCTCACCGACCCGGACGTGTCGACGATGACGACCACACGGGGCGGACGGCGGCGCAGGCTCGGCATGACGACTCCCGGCACGCTCGCCGACCTGCGCGAGGGCCGGCCGTAGGTGTAGTCCTCACCCACGCCGGGCCCGGAGACGGCCGAGCGGATCGCCGCCCCCAGCAGGTCCCGCCACTGCTGGGGCGGCTGGAACGCCTCCTCCGCCCAGCGCCGCCAGCCCTCCGGGGCGTTGCCGGGGCTGCCCTTGATGCCCTGCGCCACGCGGAACCGGACGGCGTCGCGTTCCTGCTCGGTGAGCCCGTGCGCGCCGCCCGGCCCCAGGTCCCACACCCGTTCCAGACCGTCGGCGCCGCTGCCGCAGTCGAGCCAGGCGAACGCGGCGGTGTAGCGGCCCAGCCGGAACTGGCGCAGGTAGTCCTCCATCAGCTGCCCCTCGTCCAGGTGGAGCGCCCGCGGGTGAACGGCGTCCTGCGGGCGGGGCAGGCCGTCGCCGAACACGTCGTCGTTGATCTCGCAGTCCGCCGCGATGTTCATCCGCAGCCGCTCGCCGGGCCCGTGCAGGTCGTTCTGCTCCGCGAACCGGTCGCCGCGCCCGTGGTGGTCGCGGAGCAGGTGGGACGCCTCGTGCACCCAGACCCCGGCGAGCTCCTCCAGCGGGGTGCGGTCGACGAACGCCGGCGAGACGTAGCAGCGCCAGTGCCGGTCCACGGCCATCGTCGGCACGTGCCGCGACTCCACCGGGTGCAGGGCGAACAACGCCGTCGCGAGGTACGGCCGGCAGCGCACCGCGTACAGCCGCGCCGCGAACAGCTTCTCCTCGTCCAGGATCACCGGCCACCACCCCCGGTGCGCGCCAGGGCGCGGTCCGCCCGCTGCGTCAGCGACACCGCGCCCGCCAGCCGTTCGATCGTCTCGGGGACCTGCCAGTCGTCCTGGCGCAGCGAGGCGAGTGTGGCCGCCGGGACGACCACGAGGTCCGGCGCGCCCGTGTCGAGGGCCAGGGTCAGCACCGCCCACGCCGCGTTCCAACGGGCCTCGTCCGGCCGGTTGCGCACCGCCGCCACCACCCCGTCGAGCACGACCTGCCGCAGGTCGCCGCGCTCGGGCAGCACGGCCTCCGCCGGGTCCGCGAGCAGCACCTCGGGATCCGGCAGGTCCATCCGGTCGACGCTCGCCAGCAGTTCGAGCCCGGGACCGTCGCCGACCGTGCCCCGCACCAGCATCGACAGCACCTCGCGGGAAGTGCCGGCGGCGGTCGCGAACGCGATGAGCCGCAACGTCATCTCCCAGCTCCGCGGAGAAGGCCAGGCACCGCCGCGCTGCGTCTCGGTCTTCGGCATCCTGTGCACGAGGTTCGGCCGTGCGGCCAGGAGCTCGCAGACCGCGCGGCGGGCGAACGCCACGGCGTCCGGCAGCCGTTCGGGATCGAGCCGCGGAAGTGGTGCGGTGGGCCAGGTTCCGCCCAGTCCGCGCACGACGACCTCGTGGTCGTGCGCCCACTGCAGGTGGACGAACCGGTTGGCGAGCGGCGGGCTCAGCTCCCAGCCGTCGGCGGCCGAGGAACGCGGGTTGGCGGCGGCCACGATCCGGATGCCCGGCGGCAGCCGCAGCGCGCCGACCCTGCGTTCCAGCACGACCCGCAGCAGCGCGGCCTGGACCGCGGGCGGCGCGGTGGACAGCTCGTCCAGGAACAGCAGTCCCCGTCCGGCCTCGACCAGACGCACGGCCCAGTCGGGAGGCGCCATCGGCACGCCCTGCGTCGCGGGGTCGTCGCCGACCACAGGCAGTCCGGCGAAGTCCGACGGCTCGTGCACGCTCGCGATCACCGTGGTCAACGGCAGTGCGAGGGCGTCGGCGAGCTGGGTGAGGGCCGCGGTCTTGCCGATCCCGGGTTCACCCCACAGCAGCACCGGCAGGTCCGCCGACACGGCCAGCATCAGGGCTTCCAGCTGGGGATCGGGCCGCGACTCGGTGGACGTGTCGCCGAGCAGGGCGAGCAGGTCGGCGGCCACGTCGAGCCGGTTTTGGGGCACGGTGAGGAAAGCAGACATGTTCTTGGTCACCTTGAGTAGAGGCCGTGCGCCGGCCTGGGCGAAGAGGGGAAGGGTCAGCGAACGGCCGGGCGACGCCGGCGGGAGTCCCGAGTGGACGGTGGTGGCGGTCCCTGGACGAGCCCGGCGCGGTACAGCCCGTGCAGGACCTTGCGCCGCGCGGCCGTTTCCAGCTCGTCGCGCAACGGCCCGTCGCGCAGCAGCGCGTCAGGACCGAGCAGACCTTCGACGACGGCGAGGGCACCGGCGACGTCACCGTGGTCCAGGCGGGCGCGGACGTCCACCAGGTCCTCCGGGTGACGGTGGGCCGCGTCGATCGCCTGCAGGCACGGCAACCCGTTGCCGCCCAACGCGACCAGCAGCTCCTCGCGGCGCAGCTCGGCGGGGGAGTGGTCCAGCGGGACCAGCACCCCGTCGACCACGCCGATCCGGTGCCTGGAGCCACGGCAGTCGACCAGCCGCGAACTCGTTGTGCCGTCCGGACTTCGCGTCGCGAGTCTTGGTTCGTCCGGCAGCAGCGACGCCGCGACGAGGGGGTGCAGCTGATCGGCGCCGATCAGTCCGGCGCGCACCAGCTCCAGGTCCGGCGGCACCCAGGTCGCCGCGTCGGGCAGCAACGGCAGAGCGCGCTGGAAAGCCGTTGGTGTGGAGGCGCTTCTGTCGAGGTCCGGTGGCGCGGCGGGCCACGCCGGCAGGACCTGCCGGGAAGCCGTTGGTGTGGAGGCGTTTTCGCCGGGTTCCGGCGCGAAGTCCGTTGCCTCGCAGCCACTTCCGACCAGTCCCAGCGTCGTCCACCGCCGCGACCCGAGCCGCACCAGGACATCGCCGTCGCACCCGTCCGCGCGGAGCAGGATCGCGGCCTCCGCCCTCCACCGGTCGGTGGCGCGCCCGCCGGGATCCTCACCGGTACCGGCCCGCTTCCGCAGCTCCCCGGTCCTGCGCGCGTCCCACAGGTGACGGTGCAGGTCGAGCCGGAACCTCCGGTCAGGCCGCGGATGGGGATGATCGCCCGCCTCCGCCAAGACCCCGGACGGTGCCCACACGGCAAGGCTGATCCGCTGACCAGCGCATGCCCACGCCGGCGGCGTCCGCGCGACGAGGTGCAGCTCGCGTCCGGTGTCGTCGGCGTACCTGGCGAGGGAGACGGTGAGGCCCGGCCGCAGCAGGCCGTCCGGCCTGATCCGCGGGAAGTGCCAGCGCAGCAGGTCAGGAGCCAGATGCCGCAGGTCGGCGCGCAGAGCGTCCGCGCACGGCCTGCCGCGGGCCAGACCCACGACACGGAGGTCGAGATCCACGTCGACCCGCGCGGCAGCGCAGGCACCGGCCCAGTCGCCGATCTCGCGGCGGGTGGTGGCGGACTCGATCATCGACGTCGGCACGGCGAACTCGCGCACGGCCGACCAGAAGAGGTTGCGGGTGTGTCCGTTCACGGTCCAGTGGTGCATCAGCACTCACCTTCGGTGAACAGGACCCCCGATCTGCTCGTGGAGGTAGTCATCGCGGGAACCGTATCAGAGCGCGCAAGCGGGTTCACGCCACCAGGGCCTTGGGGTGCAACGGATGCGTCACGCGGCCGCGTGACGCCGGACCCGCGCCAGGTACCGCGCCGTCGCGCGCGGACCCCGGAACACGTGCACCTCCGCGTCCCCGGCGTGAGCCGCGAGCGCCTCCAGCAGCAGCGGCCGGGAACGGCGGCGCCACGACCACACCCACCGCCAGAACTCGGCGTTCTCCCGCGACCGCCACACCGCCCGCCAGGCGCACCGCGGGAACGAGTAGTCGAGCACCAGCACGGTGTCCGCCCTCCGCAGCCGGCCGTCGAGCACGTCGTACGGGCCGAGGTCGCCGTCCATGATCCAGCGTTCCTCGGCGGCGAGCTCCGCCTGGACGACGACCCACAGCTCCAGAGGCGTCGGCTCCAGGTTCGGGCCCCAGAAGTGCTTGTCGAGCTCGACGACGGGAAGTCCGGTCGCGGCGCCGAGCGCGGCCGCGAGGGTCGACTTCCCGGCGCCGCCGCGGCCGAGGATCACCACACGATTCATGAGACGATCGTGTCAGAACGGCAGGCGCCGCGCTGCGGCACCGCGCACCCGCGCCTCTCACCGAACGAACTCGCAGGCCTAGTCGGTCTGCTGCTCCATCACCAGGATCGCCCCACCGGGCTCACCCACGTTGCTGCGCAACGAACTGCACACCACGCGGACCACGACCTCACGCCCGCGCCGGTTCACCGCGCTGAGCTTGACCTCGTCGATGAACGCAGGGTCGGACAAAGCCGAGCGCACGATCGGCCGGAGGTCGGCGACCGGCAGGCCGATGTCGAGGTTGAGCAGGTGCTCGCCCTCCGCCTCGTCGCGGCGCACGCCCCAGAGCTCCTCGGCGCCGCGGTTCCAGGCGAGGACCCGCATCTGCAGGTCGAGCACGACGACGCCGGCGCGCAGCGAGGTGAGGATCGACTCCAGGAACTCGTTGACCTGGTCGAGTTCGGCGCTGCGTTCGCGCAGGGTGTCGTTGATGGTCTGGAGCTCGTCGTTGGTCGACTGCAGCTCCTCGTTCATCGTCTCCAGTTCCTCGTTGGTGGACTGGAGCTCCTCGTTGGTGGTCTCCAGTTCCTCCACAGTGGACTGGAGCTCCTCGTTCGTCGTCTCGAGCTCCTCGTTGGTGGACTGGAGCTCCTCGTACGCGGACTCCAGCTGGCGGTTGGCGTACTCGAGGTCCTCCAGCAGCCTGCGCGCCGACGTCACGTCGTGGAACACCACGGACACACCGAGGATCGTGTTGTCCACACCGACGAGCGGGTTGACGTGGATCTCGAACCACAGCGACTCGCCGGGCCCGCGCAGCCACTCGACGTCCTTGACGCGCAACGACTTGCGTTCGAGGCGGGCCTGCTCGACGTAGCCGCGCAGTTCGATCGGGCGGTACGAGAGGTCGAGGTCGCGCAACGGCCGGCCGACGTCCTTGGGGGACAGCCCGAACGTCGTCTGCGCCTGCAGGTTCGCGAGCGCCACCACGTCGTCCGCGGTCACGACGACCTGCGCGACGGGGCTGGCGGAGAAGGCGTGCTCGCGCAGCTCGTCGATGCCTCCGACGTCCACCCTGCGATCGTGCACGATCGGGTAGGAGACGAAGTTGGCCGCGCTGCCGGAACCGTTGGGCGCCTTGCGGAAGATGCGCCGCTTGAGGTCGATGGGGTCGAAGATCCGGCTGTGGCTGAGCAGCATCTCGGCCTTGCCGAGGAACAGCACTCCCTTGGGCACCAGGGCGAAGTGGAACCGGCCCAGGATCTTGGCCTGGGTCTCCTGGTTGAAGTACATCAACGTGTTGCGGCACACGAGCAGGTCTATGCGGGAGATCGGCGCGTCCTGCACGAGGTCGTTGCGGCCGAAGATGACCGAGCGGCGCAGGTCCTTGCGGAAGCTGTAGCGGCCGTTCTGGTGCTCGAAGTACCGGGCCACGAGCTCCGGCGGCACGTTCTGCAGGTCGCGTTCGCCGTAGCTCGCGAGCCTCGCCTGGGTGAGCGCCTCGTCGTCGACGTCGGTCGCGTAGATCTTCACCTGCTGCCGGAACCGGTCCGGCCCCAGTGCCTCGGCGAGCACCATCGCGAGGCTGTACGCCTCCTCGCCGGACGCGCAGCCCGCGCTCCACACCCGGATCGGGTCGTCGGGGCCGCGTTCGGCCAGGATCGCCGGGATCACTTCCTCGCGCAGGTACGTCCACGCCTCGGCGTCGCGGAAGAAGCCGGTGACGTTGATGAGGATCGTGTTGAACAGCGCGCTGAACTCCTCGGTGTTGACCTGCAGCTGGTCGATGTAGTCCGGGTAGTTCTCGACGCCGATCTGGCTCATCCGGTGACGCACGCGTCGCATGAGACTCGTGCGCTTGTAGCCCGTGAAGTCGAAGCCGCGCGACTCCTTGAGGTAGAGCAGCACGTCCTCGAAGGCTTGGTCAGGTGCGGGGCGGCGGTCGTTCACGTCGGCAAAGCTACCGCTTCGGCCTCGGCGTCAGCACAGCCCACACGATCTTGCCACCATCGAACGACGGCCGGGAGCCCCACGCCGCACACCTCTCGTCGACCAGTTCCAGTCCTCTGTGGCCGGGCGCGCCCGGTCGTGAGGCCGTCAGGACAGGAGGTTCCGGGTCGCCGTCGCGGACGGCGATGGACAGCCCGGCGGGCCGCAGTTCGACGCGCAGCACGGATTCGGTGCGGGCGTGCCGGACCGCGTTCTCGACGAGCTCGGTCACCACGAGCAGCGCGTCGTCGAGCTGCAGGGGCAGGGACCACTCCTCACACGCGTCGCGCACCTCCTCCCGTGCCAGGAGAGCCGCGACCAGCGAGTTCGGCAACGACAGGCGCCGGTAGCGGCGAGGTGGCGGTTGTCCGGCGCGCTCAAGCGCGGACTCGAGGTCGGGTGCGGTGTCGACGTGCCGGGAGACGCCGCTGCGCCTGAGCTCGTGCCGGTGCTTGTCGGTCTCCGCGACGAGGACCACGGGCACGCCGGGCCACTGCGAGATCCTCATCCAGACCGTGGTGAAGACCGCCAGCATGGCTCTGCTCGCGGTCTCGAAGTCCGGCCCCAGACGCACGACGACCGCGGCCGGCGCCTCTGTCGCCTGCTTGAGCAGCTCGTCGCGCAGCGACGGGTAGGAGGACAGGTCGAGGCGGCCCACCGGCGTCGCCACCACCACGCCGGCCAGCTCGGTCGTCTGGACGCTGATGTCCGTCACGCGCCCGCGCCTACCTCCCTGGCTGCCCGCGGTGTCCTCGTCGAGCATCCCGGACCGGCTCCCGGCGGCCTCACCGGGGGCCTGGGTCAGTCGGTCCGCACCGACGTCATGTGCAGGCACAGCCCCGCCATCAGCACCAGGACGCCGCCGAACGCCAGCGTGAAGGTCGCGGTGAGAAGGCCTGCCAGCAGACCCAGCCCGCCGAGCAGGTCGATCGCGTACCGGACGGACCGGCGGTTCGGTTGCCAAGGCGCGACACGGGGTGGCGGGGACTGGAGCGTGGTCATGACGTCCTTCCTGGGGTGCCGGTCACTGCCGGCTCAGCACGGTGGTGACGAACTCCTCGGCGACGACCCGCAGCTTGCGGTTCTCCTGCTGGGACTGGTCGACGAGCCGCTGGAACGCCTCCTCCGCCGTGACGCCGTGCACGGCCATGATCATTCCCTTGGCCTGGTCGATCACCGCGCGGGAGTCGAGGGCGGTGCGCAGCTGTTCGGAGAGCTCGGACGCCCGCAGGTACCTGCTGTGGCTGCGCAACGCGACCTCGGCCGCCGCGGCGTAGAGCGACAGCAGTGACACGTCGATGTCCGCGAACCCGCTCTCGTCCGCCGAGTAGACGTTGATGGCACCGGCGTGCTGTTCGTCGACCGTCAGCGGGGTGGAGAGGAAGCTGGCCATGCCCGCGGCCCGGCACGCGCGTGTGAACACCGGCCACCGCTCCAGCGCCTCGTTCATCCCGGCGCGGACGAGCGTTCGCGTCTTCGCGGCGTCGACGCACGGGCCGGCGTCCTCGCGGTACTCCACGGCGTCGAGTTCCACGACGAGCTGACTGGTGGCCGACGCGGTGAACGGCTTCATGCCGTCGAGCAGCGTCACCGACACCCCGTCCGCGCCGGGTACCGAGCGCTGCACCTGCGCGGACACCAGCTCGATCAGCGCGGGGAGGTCGTCTGCACGGCCGAGTGCCTCGTCGAGCGAGTTCAACGCCCTGGTCACCTCGTCCAGGGACTCGCCGAGGGGAGAGCCGTTCGGGTGGTGCGGTGTCACGAGCGTTCACCTTCGTCCGGTCGGATCGCGCGGGACTCGGGGATCAGCCGCTTCGATCACGCGGCTACCCCCACGGCGATCCGGCAAACCGCTCCGATCGGGCAACTGTCCTCAGCGGGCCGGGTGCGCGGACCTCACCCGGCGATGCGCAGGTCGAACCGTTCGGCGGCCCACGCGGCGAGGCGCGGCCGCAGGGCGAGGTACACGTCCGGGTCGAGGCCCATGCCGGTGTGGGTGCTGTGCACCTCGACGCACTCGGCCGACGGGTCGAGGGACAGCTCCCACGGCACGATGCCGTCGGACTTGGAATACAGCGACACCGCGGGCATCCCCGGCGGCAGTGGTGCGGTGGCCGCCGCGACGTTGTCCTCGAAGCAGGTGCCCGACAGGCAGTCGGTGTCCATCAGGCCGGGCACGCCGAGCGACGACAGGCCCGCCAGCGCCCTGGCCGCGAGCAGCACGTGCGGGTGCGCGCCGAGGGGATCGAGCAACGGGCTGCCCATCATCACCAGCCCGCGCACCAGGTCGGGGCGGCGGACGGCGGCCAGCCGCGCGAGGCCGCCACCCCTGCTCTGCCCGAGCAGCACCACCGGTCCGCCGGTGGCCTCCGCGTGCTCCTCCAGGCGGCGTTCGACCCGGTCCACCAGTTCGGACGTGCAGCCGACGGTGAGCCCGACCCCCGCGCCGACCGGCAGGTAACCGCGGTCGCGCAGCCATGTGCCGGCAAAGCTGAGGCTGAGGTCGCTCGCCCCGAAACCGGGCACCAGCACCACCCCGAGTCCCGCGCCCTCGTGCGGGTTCGCCTTGCGCCACACCGGGTGGCGCAGCAGGCGGGGGATCGTGAGGGCGGCGACGGCGACATGTTCGCGCGCCAGCGATCGCAACTGTCCGGCAGCACTCATGGCCTCGCTCGCTTCCGTCCGGGTGCTGTGGAATCGGCCAGGCGGGGCGGGCGCGAAACGCGGAACCACGTCACGTTTCTGCGGCCGTGCTAGCGGGCCGGGCCCGCGACCGGCATCCCGGCGGTCGCGCCGGCCCGTTCGTAGACGCGCAGGAGGTCCGCGGCGACGTGGTCCCAGGTGTACCGGGCGACGACGCGGTCCTGGCCCGCCACCGAGAACTCGTCGCGCAGCGTGTCGTCCAGCAGGAGCAGGCGCACCGCCCGGGACAGGCTCTCCTGCTCCCCGGCCGGCACGAGCAGCCCGGTCACGCCGCCCACGACGACGTCGGCGAGCGCGTCCACCGCGGTCGCGACGACAGGTACGCCGCAGGCCATCGCTTCAAGCGCGAGCGCACCGGACGGTTCGTACGACGACGCGCACACGACGACGTCAGCGGAGCGCAGCAGTGCGGGCATCTCCTGCCGTGTCACGGCACCGGCGAAGACGATCTTCGTGTCGAGGTGCTTCGCGTGGTCGCGCAACCGGGCCACGTCCGGGTCGCGGGTGGTCCGCCCGCTCGGCGGAAGCCCGACGACGACCAGCTCCGCACCGTCCACCCTGGACAGAGCGGTGAGGACGGCGCCGGTGTGCCGGTTCAGCCGCGCGAGGACGCGGTACGGCAGGTCGCGCGCCGCCCGCGGACCTTCGGCGGTGAACTCCGCGACGTCGACACCGCTGGGCACGACGGAGATCCTCGTGCGCCTGACACCGGACTTGGTGAGCTCGAACGCCTCACTGGCGCTGCCGGCGGTGAGTTGCGCCGCCTCCCTGCCCACCAGTACCTCGATCCGGCGGCGCTCACCCGGCGCCTCGGCCGTCGCGAGCGAGTGGAACGTCTGCACGACGGGGACGCCGATCCGCCGGCCGCCGAGCACGCTCGCCATGCCGGACATCCAGCCGTGCCCGTGCACCACGTGCGGCGCGGACGTGGCCCACTCGTCCACGAGGAAGGAGGTGAAGTCGCCGACGTCCGGCAGCACGTGCTCGTCGTCGAGCGGCTTGGCGGGCCCCGCGGGCACCCGCACGACCTCGACACCGCGGCCGGTGCGCGTCCGTTCCGGCACGTCGCGGCGATCCCGGCGGCGGTAGACCGTCACCTCGTGGCCCTGTCTGGACAACGCGGCGGAAAGCCCGGTGACGTAGGCGTCCTGCGGGTCGGAGACCTCGGCGTGCGGGCTTCCGTGGGCGGACACCATGGCGATTTTCACTTGGTCACTCCAAGTTGCTGGCGTGTGACGAGCACGCGGCACGAGCTGTCTGCTCAACTCGGAGTCGTCGACCGCCCGCTTCAGGGCACTGGGCCGGATACCCGATCCCCGCTCGCCCGAAACCCTCAGACCGGTGACCCGTCCGGATCGGCCGGCCGCACGCGCAGGATGTACGCGGTGTCCACGACGGTGATGGACCGGTCGGCCAGCAGCACCGGCATCCACGAACGCCCGGTCTCCGGATCGACCACGTGGGTGCCGTTCACCACGCCGTGCACGTAGGTGGCCGGATGCAGCGCGCCGGTGTTGAGGTAGGTGACGACGCAACCGGGACTGGGGGACGGAGAGGTCGGCATGAGGCGGTCCCGGTGGCTGGAGGGCTACGTGGTGCTCGACGTTCCTGGCGAGTACCCGCTGGGGATCGCCGAAACCTCGCCCCGGGTAACGGGTTCGCAACAGCGTGCTACGACCTCATGGGGGAAAGCCGGGGAAGCGCGGGAGGCGCGCCGACGGCCCGGCGGCGGGAACTCGCCACCGGGCCGCTGACGACCTCGCGTCGGATCGAACCGCTGTTCAGGCCGTGATCACCGGTGGGCGACGGCGAAGTTGTCGAACGCCGCGCCGGTGTTGAAGACGCGCACCCCGTTGGCCCCGCTGGAGAAGCTGGTGTCGGTCACCGAGATCTTCGGCGTGGCCATGTCGCCGACGTACACCTTGATCGACGAGCCGATCGCCTCCACCCGCAGGTGGTGCGCGACGTTCGGCCGGACGGTCACCGGTGCCGAGGCGAGCTGAGTCCAGTTGTTGTCGGCCTTGCCGAGCACCACCCGCCCGTTGCCGGTGATCCCGGCGTAGTAGCCGCGGTAGCTGTCCGTGCCGGTGGTGGCGCCCGTCGCGCGGAACACGACGCCGCTGTCACCGTTCGCGGACCTCGGGGTGATGTCGGCGTCCTGCGCGAAGTTCGAGAAGTTCGTGTCCAGCAAGGACTTCCCGCCGAACGAGGCCCCGGTCTCGTACCTGCCGCCGCTCGCCGACCACGTGCCGCCGTGGGTGGTCCAGCCGACGGCGTTGCGGTCGTCGAAGTTGTCCTTGACCCGCATGGTCACCGGCGCGATGGTGCCGTCGGCGTTGAAGGTCATGCGGTCGTAGGCGATCTGCCGGTCGTTGGCGCCCGTGCGGCTGAGCGGACGCCGGTGGTAGACGATGTACCAGATGTCCGTACCCGGCACGTTGATCACCGAGTTGTGGCCGGAACCCCGTGCCACGGAGGCGTCCTGGCTCAGCACCCGGCTGATCTTGGTGAACGGCCCGGTGGGGGAGTCGGAGATCGCGTAGGACACCGCGTAGTTCGGGCCGGTCCAGCCGTCCTCGGACCACATGAAGTAGTACTTGCCGTTGCGCTTGAACATCTGCGAACCCTCGGTGAAGTTCGCCGGCGTGATCTCCTTGTACGTGCTGCCGTCCGCGAAGCTGCCGAGACTCGTCATGTCGGCGTTGAGCTTGACGACGTTGGCGTGACCCCAACCGCCGTAGTACATGTACGCCTGACCATCGGTATCGATGAACACGTCCTGGTCGATCGGCTGCGCGCCGTTGACGAACTGGGCGATCAACGGCTTGCCGATCGCGTCCCGGTACGGCCCCTCCGGCCGGTCGGCGACCGCGACGCCGATGCCGCCCAGTTCGGAGTTGCTCTGGATGTCGTTGGCGCCGAAGTAGAGGTAGTACTTGCCGTTGCGCTGCACGGGTGCGGGCGCCCACACGGCGCGGCGTGCCCACGAGACGTCGGCCTTCGTCAGGACGTTGGGGTGCTTGGTCCAGTTGACGAGGTCGGTCGAGGAGAAGGCGTCGAGGTAGGTCTGCTCGTCGTACGGCCGCGACGAGGTGGGGAAGATCCAGTGCTTGTTGTCGTAGAACGCGACGTCGGGGTCGGCGTACCACCCGTCCACGATGGGGTTGCCGGCCTCGGCCGTCGAGAAGTCGGGCACGGCGGCCGCGGACGAGGCCACGGCGGGCACGCTGCCCAGCAGCAGGGCGGCCAGAGCTGTCGTGACGATCTTTGACGTCAAAGTCTCGTCCAATCTGCAGGGATCGCTTTACAACGTTGTAAACACGGTGCGCATCGATCCAAACACTCGCCGTGGACCGCTGTCCAGATCGGGAACGAGAACGCGGTGATCAGCGGGCTCCGCTGATCACCGCGCCGGAGTGTCCTGGTCTCAGATGCCGCAGCTCGGGGCGGACCAGAAGCGAGATGACTTGTGCGCGACGTGCACGTGGTCGTTGTGGCCGGTGTAGCCCGGTCCGAGGATCTCGTTGAAGCCGTGGTTGCGCGCCTGCTTCGCGAGCGCGCAGAAGCCCTGCGGTCCCGCGCCCAGGTCGACCGCGTCGCCGTAGAGGTGACGGCTTCCGGCCGCGCCGCCGACGGCGTTGTTGCACGCGACGCTGCGGAAACCGCCGTTGACGTCGATCGGCCTGTCGCCCATGGCGTGCCGCATCGCCTGCAGCTTCCACATGGACACCAGGGCGTTGGCGCGCGCGGTCGCCGCGGAGACGTTGCCGCCGGCCCAGGTGGTGTTGCAGTTGTTCAGCTCGTCGTAGGTGAAGTTGACCGGCGTGCAGTCGTTGTCCTGCAACGCGTAGATCTTCGTGAACGTCGCCGACCCCGCGACGCCGTCGGCGCCGAGCCCGTAGGCCTGCTGGAACCGCGTCACGGCGGCCTTCGTGGCGGGCCCGAACTGCCCGTCGATGCCGAGCACGGCGCCGTAGCCGGGGTAACCCGCCACCCTGATCTGCAACTGCCGCACGTCCTCACCCGACGCACCCTGCGACAGGGTGCGGTTCCAGGTGTAGCAGGCGTCGGCGGCCGTCACCGGATCCGCCTGCGCCGTCGCGGCAGGGGTGACGACGACAGCGGAGAGCAGGGCGGCGACCGGTAAGAGAAAACGGAGTTTCATGACAAGCGGCACCTTTCGATCACAGGGACGTGCAGCCTGTCGAGTCCGCGCCGGGTCTGTCAACGAGCAACCAAATGAACTTCCAGTTCGGCGAACGGAAACCACCTGGATGGCCGTGTGGACGAGTTGGCGGCGGCTCCAGAAATCTTCCCGGCGGGGGATTCAGGTCGGCGCTCACGGGAATCCAGGGCTCGACGTCGCACCTGAGACTCAGGTGCCGGGGAAGGACACGTGGGCACCGACGACAAGATCGACGCCAAGGCCGACCAGCTCAAGGGCAAGGTCAAGGAAGGCGTCGGCGACGCGACCGACGACAGGAGCCTTCAGACCGAAGGCCAGGCGGACCAGACGAAGGGCCACCTCAAGGAGGCGGCCGAGAAGGTCAAGGACGCGTTCAAGAAGGACTGACCGGCGTCCTGAGCGCAGCGGAGGCGCACACCCATGCGGTGTGCGCCTCCGCGCGTGTTCAAGGGCGTTCGTCCGCAGTGGACGGACGCGTCGTCTCGTCCGGCGTCAGAGGACGCGGACGGACACGGCCTGAGGTCCCTTGGCACCCTGGCCGATCTCGAACTCCACCGGTTGGTTGTCGGGGATGCCCTGGTGGTCGTAGTCCTGCACCTCGGAGTGGTGCAGGAAGAGGTCAGGGCCGCCGCCTTCGGGAGCGATGAAGCCGAATCCCTTGGTGCCGTTGAACCACTTGACGGTTCCCTGGGTCATCGAAGCGCTCCTTCGGTCGACCGGAACACGCCTGGCGCCTCCGGAGTGCGTGGCGCGAGGCCCGTCAGGCCCAGCATCTGCAGCAGGTCCAGGCAGTCGCCCGCGTCACGCGAGTGTTCGGCGACTCTGTGCGCGGCCTGACGCTGTTGAACGGCCGCGGCCTGTTCGGCGTCGAGGCGGGCCTGGGTGAAACCTTGGGCGGGCAAGGAGGAGTGCGGGCGATCCGGCGGCAAGCCGGTGCTCCTGTCTCCGGCCGGAGGAAGTGAGACCTGGCCGAGTTGAGCCGGGGACCGCGGCGGCTGGATGCCGGCAACTGGAACCCCAACGAGCCCGACAGTACCCCAGACGGAGGACACCTGCGTGCGAGTAGGTGACTTGGCGTCTCGGGGCAGGTGCCTCGCGGGACTCGGACGGCGTCTGCTGCGGGCCCGCTTCACGCCGTCGCTGGGTGCGACCGAACCCGGTCGCACCCAGCTCTGCCGCTAGTTGCCCGCCACCTGCCACGCACCGAACGGTGCGTCCGGCCCCACGGCCGTCTGCACGCGTTCCCGCAGCCGCATGTCCCCGCCCAGCGCGAACACCCGCACGAGCCCCTGAGCGTCCACGACCGCGGCGGGCGCGGCCTCGTGGTAGCCGCCGAGGTCCTGCCACGGCCCGAAGTTCCCGGCCGCGTCCTGGCGCACCAGGCTCAGGCCGTAGGAGTCGTTGCGCGCGAACGCCAAGGTCCGGCCACCGGAGGTCACGGCGGCGACCGGCCCGAGACCGCCCATGCCACCGATGTTCACCGGGGTCGTCTCCCACGCGCCGTTCGCCGACTGCTCCCGCAGCGTGCCCACGGACCCGTCGCCGTGGCGGCGGGTGAAGACGCGGACCCGGTTCGAGTCCAGTGCCGTGCCGATGGACGCGGTGCTCTGCGCGGCGACCGTCAGTGCCTGGTAGACCGTGGAGCCGCCGACGTTCTGGTACCAGTGGAACGCGTTGCCGTTGCCGTCGGCGAAGACGTGCATGCGCCCGCCCGGCGCGGTGATCGCGGTCGGCTGCGACATCGCCTTGCCGCCACCGCCGGACGCGGTGGCCCAGCCGCTGCTGAAGCTGTTGCCCACCTGCCACTTGTTGGCGAGCGTGCCGGCGCGGTTCACCACGTACAGTTCGAGGTTGCCGTTGGAGACGCCGAAGACCGGTGTCTGGTAGGCGGGTGTGCTGGTGTTGGGGTTGCCGAGCGACGTCCACGCGCCGAAGCTCTGCGCGCCCGCGGCGGTCTGCGTGCAGGTGCGGATCGCGGCCGTGTCGAGGTCGAGCACCGCGAGCTGCAACCGGTTGTCGCCGCGCATCGCCACCGCGACACCGGGGGCGAAGGAGCCCGCCAGCAACAGGGACGGGCCGACCCAGGCGCCACCGGTGGGCTGGCGCCACCACATCAGGGAGTCGCCCGCCGCGATGAACGCGTGCAGCGTGCCGGCGCTGTCCCGCGCGACCCACTGCGGTGACACGGGCCAGCGCTCGTAGCTGCGCGACAGGTTCACGTCGAACACGTCGCCGCTCAACGGGTCGAGCGCCTTGTACTTGTTGTACGCGTTGACCTTCGGCGTCCGCAGCGCGAGCGGTACGTTCATCTGGGACTGTCGCGTGTTGTAGCAGCGGTAGCGCACGAGCAGCGCGTACGGGCGGCCCGTCGGTCCCTCGTAGGTCTTCACGGCCCGCTGCGCGAACTTGGCCGTGTGGATGTGGTCCAGGTGGTCCGGCATGCCGTTGGCGTACCGCGCGTCGTCCGGGTACGGGTCCTGGCACCGGATCACCGTCGCCTGGAACTGCTGCAACAGTCCTACCAGGACGTTGACCACGTCGGCGTGCGTGTAGGTCTGCACGCGGTTGGCCGGGCTGCCGGTCGGGACGATCGTGCTGGTGCTGTACGAGGTGTTGTTCCACAGGTTCGTGGTGGCGTCCTCGTGCAGGTCGTCGCCGCCGTCGGGCAGGTTCAGGTAGACCAGCTGCACGTTCGGCTTGCCGTCGAGGGTGTTGACCTCGACGGTCTTGCCCGCCACGACCATCGCGGTGCGCGTCCAGGTGCTGGGCACGCCCGCGAGGGACGCGTAGGCGTTGCGCTGGCCCTTGTGCAGCTCGGCGGAGAGCTGTTCGCGGGTCAGGTTGTTCGTGCCGTTGAACTCGTCGGCGGTGAGGATGATCGTCCGCACCGGACAGCCGGACAGGATCGCCGGCTGGATGTCCGGGTTGATGAACAGCAGGTCGTCGTCGGAGTGCGCGATGATGTTCACGAAGCTCGCACCGGTCGGCGCCTCGGCGTGCGCGGTTCCGGTGCTGACGCCGACGGCGGTCAGCGCGGCGGCGGTGCCACCGGCCTTCAGAACCGTGCGTCTGCTGATCTTGGGCATTGGACGGCCTCCCCGTGCTCTGATGCACGGACTTCGGTCGCCGATGAATCTTCGTTACACCGATCCGCTCAGCCAGTACGTGCGGACGGTCGTGAACTCGCGGATGCCGGCGGCGGCGAGCTCACGGCCGTGGCCGCTGCGTTTGGTGCCGCCGAACGGCAGCCGCGGGTCGGAGGCGACGATCGCGTTGACGAACACCGCGCCGCTCGTGACGGCCCCGGCCAGCCGGAGCGCGCGGTCCGGGTCGGAGGTCCAGATGCTGACGCCGAGCCCGTACTCGCTCGCGTCGGCCAGCTTCGCGAGCCCCGCGTCGTCGGCTGCGGTCGCGAGCGCGGCGACGGGCCCGAACGTCTCCTCGTCGAACGCGGTGACACCGGGACCCGTGCCGGCGAGGACGGTCGGTTCGTAGAAGTAGCCGGGTCCGTCGACCGGGTTGCCGCCGAGCAACAGGGTCGCGCCCTGGCCGATCGACTTCTCGACCTGGACGTGGAGCTGGTCGCGCAGGTCGGCGCGAGCCAGTGGACCGATGGCCAGTTCGCGGGCAAGATCGACGAACCTGGCGGTGAACTCGTCGGCGATCGCGTCGTGGAGCAGGAACCGCTTGGCGCACACGCAACTCTGGCCCGCGTTGGTGAACCGGGCGCGCACGGCGGCAGCGGCGGCGGCCTCCACGTCGGCGTCGTCCAGCACGATGAACGGGTCGGAGCCGCCGAGCTCCAGCACGGTCTTCTTCACCGCGCGGCCTGCCGCCGCGCCGACCGCCGCGCCCGCCCGGTTGCTGCCGGTGAGCGTGACGGCGGCGACGCGGTCGTCGGCGATGATCCGCTCGCTGACGGCGGGCACGTCGGGTTCCGCGACCACGAGCGTCGTCAGCGCACCGGGCGGGAATCCCGCGCGGGCCAGGAGGTCCTGGATCGCGAGCGCGCTGCCGGTGACGTTGGGCGAGTGCTTGAGCAACACGGTGTTGCCGGCGGCGAGAGTGGGGACGGCGAAGCGCATCACCTGCCACAGCGGGAAGTTCCACGGCATCACCGCGAAGACCACGCCCAGGGGTTCGTACCGGATCCAGGCGCGGGTGCCGGGTCCGACGTCGACCGGTTCGTCGGCGAGGATCCGTTCCGCGTGGGCGGCGTAGTGCTCGGCGGTGACCGCGGACTTCTCGACCTCGCCGAGTGCCTCCTCGACGGGCTTGCCCATCTCGGCGGTGATCAGGGCGGCGAGCGAATCGCGTGAGGCGCGCAGTTCGCCGGCCAGCACGCGCAGGTGCGCGAGGCGGCGGGGCAGTGGCGTGGCGGCCCAGACGTCGGCGGCGGACCGGGTGGCGGCGATCGCCGAGTCCACTTCGGACGGCGTGAAGGCCTTGTAGTCGGCCAGGTTCGCGCCGGTGGCGGGATTGACGGTCGTGATCGTGCTCATGGGGGAGGACTCCTCGTCAGGTGATGCTGATGGCGCCGGTGAGCACGGCGAAGACGATCCAGGCCAGTGACGCGAGCGTGACCCAGAGCAGGCTGAACCGCTGGAAGTCGCCGAGGTCGCGCTTGACCAGCCCGAGCAGCACCCACAGCGGTGCGGAGGCGGGGCCGACCGAGTGCAGCATCTGGCCGATGACACCGGCGCGCGCGATCTCGTCTGCGGGGATGCCGAACTGCGCGGCCGACTCGGCGAGAACCGGGAGCACGCCGAAGAAGTAAGCGTCGTTCGACATGAAGAAGCTCAGCGGCAGGCCGATCACGGCGGTGAACACCGGGATCAGGTTGCCCATCCCTTCGGGCACGACGGCCAGCATCGACTTCGCCATCGCCTCGACCATGCCGGTGTCGGTGAGGATGCCCGTGAAGATCCCCGCCGCCAGTGCCAGCACCACGACGGGTACCGCGCTGGACGCGTGCCGCTTGATGACCTCGCCCTGGTCGGCGAGCTTCGGGTGGTTCACCAGCAGGGCGATGACGAACCCGGCGATGAACAGCGTGACCAGCGGGGCGACGCCCAGGACGAGCAGCACCAGCAGCAGCGCGGTGAGGCCCGCGTTGAACCACATCCTCCACCGGGGCGTGGCCGGCACGGTCTCGTCCGGCTCGCCAGGACCGCCGGTGATGGTCGCCGTGGTGGTGCCACCGCCGCGGGTGCGGCTGGACGCGATCTCCCTGGCCACCTCGGCGATCACCAGCGGGTCGATCCGCCGGCGCTGGCGCACGCCCAGGAGGTATGCGATGAGGACGATGACACCGCCGGTCAGCGCGAGCGAGGGCAGGAACGGCACGAAGTAGGCGGTGGCGTCGAGGTGCAGCACGCTGATGGCCCGCGTCGCCGCGCCGCCCCACGGCGTGGAGCCGGACACCGCGCCCAGCGCCATGGTCGCGATCGTCGCGATGACCAGCGGGTTGATGCCCAGCCGGCGGTAGATCGGCAGGAACGCGGAGCAGATGATCATGTAGCTGGTGGTGCCGTCGCCGTCGAGCGCGACCAGCAGCGCCAGCACCGCCGTGCCGACGCAGATCCGGACCGGGTCCCCTTTGGACAGTCGGATGATGCCGCGGGACACGGGGTCGAAGAGCCTGGCGTCCATCATGACGCCGAAGTAGAGGATCGCGAACAGCAGCAGGATCGCGGTCGGCGCGACGGTCTTGATGCCGCTGACGGCCATGTCCCCGAGATCGCCACCGCGCCCGGCGAGGATCGCGAAGACGACCGGTGCCGCGATGATCGCGACGAACGCCGTGGCGTACTTGCGCAGCACGAGCACCATGAACGTGCCCAGCGTGAGAAAACCGAGAACGGCAAGCATCTTTGCTTCTCCACTCGCGCGGATTGGGTGCGTCGGCCGGAGAGGTCGGGTGCGGTTCGTGCCGCGCCGACCGGCCGTCGGGGTCCGGAAACGGTGAAGGCGACGGTAGGTCGCTGCTCGGTATTTTACAAGTAGGAAGTACCAAGAATCTTGGTCGCACCAAGTCCGCGGTAGGTGATCGTCGATCACCCGTGGTGGTGTTCGTGCTGCTAGGAGCCGGTCTTCTCGGTCGTCACGGAGCTGAGGTGCTCACGCATCCGCTCGGCCGCCTCGGTCCGGCGGTCCGTCAGCAGCAGGTCGGCGATCTCGACGTGCTCGCGGCACCGCACCACACCTCGGGCACGGGGGAGCGAGCGGCGGTATTCGACCAGGCGGCGCAGGTTGTCGACCCTGCGCAGCGCCTCGATGAAGAACCCGTTGCGGCTGCACTCCGCGATCGTCTCGTGGAAGACGTGGTTGATGTTGAACAGCGCGATGTTGTCCAGGTCGTGGATCGCGCCGTCTGCGAGCCGTTGCTGCTGGTCGCGGACGTGCTCCAGCGCCTGGCGGTCGAGCACGAACGTGGGTTCGAGGATCGCCGCCGGCTCGATGGTGAGCCGGAAGCGGTAACTGTCCGCATAGGACTGCTCGGAGGTCAGCGTCGGCTGGAACTCCCAGCCGTAGCCGGGAAGCCGTTCGATCCAGCCCTCCGTCGACGCCCGGCGCAGGATGCGGTTGAGCTGTGCCGGGGTGAGGCCGTACTGGCGGGCCAGCGCGCTCTCGGTGACGCGGTCGGGCAGCGCGCCGTCCAGGCGGTCGGAGGCGATGGTCAGGTAGACGGCCTCGTCGGCGCCGTCCTCGGCGTCCTCGGTGAGGTCGAGGTCGCCGATCTCCAGAACCGTGTAGCCGCCGCGTTCGGCCTCGGCGACCGCGCCCGACTCGGCGAGCAGGCGCAGTGCGTTGCGGACGGGTGAGCGGGAGACGCGCAGCTGGTCGGCGAGGGTGCGTTCGACCAGGCGGGTGCCGGTGGCGACCTGCTCCGCGCGGATGTAGTCGACGATGCGCGCGGCGACCTGACGGGTGAGCTGAGTCGGCGGCATGCGTCCATCCTCGCGGGGGCGATCGTTCGCCGCAGTCTACGGGCGCGGAGACGCGGGTCACGTTCGTTGGTATTACTTGTTGGCAAAATACCAAGGCCGGGTTACGGTGGCGTCAACACCACGAACCCCGGATCGGACTCCCCGATGAACGAGACCTTCCCCGCCTCGGTGCTCCGCCCGGCCGAGCTGCCCGCCTTCTCGCGCGGCGGTGGCGCCAGCACGATCCCGCTCGTGACCGGTGCTCGCGGCGCCGCGGTGTTCCTGAACGGACAGACGTTGTTCGAGGGCGGCGCGGGCATTCCGCTGCACACGCACAACTGCCCGGAGAGCGTCGTGATCCTCGAAGGCGACGCCGTCGTCGAGATCGACGGCGTGGAACACCGCCTCACCCGCTTCGACACGACCTACGTCGCCGCCGGTGTGCCCCACCGCTTCCGCAACGCCTCGGACACCGCGCCGATGCGCATCCTGTGGACCTACGCCTCCGTCGAGGCCACCCGCACGATCGTCGCGAGCGGCCTGACCACCCGCGTCGACGCCGAGCACTCCCGCTGAGAAAGGCAGATCCGACATGACCAAGCCCTACCGCCTCGGCGTCCTGCACGGCGACGGCATCGGCCCGGAGATCGTGCCCGCCACCGTCACCGTCCTCGACGCGGCCCTTGCTCGCGCCGGCGTCGAACCCGTCGAGTGGACCGAACTCCCGTTGGGCGCCAGTGCGATCGAGACCCACGGCGCCCACACCCCGCAGGAGACGCTCGACGCGCTGGCAGGCCTGGACGGGTGGCTGCTCGGCCCGCACGACAGCGTGTCGTACCCGCAGCCGTTCCGCTCCGAGCTCAACCCCAGCGGCACCATCCGCAAGCACTTCGACCTGTACGCGAACGTCCGCCCCGCCAAGGCGTTCCCCGGCGGCAACGCGGTCGTGCCCGGCACCGACCTGGTGATCGTCCGCGAGAACACCGAGGGCTTCTACGCCGACCGCAACACCTTCGCGGGCACCGGCGAGTACATGCCGACCCCGGACGTGGCCGTCGCGATGGGCATCGTCACCCGCGCGGCGACCGAACGGATCGCGCGCACCGCGTTCGAACTCGCGCTGCAACGCGACAAGCGCGTCACGATCGTCCACAAGGCCAACGTGCTGAGGCTGACCACGGGCCTGTTCCGCGACGTCTGCCGCGAGGTCGCCGCCTCCTACCCGGACGTCACCGTGGACGACTTCCACATCGACGCCATGACCGTGCACCTAGTGCGCCGAGCAGACAAGTTCGACGTGATCGTCACCGAGAACATGTTCGGCGACATCCTCTCCGACCTCGCCGGCGAGATCGCCGGTTCACTCGGCATCGCGGCCTCGGTGAACTCCTCCGACACCCACGCCATGGCGCAGGCGGCGCACGGCTCCGCACCGGACATCGCGGGCAAGGACGCCGCCAACCCGATCGCGATGATCCACTCGGGCGCGATGCTGCTGGACTGGCTGGCGGGCAGGCACGACGACCCGCGCCTGCGCGACGCCGCCGCACGCGTGGAGGCAGGCGTCACGGCCACCGTCGTCAGCGGCACCAGCACCCGCGACCTCGGCGGCACCGCGTCGTGCAGCGGCTTCACCCAGGCCGTCGTCACCGCGATCGAGACCGCCTGACATGGCACTCGTCGCACTGGTCCACGCGACCCCGGCCCCGATGGCACCAGCGGCCGACGCCTTCGCCACAGCCATGCCGGACGCACGCCTGTGGAACGTCCTCGACGACACGCTCATCACCGACGCCGAGCAGGCGGGCAGCCTCACCCCGGAGCTCAGGGACCGGATGCGCACCCTGATCGGCTACGCCGTCGACAGCGGCGCGGACGCCGTCCTGCTGACGTGCTCGATCTACGGCCCGGTCACCGCCGAGCTGGACCACCCGGTGCCGGTCCTGCCGCCCGACCGCGCGTTGTTCGAGGAGGTCGCCCGGCTGGCACCGGCCAGGGTGCTCGTGCTCGGCCCGGCCGAGGCGGGGGCGCGGGACACGGCGGACCGGTTGCGCGCCCACCTGGGTGCCGGAGCGGTCGTCGAGGGCGTTGCGGTGGCCGGGGTGCGCGACGCGCTGGCCGCGGGGGACGTGGCACACGCCGCCGAACTGGTGGTCTCGACGGTCCGCGCGCACGACACCGACGTGGTGGTGCTGGGCCAGTTCTCGCTCGCACCGGTGGCCGAGGCGGTCGCGGCGGCGCTGGACGTGCCCGTGCTCAGCGCTCCGCAGCTGGCGGCGCGGGCGATCCGTGCCGCGCTGGGAGGGTGAGGCCGGTGCTGGGCTGCATCGCCGACGACCACACCGGGGGCAGTGACGTCGCCGCCGCGTTGAGGAGAGCGGGAATGAGGGTGGTCCTGCGATTCGGACTTCCGAACGCCGAGACGCGGCTGCCCGACTGCGATGCCGTCGTCGTCGCCCTCAAGACCCGAGCCCTCCCCGCCGCCGAAGCCGTCGCCCACACCCTCCACGCCCGCCGATGGCTGGCCTCCCAGGGCGCCGACCGCCTCTACCTCAAGTACTGCTCGACGTTCGACTCCACCGACGACGGCAACATCGGCCCGGTCGCCGACGCGGTCGCGGACGGCGCGCTCACCCTGATCTGCCCTGCCTCCCCGGAACACGGCCGCACCACCTATCTCGGCCACCTGTTCGTGGACGGCACGCCGCTGTCCGAGTCGCCGATGCGGCACCACCCGCTCACCTCGATGACCGACTCGAACCTCGTGCGGGTGCTCGGCCGCCAGACACCGCACCCCGTCGGCCTGCTCCCGCTGGACGTCGTGCGCGGCGGCGCGATCCGCGAGCACCTGGACTCGTTGGCGGCAAAGGGGATCCGGCACGTCGTGGTCGACGCCACCGAAGACGCCGACCTGCTCGCGGTGGCGCGCGCGACCGTTCACCTCCCCGTGGTCACCGGTGGCGCGGGACTTGCGGGCGCGATCGCCCGCGCCACCACCACGACCGCCCAGGCCGAACCGGCGACGCTGCCGTCCGGTCCCGCCGTCGTCCTGGCCGGCAGCTGTTCCGCGGCCACGCTCGCGCAGCTCGACCAGGCCCTGGCGCGGTTCCCCGGCCACCGGCTCGACCCCGTCCGCACGTCGGATCCGGAGGACCTGGTCCAGGAGGCGTTCGCGTGGCTGGACGAACACTTCGGCGACGGCCCGGTGGTGCTGTACTCGTCGGCGAGCCCTGACCAACGAGCGGCCGCTCGCGCCGCCATGGGGCCGCACACCTCGGAGCTGCTGGAACAGGCGCTCGGCAGGGTCGCCGAACGCGCGGTGAAGCTCGGCGCGCGACGCGTGGTCGTGGCGGGTGGCGAGACGTCCGGCGCGGTCACGACGGCGCTGGGCGTGGAGCAGGTGCTGGTGGGTGACGAGGCGGACCGCGGAGTGCCGTGGTGCCTGACCACCGGCGACGACCCGCTGGCGTTGCTGCTGAAGTCGGGCAACTTCGGCGGTCCCGACCTCCTCGTGCGGGCTGCGGGCGATCGGTGACCGCCGCCCAGCTCGTGGCCGTCGGCGCGTCGTTGTTCGACCGGCGGCTCACCCACGGCCGCACCGGCAACATCAGCATCAAGGAACGCGGCCGGATCCTGGTCACGCCGACAGGGGTGAGCCTCGGCGCCCTGGACGCGTTGTCCGAGATCGACGACGAAGGACGGCACGTCAGCGGTCCGCCGCCGACCAAGGAGGCGTTCCTGCACGCCGCCGTCTACCGCGCCCGTCCCGACGCCGGCGCGGTGGTGCACCTGCACTCCACCCACGCCGTCGCGGTGTCGTGCCTGGCCGACGTCGATCCGGCCGACGTCCTGCCGCCGCTCACGGCGTACTACGCGATGCGCGTCGGAAAGCTGCCGCTGCTGCCGTTCCACGCTCCCGGCGACCCGGCGCTGGGACCCCTGGCCGAAGAGGCCGCCCGCACGCACCACGCCCTGCTGCTGGCCAACCACGGCTCGCTCGTCGCCGGTCCCGACCTGCTCACCGCCGCCGACGCCGCGGAGGAGCTGGAGGAGACCGCCCGCATCCACCTTCTGCTGCAAGGCCATCGCACTACAGTGGCCACAGTGGACGAACCAGAGGAGAACCGGTGATCACCCCTGTCGCGACGGCCGACCTGGTCGACGAGCACGGCGACGCGCTGCGCGTGTGCGACCTGCAGTTCCGCTCCTTCGGCGGCCGGGCGCGGTTCGCCGGCCGGGTGCGCACGGTGCGCTGCTTCGAGGACAACGACCTGGTGCGCACCCTCCTGCGCTCGCCGGGCGAGGGCCACGTGCTCGTCGTCGACGGCAGTGGCTCCCTGCGCACCGCGCTGACCGGTGACCTGATCGCCACCGCCGCCGTGGAGAACGGCTGGGCCGGGCTCGTGCTGCACGGCGCGGTGCGGGACAGCGCCGCCCTCGCGTGCATGGACCTCGGCGTGTTCGCGCTCGGCACCATCCCGCGCAAGAGCGGCAAGACCGGCGCGGGCGAGGTGGACGTGCCCGTGACGTTCGGCGGCATCGAGTTCGGGCCGGGCGACGTGCTGCACGCGGACGAGGACGGCGTGGCGCTGCTGCCCGAGGGGTGACGATTCACCAGGCGTCCCGCTGCCGCCTGAGGGTGATGACCTACCAGCCGTGGCGCTGCTGCCCCAGCCGTGGCGACCTGCCAGGCGTCCCGCTGCTGCCCGAGGGTGACGACCTACCAGGCGTGACGCTGTGCCCGAAGCGTCACGAACTACCAGGCGTCCCGCTGGAATCCCGCGGGCTGCTCGTCCTCCGGCTCGTCGGCCACCCTGCGCGGCCGGACGGGCGGTGGCGTCGGCGGTGTGGCGAGCTGAGGAGGTGCGTCCGGAACGTGCTCCGGCACCTTCTTGATCAGCCCGTCGGTGACCAGGCCCTGGTAGAGCGCGCGGACCTCACCGCGCGCCCGGCCGGCCGCCGTCCGCACGGTGTCGACGATCAGCGGGCCGAGGTCCGGCCTGCCCGCGACGGTCAGCCCCACCAGCATCCCCGTCGAGTCGACGACCGCGTGCACCTGGCCGTCGGGTGAGGTCGCCGAGCCCTGCACGGTGCCGGACCGCGACTTCACGGCGTCCAGGGCCTGAGCCTGCCTGGTCACGCGGGTGAGGACGTCCTCAGCGGACGCGCGCAGTTCGGCGGCGCGCGCGGTGAAGTGGGCGGAGTCGGTCACGGCGTGCTCCTGATCTGCTCGGGGTAGCGGTCTTCCTTGTCGCCGAACGGGCCTCGGTCGGTGCCGGGGTCCTCGTCCACGGGAGGTTCGGTCACGACGTCGGTCTTGGGCAGCCTGTCCCGCACCTGCGGCGTGTACCCGTCCTCCGGGTGGAAGTCGTCCGGCCGGTACTCGCCGGCGGTGACCACCTTTGGGCGTTCCGGGCGCACCCACTTGAGCTCATCACCGGTCAGATAGCCGGTGACCTTCGCGAAACCCTGGTCGACGAGCGCCATCTCGGCCTGGGCGGCTTTGACGATGTTCTCCCCGGCGGCCACCATCGACACGAGCACCTGGGCCTCGTTCTCCCCGTCGATCGCCGCGCTCGCGACGCTCGCCGCACCGGCCGTCATCGCCGACCCGACCGCGATGACCAGCAACGCCCCGGTGCCCGCGGTGAAGGCGCCGATGACCCCGGCGACCGCGCCGACGATGGCGAGGGTGAGCTTGGTGCTGTTGTCCCCGGCGGACTGAAGGCCTTTGGTGGTCGCGTCGATGAGCTGCAGGACGTCGCTCCTGAGCTTCTCGATCACCGCGTGGTGCGCCTTGTGCACCATGACCAACGCGTCGAGGAGCTCGCGCTTGCGCCCCATCGCGACCTTCATGCCGCGCATCCAGCTGCGCGCCTCGATCGCGGCGTTGCCTTCCCAGTCGTCCAGGTAGTCGATGGCGTCTTCGAGGAGCTTCTCGTAGTCCCTGCCCACCGCCATGTTCAGGTCGTTGAGCCTCGCGATGGCCTGGGTGGACGCCTCCAGGTCGCCGGAGCCGAACTCGCGGAACATGTCGGCCATGCGCGGCGCGATCGGCCCGCCGAAGAAGGCGTGGTCCTGTCCGAGCGACTCGGAGAACACGCGGTAGAGCTGCTCGAAGGTCTGGGCCTGAGCGTCCATTTCGGACTGCCACGACATCAGCTCAGCCCTTCCCGTGCGATGGTGTTCATGGCGTTCGCGCTCTGCGTGTCGGCTTCCCGGTAACGGGAGGCGATCTCGCGCAGTGCCTTCGCCGCCAGGCCGAGCGTCTCGGCGTTGTCCTCGAACACGCGCTCCAGGTACCCCCTCGCCTCCTGCCACGAGGCCAGCGCCGGTTCGCAGAGCGAGCCCTGACCGGCGCTGAACGCCTCGTCGAACTCGCCTGTCGCGGCGAGCTGCGCCCGTGCCGCGCTCAGCTCACCCGCCAACGGTGCCAGCGCCTGGTTCGCGGCGCTGTCGAGGTTCTCGGCCTCGGTCTTGAAACCCCCAGCCACATCGTCCTCCCCAGTGGTCTTCCCCAGTCGGTACGGGTCGGACGGTAGCGCTGACCCGGGAGTTCCGTGAGGTGAACCGGACGAGTAGTTGCACCTACAGCGCAAAGGCTCCCCTCCGCGCCGGGTTCGCTGCCAAGATCGGGGACGCGGTGACTCGAGCCAACTGGAGGGCAAGTGGTCCGGAGACACAGCAGGGCAGTGGCGTCCGCGGTCGTGGCGATCGCGGTGCTCCTGTCGACGGCGACGCCCGGCACGGCGGCGGGCCCGTCGGCCGAGTACCGGGAGGCGACGGCGGTCGTCCTCGCTCCGCGGGAGCCGGCGCCCGTCACGGCCGCCGCCGAACGGTTCTGGGAGCTCCAGCTCAACCTGTGCAACAGCGGGATCGCGGGCTGTTACCGGCAGGGCCGGTCGATCCCCGAAGCGGCCGACCTGATCCGTCGCGTGCGCCCGAACCTGGTGACGCTCAACGAGATCTGCTCCAACGACGTGCCGAGCCAGCTGGCGCCCGCGTTGCAGCAGGCATGGCCGGGCGACCACGTCTACCACCTGTTCGTCCCGGCGGTCCGCCGCGACACCGGCACCCCGGTGAAGTGCGTCAACGGCCAGGACTACGGCAACGCGGTGCTCGGTCGCGTGGCGGCGGCGAACTACCGTGGCGTGAACGCGTGGAGCGGCCGGTACACCAGCCAGGACAGCGGAAACGAGCAGCGCACGTTCGCCTGCGCTTACGCCGTGGGCGACCACCTTTCGTGCGCGACGCACCTGTCCGCGAGCAGTGAGCCGGTCGCGCTGGCCCAGTGCAGGGCGTTGCTGTTCGACGTCGTCCCGAACATCCGGTCCGCCGAGGGACTGACCGGGAGGACGGTCGTGGGCGGCGACTTCAACCTGGAGTACGACACGTCCGATCCGGAGAACGCGCAGAACTGCGTGCCGCCCGGCCACGTCCGCAAGGGCGACGGTGACGTGCAGCACGTGGTGTTCTCCGGCGACAACGCGTTCGTCAGCACCACGAAGTACGGCATGTCCCACACCGATCACGACGGGTTCCTGGTGCGACTGAACAAGCCGTGACGCGGGGGAGCGGCGCGTCCGTCCACTGAGGACCGGAGCGCCGCTCCTCGTTCAGCAGGACGTCCGGACGCCCTGACCGGCGGCCAGCGCCTGCTCGACGTCCGGATGGATCCTCAGCACGTCGTCGAGCCCGGTCATCTTGATCGGCCGCAGCACCACCTTGTGCGCCGCCACGATCCGGAACGGGATGCCCGCCGCCTCGGCGTCGCGGTGGTGTCTCAGGAGCTCGTTGAGCCCGGCCGACCCGAAGAACCGGACGGCGGACAGGTCGACCACGACGGGGTGCGGCGGGGTGGCCATCGCGAGCGCGGTCTGCAGCTCCATGCGCAGCGGCAGGACGGTGAACTCGTCGACCTCGCCGGCCGCGCGCACGACGATGGAGAGGTTGTGCACCTCGCGTTGCACGTGCAGCGGTCCGAGGAAGGTGTTCGGCATGGCAGGAGCCTCCTGGCCGTCGCGAACTGAGCTTCGGAAGTGGACGCAGCTGCATGTTCAACCGCTTGTTCCCGCGACTGTAGTCCTTTTCCACCTCGCAGGCACATAGGCAGGGCCACCCACTGTCGCGGGTGGCCCTGCGGCTCACGCCGTGGCGTGGGCCCGTGACTCCTGCGCCGCCCGCCCGAGTTCGGCCGTCGGACGCTTGAACGTCTCGCGTCCCGTCGCGATCGCCACCGCGCTGAGCGCGCACACGGCGGCTGTGAAGGTCGCGACACCGATCCAGTCCTCACGCGCCGAGCCGATCGCCGCGACCACGCTCGGGGCGAGACCCGCGATCGCGAACCCGATCTGCGTGCCGATCGCCATGCCGGACAGCCTGACCTCGGTGCTGAACATCTCGCCGTACAGGGACGGCCAGATGCCGTTGATCGCCGAGTAGGCGACGCCGAACAGCAGGATGCCGAGCGCGAACACCAGCCCGTACGCGCCGATGGAGATCGACCACAGGTACGGGAAGATCAGCACCGCGCACGCGCCGCAGCCTGCGAGGAACACGGGTTTGCGGCCGATCCGGTCCGAAAGGCTTGCCAGCAAAGGAATCGCGGCGAGCGCCACGACGTTGGCGAGAACGCCGACCCACAACATCGGGGTGCGCGCCAGCCCGATCGTGTTCACCGCGTAGCTCAGCGCGTAGACGGTGAAGATCGTGCTGACCGAGGCGATCGTGGCCGCGAGCACCACGCGCAGCACGTCGGCCCAGTGCGTGCGGAACAACGTCGCGACGGGGAGCTTGGCCACCTTGGTGCGCTTGAACTCCGCGGTCTCGTCGATCTTGCGGCGGATGACGAGCCCGACCACCACGACGACCGCGCTGCACCAGAACGGCACGCGCCAGCCCCACGTCAGCAGGTCCTCCTGGGGCAGCGCCGCCACGGGCAGGAAGATCGCCGTGGCGAGGATCTGCCCCGCCTGCGTGCCGCTCAGCGTGAAGCTCGTGAAGTACGCCCGGCGGTGTTCCGGCGCGTGCTCCAGCGACATCGAGTTCGCGCCCGCCTGTTCGCCTGACGCCGAAAGTCCCTGCAGCAGACGGAGAACGACGAGCGCGATCGGCGCCAGCACACCGGCCGTCTCGTAGGTCGGCAGACACCCGACGGCGAACGTCGCCACGCCCATCAGCAGCAACGTGAACACGAGGACCTTCTTGCGCCCGAACCGGTCGCCGACGTGCCCGAGGACGAACGCGCCGAGCGGCCGCGCGAGGTACCCGACGCCGAACGTGGCGAGCGCGAGCAGCGTCCCGGTGGCCGGATCGGCGGCGGGGAAGAAGACCTTGTTGAACACCAGCGCGGCGGCGGTGCCGTAGATGAAGAAGTCGTAGTACTCGAGGGCGCTGCCGATCCAGGCTGCCAGCGCAGTCTTGCGGGCCATCGATGTGGTCACGGCGTACTCCCATGTACGACCTAGTTAGTTAATACAAGGTCGGACATGGGGGCATCGCCTGTCAAGGATTTGTTTCAGCTGGTCAGGTAGTCGACCAGCATGTCACCGAGCATGCTTCGGTAGTGCTCGCGCCGGTCTGGATCGAGCATGTCGCGCCCGAAGATCGCGGCGAACGTGTGCCGGTTCGCCAGCCGGAACACGCAGAACGAGCTGATCACGATGTGCACGTCGAGCGGGTCGACGTCGGTCCGGAACCGCCCGGCCGCCCGCCCGCGTTCGAGGATCTGCGCCAGCCCGTCGAGCGCGGGGTTCGCGAGCCCCGCGAGCACCTCGGACCGCGCGATGTGCTCGGCGCGGTGGATGTTCTCGATGCTGACGAGCCGGATGAAGTCGGGATGAGCCTCGTGGTGGTCGAACGTCAGCTCGGCGAGCCGGCGGATGGCGTCCTCCGGCGCGAGGTGCTCGACGTCGAGCTCGGCCTCCAACGCCCGGATCGCCAGGTAGGCGCGCTCCAGGACAGCGATGTAGAGCTGTTCCTTGCCGCCGAAGTAGTAGTAGATCATCCGCTTCGTGGTGCTGGTCCGCTCGGCGATCTCGTCGACGCGCGCGCCCGTGTAGCCCTTGTCCGCGAACTCCCGCGTGGCAACGTCCAGGATGTCGGCGCGGGTGCGGTCCTTGTCCCGCTGGCGCTCGGCATCGGATGACGACGGTGCGGCCACCGGGCCCCCTTCTGTCTTGGGATGACCAGGCAACTCTAGTGCCTGGGGTGGGGTGCGGCCGGGGGCGGCGGGGGTGTGGCGGGTGGTCGGGTGTGCGGGCTCGGGTGGCTTGGGTGCGGGTAAGGCCGGTGGGGCGGATGGCCGGGGTGTGTGGTTCCGGCTGGTGATGTGGATGGCCGGGACGTGGGGTTCCGGCTGGTGAGGCGTGTGAGCTCCGCTCGTCGGCCAACTCGTCGTCGGGACTCGGCTGCCTTGCCGCCCCTCGGTCGGACCCTTCCCGCCGACACCCACCTGCGCTATCGTGAACTCACTAGTTCGTACATTAAGCCGGGAGGCCGCGTGACCCACTACCTGATCGGGCTCGTCGGCTCCGGCATCGGCCCGTCGCTGAGCCCAGCCCTGCACGAACGCGAGGCCGGCGAGCTGGGACTGACCTACACCTATCGCCTCCTGGACCTCGACGACCTGGACCAACCCGTGGGCGAGGTGCTCGCGACGGCACGCGCCGAGGGCTTCCACGGCCTCAACATCACCCACCCCGGCAAGCAGGCGGTCCTGGAACACCTGGACGACCTGGTCCCGGAGGCGGCGGCGCTGGGAGCGGTCAACACCGTGGTCTTCCGGAACGGCAAGGCCATCGGCCACAACACCGACGCCACCGGGTTCGCGCGCAGCCTGCGCCGGGGGCTTCCCGACGCGCGGCTCGGCGAGGTCGTGCTGCTGGGCGCCGGTGGAGCCGGCGCGGCGGTGGGGCACGCGCTGTTGTCGCTCGGCACCAGGCGTCTGGGTGTGCACGACGTCGACCAGGAACGTGCGGAACAGCTGGCCACAGCGCTGCAACGCAGGTTCGGCGCGGACAGGGCCGTCACGTGCGGTCCCGAGGCCGCGGCAACGGCCGACGGGCTGGTCCACGCGACCCCCACCGGCATGGCCGCGCATCCCGGGCTGCCGATCGACGAGTCGTTGCTGCGCAGGGAGCTCTGGGTCGCGGACATCGTCTACCGGCCGTTGGAGACCGCGCTCCTCAAGGCGGCGCGGGCGAAGGGCTGCCGTGTGTTGCACGGGGGCGGGATGGTCGTGTTGCAGGCCGCGGAGTCGTTGCGGCTGTTCACCGGCGCCGAACCGGACGCGCGCCGCATGCTCGCGCACTTCGAGGAGTTGGAAGGGGAGCCCGCGCATGCGTCCTGAACTGCGCACCGCTATCGCCACCGTGTGCCTGTCCGGCACGCTGGACGACAAGCTCGCGGCGGCTGCCGAGGCCGGGTTCGACGGGATCGAGCTGTTCGAGAACGACCTGCTCGCGTCGCCTCGCGGTCCGGCGGAGATCCGGCGGCGGTGTGCCGAGCTTGGGCTGACCATCGATCTGTACCAGCCCTTTCGCGACTTCGAGGCCGTGCCGCCGGACGTGCTCGCCCGCAACCTTCGCCGCGCCGAGCGCAAGTTCGACCTCATGGCCGAGCTGGGCGTGGACACCGTGCTGGTGTGTTCGTCGGTGTCGGAGGACGCCATCAACGACGACGACCTCGCGGCCGAGCAGCTGCACCTGCTCGCTTCCCGTGCCGCCGAACGAGGTCTGCGCATCGCCTACGAGGCGTTGGCGTGGGGCCGGTTCGTCAACGGGTACGAGCACGCGTGGCGGATCGTGCGCAGAGCAGGCCATCCCGCGCTCGGGGTGTGCCTCGACAGCTTCCACATCCTGTCCAAAGGGGACGATCCGCGGGCGATCCGCGCGATCCCCGGCGAGAAGGTCTTCTTCCTGCAGCTGGCCGACGCGCCGACGTTGCCGATGGACGTCCTGCAGTGGAGCCGCCACCACCGGCTCTTCCCTGGGCAGGGCGACTTCGACCTGACGACGTTCACCCGCAACGTGCTCGACGCGGGCTATCGCGGGCCGCTGTCGCTGGAGGTGTTCAACGACGTCTTCCGCCAGGCCGACCCCTACCGCGCCGCGGTCGACGCGATGCGGTCGCTGATCGCACTCAAGGACTCGCTGGGACTGCTGGACGTTCCGGCCGCGCCCGTTGCCGACGGGTACGCGTTCGCCGAGGTCGTGGGGGAGTCGAACCTCGCCGCGCTGGGCTTCGCGCGGGCCGGTGTGCACAAGACGAAGCCGGTGGAGCTGTGGACGCAGGGCAACGCACGCGTCCTGGTGAACGCGGAAGGTGAGCCTGGTGCGATCGGCGCGCTCGGCATCGCCATTCCGGATCCGGCAGCGGCGGCTCAGCGCGCGAAGGTGTTGCTGGCGCCACCGTTGTCCCGCACGGCCGGTCCCGGCGAAGCTCCGCTCACCGCGATCGCCGCGCCCGACGGCACCCAGATCTTCCTGTGCGCGGACGACGACTGGCTCGGCGACTTCGTGCCGACGGGGGAGTCGGCGGCCGAGGCGGGGATCACCGGCATCGACCACGTGGCGCTGACCCAGCCGTTCGACAACTTCGACGAGGCAGGGCTCTTCTACCGCTCGGTGCTGGGACTGGAACCCGGTGCCACGGCGGAGTTCGCGGCGCCGTTCGGACTGGTGCGCGGCCGGGGTGTGAGCGGCGGCGTGCGGCTCACGCTGGACGCCGCGCTCGTTCGGCGCGGCGGGTGGGCGCCTGCTGTCCAGGAACCGCAACACATCGCGTTCACCTGTGCCGACGCTGTCGCGTGCGCCGAGGTGCTCCGCCGGCAGGGCGCGGAGCTCGTGGACATCCCCGGCAACTACTACGACGACCTGGCGGCGCGCACCGACCTGTCCGCCGAGCGCATCGCCGCGCTGCGCGAGCAGTCGGTGCTGTACGACCGCGACGAGCACGGCGAGTACCTGCACTTCTACACCGAACTCGCGGGCGCGCGGGTGTTCTTCGAGGTGGTGCAGCGGATCGGCGGGTACAGCGGGTTCGGCGTGGTCAACGCGCCCGTGCGGATGGCGGCCCACCACGAGGCGCGCCGAGGTCGTTGAGCCGCTGCCGGACGCGGGCCGCCTCGCTGTCGCGGTCCTGCTCCCGGTACAGCTCCCAGGCCGTCCACCAGATCGTCCCGGCTTCCTCGTGCTGTCCCAGGGCGGCGTGCGCGTGACCGAGGTTGTCCGCGGTGTTCGCGACCTCGTACATGTTGCCGTGGCTGCGGAACAGGGCGAGAGCGCTGCGGTAGTGGTCGACGGCCTGGTCGTGGTCGCCGGTGCGCAGGGCGATGAACGCGAGGCTGTCCAGGGTGTCCGCCTCGCCGATCGGGTGCCGGTGCCGCCGGTGCAGGTCCAGCGCCGCCCGGCAGTGGTCGCGAGCCGTGTTGAAGTCGCCGAGCCGCGCGGCGAACCAGCCGACGGAGTTGAGCCCGTCGGCCTCCCACGCGGGCTGGTCCAGGGTGCGGTAGAGGGCGAGCGCCTGCCGGGCGTGGTCGTAGGCCCGCCGGTCGTCCTGCCGCCGCTCCCACACGGTCGTGAGCGCCTGATGGCTGTGCGCCGACTCCGTGGTCTCGTTGTGCCGCAACGCCAACGCGAGTGCCCGGTCGAGGTGCTCGGTCGCCTCCTCCAGCAATCCGCAGCGGGAACACGCACTGCCGACATAGCGATGAGTGCGGATGCGGGTCGTCGGATCCGGCAGGTGATCGGCGGCGACCAGAGCCGCGCGCCACGACGTGAGCGCGTCGTGCCGGTGGCCTCGCCGGTAGTGGAACGTGTCCAGCGCCCGCGCGAGGTGCCACACGACCTCGTGCAGTCCGAGCGCACCCGCGACGCGTTGCGTGGCGAGGAGGTTGGCGTGCTCGGCCTCCAGCCAGGCCAGCGCGGAGTCCGCGTCCGGCAACGGGAGCGGGCGAACACCGGCAGTCAGCGGTCCAGGCCGGACGAGCGTGCGGTGAGGGTCGAGCAGCACGTCGGCGGCGTGCGCGGTGTGCAGGTAGAAGTCCGCCACTCGCGCCAACGCGGCATCGCCGTCAAGCACGGTGGTAGCGGCATAGTCGCGCACGAGGTCATGCATCCCGTAACGACCGTGGGGCCGCTGCTCGACGAGTGACGCCTCCACCAACGCCGTCAAAGCGTTGTGCGCCAGCCCGGTGAGCGCTGCGGCAGCGGGCGCGGTGATGTCGGGGCCAGGCGCGATGCCCAGCAACCCGAACGCGGTCCGCTGTTCCTCGGTGAGCCCGCGCAACGACCACGACAGCACGGCGGGCAGGCTCGCGGCGGGATCGGTCGTGTGCCCGAGCACCGCCAGCCCGAGCTGACGCAACTCTCCGGCCACTTCAGCGAGAGTGATGGCGGGATGGGTGACGGCGTTGCGGACCGCGATCGACAGCGCCAGCGGATGACCCCCGCACAGATCGACGAGTTCGTCGGTGGCAACGGGTTCCGCGGCGACGCGGTCGGCGCCCAGCCGCGTGATCAGCAGGGCACGTCCCTCGTCACGGGTGAGCACATCGAGGGGGAGGTGGCGGGCTCCATACCGGTCGACGAGCGACGCCAGCCGGTGTCGCCCGGTGACCAGCACCGCGCAGGTCGGGCTGCCCGGGATCAGCGGGACGACCTGGCCGGCACCGGCCGCGTTGTCCAGCACCACCAGCATCCGCCGTCCGGCCACCAGGCTCCGGTACAGCGCCGCCTTGGCGTCCAGACCGGTCGGCACGCGGTCGGGCGCGACCCCCAACGCCGTGATGAACCCGAACAGCACCGCGTCGGGCGCCAGCGGCGGGTCCGGGGCGAAGCCGCGCAGGTCGGCGAACAGCTGCCCGTCGGGGAACTCGTCGGCGTGCCGATGGGCCCAGTGCAGCGCGAGCCAGGTCTTGCCGATGCCTCCGGCGCCGGCGACCGCGGTGATGAGCACGGTGCCGGAGGTGCCGAGAAGTGCCTTGTCCAGCAACGCCAACTGCTCCGCGCGGCCGGTGAGCTCCGGGGGCGCGGGCAGTTGCCGCGGCACCTCCGGACCGGCTGCGCGCGTCGTGGCCAGGATCCGCTGGTACAGCTCGCGCAGCTCAGGCCCGGGATCGGTGCCCAGCTCGTCGGCGAGGCGCACGCGGAGGTCGTGGAACCGGGACAGCGCGTCGGCCTGGCGGCCGCTGCGGTGCAGGGCGAGCACCAGCTGCCCGGTGACCCGTTCGTCCAACGGGTGCGCGTCCGCCCGCTCGGTCAGCTCGGCGACCAACGCCGCGTGCCCGCCCTGCGCGAGCGCGAGGTCCACGCGGTCGGCGTCCGCGGCGAACCGTTCGCGCGCAAGGCTTTCCCGCACTCCGGCGATCCACGGCGTCTCCACGCCTTCGAACGCCTCACCGCGCCACAGCCCCGCCGCCTCCTCCAGCAGCTCCAGAGCCTGCCCGCGGGCCTGCTCGACGAGCCGCCGGAACCGGTGCAGGTCAACGGCTTCCGGGTCCACGCGCAGGACGTAACCGCCGCCGAGCCGCACGATCTCGGCGTGCCCCGCCAGCACCCGCCGCAACCGCGACACGTAGTTGCTCGCGACCTGCCGGGCCCGGTGCGGCAACCGCTCCGCCCACACGCGGTCCAGCAGTTGATCCATGGTGACGACCCGGTTCGCGTCCACGAGCAGCACCGCCAGCACGCACCGCTGCCGTGCGTGACCGATCTCCAGCGGCCGGCCGCCGACCAGCACCTCGACCTGCCCGAGCACGCGCAGCTCCACCACGACGTACACCTCCCAGGCGGTACTTCCTACCCCGTCGGACGGCCGTTGAGCAGGCGATTGCCGAAGTCCGGTGTGAACGTGAGATGCCGGGGGCTCACGTTGTGCGGCATGACATGGAGACGCACGACCAGAAGGGTGACGACGGTGCTCGCCGCGACGACGTTGGTCGCGAGCGCACTGACGGCAGGGGGCGTTCACCAGGCCGGTGCCGCGCCCGCGTTCACGAGCCCCGTCTCGAGCTGGTTCATGGACCAGCTCCTCGCGCTGCAGCCGGGTTCGACGAACGGCGGCATCTACGCCAACAAGCGCGGCTACCACAACACCCGCGACGGCAACCCGTCCTACGACTACTCGGTCACGGACCCGGAGGACCAGGGCGGCCCCTCCAACCTCGCTGCCGGGTACGACTGGACCTTCCCCGACGCCCAGAGCGGCAGCTACACCACCATCGCCCGCTACTCGAACAGACTGCTGGCCGCGGGCAGGGCCAACGACCCCCGGCTCGCGGGGTGGCGCGAGTTCTTCGGCCAGACGGACACCGACCGCGAGGTCGAGGGGTGGGACTTCCGCAAGAAGGTGGCGGCCAGCTCGGACGACAGCCACCTGTGGCACATCCACCTCAGCGAGAACCGCAACCAGGTCACCGGCTTCGACAACAAGGTCGCCATGCTGAGCGTGCTCAAGGGGGAGACGCTCAACCAGTGGCGCAGCACCCAGCTGTTCACGTCGACCAGCACCGGCGGCCTCGTCCACACCATGCGCGGCCGCGACGGCTCGTGGACCGGCTTCGGCAACGTGAAGACCGCGACCGGCACGACGGTCACCCCGGTCGACACCGCCTCGGCGATGGTCGCCGGCGAGCAGCACGCCCTGGTGGCGGGCAACGACGGCGAACTCTGGCACGCCATCCGGCGCGTCGACGGACCGTGGACGGTCTTCGGCAACGTCGAGGACTTCGCCGGTGAGATCGGCACCATCACCAGGGTCGCCGCCACCGAGGTCGGCGGCGCGCTGCACGTGGTCGTCCTCAGCGGAGGCAACAACGTCCACCACAGCATCAGGCGACCCAACGGCACGTGGACTCCGCTGCACAGCGTGGAGGCGTTCGCCGGCGACCTGTCCGAACTCGGGGACGTGGCGGCGGCGGGGTTCGTCAACGGCGAGCTGCAGGTGGCCGTGACCAGCGGGATCCGGCTGATGCACACGTTGCGCCGCACCGACGGCAACTGGAGCGCGTGGGGCGACGTCGAGGCCTACGCCGGAAACCCCGGCGGCCCGCTGTCGGTGAGCGCCACCGAGGTCAACGGGATCTTCCACCTCGTGGCGAACTACGGCTTCGCGGGCGTGCGCCACTCCACGCGCCTGCCCAACGGCAGCTGGACGCCGCTGCTCAAGATCGACGACTACACCGGCAACCCGACCGGCCTCGCGCTGGACGTCGCGACGGTCGGGTTCACCAGCGGTGAGCTGCACGTGGTCGCGCTGGCGACGAGCGGCGCGATCTGGCACGCCGCGCGGTACGGCGGTGGAGGGTGGTCGTCGTGGGGTGACGTGCGGGGGTACGCCGGGAATCCCGGCCTGGCCACGCGGGTGAGCCTCGCGGCGGGCTGGCGGTCCTGAGTCGGTGAGGGTGGAGCGCTGTGGCGCTCCACCCTCGTCAGAACTGTTCGTTCGACCCCGCGGCGATCCGGAAGCCGTGCCCGGTCGGCTTGTGGGTGCAGGAGATGCCGGTTTCCTTGGACACACAGGTGAAGTCGCCCGCCGTCAGGGACCGGCCGTACGGCAGCACCCGTTCTTCGCTATCGGTGAAGTTGCCGTAGCGAACGCCTCCGGTGCAGATGAAGTCAGTCTTGCCCTGTGCGTCCACGAAGAGCCCGCTGCCCCAGTTGATGTTGGGGTTGCAGCGCTGGGGGCGAGGTGGCACGGGAGAGGTCTTCCCGTGGCAGCCGGCGGTCGGTTCGGAGGGGTTGATGCTGCACCTGAAGTTTCCAGACGGAGACTCGAAGGCGTAGTACACCGAGATGCCTGTGCTCACACGGTGGTCGTTGGGGTCGACCGGAATCGGCTGCGCGAGACCGTCGACCGCCCCGGACACCGCCGCCGCCACGCGGTCGAGCGTCGCCGCGTCTCCCGTGTGGTTCATGTGCGAGCAGCTCGCCGCCAGCGTCGCGAGGATCAGGTACCACCCGGTCGCCGGGCTGAGCGTGTCCGACCGCAGGTCCTGCAACGTGACGAAGTCCAGCGCCATCCCGGCAGGCACCTCGATGGCGTGCTTCGTGTGCAGCAGGCTGTGGTCGACGCGGCAGGACTCGGTGACGGTCGTCAGCCGTGCCCCGTCGGCCGGGCTTTCGCCGTCAGGGCCGGACGTGTAGTAACCGTGCGCGGACGGCACGGGCACGACTCCGTCGCTGAAGAGCGGCAGCGAGTAGAGCTTGAAGCCGAACAGCGTCCGGTCGACGGTCACGTCGCCGGCGACCTGGGTGACGGCGGTGCGGGCGGGCAGCCACGGCGGCAGATCGCTCTTGCACCCCTGGGGAAGTGCACTTCCCTTGTCGTGCGGTCCCAGGCACAACGCTGCCTTCTGGTCGGGCGGAGGCTGGTCCTTGCCGCCCTCCTTCATCTGGTGGATGCGGTCCGCCAGCCAGGTCGCGCCCCACGGTGAGCCGAGGTTCGGCGTGCCGAGGGTGATGATGTTCGGCACGGTGTCGCCCTTGCTCTGCAAGGCGTAACGCAACGCCAAGCCGCCCATCGAGTGCGCGACGGCGACCACCTTGCCGTCACCACCGGCTGCCTTGTGGTCCTTCGACACGGCGTCCACGAACCTGCCGAGGCACTCCGCGATCTGCGGATCCGACGCCCAGTGAAGGGATCTGCGGCCGTAGTCGAACGTGTAGGTGTTGACGCGCTCACCGAGCCGGGACGCGAGTCCGTTGGCCGTGTCGGTCATCGGCCCGCCGGTCCAGCCGTGCACCAGCACGACCGGGCGGCGGGTGGCGGACTGCCCCTCCGCCGTCCGCCACGCCCCGGCGTCGCAGTCGTCGGTCACCGCGGACACCGGAGTGACCGCGGAGAGCAGGATCACCGGCACGACAAGGGAAACGAGCAGCTTCCGGAACGTGATCACCGTGCCACCTCGGTGTTGCTGATCTTCCAGGCGCCCTCGTGCAGGACGAGGCGCAACGTCCACGTCGCGGGGGTGGGGCCGCCGGCCTGGGCCTTCGCCGTCGCGCTGCCGTCCTGCCCCGCGCGGAACGTCGCGACGTCGATCACGAGCGGCGAGACGGTCGCGAGCTGGGCCACCGCACCGGCTTCGAGGGGCTGGCCGGGGGAGATGGCGAGCGCCCGGCGCACCCGTGCCTCGTCGGCGCTGGTGATGTCCGCCGCGAGCGACTTCGCGGCCTCCTCGCTCAACGGCGGCGCCGCGACCGTGGAACTGGTTTGCGGCGCCGGGTTCGCCTCTCCCGGGGTTCCCTTGCTCGTCAGGAACCAGAACGCCACGAAGATCAGTGCCACGACCAGGGTCACGGCACCCGAGACCAGCCACCACCGCAAGGACATGTCCCGCCTGTCGCTGCGGGGGTGCCGCCCGTTAGCGCATCGCCTTACAGCGAACGGGTGAAGTGCCGGATCTCGTCGGCCACGAGGTCGGGATCGGTCACCGGCACCATGTGCCCGGAGTTCGGCGCGAGCACGTGCCGTCCGCCGGCCTTCTCCGCGGACGCGCGGTGGGCCGCGGTCACCGCCGCGCGGACCTTCGCGCCCATGCCGGCGGAGTTCAACGCACCGGAGATCACCGTGACGCCGACGCCGTCGAGAGCGGGCGGGTTGTCCTTCAGGGACTGGAGATCCGCGACCACGTCGGCGAGCTCGGCCTTGCGCGTCCTCGTCGTGGCGACGGTGAAGCCCTCGGTGCGCATGTCCTCCCGCGCGTCGGCGGGCAGAGCCTCCAGAGTGGACCGGTAGGTGGTGGCGAGCAGTCCCAGCCGGGCCAGCACCGTGCTGCCGATCTGGCCGACCGCCTCGGCGATGCGCGCCGGTCGTCCGAAGACCAGGTCGCACCCCTCGTCCGACGGGTCGACGAGCACGACGCCGACGACCCGTTTCCTGCGCTGTGCCGCGGCGAGACGCGTGATCGGGCCGCCCCAGCTGTGCCCGACCAGCACCACGTCGCCCTGGACGTCGTCGATCACGTCGACCAGGTCCAGTGCGAGGTCGCGCAACCGCCGCGACCCGCCGGTGGCGGCGCTGCGGCCCAGTCCGCTGCGGTCGTACACCACGGACGGCGCGGCCAGCCGCTGCTGGACCGGGGCCCAGTAGGAGCGGCTGGCGGCCAGTCCGCTCTCGAAGATCACGGTCACGGATCCGGAGCCGTTCCGTCGCTGAGCGTGCAGGTGGCGTCCGTCCCTCGTGGACACGATGTGAGGTTCGCCCTGCGAATGAGTCATGAGACTTAGGTTAGGCTCCCCTCATGTTGGAAACGGACGGGGTGGTGCTGACCGGACACGACCTGGTGCTCGCACATCACGAGCACCAGGTCGTGCACGGGGTTTCGGTGGAGCTGACGCCGGGTGCCGTCACGGCGCTGGTCGGCCCCAACGGGTCCGGGAAGTCGACGGTCCTGCGGTCGCTGGCCCGCCTGCACAAGCCGAAGGGCGGCGAGGTGCACCTGGGCGAGCGGTCGGTGTGGCGCGGATCTGCGTTGTCCGGCAAGGAGTTCGCGCGCAACGTCACCCTGCTCACCCAGCAGCGCCCGACGCCGTCGGGGGTGTCCGTCGAGGACGTCGTCGGCTACGGGCGCCACCCGTACCGCTCCGGCTGGCGCGGTGTCGACCCGGACGGGGCCGCGGCCGTCGCCCAGGCGATGGCGATGACCGGGGTCGCGGACATGGCGGCGCGCGGCGTCGACGAACTGTCCGGCGGTGAGCTGCAGCGGGTGTGGCTGGCCTCGTGCCTGGCCCAGCAGACCTCGGTGCTGCTGCTCGACGAACCCACGAACCACCTCGACCTGCGCTACCAGGTGGAGATCCTCGACGTCGTCCGCGACCTCGCCAACGACCACCACGTGGCGGTCGGCGTGGTCCTGCACGACCTCGACCACGCCGCGATCGTCGCCGACCACGTCGTCCTGCTGTCGCAGGGCAGGGCACTGGCGAGCGGCAGCGTGAAGGACGTGCTCACGGCGCAACACCTGACCGAGGCCTACGGCGTCGTCGTGCACGTCGCGGACGACCCGGTCACCGGAACCCTGCACTGCCGCCCGGTCGGCAGGCACACACCCCGCCCCTGAACGCCCTGTCTGGAGAGAACTGTCATGCGCATCCCGATCCTGGTCGCGGCCACCGCGATCGTCCTGGCCGCCTGCGGTACCACGGAGACACCCCAGTCCGGTCAGTCCGGCGAGAACGCGGGCGGGCCGGTCTCGGTCACCGACTCGCGCGGCAAGGCGGTCGAGCTGAAGTCCGCCGCCAAGCGCGTCGTCGCCCTGGAGTGGGGCGAGGCCGAGATCGTCGCGTCGCTCGGCGTGATGCCGGTGGGCGTGGCCGACACCGCCGGTTACAAGACGTGGGACGCGGCCGTCGCGCTGGACGCGTCGGTCAAGGACGTCGGCAAGCGCGGCGAGCCCAGCGTGGACGCGATCGTCGCGCTGAACCCGGACGTCGTGGTGATGGCCGCCGAGCGCGACTCGACCGTCGTGCCGCAGCTGGAGAAGTACGTGCCGGTCGTGGTCACGAAGTCCAGTGACGCCGCGCGCAACTTCGACCGCCTGCGCGAGGACGTCAAGATGATCGCCCAGGCCATGGGCAAGACCGCGGAGGCCGACAAGCTGCTGTCCGAAATGGACACCAAGCTGGCGGAGGGCAAGAAGACCCTGGAGGCCAAGGCGGGCACGCCGTTCTTCATGGCCGACGGCTACCTCGAAGGCAGCACGGTCAGCATCCGCCCGTTCGGCAAGGGCTCGCTGGTCTCCGACACGGCCGAGGCGCTCGGCCTGAAGAACGCCTGGACCGGCCAGGTCGACCCGCAGTGGGCGCTCGGCCAGACCGACGTCGAAGGCCTGACCGCGCTCACCGACCCGAAGACCGTGCTGTTCTACAGCGCGTCCGAGGACGACGTCTTCACCACCGGCCTCGCGCAGAACCCGGTGTGGCAGCGGCTGCCGTTCGTGGCGTCCAAGCAGGTCCACAAGTTCGAGCCGGGCACCTGGACGTTCGGCGGGCCGAAGTCCGTGGTCCGCATCGCCGACCAGTTCGTGAAAGCCCTCGCCTGACCGTGAGGAACGCCGTCGTCGCGGCGGCGAGCCTGGTCGTCATCGTCCTGCTCGCCGCCGTCCACCTCACCCAGGGCACCGCCGACACCGGCGTGCTCGACGTCCTGCGCGCCGTTGTCGGAGCCGGTGACGAGCAGACGTACGCCGTGCTGTCCGGCTCACGGGTGCCGCGCCTGCTCACGGCGCTGCTGCTCGGTGTGGCGCTGGGCGTCGCGGGCGCGGGCATGCAGTCCGTGGCCCGCAACCCGTTGGCAGCGCCCGACACCCTCGCCGTGAACGCGGGCGCGTACCTGGCCGTCGTCGCGGTGTCCGCCTTCGGGGTCACCCTGCCGACGCTGCCCGCGGGCGCCACGGCGTTCGTCGGGGCGCTGGCCGCCGCGGCGGTCGTGCTGGGCCTGTCCGGTGCGGGCTCCGCGACGCCGCGACTGGTCCTGATCGGCTCGGCCGTGACGCTCGCGTTGCAGTCGATCACGATCCTCCTGCTGCTGACCTACGAGCAGGAGACGACCGGGCTGTTCGCCTGGGGCAGCGGCTCGCTGAGCGTCGCGAACCTCGACGCCACCGCCCAGATGGCGCCGGTCGTGCTCGCCGCGACTATCGCGCTGGTCGCGATGGGCCGGTCGCTGGACGTCCTCGCGCTCGGCGACGACAACGCGACCGTCGTGGGCCTGAAGGTCCGCCGCACCCGCGTCGGAGCCGTGCTGCTGACGGTGGCGCTGACCGCCGCCGCGGTGACGGTCGCCGGGCCCGTCGGGTTCGTCGGCCTGTGCGCGCCGGTGATCACGCGGCTGCTGATGTCCAAGGGCGGCAGGCACCGCGTTCTGCTTCCCCTGTCGGGACTTCTGGGCGTCGTGCTGGTGCTCGGCGCCGACGTGCTCCTCCGCGCCGCGATGGGAGCGGCGGGCGCACTGCGCGTGCCGACCGGTGTGATCACGACGGTGCTGGGCGCGGTGGTCCTCGTGTGGCTGGCCCGACGCGGCCGTCCCGGCGGGTCCCGCCGCCAACCTCCGGCGGGCCGTGTCGCAGTGGCGGGTTCGCGCCGTCGCCTGGTGATCACGGGCGTGGCCGTCGCGGTGCTGCTGGTGGCCGCGCCGATCGTCGGCATGCTGTTCGGCGACCGGCTCGTGCTGCTGGGAGACCTGGTGAACTGGGTGTCCGGCCGCACCGGCACGGCGCTGACGTTCGTCCTCGACCAGCGCCTGCCCCGCGTGCTGGCCGCGCTGACCGCGGGCGCCGCGCTGGCGTTGTCGGGCTGCGGCATCCAGTCGGTGAGCCGCAACCCGCTCGCCGAACCAGGCCTGCTGGGCATCACCGCGGGCGCGGGCCTCGGTGCCATCGCGCTGATCACGTTCGTGCCGCTGGCGGGAGCGTGGCAGATCGCGGGAGCCGCCGGTGCGGGTGCGCTGGTCGCGTTCGCGCTGGTCTACGGCCTGGCGTGGCGGTCGGGCCTGGACTCGGACCGGTTGGTGATCATCGGCATCGGGCTCTGGTCCGGCGGGATGGCGCTGATCACGCTGATGATCGTGACGTCGGACCCGTGGAACATGGCCAAGGCCCTCACGTGGTTGTCCGGGTCGACCTACGGCAGGACGCTGGACCAGGTCGTGCCCGGCCTGATCGCCCTCGCGGTGCTGACCCCGCTGCTGTGGTCGCGGCACCGCGAGCTCGACCTGCAGAGCATCGACGACGACACACCCCGGATCCTCGGTCTGCCCCTGGAACGGTCGCGCGTGGTGATCCTCGCCGCGTGCGGTGTCCTCGCGGCGACGGCCGTCGCCGCGATCGGTGTCGTGGCCTTCGTCGGTCTCGTCGCGCCGCACCTGGCGCGGTCTCTCGTCGGCGGCAGGCACGCCCGCGTCCTGCCCGTGGCCGCGGCGATCGGCGCGATCCTGGTGAGCGTCGCGGACACATTGGGGCGCACGGTGATCGCTCCGGCGCAGGTGCCGGCGGGTCTCGTCATCTCGTTGGTGGGCACGCCGTACTTCGTCCTGGTGCTGTGGCGCTCACGGGCCACCCGGACCTGAGCGCAACGCCTGGACGACCGCGTCGGCGGCGGGGGAGCGGTCGTCCCCGGTGACGACGACGGTCCGGCGCCGTTCGGTCAGGCCGGGGTCGCGGACGGGGACCCACGTGACACCACGTGGGACGACGTCCGCGGCCAGTCCGGGAAGGACGGACACGCCGAGCCCGGCCGCGACGAGCCCGAGCCGCGTCTGCCAGGTCCGCGCCTCATGACCGACATGGGGCGCGGACAGGGTCGGCCACGCGCCGAACTGCGGGTCGCCGTCCTTGCCCGCGCCCACGACCCACACCTGGTCGGCGAGGTCGCGCACGTCGACCTCGGCCTGCCCGGCGAACGGGTGCCCGTTCGCCACGGCGACACCGAGTCCACGCCCGACGGGCACGGACTCGGTGCGCAACCCCGCCAGGTCGTAGTCGGGCAGCCCGTCGCCGACCGCGATCACCGCGACCTCGATCCGCCCGGCCCGCAGCCGGCGCAGCAACACCGGACTGCCCGCCTCCCCGAGTCGAACGGTCAACGCGGGGTGCTTCTCCTTCACACGCGCGATCGCCTGCGGCACAAGGCTTGCGGCCGCCGTCGGGTAGGCGCCGACCGCCAGCCGTCCCGCGATCCGGTCGCGCAGCCCCGCGATCTCCAGTTCGGCGGCCTCCAGGTGCGCGACGACCTGGCGCGCGTGCCCGAGCAACGCCTCGCACGCGGCCGTGGGACGGACCCCGCGCGCCCACCGCTCGAACAGCGGGCTGCCGACCGCCGCCTCCATCACGCCGACCTGCCGGGAGATCGCGGACTGCGTGTACCCGAGCGCGTCCGCGGCCGCGGTGAACGACCCGCGTCGTGCCACTTCGACGACGACGCGCAGCCCGGCCAAGGTCATCTCCGACATGCGGGCCAGTATCGCCTCACACCTCGTGATCGGCGGCGTGCGCGGACTCCTTCTGCGCCTCGAACGCCGTGAGCCGCTCCCGCACCGCGTTCGTGACCAGCTCGTAGGCGTCGGAGTTGAGCAGCAGCCGCAACGGCGGCGCGTCGGACAGCGCGGCGTTGATGATCGCGTTCGCGACCCCCGACTGACTGCCGGGCATCGAGTCGACCGGTGGCGGTGAGGTGTCGGCGGGCCCACCCCGGTAGGGCTCGCTGACCGGCACGCGTTGCGCGGAGTCGTAGAAGCTCGTGCGGACCATGCCGGGCTCGACGAGCACCGTGCTGATGCCGAACGGCGCGATCTCCGCGGCCAGGGCCTCGAAGTAGCCCTCCACACCCCACTTGGTGGCGTGGTAGATCGCGAAGCCGGGGAACGTGATGTGACCGCCCATGCTGGACACCTGCACGAGCACCCCGCCGCCCTGCTGCCGCAGCAACGGCACCGTCCTGCGCGCGACCTGGATCGACGCGGTCAGGTTGGTGGCGATCGAGTCCTCGACCTGCTGGTCGCTCAGGTCCTCGGCCGCGCCGAACACACCGCTGCCCGCGTTGGAGACGACCACGTCGATGCGGTCGTGCTCGGCGAACGCCTGCTTGAGGACCTGCTGGAGTTGCACGGTGTCCGTGACGTCGAGAGCGCGGCGCCACAACCGGTCGCCGTACCGCTCCGCGAGGTCGTCGAGCCTGCGGGGATCGCGCGCCGTGGCGGCCACGCGGTGCCCGCGCTGGAGGACCTGCTCGACGAGTTCGCGCCCGATCCCCCTGGACGCTCCTGTGATGAACCAAGTGGACATGGCTTCCACGCTAGGAAGCCACAGCCATGAGCACCAGCGATGGTTTCGCACCTCAGTCATGCGTCGCGCGCATGGCTCCGCTCACCTCGCGAACACGGCCTGCACGGCGTCGAACGGGCTGGTGGAGCGCAACGCCCGGGCCGTGATCAGCGCGCCCTCGGCCCCGGCGACGACCGCGTCCGCGAGCGTTCGCGCATTGGCCTGGTCGAGTCCGAGCGTGGTGAAGTGGCCTGTCAGGGCGGTGATGATCGCCGTGAACGAGCGCGCGCTGACCTCGCCGAGGTCGGCCGACTCGATCACCAGCGGCGCGACAGCGCAACCCTGCCGGTAGTCGCTCGCCACCAGGGCGGCCCTCGCCAGGTCCAGGTAGGCGCGGACGAGGTCGGCGGGCGTTCGGGCGTCCGCGGCCGCCCTGTCGATGTTCGCGACCTGTTCCCGCGTGTGCAGTTCCGCCGCCTCGGCCGCGAGTTCGGCCTTGCCGCCGGGGAAGTGGAAGTACACCGAACCGCGGGGCGCCTCGCTGCGCTGCACCACGTCCGACAGCGCCGTCGCGTGGTAGCCCTGCTCGCGGAACAGCTCACGAGCAGCGGACACCATCTTCTGACGTGCGTCGGAGCGCCGGCCTGCCATGCCGTCACGCTACCTGAAGGTATGACGTCCGACATAGCTTGTTGCAAAGTATGTCGACCGACATAGCATGGAGCGAGGAGGTTCTCATGTCATCTGTTCTGATCACCGGCGCGTCGAGGGGAATCGGCCGCGCCATCGCCGTCGAACTGGCGGGGCGCGGCCACCGCGTCATCGCCACCGCCCGTCACCCGCGGGACCTGGCGGACGTGCCCGCCGACCTGCGCCTGCCACTCGACGTGACCGACCAGGCGAGCGTCGACGAGGCCGTCGGCGCGGCCGGCGAGGTCGACGTCCTGGTGAGCAACGCGGGCGCCACCGTCCGCGCGCCGCTGGAGAGCGTGCCGATCGCCGAACTGGAGAACCTGTTCCAGCTCAACACCTTCGGTGCGCTGCGCGTGGCACAGGCAGTGCTGCCCGCGATGCGCGAACGCGGTTCCGGCCGGCTCGTCTTCGTCTCCAGCGTCCAGGGCAGGGTGGTGCTCCCGGTCATCGCCCCGTACGGCGCCAGCAAGTGGGCGCTGGAGGCGATCGCGGAGGGCCTCGCCCTCGAAGCCGGTCACTTCGGCGTGAAGGTCAGCATCGTGCAGCCGGGCGCGGTCTCGTCCGGCGGAGCGGAACGGGCGAAGGCCTTCTTCGCCGACGACGACCCGTACCTCCCGTTGCTGCGGCAGGTGGGCGCCCTGCGCGGCGAGTCGGTCACGCCGGAGGAGGTCGCGACGGTCGTCGCGGACACGATCGAACACCCGGCCCCCGCACTGCGCGTCCCGGCGGGCCTTCCTGCCGAGAAGCTGCTCCGCGCCCGCAAGGACGCACCCGACGAGATCCCGTTCCTCCCCGCGCGACTCGACTGGTAGACGCCCCGCGAGTTGCCGCGCCCCCGCCGCCGGGTTCTGCTGGAGACCGACCCGGAAGGAGCGGCCCTCGTGAAGACCCCACCCGCAGTGTCCGCCGACGACTGGAACGCGGCCCGCGAAGTGCTGCTGCGCAAGGAGAAGGAGCACACCCGCGCGAAGGACGCGTTGGCGGCGGAGCGTCGCCGCCTGCCGTGGCTCCGGATCGAGAAGCAGTACGTCTTCGAAAGGCCGCAAGGCGAAGCCGGCCTGCCCGACCTGTTCGACGGGCGCCGCCAGCTGATCGTCTACCGGCACTTCTTCGAACCCGGTGTCGCCGACTGGCCGGAGGGCGGGTGCAGCGGCTGCGCGATGTTCACCGACAACCTCGGCCACCTGGCCCACCTCAACGCCCGCGACACGACGTTCGTGCTGGCCTCCGCCGCCCCGCAACCCGACATCGAGCGGTACGCCCACCGCATGGGCTGGGGTGACATCCCCTGGTACACGACGCACGACGACTTCTCGGAGGACTTCGGCGTCGACGAGTACTTCGGCCTCAACGTGTTCGTCCGCGACGGCGACGACCTCTACCGCACCTACTTCACCAACGCGCGTTCGGCGGAGCAGATCGGGAACGTCTGGAGCCTGCTCGACCTGACGCCGCTCGGGCGGCAGGAGGAGTGGGAGGACTCGCCGGAGGGGTACCCGCAGGAGCCGCCGTACGTGTGGTGGCGCCGGCACGACGAGTACGGCACCGCGGAGGATGCGGGCTGACCACGCACGACGATCGAGACACCGCCGAAGCAACCCCGCCGACCTTCACGGCGCAAGCCCCGGATGGTCCCTGAGCTGCCGCCGGGAAGTCACCCCGAGCTTGTGGAAGATCGCCCGCAGGTGCGCGTCGACCGTGCGCTTGCTGACGAACAGCTGCCCCGCGACCTCGTTCGACGTCGCACCGGAGGCGACCAGCCGGGCGACCGCCAGCTGTTGCCGCGTAAGGGTTTCGTGGGTCGACGCGGGCCGATGGGCGATCTCCTGCCCGGCGTCGCGGAGTTCCTCGGCGGCACGTGCGGCGAACCCCTCTGCTCCAGACGCCGTCAACAGGTCGTGGGCGGTGCGCAGCTCCCGCAGGGACTCGTCGCCCCGTCCGGCGCGCCGCAGCCACTGCCCGTACAGCAGGTGGGCTCGGCCCCGGTAGGGGCGCAGCGGACTGTCCTCAAGTGACTCGACGGCCTCGCGGTAGTCGTCCTCTGCGCCCGTCACCAGGCCGCGGGCGTAGGCCGTGACTCCCCGGCCGAGATCGGTCCCGGCGGCGCGGGTGCGTTCGGTCAACGCCTCCAGCGCTCGTGCGGCCACATCGGGTTGTCGTTGCCGGACGGCGGCTTCGACGAGTTCGGGCAGGGCCACCCCGACGAGGAACAGGTCGCCGTGCTCCGTCGCCGCGCGGGCCGCCGATAGTGCCGCCTTGTGGTCACCCAACCCGTTGTGCAGCAACGCGGCGCTCCAGTGCAGGCTGGCCACGTGCCCGGAGCCGCCGCCGGCTTGGAGTAGGTCCAAGGTCTCCTCGCGGTGGCCGCTCATCGCCGCCAGCAGGAGCCGGTGGTGTCGCAACGGCGGTTCCCCGACCGCGTCGGCGATCGCCTCCTCCTCGGCGGTCGCGGCGAGCGCCTGGCCGACGTCACCGCAGAGCACGGCCCCGGTCGCCTTCTGGGCGAAGGCGAGTCTGAGCAGCATCGGCGAACCCGACTCGCGCCCCGCCTTCAGCAGCCACTCGGCGAGGGTGAACTGCGTGTCGAGGTCCCACAGGTCGGTGCCGATCATCGACGCCAGCGCGGGCCGGCGGAGTTGGCCGTTGTGCAGTGCGGCCCGCAGCAGCGGAAGCGCGGCGCCGTACCCGTGCTCGGCCCAGGTGGTCAGCGCTTCGAGGAGGTCCGGCTCGCCAGGAGGCGGTGCCACGGCGCGAGCCGCGGCGAGGACCTCCTCGACGACACCGCCCGCGCGGCCCACGACGAAGCTGGTCTCGACGGCGTCGAGGAAGCACTCGCGGGCGAGGTCGGGCGCAGGGCCGGCCAGGCGTCGCGCCGCGCTCACCGTCCACGACGGACCACTCGTGTCGCCGGGCCTGCTGAATGCGATCCGGCCCCGCAGCTGGTCGGCGCGAGCGTGCTGGACCTCGTCGAGCGCGGTGGTCTCGACGGTGGCGAGGAGATCCGCGGCGCGTTCTAGGACGCCCGCCTCGACGCAGGCCTCCACGGCGGCCAGCGTGCGCGTGGCGCGGCGTCGTCCGTCCAGCGACAGGGCGACCGCGCGTTCGAGGAACGCTGCCGCCGCCGCGACGCCGCCCCGCGACCGGGCCCGTGCCGCGCACTGCTCCAGGTCCGCTGCGACGCCCTCGTCCGGCCCGGCGCAGGACTGCGCGCGGTGCCAGGCCCGCCGGTCCGGTGCCGTGAGCGCGTCCGTGGCGTCGGCCAGAGCCCCGTGCACCGCACGTCGCGTGCCCTCGGACGCGGCCCGGTAGACCGCCGAACGCGCCAGCGGATGGCAGAAGCGGACGCGCGCGCCGAACTCGACCAGCCCGGCGGTCTCCGCCACCGCTCCGCCGACCCCCAACGCTTCCGCAGCGGGCCACAGCAGGCCGGGATCACCGGTGGGATCCGCACTGGCGATGGTGAGCAGCAGACGTGCGTCATCGGGCAGATCCGCCAGCCGGACGCGAAACCCCTCCTCGACCCGCGACGGCACCGCGGCAGGAGCGGTGAATCCGCCGTCCAGGGGCAGTTCCAGCAGCGCCAGCGGGTTGCCACCGGCCTCGGCGACGAGCCGGTCGCGAACCCGGTCGTCGAGCGGGAACGGGTGGCGCGCCGCCAGCAGGGCCTTCGCGTCCTCGTCGCCCAGCCCGCCGACGTGCAGGAGCGGCAGCTCGCCGAGCGCGTCCACTGTGGACGAACGCAGCGCGAGCACCACGGCGACGGCGTCGGCCCCGGTCCGACGAGCGAGGAACGCGAGAGCCTGCGACGAGACGGAGTCGAGCCACTGCGCGTCGTCGATCACGCACAGGACCGGCCGCCCCGCCGCGGTGACGAGGTCGAGGACCGCCAGACCGACCTGGAACGGCTGCGGCGTCCCACCGGCCAGCCCGAACGCGATCCGCACCGCCTCCCGGCGAGGCGCGGGCAGGTCCGGCAGGTGACCGAGGACCGGGACGCAGAGCTGGTGCAGCGCGGAGTACGGCAGCTCCTGCTCGAACTCGGACCCGGCCGCACGCAGCACGAGGAACCCGGAGGCCGCCCCCACCGCGTGCGCGAGCAACGCGCTCTTGCCGATGCCCGCCTCACCGCTGAGCACCAGCGCACCACCGCGACCCTCGCGCGCACGCCCGACGAGCTCGTCAACACGCCGCTGTTCGCCGTGCCGGCCGATCATCACCACACCGCTCATTCTGACGGCCGGGACCTCACCCGGTGCTTACCGGCACCTTTCGCTGCCCCTTGAGGAACCGGTGGACGATGAAGTACTCGGCCACGAGCACGTTGCCCAGCAACGACAGCCACGCGCTCGTCGTGTAGACCTCGCGGTACTCCAGCCACGTCACCGAGTTCATCAACGCGAGCAGCGGCAACTGGTAGAGCCGCAACGTCACCGCGGCGAACGTCAGCGTGTAGTTGCGGATCATCCAGACGCGATGCATCTGCACCTCACCCTGCCGAATGGTGCTGTAGGCCTTCGCCGCCGTGTACAGCCACGCGATGATCAGCACGAAGAAGGCGACCTGCAACGCGAACCCGCTCTTCGTGACCGCCGACGAGTAGACGGCCGCGAGCGAGGCGACGACGACCGCCACCAGGTAGACCCGCCCCGTCACCCGGTGCAGCCGCGGGTAGCGCGTCCGCAGCTTCGGCACGAACTGCCACGGCCCGGTGACCAGCGCGATGCCGGCGGGCAGCGCGTGGATCACGAGACTCGTGTAGTAGCCCGGCGTCGTCCGGTCGAGACCCGGCACCGTCGTGCCCCCGACCAGGTACGGCGGCACGAAGACGGCGGCGGTGGCGAGAGCCAGCAGCGCGAGGAGCCCCCACAGGAACCACCACCAACGCCTGCCGGCGGCCCGTGACACGACTGCAGTGGACATGCGTGAATCCCACTTCCTGTGCGGAACGGTCGAGGTCGCGCAACCGCAGGGCCGTCACGTCGCCGTGCGACGGCGAGGGGCCGCGGTCCGCGGGCTTGATCATCAACCGCTTCGCGGGCGTGCCGCATCGGCACAACATGCCTATTTCGCGTCCGCCCGGCCACCACAGCAGGGCCGCAGGGGCGGGGAGAACAGGCCGGATACGATGACGGCAATGCCGGGGTCGTAGCGCAGAGGCAGTCGCAGTGGACTCCGAATCCATCACACGCCGGTTCGAATCCGGCCGCCCCGGCAGGCCAGGCCCTGTAGCGCAGAGGCAGTCGCGCCACCTTTGCAGGGTGGAGGACGCCGGTTCGAATCCGGCCGGGGCCACGCGACGGGAGACAGCATGATCACCGAAGCCGACCTCGCGGCGTTCCACGACACCGTCGCGCGGCTGCGGGCGCTCCCGGCCGACGACCCGGTGCGGCTCAAGGCCGAACGGGTCGCCGAGTCGTTCGCGCGCGAGGGCAGGAAGCACCGCAGGAAGGTGCGCGGCGCGGAGGACGCCCGAGCCGACGCCGCCGTGGACGCGGCGACCGCCACGGGCGCGCTGGACCGCCGGGAGGACGCACCGCTTCCTCCGGTCGACGCCACGGGCACCCGCGAGCTGGCCAAGTCCCGGCGTTGCTACGTGTGCAAGGACTTCTACCGGCTCGCGGACGCGTTCTACCACCGGCTCTGCCCGGCCTGCGCGCGCGAGAACACGGAGCGCCGCACCGCGAGCGCAGACCTGAGCGGCCGCAGGGCCCTGCTCACCGGAGGGCGGGTGAAGATCGGTTTCCAGGTGGCGCTGATGCTGCTGCGGGACGGAGCTGACCTGCTCGTCACGACGAGGTTCCCGCGCGACGCGCATCGGCGGTTCGAGGAGGTTCCCGGCAGTGAGAAGTGGCTGCACCGGCTGACGGTCGTCGGCATCGACCTGCGCGACCCACGTCAGGTGCTCGGCCTCACCGAGTCGTTGCGCGAGGACGGCAGGCCGCTCGACGTCCTGGTCAACAACGCCGCCCAGACCGTGCGCCGCCCGCCGGAGTCGTACGCGGCGTTGATCGCCGGCGAGACCGGAACGCCTCCGAAGGCGTTGCTGGCGCCCGGCTTCAGCCCGATGCTCGCACTGGGACCGAGCAGCGGCGCGCTGGCACTGGCGCAGCTCGACGAGGCCGGGTTGCTGCCGGACACCTCCGCGGCGAACTCATGGTCTGCACGGGTGGGCGAGCTCGACGCGGCAGAGGTGCTGGAGACACATCTGGTCAACGCGCTCGCGCCGACGTTGTTGTGCGACAGGCTCTTGCCGCTGTTGCTGGCCTCGCCGCACCCGCGCCGGTACGTCGTGAACGTGACGGCCGTCGAGGGCCGGTTCGCCGTGCGGAACAAGACCTCCGGGCATCCGCACACGAACATGGCCAAGGCCGCGCTCAACATGCTGACCCGCACCAGCGGCCCGGAGCTGGCCGAGCAGGGCGTCTACATGTGCTCCGTCGACACCGGCTGGATCACCGACGAGAACCCCGCGCCGAAGAAGGCCCGGCTGGCAGAGGACGGGTTCCGGACGCCGCTGGACGTCGTGGACGGTGCGGCACGCGTCTACGACCCGATCGTGCGGGGCGAGGCGGGCACGCCGGTCGCCGGGGTGTTCCTCAAGGACTACCGGGAGGCGGCGTGGTGAGCCCGCTGGAGCCGCTGCTCGCCTGGCTGCGCACCGGCACGACGACGGGGGAGCGGCTGGACTTCCCGACCGGTACCGCGCTGCCCGACGGCAGGCTGGACCTCTGCAAGCAGGACCTCGGACCCGACGGCGCCGCACTCGTCGCGCAGGCGTTGCGGCCCGGCGTGGTCAAGCACCTGCTGCTCGGCACCGACGGTCTCGGCGACGGCGCGGCCGAGGTGGCGGGAGAGGCGGTCGAGCGCGAGGTCGAAACGCTCTACCTGGGCTGCAACGGGATCACGGCGGGCGGTGCCTGCCGCATCGCGGACAACCTGCGGATGTCACCCCAGGCGAACCGCGTGACCGGCATCTGGCTCAAGCGCAACCCGATCGCCGACGGCGACGCGGCCGCCGGGCTCGTCGAGGCGGCGCGGTCGTTGCGCACTCTGGACCTCGTGCAGACCGATCTGGACGCCACAGCCGTGGAACGCCTGGCAGCGGCCGTGATCACCGCTGTCTCCGAGGGCAGGCCCGTGGAGCGCCTCTACGTGGGCGGCAACCCGCTCGGCCCGGCCGGCGCGTCCCCTCTCGCGGCACTGCTGGCGGCCGACGCGGTGAGCGAGCTGTACGTGTCCGCGGCCGGGCTCGGCGACGAGGGCGCGCACGTCCTCGCCGACGCGCTCGTCCCAGGCAGGCTGCGCCGGATCTCGCTGGCCAGCAACGGGATCGGCCCGCAGGCCGCCGCGAGGCTGGTGACCGCGGCCGCGCGGGCGGGCGTCGAGGTGTGCGACCTCGGGCGAGTCAAGGCCGCCGGAGTACTGGGCGCCGAGGACAACCGGCTGGACTCGGCGGCCGCGACGGCGATCGCGGACGCGTTGGCGGACCGGCCCCACCGGTTGCGGCACCTGGTGCTGAGCAACACCGGCCTCGGCAGCCAGGCCGCCCACCGGTTGCTCGACGGCGCCCAGCGCGCGGTCAGCCCCACCCGTTTCGTGCTGGGCAAGGGGGTCGCGCGCAGCATCACGCGCAGGCTCGACGCGCTGAGCGCCGAGGTTCCCGCGCGGCCCGACGTGCCGGTGGACGTGGCGGCGGTGCGCAGCGTGCACCGCCAGCCGGTCGACCAGGACCTGTCCGGCTGACGGCAACCGGAGCACGGCTAGCGAGGCATCTTCGCGAACACCTCGACCCAGAACCGCTGCCGGTCCTCCGCCATGCCGACCAGGTACGTGGCCCGCAGCTTCGGCGGCAGCAGCGCGACCAGCCGTGCGACGACCTTGCGGTGCCGCCGCAACTGGGACAGCTCCGCGTTGGCCAGCACCTGGTGCACGACGTCGCCGTCGTTGCCGCCCTCCGGTGACGCCGACTCGGCGCGCAACCGGTCCTCCCACCTGTCCACCTGCCTCGCCAGCTCACCGAGCCCGGTCACGGGGCGGTGGGCCAGCCGGTCGACCAGCGCGGTCAGCGGGACGGGTGCGTACTCGCCCTCGCCCAGGTAGATGGTCGCGAGCTTCAGCGGCAGCCCGCGCTCGTGCAGCTTCACGAGCCGCTCGACGGTGCGCTTGGTGATCCACTCGCGACCCTCGTCGTCGATGTCGTGCTTCCACCACTCCAGGACGGTCTCCGCGACACCGCCGTACCTGCTGATCAGCCACTCGTTCGCCGGGATGTCGGCGGGGTCGACCACGAGCGACGCGGTGAAGCGCGTCGCCTGCGCGATGTTGTTGCGCGACACCAGGAGCTTGCGGCCGAGGTGGTAGGGCGGGTTCTGGATCGCCACCTGGGCACGCAGGTTCTCGATCGGCCGGCCGGCGAGCGACCACTCCTGCGTGATCTCCATCAGGCGTGCGAACGCGGCCTTGTCCTTGGGCCGGTTGTACTCGTCCCAGACGATCGCTTTCGGCTCGCCGCCGGTGAACGGGCGCGCCATCAGGTTCTCCAGGGTGCCCTCGGACGTCGGCAGTGGAGCGCAGAGGTCCTCGACGTTGGTGACGGGCAACGAGAAGTACAGCGGGTCCCTGCCCAGCCCTGCCCGCAGCGTCTCGCGCACGAGCTCGGTCTTGCCGCAGCCGGGCGGGCCCTGCAGCAGCACGGTCCAGCGGTTGCGCAGCGCCGCCTTCAGGACCCGCCGCACCGGGTCCGGGACGGTGGCGGGGTTGGGCACGCCGAGCGCGGTCGCGAGCCTGTCCAGGATCTCGCCGGTGCGGTCGGTGGTCTTCTTGCCGTGCGCCTCCTGCAGTCGCAGCCGCTCACCGTTGACCAGGGGAAGCGCCCAGCGCAACGGGAAACCCTCGCGCGCGTTGGCCAGGACGTGCTCCATCGTGCGCGGTGACAACAACTCCCGCAGCCCGGCGCCGAGCGAGCTCCACACACCGAAGAACGCGCCCAGGTCCCACTCGCGGTACCGCGACGCGAGCTTCTGGCGCCACGCGGTGTCGTTCGCCGTCATCCGCACCGTCACCATGCGGTCGAGGATCGCGAGGTCGCTGCGCCGGGCGGACGTCTCGGCGAGCGACTCGTTGTCGGTCAGGAACACGCCGACACAGCCCAGCTCGCGCAGGTCGTGCTCGCCGAGCGTCCAGTTGCACGCGATCTGCATGAGCTGAGACTGGATCGTCTCGCCCGCCTGCAGCGAGTCGTCGATCAGCAGCACGAACTTCCCGCCCGGCCGCAGCTGGCTCATCACCAGCTGGCGCAGCACGAGCTCGCCGTCCTCGCGCACCGGAGCGTTGATCAGCAGGTCGTCCGGCGTGAGGTTCGCGGCAGGCACGAACACCAGCTGCGTGTCCGGGTGGGCCTCGGCGAGGTGGGAGAAGAAGGTCGCGGTCTTGCCGATGCCGTGCGATCCGAAGATCTGCCCGGTCTGCCCGATGTCGATCATCGCGTCGATGAACGCGGCCAGCTCGGACCTCGCGGTGGTCGTCGTGGTCATCGGCTTCTTCCGGTCACGGGCCGCACGCGGTGGCAGGCCATGGGTGGTGTGTGGTGGTCGGGCCAGTCGTCGCCGCCTTCGGTGATCAGCCAGATCCACTTGTCCGGCTCGGCGGGGGTGACGTGCGGCGCGAGGCCGTCGGTGAGCATGATGACCGCGTCCGGGCGTTCCTCGAAGAGCTGTCCGTCCACAGCGGACCGGCCCTCGACGTGGTCCACGACGGCCTGGAAGCTGGTTCCGCCACCGCCGAGCACGGGCTCACCCGGCCGGAACGGCATCACGACACCGTCGAACGCGAGCCAGTGCGCCTGCACGCCGTCGATCCCGCCGACCAGGTCGGTCATCCACTCGACGACGCCGGCGGGCATCGACCCGGACGTGTCGTAGGCGATGACCAGCACCTTGTCCCGCACCGGCCCGCGCCGTGACAGCACCGGGTCGTGCCCGAGCGCGGCCAGCACCGCGCCGCGCTTCTTCGGGTACACCAGCCGCTCGCCCTCGCGCAGCTTCGACCCGAGCACGTCGACGAGCCACCGCTGCCACCAGTCGACCTTGCCGGTCCTCGCCGCGGTGCCCCGCAACGCGCCCGCGCCGAGGCTGCCCCACACCTTGCCCGCCACGTCCTCGGTGCGGCCCATCAGATCGAGCAGTTCGGACTCCGCGTTGCCGTTGCCGCGTCGCGCCGCCAGCAGCGAGTTCAGCAGCGCGGACGACACGACCGCGTCGATCGCCTGCTGGTCCAGCTGGACCTCGTGGGTGACGTGGACGCACAGCGGTGCCGGCACGGGTGGGTCGGCCATACGCTTGAGTTCGGTGTAGACGGTCATGTCGGTGTCGACGAAGTCCTGGTACGCCAACGGGGTGAACCCGTTCGCGGTGAGGTCCTCGACGTACTTCTCGTGGACCTCCACGGGGTTGATGCCGGTCTTCTTGCCGTCCAGCAACGGAAGTCCCCGGCCCAGCCGCACCGTCGCGACGTGGTTGATCACAACCTCGGCTGCGAGCGTGAACACCGGGTCGGCCCGCAGCTCCTCGTCGACGAACAGGTGCCGGTGCACCAGGTGCCGGGCCTCGTGGAACAGCACGAACTTCACGCCGTCCAGCCCGATGCCCACGAAGAAGCCGGGGTTGAACAACAGCAGGCACGTGCCGTCACCGGACGCGACGACGGCGGCCGTGTCGACCGCGGTCGTCGCGATCTGGTGACGGCACTTGGAGAACAGCCACGAGCCGACCGCGGACTCGGAGAGCCCGAAGTCGAGCAGCGCGGCCTCCTTGAGCCGCTCGGCCTCGGCCACCACCGAGGGCTCGGCCGGACGCCAGTTCGCCAAAGCCCGCCGGTCCGTCAGGTCGACGACCGGCGGGCGCTTGCGGTAGCTCATCTCTCCCACCAGTAGGATCCGTGCCGACGGGTCGTAGCGCAGAGGCAGACGCACACCCTGCAAAGGTGAACTACGCTGGTTCGAATCCAGCCGCCCGTCACCTTCCGGCGTGCGCGATGGCGCCGCTGGTCCGCACCAGCTCCGGCACCGTTCCGGCGAACGTCGGCAGCAACTGCGCGAGCACCGCCCACGCGTCCGGGTCGGCGCCCAACTCGGAGCGCACCAACGGACTGAGCACCGCGACGGCCTCCTCCAGCCTGCGCGGGAACAGCAGGCGCCCGAAGTGCAGCACCCCCAGCACCGCGTGCGGAGGTCTCGTCGTCTCGACGTACTGCACGAGTTCGACGATGCCCGCCTGCCGCAACCGGTGCGCGAACTTGGGATGCGACCCGAACTGGGTCCGCACCCGCGCCGGGCAGTCGATCCGTTCGGTCAGCGCCCACCGCGCGTAGCCGGGCAACGGCTCCGCCTCGTCCGCTGCCGCCACCTCGGCCCAGTCTTCGCTGGTCACCGACCGCACCGCGATCCGCGCCGTGCCCATCGTCCGCGCGGCCCGAAGCTCCCCGATCATCCCGTTCGGACCGACGGGGATCTCCCGCGTCTCGTGCGAGCAGAACGCGTCGACGCAGTGCTCGGCCATCGGCAGCCACGTCTCGCCGCGGCCGAACGGCCTGCCGCGCAGGATGTCGTTCTTGAGCGCGTCGGGCGTGCCGGAGTGGTGGAACACCAGCCCGCGAGTCCTGGGTTCGTCCTCCTCGAGCACCCACAGCCACACGGACCGGGGCGCTCCGAGCCGTTGAAGCTCTTGCGCCGCGCGGCTGTAGACGTGCCGTTCCGGCTTCCCGATGCCGAGCCGCCGCCGCACCACCGCCGCGTCCCCCGGCTCGACGAGCGAGAGCAGGAAGTGCACTCCCGGCAGGTTGTTCCCCCATGTCACAGCGGGGAGTATCGCAGAGGGCGCTGCGGCGGCGCGCCGGATTTCCCCGGCTCTACTTGCCGGCCTCCTGCAGCACGGCCTTCATCTCGTCGGGCCCGATGTAATCCGGTCCGGTCCACACCGTGACCAGGCTCTTGACCCGAACGGTGCTCGCCTGGCCGACCAGCACCCGGTAGACGCCCCACACGCGGTCCCTGACCTCGACTCCCGGCCCGCCGGAGGACTTGGACCTGATGAGCGGGGCGACCACCACGGCGTCCTCCTCGCCGTCCTTCACCCCCGTCTTCAGAACGACGACCTTCTTGTGCGCGCAGGTCCTGACTGAGCCGACTCGCAACGACGGCATGGCTGGTTCCTCCCCCTGGGTGCGTGACGAAAGCACTGTGTGCCAGGGAGGTCGACCGTTTGTCGATCGGATGTGGATCAGGAGTGGTGCTCCTGACCGGGCATCACGACCCGGCCAGGAGCACATCCGCTAACCGGCGTAGACCTCGAACTCGTAGATCCGCGCGGCCGTGTTGCCGTTGTTCGCCGGCGTGGTGACGTTCAGCCGGACGTACCGCGCCTGCCGTTGCGTGATCGGGTGGTGCGAACGGCTCGACCTCACCGACGACACGTTCACGACGGTGGTCCAGTTCGTGCCGTCGACCGACGTCTGGACGTTGTACGCGCCGGTGTTGTGGCCGGTGCTCTCACCGCCGAGTCCCGCGTGCTTCAGGACGAACGATCCGACGTTCTGCGTCGAGCCGAGGTCGACCTGGAGGAACTTCGTGCCGCTCGCCAGCGAGCACCACTTGCCGGACAGGCTGCCGTCGAACGCCTTGGCGGCGGCTTCGTTGGCGTTGCACGGAGTGGAGGCCGTGGCCGGCTTGTTCAGCGCGAGGTTGGTGCCGAGTGCCGGTGCGGCCGGTGGGGGAGTGAAACCGTCGTTGTAGGACGGTGGCACGTCCGCCGCGTTCGTGCCCCACGTGCTGGGCGACGAACCCATGGTGAAGTTCAGGGTGGCGTTGCCGGAGATGTCGCCGTACCGCAGCCAGGTCCGCGACGTGGCCGTCCCGTTGCGGTTGAAGCTCTGCACGTACTGGGAGGTCGGGCCGGCGCCGGAGCCGTTGATCTGCAACGTGCCCGACGGCCTGGTGACGGTGATCGACGGGAACAGCGGGCCGTGCAGGGCGAGCACGTCCGCGCCCGGCGTGGGCGGGTACAGGCCCATGGCGGACCAGACGTACCACGCCGAGGTGGCGCCGAGGTCGTCGTTGCCGGGCAGCCCGCCCGCGGCCGTGGTGAACGACTCGGTCATCACCCGCCGCACGGCCGCGCTGGTGCCCTGCGGGTAGGCGGCGTAGTGGTAGGCCCACGGCACGCCGTGCTCCGGTTCGTTGCCGATGTAGAAGTACGGCTGGCTCAGCCCTCCGTTCAGCTGGGTGAAGTGGTGGTCGAGGCGCTGGATCGCCGTCTTCGGGCCGCCCATCAGGTTGATCAGGCCGCCGAAGTTGTAGGGCACCATCCACGTGTACTGCGACGCGTTGCCCTCGGTGTAGCCGCTCGGGCTCGCCGGGGTGACGGGCCACGCCCACGAACGGTCGGTGTTGCGCTTCTGCACGTAGCCGGACTCGGGGTTGTAGACGTTCGCCCACCACTGGGCGCGGGTCATGTAGGTGTTGTACTTCGCCGTGTCGCCGACCGCTCCCGCGAACTGGGCGACGGCGAAGTCGGACGCCGAGTACTCCAGCGAGTCCGAGGGGTCCTCGGTGATGAACTGCCTGCTGACGTAACCGGACTGCCGGCCGCGGATCGTCCCGCCCTGCGTGGTGCCGCCGTTGGAGCTCTTGTCCATCAACGCCAGCGCGGCCGCGGTGTCGAACCCGCGCACCCCGAACGCGTACAGGCTCGACACGACGATCGGGCCGGGGTCGCCGTTCATCACGAAGTGCTCGTTGCTGTTGTGCGACCACTTCGGCAGCAGGCCGCCCTGCTGCCCATCGAGGACCATGGACTTGGCTATGTCACTGGACTCCGCGGGCGCGAGCAGCGCTATCAGCGACGCCCACGAGCGGTAGATGTCCCAGCCGGAGTAGTTCTGGTAGACGGTGTGGGACGCCGTGCGCACGGCCTGGTCGAAGCCGCGGTACTGGCCGTTGACGTCGCTGGCGATGTTGGGGTTCTGGAACACGTGGTACAGCGCCGTGTAGAACTTCTGCAGGTCCGCGGCGGACCCGCCGGTCGCCTGCACCCGGTTCAGCACGTCGTTCCACGCGGTGTCGGCGGCGGTCCTGGTCGCGGCCAGGTCGAAGCCGGGGGCCTCGGCGGCCAGGTTCGCCTGGGCGTTCGCGATGCTGACGAACGAGACGCCGACCTTCAGCTGCACCACGGGGTTCGCGGACGTGTCGAACGTGACGTAGCCGCCCGAGTTCACGCCGCTGGTGCTCGCCGACCCGGCGGTCACCGTGCCGCCCAGCCACGTGCCGAAACCCGTTGGCGCGCGGTCGAACTGGATCGCGTAGAAGAGCTGGTAGGTCTTCGACGCCCCGCAGAAGCCGCCGCCGGTGAACACCCCGGTGAGCTGGCTGCCGTTGATCGCGATCGACCCGTTGCGGTTGCCCGTGGCACTCCGGCTGCTGTTGATCAGCACGCGCGCCGTCGTCGTGCTGGGGTAGCTGAGCTTCATGAACCCGGTGCGCTTCGTCGCGCTCAGCTCGACGCCGGTGTTGTAGTTGTCGAGCCGGTTCTTGTAGTAGCCGGGCGCGGCCGACTCGTTGGCCTTCGTGTACGAGCCCGCGTAGCCGGTCCAGTTGGTGCCGGGGGAGGAGGTGATGTCACCGGTGATCGGGAGGATGCCGAGGTCCTCGTTGTTGGCGCAGCCCGCGCCGTTGAAGTGCGTGAGGCTGAACTCCTGGATGCTCGTGTCGCTGTAGCGGTAGCCCGACGGCGAGGCGGTCGGGGTGTCCGGGCTGAACTGCACCATGCCGAACGGCACCACGGCGCCGGGGTAGGTGCTGCCGCCCGCGCCACCGGGCACGGGGTTCGGCGAGTTGCTGTTGTCGGTGCCGATGAACGGGTTCACGTGCTGGGTCAGGGCGAGCGCGGCCGGTGCGGCGGTCGCGGGGGCGGTGAACAGGCCTGCGGTCAGCAGGCCGGCGACCATCAGGGGGATCGGGCGTCTGGCGCGTCGGTGCAGGGATCCGAACATCGACCTTCCTCTCCTCGTCAGGCAGGGAAGACAACGTTGTCAACGCGCAGGTCGGCCCGTCGGGAGTAACGACAACGCGACGCTGAGCAGTCGTCTCATGTGCGGGACGCTACTAGCGCTCGCCGTCTGGCACAGGAGACCGTTCGGCCGCAGACGGGGCGGTGGCGGGCGGCCGGGCGGCATGAAGTCGGCGACCTGTTCGGCCGCAGACGGGCAGAGCGCGGAGGCGATGGCAACGCTGTCGGGCCGCGACCTCACAGGTCCGCGAGCGGCACCGGCCTGCCCAGCAGGAACCCCTGCGCCTGGTCGCACCCGAGCGTCCGCAGGATCTCCAGCTGCTCGACCTGCTCCACCCCCTCGGCGATCACCGTCATGTCCACCGCGTGGGCCATCGCGATGATGCTCGTGACGATCGCCTCCGCCTCGTCGGAACGCCCCAGCCCCGCCGTGAACGAGCGGTCGATCTTGAGCGTGTCCAGCGGCAGGGCGAGCAGCTGGGCGAGGGACGAGTAGCCGGTGCCGAAGTCGTCGATCGCCAGCCGCACACCGAGGTCCCGCAGCGCCGCGAGGGTGCGGGCGGCCAGGGCCGGGTCGCGGGTGAGAGCGCTCTCGGTGATCTCCAGGCACAACGAGCTGGGGTCCAGGCCCGCCTTGTGGGTGGCGTGCCGGACCGCGGACACGAGCCACGGGTCGTCGAGCTGGCGCGCCGACAGGTTCACCGTCAGCTCCAGGTCCGGTGCGAGGTCGGCGATCTCGCGGGTGGCGGTGTGCAGCATGTGCGCGCCGATGATGTTGATCAGGTCGCTCTCCTCGGCGAGCGGGATGAACTCGCCGGGGGAGATGAGGCCGTAGCGCGGGTGCGTCCAGCGCAGCAGGCCCTCGACGGCGGTGCGCCGGTCGGTGCGGAGGTCGACGATCGGCTGGTAGGCGAGCCACAGCTGGTCGCCGAGCGGTGCGGTGCGGAGGTCCTGTTCGAGCTGGAGTCGGCGCTGGATGCTGTCGCGCAGCTCGACGTCGAAGAACGCGATGCGGCCGCGGCCCCTGGTCTTCGCCTGGTACATCGCGAGGTCGGCGTCGCGCAGCAGGTCGGCGCCGCCGCGGGGGTCGCCCGGCTCGGCGAGGACGATGCCTACGCTCGCGTCGACGTGCAGGCGGCGGCCGTCGACCGAGATCGGGCGGTTGAGCTCCGCGCGGACGTGGTCGGCGAGGGCGGTGGCCTCGTCCGGGCCGGTCACGCCGTAGGCGATGACGGTGAACTCGTCGCCGCCGAGCCTGCCCACTACGTCGCCTCTGCGGGCGCTGCGGCTGAGTCTCGTGCCGACCACGCGCAGCACCTCGTCGCCGGTGCTGTGGCCTAGCGAGTCGTTGATGACCTTGAACTTGTCCAGGTCGATGAACAGCACCGCGGTCAGTCCCGACCGGTGGGTGCGGGCGGCGGGGCTGAGCCGGTTGATCGTCACCGTGCGGTTGCAGAGGCCGGTCAACGCGTCGTGCGTCGCCTCGTGCTCCAGCTGGCTGTCGATCATGCGGCGTTCGGTGATGTCGGTGAACGACACGACCGTCGCCGACGGCAGCATGCCGTCCGGGGAGAGCGCGCGGGCGCTCAGCGACAGCCAGACGTGGCTGCCGTCCGGGCGCAGCGAACGGAGGATCCGGCCGTGCTGCGCCCTGCCGGTGGCGCGCGTGATGGCCGACGAGTAGTCCGCCTGCGCGATCGGCTGGCCGGACTCGTCGTGCAGCTCGGCCAGCGACGCGGGCTGGCCGATCACCTCCTGCGCGCGCACGCCGAGGATCCGCTCGGCCGCAGGGTTGACGGACTCGACGAGGCCCGTGCTGCCGACGACGAGCACACCCTCCTCGATCGCGGCGACCACGGCCGTGAAGTGGTGCTCGGCCCGTCGGCGCGCGGTCTCGTCCGCGCAGATCAGCACGTAGCCGTCGTCCATCCGGGCGGCCGAGACGCGCATCGCCAGCACGCCGCCGTCGAAGCTCCGGTGCACCGCGTCGACCACGCCACCGGCCTCCAGCACCTCGACCGGGTCCAGCGGCGCGCCCACGACCTCCGCGATGGGCCGTCCGATCACCTCGATCGCGCGCCGGCCGTAGACCTTCTCCGCGCTGCGGTTCCAGCTGGTCACGACGGCGTCGGAGGTGGTGGCGATCAACGCGTCGCTGACGTGCGCGGCCAGGGCGGCCTGGTAGCGCAGCGCCGCGGCGGCCGCCTTCTGCTCGGTGACGTCCCGCATGATCACCTGGAACGCGGGTCTGCCCTCCCACGTCGTGCGCACCGAGACCGACTCGATGTCGGTGGTGCCGCCGTCGAACCGCACGAGGACGGCGTCCGACGGGTCGCTCGTCGCGCCGGGTTCGGTGAGCTTCGAGATCCGCCGCAGCATCTCCGGCGCCGAGTCCGGGTGCACGAAGTCGGTGATCGGCCGTCCGAGCAGGTCGGACTCGGACCGCGCCCGCACGAACTGGACCGCCGCCGGGTTCGCGTAGACCAGCAGACCGGCCTCGTGCACCACGATCGCCTCGGGGGCGAGGTCGACCAGCAGCCGGTAGCGGTCGGCCAGGTCGGCGAGTTCCTGCTGCTGGACGTTGCGCCTGGTCACGTCCGCGACGACGCCGACCAGGGCCCGTGCGGACCCGTGGGTCGAGACGCGGGCGCGGAAGTGCAGCCAGCGCCTGCCGGCCGGGGTCTCGAAGGACTGTTCCAGCTCGAAGTCCTGCCAGGCCGGCGCGGCCTTCGCGGCCACGGTCAGCGGCGCGATCAGCTCGGCCAGCCGGGTGCGCACGACGTCGTGGGCCTCTCCCGGCACGCCGATCACCGCGTCGAGGCCCGGCTTCCAGCCCAGCCGGTCCGTGCCGAGGTCGAGCCACCAGACGACGGCGGCGCCGACCGAGAGCGCGAGTTCGACCAGCAGCTCGTGGTCGAACTCGTCGTCGCCGGTCAGGCCGCTCACGTCGTCGTTCCCCGATCCGACTTCTCGTGGGGACCGCGGTGGTGTGACCATCGGGAAGTCCTACTACACAGTTGACCAGAGCCGCATCCGTCTGGCGTGAACATGGTGTGCCGTTATATCGGGTCGCCGCGACCGGCCGATGATCAGGGCCCACTCTTCCGAGTCCATTGTGGACGATCATTGTATTACCGAGAGTTGGTTTACACCGTTATTCTTACCTCTAATAGGTGTCAACCCTCGGTGTAGGGGGAGCGGGTTATGGTTGCTCTAGGTGTTGGTATCTGCGGAATCGGCGTGGTCAGCGCGTACGGGTGGAACCGCCCGTCGCTCTGGGAGGGACTGCTGAGCGGCAAGCCGGCGGCGTCCATCGTCCCCGAGCTCGGCCGGTTCCCCGGTGACACCGTCTGGGCCGCCTGCGTCGGTGAGGGTGGTGATCCGGCCGACGGGCCGAGCCGGTTCGCGCAGGCCATGCGGTCCGCGGCCAGGGAGGCCGTCGAGGACGCGGGCAGGCGCGGGTGGACCCCCGGCCGCCGCGTGGGCCTGCTCCACGCCGTCGTGCTGGGCGAGGTCGACCTGTGGCGCGACTTCTACGTCACCCGCGGCGGTCGCCTACCCGTGCACGACTACTTGGCGTTGATGCCGTCCACCCCCATGTCCACGTTCATGCAGGAGTACGGCTTCCACGGGCCCGCGATGAACGTCTCGGCGATGTGCGCCTCCGGCAACGCCGGACTGATCACGGCAAAGGCCTGGCTGGACGCCGGAATCGTCGACGACGTCGTGTTCGTGGCGACGGATCTCTCCCTGACCCCGGAGAACGTCTCCCACTTCGTCCGGCTCGGCGTGGCGATCGTGGACGCGGAACCGCTCGACGCCTGCCGCCCGTTCCAGGAGGGCAGCAGGGGGTTCGTGATGGGCGAGGCGTCGGTCGCGTTCGTCCTTTCGCGTGACGCGACGAACCCCTACGCCCTCACCCTCGGCGGGGCGATGTCGCACGACGCGTACCACGTGACGTCGATCGACCCGAGACTCGACCAGGTGACCGCCTGCTTCACCGACGCCCTGGACAATGCGGGGGTGAGCGCCGCCGACGTCCGCTACCTCAACGCGCACGGACCGGGCACCGCGCAGTGCGACACGGCGGAGGCGGCCGTGCTGGAGCAGCTCTTCGCACCCGACACCGGCATCTTCTCCGTCAAGCCGCTGACCGGCCACTGCCAGGGCGCGGCGTCGGCGATCGAGGTCGCGGTGACCGCGATGGCGTACGACAACGGGGTGATCCCGGCACCGCCGGTGGTCGCGTCCGGCCACCCGCGGCTGCTCGACGGCCCCACGCCGCTGCGGGACGGCCTCACGATCAAGTCGTCGCTCGGCATGGGCGGCCACAACTCGGTGGTCGTGCTGGCGCCGCCCGCGTGACGTGCCGGGGTGGAGCCTGCTCCACCCCGGATCCGGCAGTGCAGGGGATCTCGCGCACGGCCTGCCGTCAATAGCGTTCTCGGCATGACGAACAACGAGATCACCACGAACTCCCGCCGCAACCGCGCCCTGCTGTGGGTCGCCCTGGTCGTGTTCGCGGTCTGCAACATGGGCGCGTCCTTGGCAGGCCTCACCGCGGTGGGCATCGCGTTCGGCGCGCTGACGCTGCTGTCCGGCAGCGCGCTGGTCATGAGCCGCCCCAAGCGCTGACCAGGAAGCCGGTCGCACGGGCGGGCACGGCGGTCGGCTGGCGCAGCGGATCAGGCGGCCCCGAGACGTCGACGATGTCCCGGAACCCGCCGCAGAGCGCTCGCGCCGCCCGCAGCCTGCTGTTGAACCGGTGCGTGAGGTTCGCGTACCCGCCCTGGCCGTCGTTGATCTCCTGGAACGCCTCGCGGGCCTGCCGCCCGAGCGCCGCGTCCCTGGTCAGCACCGCGTACAGCAGCGTGATGTCCTGCGCGGCGAGCAGCCGGTTCGGCGACGGGTGGTCGTTCGCCGTCGTGACGAACCGCTGGAACTGGTCCTCCACGAGCCCCGCGTCCCGCCGACCGGCCGGTGCGAGCACCAGGTCGTGCCGCCGGACGGCGAAACCCAGTGCCAGCTCCAGGGCACGGCGTTGCCGGGTGAACTGGACGTCGACCCGGTCGTCGTCGTCCGCGACCGCGTGCACCGCCCGCATGGCCGTGAGGGCCCTGGACCGGTCTCCTCCCCGCAGGGCCTCGGTGTACGCGAGCTGCGCGTGCGCCCCCTGGAGGCAGTCGCGGTACAGCTCCTGTTCGTCCGCGCTGTCGCCCGCGCGAGCCCGGAAGTGGGAGGCGTGCCGGGCGGCCGCGGCGAAGCAGCGGATCGCGGCGTCGAAGTGACCGAACATCTGCAGGACGTGCCCGCGTCCGCTCATGCCGCGGCCGACGCGGAGGTCGGCGAGCCCGAGCGGGCTGTACCGCGCGGCGTCCACCTGCCACGCCCTCGCGTACCGCAGTGCGGTGATGTTCTCGGACTCCATGGCGGCGTGGTAGCGCACCTGCAGGTAGTGCAGCCAGGCGTCGACGCCCGCGGCACCCACGTCGGTGATCAGCCGGCCGGCGTGCGCGAGCAACAACGGCAGCACGGCCCGTTGCCGGGTCCAGATGGCCTGGTCGATCTGCGCGAGCGCCTGGTGCGGGTCGCGTGCCAGTTCGACGCCGTGGCACACCAGCAGGACGCGTTCGTCCGCGGCGGTGGTCGACGGCAGCGGGGGGTCGGTGGCGATCGAGTCGAGCCACGGCCTGACCCTGCCGGCGTCGCGGTAGCGGGCGTCCTTGTTCCCGGCCAGGTAGGACGACGCGGCGGTGGAGCCGGGCCGGCGGTTGCGGTGGTACGCGGTGAGCGCGTCGAGCATCCGCTCGGGAGCGGGGAGGAAGAGGCACTCGGCGCGTGCCGTCTCCCGCAGTTCCGGCTCCGAGCGGTCCCGCACCACCCCGGCGTGCACGAGTTCGCCGAGGTTCGTCGTGCCGCTCAACGCCTGCGCCACCACCTCGTCGCAGTGGCGGATCCTGCGGTGGGCGTGCCGGGCGGAGAGCCGCAGTCGCGCGGCCACGGCGCGAACGCCGGTCCGGACGCCTCGCAGGCCGGAGGAGTCGATCCACAGGCGGACGTCCGTCGCGGACAGGGCACCTGATGCACGGCACCGGGTCACCACCAGCACCAGACCCGTCCGGATCTCGGCGGGAGTGAGGCCCTCGACCACCGCCGCGAGGACAGGGGGAAGAACGGGCGGGCCGTCGCCCGAACCCTTGCGGAGGTCGTCGAGCAGCAGGCGGCGGACCAGTCGAACATCTTGCGCCGAGACGTCCATGACCCGAGTGTGGTGGGGGATGGCGCACTTTCGCGAACCTCGCCGCCACGACCGGGACCGGGCGGTGCGAGCGTGGTGTGCTCGCCGCCATGAGCTGGATCTTCATCAACTACCGGACGCAGGACGAACCGGGGTTCGCCGCACTGCTGCAGCGCGAACTGAGCAGGGCGCTCGGCGCCGCCGCCGTCTTCCACGCCGGTTCCTGCATCCGTCCGGGAGACGACTTCACCGCCGGACTGCTCGACGGCGTGCGGGGTGCCGGCGTGCTCGTCGCGGTCATCGGGGCCCGGTGGTTCACGACGCCGCACGAGTCGGGAGGGCGTGCCGTTGACCACGAGAGCGACTGGGTCCGGCGCGAGATCGCCGAGGCGTTCGCCCGGGGCATCAGGGTGGTGCCCGTCCTGATCAACGACGTCGAGCGGTTGACGAACGCCTCGCTTCCCGCGGACGTCCAGCGCCTCGCCACGTGCCAGTACCTGCGGCTGCGTCACCGCGACGTCGAGTTCGACCTCGCCAGGATCACCGCGGAGCTCGCCGTGCACGTCGGGCGGGGAGCCTGGAGCGCCCTGCCTCGGCTCTGACGCCGCACGCATGCCCACGAGCGCCGCCCGGTCAAGCCCGAAGATGGCCGATATGTGCCACCCCGACCATCTTGTCCGGACAGAACCGTCTCATTAGCTTTGCAGTCCTCAAGCCCCACTTTCCTTCCGGCACAACGGTTGCCGGGGCTCCGGAGGACTCAATGACGAGCACGGACGCGGCACTGCTGTCGGTCCGGGGCGTGGTGAAGCGCTTCCCGGGCGTGACGGCTCTGGGCGGCGTGGACTTCGAGGTCCGGGCCGGTGAGGTGCACTGCCTGCTCGGGCAGAACGGCGCGGGCAAGTCGACGTTGATCAAGGTGTTGTCCGGTGCGCACCGGCCGGACGAGGGTGAGATCCGCTGGCGGGGCGAGGTCGTGTCGTTCGGCGACCCGACCGCCGCGATGCGCAGCGGGGTGGCCGCCATCTACCAGGAGCTGGACCTCGTGTCCGGCCTGTCGGTGGCGGACAACGTGTTCCTCGGCCACGAGCTGTCCACCGCGGGCTTCACGCGGCGGGCGGACGCCCGGCGCAGGACCCGCGAGCTGCTGAAGCGGTTGGGGCACCCGGAGATCTCGCCCGACCGCGACGTCGGCCGGTTGTCCGTGGCGCACCAGCAGGTCGTCAGCATGGCGCGGGCGCTGTCGCTCGACGGGCAACTGCTGATCATGGACGAGCCGTCGGCCGTGCTGGATCCGGACGAGGTGCGCGTGCTGTTCGGGATCATCAGGGAGCTCACCGCCCAGGGGGTGGCGGTGATCTACATCTCGCACCGGCTCGCGGAGATCAGGGAGATCGGCGACCGGGTGACCGTTCTCAAAGACGGCCGCACGGTCGCAACGGGACTGTCGGCGCGCGAGGTCAGGACGCCGGACCTGATCGCGTTGATGACCGGCCGCGTGCTGGACAACGTGTTCCCGCAACGGAAACCGGTCGACCCGGCCGCGCCCGAGGTGCTGAGGGCGCGCGGCCTGACCGACGGCGACTTCGACCCGGTGGACCTCACGGTGCGCGCCGGTGAGGTCGTCGGGCTCGCGGGACTCGTCGGGTCGGGGCGTTCGGAGATCCTGGAAACGATCTACGGCGCGCGGAAGGCTGCCCACGGCACGGTCGAGGTCGACGGCAGGAAACTGCGAAGAGGGAGCGTCGGCGCGGCCGTGCGGGCGGGCATGGGGTTGTGCCCGGAGGAGCGCAAGAGCCAGGGGTTGCTGCTCGACCAGGCCGTGTACCGCAACATCACCGTCTCGTCGATGTCGGCGTTCGCGAGGTTCGGCTTCCTGGACGACCGGGCCGAACGCGCCCGCTCGACCACGCTCACCGAGTCGCTGGACGTCCGGCCCGCCGGCGTCGACCGCGTGGTGCGCGGGCTGTCCGGCGGCAACCAGCAGAAGGTCGTGCTCGCGCGGTGGCTGCTGCGCGAGTGCCGCGTGCTGCTGCTCGACGAACCCACCCGCGGCGTCGACGTGGGCGCGCGCAGCGAGATCTACGAGCTCATCCGCGCGCTCGCGGACTCCGGCGTGGCCGTGGTCGTCGTGTCGAGCGACGTGGAGGAGGTCCTGGGGCTGGCCGACCGGGTCCTGGTGGTGCGCGAGGGCCGGGTGGTCCACGACGGCCCTGCCGACGAGATCGACGAGTCCCGGGTCCTCGACCTGGTCATGGAAGGACATGCCGCATGAGCGAGGACACCGCCGCCGTGCCCGCGCAGCAGACCCTGAAAGCACCGCCCGCCAAGGAGTCCGGCATCTCGGCGCTGCTCGCCTCACCGGCGGGGCGCAACACCGGACTCGTCGTCGCCCTGGTGCTGTTGTGCCTGGGCGGCGTGGTCACGGCGGGCGACCGGTTCGCCGACGTCGACAACCTGCTCACCATCCTGCGGCTCGCCGCGGTGATCGGCGTCGTCAGCATCGGCATGACGTTCGTGATCACCGGCGGCGGGATCGACCTGTCGGTCGGCGCGATCGTCGCGTTGTCCTCGGTGTGGGCCACCACCATTGCCACACAAGGGATCGCGAACGACTCGCACTGGATCGTCATGGTGTTCACCGCCCTGCTCGTGGGCGGGGCGTGCGGACTGGTCAACGGCGCGCTCATCGCCTACGGCCGGGTCGTGGCGTTCATCGCGACCCTGGCGAGCCTCGCCGCCGCACGCGGACTCGCCGAGATCATCTCCAACCGCAGGACGCAGATCGTGAACGTGCCGGGCTTCACCGCGTTCTTCGACGCATCGGTGCTGGGGGTACCGGTGCTCGTGGTGATCTTCGCGTTGGTCGCCGCGGGCGGGTGGGTGCTGCTCAACCGCACCACGTTCGGCCGCCGCACGTTCGCGGTCGGCGGCAACCCCGAGGCCGCGCGCCTCGCCGGCATCGACGTGCGGCGCCACACCGTGATGCTCTACTCGCTGCTCGGTCTGTGCTGCGGCCTGGCCGCCGTGATGCTCATCGCCCGCACCACAACGGGAAGCGCCACCCACGGCGGTCTCTACGAGCTCGACGCGATCGCCGCGGTCGTCATCGGCGGCACGCTGCTCTCCGGCGGCCGCGGCACCATCGCGGGCACCGTCTTCGGCGTCCTGATCTTCACCACGCTGTCGAACGTCTTCACGCTCAACAACCTCTCCATCTCCGCCCAGGCCGTCGCGAAGGGGGCGATCATCGTCGTCGCCGTCCTCCTGCAGCAGCGGCTCGCCCGACGCAGTGGCGCTTGACGCCGCCTCTCACGACCGCTGCCACCCGAGGAGACAAGAAACCCATGCAGTTCAAGAGAATCACTCTGCTGGCCGCCGCGTCCGCACTCGTCCTCACCGCCTGCACCGGCAACACGCCGGAGAACCAGGGCGGCGGCAACCAGGGCGGAGGCGTGAAGGTCGCCAACGACGAGCCGGGCAAGAAGGTCGTCATCGGCTTCTCCGCACCGGCCGCCGACCACGGCTGGATGGCCGCGATCACCAACGCCGCCAAGGCCGAGGCCGGCAAGTACTCCGACGTGGAGCTGCGCGTCGTCGAGGGCACCAACGACGTCAACCTCCAGATCAGCCAGGTCGAGACGTTCATCAACGACAAGGTGAACGCGATCGTCCTGCTGCCGTTCGACGGCGCCGCGCTCACCCCGGTCGCGCTGAAGGCCATGAAGGCCGGCATCACCGTGATCAACGTCGACCGCGAGTTCGACAGCCCGTTCGCGGCGCGGTCCACGGTGCTGGGCGACAACTACGGCATGGGCGTGTCCGCCGGCACGTACGTCTGCGAGCGGCTCAAGGACAAGCCGGGCTCCGTGGTCGCGGAGATCGCCGGCATCGACTCGCTGCCGCTGACCCAGGACCGCAGCAAGGGCTTCGCCGACGCGCTCTCGGGCTGCGGGCTGAAGGTCAACAACCGCGTCGCCGCCGAGTTCACGGTGGAGAGCGGTGAGCGGGCCGCCGCGAACCTGCTGCAGGCCGCACCGAAGATCGACGCCCTCTGGAACCACGACGACGACCAGGGCGTCGGCGTCACCGCCGCGATCAAGAACTCCGGCCGCAGCGAGTTCTTCATGGTCGGCGGCGCCGGATCGGCCAACGTCATGCGCGAGATCAAGGCGGACAACGGCCCGCACAAGGCGACCGTCATCTACCCGTCCACCCAGGGCGCCGACGGCATCCGCCTCGCGCGGCTCGCGGTGCAGGAGAAGAGCCTGGGCGACCTGGTCGAGGTGGAGGTCCCGCGCCAGGTGCAGCTCTACGCACCGGTCGTGACGAAGGACAACGTCGACCGCTACCTGCCGACCGCCTTCGAGTCCTGAGAACCTGAGAGGACCGCACAGTGACGACTTCCGGGACGACTTCCGGGACGACACCCGAGCTCGGCATCGCGATGATCGGCCACGCCTTCATGGGAGCCGCGCACTCCCAGGCGTGGCGGGTCGCGCCGCGCTTCTTCGACCTGCCCGTGCGCCCGGTGATGTCCGTGCTGGCCGGCCGCGACGCCGACCGGACGCGGGCCGCCGCCGAGCGCCTGGGCTGGGCGGACTCGACGACCGACTGGAAGTCCGTGCTGGACCGCGACGACGTGCACGTGGTGGACATCTGCACGCCGGGCGACACGCACGCCGAGATCGCGGTCGCCGCCCTGGACGCCGGCAAGCACGTGCTGTGCGAGAAGCCGATGGCCAACAGCGTTGACGAAGCGGTCGCCATGGCCGAAGCCGCCGCACGCGCCGCACAGCGCGGTGTGCGCGCGATGGTGGGCTTCAGCTACCGCAGGGTGCCCGCGCTGGGCCTGGCCCGCGACCTGGTCGCGCAGGGCAGGCTCGGGCGGATCCACCACGTCCGCGCCCAGTACCTCCAGGACTGGATCGTGGACCCCGCCGCGCCGCTGTCGTGGCGGCTCGACAAGGAGAAGGCGGGCTCCGGCGCGCTGGGCGACATCGGCGCGCACATCGTCGACGCCACCCAGTTCGTCCTCGGCGACACGATCAGCGAGGTGATGGGCACGCTCGTGACGTTCGTGCCGGAGCGTCCACTGGCGACCAGCCACTCCGGACTGTCCGGCACCGCGTCCGAGGAGACCGGGCCGGTCACGGTGGACGACGCCGCGCTGTTCCTGGCGCGCTTCGGCTCCGGCGCGCTCGGCTCGTTCGAGGCCACGCGGTTCGCCAACGGCCGCAAGAACGCGCTGCGCATCGAGGTCAACGGCTCGGCGGGCAGCCTGGCGTTCGACTTCGAGGACATGAACGTGCTGGAGTTCTTCGACGGCACGGAGGATCCGGCGGTCTCAGGGTTCCGCCGGATCCTCGTCACCGAACCGGGGCACCCGTACGTGGGCGCCTGGTGGCCTGCCGGGCACGGGCTGGGCTACGAGCACGCGTTCACGCACCAGGCCGTCGACCTGGTGCGGGCCATCGCGGCGGGCACGGACCCGGCGCCGACGTTCGCCGACGGGCTCCAGGTGCAGCGCGTCCTCGCCGCCGTCGAGGACAGCGCGACGTCCGGCACGTGGCAGCAGGTCTGAGGAGGGATTTCGAGATGGCACGTCCGATCACGTTGTTCACGGGCCAGTGGGCCGACCTGCCGTTCGAGGAGGTCTGCCGGCTGGCCTCGGGCTGGGGCTACGACGGCCTGGAGATCGCCTGCTGGGGCGACCACCTCGACCCGTGGCGGGCCGCGGAGGACGACGACTACGTTGCGGACCGGCTCGCGATCCTCGCCAAGCACGACCTGAAGGTGTGGGCGATCTCCAACCACCTCACCGGTCAGGCCGTCTGCGACGACCCGATCGACGAGCGGCACCAGGGCATCCTGTCCGCGCGCAACTGGGGTGACGGGGACCCCGAGGGCGTGCGTCAGCGTGCGGCCGAGGAGATGAAGATGACCGCGCGGGCCGCGGCCAAGCTCGGCGTCGACACCGTCGTGGGGTTCACCGGGTCGTCGATCTGGAAGACCGTCGCGATGTTCCCGCCGGCACCGCAGTCGATGATCGACGCCGGCTACCAGGACTTCGCCGACCGCTGGAACCCGATCCTGGACGTGTTCGACGAGGTCGGCGTCCGGTTCGCGCACGAGGTGCACCCGTCCGAGATCGCCTACGACTACTGGACGACCGTGCGCGCGTTGGAGGCCATCGGGCACCGGCCCGCGTTCGGCCTCAACTGGGACCCGTCGCACTTCGTCTGGCAGGACCTCGACCCGGTCGGGTTCCTGTGGGACTTCCGCGACCGGATCTACCACGTCGACTGCAAGGACGCCCGCCGTCAGGTCGGCAACGGCCGCAACGGCCGGATGGGCTCGCACCTGGCGTGGGCGGACCCCCGGCGCGGCTGGGACTTCGTCTCCACCGGACGCGGCGACGTGCCGTGGGAGCAGTCGTTCCGGATGCTCAACACGATCGGCTACGCCGGCCCGATCAGCGTCGAGTGGGAGGACGCGGGGATGGACCGGCTCGTCGGCGCGCCCGAGGCGATCGAGTTCATCCGCCGCAACGCCTTCGACCCGCCGTCGGCCTCGTTCGACGCCGCGTTCAGCTCGGGCGGCTGACGCTGGCCTGTCGTGCACGGCCTTTTGGTTCCGATGTGACAATTGTTCGATGGAGAGCACCTTGGGTGTCGAGGCGGGATCGCCGGCCGCTGTGCTGCGCATGTTGATGGACGGCAGCCCGCGCACCCGAGCGGAGATCGTGGCCGCGACCGGCCTCGCCCGGTCCACGGTGCGCGCCAGGCTGGACCTGCTCGTGGCCGCTGGGCTGGTGAGCGACAGCGGGACGGGGGAGTCCACCGGCGGTCGCCCGGCTGGCCGGTTCGGGTTCAACCCCACCGCCCACATCGTGCTGGCCGCCGAGGTGGGCGCAACCCACGCCACGGTCGCGATCTCCGACCTGTCGTGCCGGCTGCTCGCCGTCGAACAGGTGGACCTCGACGTGGCGGACGGGCCGGAGGTGATCCTGCCGCTGCTCGTGGCGACCTGGCGTTCGATGCTGTCCGCGGTGCGCGCGGCGGAGATCGCGGGCGTCGGCATCGGCCTGCCCGGCCCGGTCGAGCACTCCACCGGCCGCCCGAACAACCCGCCGATCATGCCGGGCTGGGACGGGTTCGACGTGCCCGCCGCGATCGAGGCGGAGTTCGGCGTGCCGGTGCTCGTCGACAACGAGGTCAACCTGATGGCGCTGGGCGAGCACACCGCCTCGCACCCGGACGTGCGGCACATGATCGTCGTCAAGGCCGCCACCGGCATCGGCGCCGGTCTGATCAGCAACGGCGTCCTGCACCGCGGCGCGGCGGGCGCGGCGGGCGACCTCGGGCACATCAGGGTGCCGCAGGGCGCCGAGGTGCTGTGCCGGTGCGGCAACACCGAGTGCCTGGAAGCGGTCGCCGCCGGTCCCGCCCTCGCGGCGAAGCTGCGCGACCTGGGCCATCCCGCGCACTCGACGGCCGACGTCGTGAACCTCGTCCGGGCGGGGAACCTGGAGGCCGGGCGCGTCGTGCGGCAGGCGGGCAGGGACATCGGCGAGGTGCTCGCCGGCTGCGTGAGCATGTTCAACCCGTCGCTCGTGGTCATCGGCGGGCTGCTGGCAGAGGCTGGCGAGATGCTGCTGGCGGGCGTGCGCGAGTCGATCTACCGCCGCTCGCTGCCCCTGGCCACGGAGAACCTGCGGATCGTCGCGTCGGGTGCCGGGGTGACCGCCGGTGCGCTGGGCGCGGCGGCGATGGTGGTGCGGCACGTGCTGTCGCCGGAGGTGCTGGACGCGCGGCTGGGCGCCGTCGCAGCCGGTGTCTCCACCGGTCAGGTGCTGACCTCCTAGTCCTCTCGGAACGTGCTGAAGGCTCCCGGTGTGGATCACACCGGGAGCCTTCGTGCGTCGTGCGTCCCGGTAACGGCGGTGCTCATCCGTAAGTCACAGGCATTGTGACCGCAACGTGCCTGACTTTTGATTGACCGCCGCCAATAGTCCGACATAGAGTCGCCGTATGGCTGTGACCAGCACAACATCGGGGTTGGCCTTGGTCTCGGTGTCACACCCCGGGGAAGATCACTCGGTCGCCGTGGGCAGCGAGCCCACGGTGGCGACCCAGCACCTGCTGCGGCTCATGCGCACCGGCGCGACCGACCGCGCGATCGCCCGTGAGCTGGACGTCAGCCTGCGCACGCTGAACCGGCGCATCGCACGCCTGCAGTCGTTGCTCGGCGTGCAGTCGAGGTTCCAGCTCGGGGTGCTGGCGGCGGAGCTGGAGTGGCTCGCGGTGCCGGCGTCCCGCGCCTCGGGGGAGTGACGGCTCAGGCCTCGCCCGCCGGCTCGCTTTCGAGCGCGAGGTTCAGCAGGTCGCCCAGCTGGTCGAGCTGCGCGGCCGACAGCGCGCCGAACGACGACTCGACGACCCGGTCGGCCAGCGCCTGACCCTCGGCCCGCAGCCGGGCGCCCTCCTCGGTGAGGCGGTGGCGCACCGCGCGTCCGGGACCGGGGACCCGTTCGATCAGCCCGCGCTCGGCCATGCGCACCGCCAGCGACCCGAACGACTGGTCGGTCTGGAACGTCAGGATCGCGAGGTCGTGCAGGGACGCGTCCGGCTGCCGGTCCAGGTGGCGCAGGGTGTCCCACTGGACCAGGGACAGCCCGAGCGGGGCCAGCGCCTGGCTCATCGCCCGGTGGTGGCGGTGCTGCAGGCGCTTCACGGCGAGTCCGACTTCGGCGGGACGGTGCTTCACGGCACCCAGCCTAACCAACGTTGCTTAGGTAAGCATCCTTAGTGACGTTTCCTCATGTTCCAGTCCTGTTGAGACGGTCTCGCCAAGACTCTCTTGTGGCGGCGCTAGGTGTCGTGGAAACTGCGGAACGCAGGTGTAACCGATTACGCAGAATGGCGCCGTGAATGCGCGGCCGCATTGTCGGCGGCCGTTGCGCGGGTGCGTCTGCGCTGCGGTCTGTGGTCGTTCTTCATCGCACACGTCCTGAGGAAATCGGCATGTCGATCACGTTGATGGTGGAACAGGGCCTCGCGGAGACGTACGCGAGATTCCCGAGCCGGACGCATCCCCGAATGGCGTCCGTGGAATCGGAACTGCGGACCTGGTTCGCCGAGTCGGAATGGGCGGAGTGGGCGGGTGCGGCCGGTTCGGTGGCGCGGCACCGGCTCGGTGAGCTCGCGGCGCGCGCCTATCCGGATGCCGCGGACCCGTTGCCGTTCGCCAAGTTGCTGGCGTGGATGACCGTGGTCGACGACGTCGTGGAGTCGCCCGCCGCCGACCACGGCCAGGCCGTCCGGACACTGCCGGAGTCGCTGGTCGCGGACCTGCCGCGCACGTCGTGGTGCGGTGGCGCGCCGGTCGCGGTGCTGGCCGACCTGTGGCCGGACGTGGTGGGTGACATGGCGCCGAGCTGGCAACGGCGTCTGCGCGCCCACGTCGCAGACTGCTTCCGCGTCGAGGAGCGGTGGAGGGAGGGACGCCGGACGAACACCCCGCCCGCCCTCGACGCCTACGTCGCGGGGCGCCGCGAGGACGGGGTCTTCGTCGTCGGCCTGGACCTGGTCGAACGCGAACTGGGCGCGGCGGTTCCGCCGGCGATCTTCCGCTCGGACCTGCTGCGGGAGTTCTGGGCGGCCGCGGCGGACGTGATCGTCTGGACGAACGACCTGCTGTCGGCCGACCGGGAGATCGCCGCCGACGACTCCGTCAACCTCGTCCGGGTGCTCGAAGCGTGCGGTTGCTCGCGGGCGACGGCGGTGGAGCAGGCGATGACGATGCTCGAGAAGCGCGTCCGGGAATTCTTCGACCTCGCGCTTCAGGTGCAGTGCGCCTGGCCCGCGGATGAGTGGGCTGCCGAACGTTGGGTCGACGGGATGAAATGCACGATTCGCGGCCTTTACGAATGGTCGGTCACCACCACGCGTTACCGCTGTGAAGGTTCTGAGGAGTGAGTCCCGTGACCATCGCCTGTTCTCCGGTCTCGGTCGACGACGCGTTGCGCCTCACCGCACAACGCGTCGGTGGACGGCTCAGATCAGCGCTTTCGGACCTTCCAGGACCCCTGCGGGTGAGCGCGGGCTTCCACTTCGGCTTCTGGGACGCCCGCGGCACGCCGATCACGGCGTCACCGGGGAAGATGGTGCGGCCCGCGTTCGTCCTGGCGGCAGCACGAGCAGTCGGATGCCTGGACCTCTCGCGGGCGACGCGCGCCGGTGTCGCGGTGGAACTCGTGCACAACTTCTCGCTCGTGCACGACGACGTGATGGACCAGGACCGCGTGCGCCGGGGCCGTCCGACGGTCTGGACGCAGTTCGGCGTACCGCACGCGATCCTGCTGGGTGACGCGACGTTGTCGCTGGCCAACCGCGTCCTGGTGGGCGAGGGCGGTGACGGTGCCGCGACGATGAGCGCGGAGCTCAGCTCCGTCGTCGTCGAGCTGTGCGAGGGGCAGCTCCAGGACATGGCGTTCGAGCAGACCCTGGAGGTGTCGCCGGAGGAGTACCTGGCGATGGCGGCCGGCAAGACGGCTTCGCTGCTGGCCGGTTCCTGTGCCCTGGGTGGTCTGGCGGGAGGTGCCGGCGCGCGTCAGGTGTCGGCGCTGCGCGGGTTCGGCCACCACGTCGGGCTCGCGTTCCAGCTCGTCGACGACCTGCTCGGCATCTTCGGCGACTCCGCCGTCACCGGTAAGCCGGTCGGCGCGGACCTCCTGCGGTACAAGAAGTGCATGCCGGTGCTGGCGGCGATGCGGTCCGGCACGGCGGCGGGCGACGAGCTCACCGAGCTGTACCGCACCCGGACGATCACTCGCGCGAACCTGGCCCACGCCGTGGCGCTGGTGGACCGGGCGGGCGGCAGGGACCGCACCCTGGACGAGGCACGACGCCGGCACGACCTGGCCGTCGAGAACCTCGCCGAGGCCGGCGACCGTGCCGAGCTCGAAGCTCTTGCCCGCTTCCTGGTCGGCAGGAGCAGCTGAATTCGCGGTCGTCGCGGAGGGTGAATGAATCGTCACCGCATCGGCAGGTCTTTTGCGGTACTTCCGCACCCCGTCCGATTCCGGGATTTGTAGTCTGTTGACACGTGCTTTCGGCGGAACCAACCGCCGTCGGCGCGCGTCGGTTCGAACGGACGAGGCGCTCGGGACACGGAGACGATGACGGAAGAGACGTTCGGGCCGTACCGGATCGAGGAACTCCTCGGTCGCGGTGGAATGGGCGAGGTGCACCGGGCCTACGACACGACGCACGACCGGATCGTGGCGCTAAAAAGGCTCTCACCCGGCTACCACGACGACGAGGACTACCGCGCCCGCTTCCGCCGCGAGGCGCGGATCGTCGCACGGCTGCGCGAGCCGCACGTCATCCCGATCCACGCGTACGGCGAGATCGACGACCGCCTCTACCTGGACATGCGGCTGGTCGAGGGCTCCGACCTGTCCGACCTGATCCACGGCCAGACCCTCGAACCGGCGCGGGCCGTCCGCATCGTCGAGCAGGTGGCGAGCGCCCTCGACGCCGCCCACTCCGACGGCCTCGTGCACCGCGACGTCAAGCCGTCCAACATCCTCGTGGCCGCCGGCGACTTCGTGTACCTCGTGGACTTCGGCATCGCCCGCAGCGCCTCACCCGCCGCGACCAGCCTGACGGCGTCCGGCTCGGTCGTCGGCACCCTCGACTACATGGCGCCGGAACGCTTCGAGAGCGGCCCGGTCGACGGCCGCGCCGACGTGTACGCCCTGGCCTGCGTCCTGTTCGCGTGCCTGGCGGGCCGCCGCCCGTTCACGGCGGACGGCACTGCGGCCCAGATCTGGGCGCACATGAAGGAGGAGCCGCCGAAGGCGTCGCCGCTGAACCCGGCGGTGCCGGTGGCGTTGGACGGCGTGATCGCCAAGGGGATGGCGAAGAGCCCGGCGGACCGGTACACGACGGCGGGGGAGTTCGCTCGGGCCGCCGCGCAGGCGCTGGCGGGTTCGGGGACGCCGGCTGCGGGGGTGGCGGGGCTCGCCGGGGTTGGGACGCCGCCGGGTGGGCTGGCTGGGCTGGGAGTGCCTTCGGCTCCGGGTGGGCAGGCCGCGCCGGGTGCCTTCGTTGCGCCGGGCGGCCTGGCCGGCGCTCCGCCGACCCCACCGGGTGGTCACGTGGCGCACAACGCCCCTCCGACGCCACCCGGCGGGCAGTCCGCGCCCGCCGCTCCCATGACCCCACCGGGCGGCCACGCGGCCCCGCAGCCGCCCGCGAACCAACCCAACGGCTGGCGGCAGTCCGTTCCCCAGGCTCCGCAGGGCTCGGGGCCGCTCGCCTCCGCCCAGTTCCCCAGGCCCACCACACCCCAGTACGGCCCGCCCCCCTTCCAGCACACCGGCCCCCAGCCAGTGCACGCGCAGCCGTACCCACCCGCCCGGTCCACGTCCCAGGCCAAGCGCATCGCCCTGATCGGCGGCGTGGTCGCCGTCGTGGCGGGCATCGTCGCCACCGCGCTGATCATCGGCAACGGCGACAAGACCATCGGCTCCGGCACGTCCACCAGCCCTCCGTCCAGCAGCACGACCACGACGACCACCACGTCGTCCTCGCCCACGACCACGACGACTACCCGGACGCCGCAGGACGACGCGCTGCTGGCCGCCCTGCCCGCCGTGTTCAAGACCGCCGTCAACTCGTGCCTGCCCGTCAAACCCGACAACGGGCCGGTCGCCGCCGTCCGCTGCGACAGGTCGAACGGGACGGACGACCCGCGGTACGCGAAGCCCGCCGAGGCCGAGTTCCGGCTGTTCGCCGACAGGGCCGCGCAGGACGCGTACTTCCTGGGACTGGTGACGAGCCGCGGGATTCCGCGCAGGGACGACCGCGGCGGGTGCCGGCCCAAGGTCGACGCCATCCACTACGCGCTCTACTACCGCAACACCGGCGGCCCGTTGCCCGGCGAGTTCACCACGTGCTTCATCGCCGACGGCAACGCTCAGGTGTGGTGGGTCGACAGCAAGACGCTCACCATCGGCGTGCTGAAGAAGCCCGGTGACATCGACACCCTCGACAAGCTCGACCTGTGGTGGAACACCTCGATCCTGTCGGCGTCGAACTAGGGCCTGTCGCGGAGCGGACTTCGACACAGGCCCTAAAGGCGCGGGCCCGAGAAGTTCACCCGCAACGTGTACACCGAGCTCGACGCCGTGATGAACAGGTCGTTGCGGCGCGGCCCGCCGAACGTCAGGTTCGAGCACACCTCGGGGACCCGCAGCTTGCCGATGCGCGTGCCGTCCGGCGCGAAGCAGTGCAGGCCGTCGTGCGCGGCTGCCCAGAGGCGGCCCGACGCGTCCACGCGCAGGCCGTCGAACCCTCCCGCGTCGGAGGCGGCGAAGACCTCACCGCCGGAGAGCGCGCCGCCGTCGACCTGGAAGACCCTGATGTGGCTGGGGTCCTGGCGGGTGTCGGAGACGTAGAGCAGTGACTCGTCGAGGGAGAACGCGAGTCCGTTCGGGCGGCTGAAGTCGTCGGCCACGATCGTCACCGAACCGTCGGGGGCGGCGCGGTAGACGTGGCACGCGCCGATCTCGCTCTCGGCCTGGTGTCCCTCGTAGTCGCTGTCGATGCCGTAGCTGGGGTCGGTGAACCAGATCGCGCCGTCCGACGACTCCACGACGTCGTTGGGGCTGTTGAACCTCTTGCCCTGGTGCCTGTCCGCGAGGACGGTGGTCGAGCCGTCGTGCTCGGTGCGCGTCACGCGGCGTTCGCCGTGTTCGCAGCTGACGAGCCTGCCCTGGCGGTCGACCGTGTGTCCGTTGTGGAATCCCGCCGGCTCGCGGAAGACGCCGACGACGCCGGTGAGCTCGTCCCAGCGCAGCACGCGGTCGTTCGGGATGTCGCTGAACACCAGGTAGCGGCCCGCGGGGAAGTACGCGGGGCCCTCTGTCCACCGGCAGCCGGTGTGCAGCCGCTGGATCCACTCGTCGCCGTTGACGTGCGCGAACCGCTCGTCCAGGACGACGAACTCCGCCTTGACCTTGTCCATGAGCACCCCCGGAAGACGTCACCCGATCAGCCGGATCCGCGACCGACGCCAATCCGGTTGGTGGATCGTGTCGAACCACCCTGTGTGAAGGCAACACGATCCATCCTCATCGGCCTGGTGGCGGTGGCCGCGGCGCTGGCGGCGGGACACCTCGTCGCCGGGCTCATCAGCCCGCTGGCGTCACCGTTCCTCGCCGTCGGCAACACCGCGATCGACCTGACACCTCACCCGGTCAAGGACTTCGCGATCCGCACGTTCGGCGAGAACGACAAGGTGGTGCTGCTGGGCGGCATGGGCGTCGTGCTCGTGCTGCTCGGTGTGGTCGCGGGACTGGTGTCGCGCCGCAGTCCGTGGCCCGGCACCGCGCTCGCCGGTGTGCTGGGTGTGCTCGGGATCGCCGCGGTGCTGGCCAGGCCGACCACGACCGGGTGGTCCGTGGTCGCTCCGATCGCGAGTCTCGTGGTCGGTGTCGTGGTCTTCCGCTGGTTGTGGTCGCTCGCGCCCTCGGAGGCGCCGGGACGACGCAAGTTCCTGCTGACGACCGCCGCGATCGCCGCGGGTGCCGGTGTGTCGGCGGTGGCGGGTCAGTTCCTCGCCGGCCGGGTGGACGTCGAGGCGTCGCGGCGCGGCATCACGCTGCGGCCGCGTGAGACCGCGCCGGAGATCCCGTTCGGCGCCGACTTCTCCCGCGAGGGCACGCCGCCCTTCATCACACCGAACGAGAAGTTCTACCGCGTCGACACCGCGCTCACCGTTCCTCGCCTGCGGGCGGAGGACTGGCGGCTGCGCGTGCACGGCATGGTGGACAACGAGATGGTGCTCACCTACGACGACCTGCTGCGGCGCCCGTTGGTGGAGAAGACCATCACGCTGGTGTGCGTGTCCAACGAGGTTGGCGGCCCGTACATCTCCACCTCGAACTTCATCGGCGTCTCACTGCCGGACCTGTTGCGGGACGCGGGTGTGCGCCCCGGCGCCGACCAGCTCGCGACGCGCAGCGTGGACGGCTGGACGTGCGGCACGCCGGTCGACTCGATCATGGCGCCGGGCTCGAACGCCTTGCTGGCCATCGGGATGAACGGCGAACCGCTGCCGCTCGAACGAGGTTTCCCCGTCCGCATGGTCGTTCCCGGCCTCTACGGGTACGTCTCGGCCACGAAGTGGTTGGTGGACGCGGAACTCACGACCTTCGACGCGTTCGACCCGTACTGGGCGCAACGCGGCTGGGGCAAGAAGGCCCCGGTCAAGGTCATGTCGAGGATCGACCGGCCGAAGTCGTTCGAACGGGTGCCAGCGGGCCGGTTCGTCGCGGCGGGAATCGCCTGGTCGCAGCACATCGGCATCGACCGCGTCGAGGTCCGCGTCGACGGCGGGCCGTGGCAGGAGGCGACGCTGAGCACCGAGGTCAACGTCGACACCTGGCGGATGTGGCGCGTCGAGCTGGACCTGAAGGAGGGCAACCACACCGTCGAATGCCGCGCCACCGACCGCAAGGGCACCACGCAGACCAACGAGCGTGCCGCGCCGATCCCGGACGGTGCCACCGGCTGGCACTCGATGGTCTTCTCCTCCGTCGCCTCTTGACCGAGTCAGCAGACCAATCCGTTTCCGCAGCGGTGCCGAATCCCCTGCACAGAGCCCGAAAACCCTTGGGAGATGTCCTGTCATGAACAAGACCGTCCGCAACACCGTCCTGGCCCTCGGCGCCGCCTCGCTCGCCCTGTTCGGCGCGGCGTGCGGCTCGGGTGACATGGCGAGCAGCAGCTCCAGCTCCGCGCCCACCTCCGCCACCTCGATGGCGCCGTCCTCCTCGGCGATGGCCGACCCGGCCGCCAACCTCGTGGGCCCCGGTTGTGCCGACTACGCGAAGCAGGTCCCGTCCGGTGCCGGCTCCGTGTCGGGCATGGCCGCCGACCCGGTCGCCGTGGCCGCGAGCAACAACCCGCTGCTCACCACGCTCGTGAGTGCCGTGTCCGGCAAGCTCAACCCGAAGGTCAACCTGGTCTCGACGCTCAACGGTGCCGAGTTCACCGTCTTCGCACCGGTCGACTCGGCGTTCGCCAAGATCGACGCCGCGACCATCGAGACGCTCAAGACCGACGACGCGCTGCTGACCAAGATCCTGACCTACCACGTCGTCCCCGGCCAGATCACGCCCGACAAGATCGCCGGTGACCAGAAGACCGTGCAGACCGGCACGGTGAAGGTGACCGGTTCCGGTGACGCCATCAAGGTCAACGACGCCAACGTGATCTGCGGTGGCGTGAAGACCGCCAACGCCACCGTCTACCTGATCGACTCGGTGCTGATGCCCGCCTGACATCTCCAGGGCAACGGCATCGCGGCTCCGGGAACCACGCGCACGGCGTGGTTCTCGGAGTTTCCTAGCGGTCGCCGAGCTGTCCGATTCGGACGGTCAGCGTCCCGTCGGACGAGAAGATCGCGTTGTTCTCCGGTTCGCGCAGCACGACCACGATCACGGTGTCGGGGTTCACCGGCCGCAGCGCTCTGGTGATCAGGAACGCGTCGAGGTCGTCCGGCACCGCGATGATCACGCGGTCGGCGAGGTCGGCGGCGGCTTCGTCGAGCGCGCATCTGTCCCGCCCGTCCCCGACGACCGCGGTGGCACCGTTGGCGGTGGCCTCGGCGGCGGCGAGGAAGTCGGTGTCCAGCACGGTCAGTCGCGCGTCGGGCTGGGCCGTCAGCACCGAGTTCACGGCGCGGCGCCCGGCGTCGCCGTATCCGACGACGAGGATGTGATCGGTCACGACGGGGGATTCGGAGTGCCACCCGGAACAGATTGGCGTCCGATCCAGTGAAGGCCGCCGGTGACAGCCGGTCACGGCCAGGAGTCGACCCGCCTCCAGCGCCGGCCGGCGTCGGTGGCCATCCCCAGTCCGAAGTGGACTCCGCGGCTCACCTCCGCCGCGTGACCTGGCCCGGCTCGTGCCGCAGGTCGTCGAGACCACCCCGCACGTCGTCGATCGCGAGCTGCTCGGCGGCGGCCGAGTCCCCCGCGCGCAGGGCGCGGACGAGTGCGCGGTGCTGGGTGTAGCGGTCGAGGCCGAACCGGTGGTTCGCGAGCGCGCGTTCGAGAGTGCGGGAGCGGCGCTCGGCCTTCGTGAAGACCCTGGTCTGCTCCAGCAGCCTGACCAGCACGGCGTTGCCCGCGCAGGCCGCCACGGCGTCGTTGAAGCGCTGCATGGTGTCGAGCAGGGTGTTCAGGTGCTTCTCGACGGGACGGCCCTCGGCGTCACGTTGCTTGATCACGATCAGCAGGTCGTCCGCCTCGTCGAGGACGGCGTCGAGCGCGTCGGCCTGGGCGGTGGTCGCGTGGCGCGCGGCGAACCGGGCGATGAGGCCGCGCAGCGCTATCTCGACCTCGGCCAGGTCCTCGACGGCCGAGGTGCCGATGTCCGCGACCACGACCGTGCGCGGGCCGGTCCTCCTGATCAGGCCGTCCTGCTCCAGGCGGCGCAACGCCTCGCGGACCGGGGTCGGGCTCATCGAGAGCCGCTCGGCGAGGCCGCGTTCGGTGATCTTCTCGCCGGGTGCCAGCTCACCTGCGGCGATGGCTGCCCCGACCATGCGGTAGGCGCGGTCGGCCAGTGTCTCGCGCGGATCTTCGTCGGCTGTCACGAGCGCTGATACTACGTCAAAGCTCCAAGCTATGGCTTGACGATTTTGCTATAGCATCCTAGTTTGTGGCGACACGTTCCCGAGCCAACGGAGGCTCTCGTGCCGGCACCAGCAACAACGGCGGACAGACGACTCACCCGGCGGATCACGTTCTTCGTGGCGCTCGCCGTGTTCGCCCAGGAAGCGACCTGGGACTTCTACGACGCTCAAGTGCCCCCGCTGCTGCGCGAGCACATCACGAGCACGGCGCTCGTCGGCCTGCTCATGGGGATGGACAACCTGCTCGGCATCTTCGTTCAGCCGTGGATCGCCAACCGGTCGGACAACACCCGCACGCGCTGGGGCCGCCGGATTCCCTACCTGGCGGTGGGCATGCCGCTCGCCGCCGTGCTGTTCACGCTGATCCCGCTCGCCACCACGCTGCCGTCGCTGATCGCGGTGATCTTCGTGTACGCGTTGGTGGGCAACAGCTTCAAGCCGATCGCGCAGGCGTTGCTGCCCGACTTCATCGAGCCGGAGCGGCGGGGGAGGGCGAACGCGGTGGTCAAGATCGCGTCCGGTCTCACCGTCATCGTGTCGGCCCTCGTGAGCGCCCTGCTGGTGGACGACCACCCGAAGCTCGCGTTCACCGTGCCGGCCGTGCTAATGCTGGTGTGCACCGCCGTCCTCGTCTCACGGGTGCGGGACAACACGTCGAGGGCGTACCAGCTCTCGCTCACCGAGGACACCGCGAACGAGCCCGCCACGAGGCTGCGCGACGTCGCGAAGGACATCTTCAGCGACCGCAACCGCAGCAGGCTCCTCGTCGTCACCGCCGTGCTGCTCTTCGCGTCGGCCTGGTTCTCCTCCCGGTCGCTGTTCACCCCGTACGGGATGGAGACTCTCGGCCTGACCCGCGGCGAGGCGGGCTCGCTGACCTTCCCCAGCGGCATCGCGTTCCTCATCGCCGCCTACCCGGCCGCGCTGCTCGCCGAACGCATCGGGCGCGTCCGCACGATGACCATCGGCATGACGGTGTTCGGCGTCGCGCTCGCGTTCGGCACCCTCGTGCCGACTCCCACGGCCACCGTCGTCGCCTTCTGCTTCGCGGCCGCCGGCGCGTCCGGGTTCCTGATCAACGCCGCCGTCGTCCTGTGGAACCTCGCGCCCTCCGCCCGCGTGATCGGCGTCTACACGGGCCTGTACACCGTGAGCTGGGCCGCCGGCGGGTTCATCGGCCCCGGTGTCGTCGGCGCGATGGTCGACATCACCGGCTGGCGGTACATGCTCCTCGACATCGCGCTGGTCACCGCTCTGGCGACGGCCGCGATCGTGCGCGTCGGCGTCCTGGTGCGCCGGCACGCCACCTCCCTGTGAACCCTTCTGTGAACACCCTCGAAAGGACCTCGCTCATGAAAGCCGTCCGCGTCCTGTCGCCCACGGGCATGCTCGGCGCAGGATTCGCGCAGTCCACAGTGGATCGCGGGCTCGAGCTCGGCGCCGACGTCATCTCCGTCGACGCCGGCTCGACCGACTCCGGTCCGCACTACCTGGGCTCCGGCACCCCGAAGACGACGGCCGCCGCCGTCGCCAGGGACCTGCGCGTCCTGCTCCGCGCCGCCGCGAAGGCGGGCATCCCGCTGGTCGTCGGCTCGTGCGGCACCAGCGGCACCGACTCCGGCGTCGACTGGGTCAACGGGATCGTCGAGGACATCCTGTGCGAGGAGGGTCTCGACCTGTCCGTGGCGACGATCCGCAGCGAACAGCGCGCCGACTTCCTCAAGGCCCGCCTGCGCGCCGGCGCCGTGCACCCGCTGGCACCGGCCGGTGAGCTCGACGAGGCCACTGTGGACAGTTGCACGCACGTCGTCGGGATGATGGGCCACGAACCCATCGAGGAGGCCCTGCGCGCCGGTGCCGACGTGGTGCTCGCGGGCCGTGCGACCGACACCGCCGTGGCCGCCGCGTTCCCGTTGATGAAGGGCCTGCCCGCCGGTCCGTCGTGGCACGCGGCGAAGATCGTCGAGTGCGGCGGGCAGTGCACGACGAACCCGCGCACGGGCGGTGTGCTCGCCACGATCGACGAGACCGGGTTCACCATCGAACCGCTCGACCCCGACGCCGCCTGCACCCCCATTTCCGTTGCGGCGCACATGCTCTACGAGACGGTGAACCCGTTCCGGATGCGCGAGCCCGCCGGCGTGCTGGACGTCGAGGACGCCACCTACACGGCGCTCGACGACCGGCGCGTGCGCGTCGAGGGCTCCCGGTTCCACCTCGCCGACCAGCACACGGTCAAGCTGGAGGGCGCCAGGATCACCGGCTACGAGACCATGTCGTTCACTGCCATCCGCGACGAGCACATCCTCGCGAACATCGAGGCGTGGACCGAGCTGTTCGACAAGGTCTTCACCGAACGCGTCGGCCAGACGCTCGGGCTCGACGGCACCGAGTACTCCTACGACCTGCGCCGCTACGGCTACGACGCGGTCCTCGGAGGGCTCGAACCCGCTTCCCGCCCGCCGCGCGAGATCGGCGTGATGCTGCTGGTGCGCGCCGCGACCCAGGAGCTCGCGACCGCCGTCGCCAAGGTCGCGAACCCCCTGATGCTGCACCTGCCCACACCCGACATGGACTACCTGCCGAGCCTCGCGTTCGCGACGTCCCCCGCCGAGACCGAACGCGGACCGGTCTACGAGTTCGTGCTCAACCACGTCGTCGACACCCGCACCCCCACCGAGATGTTCCGCATCGACCACCGGAAGGCCCGCACCCATGACTGACCAGACCACGCCGAGCTTCGGTGACCTCGCGCTGGAGGTCCGGTCCAAGAACGCGGGGCCGTTCTGGGTCACGATGGAGCTGTTCATGCGCGACGAGGCCGGCTACGCACTGGCCGCGGCGCCGGAGAACGTCAGCGAGGACGTCGTCGCGGCCCTGTACGGGGTGCGCGCCGAGGACGTCCAGATCTTCCGCATCCCCGCGCTGAACGTCGTCAAGATCTCGTTCCCCAGGCCGGTCTCCCAGGCGGGTCTGCACGACCGCGACGTGCACGCCGGCCAGCACCACGTCCCGCTGGCGGCACTGCGCCCCAAGCCTGTGTGAGCCGCCCGACGGCGCGACCCTAAGATTGCGCGACTCAACACGTGTTGAGCGCGGGGGGCTCGCGTCGGAGCCGGGGGAGGTGCCGTGCACGCGGATTCCGGTGGTCCGTCGCTGAGACGGTGGTCGGTGTGGATCTCGGTGGCGCTGGTCGTGGTGCTGCTCGCGGCGACCACGGCGGTGCTGCTGGCCATCAGCGACCTTTCGCAGGCGCGGTCGCGGCTGCTGGACGTGGTGGGCCCCGCGGTGGTCAGCGCCCAGCAGCTCGGCACCGACCTGGTCGACCAGGAGAACGGCGTCCGCGGCTACGTGCTCAGCGGCAGCGCCGACTTCCTCAAGCCCTACGAGAACGGGCTGGACCGCCAGGCCGCGGCACGCGCGACCGTCGTCGTGCTGGACACCCCGAAGGTGGCGCAGGGCGTGGCCGCGCTGGACCAGGCGCTCGCGTCCTGGCGCAGCGAGTACGCCGATCCGGCGATCGCCGCGGTCCGCGCGGGCGGCCAGGTCCCCGACGACGCGGTCGGCAAGCAGCGGTTCGACGAGGTCCGCGCCGCGTTGTCGACGTTGCAGGCGGAACTGGCCGTGCAACGCGCCGACGGGCGTGCGGCGCTCAACGACTCGGCCACCAGGATGGCGGTCACCTGCATCGTCGCCCTGGCGGTGCTGCTGATCGCCGTCCTGGGCTGCGTCGCCGCGGTGCTCGTGTACGTCGTGCGCCCGTTGAGCAGGCTGCGCGAGCACGTCGGGCAGGTGGCCGCGGGCGACTTCGCGCACGTGGTCGCCGCGACGGGGCCCCAGGAGCTCCGGGTGCTCGGCCACGACGTCGACACGATGCGCACCAGGATCGTCGACGAGCTGGACCAGGCACAGGACCGCAACGCCGCGCTGGACGCCGCCACCGAGGACCTGCGCCGCTCCAACACCGAGCTGGAGCAGTTCGCCTACGTCGCCTCCCACGACCTGCAGGAACCCCTGCGCAAGGTCGCGAGCTTCTGCCAGCTGCTGGAGAGGCGCTACCGCGACCAGCTCGACGAGCGCGGCGTCCAGTACATCGACTTCGCGGTGGACGGCGCGAAGCGCATGCAGCGGCTCATCAACGACCTGCTCGCCTTCAGCAGGGTCGGCCGCCACCGCGACGAACAGGTGGTCGTCCCCGCCGCGGACCTCGTCGAGGAGGCGCGCGGCAACCTCTCGCACGTGCTGGAGGAGTCCGGCGCGCGGATCGAGGTGGGAGCGCTGCCGGAGGTCCAGGGCGAGGCCCGGCTGCTCACGGCGGTGTTCCAGAACCTCATCGGCAACGCCGTGAAGTTCCGCGGCGAGGAGCCGCCGCACGTGCGGATCGACGCCGAGCGCGGTGACGACGGCATGTGGGAGTTCTCGGTGCGGGACAACGGGATCGGCATCGACGAGCAGTACGCAGAACGGGTCTTCGTCATCTTCCAGCGGCTGCACGCCAAGGAGACCTACCCCGGCACCGGTATCGGGCTGTCGATGTGCCGCAAGATCGTCGAGCACCACGGCGGCCGCATCTGGCTCGACACCGCGGCCACCACCGGCACCACCATCCGCTTCACCCTGCCCGGGGTCGGTGCGGACGTCACGGCGCCGGTCGGCTGAGCTCCTCCACGAGCACCGGCGCACCGGTCCTCGCCACGACGTCCTCCGCCGTGCTGCCGGGAGCGAGCTCGACCAGGCGGAAGGCGCCGTCCTCGACGTCGAGGACGGCCAGGTCGGTGATGACCCTGGAGACGACCCCGCGCCCGGTGAGCGGCAGCGTGCACGTCTCGACGAGCTTGGCGTCGCCGTTGCGGGCGTTGTGCTCCATCAGGACGATCACGCGGCGGGCGCCGCTGACGAGGTCCATGGCGCCGCCCATGCCCTTGACCATCGCGCCGGGCACCATCCAGTTGGCGAGGTCTCCGCGCGCGGAGACCTGCATGCCGCCGAGCACGGCCGTGTCGATGTGGCCGCCGCGGATCATCGCGAAGCTGGTGGGGGAGTCGAAGAACGACGCTCCCGGCAGCACGCTGACGGTCTGCTTGCCCGCGTTGATCAGGTCGGGGTCGACCTCGTCGTCGTAGGGGAACGGGCCGACGCCGAGGATGCCGTTCTCCGCGTGCAACGTCACGGTGGAGCCCGCCGGCAGGTGGTCGGGGATCAGCGTCGGCAGGCCGATGCCGAGGTTGACGTACTCGCCGTCGCGCAGTTCGAGCGCGGCGCGGGCGGCCATCTGGTCGCGGGTCCAGGCCATGTCAGTTCGCCTCCTGGCGGGCGCGGGTGGTGCGCTTCTCGATGTCCTTGCGCGAGGCCTGTTCCGGTGTCAGCGCGACGACGTTCTGCACGAACACGCCGGGCAGGTGCACGTGGTCGGGGTGGATCTCGCCGACCTCGACGACGCGTTCGGCCTCCACGACGGTGAACCGGCCTGCCATCGCGGCGGCGGGGTTGAAGTTGCGGGCGGCGGCGTGGAAGACGCAGTTGCCCGCCCGGTCGGCGACGGCGGCGCGGATGAGCGCCACGTCGGTGACGATCGACTCCTCCAGCACCATGTCCTTGCCGTGGAAGGTGCGGACCTCCTTGGGAGGGGACGAGAGCGCCACCGTGCCGTCGGGGTTGTACCGCCACGGCAGGCCGCCCTCGGACACGAGCGTGCCGACGCCCGTGGGGGTGTAGAACGCTCCCACACCGGACCCTCCGGCGCGCAGCCGTTCCGCGAGTGTCCCTTGTGGAGTGAGCTCGACCGTCAGCTCGCCGTTGAGGTACTGGCGGGCGAACTCCTTGTTCTCCCCGACGTACGAGGCGATCACGCGGCTGATGCGGCGGGCTTCGAGCAGCAGGCCGAGGCCCGCGCCGTCCACGCCGCAGTTGTTCGACACGATCGTGAGGTCGTCGGCGCCCTGCTCCAGCAGCGCCTCGATCAGGAACCACGGGATGCCCGCGAGCCCGAAGCCGCCGACCGCGACGCTCGCGCCGGAACGGATGCCCGCCACGGCCTCGGCCGGTCCGCTGACCACCTTGTCCAGGCTCATCGGTTCTCCTTCGTGAGGTGGTCGACGAGTGCCACGTTGACCTGGGCGGGCTGCTCGGCGTTGGCGAGGTGGGCGGCCTGGTCGATCACGAGGAGGCGGCCGTCGTGGACGGAGCCGGCGATCTCCTCCAGGTGGGGCGGGGGTGTCGCCGGGTCGTCGGCTCCCGCGATCGCCAGCGTGGGCGCGGTGATCCGGTGCAGGTCGGCGCGCTGGTCCATGGCGGCGATGGCCTCGCAGCAACCCGCGTAACCCTCGGCCGGAGTGGCGGCGACCATGGCCTCCCAGCGTTCGTGATCTTGGTACGCGGGCGTGAACCACCGTTGGATGACGGCTCGCGCGACCGCCTGCGTGCCCTCTGCCCGCACGAGGGCGGCGCGGTCCGTCCAGTTCGCGGCCGGTCCGAGGTGGGCGCTGGTGCACAGCACGGCGAGCCGGTCGACGCGGTCGGGATTCCGGGCGGCGACGCGCAGAGCGGTCATGCCGCCGAGCGACAACCCGACCAGGTGGGCCTTCTCGATCTCCAGTTCGTCGAGCAGCCCGACGAGGTCGTCGGCCAGCGCGTCGATGGTGTGCGGGCCGGGCACGACGGGGGAGCGGCCGTGGCCGCGGGTGTCGTAGCGGACGACTCGGAAGTGCTCTTCGAGCGCCGGGACGTTGGCGTCCCACATCTCCAGTGCGGAACCGAGCGACCCGGACAGCACGACGGCCGGGCCGTCCTGCCTGCCGGTGACGACGTGGTGCAGGTCCATCAGCGCACCGCCTCGAAGACCGCCGCCAGGCCCTGACCGCCGCCGATGCACATCGTCTCCAGGCCGTAACGGCTGCCGCGGCGCTGCATCTCGTACGCGAGCGTGGCGAGGATGCGCGCGCCGGTCGCGCCCACCGGGTGGCCGAGGGAGATGCCGGAACCGTTGGGGTTGAGGCGTTCGTCGGCGGGGTCGAGCTTCCACTCGCTCAGGCAGGCGAGCACCTGGGCGGCGAAGGCCTCGTTGAGTTCGATCACGTCCATGTCGTCGAGGGTGAGCCCGGCCCGGTCGAGCGCGGCGGCCGACGCGGACACCGGTCCGATGCCCATGACCTCCGGCCCGACCCCTGTGACAGCCCACGATTTGAGGGCGAGCAACGGTTGCAGCCCGCGCTTCTCGGCTTCGGCGCGGGTCGTGACCACGCACAGCGCGGCGCCGTCGTTCTGCCCGCTGGCGTTGCCCGCGGTGACCGTGGACTCGGGGTCGAGCTTCAGCCTGACCGGCTTCAGCGCGGCGAGGTCGTCCAGCGTCGTGTCCGGGCGGGGGTGCTCGTCGCGGTCGACGGTCGTGTCCGGCTTGCCGCGCCGGCCGGGAACGGTGACGGGCACCAGTTCGTCGGCGAAGTTCCCCGCCTCGTGGGCGGCACCCCACCGCTGCTGCGACCGCACCGCGAGCGCGTCCTGCTCGGCGCGCGAGATGCCGTACTCGCGGCGGAGGTTCTCGGCGGTCTCCAGCATGCCGCCGGGCACCGGGTGGAACCGGCCACCGGCGGTCTCCCTGGCCCGGTCGAGGCGGTCGACGAGCTGGATCCCGCCGCTGCGCACGCCCGTGCGCAGGTTCAGCGCGTAGTGCTCGACCTGCGACATCGACTCCGCGCCACCCGCCACGACGACCTTGGCCGCACCGGTGGCCACCTGCCCGGCCGCGTAGAGCACGGCCTGCAACCCGGACCCGCACCGCCGGTCGATCTGGATGCCGGGAACCCTCGTGCCGAGCCCGGCGTCCAGCGCCGCGATCCGGCCGATCGCGGGCGACTCGCCGTTCGCGTAGCTCTGCCCGAGCACGACGTCGTCGACATCGCCCTCGGTGAGGCCGGTCCGGCGCACCAGCTCCTTGAGCACGGTGGTGGCGAGGTCGGCGGCGCTGAGCGAGGCGAGGGCCCCGCCGAACCGCCCGACCGGGGTCCTGAGGGGTGAGCAGATGACGACATCGGTCATGGCGTCGACGCTAGGCCCTGCGGTCGATATTCAGAAATACTCATTTCGTGCCCGGTGAGACTCTGGGAGTATCAATCGGGTGGAACTTCGCCACCTGCGCTACTTCGTCGCCGTCGCCGAGGAACGGCACTTCGGCCGCGCCGCCGAACGCCTGAACATGGCACAACCGCCGCTCTCCCAGCAGATCCAGCAGCTGGAGGCCGAACTCGGCGTGACGCTGCTGCACCGCACGACCCGCAAGGTCGAGCTCACCGGCGCCGGCGCGGTCTACCTGGAACGGGCCCGAGCGGTGCTCGCGGCCGTGGACGAGGCCGGAGCCGAGGCGCAACGGGTCGCCAAGGGACTGCAGGGCCGCCTGGTCGTGGGCTGCGTCGGCTCCGCGACCTACAGCCTCCTGCCCGCCTTCGCCCGTGCCTTGAGGGACGCGCTGCCGGCCGTCGACTTCGCGTTCCGGGGCGAGATGCTGGCACCGGATCAACTCGACTCCCTGCTGGGCCGGCGCATCGACCTCGCCCTGCTGCGACCCCCGGTCGAGCACACGGCGGTGCGCGTGACGACGGTCCGTCGCGACCGGTTGATCGTGGCACTGCCGGAGGACCACCCGCTGGCCCGCCGGAAGCGGTTGAAGGTCGCGGACCTGCGTTCGGAGGACCTCATCGTGCACGCGTCGCGCGGCCGGTCGGTGATGCACGGGATCGTCACGGACCTGTGCCGGTCGGCGGGGTTCGAGGCGCGGATCCGGCACGAGGTGGCGGAGACGTCGACGCTGGTCACGTTCGTGGCGTCCGGGCTGGGGGTGGCGGTGGTGCCGGAGCCGGTAGCGGAGCTGGGGGTGCCGGGGACGACGTACCGGCCGCTGGCGGGGACCCACGGGGTCGACCTGGTGGCGGCGGTGCGGGCGGACGACGACTCGCCGGTGCTGGCTCGGGCGCTCGGGCTGTTGGAGCGGTGCTGGCTCGGGCGCTCGGGCTGTTGGAGCGGTGGCGGGAGGGGTGAGGTCGGGGCGCGGTGAAGTGGTGGGCGGGGAGCGGGGCCGCGGTAGGCCAGGCCGGGTGAGTGGTCGACGGTCGGCGGGCGGAGGGCTGGCGGGCGGAGGGCTGGCGGGCGGAGGGCTGGCGGGCGGAGGGCTGGCGGGCTGAGGGCGGCGGGCTGAGGGCGGCGGGCTGGCGGGCTGACGGTTGGCCGGCCAACAGCGCTGCCTGCGCCGGCTTAGGCGCCGCTGAGTTTCGTCTTCGCGTGGAATCGCGCTGCTCAACGCCCTGGTGATGAGCGTCCGAAGGTGCCGTAGCCGCGTGCGTGCGGCCCGCCTGCCCCGCACGCCGGGCACCCCCGCCCCTTGTGTCGTTCGTCCATCCGTGCCTATATTTGCCACATCACCCTCATGTAAGCGCTTACATAACAAAGAGTGACATGTAAGCGCTTACATAGAGCCGACTGCGACAACGAGGTGGCAGGCAGCACGATGGCGAAGCAGCAAGCCTCACCCGAGGCCAGGTCCGCAGGCGCGACGATCTACGACGTCGCCGAGCACGCCGGCGTCAGCATCGCCACCGTCTCGCGGGTGTTGCAGGGTGCGACTGTCGTGGCCGAGACCACCCGGCAGAAGGTGCTCACCGCCGTCGAGGCGCTGGGGTACGTGCCGCTCGGCGCGGCGCGGAGTCTCGCGGTCCGGCATCACGAGGCGCACGGGCTGGTGCTGCCGGAGCTGTCCGGTCCCTACTACGCCGAGCTGCTCATGGGGTTCGAGGCCCGTGCCGCCGAGCTGGCGCAGTCGATCGTGCTGGTGCTCACGAACAGCCGCACCGATCTGGCCGCGGCGGTGCGGCAGCTCGCCACCAGGGTCGACGCCATCGCCGTGTTCGGGTCGCCCGCGATCTCGGCCGACGTGGTGCGGGTGCTGCGGGCCAAGAAGCCGGTCGTCGTCATCGCGGGGGAGCCGCAGGACGGTGTCGAGACGATCGCGGCGGAGAACCTGGAGAGCGCGCGGGAACTGGCCGGGCACGTTCTGGGCCACGGCAGGAAACGCGTGCTGTTCGTCGGTGACCCGGACAGCGCGCCCGACATCCGCAACCGGTACGCGGGCTACGTGGCCGCGCACGAAGGACGAGGTCTCCACGCCGCCGAACCTGTCAGGGTCGCGTTGAGCGAGGCCGACGGCACGGCGTTCGCGCGGCGTCTGCTGAAGGGCGAGTTCGAGGCGGACGCGTTGATGTGCGCGAACGACGAGCTGGCGTTGTCGATCATGACCACGCTGCAGGACGCCGACAGGGACGTGCCGGGGGAGATCGCGGTGACGGGCTGGGACGACGTCATGACCTCGCGGTACGTGCGGCCGGGGCTCACGACCGTTCGCCAGCCCGTCCACGAACTCGGTGCGTTGGCAGCCAACAGGTTGCACGAACTCGTGAGCGGTGAGCCGCCGCGGGAGCAGGCGCGGATGCTGCCCACGCAGCTGGTCGTGCGCTCGTCCTGCGGCTGCCTGATCGACCCTCTGTCCACCTGAGACGAAAGGAAGCGAGAAGCAATGGTGCGCAAGACTTCCAGGATGCTCGCGGGCGTGTCCGCCCTGGTGCTCGTGCTGGCGGCGTGTGGCCGCGGCGGTGACGAGGCCGGTGGTCAGCAGGGCGCCGACGTCGCCCAGGGGCCCGCCACCGGCACGATCACCGTCTGGGCCATGGGTGCGGAGGGGGAGAAGCTCCCCGCGCTGGCCAAGGAGTTCGAGGACGCGAACCCCGGTGCCAAGGTCCAGGTGACGGCGATCCCCTGGGACGCCGCGCACAACAAGTTCACCTCGGCGATCACCGCCGGGCAGGCGCCGGACGCGGCCATGGTGGGCTCGACGTGGATGGGTGAGTTCGCTGGCATGGGCGCGCTCGACCCGACGCCGTCGTCGATCGACAAGGGCAAGTTCTTCGACGGCGCGCAGCGCACGACCGAAGTGGACGGAACGTCGTACGGCATCCCCTGGTACGTCGAGACGAGGTTGCTCTACTACCGCAAGGACCTCGCGAAGACCGCCGGGTACGAGACGCCGCCGAAGGACTGGCCGGGCCTCAAGGAGATGGCCAAGGCCATGCAGAGCAAGGCGGGTGCCAAGTTCGGCATCGGCCTGCAGGCGGGCGGCACCGGTTCGTGGCAGTCGCTGCTGCCCTTCGCGTGGTCGAACGGCGCGCAGCTGACCAAGGACAACGGCGGCGCGTACAACTTCGACAGCCCGGAGATGAAGGAGACCCTCGACTACTACGGCTCCTTCTTCAGCGAGGGCATCGCGGACAAGGAGGCTCCCGCGCAGCCCACGACCGAACCGGACTTCGTCAGCGGGCGCGTCCCGATGTTCATCTCCGGCCCGTGGATGATGTCCGCGGTGGAGAAGCTCGGCGGTGAGGGCTTCAAGGACAAGTACGACGTCATGCCGATGCCGGTGAAGAAGACGTCGTCGAGCTTCGTCGGCGGGTCGAACTTCGTCGTGTTCAAGGAGACCAAGAACCGCGACACGGCCTGGAAGTTCGTGAACTGGCTGGCGGACCCCAAGACCCAGGTGAAGTGGTACCAGCAGTCGACGGACCTGCCGTCGGTGAAGAGCGCCTGGCAGGACTCGGCCCTGACCGCCGACACCAAGCTCGCGACGTTCGGCAAGCAGCTCGACACCGCGCAGTCGCCGCCCACCTTCGCCACCTGGGAGCAGGCGATCACCGCGCTCGACACCGAGGTCGAGAAGGTCGCGCGGTCCGGCGCCGACGCGGCAGGCGCGCTCAAGGCCGCGCAGTCCGCCGCCGACTCCATCGGGACCGGCAAGTGAGCTTGTCCGCACCGGCCCGCCGCCGCGGGGTGGAGCGGGCGGCGTGGGGCCTGATCCTGCCGTTCTGCCTGCTGTTCCTCGTGTTCACGGCGTGGCCGGTGATCCAGTCGCTGTTCATGAGCTTCACCGACACGCGCAACCGCGACCTGCGCACGCCGTTCGCGGTGGAGTTCGTCGGGCTCGACAACTACGTGCAGGCGTTCGCCGACCCGCTGTTCCGCACGGCGGCGGCGAACACCGCGTACTTCGTGGTGGTCGGCGTGCCGCTCACGCTGGCCATCGCGCTCGCGGCCGCCGTGGTGCTGGACAAGGGGATCTCGCGGTTCCGCGCGTTCTTCCGGCTCGGCTTCTACACCCCGGTGATCACGTCGATCGTCGCGGTCGCCGTGGTGTGGCGGTTCCTGCTGCAGGACGAGTTCGGGCTGATCAACACCGTGCTCGGCTGGTTCGGGATCACCGGCCCGAACTGGCTGGGCGACCCGGACTGGTCGATGCCGGCGCTGATCCTCATGGCGGCGTGGCGCAACTTCGGCACCGCGATGATCATCTTCCTGGCCGGGCTGCAGGCCGTCCCGCCGTCGCTGCACGAGGCGGCGTCGATCGACGGAGCCGGTGCGGTCAAGCGGTTCCGGCACATCACGTTGCCGTTGCTGCGCCCGACGATGCTGTTCGTCTCGGTGACGACGGCGATCGGCTACCTGCAGTTCTTCGAGGAGCCGTACGTCATGACCAACGGCGGCCCGCTCAACTCGACGATCTCCGCGTCGATGTACACCTACCGGCAGTTCGGGTTCGGCAACTACGGCTTCGCCTCGGCGATGAGCTACCTGATCTTCGTGGTGATCGCGGTCGTCACGGCGCTGCAGTTCCGCCTGCTGAGGGAGAGGAGCTGACATGACCGCGAAGAACCGCTGGTGGCTCTACGTTCCGCTCACCCTCGCGCTCGTCGCCGTGGTCTCGCCGTTCGTCTGGATGGTCCTCGGCAGCTTCAAGGGCGAGGGCGAGATCCGGGCGAACCCGCCGACGTGGCTGCCGCAGGCGCCGTCGCTGGACAACTACACGCAGCTGTTCTCCCGCCTGCAGTTCGGGACGTACTTCCTCAACTCGGCGATCGTCGCCGTGCTGGTGACGGTGGGGAACCTGCTCTTCTGCTCGATGGTCGGCTACGCGCTCGCCAAGCTGGAGTTCCGCGGCAAGCGGGCCCTGTTCGTGGTCGTCATGGCGACCCTGATGATCCCCGGCGTGGTCACGTTCGTGCCGCTGTACGTGCTCGTGGTCAACGCGGGCCTGGCGAACTCGTTGCCCGCGCTGATCCTGCCGTTCCTCGTGTCGCCGTTCGGCGTGTTCCTGATGCGCCAGTTCATCGTCGGCCTGCCGGGCGAGCTGATCGACGCGGGACGGGTCGACGGCGCGGGTGAGCTGCGGATCTTCGCCAGGATCATCCTGCCGCTGTGCGGGCCCGCGCTCGCCACCCTCGGCATCCTCACGTTCCTGGGCAGCTGGAACAACTTCCTGTGGCCCCTGGTCGTGGCGCAGCAGGAGAGCGAGTACACGCTCCCGGTCGCGCTCGCCCTGTACTCGACCGGCCAGAACTCCATCCAGTACGGCCTGCTCCTCGCCGGCGCGACCATCGTCGTCGTTCCGGTGCTGCTCGTGTTCCTCGTCTTCCAGCGGCGCTTCATCGAAGGCATCGCGACCACCGGCATCAAGTGATCGTCCAAAGGGGACCCTCATGGAACCGCCAGTCAGGATCACCCGCCGAACCCTGTTAGTCGCGAGCGCCGCCGCGCTCGCCGTTCCCGCCTCCGCCGCGGCCGCTCCCGGCCATCGGTTCGACCCGGCCCGCGTGCGGGGCTGGGCGAAGGACACGTGGCGCAGCCTCGTCGCCATGACCCCGTCGGGCACCGGCCTGCCCGCGGACAACATCCCCGAGTCGCTCGCCGCGTCCGATCGCTCCGGCTACACCTCGCCGACGAACATCGGCGGCTACCTGTGGTCGACGATCGTGGCCCGCGAACTCGGCCTGATCTCGAAGGACGAGGCGTCGGCCCGGCTGGTCCGCACCCTCACCACGCTCGACCGGATGGAGCACCACGTCCCGAGCGGCATGTACTTCAACTGGTACGACGAGGAGACCGGCGACGCGCTGCGCTCCTGGCCCGGCACGGGCGCCGTCGTGCACCCGTTCTGCTCCAGTGTGGACAACGGCTGGCTCGGCGCTGCACTGCTCACCGTGGCGGGAGCCGACCGCGCGGCGGCGACCCTGGCGCGCAGGCTGTTCGCCCGGATGCGCTGGGACGCGTTCTACAACCCCGGCGACGACCCCGCGCACCCCGTGCGGCCCGGCGGCCTGATCCACGGCGGGTTCTTCCCGTTCGACCACGACCGGCCGGGCGGTGTCTACCAGGGCACGCACATCGGCGGCGACCCCGTCTGGCTGACCACGCACCACTACGACACGACGGTGTCCGAGACGCGGATCACCAGCTACCTCGGCATCATCACCGGCCAGGTCCCGCCGAAGCAGTACTTCGCGATGTGGCGGACGTTCCCGGCGTCGTGCGACTGGTCGTGGCACGAGATGCAGCCGGTGGGGGAGAACCGCACCTACTACGGCATCGAGGTCTTCGAGGGCGCCTACACCTACCGCGGCATGCGGATCGTGCCCGGCTGGGGCGGGTCGATGTTCGAGGAGCTCATGCCGGACGTGTTCGTGCCCGAGGCGAAGTGGGCGCCGAAGTCGTGGGGCCGCAACCACCCGCTGCACGTTCGCGCTCAACGAGAACACGGCTTGCTGGAGGCGAAGTACGGCTTCTGGGGCTTCAGCCCGTCCAGCAACCCCGCCGGCGGCTACCGCGAGTACGGCGTCGACGCGCTGGGCCTCGGCCCCGGCAACGAGCCAGGCAACGGGGCGAACGGCTACTTCTCCGACCAGGAGATGACGAACTACGACGTCGGCTTCGGCACGTGCCGACCGGCCACCGCTCCGACGCCCACCTACGGCGACGGCGTGGTGACCCCGCACGCGGCGTTCCTGGCGATGATGCACGAACGCGATGAGGCGTACACGAACCTCGCGCGCATCCAGGACGACCTGCGCGCGTACGGCAGGGGCGGGTTCTTCGACGCGGTCGCCGTGCGGTCGGGCACGATCGCGCGCCGCTACCTGTCGCTGGACCAGGCGATGGTCATGGGAGCGATCGGGAACGTCCTGTGCCGGGACGTGATCCGCCGGTCGTTCGCCACACCGGCCGTCGAACGCGCGCTGCGTCCGGTGATCGGTGTCGAGGAGTTCGGCGCGAGCCGAGTGTGATGGAGGTTTCTGACATGGTTCGGCTGGTCTCCGAGGACGGCGTCGAGTACCGCGACCTCAACGGCAACGGCGTCATGGACCCTTACGAGGACCCACGCCTGCCCGTGGCCGAGCGCGTGGCGGACCTGCTGGGCCGCCTGTCGCTGGAGGAGAAGGCGGGACTGCTGTTCCACACCGTCATCGAGGCGGGCGCGGACGGCACGGTGAAGGAGGCTCCCGGCGACATCAGCAAGTCGCCGACGAGCGTCGTGGTGACGCAGAAGCACCTGTCGCACTTCAACGTGCACGCCCTGCTCGACGCGCGGATGGCGGCGCGCTGGTACAACAACCTCCAGCGCATCGCCGAGAGCACACCGCACGGCATCCCGGTGACGATCTCGACCGACCCGCGGCACGCGTTCCTGGAGAACGCCGGGGTGTCGTTCAGCGCCAAGGCCTTCTCGCAGTGGCCGGAGTCGCTGGGCCTCGCCGCGCTGCGCGATCCGGCCCTCGTGGAGCGTTTCGCGGACATCGCGCGCCAGGAGTACGTGGCCGCCGGCATCCGGTGCGCGCTGCACCCGGCGATCGACCTGGCCACCGAACCGCGCTGGGCCCGCCAGGCGGGAACGTTCGGCCAGGACAGCGCTATGACGGCTGAACTGGCCGTGGCGTACGTGCGCGGGTTCCAGGGCGAGTCGCTGGGACTGGAGTCCGTCGCCTGCTGCAGCAAGCACTTCCCCGGTGGCGGCCCGCAGAAGGACGGCGAGGACGCGCACTTCCCGTACGGCCGCGAGCAGGTCTACCCCGGTGGCCGCTTCGACGACCACATGGCACCGTTCCGCGCGGTCATCGAGGCGGGCACGGCGGCGATCATGCCGTACTACGGGATGCCCGTCGGCCTGGAGGTCGATGGCGAGTCGATCGAGGCGGTCGGGTTCGGCTACAACCGCCAGGTGGTCACCGGGATGCTGCGCGAGGGCCTCGGCTACGACGGCGTGGTGCTCAGCGACTGGGAACTGGTCATGGACAACCACGTCGGTGACAAGGTGCTGCCCGCCCGCGCCTGGGGCGTCGAGCACCTGGACGCGCACGGCCGCATGGAGCTGATCCTGGAGGCGGGCGCCGACCAGTTCGGTGGCGAGGAGTGCGTCGACGTGCTGCTCGAACTCGTGGCCCAGGGCCGCGTGTCGGAGGAGCGGATCGACGAGTCGGCACGCAGGCTGCTGACGGTGAAGTTTCGACTCGGGCTGTTCGACGACCCGTTCGTCGACGAGGACCGTGCGGCGGAGGTCGTGGGACGGCAGGACTTCCGCGACGAGGGCCACGCCGCCCAGGCCCGTTCGGTGACGGTGCTGCAGGCGGGTTCCAGTGTGGCGGCGTTGCCGTTGCGGCCGGGTCTGAAGCTGTACGTGGAGAACGTCTCACCCGAGGTCGCGGCACGGCTGGGAACCGTGGTGGCCACACCGGAGGAGGCGGACCTGGCGCTGGTGCGGCTGATGGCGCCGTTCGACCCGCGGTCGGACCTGTTCCTGGAGTCGTGGTTCCACCAGGGTTCGCTCGACTTCCAGCCGGGCCTCGCCACCCGTCTGGCCCGCGTCGCCGCCGCCTGCCCGTTGGTGGTCGACGTGACGCTGGACCGCGCGGCGGTGCTGACACCGCTGCTCGACGTCGCGTCGACCCTGGTGGTCAGCTACGGCTCCACCGACGAGGCGCTCGCCGACGCGTTGTCGGGCGTGATCCCGCCGGAGGGCAGGCTCCCGTTCGACCTGCCGCGGTCGATGGAGCAGGTGCGGCGGCACCACGAGGACGTCGCGGGTTACGACGATCCGCTGTTCGCCTTCGGGCACGGGCTGTAGGTGGAGGCCCTTCCTGGCCGGTGCCTCACCGGGAAGGGCTGCTGGCGACGGCGGCACGTCACCGGGGAGGCGGCACCGACGACGGCCCCGGAGTCGGCGGCTCCGGGGCCGCGGACGACGAGGGTTCAGCCGGGGGCGTGCTGGACGGTGCCGGAGCCGGTGGCACCGCCTCTGCGGACGACGAAGCAGGGGCCACCGACGACGATCCAGGAGTCGGTGGCACGGCCTCCGCGGACGACGAAGCAGGCGGCCCCGGAGCCGACGACGGCGGCTCCGCCACCGCGGACGACGAGGGTTCAGCCGGAGGCGTGCTGGTCGGTGCCGGCGGCGCGGCCGGGGGAGGCGGCGGCGGTCCGCTGCTCACCGAGAGCGTCACCGGCGTCCCCCGGAACGCGACACCCTGCGGCGACTGCGCGACCACCGCACCGGCCGGCCTCGGCGACGCGACGGACACGGTCGTCACCTGGTACCCCGCGTCACGCAGCATGGCCTGCGCCCTGCCGAGGTCCGAGCCGACGACGTCGGGGACCTTCATCTGCGCGTCACCCTTGAGAAAGCGCTCCTCGACCTGCGGCAGGGGTTTCTCCGGCAGGTCGGTGTGCACCTTCGTCATCGTCTCGAACCACGTGGCCGCGGGCACCGTGCCGCCGTAGATGTTGCCCTCGGGGCACAGGGTCGGCGCGCCCGTGCCCACGCAGATGCCCTTCGGTGAGGTGCTGTCGTTGAACACCTGGACGGCGCCGGCGTAGTCGGGCGTGGCACCCAGGTAGGCCGCGGACTTGTACTCCTCGGTGGTGCCGGTCTTGCCCATCATCGGCCGCTTCCAGCCGGCCTTGCGCGCCGTGAGCGCCGCGGTGCCCTGGCCCTTGCTGTCCTCGCTCAGGCCCACGGCCAGCGCGTTGGCGAGAGGTTCCGGCACGGCCTGCTCGCACGGCGGCTTCGTGAGCTCGACCGGCTTGCCGTCGCGGTCGACGACCCGGCGGATCGGGGTCGGCTTGCACCAGGTGCCGCCGCTGATGACGGTCGCGGCCACGTTGGCCAGTTCGAGCGTGCTGGAGGGCGCGGGGCCGAGCGTGAACGAGGCGTTGCCGTTGGAGGCGTAGAACTCGGACTGGGTCATCCGCAGGTCCTTGGCGCCCTTCGGGTCCGGGGTCATGCCGGCGATGTTCGTGGCCATCGTCTTGCGCATGCCCAGCCTGGACGCCATGTCCACCACCGCGTCCAGGCCCGTCTTCTCCTCCAGGATCACGAACGCCGTGTTCGGGGAGGTGGCGAGCGCCTGCTTCAGCGGCATCTGTGGCGGGTAGCGGTCGTTGTGGTTGGAGAGGCAGTACCAGTAGGTGTTCGGTTCGCCCGTGGCAGGGCAGGAGGCGGCACCGCCCTTGAACACCCTGGAGGCGTAGGAGTTGGGGGAGGCCACGACGGTGTCGATGCCGATTCCCTTGTCCAGGGCGGCGGCCGCGGTGAACACCTTGTAGACCGAACCCGTGCCGAACTTGTTCTCCACGCCGCTCGGCAGGTCGAACTGCGTCTGGAACTTCTCCTTGTCGAGGCCGTAGTCGCGGTTGGCCACCAGGGCGACGACCTCGTGCGCGTCCTTGCCGGGGCGCACGACGGCCATCGTGTTCGCGACGCCGGGCGTGTTCTTGGGCGCCTGCGCCTCGACCGACTGCTTGGCGTGCTCGGTGATCTTCGGGTCGAGCGTCGTCTCCACCCGGTAGCCGCCGATCTTCAGCTGCTCCAGGCCGAAGCCGGACTCGACGAGGTACTCGACCAGGAAGGAGCAGAAGAACCCGTAGGACGGTCCGGCACCGACGCAGCCGGTCTGCAGTGGACGCACCGGTTCCTGCAGGCCGAGCGGAGCGGTCTTGTGCCGGTCAGCGTCCTCTTTGGACAACTTCTCGTCGATGACCATCGCGTCGATCACGAGGTTGCGGCGCTCGATCGCCTTGTCCGGGTTCGCCTCCGGGTCCAGGGCGGTGGGGCTGTTCACCATGCCGGCGAGCGTGGCGGCCTGCGGGATCGTCAGCTCGTCCGGCGTCGTGTCGAAGTAGGCCTGCGACGCGGCGGTGACGCCGAAGATCGTCGAGCCGAACGGCACGAGGTCGAGGTAGCGGCGGAGGATCTCGTCCTTGCTCAGCGACGTCTCCAGGCCGATCGCCAGCCGTGCCTCCCGCAGCTTGCGGGTGATGCTCTGCTCCTGGGCCGCCTGTTGCGCGGCCTTGTCGTTGCGGGCCACCACGTGCACCAGGTAGTTCTTCACGTACTGCTGGGTCAGGGTGGACGCGCCCTGCTGCACCGAGCCGCTCGCGTTGTTGCGGGCGAGGGCGCGCAGGCTGGCCAGCCAGTCGACGCCGTGGTGGTCGTAGAAGCGGCGGTCCTCGATCGCGAGCAACGCGTCCTTCATGTGCTGCGAGATCTTGTCCGCCGGCGTGTGGACCCGGTACTGGTCGTACAGGTACGCGATCGGCGCGCCGTCCTTGTCGGTCACGGTCGTCATCAGCGGCGGTCCGGTGTTCACCATCTCGGCCAAAGTGGACTGGACCTGGTCGCTGACCTTGTTCGACACGAAGCCGAGCGTCGCGGTGACGGGGAAGAGAAGCCCGGCGACCAACGCGCCGGCGAGCACGCAGAGCCCGGCCAGCTTGCCGACACCGGACCCGATCCGCTTGCGATTCACACCGGACTCCTCTCATTTCAGGGCGGCTTTCGGCGGTTACCCGGGGAATCACCGATCAGGCGACCACATCGAATGAATCGCAGGTCGGAAAGTCGTCACCGAGCGTGCCTGAACAGGACTTCGCTCACTCCGTGGTGCCAACAAATGCAGGTCTTGTTTTTCCGTTGGTGCCACGGGTAGCTGCCGTTCAGGACCATTCACGCACGGGGAGGAAACCGATGTCGTCGCAACGAAGTGCCGGCTCCCGATTCGTTCGCGCCACCGCGATCGCGTTGCTGGCGAGTGTTCTGAGTCCCGTGCAGTCCCACGCCGCCGAAGGGGCCGACGACCACACCGCGGGCTCGCAGATCGCCAGGCACGAGGGCACCGGCGAGATGCTCGGGTCGCCGTCCGAGCTCGGCGCGGAGAACGTGGGCAGCGTGCACGGCATCGACGTGAGCAGCCACCAGGGCAACGTCGACTGGGGGCACTGGTGGCGCTCGGGGAAGCGGTTCGTCTACATCAAGTCGACCGAGGGAACCGGTTACCGCAACCCGAACTTCACCCAGCAGTACAACGGTTCCGCGGCCGTCGGAATGGTGAGGGGCTCCTACCACTTCGCGTTGCCGGACCGTTCCGACGGCGCGACGCAGGCCCGGTTCTTCGTGCAGAACGGCGGCGGCTGGTCGCGTGACGGCAAAACGCTGCCGGGCACGCTCGACATCGAGTACAACCCGTACGGCGGCGACACCTGCTACGGCCTGAGCCACGGCGCGATGGTGGGCTGGATCCGCAGCTTCAGCGACACCTACCACGCGCTCACCAAGCGCTGGCCGGTGATCTACACGTCCACGCTGTGGTGGGACAAGTGCACCGGCCGCTCCGGTGACTTCAGCTCCACCAACCCGTTGTGGGTCGCCCGGTACGCGGCGGCGGCCGGCCCGATGCCGTTCCGCTGGCCTGTGCACACGATCTGGCAGTTCACGTCGTCGCCGATCGACCAGAACGTGTTCAACGGAGGCGCCGACCGCCTCGCCGCCCTGGCCGCGGGATGAGCCATGTCCACCCGCGTCCGCAGGTCTGAGCTCTTCCTCCTCGTCTTCCTCGGCGTGGTGTTCGCCGTGTCGTCCACTCTCGTGGTGGGCTCCGTGGCGCACATCGACAAGATCGGCCTGACCGTCGACGGCCTCAGGGACGGCGCGGTGCTCCGGGGTGACGTGTTCCGCGACGTCAGCGTCAGCACGGACGAGCCGGACGTCCTGGACCGGGTGGAGGTTCTGGTCGACGACGTCGTGGTCGCGACGACCCGTGACCGCGATCGGTTGACCCTCAAGGACTTCAGGCCTGCCGAGGGCGACCACACGCTGATCGCCCGCGTGCGCAGCGCCACTCCGCTGGTCATGGACGCCGTCGTGGACCAGCGGTTCACCATCGACGACACCGCGCCATCCGTTGTCGTGGACCACGTCCGAGCAGAAGGGCCGCGCTCGCCGGTGATCATCAAGGGCACCGCCCGCGGTGCGGCGGTCGTGCGGATCGGTCAGACCCGAGCCCTGATGGTGAACGGCGTCTTCGCGGCCGTCGTGCCCGCGGCGTCGGCGACCGTCTACGTCGAGGCGCGGGACGCGGCGGGTAACTCCGCCGGGCGGCACGTGGTGGTGCCCGTGTCGCGTCCCGACGTGCGGGCGGTGGAGGTGACGGCGGCCGACTGGGCAACTCCCCGCGCACGCGAACACGTGCTCGCGATGGCGCGCAAGGGAGAGGTCGAGGCCGTCCGCCTCGACGTCAAGGACGAGACGGGACAGGTCGCCCACCTGTCGGAAGTGCCGCTGGCGAAGCAGATCGGCGCCGTCCGTGACCTGTACGACCCGCGCGCCGCCGTCGGGGAACTGCACGCAGCCGGGGTGCGCGCGGTCGCGGTGATCATCGCCTTCCGCGACCCCGTGCTCGCGCGGGCGTCCGCGGCTTCCGGGCGGCGTGACCACGTCGGCGCCGGGCTGACCCTGACGAACTCCGCCCATCCTGAGGTCCGCGGCTACGTCGTCGCCCTGGCGCGGGAGGCCGCGTCGCTCGGTTTCGACGACGTGCTGCTGGACCTCTCCGGCGGTGAGTCCGATGTGGACTTCGTGGCCGAGCTGAGGGACGCGGTCCGTGCGGGCGGTGCCTGCTTCGGCGTCGTGGAGGAGGAAGGCGTGGTCGCTCAGGCGGACTTCGTCGTCCCTTCCGGACGGTGACGCTGCGCAACCACGTCTCACTCGATGCGGTCGAACCCGGTTCGGGCCGCGTGGAGCGTGTGAGCGCGGGGGTACCAGTCGGTGAACCGATCGACTGAAGTCCCAGGAGGACGGCATGAAGACCAGGACCACCGCACTGGCCGCGCTGATCGCCACCATTCCGCTGGTGCTCGCCCCGGCGGCCGCGAACGCGATGGCGTGCTACGGCAACTTCAGCGACACAGTCGGCAAGCTGACGGAGATCGCGCGGGAGGAGTTCATGACGCCGGTCTGCCAGGCGCAGCTCCAACCCGGGACAGACCGCCGCGACGTGCAGGAGCTCAAGGACGTCGTGCTGCCGAAGGCCGTCTCGGGCCTCGGCGGCATGGAGATGATCTACAACCGCAGCAAGCCCGTCCTCGACGACGTGGTGGAGAAGTGCTACTCGCCGGAGGACTACTGCAGCCCCGAGGCCGTCGGACGCGCGACGCGGTGCATGAAGGACGAACTGCCCGGCATGGCGATGACCGCGCTCGGACCCGACGTGCTGGCCACCAGCTGCGAGGGCCTGAAGGCGGCGGCGGGCACCGATCCTCAGGCGTTGCGGGACAGGGCGCGCGCCGCAGCGGAGGCGTACATCGGGTACCTGCGCCAGAACTGACCCGAAGCACGTGACGAGGCGCGCCGGACGCATCCGGCGCGCCTACACGTCTTTGCTGACCACGGCCCGTGCCAGCTGCGCCGCGTGGTCCATCGCCTCGACGCACAACGCCATGCGCCCCAACGACTCCACCTGATCCGTCAGGTCGTCCCCGCCGAGTCCGTCGTCGGCCATCGCCCGCACCATCGCCGCCGTCGCCCTCTCCATCCGCTGCGCGAGAGCGGCGAGCGCGAGCATGACGTTCTCCGCCTGCTCAGGGCTGACCGATGTCCGGTTGCTTTCAGGCAGCCGCCCCAGGTCGGCGTCCCAGGTGGACGCCGCGGTGCACAGGGCGTCGACGAACGGCTGCCAGCCAGCATCGTTCACAGAACACCTCCGATCAGGTCTGCGGCGGATACCCGCGCCGCGGACGTCGATGACAGTCCGTGAGGAATTCACTGAACAGGGTGCTTGCTGGTCGGAGATGTCTGGAGGGTCCTTCCACGGGTACTGCCACCTCGACAGAGGTAACGCCCCGTTCAGGAAAGGACACGGGCATGGCCATGGACGACCTCCTGGACGAGGGCCGCACGGCCTTCCACACGCAGATGTTCGGCTACCACCGAGGCCAGGTCGACGACGAACGCGCCCGCCTCGAACAACAGCTCGAACTCGCCTGCGCCGACCGCGACGCCGCCCTGGAAACGGCCGACGACCTGACGCGCCACCTGGAGGAGGCGCGTTCGGAACTGGCGGAGTACCGGACGCTGCACGCGGGACACAGCAAGGACAACGCCGTGTCCGGCTGCATCCGGTACCTGCTGCACGTGGCCCGGCGCAAGGCGGAGGGGATCGAGGCGGACGCGCGGGCCCGCACGGAGGACGCCGTGCACCGCGCGGAGGAGTCGGCCGGCCGGCACGCGCGTTTGCTGGACGAGGCGGAGCAGGAGACGCAGCGCCGGTTGGCCGAGGCGAGTCAGCGGGCGCGGGAGATCGTGGGGGAGGCGCTGGAGCGGTCGCGGGTGCTGCTGGCGGACCTCGGGGAGCGGCAACGGTTGCTGGACCAGTGGTACGAGGAGATCGGGGACGCGCCGGGCGGTTCGGCGGTGGGCGTCAGGCCGGAGATGCCTGCACCGAGGAGGCCCGAACTCGTGGAGGTCGGTGCGGCGAGGGGCGCGGAACTCGCCGCCGTCGAGATGCCGGAGCCTCCCGAACCCGACGAGGAGCCCGCCTCCACCGCCCAGATGCCGAGCGTTTCGGCATGACCGCGCTCGCCAACGAGTCTGCGCACTCCGCCGCAGCCTCCACCACAACGCCGAGTGCGACCTGCGTGCTGGTCGACGTCCGCGACTCCGGCGTCACCGGCGTCCGCTGGGCCGCCGACTGCGCCCAGTCGCTCGGCATCGCCCTGGTCGTGCACGCCGGCACCGGCAACGACCCCGCGCACACCGAGGTCGCGGCCCTGCTGGCCCAACGGCCCGACCTCACCGTCCACGTCGACCACGCGGACACCTATCCGCCCGTCCAGGAGGGCGCCCTCGTGGTCCTCTCCCGCGCACGGGCCCTGGCCGCACCACCGCTCGCCGGCCGCGACCTCCGGGACGTGGTGGTCATGGGCGGGTGCCCCAGGGCCCTCGTAGGACGGTTCGGTGTCGTCACGGCCGTCGTGGAACGCGTTGGTGGCGAAGGGGTGCTGCAGCGGGCGACGACCCTGTGCCACGCACGGGGGGCGACGCGGCTGCGGGTGCTTGCCAGGCCTTCGTGTCCGCGGTCCGGAGGGTGGCTCGACGACGCCGCCGACCTCGTTCACGCGTCCTGCCGGGACGTGATCGTCGAGCTGGTGCGCGACGCCAGGTCCGTCGCGGAGGAGACGCGGCTGTTCCCGAGCGACCTGCTCGTGGTGTCCGGCCGGGAACGCGGGCCGGGTGAAGGCCTTCAACCGGACGCGAGGGCGGCGCTGCACCAGGCGTCCTGCCCCGTTCTGTTCAGCTGTTCGTGACGGGGGAGTGGATCATGACCGTGGGAAGGATCGTCCTGTACGTGCTCGCCGCAGCGCTCGCGGGGGTGATGATCGGGATGCTGAAAACCCTGCCGCAGAACGAGATGCCGCCGGGGGACCAGCCGCGGCAGCCGGTCGCGGCCGCCAGCATCTCCGTGAGGACGGCACCTCCGTCCACGACACCACCGACGTCCACAACACGAACACCGTCGTCCACACCGGAGGCGCTCAAGGACGCCACGCCCCGTCCCGGACCGGCGCTCCCGCCCGGAGTTCCGGTGCGGGAGCAGGGAGAGGGGTGGTGGCGGACCGTCGCGGGCACCACGGCCCAGGTCGGCACCGGACGGGTGCGCACCTACTCCGTCGAGGTCGAGCAGGGCGCCGTGCAACCGGTGGCGCACCAGGCCTTCGCGGCGACGGTGGACGCGACGCTCGCGGATCCGCGCGGGTGGACGGCGTCGGGGGACGTCGCGTTCCGCCGGGTCGACGTCGCGGAACCGGACGTGCGGATCAGGCTCACCGCCACGGAGACCGCGCGGGCGACCTGCGGGTTCGACCTGCCGTACGACACGTCCTGCTACCACGAGGGTGTCGTCTACGTGAGTGCGCCGCGGTGGTTTCGCGGCGCTGAGGCGTTCGCCGGGGACCTGGAGGGCTACCGGAGGTACCTCATCAACCACGAGGTCGGTCACTTCCTCGGGCACGGGCACGAGTTCTGCCCCGCCGACGGCGCTCCGGCGCCGGTGATGATGCAGCAGACGTTCTCGGTCTCCAACGACGGGCTGGCCGAGATCACCGCCACGACGCCGCAGGGCCTGACCGTCCCGCGCGACGGCAGGACGTGCACCGCGAACCCGTGGCCCCAGCAGGAGGTGGCCAGGTGAGGATCGCGATGATCTCCGTGCAGGACGCGCCCGGCCGGTCCAGGCACGTCGCGACGCTCTCGGAGGAGCTGCACCGGCGAGGGCACGAGGTGACGATCTACACCCGCCGGGCAGGCGAACGGCCGCCGGACCGCGCCGGCGGGGTCGAGGTCGTGCACGTGCCGGCCGGACCGGCGCGCGGGCTCAGCCAGGACGAGGTCGTGCCCCACATCGGGGAGTTCGCGCGGTTCCTGAACTCCCGCTGGGCGGACTGCGCGCCGGACGTCGTGCACGCCCACCACTGGACGTCCGGCCTCTGCGCAGTGCTCAGCGCGCGGCGCACCGCGATCCCGATCGTGCAGAGCTTCCACGGACTGGCGGGCGGCGACTCGCTCGACGTCGAACGGCTGGTCGGCCGCGGCGCCGCGGGTGTGGTCGCGACGTCCGCGAACGAGGCCGCCGAACTCGTCCGGCTCGGCGTGCGCCGGTCCCGGATCTCCACCGTGCCCTGGGGTGTGGACACGCGGGTGTTCACGCCGAACGGCCCGGTCACGCCGCGCACCGGGAGGCTGCGCGTCGTCGCCACGAGTGAGCTGGCGCCGGACGACGGCGTCGACGACCTGATCGTCGCGCTGACCGCGGTGAGCGGCACCGAACTGGTCGTCGCCGGCGGTCCAGCCCGGCGCTTCCTGACCGGCAACGCGGAGCACGTGCGCCTGTGCGAGCTGGCCACCCGGCACGCCCTCGCGGACAGGATCAGCTTCGTCGGGCAGGTGCGGCGCACCGAGATGCCCGCTCTGATCCGGTCCGCTGACGTCGTCGTGTGTCCTCAACGGCACGCGTCGTTCGGAGTCGTCGCGCTCGAAGCGATGGCGTGCGGTGTGCCGGTCGTGGCCTCAACAGCCGGTGGACTGGCCGACTCCGTGGTGCACCAGGTGACCGGGTTGCTCGTCCCGCCGCGCAACCCCGCGCAGCTGGCGCGGGCACTGCGGTCGCTCCTGGGGGACGAGGTGCGCCGTCAGGAGCTCGGCGCCGCGGGCCACGACCGCGTGACCATGCGCTACGCGTGGGACCGCGTCGCGCTGGACGTGCTCCGGGCGTACGACCGCGCGATCGGGCCCGAGGTGATCGCGGTCCAGCGCGGGCCGTCCCAGGTCTACGCGCGGTTGCGGCGGGTGCTCGGCCGTGACGACACCTCCGGCTGAACGGTCACGACCCGCTCGTACACGGCCAGCGCCTCCTTCGCGAGCCGGCGCCGCGAGTACCGGCTCAGCACGCGGTCGCGGCCGGCGATGCCGAACTGCTCCGCGAGCGTCTCGTCGGCGAGCACCGTCCTGAGCGACCGCGCCAGCCGCCGGCCGTCCTGCGGCGGTACGAGCAGACCGGTCACGTCCGGCAGCACGACGTCGTTCAGCGCGCCGACCGCCGTGGCGACCACGGGGACACCGCAGGCCATCGCTTCGAGCGCCGCGGTGCCGTACGCGTCGGCCGTCGGCGCGCACACCGCGACGTCGGCCGACCTCAGCACCGCCGGCCGGTCCCCGCGCGGCACGGCGCCGGCGTCGACGAGCTCGACGTGGTCCATCGTGGACAGGACGGCGCTGATCGCGGCGGCGCCCTCACCGGGGTCCAGTCCCCCCGCCACGACGACGCGCACCCGTCCGTCGTGGACCGCGGCGGGACCGTCCGGGGTGAACAGGCCGGGATCGACGCCGCTGGGCAGGACGGACACGTGGCTGCGGCGCGCGCCGGACTGCCACAGCCCGGTGGCCTCCGCCGTGCTCGTGGCCGTGATCCACGCGGCCCTGCGGGCGATGAGGATCTCCGCGTCGGCGCGCTGTTCGACCTCGGTCTCGCCGGCCCCGTGACAGCAGTGCACCACCGGAACCCGGAGGCGGTGCCCGCCGATCAGGGCGACGAGTCCGGACGTCCAGTGGTGCGAGTGCACCACGTCCGGGGTCCACAGCCGCCACTGCTCGGCGAGGAACTTCGCGAAGTCGGCCAGGTGAGCCACCAGGTCCTTCTCCGCCAGCGCGTGAGAGGGCCCCGCGGGAACCCGCACGACGTCGTAACCCTCCGCCGTTCTGACCTCGCCGGGCGACTCCGCGTCGTCCCGCCGGGTGTAGACCACCACTTCGTGCCGGGAAGCGCTCAACCCCGCGCAAAGCTCCGCCACGTGGGCGCTCTGAGAGGTGATTCCGGCAAGCGGGCTCGCCTGTGCGGACACCATCGCGATTCTCATTCGCCGGCCACGTCCTCGATCTCCAGTGCGATTCGGAGCTGCCGGCTCAACTCATCGGTTCCGGTGGTCAATGGGGCGACCGTATTGGTTGTCGGCGCCGCCGACAAACGCGGGGGCCCGGACGTGCGGCAGCGGCGTGTCGTCCGCCGCCCTTCGCGCACCCGCTGAGGAACGAGCGCATGTCCTGGCCGCGAGAGATCGGTTGATGCGGCGTGAAACCGCAGCTCATCGACCGGTTGCGGGTCAAAGGCAGGACCTGCGGGCGTCGAGGTGCCGGGTCCTTCTCCGTGTGGTCCCGAACGACCTCGCTCCTGTTGGCGGGCCCGAAGTGCCGTCCGCGCAGGATTGTTCACCCCAAAGCAAGGCTCCGGCGTGGAATATCGAGATTGCTCCTGATCATGAGACCGGTAATTCCTAAACCTCACGAACCGCGCATCACCCGAAGGTGTGGTTCGGCCGGTTTGAACCGTACATCGAGGCAGTTTCCGATTTGGTTCGGACGAACCGCTTGGATACGGTTCTCCCGGACTTGCGGAAGGTGAGATTGACCGCTGCGGTCCGTTCTCGAAAGAATCGAACTAGGAGATTTTTGTGCTGAAGAAGGCAGGGGCGGCCGTCGCTATCGCGGGCGCATTCCTCGGTATTGGTTCCACGGCGCTGGCCGACGCCCCTGAGCTGGACATCACGGACCAGGTGGGCGTCGCCGACCTGAACGACTCCGAGGTCGCCAGCGATCTGAACGCCTGCTTCATCGACGTCAACGTCATCGCGGTGCCGGTCCTGTCGGACAACGACAGCGGCCTCTGCGCCAACCCCGACGACAAGTGACGCGGGACGGCGCCCGCTTCGCCGGTGCGCCGTCCGCTGATCGGAGGAGCGGGGCTTTCGGGCAGGGGTGCCGGCCCCGTTCCTCCCGTCACAGGTGCAGATCAGAACGACTGGTTCGTGAGGAGAAGATCGTCATGCTGAAGAAGGCTTTTGCCGCGGTTGCTGTCGGCGCGGGTTTCCTGATGATTGGTTCGCCCGCGTTCGCCACGCAGGGTGACGCGATGGACGAGATGACGGACCTCGCGTCGAAGTACGACCACGACCACCAGGTCGGTCTGGTCAACATGGAGAACTCCGAGATCCTCAGCGACATCAACGTGTGCCACGTCGACGTCAACGTCATCGCGGTGCCGCTGTTCTCGAACAACGACGGCGGACCGTGCGTGAACCCCGACGTCGAGGCCGACTCGGACCGCTGACTCAAGGCAGCGGGTGGGGTCCCCACCAGGCAGAGCGTCCGGCCGGACACCGGCCGGGCGCTCCGCCGCACCGGAGGTCGTGCGAGGGCGCGAGGCCCTTTCCGGAAGAATCCGGGGATGCTCGTTCACCACACCGTCGTCGACTCACTGGTCGGGCCGCTGACCCTGGTCGGTGAAGGGGAGTCCCTGCTCGGCCTCTACTTCGACGGCCACCTGCGAACTCCACGGCTGACCGACCTCGGCCCTCGCACGGACACGGGGTTCGACGAGACACGCCGCCAGCTCGACGAGTACTTCGACGGCACGCGCCGCACGTTCGACCTCCCCCTGGCACCACGCGGTTCGGCGTTCGAACGCAGCGTGTGGACGCTCCTGACCTCCATCCCGTACGGCGAGACGCGGACGTACGGGCAGCTGGCGGAGGAGCTCGGCGACCCCAGGGCCGCCCAGGCGGTGGGCAACGCCAACGGGTGGAACCCGATCAGCATCATCGTGCCGTGCCACCGCGTGGTCGGGGCACGCGGTGGCCTCACGGGCTACGCGGGCGGCCTGAGCCGCAAGCGGTACCTCCTCGAACTGGAGGAACCGCCCGCGGACCTGGACGGCCGCCTGTTCTGAGCGGTCTCACTTCCGCCAGAACAGGTGGTGGGTGACGCCGCTGGAGCTGGGCACGACGTCGAGGTGGAACCGGTCGAGCAGCTCGTCGGGCGACTTCCACAACGGAACTCCGTGACCGAGCTCGACCGGTGACACGGCGACGTGCAGGGTGTCGATCAGGTCCGCGTCGAGGAACGACCGGACCGTGGTGGCACCGCCGCCGATCCGGACGTCCTTGCCCTGCGCGGCCTCCTTCGCGAGCTTCAGCACGTCGGCGGGCGAGCCGTCGACGAAGTGGAACGTCGTGTCGGAGAGCGTGAACGACGGCCGTTCGTGGTGGGTCAGGACGAACACCGGGGTGTGGAACGGCGGTTCGTCGCCCCACCAGCCCTGCCAGTCGTGGTTCTCCCAGGGGCCGCGGTGCGGGCTGAACTTGTGCGCGCCCATGATCTCCGCGCCGATGTTGTGCGCGAAGTCGCGGGTCAGGTAGTCGTCGAGGCCTCGGGTGCCGCCGGGGTCGGTGCGGTTGGGCCAGCTCGCCGTGGCGCCCGCCCACGCGAACATGGTGCCGGGGTCGGCGTGGCCGAACGGCCTGTCGAGGGTCTGGTCCTCGCCGGCGCCGAAGCCGTCTCGCGACACGACGAAGTTCTGGACCTTCACCAGCTGGGTCATGGGGCGTCCTTTCCGTTCCTGGTCGATCATCAGACCGCCGCGGCCGCGCGAACTCATCGGTGCTGGGCCGGAAGGATCATGCCGCTACGACGACCTGTGCGCGAGTGCTGACAGAAGCGGACAGGATCACCGTCGTCCCGGGCCTGTGGGAGCGCTTTCATGGTGCACTGCCGGTTCGGCTCCGGTCGGATCTCGGCGCCGGGAAAGGTGCACGGGATGAGTCCCCGGCGGCGGATCGGACATGTCCTACTGGCCCTGACGACGACGTTCGGCCTGCTCACCGGCACCTCGCCGGCGAACGCGGCCACGACGCCGTCACTGGAGTTCACGAGCCCGCTGAGCCAGGCGCTGTACGGCTCGGCCTACACGGCCGCGCTGGACAACCTGTTGCGCGTCAACACCATGGGCTACGACCCGCGCCACAACAGGAGCGGCCTGCAGGACCCTGCCGTCGGCTTCGTCCGCGCGGGTGGCGGCTACCAGCAGCCGTGGACGCGCGACGCGTCGGTCAACAGCTGGAACGCGACCAGCCTGCTGTCCCCGGCACTGGCGGAGAACACGCTCTGGGCCGTCGTCGACAAGGACCCCGCGGGCGCCCTGCGCGTGCAGCAGGACGACCAGCAGTGGGACCAGGTCGTGTGGCTGACGGCCGCGTGGCACCACTACCTCGTCACCGGTGACCAGGAGTTCCTCGGCAACGCCTACCGCACCGCCGCGAACACCCTGACGATCCGCGAGAACGCCTCCACGGCCGGCTTCAACCCCACCTACGGGCTGTTCACCGGCGCGTCGTTCTTCAACGACGGCATCGCCGGGTACCCCGCGCCGCCCGCCGACGCGACCGAGTCGATCAGCACCGGCAGCATGCCGTGGCCGGGTGTCGCGAGCGGGATGTACCTGAGCACCAACGAGGTCTACTACTCCGCCTACGTGAACGCGGCGAACATGGCCGAACGGCTGGGGCAGCCGCAGGCCGCCGCCCGCCACCGCGCGAAGGCGGCCGCGCTCAAGATCGCGATCAACCGTTACTTCTGGAACCCGGTGACGGGCCTGTACGACTACCAGCTGCTCGCCGACGGCACGCGCGGCGCCTACCAGGAGGGCACCGGACTGGCGTTCGCGATCCTGTTCGACATCGCGAGCCCGGCCCAGGCGCGGTCGATCCTCGCGAACGCCCGCTCGATGACGTGGGGCATGCCCGACACCTTCCCGCACTGGGACCGCTACTCCGACGCGCAACCCGGCCGGCACAACGCGATCGTCTGGCCGCTCGTCCAGGGCCTGTGGGCCAAGGCGGCCGCCAAGGCCGGTGACCAGGGCAAGTTCGCGACGGAGACGGCACGGCTCGCGAAGCTCGCGACCGGCAACAGCGGGTACTGGGAGATCTACAACGGCACCACGGGCGTGGTCGACGGCGGCTACCAGCGACTCGGCGACACGGTGAAGTTCCACTGGGGATCCGAGCCGGACCAGACCTGGTCGGCGACGGCGTTCCTCGACATGGTCCACACCGGACTGTTCGGGCTGCGGCACACCGAAGCCGGACTGTCCTTCGCGCCGACCCTGCCCGCGGGCTGGGGTGACGTCACCCTGCGGAACCTGCGCTACCGCGACGCCGACCTGACGATCAGGCTGCGCGGGGCGGGCACGACGATCCGTTCGGTCACGGTCGACGGTCGTCCGTCGCGCGCCGAGGTCCCCGCCACGTTCCAGGGCGCGCACACCGTGGAGATCACGCTCACGGGAGCGCCGACCGGCGACCGCGACGGTGACGGTGTGGCCGACGCGAGCGACCGTTGCGCGGACACGGCGGGCACGGTCTCCGGCTGTCCCGCCCCCGGCCGGCTGGAGGCCGAGGACGCGCGCAACACCGGCGGCGTCAAGACGAACGTCAACCACACCGGGTACTCCGGCAGGGCGTTCCTCGACGGACTGTGGGCACAGGGCGCGGCGTCGTCGTTCACGCTGCACCGCGCGTCGACGGCGGCGGGTTCGGGCTCGATCACCCTGCGGTACGCGAACGCCCACGGCGACGCGCGCACGATGACGTTGTCGGTGGACGGACGCGCCGTGCGGCAGGTGAGCTTCCCGAAGGTCTCGGACAGCTGGGACGCGTGGGGCACGGTGACGTTCGCCGACGTGCCGGTGAGCGGCCGCGATCCGGTGGTGACGCTGTCCTACGGCGCCGGCGACTCCGGGGCGATCAACCTGGACTGGCTGGAGTACCGCGGGCCGTGAACCTGGCACAGGGCCGTGGACCTGGCACAGGGGCGGCCCCTGAACCAGGCCCACGGACTCGTCACTGCGCGGTCGGGATCGGGTGGCCCTCCGAGGCCTGCACGACGACGATGCCGTTGCCCTGCAACGCGAGCTGGTACGCCTCGCCAGAGCCGCGACCGATGACGGCGCCGAGCTTGGCCGTCTTCTTGATCGACGACTGCAGCGAGGTGGACCACAGCACGGCGGACTGCATGTCGACGTACGTCGGCACGTCCACGTTCAGAACGACCGGCGTGCCGTAGGCGGTGACGGCGAGCGCGCCGGTGCCGGTGAACGTCGTGTTGAACAGGCCGCCGCTGAGCATCGACGCGCCCTCGGTGCGGTTGATGTCCCACTTGAGCGTGCTGTCGAACGCGAGCACGTTCTTGCCGTTGACGGTGACGCTCTCGTTCTCCAGGTACAGCACGAAGATCTCGTCCGCGTCCTGGGCGAGGAACACGTCGCCGCTGCCCGACACCTTCATCAGCGACATGCCCTCACCCGTGAAGGCCTTCTTGAACAGCTTGCCGATGCCGCCCGCGCCCTCGTAGGCGAAGTCGACGTCACCCTGGTAGGCGACCATCGACCCCTGCTTGGCGAAGAAGAACCCGCCGCTGCCGGTGAGGTCCACCTTCAGCATGCGTTCGTTCTGCAGTTGGAAGCTTCCGGGCTCGACGACGCGTTCCTGGTGGTTGAACAGTGAGCTGCGCATGCCGCAGATCATGCCTTAGCGGCATTTCGGACGATGCCGTGCGCCATCGTCGCGAAGACAACGTCGTGCAACGGTTTCTGCACGACCCAGTAAAGCTGCCCGAGCAGTCCGTCGGCGGTGAACGTGATCTTCTGCCGGTAGCGCGTGCGGTCGCCGAAGCGGTCGACGCGCATGTCTAGCACGGTGTGACCGGGCATCTTCATGTCCGCCCGCAGCACCAGCCGCCTCTCGTCGTCGTCGCGGTGCACGACGGTCCAGAAGTCCACCACGTCGCCTTCGCCCACTTCGGGCGCCCGGCCGCGGAACAGTCCGATGCCGCCGAGCAGGTGGTCGAGCGCGCCCCGGACCGTCCACACGAGAGGGATCGTGTGCCAGCCGTTGTCACCGCCCAGTTCGGTCACCGTCCGCCACACGTCGTTCGGCGACGCGTCGGTCAGCACGGTTCGTTCCTCGGTGAACACCTCACCGTCGCTCGACTCGGTCCGCTGTTCGGTCGCGGCGCGGATGGCGTTGTCGAGGCTCGTCATGCCGCCGGGCGGTGTGGGCAGCACGTCGGTGGCGGGCCGGCCGGTCACCGCGAGGTCGTGGTCGAGCGAGGCGAAGAGCGGCTCCGCGACCGCTGCTGGCACGGGCGTGACCAGCCCGGCGAACTGCGCGGCGAGCTTGTGGGACCACAGCGGCGCGGGCACCGGCATCCTGACCGGTAGCCGCAGCACCCGAGCACAGCGTTGCACCAGGTCCAGGTAGGTCAGTCGTTCCGGGCCCGGTACCTCGAACACGCCGTCGACCGGTTCCGCGAGGTTGGCGGCGGCCACGAGGAAGTGCACGACGTCTGCGGCCGCGACCGGGCTGCTGGTGTTGTGCATCCACGACGGCACCGGCACCCACGGCGTGAGGCGCGCCGACGACCGCAGCAGCTCGAAGCTCGCCGAGCCGGCTCCGACGACCATCGACGCCTGCAGCACGAGTGCGGGCACCCGGCCGGCGGCCAGGACGTCCCCGACCTCGGCCCGTGAGCCGAGGTGCGCCGACAGGTCGGGGGAGTCGGGCCGCGGGCCGCCGACGTAGACGATCTGGCCGACGTCCGCGTCCTGCGCCGCGGTGGCCAGCACGGCGGCGGCTTCCCGGTCGACGTCGGCGAAGTCCGGCCGGTCCAGCGAGTGCACGAGGAAGTACACGACGTCCTTGTCCGCCAACGCCTTCCGGACGGCGTGCTCGTCCGTGGCGTCACCGACGTGCACCATCACGTTGGTGGGGAACAACGTCGCCTGCGAGCTCTCGCGCACCAGCACCGCGACCTCGTGGTCACGGGCGAGCAGCTCCGGCACGAGCAGCGACCCGAGGTGCCCGGTCGCGCCCAGCACGAGGCACCTCATCGGATGCCCGTCCGGTTCTGCAACGCCCCGATCTTCGTGCCGTACAGGAAGAACACCGCCATGAACACCTCGATCCGCTGCTGCGACGTGAGCCCGTCGAGGTCCACCGCGACCTCCGAGTCCCGCACGTCGGTCTGCCGCGCCATCCGGTCGTTGAACACGGCCCTCGCGACGTCCTGGCTGCGGTCGTCGACGTCCGCGTGGAACAGCCGGCGCAGGTCGCAGTCGGGCGGCAGCGGGTGGCGGACGAGGTCGGCGGGGTACCGGGCGTTCATGACGCGCGCCGCCGTGTTGAGCGTGTGCGCGAGGAGCGCCGGCCCCTTGTCGAAGTGGTCGACCATCGCGACCAGCTCTTCGAGGGTCGCGACGTCCTCCTCGATGCTGACCGGTGTGCCGATGTCCAGGTCGAGGCGTTCCATCGCCATCGCGACGTTGTCGAGCACCTGGTCCGGGTCGACGACGAGCTGGTCGCCGAGGTGGACGCTCGCCCGGTGGTGGTGGGGATCGAGTAACTCCCGCGCCTCGCGGCCGAGGTCCGCGGGCAGCAAGTCTTCGTGGTCGGTCGTCACGCGCATGAACTGCCCGTTTTCGGGTACGCGCAACCGTCGATCCACGAACGAGGGACAACGGGATTGCCGAGCTGTGTCGCCGGGTATCGCTCACCGATGACCACGTCGATCGCGCTCTTCACCCGTGACCTGCGGGTTCGCGACAACCCGGTGCTGCACGCCGCGGCCGCCGCCGACCGGTGCGTCCCGTTGTTCGTGCTCGACGACGCGATCACCTCGTCCTCGTTCTCCAACGCCAACCGCGCCTCGTTCCTGCACGACAGCCTGGCCGATCTCGACGCGTCGCTGCGCGAGCGCGGCGGCAGGCTCGTCGTGCGCCGGGGGAAGGTGGTCGAGGAGGTCGCCAGGATCGTCTGCGCGCACGACGTCACCGAGATCCACGTCGCCGCGGACGTCAGCAGGTACGCGCACCGCCGTGAGGAGGCCCTCCGGGAGCTGGGCGTGGACCTGCACGTGCACGACGCGTCGATCAACGCCGTTCCGCCGCTGTCGCTCACCCCGTCCGGCGGTGGTGACCACTTCGCCGTGTTCACCCCGTACTTCCGCAAGTGGGAGACCGTCCACCGGCGCGGCGTCCTGCGCGCACCCCAGCGGCTGACCGTGCCCGAGATCAGCGGTGACCTGCCGCAACTGCGCCACGGCACGCCGTCGCCCGACCTCACCGAGGGCGGTGAGACCGTGGGACGCAAGCTGATGGCGAGCTGGGCGCGGTCCGGTGTGGACGACTACGCCGACGTGCACGACGCCCTGGCCGACGACGCCACCTCGCACCTGTCCCCGCACCTGCACTTCGGCACGGTGTCGGTGACCGAGCTGATCGACCGCGTGGGCACCGGCTCCGAGGGCGCCCGCGCCTACGTCCGGCAGCTCGCGTGGCGCGACTTCCACCACCAGGTGCTGGCCGCGCGTCCCGAGTCCGCGACGGAGGACTACCGCACCCGCCACGACCGCTGGCGCCGTTCGGACCGCGACTTCGAGGCCTGGCGGGACGGTCGCACCGGCTATCCGATCGTGGACGCGGCGATGCGCCAGCTCGACCGGGAGGGCTGGATGCACAACCGGGCCCGCCTGGTCGTGGCGAGCTTCCTGAGCAAGACCCTGTACCTCGACTGGCGGCGCGGCGCCCGGCACTTCGTCGACCTGCTGGTGGACTGCGACCTCGCGAACAACCAGATGAACTGGCAGTGGGTCGCCGGCACGGGCACCGACACCCGGCCGAACCGCGTGCACAACCCCGTCGCCCAGGCGGTCCGTTACGACCAGGAAGGCCTGTACGTCAAGCGCTACCTGCCCGAACTGGCCGATGTGGACCCCCGGCACGTCCACGAACCGTGGAAGCTGCCGGACGACGAGCGGAAGGCGCTCGACTACCCGCCGCCGATGGTGGACCTGCGGGAAGCGGCCGACAGGTTCGCGGCCGCACGCCGCAAGCGGTGACGCTCAGGCCGTCGACTCGCGCACGACGAGCCGGCACGGCTGGCGGACGACACCGGCCGCCGGACTGCCTTCGAGCGCCGCGAACAGGTGCGTTACGGCCGTCGCGCCGAGCTGCTGGAGGTTGAGGTCGATCGTGGTCAGCGGCGGTCTGCAGTCCGCCGCGAAGATCTCCCAGTTGTCGTAGCCGACGATCGCGACGTCGTCGGGCACGCGCCGGCCGAGATCGAGCAGGGCCTGCGCGACTCCGCTCGCGATCTGGTCGTTGCCGCAGAAGACGGCGTCGGCCTCGGGTGAGGTGGCGGCCAGGAGACGGGCGGCGTGCCTGCCCCAGCGCTGCGACCACTCGCCGTGCAGCGGCTGGCCGCCGGCGAGCGACAGGCCGTGTTCGGCTAGGACGGTGTGCACGGTGGCGGCGCGGTCGCGTGCGGCGCGGTAGTGCTGCGGGCCGGTGATGTGGGCGATGTGCCGGCGTCCCAACGCGATCAGGTGCTCGACCGCGAGCCGTGCCCCGCCGGGGTCGTCGGAGACCAGGCACAGGTCGTCGGGGTTGGTCGACCGGCAGTAGACGTAGACCGCGGGCACCGGGAGGTCGGCGGTCAGCGACGTGCGGACGTCGTTGCTGTCGCCCACCACGATGAACCCGTCGACCTGGCGGGCCAGCAGCGTGCGGATGTAGTGGTTGCGGCGGATGACGTCCCCGCGCGTGTCGCACAGCAGCACCGACATCTCCAGGTCCGACAGCGCGTTCTCGGCGCCGAGCAGGATGGGGATGGCGAACCGGCCGTCCAGTTCGTCGGTGAGCAGGCCGATCGCGCGGGTGCGGCCGGCGACCAGGCCCTGCGCGAGCGGGTTGGGGCGGAACGACAGTTCGGCCGCAGCGCGCAGCACGCGGGCCCTGGTGGCCGCCGCGACCTCGTCGCGGTCGTTGATCGCCTTGGACGCGGTGGCCACGGACACGCCGGCCCGCTTCGCCACGTCCCCGAGTGTCACCGCGTCCGAACGCCGTCTTCCCATCGAAATCCTTTCGAACGAGATTCGACTGCGCATTCGACGATTTCTGGTCCTGATGGCGCATTGTCGAAATCGTTTTCGGTCTCCAGAGTGCGTTGTGTGGCAGCGAAGCGCAACACCCGGTCGATCCGCGGGCCAGTCGTCCCGTCCCGAGGACCTCTCCGTCCACTCGGGACGGACGAGGTGCGCGTCACCGGTGGTTTCTGGGAGTCGCGGCAACGGGTCAACGGCGAACGGTCGCTCGCCCACGCGCTGGAGTGGATGGAGCGACTGGGCTGGACCGGCAACTTCACCGCCGTCGGTGGCGGTGCGGGATCACGCCGGCGAAAAGGACGGGAGTTCTCCGACTCCGAGGTCTACAAACTCGTCGAGGCGATGTCGTGGGAGCACGGCAGAGCGCCGAACTCCGAACTCGACGCCCGCGTCGGCGCGCTCACCGCCGGCTTCGCCACCGCCCAGGCCGAGGACGGCTACCTGAGCACCTCGTTCGGCCGGGACTGGCAGCGGCCCCGCTACAGCGACCTGGCCTGGGGCCACGAGCTCTACTGCACCGGGCACCTGCTGCAGGCGGCGGTGGCGCGAACGAGGGTGTCAGGCCCCGGACCGTTGCTGGAGGTCGCCCTGCGCGCGGCGGACCACGTCTGCGAGCGGTTCCGGCAGGACGGCACGGGGATCTGCGGGCATCCCGAGATCGAGACCGCGCTGGTGGAACTGGCGCGGCTGACGGGGGAGCAGCGCTACCTCGACCAGGCCGCGCTGTTCGTCGAACGGCGCGGGCACCGGAGCCTGCCCGCGCACGAGTTCGGCTGGTCCTACTTCAACGACGACGTCCCGGTGCGCAAGGCGACGGTCCTGCGCGGACACGCGGTGCGCTCGCTGTACCTGGCGTGCGGGGCCGTGGACGTGGCGGTCGAGACCGGGGACGACGACCTGCTGGACGCCGTGGCGGAGCAGTTCGACCGCGCCTGGGCGCGCCGGGCGCACCTCACCGGCGGCATGGGGTCGCGCCACCAGGACGAGGCGTTCGGGGACGACTTCGTGCTGCCCGCCGATCGCGCGTACGCCGAGACGTGCGCGGGCGTGGCCACCGTCATGCTCGCCCAGCGGCTGCTGCTGGCCACCGGCGAGAGCCGCTACGCCGACGTCTCCGAACGCCTGCTGCACAACCTGATCGCGGGCGCGATCGGTGACGACGGGCGGAGCTTCTTCTACGCCAACACGTTGCACCAGCGCACGCCCGCACAGCCGTGGCACGGCGGCGAGCGGCTCGACGTCGTGGGCGGGATCAGGGCACCGTGGTACGAGGTGTCGTGCTGCCTGCCGAACCTAGCGCGGCTGCTCGCGAGCCTGTCGTCGTACCTGGTCACCGCCGACGACACGGGCCTGCGCCTGCACCAGTACGCGACCTGCGAGGTGGAGACCGAACTCGCCGACGGCCGTCCGGTCGGCGTCGAGGTGCGCACCTCGTACCCAGAGGGCGGAGACGTGGCCGTGCGGGTGACCAGGGGCGACGGACCCTGGTCGATCGGCCTGCGCGTGCCGGGCTGGGCGGCGGGAGCGGTGCTCGTGGTCGACGGAGAGCGCCGCCCTGCCGCACCGGGAGATGTCGTCGTGAGCCGGAACTGGGCGGTGGGCGAGGAGATCCGTCTGGAACTGCCGATGCGGCCCCGGTTCACCCGGCCGGACCCGCGCATCGACGCCCTGCGCGGGTGCGTCGCGGTCGAACGCGGGCCGGTCGTGCTGTGCGCGGAGTCGTTGGGGGAGAACAACCTCGACGCGCTGAGGGTCTGCTCCGAGCACGAACCGGAGCAGGCGGGTGACGCGGCGCTCGTGCGGGCGCGGTTCGACGTGCCGGCCAACGCCTCGTGGCCGTACGGCGTGCCGCTGGCCGAACGAGGCCCGGCCACCCCGTTGCGGCTCACGCCCTACCACCGCTGGGCCCGCCGGGGCCCCTCGACGATGCGCGTCTGGCTCCCTGCCGACTGACCACGTCTCAAAGGAGAGACCGTGAAAGCGAAGCTCGCGGCAGTCGCACTGCTGCTGGCCACCGCCGCGTGCGGTGCGGACGAACCCGGCGCCGCCGACGACGGCGCGACCCTCACGCTGTGGACCCGCGCGGCGACCGAGGCCGTGTCCAAGGCGTACGCCGACGCCTACAACGCCTCGCACCGCAACAAGGTCGAGGTCACCGCGTACCCCAACGAGGAGTACCCCGCGAAGCTCGCCTCGGCTGCGGGCGCCAGGTCGCTGCCGGACCTGTTCGCCGCGGACGTCGTCTTCGCACCGCAGTACGCCTCGCAGGGCCTGTGGGCCGACGTCACCGAGCAGTTCAGGTCGTTGCCGTTCAAGGACTCCGTGGCCCCCTCGCACGTCCGCGCCGGCACGTGGGAAGGCCGCAACCACGCCGTGCCGCACACCATCGACCTGTCGGTGATGCTCTACAACAAGGACCTGTACGCGAAAGCCGGTCTCGACCCGGAGAAGCCACCGCGCACGCTCACGGAGTTCGCCGAGCACGCCCGCAGGATCGACCAGCTGGGCGACGACGTCCACGGCACGTACTTCGGCGGCAACTGCGGCGGCTGCGTCGAGTTCACGCTCTGGCCCTCGGTCTGGGCGGCGGGCGGTGAGGTGCTCGACGCCGACGGCCGCACCGCGCAGGTCGACTCGCCCGAGATGGCCGAGGTGTTCGCCGTGTACCGCGACCTCTTCGACTCCGGCGTCGCGTCCCCCGCGTCGAAGAGCGAGGCCGGCCCGACGTGGCTCGGGGCGTTGCAGGGCGGGAAGGTCGGCATCGCGCCCGGCCCGTCGGTGTGGCTCAACGCGATCGAGTCCAAGGGCGTGAAGACGGGCCTCGCGCCGATCCCCGGTCTCACCGGTGGCGAGTCGACGTTCGTCGGCGGGGACTCGATCGGGATCGGCGCCACGAGCGGGAAGGCCGCGCAGGCATGGGACTTCCTGGCCTGGACGATGTCCGACGAGGCCCAGGTCGAGGTGATCGCGCAACGCAAGGGCGTGCCGGTGCGCACCGACCTGGCGTCGAACAAGTACTCCTCCGCCGATCCGCGGCTGGTCACGGCGAACGGGTTGGTGGCCAAGGGGAAGACGCCGTACGCCCGCAACTTCAACGCCACGTTCAACGACCCGCAGGGGCCGTGGCTGACGACCGTGCGCGGTGCGTTGTTCGGTGACGCGGGCAAGGCGCTCGCGACGGGCAACGAGGCGATCACCAAGTCGTTGCGGCAGGGCTGAACCGTGCGCAGGCGAGCGGTCACCGGAGCCCTCTACGCCACGCCCGCCGCGGTGCTGGTCGGGCTGTTCTTCGTGGTTCCGCTGCTGCTCGTCGTCTGGATGTCGTTGCACCGCTGGCCGTTGCTCGGCACACCGAGGCTCAACGCGCCGGGCAACTACACCGGGATCGTGGACAACACCCTGGTGAGCTCGGCCGCCTGGTTCACCCTGCGGTACACGGTGCTGATCACCGCGTTGCTGTTCGTCCTCGCGTTCGGGCTCGCGCTGCTCGTGCAGAACCGCAGGCCCGGCGTCGGGTTCTTCCGCACCGCGTTCTTCCTGCCGATGGCTGTCGGGTTCGCCAGCGCGTCCCTGCTGTTCCTCGGCCTGCTCAGCGACGAGATCGGCCCGTTCCCCACCGGCGGCGACAGCCCGGGACTCGGCTCGGCCGTGCTGCTGGTGCTGTGGCGGTTCGCCGGGTTCAACATGCTGATCCTGCTGACCGGGCTGCAGGCCATCCCGCTCGACGTCTACGAGGCCGCGCGGATCGACGGCGCGAGCCGCTGGCAGGTGTTCGGCAGGATCACCCTGCCGTTGATGCGCCCGACGATCGCGCTCGTGCTCACCATGATGATCACCGGCTCGTTGCTCGCGTTCGACCAGTTCTGGATCCTCACCAGGGGAGGGCCGGACAACAGCACCACCTCGCTGGTGATGGTGATCTACCGGGAGGCGTTCGTCCGGCTCGACCTCGGGTCGGCGGCCGGCGTCTCGGTCGTGCTGCTGGTGCTGCTGGCCGTGGTCAGCTCGGTGCAGTTCGCCGTCCTGCGCCGGAGGCCGGCATGAGGACCTCCTACTACGTCACGGGTTCCGCGCTCGCGATCCTGTTCCTGTTCCCGCTGCTGTGGAGCGGGTGGGCGTCGGTGCGCACCGACACCGGGTTCGGCCTGGAGAACTACGCGCGGCTCTTCACCTCCGGCAACGGGATCCGCGCGGCGCACGTCCTCAACAGCGTGGTCGTCAGTGCGCTGACCGTGACCGGAACCCTGGTCGTGGCCACGTTCGCGGGCTACGCGTTCGGCCGGTTCCGCTTTCCCGGCCGCGACCTGCTCTTCCTGCTCACGCTCGCGATCCTGATGGTGCCGTACGCGACGATCCTGATCGCGTTGTACGTCCTGCTCGGCTGGTTCGGGTTGGAGGACTCGCTGGTGGGCCTCAGCCTGGTGCTGATCGTCTTCCAGCTGCCGTTCTCGGTGTTCATGATGCGCAACAGCTTCGAGGCCGTGCCGGTCGAACTGGAGGAGTCCGCCCGCGTCGACGGGTGCTCCAGCTTCGGCACGCTGGTGCGGATCATGCTGCCCGCCGTCCGGCCGGGACTCGTCACCGTCGGGCTCTTCGCGTTCCTCACGTCGTGGAGCGAGTTCTTCGCCCCGCTGATCCTGCTCAACTCCACGGAGAAGTTCACCGCCGTCCTCGCCGTGGTCAACATGCGGACCGCCGGTCACGGCTCGATCGACTACGCCGCCCTGGAGGCGGGCGTGGTCTTCATGGCCGTGCCGTGCCTGGTGCTGTTCGCGTTCATGCAACGCAGCTACGTCCGGGGATTCACCTCGGGCGCGCTGAAAGGCTGAGGAGGCCGGCATGACCCGGTTCTGGAAAGGACTGCTGACCGCTGTGTTCGCGGCGGCGATGACGGCGAGCGTGGCAGCGCCGGCGAGAGCGGACACGTGGGCCCCGCCCTCGAACCTCGTGACTCCGCTCAACCAGGTGTGGCAGCACGTCGAGAGCACCTACGGAGACCTCTACGGGTTCCGCAACTACGGCTGGGACCAGCTGTTCGCCAACCGCGGCTACCTGAACTTCTGCGTGCGCTGGGACTCGCCGCAGCCGGTCACCGCGCAGCAACGCGACGCGGTGCACGCGCAGCTCACCCGGCAGTACCAGAAGTGGATGGCCGTGATGGCCGGGCACAACAACTTCCCGTACGCGTCCGTGCCGATCAAGGTCGTCGGCTGGGCCGTGCGCGACCGCAACCAGCTGAAGTGGACGGACAACTCCGTCGACATCTACGTCAACGACATCCGCGAGAACGCCCCGCAGTGCTCAGAGGGTTGCGGCAGGTTCTTCAACCGCAACGGCAGCTACCCGCGGTGTCCCGGTGGCGTCGCACGGCACTACGACCAGTCGTTGTGGCTCACGGCCGGGATGGGCGGCGGCGCCGGAGGTGACTGGGGCCAGCGAATCGGCAGCGAGTACTTCATGAACAACCTGAACTCGTCGGACGTCCACATCCTGCTGCACGAGATCGGGCACACGTTCGGCCTGGACGACTTCTACGACTGGTCTCCGAGCGGTGTCGGCGGGTTCCTGATGAAGGCGGGCAGCGCCAGCGTGATCACCGAGTTCGACAAGTGGATGTTCCGCGACTGGTGGCGGCACCTGAAGAACAGGTACGGCTTCTGATGGCGCCCCAACCTTCCCGGCGCACCGTGCTGCGGGCGGGTGCGATCGCCGTCGCGGCGGCGGCCGTGCCCACCCGCGCGCTCGCCGCGGCACGCCCCGACTTCGGGGTGTCCGCCGAGCTGTTCGGCCTCGGCGCGGTGACCCTGCTGCCGGGCCCGTTCCGGGACAACACCCTCCGCACCCACGCCTACCTGAAGTTCCTCGACCCCGACCGGTTGCTGCACACGTTCCGCCGCAACGTCCTGCTCGCGTCGAGCGCCACCCCCTGCGGGGGCTGGGAGTCCCCCTCCACCGAACTGCGCGGGCACTCGACGGGGCACGTGCTGACCGCGCTGGCCCAGGCCTACGCCGCCACCGGTGACACGGCGTTCTCCACCAAGGCGGCCTACCTGGTCGACCAGCTGGCGGTGTGCCAGGAACGGTCGGGGACGGCCGGGTTCAGCACCGGCTACCTGTCGGCGTTCCCCGAGAGCTTCATCGGCAGGGTCGAGGCGCGCGAACAGGTCTGGGCGCCCTACTACACCCTGCACAAGATCATGGCAGGGCTGCTCGACGTGCACCTGCTCACCGGCAACGCCCAGGCGCTGACGGTGCTCTCGCGGAAGGCGGCGTGGACGTCCTGGCGCAACGGCAGACTGGGCCACGACCAGCGGCAGAACATGCTCGACACCGAGTTCGGCGGCATGAACGAGGTGCTGGCGAACCTGTACCAGCTCACCGGCGACCCGGCGCACCTCACGACCGCGCAGTACTTCGACCACGCGGAGGTGTTCGACCCGCTGGCGCAGAACCGCGACGCGCTGAACGGCTACCACGCCAACACCCAGATCCCGAAGGCGATCGGGGCGATCCGCGAGTACCACGCGACCGGCACGGCCCGGTACCGCGACATCGCCCGCAACTTCTGGGAGTTCGTCGCCGGCGCGCACAGCTACGTGATCGGCGGCAACTCCAACGGCGAGTACTTCAAGGCACCCGGCAGGATCGCGTCGGAACTGTCCGACACCACCTGCGAGTGCTGCAACTCTTACAACATGCTGAAGCTGACCGCGCAGCTGTTCCGGACGAACTCGGCCGACGCGCGGTACTTCGACTTCTACGAGAAGACCCTCTACAACCACCTGCTGGGCGCGCAGAACCCGAGCTCGACCCACGGCCACCACAGCTACTACACGCCGCTGCGGCCCGGTGGGATCCGCACGTACAGCAACGACTACAACGACTTCACCTGCTGCCACGGCACCGGGATGGAGACGAACACCGCGCACAGCGGCCGGATCTACGCGCACTCGGGCACCACGTTGTACGTCAACCTGTTCGTCGCCTCCTCGCTGAGCTGGCGTGGGTTCACCGTGCGGCAGGAGACGTCGTTCCCGGAGTCGGCGTCGTCGAGGCTGACCATCACCGGGTCCGGGGCGATCGACCTGCGCGTGCGCGTTCCGGGGTGGGCCTCCGGTGCCCAGATCAGGGTCAACGGGGTGGCGCAGCCGGCCACGCCCGGCACTTATGCGCGGATCGACCAGTCGTGGTCGAGCGGTGACGTCGTGGAGATCAGCCTGCCCATGACGCTGAATCGGGAGTCCACTCCGGACAACCGCACGGTGCAGGCGGTGCGCCACGGCCCGATCGTGCTGGCGGGCGCCTACGGGACGAACAACCTGCAGTCACTGCCGGTGCTCCAGCCGTCGACGATCCGGGCCACCTCGACCCCGTTGCAGTACACGGCCACGGCGAGCACCGGCCAGGTGACGCTGATGCCGTTCTACAAGGTGCACGGGCAGAGGTACTCGGTGTACTGGACCGTCGCCGCCGAGACACCGCCGTTCGTCGCGCACTACCCGTTCGACGGCAACGCGAACGATGCGACCGGCAACGGCCTGCACGCGGCGCTCGCGGGCGGTGCGGCGTGGACGACCGGCCGTGGCGGGCAGGCCGTGGACCTGTCCGGCTCCGGCGCACACGTGGTGCTGCCGTCCGGGCTGCTGGCGACCGCCTCGTCGTTCAGCATCGCCACGTGGGTGCGGCTGGACGCCGTGACGACCTGGTCGCGGGTGTTCGACCTCGGGTCCGGCACCGGGGCCTATGCGTTCCTGACGCCGCTGAGCTCGTCCGGTGGCGTGCGGTTCGCGTTGACGACCGGGGGAGCGGGGGCGGAGCAGCAGATCAACGCGTCCGCGGCGCTTCCCCAGGGCGTCTGGACGCATGTCGCCGTGACGCAGAACGGTGATCTCGGCGTCCTGTACGTCAACGGCGTGGAGGTGGGCCGCAACTCGTCGATGACGGCGAGGCTCGGCAACACCGCGCAGAACTGGATCGGGCGCTCGCAGTACGCGAACGACCCGTACCTCGACGGCGCCGTGGACTCGTTCCGCGTCTACGGCCGCGCACTCAGCGTTGCGGAGGTCGCGAACCTCCACTCGACCGGCACGTGAGGAGAACCGATGCGCGCCACCCTGCTGGGCGCCGCGACCTTGCTGGTGGCGGGCGTTGTCGTGGCAACGCCCGCCCACGCGGCCAACCCGATCGTCACCTCGGTCCACACCGCCGACCCGGCTCCACTGGTCGTCGGCAACACGATGTACGTCCACGCCGGACGGGACGAAGCCGCGTCCGGCCAGCAGAACTTCCTCATGCGCGAGTGGCGCGTCCTGTCGACCACCGACGCCGCCACCTGGACCGACCACGGCGCGAAGATGAACATCGGCACGTTCCGCTGGGCCGGCGCCGACGCGTGGGCCAGTGAGGTGGAACCCAGGAACGGCAAGTACTACTGGTACACCTCGGTCAACGGCAACGGCGCCGGGTGGATGGACATCGGCGTCGCGGTCGGCGACAGCCCGCTCGGCCCGTTCACCGACGCCAAGGGTGGGCCGCTGATCAGCGACAGCACCCCGAACTCGTCCGGTCTCAACATCGACCCGACGGTCTTCACCGACGACGACGGCCAGGCCTACCTGTACTGGGGCAGCTACTGGGGTGCGCGGGCGGCGAAGCTCAAGCCGAACATGATCGAACTCGACGGTGCGGTCGTGACCCCGCAGGGCCTGACGAACTTCTGGGAAGCGCCGTTCCTGTTCAAGCGCAACGATCTCTACTACATGATCTACGCGGCCAACGACACCAACGGCTGCGTCACGTCGTCCAGCTACGCCTGCCAGCGCTATGCCACCGCCACGAACCCGATGGGCCCGTGGACACACCGCGGTGTCGTGCTCGGCCAGGTCTCCTCGACCACCAACCACGCGGGCGTCGCGCAGTTCAACGGCCAGTGGTACATGGTCTACCACAACGCGAACGCTCCCGGCGGCGGCAACTTCCGCCGGTCGGTGGCAGTCGATCTGCTGCACTTCAACGCCGACGGCACGATGCAGCGCGTCGTCCAGACGACCACGGGCCCACCGCCGAACCCCGGCGGTGGCAGCACGAACATCGCCCCGGCCGCGACGGTCTCCACCTCGTACGTCTCACCGTGGGAGACCACCGCGGCGGTCAACAACGGCGTGACGCCGTCGAGTTCGGCGGACCGCTCGAACCTCGTCTACGGCAACTGGCCCGAGCAGGGCACGCAGTGGCTGGAGTACACCTGGCCGTCCGCGCAGTCGATCAACCGCAGCGCGGTCTACTGGTTCGACGACGACCAGGGCATCGACCTGCCCGCGTCGTGCCGCCTGCAGTACTGGACCGGCAGCGCCTACGCAGACCTGCCCGGCTCCTGCGGGACGGCCGCGAACACCTTCAACACCAGCACGTTCACCACCGTGTCCACCACCCGGTTGCGGTTGAGCATCACCGCGAGGACCGGCCTCTCGACGGGAGTCCTGGAATGGCAAGCCTTCGCCGCCTGACGGCGCCCGCGCTGGCCGTCGTGCTGCTCGCGGCCGGGCTGACCCCCGCGTCGGCCGCGCAGCCCATTGGTTATCCGACGTTCACCGGTCCGTCCGTCCCGGCACCCCCGGCCGCCTACAGCACCGCGAGCACGATGCACGCGATCTACGACGCCGAGGTCGGCGGCACCGACTTCTGGATGGACCGCCTGCTGGCCAGGCCCGGCAGCGACCCGGCGGGCAACTTCCTGATGACGCGCGGGCGCGGGTTGTTCATGTACACGCACAACCCCTCGGTGATCGGCTTCGGCGGCAGGTCCGCCTACTGGGACGACATCAGCGGCCAGAACGCGTACTCGGTCGCGCTGTCACCCGGCACGTTCACCGAGCAGGTCTCCCAGCGGGTGCAGAAGCCCAGCCACTACCGGGCCGTCTTCGCCAGCGGCGCGATCCGGGTCGAGATGACCAAGTTCATCACCCACAACAACGTGGCGGTGACGAACCTGACGATGCTGAACACCGGCAGCGCGCCCGTCGTGGTCGGGTTGCGCGCGACCTCGCCGTACGCGACGACCGCGAGCGGCGACGAACTGGTCGGCAGCCGGGCGGTGAAGAACAACCTCACCACCATCAGGCCGCGCCTGTCCGGTGACGGGTTCGCGGTGAACAACAGCGGCCTGGAGAGGTCGGTCACCCTCAGCGTCGGCCAGAGCGTCACCACGAAGGTGGCGATGGGCTTCCCGACGACCGAGATCCCCGCCTCGTCGACCGAGTACCAGTCCTACCGCGGCTACACGCCCCAGACGGCGTTCGCCACCCACGTGCGCGCCTACAACCGCTGGTGGGCGGACAACATCCCGTACATCGACGTGCCGGACCAGGCGATCAAGAAGAACGTCTACTACCGCTGGTGGCTGATGCGCTTCAACCACCTCGACGTCGACATCCCCGGCCAGGACTACCAGTTCCCGGTCTCGGTCGAGGGCGCCACGGGCTACAACAACGCGATCGTGCTGACTCAGCCGATGCACATCGACGACCTCAAGTACCTGCGCGACCCCGTCTACTCCTACGGACCCTGGCTCTCGGCCGGGCAGACTTCCAAGGGCGGCCGGTTCCTCGACAACCCCGGCGACCCGGAGAACTGGTCCAACTCCTACACCCAGTACATCTCCGAGGCCGCCTGGCGCAGCTACCAGGTCCACGGCGGCCAGCCGTCGATCGCCGCCCTGCTGGCCCGGTACGCGGAAGGCGACGCGAAGGGCCAGCTCTCGTTCTACGACACCAACAACAACGGTGTGATCGAGTACGACTGGGGCGCGTTGACCGGCAACGACGCCGACGCGGTGTCGTTCGACTGGCGGGCGGGCCGTCTCGACCGCGCGGAGACGGCGTACGTGTGGAGCGGAGCCGTTGCCGCACAACAGGCCTACGCCCTGGCCGGCAACACCGCGAAGGCCACCGAGATGCAGGCGCTCGCCGACCGGATCCGTTCAGGAGTCGTCAACACCCTCTGGAACCCGTCCCGGCAGCTGCTGGAGCACAAGCACGTCGCCACGAACACGCACGTGCCGTGGAAGGAGATCAACAACTACTACCCGTTCTCGGTCGGCCTGATGCCGAACACCGACCAGTACAAACAGGCGCTGCGGCTCTTCGCGGACGCGGCCGAGTACCCGGTCTTCCCGTTCTACACGGCCAACCAGCGCGACAAGGCGGCAGCGGCGGCGGCAGGCCATCCCGGCTCGAACAACTTCTCCACGATCAACTCGACGGTCCAGTTCCGCCTCTACTCCTCGGCGCTGCGCAACTACCCGAACCAGTGGATGACCGCCGAGGACTACAAGAAGCTGCTCTACTGGAACACCTGGGCGCAGTACATCGGCGGCAACACGCAATGGCCTGACGCCAACGAGTTCTGGGCCGACTGGAACGGCAGCACGATCCAGTACCGGTCGTGGATCCACCACAACATCCTCGGCAGCGGAAACTGGACCGTCGTGGAGGACGTCGCCGGCCTGCGCCCGCGCACCGACGGCCTGATCGAGCTGTCACCGATCAACATCGGCTGGTCGCACTTCGCCGTCAACAACCTGCGCCACCGCAACACCGACCTGAGCGTCGTGTGGGACGACCCGTCCGACGGCGTGACCCGCTACAACGGTGTCCCGCAAGGCTATTCGGTGTACCTGAACGGCACCCGCGCGTTCACGGTGGACCGGCTGACCCGCGTCCTCTACGACCCCGCGACCGGCACGGTCACGCTGCCCTCCGGCGGCACGGTCACCCACCAGACGTCGATCGCCGGCGTCCGCGCACCCCGCGACGTCGTGCAGAACAGCACGCGGATGGTGGACGTCTTCGCCAAGGCGGGTGTCGACCTGACCTCCACCCGTCCGAACCTGGCCCAGGGCGCGTCGGCCTCCTACACGGCGTCCGGCACGTCGGCCGCCGCCGCGGTGGACGGCTTCCCGATCAACGAACCGATCTGGGGCAGCGCCGGCTCACCGAACGCGACCGACTGGTACGAGCTGAACCTCGGGCAGCAGCGCCAGGTGGGGGAGGCGCGCCTGTACTTCCGCGACGACCGGGGCGGCAACCGCTACCGGGCGCCGGCGTCGTTCCAGGTGCAGTACTGGAACGGCAGCGCGTGGGCCGACGTGCCGGGCCAGGTGCGGACGCCGGTCTCGCCGCGGGCCAACTACAACCTCGTCCAGTTCACACCGGTCAGCACGCAACGGCTGCGCGTGGTGATGACGCACGCCGCCGGCTTCCGGACGGGGCTGACGGAGGTGAAGCTCTACTGAGCGCGACGGCGGACGGGTGGGAGAACGAGCTGTGCGGCGTCTCCCACCCGTCCACGATGGACGAAGCTCGGTAGCATCGCGGGCATGCCGTTTGCCGACGAACTGATCGGTGTCCAGACCGTCCGCGCCCTCATCACCTCCTTGCGGGTCGTGAAGCCCCGAGCGCGTCTGCCGCGGCTCAGCGCCGCCGAGGCCGTCCTGCCTCCGCTGGCACTGCGGGAACGCAGCGACCTCCTGCGGGACGCGCTGCTCGACGACCTGCCGGGTGACTACGCGTCGTTCGCGCGGACCGTGCGGGCCGCCGCGGAGAAGTCGCCGTCGTTCACCGGCTGGCTGATCTGGCCCGTCACCAGCGCCGTGGCCACCAAGGCGATCAGCGAGGGCGGCACCGACGCGTTCGACGACGCCCTCGCGCTGCTCGCGGAGCTCACGCCGCGGCTGACGTCGGAGTTCGCGCTGCGTTCGTTGCTCAACGAGGACCTCGGCCGGGCACTGGGCACGATCCTCGGCTGGACCCGGTCCGAGGACGAGCACGTGCGCCGGCTCGCCTCCGAGGGCACGCGGCCGTTGCTGCCCTGGGCGATCCGCGTGCCCGGAGTTCTCACCGCACCCGAAGCGACCCTGCCGATCCTCGACGCGCTCTACCGCGACGACAGCGAGTACGTGCGGCGGTCGGTCGCCAACCACCTCAACGACATCAGCCGCCGGCACCCGGACCAGGTCGTCGCGACCGCGACCGGGTGGATGGCCGCCCCCGACGCCAACACCGCTCGTCTCGTCCGGCACGGGCTGCGCACCCTGGTCAAACAAGGACATCCCGGCGCGCTGGCGTTGCTGGGCTTCACCTCGGCGCGTCTCGACGTGGTCGGTCCGCTGCTCGCCGCCAGCACCGTGGCGATCGGGGAGACGTTGTCCTTCAAGGGATCCGTGCGCAACCTCGACCGCGAGCCCGCCCGGCTGGTGATCGACTACGTGGTCCACCACCGCAAGGCCAACGGCACGCTCACCGGCAAGACGTTCAAGCTGACCACCCGGACTGTGGAGCCGGGGGAGACCTACGAGCTCAGCCGCGAGCACTCGTTCAAGGTGCTGACCACCCGCCTCTACCACCCCGGCGAGCACGCGGTCGAGCTCCAGGTCAACGGGGTGCGGTCGGGCCGCGCGGAGTTCGTCCTGCTGGACGGCGTCACTCCTTGACGACGGCGGCCAGGTAGTCGTCGATCGCATGGAGGTTCTTCGACAGGGCCGCGATGCGGTCGGCCATGCGGCCGCGTTCCAGCCGCACCCTGCTCACGAAGTCCGGCGCGGGGTACTGCGAGATCGCCGCCTCGGCGATGCAGGGCAGCACGGCCCTGATGATCTCCGTGGTCAGCCCCGCGTCCAGCAGGCTGCGGATCTGCTCGACCCGTGCGACCGAGGACTCGTCGTAGTCGCGGTAGCCGTTCTCCTGCCGCAGGGGGCTGAGGAGGCCCTGTTCCTCGTAGTAGCGCAGCAGCCGGGCGGAGACGCCGGTCCGCTCGGTCAGCTCTTTGATCCGCATCACAACCCCGCGACCGCCGTTTGCCTTCACACTGATGTCAAGGTTGGAGCCTAGTCGAGCCGCCGCCATCGCGGAGGTCCGCCGTGAGGCCGAAAGCCTCCTTGCGGCTCTGACCATTCGAAGGAAAGTCGTGAGCACCACACTGAACGCTCCGCGGACGTCCGCGGAACGACTGCCGCTCCCGCCCCTGATCGCGCTCTTCACCGCCGGGCTGGTCACCACGCTGACCGAGGCGTTGCCGGCGGGCGTGCTGCCGCAGATGAGCAGGGCGCTGGAGGTCTCGGAGTCCGTGGCCGGTCAGACGGTCACGATCTATGCCGTCGGCACGCTGCTGACGGCGATCCCCGTCAGCCTGGCCACCTCCACCTGGCCGCGCCGCCACCTGCTGCTGACGGCGCTCGTGGGGTTCGTGATCGCCAACCTCGTGACCGCTCTCTCGTTGAGCTTCCCCCTCACGATGGCCGCCCGGTTCATCGCCGGTGCCTCGTCCGGAGTCGTGTGGAGCCTTCTCGGCGGCTACGCGTCGCGCCTGGTCGGTCCTGGGCTGAAGGGCAGGGCGATGGCGTTCGCGATGGCGGGGACACCCGTGGCGCTGTCCCTCGGCGTGCCCGTCGGGGCGTACCTCGGCAGGGCGGTCGGGTGGCAGCTCACGTTCGGCCTCGTGACGGCCCTGACCGCGCTGCTGATCTGCTGGACCGCGTGGCGGCTGCCGAACTTCCCCGGCCAGCAGGCGGAGGACCGGATCCCGTTGCGCCGCATCCTGAGGTTGCGCGGCATCCGCACAGTGCTCGCGGTGACCGGCGCGTTCGTGCTCGCGCACACCATCCTCTACACCTACATCGCGCCGATCCTCGCCGACGCCGGGCTGCAGGACCAGGTCCAGTGGGTGCTCCTCGACTTCGGCGTCGTCTCGATCGTCAGCATCTGGCTCACGGGCGTGCTGATCGACCGGCACCACCGCACGCTGGTCGTCGTCAGCACCACGCTCTTCGCCGTGGCCGCCGCAACGCTGGCCGTCGCGTCCTCCAGCCCCATCGTCGACTACGTCGCGGTCGCTGCCTGGGGACTCTCGTTCGGAGGTGTGGCCACCCTGCTGCAGTCGGCTTTGATGAGGGCGGCGGGCAGGCACGCGGACGTGGCCCAGTCGTCGATGGTGACGACCTGGAACCTCGGAATCGGTCTGGGCGGCCTGGCCGGCGGCGCGTTGCTCGCCGGGTTCGGCTCCGGATCCCTGATGATCGCGGCCGTCGTGCTGCTGGTCCCGACCGTCGTGGTCGTGGTCCTCGCTCGCGGCCACGCGTTCCCGAAAGCTCTCGTGGAAGGACGGTCATGACCGCACGAACCGACATCAACTTCTACTTCGACCCGATCTGCCCGTTCGCGTGGATGACGAGCAAGTGGGTCAGGCTCGTCCAGGCGCAACGCGGCTACACCGTCGACTGGCGGTTCATCTCGCTGCGCCAGATCAACGCGCACCTCGACTACGACAGCCACTTCCCGGCCGAGTACGAGGCCCAGCACACGGCCGGTCTGCGGTTGTTGCGGGTGGCGGCGGCGGTGCGGGAGGCGCACGGCCGTGAGGCGGTCGGCCCGCTCTACGCCGCTCTCGGCGCGCGGATCTTCGAGACCGGTCCCGACGAGGGGCGGATCCCCGGCTGGCAGGGTGATCCCGCTCTGGTCGCCGACGCGCTGGCCGAGGCGGGTCTTCCGGTGTCGTTCACCGACGCTTTGGACGACGTGGCGCGCGACGCCGAGATCCAGGCCGAGTCGGACGAGGCGTTGTCGTTGACGGGCAAGGACGTCGGCACGCCGATCATCCACTTCGAACCGCCGGAGGGCGTCGCGTTCTTCGGCCCGGTGATCAGCCGGTTGCCGGACGAGGAACAGGCCTCGGAGCTGTGGGACCACGTGGTCGGTCTCGCCCGGTTCCCCGGATTCGCCGAACTCAAGCGGAGCCTGCGCGAACGGCCGCAGCTGCCGTCGTTCGGCGTCACGACGCGGGAGACCGGCGAGGTCGAGGACTGGCACGCGGGGAGCCGCAGACTCAAGAAGTAGCGACTGCCTCCTGCTCGGTCCACAGGAGACAGTCGCCTCGGCTCGTTACTCGGTGCCCTCGAACGTGACGGCCGCATCGGTGCGGGCGGGCTGGCCCCACACGAAGTCACGCGCGGCCGGGTCGCCACTCAGGTAGTGGCGGAACCACGACGTCATGACCCGCTTCGCCGCGACGAGCTGGGCGGCGCGCGTGATGGAACCGTTGTCGCAGAACAGACCCGACGAGTCCATGAACCCGCAGTGGAACCCGCCGGTGATGGTGCGCAGCTGCCTCGACGGCGGCTTCGCGGCGAACATCGGCCGCTGGTGGTCGGCGACCGGGGTGATCGTGTCCTGCGACCCGGCCAGGAACTGGGCCGGTGCCGCGAGCGTGGCCGCCGCTGCCTTGGCCGACGGTGTCGTCTCGGCGGCGGCGTAGGTGGAGACCGCCGTGACCCTCGGGTTGCGGGCGGCCGCGAGCACCGCCGCGCCGCCGCCCATCGAGTGCCCCGCGACGCCGAGCGAGGCGGTGCTGACGTGGTCGCGGAACCGTGATCCCGCGGTGGTGTCCTGGGCGACGAGCCAGGTCAGGCCGGTGTTGAGGTCGTCGGCGAAAGTGCCGTGGTTGGGGCTTAGGCCGCCCTGCGTGGTCGGCACCACGACGACGAAACCCCACGACGCCAGGTGATTGCTGGTGCTCGTGTACTTCGACGTGGCCTGGAAGAACCCGTGCCCGAAGGCGATCGCGGGGAACCGGCCGGCCGCCACCGGCTGGTTCGTCCCGGCAGCCGTGGCGGGGTAGTGGACGCGGGCCGGCACGGACCTGCCGCCCGCGACGGCCGTGACGTCGCTGTACGCCACCGGGTACGTGCCGGGCAGGCCGTAGTCCGGTGGCGCCGCTAACGCGGCGGGGGCGGCTAGCAGGGAGGCCGCCAGGGCGAGCGTGGCAAGGATTACTCGCATGAACCACTCCTCGTGAGATGGGTGGATCCCGCGGCACGGGTGGTGCCGCGAAGTCAGGACTCGCCGAACCGCATGCGCAGGTTCGTGACCGCGAGGTGCAGGCGCGGCCGGGCGTTCGCGAGCCAGCCGAGCGCGCTGTCCGGGGCGATCCGCCAGCGCAAGCGGGTCGGGCGGACGCGGGCGGTGGTGCGCAGCTTCGTGCGATGGGCGGTGTCTCCGTGGATCTGCCACACCGAGGTCGAGATCCACGCCGGCAGTCGTGGTGCTTTCAGCGGACGTTCTTGCGCGCCGGCGATGCCGTGGGCGTCAGCGGTGATAGGTGGTGCGGCGGTGAGTGGCGTTGCGGTGGCGGTGAGGGGCGGTGCGGCGGTGAGAGGTGGTGCGGCGGTGAGCGTGAAGTCCGCCAACTGCTTGGGGATTCCCCACATCGCCCGCGCACCCCGTTGGGACGTCTCGTCGTCGACCCAGATGTCGGTGATGGTCAGCCCCGGCCGGAGTCCGCGCCGCACCACCACGGCCGCCATCAGCTCGTGGTAGGAGAGCAGGCCCGGCGGGGTGTAGTCGACGAACGCGGACACCACGACGACCCGGCCGAACAGGGTCAGCGGCACCACACCCGGCGGCGGCAGGGGCACCGCCGAGCGTGGTGCCGTCCACACCGTGAGCCAACCTCGGCCGCAGAGGTTCCACGGTGCAGGAGGGAAGTCAGCGGGCATCGGCGGAATCTCCCTTGTGAAGCAACGGTTTCGGCAGTCCGTGGGGCACGTCAGGGCATATCGGCTACCTCGCCCGCGTGCCGCGGCACATCGGCCGCTTCCGCCTCCACGTGCCGCAACGGGTCGAGGGGGATATCAGGGCACATCAGCCACCTCCCCTTCGTGCCGCGGCACCTCAGCTTCCGCCTCCACTTGCCGCAACGCGCCGGGCGCGTCCACCGGCACCGCGGGCCGGCGCGGCGCCACCGCCCGCACCCTCCGGTAGCCCGACCCGAGCGGCGGGCGCGGATCCGGCTCACCCTTGCAAGGCCACAACGACATCGCGCGCTCGGCCAGCGCCGTGATCGTCAGCGCCGGGTTGACCCCGAGGTTGGCCGGGATCGTGGAGCCGTCCACGACGTGCAGCCCGGGATGCCCGTGCACCCGGTGGTACGGGTCGACCACGCCGGTGGCGGGGGAGTCGCCGATCACGCACCCGCCGATGAGGTGCCCGGTCAGCGGGACGTCCGCCAGGTCCGTCCACGCGCCCCGCGCCACCCCTCCCGACAGCGCCGCGATCCGCCGGGCCACGTCGTGCCCGGCCGGGATCCACGACGGGTTGGGCTCGCCCTCACCCTGGGTCGTGGTGAGGCGCCCGCGCCTGGTCCGGGTGGTGAGCGAGTTGTCGAGGCTTTGCATGACCAGCAACGCGATCGTCTCCTCCGACCACCGGCGCGGGGTGTGCAGCCGCAGCGCCGTGCGGAACTCGGCCCGCAGCTGGGCGAGGCCGCGCCGCGTTCTTGCGGGACCGCCGTCGACGAGCGTGGTCATGAGCAGGCCCAGGAGGTTGCTGCCGCGTCCGTACCGGACGACCTCGACGTGCGTGTCCGCGTCCGGGTGGATCGACGACGTGATCGCGATCCCGCGCGAGTGGTCGGTCCGCCCGTCGGTCGTGCGCACCGCGACCACGGCCTCGGAGTTGGTGCGGCACAACGCTCCGAGCCGCGGCGACAGGCCGGGGAGCCCGCCGCCGTCGCGGATCTGGTGCAACAACCGCTGCGTGCCGAGCGACGCGGCGGCGAACACCACCTGGGCGCTGGTGAAGACGCGTTCCGCGCGGCCGCCGGTCCGACGAGTGCGCACGGCGTACCCGCCGGCGCTTCCCGGCTGCACGTCGGTCACCGTGGTCAGCGGCCACACCTCGGCACCGGCCTGTTCGGCGAGGTGCAGGTAGTTCTTGGGGAGTGTGTTCTTCGCGTTGTGGCGGCACCCGGTCATGCAGGCGCCGCACGCGATGCAGCCGTTGCGCTTGGGTCCCGCGCCACCGAAGAACGGGTCCTCGCCGTCGCGTCCGAAGTGGACACCGACTCGGGTCGGGCGGAAGGTCGCCTCGACGCCCATCTCGGCGGAGACCTCGCACAGCAACCGGTCTGCCTCCGTGCGCACCGGGTTCTCCACGACGCCGAGCATCCGGCTCGCCTGGTCGTAGTGCGGCGCGAGCTCGGCCCGCCAGTCGGTGATGTGCGCCCAGCGCGGATCGCGGAAGAACGACTCGGGCGGCTCGTACAGGGTGTTGGCGTACACGAGGGAACCTCCGCCGACACCGGCTCCGCTGAGGACCAGCACGTCGCGCAACGGCGTGATCCGCTGGATGCCCGTGCAGCCGATGACGGGCGCGAACAGGTAGTCGCGCAGGTGCCAGGACGTGCGCGGGAGCTCGTGGTCGGCGAACCGCCTGCCCGCCTCCAGCACGCCCACCCGGTAGCCCTTCTCGGTCAGCCGCAGGGCGGTCACCGCGCCGCCGAACCCCGAGCCGACGACCAGCACGTCGTAGTCCACGTCTCACACCCCTTCCGAGGTCAGGCCCGTGCACGCCGGCACGTGGTCGTCGAGCCGCAGGCGCGCGGTCCTGCGCAGGTACTCCCTGGTGCTGCCCGGCCAGTTGGTCGTGACGGACCCGTCCTCGGCGCGGTACCACGAGCCGCAGCCGCTCCACACGCCGTTCGCCAGCCGTGCCCGCATCTCCGCGTCGAACGCCTCGGCGACCTCGGGCCGCACCTCGAAGGCGGCGGCTCCGGAGTCGAGGTGACGCACCGCCTCGACGACGTAACGGCACTGCGCCTCGATCATCGTGACGATCGAGTTGCCACCGAGGTTCGTGTTCGGGCCGTAGACCAGGAAGAAGCTGGGAAAGCCCGGCACGGACATGCCCAGGTGCGCCCGTGGCCGCCCGGCCCACACGTCGGCGAGCTGACGACCGTGCGCGCCGGTGACCGTCATCGGGAGCCGGAAGTCGGCGACCTGGAAGCCGGTGCCCCAGATCAGCACGTCGGCGGCGTGCTCGCGACCGCCGGCCACCACGCCCCGATCGGTGATCTCGGTGATCGGCTCGGTCACGACGTCGACGTTCGGGGCGGTGAGCGCCGGGTACCAGTCGTTGCTGAACAGCACCCGCTTGCACCCGGCGTGCTCGCGCGGCCGCAGTCGTTCCCGCAGGTCCCGGTCGCGCACCCGGAGTCGTCGGTGGGCCGCGGCGACGCCCGCGACCAGGCCGCGCGAGAACCGTCCGGCGGTGAGGAGCCCGGTCAGCGCCTCACCCGCGAGCCACACCCCACCGCGTGCCGCGCGTGCGGTCAACGGGTGCGCACGACCGCGCAGCCGCGCGTCAGGCTTCGGCAGAACGTGCGGCGCGGAGCGTTGAAAGACCGTGAGTCGCTCGGCCAACGGCTGGATCCGCGGCACGAACTGCACCGCGCTCGCACCCGTGCCCACCACCGCGATCCTCTTGTCGCCGAGGTCGACGTCGTGCCGCCACTGAGCGCTGTGGAACACCGGGCCGCGGAACCGGTCCAGGCCGGGCAGCACCGGGATCGACGGCCGGTTGAGCTGCCCCACCGCCGACACGAGCACGTCCGCCTCCATGACCTCGCCGCCGGCCAGTTCGACCCGCCACCGACCGCCGTCGAAGGACGCGGCCACGACGTCGGCACCGAACCTGATCCGGTCCCGGATCTCCGCCGCCGTCCGCTGGAGGTAGGCGAGGATGTCGGGCTGGGCGGAGTAGCGGCGCGGCCACGAGTGGTGCGGCGCGAAGGAGTACGAGTAGAGCGACGACGGCACGTCGCACGCGGCCCCTGGATAGGTGTTGTCCCGCCAGACCCCGCCGACGCCGTCGGCCCGCTCCAGCACCGTCACGCGGTCGAACCCGGCTCTGCGCAGGGACAACGCGACCCCGAGACCGCCGAACCCGGCACCGATGACGACCACTTCGGGGTTTGCTGGCACGAGGTCGAAACTAGGAACAACCACCCGTTCGCACCAGGACAACAGCGGCCGCGCGATTGACAATCGCGGCCATGAGGACGTTGGCCGAACCGGCGACCCGGCACTGGGACTTCCCCCGCGGCATCGCGAGCGTGGCACTGCTGCTGCGCTTCGGCACCGAGCACGGACTGCCGCGCCACGCACTCCTCGAAGGCAGCGACCTCACCGCGGACGAGCTGTCCGACCCGGCGGCCGAGATCAACGCCCGCCAGGAACTGGCCGTCGTGCGCAACCTCGCGGCACTCCTCCCGGACGCGGGCGTGGACGTCGGCCGCCACTACCACGCCACGACGTTCGGAGTGCTCGGCCACGCGTTCCTCAGCGCCGCCACCGTGCAGGACGCGATCGACGTCGCGTTGCGCTACCTGGACCTCAGCTTCACCTTCACCGCGCCCACCGCCGAACTGGACGGCGACCTCCTGGTTCTCTCCCTCGACCCCGGCGCCCTGCCCGACGACGTGGTGCCGTTCCTCGTCGAACGCGACCTCGCCGCCATCCACACGGTGATCCGCGAACTCGCCGGCGAGGTGCCCGTCCTGTCCGTGGACGTAACCCACCTCGCCCCGGCCGACGTCCAGGCGCACGAGGAGGTCTTCGGTGTGCGGCCGAGGTTCTCCGCACCCCGCAACAGGTCCGTTGTGGACGCTTCACTGCTCGCACGCGCGCTGCCGCTGGCCAGCCCGGAGGCGACGGCGTTGTGCGAACGGCAGTGCCAGGACATCGCCGCCCGCCGCCGCAGGAAGCCGGGCGTCGCGGACGAGGTGCGCCGCCTGCTGGAGCGGTCCGCGCGGTTCGAGGAGACGATGCCGGTCGTGGCCCGCGCACTCGGCCTCAGCTCCCGCACGCTGCGGCGGCGGCTGAGCGAGTCCGGCACCAGCTACCAGGCGCTGCTCGACGAGGTCAGGTCCGAACGGGCCGCGGTGCTCCTCGGCGGGGGAGTGCCGGTCGAGCAGGCGGCGGTCGAGCTGGGGTTCGCGGAGGCCGCCAGCTTCATCCACGCGTTCCGCCGCTGGTACGGCACTACGCCGGCGAGCTTCGCCCGGAGGCGCGGGGTCTGACGGCGGAGACGTTCGTGCGACGGCCGGTGGCGCCGTTGTGCCGACCACATCGGCCACCGGCATAATGCTCAGCATGCTGAACGTCTCGCCTCCGGTCCGCCCATGACCTGGCCGCGCCGACTGGCGGCCGCAGCCGGCGCGGGCGTCCCACTCGCCCTCCTGGCCCTCGGCTGGGGCCCGCTGACCGCAGGCCACCCCGCCCACCTGCTCCTGCTGGCCGCGACCGCCGCCATCACCGTCACGGCAGCGTTTTGGCGGCGAGTCCCAACGTGGCTCGCACTAGCACTCACCGTCGTCCTGATCGCACCACTGCTGTACCTCCAGCCGTTCGCGTCCACTCAGGACAGTGGCAACGCGACGGTGCTCAGACCGGACGGCCCGGTGCGCGCCGGTCTCGTGTTCCACCCCGGTGCACGGGTGGACCACCGCGCCTACGTCCCGCTGCTGCGCCGCGTTGCCGCACAAGGGTTTCTCGTCGTGGTCGTGAAGGAGCCGCTGAACATCGCACTGCTGAGCAGCGACACGGCACCCCTGCGCGCCGAACACCCCGAGGTGCCGGTGTGGGCGGTCGGCGGGCACTCCCTGGGAGGCGTGGCCGCGGCACGGGACGTCCTCGCGGACCCGAAGGTGCGCGGCCTGGTGCTGTGGGCGTCCTACCCGGTCGACGACCTGTCCGGTCGCGGCGGGCTCAGCGCGTGGTCGATCCACGGCGAACGGGACGGCTTCACGACACCGCGGGACGTCGCCGACTCGAAGAGGCTGCTGCCGCCGGACACGCGGTTCGAACTGGTCCCAGGTGCGGTGCACGCGTTCTTCGGCGACTACGGCGACCAGCCGGGGGACGGCGTGCCGACCGTCTCCAGGGCCGAAGCCCAGGAGAAGATCGTCGCGCACACGGTCGCCGCGCTCTCCGAACTCGGCTAGTCGCCGACGCCGCGCACCGTGGTCATGGAGCTGAGTCCCGACATCTCCAGCAGAGGCGTGAGCAGTGACGTCGCGATCACCTCGACCCGCTCCGCGTGCGTGAACAGCACGCTCATCCCGGCGCTGTCGATGTAGTGCACCTCGGAGAGGTCCACTACGAGCGCTCCCTTGGTGTCCGCGAGGGCCTTCTCGAAGGCGTCGGTGTTGCTGAGGTCGATCTCACCCGCGACCTTGAGCACGGGCCTGCCCTGCGGGTCGGTGGTCTTGGTCAGGGTCAGTGGCGTCATGAGGAATCTTCACCTGCATCGTCACGGTCGTACCGGTCGGGTCGGGGACTACGTCTACTTCGTCCATCATCGTGCGCATGATCGTCGTACCGCGGCCGCGACGCGCGTCCGGCTCGGTGTTCGGTGTCTTCCACGTGCCGGTGTCGATCACGGTCACGTGCAGGTCGCTGCCGCCGACGGTCTCCAGCCGCAGCCGGACCGCCTGGCGCGTCGCGTCCCGGTAGGCGTGCTCGACGGCGTTGGCGGACGCCTCGCCGACGGCGACCAGGACGCGCTGGGCGTGTCCGGTGGAGAACCCGCACTGGCGCAACCAGGAGCGCAGCTTGCCGCGGGCGCCCTGGAGCTCGCCGGGTTCGGCGGGGAACGTCACCTCCAGCGGTGCGGGGTGCCGGTACAGCAGCAGAGCCACGTCGTCGTCGTAGCCTCCTGACGGGGAGAGGGCCGCCATGATCGCGCCCGCGAGGTCCTCCAGGCCGTTGGCGCGGCCCTCCTGGACGGCGTGCGCTGCCTTGTCGATGCCCTCGTTCAACGAGCTGCGGCGGCGTTCGACGAGTCCGTCGGTGTAGGTGAGCAGCGTGGACCTCGGCGGCAGGACGCACTCGGCCTCCGTGCGCTGCACGCCTAGCTTGACCGCGAGCGGGATGGAACGGCCGCCTTCGAGCAGCTGGGTCGTGCCGTCCACCAGCGCGAGGATCGCGGGCGGGTGCCCGGCGCTGGAGTAGACGAGGTGCCCGGTGTCGGGGTCGAGGACACCGCAGAACACGGTGGTGCACAGGGCACCGCGGACACCGGCGGCGAAGTGGTCGAGCGCCATGAGCGCGCGGGCCGGCCCGATCTCCTGCAACAGCAGGGCACGGCACGCGCTGCGCAGCTGTCCCATCACGGCGGCGGCCGAGAGCCCGCGGCCGACGCAGTCCCCGACGACGATGCCGATGCGCCCGTTGGGCAGGGCGAACGTGTCGTACCAGTCGCCGCCGACCTCCAACGGCCGCGCGGCCGGCTCGTACCGCACGGCGAACCCGCCGGGCAGGTGCGACGGGCCGAGGATCGCGCGTTGCAGCGCCAGCGCGGTCTCCCGTTGCTGGTCGATCTGGCGGGCGCGGGTCAGACCCTGCGTCAGGTGCCCCGCGAGCAACGACAGCAGCAGCTCGTCCTGCTCCGTGAACTCGTGGCGCGAGTCGAGGCGCAGCAGGAGCACCATCGGCCCGTCGGGGTGTTCGACGGTGACCACGATGCCGTCCTCGGTGAACACCGGGATCAGCGCCGAGTTCCCGGTCAGCGCGTAGAGCCTCTCGCGCTGCGGCGCGGGCAGGTCGGACCAGGCGAGATCCATGCCGGTCACCTGCGGTTTCGCGTCCCTGGCGAAGACGACCGCCAGTACCTGCTCCGTCCGCCACAGGCTTTCGAGCTGTTCCAGCGCACCGGTCAGCGCGTCGGTGGCGCTGGTCGCGCGGGACAGCCGCATGCTCATCTCGGCCAGCGCGGTCTCCCGCCGCCGGACGTGGTGGTCGGCGGTCGCGTCGCGGAACGTGCCGACGGTCATCGTCCGGCCGCTGTCGGGGTCGCGCGCGGGGTTCATGAGCGCGCTGACCCACAACCGCCTGCCGTCGCGGTGGGTGACGGGGAGGGTCCGGCCGCGCTGGTCACGGCCCGAGCGCGCCTCGAACGCCTCGGCGAACTGCCTGCGCGCCTCGGGATCGGTCCGCTCGTCGGGCCACCACGGGTGCGGCACGGGATAGGGCAGCCCTTCCGGTCCGTAGCCGAGGATCTCGGTGAACGCGGCGTTCACCTCCACGACGGCGCCGTCGTCGTCGCAGACGAAGAACGCCTCCTGCAACGAGTCGATCAACGCGTCGCGCCAGCGGGCGTGCTGCCCGCGCAACCGCGCGAGGTCGACGTTCGCGCGCACCCGCGCCAGCAGGTCGGCCGCCGCGAACGGCTTGACGAGGTAGTCGTCCGCACCCGCCCGCAGGCCCTCTCCTGACGCCTCCTCACCCGCGCGGGCGGACAACAGCAGCACCGGGACGGACATCGTGCGCTGGTCGGCGCGCAGGGCGGTGACCAGCGAGAGGCCGTCCATGCGCGGCATCATCACGTCGCTGACCACCAGGTCCGGCGGCCGGGTGCGGGCCGACTCCAGCGCCGCCACGCCGTCGTTCACGGCGCGCACGTCGTAGCCGGCCCTGATCATCAGCCGGGTCAGGTACTCCCTCATGTCCGCGTTGTCGTCGGCCACCAGCACCGTGGCGGGGACCTCCGGCGCGGTGGCCGCGGTGGTGCCGGGCAGCAGGTCCTCAGCGGCCGCACTCGCGTCCGGCAGCCAGCGCAGTGCCTCCTGCACGTAGGGCGTGGCGATGTCGGACACCGCGGCGAGGCCGGTCTCCTGCGACAGCGTTCCGGCGGGCAGGTGGTCGGTGCCGAACGGCAGCTCGACGGTGAACGTGGTGCCCTCGTCCACGGTGCTCTCGGCGTGGATGGTGCCGCCGTGCAGGCCCACGAGCTCCTGCACCAGCGCGAGCCCGATGCCGCTGCCCTCCTTGGACCGCGACCACGTGTGCTCGATGCGGTGGAAGCGTTCGAACAGCCGGGTGATCTCCTCCGGCGCCACACCGACGCCGGTGTCGGCGACCGTGACGACCGCCTTGCCGTCACGCTCCCGGACTGACACGCACACCGAACCGTCCACGGTGAACTTGAGGGCGTTGCTCAACAGGTTGAGCACGACCTTCTCCCACAGGGCGAGGTCGACGTGCACCGGTTCGGGCAGCGGTGGGCAGTCGATCTCGAAGTCCAGCCCCGCCCTCTCGACGGCCGAGCGGAACACGCTGGCGAGCTCGGCGGTGGCCGCGGCGAGGTCGACCGGCTGGAACACCGCCTGCATGCGGCCCGCTTCGAGCCGGGAGAAGTCGAGCAGGGTGTTGACCAGCTTGCCGAGCCGCAACCCGTTGCGGTGGATGACCTCCAGCTCCTGGCCCGCTTTCGGGTCTGCCTGGGCCAGCTGGTCCCGGAGGTCCTGCACGGGGCCCATGATCAGGGTCAGCGGCGTGCGGAACTCGTGGCTGATGTTGGAGAAGAACGCGGTCTTGGCGCGGTCGAGCTCGGCCAGCTCCTCCGCACGTCGTTGCTGGGCGCGGAAGTCACGGGCACCCGCCACGCCCGCGGCGAGGTGGCCCGCGACCAGTTCGACGAAACCGCGGTAGGCCTCGTCGAGCAGGCGGTGGCGGTTCAGGCCCGCCACCAGGAAGCCGTGCGGTACGCCGCCGGGTCGTTGCAGCGGCACCACCAGTGCGCTGGTGGGAGGCTTTTCCCAGGCGCCGCCGGGAAGATCGCTGACCCCGTCGAGGTCGACCACGACGGACTCGCCGCTCCGCGCCGCGGCGACCGGCCAGATCGACTCGTCCGCGAGAGGGATGGCGTCGGGGGCTGCGGGATGACCGGCCATGGTCCCGGTGGCGCAGGCCAGCCGCGCGTGGCCGTCGTCGAAGAGGTAGGTGAGGGTGAACGGCAGGTCCTGCTGGTTGCCGTCGAGCTGGGCGCAGGCGTGCGCGAGGACCTCGTGCTCCTCGCGCGCCAGGCTGGGGTCGGAGCCGAGGTCGCGCAGCGTCGCCATCCGGCGTTCGCCGATGACGCGTTCGGTCTCCTCGCTGACGACGCACAACATGCCCGCCACCGCGCCGCTCTCGTCGCGCAGCGGGCTGTAGGAGAACGTGTGGTAGCTCTCCTCCAGGTAGCCGGAGCGGTCGACGAACAGCCGCAGCGCCTCGTCCCAGGTCGCCTGCCCGGTGGTCAGCACGCTGTCGACCCTGGGCCCGATGTCGTCCCAGATCTCCGCCCACACCTGCTCGGCGGGCCGGCCCAGCGCCCACGGGTACTTCCGGGCGAGCGTGTTGAGCCGATAGGCGTTGTTGCAGAAGAAGGTCAGGTCCGGACCCCACGCCATCCACATCGAGAACCGCGATGACAGCAGGATGCTCACGGCGGTCTGCAGGCTCTGCGGCCAGCCGGCGGGCGGGCCGAGCGGGGTGGCGGACCAGTCCACGGCGGCGAGGTCGCGGCCTATCTCCTCGCTCTCCGCGAACACGTCGGTGAACGCGGGCCGGTCTTCTCCGTCGTCAGCGCTGCTCACCGACCGTCCCCTCGCCGCGTCCGCCTGATGTCCCGTCCAGAGTGCCCAGGTTCGGCGTCGGCTGCACAACCAGTTGAGGTGATCTTGCGTGACGCAGCCCACGCCGTCTCTTGTTGAAACTTCAATATCAAGCATGCAGAGTGATATGTGAAACTTCAACAAGACGGAGGCCTGGGATGGACACAGCGGTGAGGCCGGCGACGGTGCGCACGCGAGTGACCGTGCCTCTTGAGTTCCCGGACTGGTACGCCACGACGGCGGAGGTCTTCACCTTCACCGGACTCGCGGACGGCCGCGAACACCTCGCGCTGGCGCTGGGGGAGTGGCGTTCCGCGCTCGACGGCGGTGTGCCGCTCGTGCGGCCGCACAGCGAGTGCCTCACCGGTGACGTGTTCGGCTCACAGCGCTGCGACTGCGGTCCGCAGCTCCGCGAGGCGGTCGAGCGCATCGCCGGGGAGGGCGGCTTCCTGCTGTACCTGCGCCAGGAGGGCCGCGGCATCGGCCTGTACGCCAAGCTCGACGCCTACGCGTTGCAGGACTCCGGCCTGGACACCTACGAGGCGAACCTCGCGCTCGGCCGCGGTGAGGACGAGCGCGACTACTCGGCCGCCGCGCAGATGCTGCGGGCGCTCGGAGCCGACCGGATCCGGTTGCTCAGCAACAACCCCGACAAGGCGCTGCAGCTCGACGCGCTCGGCGTTCAGGTCGTCGGCCGCGTGCCGACCGGCGTGCACCTGACCGAGGAGAACGCCGCCTACCTGTCCGCGAAGGTCTCGCACACCCACCACACCCTCGCCCTCCCGGCCTAGCTCCACAAAGGACTGAAGATGATCGACGTGGCAGAGAAGAACGCCTCGACCGACGTGCCCGTGCACCCGCTGCTGTCGGCGCGGTGGAGCTCCCGCGCGTTCGACCCCGGCCACGAGCTCGCGGACGGGCAGCTGACGGCGTTGCTGGAGGCGGCCAGGTGGGCGCCGAGCGCCTCGAACACGCAGCCGTGGCGGTTCGCCGTGGCCCGGCGCGGCACCGCCGAGCACGGTGCGGTGCTCGGCACCCTGGCCGGCGGCAACCAGGTCTGGGCGCGGGACGCGTCCGCGCTGGTCGTCGTCGCGGCCCGCACGACGGGCACCGACGGCGCCGCCCAGCCGTGGGCCGTCTACGACGCGGGCCAGGCCGTGGCGCACCTGTCGGTGCAGGCCGAGGCGGAAGGCCTCGCGGTGCACCAGATGGGCGGCTTCGACCGCGACCGCCTCACGTCCGCGCTCTCGGACGACGTGACACCGCTCGTGGTCGTCGCCGTCGGCCTGCGCGGCGAACCCGCCCGGCTCGCCGAACCGTTCGCCGGACGGGAGACCGCCGCACGCGTGCGCCTGCCGATCGACGACCTGCTGCTGACCGTCCGGGCGTGAGCGGGCTCGCCGTGCCCGTCCGGTCCGCGAGAAGGGAGGATGACGGGGTGACCGACGTCCGACCCGCGGAACCCCGGTGGCTGACGGCCGCCGAGATGACCACCTGGCTGCACATCACGCAGCTCCTGATGCTGCTGCCGACCGCGCTGGACCGGCAGCTGCGCGACGACGCCGGCCTCACGCACGCCCACTACCGGATCCTCGCCATGCTCAGCGCCGAGCCCGGCGGCAGCATGCGCATGACGCGGCTCGCCCGCAAGACCGGCACCACCACGACGAGGCTCTCGCACGCGGTGTCCGCATTGGAGGAACGCGGCTGGGTGGAACGCCGGGCCTGCGCCACCGACAGGCGCGGCCTGGTCGCGGGCCTCACCGACGCGGGCCACGCGTTCCTGCGCGTCGCCGCGCCGGGCCACCTCGCGGAGGTGCGCCGCCTCGTCTTCGACCACCTGACCGACGAGGACGTCGCCCGCCTCGGGGAGATCACGGCGAAGCTCCTGCCCGCGCTCACGGACTGAGCGCGCCCGCCGATTGCCCGCGCCCGCGGACTGAACCTCCGTGGAGCTCGTGCCCGTCCTCGCGGACCGGGCCTCCGCCGAAACTCCTGCCCGTTCTCGCGGACCGGGCCTCCGCCGAAACTCCTGCGCGTCGTCCCGCTGAGCCTCCGCCGCCGCGGATTGCCCGAACGGGCGCGCGCGGCCGTGCCCGGTATTGACAGAAATCGCATCGGCGACCGACCATGGAAGCGCTCTCATAACCGGTCTGGACCATTTCTCGGTCCAGAGGCCGCCGACCGCCCTGACAACGGTCGACGGTCGGTGTGGGCAGAGCGTCCCTGCACAAGGAGCCAGATGCGCACTCGAACGAAGTGGTTGAGCGCGCTCGCCGCAGTGGCGGCGACCGCGTCGGCGGTTATCGCGGTGACACCGGTTCAGGCGATCGGTCCTGACCTGTTGCCGCTCAACGTCACCAACAACAGCGGAAGATCCGAGGCGGTGCACCTGTACGTCCTGGGCACCGACATCCGCAACGGACGTCTCGGGTACGTCAACCAGGCGGGAGCGTTCACGCCGTGGTCGCCGGGCGGCAACCCGCCCACGCCCGCGCCGGACGTGTCGATCGCCGGTCCTGGCCAGGGTGGCACCGCCACGTTGCGCGTGCCGCGGTTCATCTCGGGTCGCGTGTACATGTCGTTCGGGGAGAAGCTGAAGTTCTTCCTGACGCCCGACGGCCTGGTGCAGCCGGCGCCGTGGGCGGGCGGCGACCCGAACAGCGGAATCCTGTTCGACTGGAGCGAGTTCACCTACAACGACGCGGGTCTGTGGCTCAACAGCTCGCAGGTGGACATGTTCGCGGTGCCGCACGCGGTCACCGTGACGGGCGCCAGTGGTGTCACGAAGAAGACCGGTGAGCTGAAGTCCGGCGGTCGTGACGCCGTGATCAACGGCATCCGCAACCAGTCCGGCTGGGGCGGGTCGATCATGTCCCGTTCGGACGGCACGGTGCTGCGGGTGCTGGCACCGGGCAAGGCGGCCGACGTCGGCAACTTCGACCGCAACTATCTCGACCCGTACATCACGCAGGCGTGGAACTCCTACACGGGCAGGACTTTGACCGTGCAGCCGTTCGGCGACCGTCCTGACGTGAAGTACTTCGGCCGCACGTCGGGCAACACCATGAACTTCACGAACTCCGCCGGCCAGCAGGTCGCGTCGTTCGCGAAGCCGTCGACGTCCAACGTGTGGGGTTGTGACGGCGCGCTGCACGCGCCCAACGACCAGGTGGTGGGCCCGATCGCACGCACGCTGTGCGCCGCGCTGCACCGCACCACGCTCGACCGCATCACCACCCAGCCGGGCGGTGGCCCCGCGGACTTCTACCAGGGCGCGATCACCAACCACTACTCCAAGCTCGTGCACCAGAACATGGTGGACGGCAAGGCGTACGGGTTCGCGTTCGACGACGTGCAGGCCCAGGAGTCGCTGGTGCACGACGGCGACCCGCGCTCGGCCGGGATCATCCTGACCCCGTTCAGCGGCGGTTCGACGCCTCCGCCCACCGGCAGCTTCAGCAGCATCGTCAGCGACTGGCACGGCAAGTGCATCGACGTTCCGAACTGGAACTTCGCCGACGGCCAGCGCCTGATCGTGTGGAACTGCACGGGTGGCACGAACCAGAAGTTCGAGTGGGTCAACGGCACGCTGCGCACGGAGAACAACAAGTGCGTGGACGTGGCGTGGGGTTCGCGGGACAACGGCGCGGCCGTGCAGATCGCGACCTGCTCCGGCAACCCCGCCCAGCAGTTCGTGCTGTCCGGCGCGGGTGACCTGGTGAACCCGCAGGCGAACAAGTGCGTGGACATCGCGGAGTGGAACCCGAACAACGACGCCGTCCTGCACATGTGGGACTGCGTCGGCGGCGCCAACCAGAAGTGGCACCGCGGCTGATCAGGTTCCGGACGCCCGCCTCGCGCCTCAACCGGCGCGGGGCGGGCGTTTTGCCGTTCAGGGGCGCGGGAAGTGCGGGCGCAGGATGGCGCCGAGAACGCGGTCCAGCACGCGATCGGGCAGGAACCGGGCAAGCGGGATGAGCATGCCCGCGTCGCGGCCGATCGTGTAGCGGATGCGGGGCTTGCGGTCGGTCACGGCCTTGGCGATGCGCTCGGCCGCGTGCGCTGACGTCACCCCGGACTTGGTGAAGGCGGCGATGTGCGAGGGCAACGCCTTCAGCAGCGGCCCGTAGAGGCCTTCCTGGGCGGGAGTCAGTTCGCCGACCGCGGTGTGCACCGCCGAGGTGCCGCGCGCGGCCAGTTCGGTCTGGACACCACCCGGTTCGACGACCACCACCCGCACACCCTGGGGAGCCAGTTCCTGGCGCAGGGCGTCGCTGACCGCCTCCAGTGCGAACTTGGTGCCGGCGTACGGACCGTAGCCCGCCATGGAGATCTTGCCGTTCATCGAGCTGACGTTCACGACACGTCCCTTGCCGCGCCGCAGAGCCGGCAGGAGCGCCTGCGTGACCGCGACGTGGCCGAAGAGGTTCACCTCGAACAGCTGACGCCACTGGTCCAGCGGCGTCAGCTCGACCGGGCTCGCGCCGGGGATGCCCGCGTTGTTGACCAGCGCGTGCAACGGGCGCTCGTCGTCGTCGACGCGCGCCACGAGTGCGGCGATGTGGTCGGGCCGGGTGATGTCGAGGATCACCGGCTCGACGCCGTCGAACCGGACGGCCTCACCGTCGCTGTCGCGGCGGACGCCGGCCAGCACGTGGAAGCCCTGACGGGCGAGTTCTCTCGCGGTGGCCGCGCCCATCCCGGTGGACGCCCCGGTCACGACGACGAGCTGGTTCTTGGATGACACTGTCACCTCTCCGAGGGTCCGCATTTGCGATGACGTTGTCAACAGTTTCGGATGACCGTGTCATCACGTGCGGCTAACCTGGCCCACATGACCACTCGTGCGGAGTCCGCGGCAACCACCCGCCGTGCGCTGCTGGACGCGGCCGCGGACCTTCTCGACGAGGGCGGCCCCGAGGCGGTGACGCTGCGCGCGGTGGGCGGGCGCGTAGGCATGACGCGCGGCGCGCCGTACCGGCACTTCGAGGACAAGGAGGCGCTGCTGATTGCGGTGGGCACGCGCGCCTGGGAGCGGCTAGCGGAGACCGTCCGGTCGCTGCGCGCCGACGCCTCGATCCCGCCGGCGGAGAAGCTGCGGGGCGCGCTGGTCGGCCTCGTCGACGTCGGCCGCCGGCAGCCCCACCTGTTCCGGCTCATGTTCAGCGACCCGCCCGCCGACCCGACCGCGCTGTACCGGGCGGCCCAGCCCAGCCACGACGACTTCGTGGCGATCCTGCTGGACCTCGTCGGTGAGCGGAACGCGCAGCGGTACGGGGCGTTGCTCATCGCGAGCGTGACCGGCATCGCGGGGATGGAGGTCGCCGATCACCTCAAGGGCGAGAAGTGGAACACCTCGGCCGAGGAGCTCGTCGACACCCTCGTCGCCCTGATCGCCGGCGCTGAGAAGTAGTGTGGTTTGCTCCCGTCAAGTGATCGATGTCAACAGTTCGACGCGCACGGCCGCAGTGGTGGTCGCGGTGGTGGTCAACACCGGAGGCGCCGTCCAGGCCCGGCTCAACGGAGAACTCGGTGCCCGCCTGCACGACGGGATCGCCGCTCCGCTCGTCACGACGGGAATCGGGCTGGTCCTGCTCGCTGCCGTGATCCCCGCGCTGCCTGCCGGCCGCCGTGCGCTCGGGGCTCTCAGGGCGGCGTTCCGCACGGGCAGGTTGCGCTGGTGGCACGGACTCGGCGGGATGTGCGGCGCGTTGTTCGTGGCCAGCCAAGGGTTGAGCGTCAGTTCGCTCGGTGTCGCGGTGTTCACCGTGGCGGTCGTCGCGGGCAACACGACCGGCAGTCTGCTGATCGACCGGTGGGGGCTCGGGCCCAGCGGCCGGCACCCGGTGACCAGGGCCCGGATCGGAGCCGCCGCGGTGTGCGTGGCGGCGGTCGCGATAGCCGGCAGCGGCAAGCTCGATGCGCAGGGGTTGTTCCTGATCTTGCTGCCGCTGGTCGCCGGGGCGGCGCTCGCCTGGCAGACCGCGGTGAACGGCAGGGTCGGGGCCGCGGCCGGTTCCGTCATGGCGGCCACGTTGCTCAACTTCGTGGTGGCGGTGCTGACCTTGGCCGTGGTGTTCCTGGTGGAGGTGGCGGCGCGCGGCCTGCCGGCGGGGACCTTCCCGCACGAGCCGTGGCTCTACAGCGCGGGTCTGATCGGGATCAGCCTGATCGTGGTGGCGGCCGCGGTCGTCTCGCACACCGGGGTGCTGCTCTTCGGCCTGGCGAGCGTGTCCGGGCAACTGCTGGGAGCGGCGGGGGTCGATCTCGCCGTGGGGTTCCGGACCGCCGTCGCGACGTGGATCGCGCTGGGCCTGACCTTCGTGGCGGTGGTGATCGCGGCCAGGGCGAGGTCCGGTTCGGCGTAGCCGTGGACATGGCCTGGACACGAGATGACCCCGGCGGCCTGGTGGCTGCCGGGGTCACGTCGTCTCTGCTGGTGTTCAGAGCCAGGTGGACAGCGCCTTGACGATGTCCGCGCGCTTGCGGGGCGCGGTGAGGGTGGCGACGGGTTCGCCGCCGGAGAACAGCATGAGCGTGGGGATGCTGAGGACCTGGTAGCGGACGGCGATGTCGGGGTTCGCGTCGATGTCGACCTTCACCACCGAGATCTTGTCCTGGTGCTCTTCCGCGAGGCCGGTGACGACCGGGCTGAGCTGCTTGCACGGTCCGCACCACGGGGCCCAGAAGTCGACCAGGACGGGCTTGTCCGCGCCCAAGACCTCGCTGTCGAAGGATTCCGCAGTCACGTCGTCGAGTTCCATGGTGGTGTTCCTGATCAGCCGAAGGTGAAGGAGAAGGCCTGGACGCCGGGGCTGACGGTCGCGGTGAGCGAGCCGCCCTGGATCGTGGGCGTGAGGACGAGCTGGTAGGAGTTCGGGGTGCCGTCGACCTGGACGGTCTTGGTCTGGCCGCCGTCCTGGACGGTGACGGTTCCCTTGCCGGACAACACCATCCGGACTTCCTTGGCGCGGTAGTTGAGCTTGATCCGCCCGGAGTCGCCGGTGGGCGTGATGGACTGGGTGTCGAGCTTCCAGGCTCCGTCGAGGGCGAACGAGTCCGTTCCCTGGTTCTGCGGGAACTGGAAGGACTTCTCGCCGCTGGTGTACTGCTCGGTGCCGGCGAAGTTCACGCGCTTGGTGGAGCCCAGGTAGGTCTCCTGCGTGATGTCGCCAACGACCGGGGTGTCGTCGGCCAGTTCGGTGGCGGCCGGGAGTTGGACACCGGGCTTGGCGTCGTTCAGCAGCTGCCGGATGAGTTTCTCGGTGACCTGGTAGTCGCCTTCGCCGAACTTGATGTGGCGCACGGTGCCCTGGGCGTCGATCAGGTAGTGGGCGGGCCAGTAGCGGTTGCGGTAGTTGGTCCAGGTGCTGAGGTTGTTGTCCAGGGCGACCGGGTAGGTGATGCCGAAGTTCTTCGCGGCGGCCTCGACGTTGGCCGGTTCTTTCTCGAAGGCGTACTCGGGGGAGTGGACGCCGATGACCTGCAGGCCGGCGTCGCGGTAGGCCTTGTCCCAGGCGACGATGTGCGGGATGGAGCGCTGGCAGTTGATGCAGGAGTAGGCCCAGAAGTCGACCATCACGACCTTGCCGCGCAACGACTTCAGCTCCTGCGGCTGGGAGTTGACCCACTGCTGGATGTCGGTGATGTCCGGTGCGGTGCCGCAGCTCTCCAGGTCGGGGGCGCCGTCGGAGCACTTGTCGAGGTCCTTGTTCTGGTCGTTGACCAGACCGCCGAGGTTCAGCGCCCTCTTGACCTGTTCGGAGTTGTTCACCTTGTCCTGCAACGAAGCCGTGTAGTCCGGGATCGCCCGCTGCAACAGCTGCGGCAGGTTGAACACCAGGCCGAGAGCGAGCGCGATCATCACGACGCCCGCGGTGATGCGGATGCCTCGCTGGCGCTTGCGGAAGGCCTGCACGCGTTCGGCGACACGACGCCCGGCGAGCGCGAAGATCAGCAACGGGATCGCGGCGCCGACGGCGAAGGTGAGCGTGAGGACGACGGTCTCGGTGCCGATCCTGCCGGTCGAGCCGGCCACGGTGATGGCGGCGAGGACCGGGCCGGCGCACGGCACGTAGACGGCGCCCAGGGCGAGGCCGAGGGTGAAGCCGCCGCGGCTCGCGTCGGGGTTGCGTTGCGGGATCCAGGTGAACGGCTTCTCCAGCAGCTGCTCGAAGCGCGGCACGATCAGGCCGATGCCGATCAGGACGAGCACGACGATTCCGGCGTAGCGCAGGACGTCCTGCGGCAGGTTCAGCACCGTGAGCAGCAGCGAGCCGAACAGCGTGACGAGGCTGAAGCTGACGACGAGACCGGCGATGACGAGGTAGGGCCGGGCACGCGACGCCGGTTTGGTCGCCACGGCCACCCCGCCTGTCCCCGGTGTCGTCGAGCGGGCGCTCTGCGTGCCGCCGGAGAAGAAGATGACGGGGAGGACGGGCAGGATGCACGGCGAGATACCGGTGACCAGGCCGCCGATCAGGCCGATCAGTGCGAGGGTCAACATGTCTGGGCCCTACTCGGGTTGACGGAAGTGCGTGATGTCAGTGCTTCGCGACCGATCGCGTGGCGGATTGCCGTGCCGCGAATGTGCTTGCGAACACGAAAGAGTGAACCGAGCTCGCCGTCCACTGTGGATCTAATGGGCGGACGTCGGGTTGTTCGCGCTGGTGGTGCGAGGTTTGTGGATCTTTTGGTAACGGGTCGATAACCGCACCCATCCGCTCCGCTGGGAGCGGCGAATCACCTGCGACACCAACCGAACACTCCCTGGAGATGTCCCGTCATGAACAAGTCCGTCCGCAATACCGTCCTCGCCGTCGGCACCGCCGCGCTCGCCCTGTTCGGCGCGGCGTGCGGCTCGGGTGACATGGCCAGCAGTGGCAGCTCCAGCACCGCCGCCGCGCCCACCACGACCGCGTCCTCGTCGGCCGCGATGGCCGACCCGGCCAAGGACCTCGTCGGCCCCGGCTGTGCCGACTACGCCAAGCAGGTCCCGTCCGGCGCCGGTTCCGTGAGCGGCATGGCCGCCGACCCGGTCGCCGTCGCCGCGTCCAACAACCCGCTGCTCACCACCCTCGTGAGCGCGGTCTCCGGCAAGCTCAACCCGAAGGTCAACCTGGTCTCGACCCTCAACGGCGCCGAGTTCACCGTCTTCGCGCCGGTCGACTCCGCGTTCGCCAAGATCGACGCCGCGACCATCGAGAAGCTGAAGACCGACGACGCGCTGCTGACCAAGATCCTGACCTACCACGTCGTCCCCGGCCAGATCACGCCCGACAAGATCGTCGGCGACCAGAAGTCCGTCGAGACCGGCGTTGTGAAGGTCACCGGCACCAAGGACGCGCTGAAGGTCAACGACGCCAACGTGATCTGCGGCGGCGTGCACACCGCCAACGCCACCGTGTACCTCATCGACTCGGTCCTGATGCCCGCCTGACATCTCCAGGGCAGCAGTACCGCGACTCCGGGAACCGCACTGCGATGCGGTTCCCGGATTTTTCACGTTTTCCGGTCGTCCGGTTGTCGCACGTGGACGGTCACGGCCTCCTCGGACACGAAGATCGAGTGGTTCTCCGGTTCGCGGACGATCACCACGACGACGGCCTCGGGGTTCAGGCGCCGGATCGACTTCATGATCAGGAACGCGTTGAGGTCGTCGGGGACCGCCACGACCACGCGGTCGGCGACACCGGCGGCGACCTCGTCCAGCGCGCATCTGTCCCGTCCGTCGCCGACGACCGCGTCGGCACCGTTGGCCGCTGCCTCGGCGACCGCGAAGAAGTCCTTGTCCAGCACGGTCAGTCGTGCGTCCGGCTGGGACGCCAGCACCGCGTTCACCGCGCAGCGTCCGGTGTCGCCGTATCCGATGACGAGAATGTGATCGGTCACGCACGGGGATTCGGCGCGACACCCGACCCGGATTGCGTCTGATTCAGCGAAGGACCACCGTGAGGACGGGAGAGCTCGTCGGGCTCGGTGAGCCATCGGCAGGCTCGACGGTGAAAGTCGCTTCCCGAGCGCCCGCTATCCCGCGCACGAACAGCGAGGTCATCTCGCCCGCCGGACGCGTGGTGCCCGCCGACCGCGGACCGTGCTCGTCCACCAGCCACAACTGGTAGACCTGGTCGCGCGGCAGCGCGCGCAGACCGTTCGCGAGGACGAGCATCTCGTCCCGGTCGCGGGAGATCGCCGCGGAACCCTCCGACACTCCTGCAGTGACGAGCCGCATGTCCGGCGCCGCGAGCAGATCACCGACCTGGGTGTGAGGCGGCGGTGCCACCGGCATGACCGTCGGCGACGTCAGCGCGCTGTTCACGCCGGCCACCCCGGCGGCGACCACGCAGGCGGCCGCGACGAGTGCGGCGGCGCGGCTGAGGCCTTGGCGCTGGGAGTGCACCTTCTCGAACCGGTACGCCGGCGGTGTCTGCCGCACGTCGCGGATCGCCTGCAGCACGTGTGGCCGGAGGTCCGACGGGACGAGGTGGTCCACCGCCCGGCCGAGCCGGGCCGCGGTCTCGCTGAACCCGGCCACCTCGTCCGCGCAGTTCCGGCAGCCGCTCAGATGCGCCTCGAACTCGGCTCGCTCGGCGTCCGGCAACGCGCCGAGGGCGTGGGCACCGGTCTGCAGGTGCGGGTTGATCGCACTCGGCGTTCCCGGTTTCACGGCAGTGGTTCGAAGCCGTTCGACGAACGGATTGGCCTGATCACGTCGAGTCCGAAGTGGACTTCGAGTCACCTCGTCAGGTGCACGGCGATGTCATACCAATCCGGCGGGGCGTCTGGCACGGATCTGTTGTGTGCGGATCCGCCAGATGCGGTTCAGCCGGTTCGGGCCGGCGCCGCGCATGTCCCCGTGCGTCCGCGGTTGGAACCGGACGCACGGGGACTTCTCATTGCTCGGCTGAAACCGATCCGACAGGCGCACAGCAACGAAGGACCCTGTGTGAAGTTCAGTGACCGGATCGCCGCGGCGACGATGCACGCCACCGCCCGCTGGACCGTGCGCTACGGCGAGGTGCTCCGCTTCGCCGGTACCGATCTGCCCCGGCCTCGCCTGATCCGGGTGCCCACCCGGCACGGCCGCGTCCGCGTGCACGTCTACCGGCCGCTCTCGGAACCGGTGCCCGGCGCCGCGCACGTCCACTTCCACGGCGGCGCGTTCCTGATGCGCTACCCGTTCATGGACGACTGGTGGTGCCGCTACCTCGCCGCGACCACCAACGTCCCCGTGCTCAACGTCGACTTCCGCGCCGCGCCGTACGTCACCTATCCCGTCGCCCACCACCAATGCCACGACGTCGCGGCCTGGGCAGCCGCGGGCGGCGGTGAACTGCGGCTGGACGGCGGCCGGATCTCGGTCGGCGGGTTCTCCTCCGGCGGCAACCTCGCGGCCTCGGTCAGTCTGCAAGCCCGCGACGGAGGACGGTGGCTTCCCGCGTTGCAGGTGCTAGGTATCCCCGTCCTCGACTTCCACGGCGAACACGGCTACGACGAGCCGGGCATGATCACGCCGGAGCTGCGGCGGCTCGTGCGGCGGGTCTACTTCCCGGACCCCATCGACCGGACTGATCCGTACGCTTCTCCTTTGCTGGCAACGGATCTGTCGGGCCTGCCACCGGCTGTGGTGCTCACAGCCGAACGCGACGTGCTCCGCAACGACGGCCGCCGCTACTCCGCTCGCCTGCGGGAGGCCGGCGTACCGGTTCGTCACGACGAGACGCCCGGCACCGACCACTACTTCCTCACCGAAAACCCCGTCCGCGCTCGCACCACCATGGCCATGGTCGCCGAGTCCATCCGCGCGGCGGTGTCGGCAAAGGCTTGACCAGGAACACCGTGCCGGTCAACCGGTGAGGTGTGCGAGGTGCCGGGCGTACTGGTCGAGCACGTCGTCGCGGCTCGGCCAGGGGAAGTCGGCGGTCGTGTGCAGCAGCGTGACGTAGCCGTGCAGCGCCGCCCACAGCAGAGTGGCGTCGCGCTGGGGGTCGGTGCTGGTGGAGGTGCCTTCCTTCACGCAGGCGGCGACGGCTTGCACGAGCATTCCGAACGCGTGGGCGCCCGGCATCGTGTCCACCTGTTTCGGTGGCACCACGCCGGACTCGACCTGGCGCAGGAGCGCCACCTTCTCCTGGTTGAACAGGAGGTTGTAGAGCCGGGGGCTCTCGACGGCGAACGCCGCGTAGGCCCGGCATAGGGCGTGCAGCCGCCCCACCGCGTCGTGCCGCGTTGCCTTCGCGTCGTCCAGGTAGGAGTGCAGCCTGTCGAACGCCAGGGTGACCACGGCCGCCATGACGGCGTCGAGGTTCTCGAAGTGCGAGTAGATCGAGGGCGCCGTGACACCGGCCTGGCGCGCCACGCCCCGCAGGGTGATGGCCGAGGGATCGGGGGTGTCCTCCACCAGGCGGAGGGCGGCGGTGACGATCTCCGTGCGCAGTTCGCCGCCAGCCCCTCGCGGGTTGGGCCTGCGCTGGTGCTCCGCGGTGTGGTCCATGCCATCACTTTACAGCTGTTTGGCTTCACGGTACAGTTCGCCTAACAGCTGTTTAGCGATGATTGTTCGCGACGAATCCCAGCTGCGCTCTTCTGTATTCATGGCGTATTGGCGCTGAACCGTGCCCGAATTCTTGAGAAAGGTGAGGAACATGAAGCACACCGGAGTGGTGACCCTGGACGTCCCCGCCGAGCGGGTCGACCTGGAGAACTGGCTCTTCACGCTGTCCGACGCCGAGTACCAGGCCTGCGCGCGGGGGCACCGCGCCGCGGGGACGTTCGTGCAGGACGGGACCCGCGGCACCGTCAACGTCGAGGCGATCGGCGGGCATCTGATCGTCCAGCACTACCAGGAGCTTTCCGCGGCACCGGCCCGCGTGGAGATGCTGTCGAAGCGCAGCCGCGTGTACCTGTTCCACCTCTTTCCGGCGACCATCCAGGTCCGCTGGACGATGGCCGTCGAGGCGCGCCCCGAGGACACGTCGGAGTTCCGCTGCACCGTCGAACTGACCATGCCTCCAGTGCTGCGGTTCCTCGGGGCGATCTCCTTCCTCGGCTTGGCCATTCGTGCTCACACGGTCGAGGAGACGAAGCTCTTCGGCGACGACATCGTGCGCAAGATCCGGTCCTCGGTGTGAACGGCGGTTCCGTGTCGCGAGCTCAGGATTGCGGGGTCGTCCCGTTGTACGACTGCAGCTCGGCCAACGCCTGGAGGTGCCGCTCGGAAGTTCGGTGGACTTCGGCGCCGCCGAGCGAGTCCAGGTAGTCGTCGAAGCAGAGGTTGTCGATCGCCAGGTTGCCGATGACGGACTGGAACTCGTCGATCGCGACCCGGAACGTCCGGCCGGGCTTCTGGAGGACGTCGATCAGCAGCAGCGAGCGTTCGGTGGAGCCGAAGGTGACGTCGTCCGCCACGACGAGCACCGGGTAGCGACGGCCCTGCGGAACCAGCGCCACCAGTTCGTCCGCGGACAGCCCTCGATGACCGGGATCGGCCACGACCGTCACCCAGTCTTCACCGGTCTCGTCCAGCAACGCCTGCCAAGCTTCGTCATCGGTGAAGTCGGTGCGCAGGAACGGCGAGAAGTCGGTCTCGGGCAACGGTGCGGTGGTCACGCTCTCTCCTCGGTGCCGGCACAGGTGTTGTGACCGATCATGCCGGGAACGGGTGATCAGCGTCAGGAGATCGGTGCCGTCAGCTGAGGAACTTGTCGAGGACCGCGTTGAACGCCGTCGGGTTCTCCAGGAACACGAAGTGGGAGCTCGCGTCGGTGGTGGGGAAGACGTGCAGCTCGGCGCCGGGGACCCGCTCGGCGATGTAGCGCTGGGAGTCCGGGCTGACGTGGCTCCCGTCGCAACCGAGGACCAGGGTCGGGACGTCGATGCGGGGCAGCACGTCTCGCCAGTCCTGGGCGCAGTGGTCGAACAGCAGTGGAACCGCCGCGCGGGCGGGAGTGGCGGTGATCTCGTTCGCGACGAACTCCCACACCTCGGGGTCCGTGTCACCGGAGAACATCGAGCGGACGAACGCCTCGCGGACCGTCGCGCCGTCCGGTCCGTGCAGATCGCCGTTGAGGGTGAGGAGCCCGGCCACGTCGAAGATCGCGCCCGACTCGGTCTGCTCGGCGGCCGACATCCACGGCACGGCGGCGACCGCTGCGGGCTGGTCGACGATCACGAGGCGGCGCAACCGGGTGGTGCCGTGGTGGTCGATGTGGCTCCACAGCACGGAGGCGCCCATCGACCACCCGAGCGCGTCGACCTGGTCGAGGCCGAGGTGGTCGAGCAGCTGGACGAAGTCCTGGGCGAGCCGGGCGATGCGGTAACCGTGGTGCGGTTTGTCCGACAGGCCGTGTCCGCGCTGGTCGAAGGTGATCACCCTGCGGTCGCCCAGACCGCCGAGCTGGTGGCGGAACATCGCCTGCGTCTGGCCCCAGCCGTGCAGCATCACCAGCGGGACGTCGCTGCCAGAGCCGCCGGAGTCCTGGTAGGTCAGCGTGACGCCGTCGTTGGTGCTGAAGGTGGGCATGGCGATCTCCTCGTCGAGTCGGCCAGGATGCCGAGCAGTCTCGGACCGGCGTCACCTGGACCACCACCGCCGTCCGACGAGAGTTCACCCCTCGGCGTGCTCCGATTGTCGAATGACGTCGGCCAGGACGAGCCCGAGGTGCAGGACGAGCCGCGTCGGCCCGTCGCCCACCACGTCCAGGCCGGTCAGGTGCCGGAGCCTGCTGAGCCGGTAGTAGAGGGTGGTCCGGTGGACGTGCAGCCGCTCGGCGGCGAGGGGACCGTTGCCCGCCGCGTCGAGGTACATCCGCACGGTCTCGGTGAACTGGCCGTCCGCGTCGGCCGCGCGCAACCTGTGGAGTTCGTCGGGCAGCACCGCTTCGGTCAGCTCGGCGTCCGGGATCGACAGCAGCGGCCCGAGAACACCCAGCTCCGACCATCCGGCGACCGGTCCGCGCAACCCGAGGGCCGCCGCGCGACGCGCCAGCGAGGCCTGCCGCAGCGAAGTGACGGCGTGCGTGAGGCCGGGGCCGGTGCTGCCGATTCCCGCGACGCAGCGGAAGTGACCGAGGGCGATCTCGTGGACGCGGTCGAGCACGCCGGTGATCCGTGCGGTCAGCGACTCGGCCGGCTCCGACGCGCCGAGCAGCACCACGGCGTGGTCGCCGGTCACCGAGACCAGCTGGTCCGTCGGCGCCGCCCGCCGTGGGCCGGACAACGCGTGGCGCAACGCGACCTCGATGTGCGGGGTCGTCGTGGTGCGAGTGCCCGCCACGGCGATCTCGACCGCGGTGACCACGGCGAACCGTGCGGCGCGGCCGCTCGCGTGCACCACCTGCTGAGCGGCCCGCCGAGCGGACTGGTCAGGACCGGCCAGGTCGAGCACGGTCTGGTCGTCGTTCCCGGCCGACGCCGCCCGGCCGGTCTCGGTGTGCAGCACCAGCGCCAGCTCCCTGGCGGACTCGTTGACCTGGGCGAGTTCCGCGGTGGTCATGGACTGGTCGGCGTCCATCACCATCAGCAGGCCGAGCAGCGCGCCCTCCCAGCGCACCGGCACGCAGACCCTGGCGTGCATGCCGATCGCCTCGTTCGCGGGGATCAGTCCGGCCCTGGTCCAGGTCGACACCCCCTGAGCCAGCACGTGCCCGCGGGCGGCGGGTTCGGCGACGTGGTCGAGCACTGCCCGGATGCGCACGGGGTCCTCGTCGCCGTAGTGCGGGCTGGCGTAGAGCATCTGCATGGCCGGGTCGTTCACCACGACCGACCGCGACAGGTCGGTGGCGAGGGCGTTGATCAGTTCGGGCACGGCCGTGCTCGTCATGCGCCGGATTCTACAATCGGAGCATCCGTCCCGGCCGTTCCTCGTCGGCGGACGGTGGGGCGGGGCGCGGGGCGGCGTCATCGTTGACCGATGAGCGAACGCGAGCTGGACGGCCGTGTGGTGATCGTCTTCGGCGCGGGTTCCAGCGGCCACGGCCTGAGCAACGGCGAGGCCGCGGCACTGGCCTACGCCCGCGCGGGGGCGCTGGTGGCCGCTGTGGACCGCGACACCGCCGAAGCCGAACGAGTCGCGAAGGCGATCACCGCGTCCGGGGGTGCCGCGCTCGCCGTCACCGCCGACGTCACGGTGGAAGCCGACGTCGGCGCCGCGATCGAGCTGGTGGTGCGAACCATGGGGCCGCCGCACGTGCTGCACAACAACGTGGGCGCGGCGGTCTCCGGCGAACTCGCCGTCACCGACCTCGACACGTGGAACCACGGCATCGCGGTCAACCTGACCAGCGCCTACCTCACCTGCCGGTACACCATCCCGCACATGCTCGCGGCTGGCCGCGGCGCCATCGTCAACGTGTCGTCGCTGGCCGCGATCCGCGACACCGGCTACGTCTACCCGGTCTACAGCGCGGCCAAGGCCGGCCTGAACCAGCTGACCGTCTCGCTCGCGCTGACCCACGCCCGCGACGGACTCCGTGCCAACGCCGTGCTGCCCGGGCTGATCGACACGCCGATGGTGGCCCGTCAGGTCACCGCCGACCCCGGCGCCCGCCACGCGGCGAGCCCGACGGGCCGGATGGGTTCGCCGCACGACGTCGCCAACGCCTCGGTGTTCCTCGCCTCCGACCGCGCCGCCTACGTCAACGGCGTCTGCCTGCCGGTCGACGGTGGTCTCTCCGCCCGGTCCACATGAGACCGGACGTTGGCAACGAGCCATGGTGTCCTAGTAGGTCGGGCAGATGTGCTCGCGGACGACGGCGAGGATCTTCTCCGCCTTCTCCTCGCCGAATCCGGCACCGTGACCCGGTTCCGTGAACCGCTTGTTCGTGAGGTCGATCAGCTTCACCTGGTCTGTGGGGAAGGACTTCACACTCGCGCAGTGGAAGCGTCCGATGACGACGGCCCTGTCGGTGTTCTTCTCGTCCACGATGGCGGGGTCGATCGCCCGCAGGTCGTCGAGGTAGGCCTTCGTGGTCGGCGCGTCCGGCCTCGGCGGGATGTCCGCGCCGGCTGACTCGGACGTCGCGCTGGTAGGCGGTGTTGTGCTGGCAGGAGGGGTGGCCGCGGGCTGCGTGCCACACCCCGCCAGTCCGAGCATCACGAGTGCCGCCACTGCGGTGGAAAGTCGAGTCACAAGCGTTCCCTCATGCCGATGCAGGCGGTGTTGCCCGCGGTCTGACCCGTGCGCGTCGGCAGGGGCTTGGCCGCCATCGTCTCCGGGCATGGCGTGCGGCGTGTGGAGCGTCACCAACCTGTAGCCGGGCTGTGCGAAAACCAGCCCCAGATGTCCCGCGCGAACTGTCGATCTGCGGCTCGCCCGGTTCGTCGTAGGGTGGAGGCCGCCCACCGAGGGGGCCCGCACCCGAGGGGTTGACGACGTGGCGAAGTACATGATCCTCATCTACGGCGACGCCGAGCAGTGGGACGCGATGACCGACGAGCAGTGGAAGGCGCACAACGCCGGCCACGCGGCGTTCGTGGCCAAGGCCGGCGCTCGCTTTCTCGACGGTCAGCAGCTCGAACCGGCTCCCGTGGCCACCTCGTTGCGCGCGGACGCGAGCGGCCGGGTCCACACCACCGACGGCCCGTTCCTGGAGACCAAGGAAGGGCTCGGCGGCTACTACCTGCTCGAAGCGGCGGACCTGGACGAGGTGCTGGAGCTGGCCGGGCTGCTGCCCGAGCTGAACTACGCGCACAGCGGCCTGGAGATCCGTCCCGTGGTCGAGCGCGGGTGAGCGACCCGCGGGACGAGGTCGTCGCGGCGGTGGCCGAGGCCTACCGCCGCGACTGGACCAGGGTGTTCAGCACCACCGCGCGGCTGACCCGGGATCTCGACCTGGCTGAGGAGTGCGTGCAGGACGCGTACGCGCAAGCCCTGGAGACGTGGGGCGCGACGGGTGTTCCGGATCGGCCGGGTGCCTGGTTGACGACCACCGCCCGCAACCGGGCCCTCGACGTGGTGCGCCGTGATTCGGCGTTCCGGCGCCGGATGCCTCTGCTGGTCGCGGACGAGACGGTGCAGGGGCCCGAGGACGTCCTGGACGACGACCGGTTGCGGCTCATCTTCACGTGCACCCACCCCGCGCTGTCGGTGGACGCCCAGGTGGCGCTGACGCTGCGGCTGGTCTGCGGTCTGTCCACACCGGAGGTGGCGCGCGCGTTCCTGGTGCCACCGGCCACCATGGCCGCCCGGATCACCAGGGCCAAGAGGAAGATCGCCGCGGCGCGGATCCCTTACCGCGTACCGGGTCCGGACCAGCTGGAGGAGCGGGTCGGCGCCGTCCTGGAGGTCGTCCACCTGATCTTCACCACCGGGCACACCGCGCCGTTCGGTGCCGACCTGGTGCGCCGCGACCTGACCGGGAGCGCGATCCGCCTGGCCCGCCTGGTGCACCTGCTCATGCCGGCCAACGCGGCGGCCGGCGCCCTGCTTGCCTTGCTGCTGCTCATATCGGCGCGTCAGGAGACGCGGACGACCGCTGACGGACGCCTGTTGCTGTTGTCCGAACAGGACCGCTCGCGCTGGGACCGGCAGCTCATCGCCGAGGGGCAGTCGTTGCTGACCGAGGCCCTGCTGCGGCGGCCGCCGACCCGGTACGCCCTGCAGGCCGCGATCGCGGCACTGCACGCGGAAGCGCCGAGCTGGGCCGGCACCGACTGGGCGGAGATCGTCAGCCTCTACGACGTCCTGCTCCGGATGTGGCCGTCCCCGGTGGTCGAGCTCAACCGCGCCGTCGCGGTCGGGATGCGCGACGGGCCGCGGGCCGGACTGGACGCGCTGACGCCGTTGCTGGCCGATCCGGCGCTCGCCACGTACGGGTATCTCAGCGCCACCCGCGCCGACTTCCTGCGTCGGCTGGAGGACTGGCCGCAAGCCGTGACAGCGTATGAGGAAGCGCTGACGCTGACCGACAACGAGGTCGAACGCGCTTTTCTCACCGAACGGCTGGCGGAGGTCGCGCGGAACCTGTGACGGCCGCTAGATCACGCGGCGCCGCACCCGCCACACCACCACGCCGATCAGGACCGCCGCGACGCCGACGAACAGCGCCGCCTCGATGATCTGGAACGTCCAGAACCGGTCGGCCGGGTGGTAGACCTCGAACCGCTGGACACCCCGCGCGTGCAGGAACCGGTCGAGGTCGGTGCCGGCCCGGTCGGCGGCGGCCTCCAGTTCGGAGTGCTCGGTCGAGCTCAGCCTGCGCCCGGTGGCGTCCGCGTAGCCGCGTTCGATCACCCAGTCGGCGACGCCGGAGGCTCGATCCTTCGAACCGACGGGGATCGCCTCCGTGGTGGTGAGCGGCGTGGCGTACGCGGGACGGGCCAGCAGCGCCACCCCCATCCTGGCGGCGAGGAACGCCCCGAACGCGACGCCGAACGCGGGCAGGCTGCGCCGCAGGACCGCCCCGGCGGCGGTGGCGACGCCGAACGCGAACAGGGCGTACGCCACCGGAACGAGTCCCTGCAGGTCGAAGGCGTCGTACTGGAAGCGCCCCTCCCACGCGTCGAACGGCCGGCGGAACCAGGTGAGGACCGCGGTGAACGTCCCGGTGAGCGCGACGGTGACGCCCGCCAGCGCCACGAGCTTGGCCGCCAGCCAGCGCATCCGCGGCACGGCCTGGGTCCAGGCGAGCTGCCAGGTGCCGTCCTCCAGCTCGCGCGCGAGCAGTGGCGCGCCGAGGAACGCGCCGATGACGACGGGCATCAGGTAGAAGGCCGCGAGGAGGTTCTCGACGAACCCGTACTCGTCGTCGAGCCGGCGGAACGACGCCGTGCAGGCCTCGTCGACGCCGGCCAGTCCCGCGCACCGGGCCGGCCCGCCGGGGAACAGCTCGTGGGCCTGCGTCCCGAGCACGAGCAGGGCGATGCCGAACACGCCGACGAGCAGACCCAGTACGCAGACCTCGGTCCGGTGCTGGCGCCAGAGCAACCACGTCATGCCGTCACCCCCGGCCGGCGCAGGTACGCCAGCACCAGGTCCTCCAGCGCGACCGGCCTGGCCTGCCACCCCGGCGCGGCCGGGATCGCGCCGTCGCGCACCAGCAGGGTCGTGTGCCGGTCGCTGTGGACGGCCTCCACGACGGCGCCCGACCGGTCGAGGTCGGTGTCCGTGCGCGGGCCGACGAGCAGCCGGTGCTCGGCGAGGAGGGTGTCGATGTCACCGGTGAGCGTGACCCTGCCGTGGTTGAGCACGATCAGGTGGTCGCAGACGCGTTCCAGCTCGTGCACGACGTGGGAGGAGAACAGGACGGTCACCCCGCCTTCGGCCACCGCGCCCATGAGGACCTGGAGGAACTCGTGCCTGGCCAACGGGTCGAGGCTGGCCACCGGCTCGTCGAGGACGAGCAGGTCCGGCCGCTTCGCGAGGGCCAGCGCCAGCGCGACCTGGGCCTGCTGCCCGCCGGAGAGCGTGCCGGTCCTGCGGTCGAGCGGGATGCCCAGCTTCGCCAGCCGCCGTTCGGCCAGCCCCTGGTCGAACCGCAGGTTGCAGGCGCGGCCGAAGCGGAGCATCTCGGCGACCGTGAAGCGCTTGTACAGCGGGTGGTCCTGGGCCAGGAACCCGATCCGGGACAGGGTGTGCGGGGTGCTGGCGGTGACGTCGTGGCCGAGGACCTCCACGGTGCCGGTGCTCGGCGCCAGCAACCCGGCGACCAGGCGCAGCAGCGTGGTCTTGCCCGCGCCGTTCGGCCCGACCAGTGCGATCACGCCACCCGCGGGCAGCGCCAGGGTGCAGTCGCGCAGCGCCCAGCCCTTCCGGTACCGCTTGCCCACGCCGTCGGTGCGCAGCGCGAACCCGGTCGCCGTCACGCCACGCCCTCGTTCCTCGTCTGCTGGTGCACGGAGGCGAAGAGCGCGTTGACCGCCTGCTCGTCGAGGCCGGCCGCGTAGGCGCGGCGCAACCAGGTCGCCAGGCCGCGGTGCAGCGACGTGTACGTCGACGCCGGCACCGCGGCCGACTGCTGTTCGTTGACGAACGTGCCCTGGCCGGGCCTGCCGGTGACCAGGTCCTCCTGCTCCATCTGCCGGTAGGCCTTGGCGACGGTGTTCGGGTTGATCGCCAGGTCCTCGACCGCCTCGCGGATGAGCGGGAGGCGGTCACCGGGCCGCAGGAAGCCCAGCAGCACCGCCTGGCGGACCTGCTGGACGAGTTGCAGGTACGGCGGCACGCCGGAGTGGGTGTCGAGCCGGAAGACGAACACGGTAGCCCCTCACTGCTTTACTAGTTCAATAGTAAAGCAGTAGAAGGCCCTGTCGTGCAGCTGCCCGGTGGGGGTTGACGCACCGTGACGGGTATTCGCCCCCTTTGCAAGTCTTTCACCGCATTCATCCGAATAACGGGAATCGTCAACCGTCAAGAGCGCCGAAACGCTTCACGCCAATGGCGGGCGAGTGGGCGCGACGCCCTTCCTTACGTTGGGTGGCGGAACCCCGAGGTTCCATTCTTCGCACCCTGCAAGCGAGGAGAACCCATGTTCAGGAAAGTCGTCCTGTCCGTCGCGCTCGCCGCGGCCACGACCGTCGTCGCACCCCTGACCGGCCACGCGTCGGCCGCGGAGGCCCCGATCACCGCGGCGGCGGTCAACGTCTACTACGACACCAGCAGCGCACCCACGTTCGCGAGTGCCATTCGTCAGGGCGCGGCGAACTGGAACGCGCGGGTGTCCAACGTGAAGCTGGTGGAGAACCGCAGCGCGGCCACCCTGCGTTATCGCGAGGGCAATGACCCGCGCGGTTCGTACGCCTCCACCAACGGCCACGGCAGCGGCACGATCTTCATCGACTACACGCAGGCGCGGCAGTACTACGTCACCCGCATCACCGCGCACGAGACCGGGCACGCCCTCGGTCTGCCCGACCACTACAGCGGTCCGTGCTCGGAGCTGATGTCGGGCGGTGGTCCGGGCACGTCGTGCACCGTCGCCTCGCCCAACGCCACCGAGGCGGCGCGCGTGAACTCCTTGTGGGCCAACGGGTTCGTCGGCTCCTACGAGTGGAAGGTGATCTACGAGCAGATCCCCGTCCACTCCTGACCGGGCGGCCCGGGCCGGAAACCCCTGATCTCCCAACGAGAAGCGGGGGCGCCCCCCGCCGGGGGGGGGGGCCGCGGGCGGGTAAACAGAGGCGAGAGCCGGTGGGCGACCGCGGCGATGCGGGCGGCCCGGCCCGGGCGGGCGCGC
>NZ_JBHXLF010000002.1:1341684-1414502 GCF_042721515.1 Lentzea sp. NPDC058436
GTGTTTTTTTTTGTGTTTTTTTTTCTTTTCTCTTCTCCTTGTACTGTGCTGGGGGGGGGGGGGGGGGCCTAACCGACTCTCATCCCCAGTTGGGGGGGGCCCCCCCGGGGGGGGGGGGGGGGCCCGCGTTCGTGAACCCAGTGCCTAGACCGGTTCGAGCAGCGCGGAGATCCGGGCGACCCGGCCGTTCGCGCCGAACTCGAAGTGCAGGTAGCGGTTGTTGACCTCGTAGCGGTCGAAGCTCGGGCCGCTGCGTTCCGGACTGCCCAGGAACGCCGTGACCTCGTCGCGGGTGGCGGTGGCGGAGAGCCCCTGCACCAGCTCGGCGGGACGCGGGTACTCGCCGTAGGTGTCGTCCTCGGGATCCGGCTGGGTCCGCACCATCGCCGAGGCCAGGACGTCGTCCTCGAAGAGCAGCTCCGTGCCGGCCTCCTTGAAGACGAAGTACGTGGACTTCTCGCCGTCGAAGTCGTACTCGCTGACCTCCATGGCGGGGCCGACCAGGACGATCGCGTCGAGGATGCGGCTGTCGCCCTGGCGGTGGCCCAGCACGTCCAGCAGCACGGTGATCTCTCCGGAAACCGTGGTCATATGCCCTTCTTCCGATTCTCGGCTTTGATCTTGTCCAGGGCCGCGTCGACGTCCTTGGCCGAGTAGCCGTGAGCGAGGAGGTTCTTGCGGGTCGTAGCGTAGTCCCTGTTCGCGGCCTTGCTGAGGTCCGCCGCGTCGTCCTCGATCTGCTTCTTCGTGTTCTTGCCGCGGAACGTGTCGCTCTTGGCGTGGACGTCCTTCGGGACCTCGATGGCGTTCGCCTTGTTGTGCAGGGCGTCGGCCTCCTGCTTCGTCAGCTTGCGGCCGAGCCGCTTCTCCTCCGCGCGCTTGAGCGCGGCCGACGACGGGATGTGGTCGTGCTCCAGGTTGTCGCCGACCTTCTCGCGCTTCTTGAGGTTGGCGTACGAGTCGACGTCGAGCGCCTTGACGTCGTTGCCGGCCGGGCGCTTCGCCGTGCGCAGCTTCGTGCCGATGGGGTTGAAGACCCCGGCGTTGGTGATGGTCCTGTTCGCCTTGGGCTTCTTGACCTTAGGCATTGAGCACCTGGCTGATGGCGAGGTTGATCGCCTGGTCGAGGAGGATCGAGGTGATCTCCTTGAAGATGGGGATCTCCAGCAGCGAGAGGCCGAACGTCGGCACCGCCGTGGCGATGGCCTGGGCGATCTGGACGGCCAGCATGGCCAGCTGCACGACGACGGCGATCTTGAGCGCGACCACGACGCCCGCGCAGACGTACAGGCCGGCGCCGATCAGCGACGAGGCGGTGGCACCGTCCTCGAGGTTCTTCTTCGGCGCCTCCTCGTCGGTCCAGAACGCCTTGAAGCCGTCGATGGCCTCGCCCCTGTTCCCGCTCAGCACCTGCTGAGCGTGACCCTCCGCGGCGGCCGCGGCGGGGCCGAGCCGGTCGGCGAAATCGGACCAGAGCCCGCCGAGGTCGAAGAGCTTGCCCTCGTCGCTCTCCGGCCAGTTGAAGCCCAGGGTGTTGAGCAGCCCGGACAGCTCCGGGGGCAGCATCATGCCGGTGGTCATGCCTGTTCTCCCAACAGCTGCTGGAACGTGCCCTGGTTGGCGGTCTCGACGGCCGAGTAGTCGTCGGCCATGCCCTGCAGGTTGTGGCCGATCTCCGCGAGACCGTCGGCGTTGTCCTCGAACGACTCGAACGCGGCCTCGGAGACGATCTGGTAGATCGTGCCCAGCGCCGAGCCGAGCTCGTCCCCGCCGAACGCGCCGGTCAGCGCCTCGACCTGGCTGCGGAACGCGGCGATGTCACTCGTCAGGGAATCGCCGGTCCCCAGGATCTCCTTCGCGGATCCGCCGATCATCTCGGCGGACACTTCCATCCCGGACATCGTTGTCACTCCCTAGTCGACGGTGCGCATGATCGAGGTGAGGTTCGTCGTGTAGGCGCGCAGGTGCTGCATGCTCTGCTCGCGGACCTTTTCGGCCTGTTCGCTGACCGCCTGCAACGCGGCGACGTCCAGCGCCGGCCTGTCCGCCGCGCCGGACAGGCGTTCCCACTCGTCGATCGCGGTGTTGACCGCCTGGATCACCGCCTGCGTGAGCTGCGCGAGCGGGTACTGCAACGCGACGACCGTCAGCGTCAGGGCGTGGACCTGGCCGCCGGAGACCGCGGCGGTGATCTCGTTGTCGTCGTCGCTGCCCTCGCCGACGACCAGCGGCGCCGGGTCCGCCGACAGCGCCGCCTGCGTGGAGGCCACCACTCCCATGGCGTCCTGGAACAGGTGGTCGACGTACTGGGACGTGCTGTCACCGCGGATGCCGGTCTTCGCCATCGACGCCTCCAGCAGGACCTGGATCCGGCGCAGCGCCTCGCCACCCTGCCGGGTGAAGTCCGCGAGCTGCTGACCCAGCGCGGCGAGGTCGGGTCCCGGATCACCGGCGCCGGGCGTGTCGATCAACGACTGCTCCAGCGCGGCGTTGATGGCGTCTCTCATCGGCTGCGCCACGGCACCGGGCGGCTGCGCGACCAGTTCCGGGTGGACGTCGAGCCAGATGACCCGGCGGTCCCGCACCACGACGCTCACGCCCGGTGCCGTGGCGACCGAGTCCTCCAGCTCGTACGGCTCCGGCGCCGGCGGCGTGTACCCCGCTCTGGCCAGCGCGAGCCGATGGTGCTGCTCAGCGAGCCGGGCCTCGTGGTCCTGGCCCCCGTCCAGCGTGTCACCCTCTGTCATGAAGTACCTCCCTGATGCGGAGAGTAGCAACATGATCGCAATGTGATAACTCGAACGGCTGAATGCGCTGCGCCGAATTTCGCCATTTGATACGGAGAGTGGATGTATTCGTGATTGATTAGTTTGAACGGGTAGCTCTAGTTCTCGTTCGCCTCAGCCGTGGCTATCTGCAGAGCAGTGGCCAGCCACCGCAGGTCTTCCGTGGCGTCGGGCGCGCCAGGTCGCCCCTGAACACGGCTCACCAGCCTCCGGTACCGCTCGGCGCCCGCGTCGATCCCCGCTCGCAGCGAGACGAGCACCGCGCTGAGGTCGGCATCCCCGAACATGCCGGAGACCAGCTCCGCGGCGGCGGGGTCGTCCGGGGCGAGGCCGTTCTCCCTGGCCCGCGCGACGGTGTTCACGACCTGCCGGGCCCACCAGATGGTCGCGCCGGGCGGTGCCTTCTGGCCGGGCGTGGGCGTGTTGAGCTCCATGAACGTTCCCAGGCGGGCGCGGAAGCCGGGGTCCTGCACGAGTTCCGCCAGCTCGATCCAGGCGTCCACCTGGTCGGGCGTGGGATCTTCCGGCAGGTCGATGCTGAGGTCGCGCACCCGCTCGCGCAACCCCGGCTCGATGTTGAGGCGGCCGAACACGTCCGCCTTGAAGTCGTCGATGATCTGCGCGCGTTCGGCGGCGGAGAGCCGGGCCAACCGGTTCATCAGTGCTGTCTCCTCAAGGGTCGACTGTCGTTTCGAGACGGTGGACAGGACGGCGCGACTCACCCTGAGGGCGCGGATCTTCGCGTCGATCGCGGCCACGTGCGTGTCGGCGATCTCGGCGACGGTCGCCCCGCGTTCGAGCACCAGGCGCACGTCGTCGAGCCCCAGGCCCAGCTCCCGCAGGGTGCGGGCGAGTTCGACGCGGGCCACGCACGCGGTGTCGTAGAGCCGGTAGCCGCCCGGTGAGCGGCCGGCGGGCGCGATGACGCCCTCGTTCGACCAGAACCGCAGGGTGCGCGCGGAGATGCCCGTGCTGCGTGCGAGCCGGCCGATGGTGAGCAGGTCCGTGCGTTCGTCCATGGAACGATCCTCAACGTTGCAGCCGCTGCAAAGTCAACCGTCGCTGCCGGGTCGACCCCGAAAGTGCGGAGGTAGCCTGACATCGGCCCATGTCGATCATCGGGGGAGTGGACGGGTTGCCTGCCGACGAGGAACTGACCCGTGCCGCCCAGGCCGGGGACGTCGCCGCGCTGGGCGTGCTGCTGGCGCGGCACGAGGCCGGCATGCGGGCGGTGGCGCTGAGCGTCGTCGGGCACGGTCCCGACGCCGAGGACGCCGTGCAGGACGCGATGCTCGTCGCGCTGAGCCGCATCGGGGACCTCAGGGATCCGGCGGCCGTCGGTGCGTGGCTGCGGATGATCGTGCGCAACGGATGCCGGACGAGGTTGCGTTCGGCCGCGGTGTCGCGGCCGGTGGCGGATCCCGAACTCGTCACCGACGAGAGTCCGGAACGGATCGTCGAGAAGCACGCCATGCGGGACTGGTTGTGGCACGCGATCGGTGAGCTCGCTCCCGCGTTGCGCATGACCGTTCTGTTGCGGCACTTCAGCAGTGCGAGCACCTATGAGCAGATCGCGACTCTCTGCGGCGTTCCGGTGGGGACGGTCCGCAGCCGTCTGAACCAGGCCCGCTCCCGGCTCGGCGCGGCGTTGGCGGAGACCGCCGCCACCGCGCACGGCGACGCGGCGGCGCTGGCCGCGGCCAGTCGCCGGGAGGGGTTGGAGACGCTGGAGGCGATGCACCGGGGACAGCTCGGCCGGCTGATGGCCGAGCGGTGGGCGCCCGAGGCCATGTTGTTCGACGGGCGCGAACCGGTGGGCGGGCGGGACTTCCTGGTCCGGGGTGCCGCCTGCGACCTGGAGGCCGGTGTGCGCCAGCGGTTCGTCGACACGGTCGTGGGGCCGGACATCACGATCTGGGAGATGGACATCCTCAACCCCGCCGACGACCCCGAGCACTGCCCGCCCGCCGTGACGTGGGTGATGACGTTGCAGGACCGTCGCGTGAGCCAGTTGCGCCTGTTCCACCCCGTCGCGTGAGCCGGTCGAGCCTGTTCCACCGCTCTGCGGCGAAGTAGTGGCGGCCGTCACATCGATCGGATCGAACTTTCGCCTCGTCTCCGCGCCTTGCCGGTGTCATCAACACCAGTTCGGACGGAGAGCACTGTGAACACCCGAGTACGCGGCCCGCTGGCCGCAGGCACCCACACCGTCGAGATCGGCGGTGTGGTGCAGAGCTACCACGTGCACGGCGCCGGGCCGGTCTGCCTGGCGCACCCCGGTGGTCCGGGCGTGTTCTGGGAGTACCTGCGCATGCCCGCGCTGGAGAGCCGCCTGACGATGGTCTACGTGGAGCCGCTGGGCACGGGCGGGTCCGGCCGTCTCGGCTCGCACCCCAACGGCTACACCCGCGACCGCTACTCCGAGGCTCTCGTCGGGCTCCTCGACCACCTCGGGGTGCGGTCGGCGTTCCTGATCGGGCACTCCCACGGCGGTTTCGTCGCGCAGCACTTCGCGTTGCGGCACCCGGAACGCGTGGCGGGCGTCGTCCTGTACGAGAGCGCGCCGCTGACCGGGCCGGACCACGTCGCCGAGGCGATGGCGCAGGTAGAGGTCTTCGCCGGCAGGAACGCGGACAACCCCGAGTTGCCGGCGGTGCTCGGCGCGCTGCAGGCGACCGGGTCCATCTCCACCGACGAGGAGATGGTCGACGCCCTGCGCGGCCTGCTTCCGGCCTACCTCGCGGACTACTGGGGCAGGCAGGAGGAGTTCGCCCCGCTGCGGGCGGCCATCAGCGGCACGCACCTCTCGGGCCTCGACGAGCACCTCGAACCCGACGTCATCAACGACCGCGAGGTGCTCGGCTCCCTGGCGGTGCCGGCGCTGGTGGTCGTCGGGCGGTACGACGTCGTGTGCGGCGTCCGGTGGGCGGAGGAGTTGCACGAGCTGATCCCGGACTCGCGGCTCGTCGTCCTGGAGCACAGCGGGCACCTCGGCCACGTCGAGGAGCCTGCCGCGTTCGCTGACGCCGTGCTCGACTTCGCCGAACTGAAGCAGGACTTCTCGTCCGATCGTTCCTGACAGGACCGACCCGCCTGACGTGACGTCACGTCAGGCGGGTCAGCAACTCCGTCAGCAGCAGGCGCTCGCCCGGTGACAGGTCCAGGTCGCTCCGGCCGGCCAGGGTCGCCAGCAACGTGCCCGCCTGGGTCGCCAGGACCTTCTCCGCATCGCTGTCGGCGTCCTGCCCGGTGATGATCGCGGCGAAGATGGCGTCGCGGACCCGGTCCGACAGGCCGCGGTGGGCGGGGTTCGCGGGGTCGGACAGGAGTGTCAACGTCGTGCCCACGCACGCGGAGTGGATGAACGGAACGGCTTCGTCCGGCGTCGTGGACAGGCGTCCCTCCTGCGCGAGCCGGACCAGCATCGCGTGGAGCACCTTCAAACCCTGCTGCGCCGACGCGTGGGTGCGGCTGCTGGTGGGGCCGTACATGAGCTGGTACGAGGCTGGGTTCGTCAGGCCGAACTCCACGTGCCGGTCCCAGCCCGCCCGCAGGTCGTCCAGTGCGTCCGCCGACGCCCCGAGACCCTGCTTCGTGGCGAGGTAGCGCTCGAACCCCTGTGCGGCAACGGCTTCGAGCAGGCCCTGCCTGTCCCCGAAGTGGTGGTACACGGTCGGCGCCGTGACCCCGGCGGCCTGGCACACGTCGCGGATCGACACCGCCGCGGCGCCGACCTCGCTCAGCAGCGTCGCCGTGACTTCCAGGATCTGCTCTCGCGTTGACGACGCCATATAACGAGGTTACAGCATCGACCTTGAAGGCGTTACAGACCCGCGCTACGCTATCGGTGTTAGCGGAAGTCATATAACGCTGATACACCCCGGTCGAACCTGAGGAGAAGCGGTGTCCGACTCATCTCCACCCGCGGTCCACACGCGCCGAACCGTGCTGAAGTCCACGGCCGCGGCTGCTGCCGGCAGCGCTCTCGTGTCGTCCAGAGCGCTCGCGGACCCGCCCGTGTCCGAGGCGGGCGAGATCACCCTGATGGTCAACGGGCGGCGGCACACGGTGGTGGTCGAGCCGAGAGTCACGCTGCTGGACGCACTGCGCGAGCGCTTGGACCTGACGGGCACGAAGAAGGGCTGCGATCGCGGGGAGTGCGGCGCGTGCACGGTTCTCATCGATGGTGAACGGATCAAGTCGTGCCTGACGCTGGCGGTCATGCGTCAGAACTGCGCCATCACGACGGTCGAGGGCCTTGCGGACGGCGACCGGCTGCACCCGGTGCAGGAGGCGTTCATCCGCCGTGACGCGTTCCAGTGCGGTGGCTGCACACCGGGGCAGGTCATGTCCGCGGTCGCCTGCATCCAGGAGGGCCACACCGGTTCGGAGGAGGAGATCCGGCAGTGGATGAGCGGCAACATCTGCCGGTGCGCCTGCTACCAGAACATCGTCGCCGCCGTGGCCGACGCGGCGAAGGAGGTGCGGAGGTGAGGTCCTTCAGCTACGTCGTCGCGCGGGATCCGGACGACGCCGTCCGCGAGGCCCGTCAGACGTCCGGGGCGTCCTTCATCGCGGGTGGTACCGACCTGTTGAACCTGATGAAGGACGGTGTGCAGCAGCCCCCGCGCCTGATCGACGTGAACGGGCTCGGGCTGGCCGGAATCACGGAGTCCTCGACCGGTCTGCGCATCGGCGGGCTGGCCAGGATGAGGCACGTCGCGGAACATCCGGCGGTCCGGAACCGGTTCCCGGTGCTCGCCGAGGCGCTGCTGGCGTCCGCGTCACCCCAGGTCCGCAACATGGCCGCGATCGGCGGAAACCTGTTGCAACGCAACAGGTGCGGCTACTTCCGCGACACCGTTGCCGTCTGCAACAAGCGCGTTCCCGGCAGCGGGTGCTCCGCGCTGGAAGGGTGGAACCGCGGCCACGCGGTGCTGGGAGGCAGCGAGAGCTGCATCGCCACGCACCCCTCCGACCTCGCGGTGGCGCTGACCGCGCTCGACGCCACCGTGCACGTGCTCGGGCCCGATGGCGTGCGACGGATTCCGATCGGTGAGTTCTACCGCCGTCCCGGAAGCACGCCCCACGTCGAGACGGCCCTGCGACCCGCCGAACTGATCACCGCCGTCGAGGTGCCCCGGCACCCGGTCGCGGCGAGGTCGCGGTACCTCAAGCTGCGCGACCGCGCCACGTTCGAGTTCGCCGTGGTCTCCGTCGCGGCCGCCGTGGACCTTCGCGGACGCTTCGTGCGGGACATCAGGCTGGCGTTCGGTGGGATCGCGACCACGCCGTGGCGTTCCGCCGAGGCGGAAGCGGAACTGCGGGGCAAGGAGCTGACGGTGGCGAGGATCGAGCAGGCGGGCCGTGCGCTCGTGCGCGACGCGAAACCCAGGCCTGACAACGAGTTCAAGGTCGAGCTGGTGCAGCGGGCGCTCGCCGAGCTGCTGAGTGATCTCGGGGGAGTGCGATGACGAGCCTGGTGGGACGTCCCGTCGCGCGGGTGGACGGCCGCGCGAAGGTCACGGGTGCCGCCCGGTACGCGGCGGACAACCCGGTTCCCGGTGCCCTGCACGGGTTCCTGGTCACCAGCGAGGTGGCCAAGGGTGAGCTCACGGGCATCGACACGGCCGCTGCCCTGGCGCATCCCGGTGTCGTCGCGGTGCTGACGCACCAGGACCTGCCGAGGCTGACCATGCCGGCGTTCCCCTACCTCAAGGGGTTCATCCCCATGCAGGGCACCACGATCCACCACGCCGGCCAGCCGGTGGCGGTCGTGGTCGCGGAGACCGTCGAGCAGGCGCACGAGGCGGCCCGGCTCGTCGCCGTCCGGTACCGCGCCGAACGGCCGCGGGCGGTGCTCGACGACGCGAGCGGTCCGCCCTACCTCCCACCACCCTTTCGCAACCGCCCCAACGAGATCGTGCGCGGCGACGCCCAAGCCGCGCTGGCGCAGGCCGAGGTTCGCGTGGAAGCGCGCTACTCCAGTGCCACCCGCCACCACAACCCGATCGAACCGCATGCGACCACGGCGCTCTGGGACGGCGACAGGTTGACGTTGCACGAGACGGCACAGGGCGTGAACGTCACGCAGGCGACGGTCGCCGCCGCGTTCGGCCTGCCTCCGGCGAACGTGCGCGTAGTGGCCCCGTACCTGGGCGGTGGCTTCGGGGCGAAGGGGCCCGTCTGGCCGCACACCCTCATCAACGCCGCGGCGGCCCGGGTCCTGGGCCGTCCGATCAGGCTGGTGCTCAGCCGGGCCCAGATGTACACGCTGACGGGCCACCGGTCGGAGTTCCGCCAGCACGTCCGGATCGGCGCGACCCGAGCGGGCAAGCTGACGGCGCTCCTCAACACCTCGACGGCGCAGCTGAGCGCCACGGAGGAGTCGATCTTCAACAGCAGCGAGTCGACGAGGTTCCTCTACGACTGCCCGAACGTGCTCGTGCGGCAGGAAGGTGTGCGTCTCGACGTCGCCACCTCCAGCTACATGCGCTCGCCCGAGACGACCGCCCACTTCGGACTGGAGACCGGCCTCGACGAGCTCAGCTGGGAGCTCGGCCTGGACCCGCTGGAACTGCGCAGGCGCAACCACACCGAGGTCAACCAGGAGACCGGTCAGCGGTACGGCAGCAAGCACCTCCTCCAGTGCTACGACATGGCTTCGAAGGAGTTCGGCTGGTCGCGGCGCAAACCGAAGCCGGGCATGACGAGGGACGGGTCCGAGTACGTCGGCTGGGGCATGGCGAGCGAGATGCACACGTTCGGCGCCATGCCGTCCACCGCCTCGGTGACGGTCGGTCTGGACGGCAAGGCCGTGCTGCGGATCGCCACGCAGGACATCGGCACGGGCACCTACACGATCATCAGCCAGATCGTCGCCGACGCCACGGGTCTTCCCCTCGACGACGTCCGGGCGACCATCGGTGACACCGTCCTGCCCGCCGCCGGCCTGTCCGCCGCGTCGGCCACGATCGCGAGCGTCAGCGGTCCCGTCGATCGAGCGGCCAGGGCCGCACGGGACGCGGTGGTCGCACTCGCCGTCGCCGACCGGCGGTCACCGTTGTTCGGGGTGCCGGCCGGCGAGGTCGAGACCAGGCACGGCCTGCTGGTCCACGGCCAGGAGCGCAGGGACAGCTACCGCGCCGTGGTGGGCAGGGCGGGCAAGCCGGTGGAGGGGACCGGCAGCGGCCCGAACCTCCCCGGCTTGTCCTACGGCGTCGTGTTCGCCGAGGTCCGCGTGCACGCGCGACTGGGTTCGGTCCGGGTGACGCGCGTCGTGACCGCCCACGACATCGGCAGGGTCATGAACCGCCGCACCGCACGTGGTCAGGTCCTCGGCGGCGTCACGTGGGGAATCGGCTACGCGTTGATGGAACACACCGTGTACGACCGCAACACCGGCCGGGTGGTCAACCCGAACCTGTCGACCTACCTCGTGCCGGTGTGCGCGGACGCGCCTCCCCGGCTGGAAGCGCTGTTCGTGGACGAACCGGACCCCGGCAGCACGGCGCTGGGCGCGCGTGGTTTCGGCGAAACGCCGATCACCGGTGTGCCGGCCGCCATCGGCAACGCGATCTACCACGCCACCGGACGGCGCGTCCGGGACCTGCCCATCACGCAGGACAAGCTGCTCTGAAACGGGGTCAGGTCGTGGCGGGCTTCAGGAGCGTCTCCAGGTTGACCCTGGCGATCTGCCTGAGGAACTCGCCGCGGTAGGAGGCGTCGCCGGAGTCGTGCATGGTCTCGGTCATCCAGATCGCGGACTGCTGGCGGTTCCAGATGTGGCTCAGGCAGGTGTCCGAGTACTCGTCGAGCAGTCGTGAGTCGCCCGTGTCGACGTGCTGGACGACGGCACGGGCGAGGGTTTCGGCGTCGTGCAGGGCGAGGCTCATGCCCTCGGCGCTCATCGGGGAGATGAGGTGCGCCGCGTCGCCGAGCAGGTAGAGGTCGCCGTGGCGCAGGGGACTGAACACGACGCCGCGCAGGGGGACGATCTGCTTGGTGGTGACGGGACCTGGCGTCACGGAGCGCCCGAACCGTGCAGCGAGCTCGCTCCAGATCCGTTCGTCCGGCCACTGCTCGACGGTGTCGGTGAGCGGGCACTGGAGGTAGACGCGGCTCTTGCCGGGGCCGCGGGTGATCTGGGCGGAGAAGCCGCGGGAGTGCACCGCCATGACGGCCGCGGGGTCGGCGTGGACCTCGGCGAGGACGCTGACCCAGGCGTAGCCGAACTCGTGGGTGTCGCAGGTGAGGACGTCGGCGGGGACGGACTTCCTGCTGACGCCGTGGAACCCGTCCGCTCCGGCGACGAACTCGCAGCTGATCGACCTGACGGCGCCGGACGGGTCGGTGTACGTGACGGTGGGCTTGTCGACGTTGATCGAGACGTCGGAGGCCTCGAAGCGGAGATCACCGCCTTCGCGGAGGAAGATCGCGGTGAGGTTGGTGACGAGGACCTGCTGGGGGCAGAAGATCGCGTCGTCCCCGGTGTCGTCCTCGTCGTGCTTCCAGTACCGGGTCTCGCCGTCGATCAGCATCGGCATGTCGGACGACTCCGCGGAGTACGTGGGGGAGTCGGCGAACGCCTCGTCCAGTCCCCACTGCCGGAACATGCGCACGCCGCTCGCGTCGAGGGAGCCCGCGCGTTGCCGCTGCTCGACGTGCGCGCGGGTGCGCTTCTCCAAGACGACGCAGCTGATTCCGCTGCGCTGCAGGAAGTTGCCGAGCGCGAGACCGGCGACTCCGCCGCCGACGATGACGACGCTGGTGTGTTCGTTCATGGTTTCCACAGTGGACGTTGTGGGCGCACCGCCCCACCGGGATGCCGACAGCGGATAGCGGAAACCCGCCAACTTCGGGCTACAGGCCGGCTTGGTAGCGCCCCGGCGTCTGGCCGGTCACCGCGCTGAACGCGTCGATGAAGCTGGACGGGTTCGACCACCCGCAGGCGATCGCGGTGTCGGTGACCGATACGCCGCCGGTGAGGTGGATGACGGCGTGGTGCACCCGCAGAACGGTGCGCCAGCGGTGGAAGCTCATGCCGAGCTCGGCGTCGAACAGGCGGCTGAGCGTGCGTTCGCTCGCGCCCACCAGCCGGCCCAGCTCGGTCAGCGTCGAGGTGCGACCCGGATCGGCGTGCAGGAGTTCGGTGACGGCGCGCAGCCTGGGGTCGCGCGGTTCCGGCAGGTGCAGGGACAGCGCCGGCGTCTCGACCAGCTCGTCGATCACGACCCCGAGCAGCCGGGCGTGCGCACCCGGCCGGGACTCCGGGCGGTCGATCAGCGCCAGGACCGCCTCCCGCAGCAACGGGCTCACCGCGAACACGCTCGGGTGGGGGACGAGTGGTGCGCACAGAGCCGCCGGAACGGCCACGATGCGCACGTCGGTCCGGCCGTAGAACCGGTGCGAGTGCTCGAATCCGGGCGGCGTCCACGTGACGCGGTTCGCCGGCGCCACCCACGTGCCCCGCTCGGTCGAGGTGGCGAGCGCTCCGGAGGCGGCGTAGACCAGCTGCCCGTCGGTGTGCGAGTGGACGTCGACGTGGAAGCCGTGGTCGAGCCAGCCGCCACCGCTGGGCGCGGCGGACGGCGTGACAGAGTGGCGGGTTTCCGGCATCGACGGGCAGTTTACTGATCGTTGCGTATCGTGTGCAGCCAGCCGCGGATCACCTCCGTCGCGGCGGCGACGAGGGCGGGGCCGAGTTCGGCGGCATCGCGACGGATGTCCGCCGGGTCGATGCCCGCCGCGGAAAGCGCCTCGGCGTGGCCGATCAGCCACCGTTCGACGTCGCTCGGAGGGGTCTCCAGGTGGAACTGGAGGGCGAGGACGTTGTCGCCGTAGGTGAAGGCCTGGTTGTCGCACGCCGCCGTCGAGGCGAGGTGGGTCGCGCCGGCCGGGATGGCGAACCGGTCGTTGTGCCAGTGCAGCACGGAGACCTCCGCGAGTGGCGTGAGCACGGACTCGCGGGTGAGGGTGAGCGGTCCGTAACCGATCTCGGTGGTGCCGGACGGCGCGACGGTGGCGCCGAGCGCGCGGGCGATCAGCTGGGCGCCGAGGCAGATCCCGAGAGTGGGCAGGCCGGCGGCGATCCGTCGCCGGAGGAGGGCGATCTCCTGGTCGACCACGGGATAGCGGTGCCCGTCGTTGGCGCCGATCGGGCCTCCCAGGACGATCAGCAGGTCTGCGGCGTCGTCGAGCTCGTCGACTCCGGCGTCCAGGTAGCGGATGGCGTAGCCCTGCTCGCGCAGCAGCGGTTCGATCAGGCCCAGGTCCTCGAAGGCCAGGTGGCGGATCGCGACGCACGTCTTCTGTGGTGATGTCATCGCAGGTACGAGGCTCCGTTGAGGTCGACGACCGCGCCGGAGGACCAGGCGGCCTCAGGCGAGGCGAGGTAGATGATGGCGGAGGCGATCTCCTCCGGTGTGCCGACCCGGCCGAACGGGCTCTGGTCGCGCACGGCGTCACCCTCGGTGCCGGCGAGCTTCGCGGTCTGGCGTTCGGTGGCGACGAACCCCGGCGCGACCGACGTGACCGAGATCCGGTATGGGGCGAGCGCGACCGCGGCGGACTGCCCGAACGCGTGCAGCGCCGCTTTCGTCGCGCCGTAGGCGGGGTAGTCGGGTTCACCGCGGAACGCGCCGCGCGAGCCGACGTTGACGATGCTGCCCGGCGCGCCCCTGTCGACGAGGTGCTGCGCCACGGCCCAGGTGACGTTCACCGCCCCGAGCAGGTTCACGTCGATCATCGACCTCCACGCGGCGGTCCACCCGTCCCACGAGGCCGTGTCCAGCGGGTGGAGGTTGCCCTGGCCCGGCGCGACGGCGGCGTTGTTGACCAGCACGTCCACCTGCCCCAGCTGGTCCACCGCGTCCGCCACGAGCCCGCGGGCGGCGTCGGGGTCGGCCAGGTCGCCGCCGAACACCGCGTGTCCTGTCCCCGGGAGCCGGGCGAGGGTCTCGTCGGCGTCCTCGCGCCGGCTGCCGTAGTGGACGGCGACCCGATACCCCTTCTCCGCGAAGGCCATGGCTGTGGCGCGGCCTATTCCGCGTGACGCCCCGGTGACGAGCACGCCCCTGCGATCCGACATCGACTTCCTCCTGTGGTCCGTCCGCAGCGTATGACACAAGGTTTCCTATCGGCAACCGCGTGTCTTATCCGGTATGGTCGTCGGCGTCACGCAACGGAGAGCGGGGGCCGATGAGCACGCTGCGCATGCTGCGGCAGGAGCGGGGGTGGAGCCTCGACACGCTGGCCGAGCGGTCGGGGGCCTCGAAGTCGTACCTGTCGAAGGTCGAACGCGGCCAGAGCACGCCGTCGATCGCCGTGGCCATCAGCCTCGCCACCGCGCTGGGCGTGGACGTGGCCGAGATCTTCGGCGAGGCGGCGAGCACCGCCCACATCGAGCTGACCCGCCGCGACGACTACAGCCGGGCTTCCGCGACGCCGGGTGACGGGTCGCCCTACGTCGGCCTGGCCACTCGCATCAGTGGCAAGCACATGCTGCCGTTCGTCATCCACCCGCCCACCGAGCGGGAGAGGTGCGTCTTCAAGGAGCACGCGGGGGACGAGTTCGTCGTGGTGCAGTCCGGCAGGGTCGAGCTCAGCTTTCCCGACCGCGTCGAGCAGCTCGACGCCGGCGACACCGCCTACTTCCGCGGTGGGATCCCGCACCACTTCCGCTCGCTCGACGGACAGCGGGCGCAGGTGCTGGTCGTGATCGCCGCGCCCGGCTGAGCTACTGGACGGCCGTGCGGCGGGCCAGTGCCGACACCGCGGCGAGGGCGGCGGCGGTGGCGCACAGGACGCCGGCCGCTCCCGCGGTGAGGGCGATGGCGCCGACCGCGCTGGGGAGCACGACCTGGCCGAGCCGGTTTCCGGTAAGACGCAGGGACATCGCGCGGCCGCGCAGGCCTGGTGGCGTGGAGGTCGCGAGCCAGGCCATCGTGAGCGGCTGGCCGACGCCGAGACCCAGCCCGAGGGCGACGCACAGGCAGGCCATGGCGGCGGGCGGGAGCGGCAGGGCGAGCGCGGCCATCGACAGCGCGGACAGGATCGTCGTGCCGACCATCAGACGTCGTCGGCCCAGGCGTGCCACCAACGTGCCGAGGAAGAACCGCGACGCCATCGACGCGGCCGCGCGCAGGGTCAGCAGCAAGCCGATGAACCCCGCCGTCAGGCCGCGGTCGGTGCCGAGCGCCGGCAGGTAGACGAGCGTGATGTCGACGGCGGCGAGCACGACGCAGCTGACCAGCAGGGCCTGGGGGAGGCCGGGAAGCCGGACCAGCGTCCGCATGCCGCCCGCCTCGTTCTCGCGCGCCGCGGACGGCCTGGCTGGCATGCGCAGGAGCAGGGCGCTGAGGGTGAGCACGAGGCCGATGGCGACGGAGGCGGCGAACAGCAGGCTCGTGTCGGGGACCGCCTGTCCGCCGCCGGCCAGGATGATCAGTCCCGGCCCGACGGCCTGCCCGAGCGAGGCGGCGAAGGTGTAGTGGCCGAACGCGGTGTCGAACCTGTCCGCCGGGGCGGCGTTGGCGACGGCGGCCTGCTGCCCGACCACGCAGAGCAGGTGTCCGGTGCCGAGGACGACGATCCCGGCGGCGAGCCCGGCCGCCGTCGAGCCGGCGAACAGCAGCACCACGGCGGACGCGGTCATCAGCAGCCCGCCGGCGATCATCACGCGGCGTTCGCCGAACCGGTCCGTCGCCTGTCCCGACGGGACGGCGAGGAGCAGCGGGACGACCGCGAACGACGCGGCCAGCGCGCCCAGCCAGCCGCCGGGGACGTTGAGCTCGATCGCCCGGTAGGTGACGGCCGGGCGGAGCACGAAGGTGACGACCTGGGCCAGGACCGAGTGGACGAGCAGCAGGGCGAGGAGGCGTCTCGGCGTGCTGCTCAAGGGTGTCCTTTCGTTCCGGTCGTCAGGTTCGCAATGCTAAGCGTTATTGCGGTATTTCTCAAGAAGAAAGTACCGTGGCCTGACGGGCAAGTCGTGGCTTGCATGCACGCCACGACTTGCCTATGGTTCGGGGTGTGGAAGAGGACCTGTTCAAGGCGCTGGCGGATCCGAACCGCCGGCGCATCCTCGACGAGCTGACCGAGCGCGACGGGCAGACGCTGTTCGAGATCTGCGCCCGGCTGGTGTCCAAGCACGACCTGAGCCTCACCCGGCAGGCGGTCAGCCAGCACCTGGCCGTGCTGGAGACGGCCGGACTCGTCCGGTCACGCCGCGAGGGTCGCTACAAGTTCCACGACCTGAACACCGAACCGCTTGAGCACATCGTCGTCCGGTGGCTCAGGCCGAAACCCGCGGAGGACTCACCGTGAAGATCCACCTGACCAGCGTCTTCGTCGACGACCAGGACAAGGCGCTCGCCTTCTACACCGACGTCCTCGGTTTCGTGAAGAAGAACGAGGTGCCGCTCGGCGCCGACCGGTGGCTGACCGTGGTGTCGCCCGAGAACCCCGACGGCACCGAGCTGCTGCTCGAACCGGACGGTCACCCCGCGGTGAAGCCGTACAAGTCGGCGCTGGTCGAGGACGGGATCCCGGCCGCCCAGTTCGCCGTCGACGACGTCCGGGCGGAGTTCGACCGGCTCAGCGCGCTCGGCGTGAAGTTCACCCAGGAGCCGCTCACGATGGGACCGGTCACGACCGCCGTGCTGGACGACACCTGCGGCAACCTGATCCAGATCGCCCAGTACGGCTGAGCGCTGCCGGACGCCGCTGACCTCCCGGTCACGCGACCGGCGTGACCTCGGAACTGTTGCTGGACAGGGCGTCGGCGGTCGTGTCGGGCTTCGGGGACGCACTCGTCGACCGGCGGGACGTCGAGGTCCTGTGCGAGGGGCTCGACGGGGTGCCGCTGGCCCTCGAACTGGCCGCGCTGCGGTTGGACGTGCTGTCGCTGCGCGACGCCGCCGAACGGGTCGGTGACCGGTTCGAGCTGCTGGACGACCGGTTGCGCCGCTCGGTCGGCCGGAGCTGGGACCTGTGCTCCGACGCCGAGAGGTCGCTGTGGGCACTGCTGGCGGGGATCGCCGGCGAGTTCGACCTCACTGAGGCCGAACGGGCGTGCGTCCTGCACGGCATCCCTCGCGGTGACGTCGTGGACCTGCTGGCCGGGCTGGTGCACAAGTCGGTCCTCGTCGCGGACACCGGCGGCCTGCGGACCCGCTACCGGATGCTGGGAATGCTGAAGGAGTACGGACGCCTTCGTTCGGCGGAGGTCGCGCCGCGAGTGCCGCACCTGCGCGCCGTCAGCGCGGTGGTGCCGTCGAGTTTCGGGTGACGAGCCGCACGTCCAGCACCAGGGGGTCGGCCGGGCGGTCGCCGCCGTCGATGAGCGCCAGCAGGCGGTCGACGGCGTGGGTCGCCTTGCCGACGATGTCCTGGGCGATGGTGGTCAGCTTCGGCGTGATGTAGGCGCTGATGTCGAGGTCGTCGAAGCCGACCACCGACACCTGGCCGGGGACGTCGACCCCGGCTTCGAGCATGCCCTCGATGATGCCGATCGCCAGGATGTCGGCGGTGGCGAACACGGCGGTCGCGTCCGGGTGGGTGTCGAGCCAGCGCCTTCCCAGCGCGACGCCGTGGTCGTGCGTGGTGTTCAGAGTCTCTATTGGACTGTCTTTAATGGACACTCCTGCTTCTTCGAACGCCTTCTGGAAGCCCAGGAAGCGTTCGTGCACGACACCGACGTCGGTGAACGACGGGCCGGCGAAGACGATCCTGCGGTGCCCCAGGGACAGCAGGTGCTCCGCGGCCAGGCGGGCGCCGGTGAAGTCGTCGGCGCGGACGCCCGTGGTCAGCGGGTTGCCGGAGTAGCTGTCGATCGCCAGCACCGGGGTGGCGCCGGTGACCTGGCGGCGCAGGTCGGCGATCTCCTCGTCCAGGAAGCCCAGCAGCACCGCGCCGTCGAGGCTCCACGAACGCAGCGCCTCGCCGATCTCCGAGGTGTCGGCGACACCGCGCAGCAGCAGGTGGTAGCCGCGTTTGCGGAGCCTGCGCTCTATCTGGCCGATGATCGCGATGTTGTGCGGGCTGATCGCCAGGCTGTCCTCGCTCGCCGCGGGCACCAGCAGCCCGACGAGTCGTGACTGGTTGGCCGCGAGGCTGCGGGCCGACGCGCTGGGCACGTAGCCGCGTTCGTCGATGATCCGGCGCACGCGCTCGATGGTCTCGGTCGAGACCCGCGCGCTCTTGCCGTTGATCACGTTCGACACGGTCATCACGCTGACGCCCGCCGCCTCCGCGATGTCCTTCAAGGTGACCCGCAAGAGCTGCCCCTCCGAATTCCGTCGTTGACACCTTCCGTGCCGGAGGCTAGCTTTCCACACCACGCAGATATAGCGCTACACCTAATCTGATCAGCGATGATCGGCAAGTTGTCGCGCGTCTGGACTCAAAAGAGGGGAGCAACGTCGTGACGACGGACCTGCCACCGCCCTGGTGGCGTGGCGCGGTGATCTACCAGATCTACCCGCGCAGCTTCGCCGACGCGGGCGGCGACGGGACCGGCGACCTCGCCGGCGTGCGCGCCCGGCTGGGCCACCTGCGCGACCTGGGCGTGGACGCCATCTGGTTCACGCCCTGGTACCTCTCGCCGATGGCCGACGGCGGCTACGACGTGGCCGACTACCGCGCCATCGACCCCGCCTTCGGCACACTGGCCGACGCCGAGGCGCTCATCGCCGACGCCGCCGCGCTGGGCATCCGCACGATCGTGGACGTGGTCCCGAACCACGTCTCCAGCGACCACGTGTGGTTCCAGGAGGCGCTGGCCGCCGGCCCGGGATCGCCCGAGCGCGAGCGGTTCTGGTTCCGCGAAGGGCTGGGGGAGAAGGGCGAGGTGCCGCCGACGAACTGGCGGTCGAGCTTCGCGGGCGGCACCTGGACCCGCGTCCCCGACGGCCAGTGGTACCTGCACCTGTTCGCGCCCGAGCAGCCCGACCTGAACTGGAACCACCCCGACGTGCGGCGCGAGCACGAGGACGTCCTGCGGTTCTGGTTCGACCGCGGCGTGGCGGGCATTCGCGTCGACTCGGCGTCCATGCCGGTCAAGGACCCCGCGCTGCCCGAGGTGCCGGAGACCTACGCCGCGGGTGAGCACCCGTTCATCGACCGCGACGAACTGCACGACATCTACCGCGGCTGGCGCGCGGTGGCCGACTCCTACGACGAGCCCCGCGTGCTGGTGGGCGAGGTGTGGCTGGACGACCAGAAGCGGTTCGCCCGCTACCTGCGCCCCGACGAGATGCACTCGGCGTTCAACTTCGACTTCATGGGCCGCCCCTGGGACGCCAAGGAACTCCGCGACTCGATCGCGTCCACTTTGGACGCCCACGCCCCGGTGGGTGCCCCCGCGACGTGGGTGCTGTCCAACCACGACGTGACCCGCCCGGTGACCCGCTACGGCCGTGCCTCGACGTCGTTCTCGTTCCTGGCCAAGCGGTTCGGCGAGCCGACCGACCTGGAGCTGGGGGAACGGCGGGCGCGGGCGGCGGCGTTGCTGACGGCCGCGTTGCCCGGTGCCCTGTACCTGTACCAGGGCGACGAGCTGGGGTTGCCCGAGGTCGAGGACCTGCCGCTGGAGGTGCTGCAGGACCCGATGCACTTCCGGTCCGAGGGCGTCGACCCCGGACGTGACGGGTGCCGCGTGCCGCTGCCGTGGACGCGGGGCGGGCGCTCGTACGGCTTCGGCCCCGAGGACGGGGAACCGACGTGGCTGCCGCAGCCCGCCGGGTGGGGTGAGCTGTCGGTGGAGGCGCAGCAGGAGGACGCGGGGTCGATGCTCGCGCTGTACCGGGCCGCGCTCGGGCTGCGCCGTGCCGAGGCCGGGCTGCGCGGAGAGTCGTTCGAATGGGTCGACCTGGGGCCCGACGCGATCGCGTTCCGCCGGGACGACGTGGTGTGCGTGGTGAACTTCGGGCCGGACCCGCTGTCGCTGCCGCCGCACCAGGAGGTGCTGTTGACCAGTGCCCCGCTCACACCGCCGGCGGAGGCGTCGTTGACCAGCGCCCAGCCTGCCGCCGACCCGCTCGCCGGGACCCGCCTGCCCACCGACGCCGCCGCGTGGCTGCGCGCGTAGTTCCCTTGGAGAGACAATGAAGTCTTACCGTCTGACAGCCGCCGCCCTGGTCCTGCCACTGGCGCTGACCGCGTGCGGCTCCAGCCCCGACGACGAGCTCAACGCCGAGGGCAAGGTCGTCCTCACCGTCGCCATGGACGCGGGCCTGGAGGCCAAGGCGATCGAGGCGTTCAACGCCCGCGTCGCCGACTTCGAGAAGGCCAACCCGGACGTCGACGTCAAGCCGCAGGAGTACACCTGGACGGCAGCGACGTTCACCGCGCAGCTCGCGGGCGGGACGGCGCCGGACGTGCTGACCGTGCCGTTCACCGACGGGCGCGGGCTCATCGAGCGCAAGCAGATCGCCGACATCAGCGGACGGGTCGCCGGGCTGCCGTACGCGTCGTCGTTGAACCCGGTGGTGGCCAAGGCCGGGCAGTCGGCCGACGGCAAGCAGTGGGCCGTGCCGATCGCCGCCTACGGGCAGGCGCTGCACTACAACCGCACGCTGTTCACGCAGGCCGGGCTCGACCCGGACAAGCCGCCGGCCACGTGGGCCGAGATCCGCGGTGCCGCCAAGCAGATCACCGAACGGACCGGGCAGGCCGGGTACGCGCAGATGACCCAGGGCAACACCGGTGGCTGGATCCTGACCACTTTGGACTACGCGTTCGGTGGCCGCACCGAGAAGCTCAACGGCGAGACGGCCGAGGCAACCGTCGACAGTCCGGAGATGACCGAGGTGCTGACCACGTTGCGCGCCATGCGGTGGGACGACAACTCGATGGGCGCGAACTTCCTCTACGACTGGGCGGGCATCAACCAGGACTTCGCCGCCGGACGCATCGGGATGTACGTCTCGGGCGGCGGCAACTACGGCAACCTGGTGACCCAGAACGGACTCAAGCCCGCCGACTACGGCGTCGCCGCGCTGCCTCTGGCGAACAAGCCCGACGCGGGTGTGCTCGGTGGCGGCACGCTCGCCGTCGTCAGCTCGAACACGGGGGAGCGGGGCAAGGACGCCGCCGTGAAGTGGATCGACTTCTACTACATGGGCAAGCTCACGAACCAGGACGCGGCGGTGGCCGACGCGAAGACGCTGGCCGACACCAAGCAGCCCGTCGGGGTGCCCGCGCTGCCGGTCGTGGACCGCGCGACCTACGACAAGCAGCAGGAGTGGGTCAAGCAGTACGTGAACGTGCCGCTGGGGCAGATGAAGCCCTACACGGACAAGATGTTCGACCAGCCGCTGGTCACCGAGCCCACCAAGTCCACCCAGGAGGTCTACAAGATCCTGGACACGACGGTGCAGACGCTGCTCACCGACCGGGGCGCCGACGTCGCCGCGTTGCTCACCAAGGCTGACGCCGACGCGCAGGCCACGATGGGCCGGGGCTGACCGGTGGCCGTCCAGTCCCCTGTCCGCGCGGTGGCGGCCGTCCCGCCGCCACCGCGCGCTCCCCGGCGCCGCCGTTCGCCGGTCACCTGGGTGCGGCGCGGCGGGCTGACCACCCTGCTGTTCCTGGTGCCGCTGCTGGTGGTGTTCGGGGTGTTCTCGTGGGCGCCGATCGTGCAGTCGGTGGTGATGAGCTTCCAGCGCACGAACCTCGTCGGGCCGGTCACGTTCGTCGGTCTTGACAACTTCGCACAGGTGCTCGGCGACCCTCTCTTGTGGACAGCCGTGCGCAACACGCTGTGGTTCGCCGCGCTGGCACTGGTGTTCGGCTACCCGATCCCGCTGGTCGCCGCCGTGCTGATCAGCGAGGTCCGGGAGCGCAAAGGCCTCTTCAGCGCGCTGGCCTACCTGCCCGTGGTCGTGCCGCCGGTGGTGGCGGTGCTGCTGTGGAAGTTCTTCTACGACGCCGGTCCGTCCGGCGTGTTCAACACCGTGCTCGGCTGGGTCGGGCTGGGGCCGTGGCAGTGGTTGCAGGACCCCGGCAGCGCCATGCCCGCGCTGGTGCTGGAGGCGACCTGGGCCGCGGCGGGCGGCACCGTGATCATCTACCTGGCCGCGCTGGCCGGCGTGTCCGCCGAGCAGTACGAGGCCGCCGAGATCGACGGCGCCGGGATCTGGCGCAAGATCTGGCACGTCACGCTGCCGCGGTTGCGCGGGGTGCTGCTGGTGACGTTCATCCTGCAGATCATCGGCACGGCGCAGGTGTTCCTCGAACCGTTCCTGTTCACCGGCGGTGGTCCCGCCAACTCGACGATGACGATCCTGTTGCTGATCTACGACTACGCCTTCGCCAGCAGCCTCGGCGGGGACTACGGAGCCGCGACCGCGCTGAGCATCATGCTCGCCGCCGTCCTGGCCGTGCTCTCGGCCGTCTACCTGCGGGTGACCAAGTCCTGGAGCGCCTCGTGAAACGCGGGCTGATCTCGCCGTCCGAGTGGGGCACGCCGTCGGTCCGCCGGACGGTTCGCCTGGTGCAGGCCCTGTTGCTGGGCGGCCTGCTGCTCACCGGTCTCGGGCCGATGCTGTGGCTCGCGAAGGCCGCGATCACGCCCACCCAGGACACGTTGCGCGCACCGTTGTCGCTCTTCCCGACCGGAGTCGACCTCGCCAACCTGCTCACGGCGTGGACGCGCGTGGAGATCGACAAGTACTTCCTCAACACGGTGGTGATCGCCGCCGGGTCGTGGCTGGTGCAGCTCGTCGTCGCGACCACGGCCGGCTACGCCCTCGCGATCCTGCGTCCCCGCTACGGCAAGCTCATCACCGCCGTCGTGCTGGGCACGCTGTTCGTCCCGTCGATCGTGCTGCTGGTGCCGCTCTACCTGACGGTCGTGCGCAGCGGAATGATCAACACCTTCTGGGCGGTGTGGCTGCCCGCGGGTGCCAGCGCGTTCAACGTCGTTCTGGTGCAACGGTTCTTCGCGAACCTGCCGCGCGAGGTGCTGGAGGCCGCACGGGTCGACGGCGCCGGTCCCGCGCGGGTGTTCTGGTCGGTGGTCCTGCCGCTGTCGCGCCCGATCCTCGGCGTGGTGTCGGTGTTCGCCGTCGTGGCCAGCTGGAAGGACTTCCTCTGGCCGCTGCTGGTGCTGCCCGACCCGGCGGTGCAGCCGCTGTCGGTGCGGTTGCCCGCGTTGCAGCGCTACGTCGAGCTCGACGTGTTCCTCGCCGCGCTCGCCATCTCGTCGGTCATCCCCGTGGCGCTCTTCCTGGTGTTCCAACGGCTGTTCCTGCAGAGCGGTGCGCTCGAAGGAGCCGTCAAAGGCTAGTCCCCTGTCCCGATTCGCCTTGGAGAACAACAACGATGTTGAAGAAACTCCCCGCGGCCGTGAAGGTCGCGGTACTCAGCGCTGCCCTCGTGGCGGGCGGAATCAGCGCGGTTTCCGCCGCCCCGACCGTCTACCAGGCCGAGTCCGCTGCGTTAACGGGCGGCGCTCGCACCGAGACCGAGCACGCCGGGTACACCGGCACCGGTTACGTCGGCGGGTTCACCGACGCCAACCGCGGCAACGCCGCCCTGACCGTCACCACGAGCGGGTCGACGGCCGGTGCGAACAGCCTGGTCCTGCGCTACGCCAACGGAACCGGCAGCACCCGCACCGTCACCCTCGCCGTCAACGGCACCACCCGGCAGCTCTCGCTGCCCGCCACCGCGGGCTGGGCGTCGTGGGGCACGGTGAGCCAGAACGTCACCCTGAACGCGGGCGCCAACACCCTCGCGGTGCGGTACGGCAGCGCGGACAACGGCAACGTCAACATCGACAGCCTGTCGGTGGACCCCGTGACCCCGGCGGCCGGGGTGGTGGAGGCCGAGTCCGGCACGCTCTCCGGTGGCGCGCGGGTCGAGTCCGAGCACGGCGGGCACACCGGCAGCGGGTACGTCGGCGGGTTCGTCGACGCGAACCGGGGCGCGGCGGCGACGTTCGCCGTCTCCAGCACCGCCACCAGGGCGACCCTGACCCTGCGCTACGCCAACGGCACCGGCTCGGCGCGCACGATGACCGCCACGGTCAACGGTGCGGCGCAACAGGTCTCGCTGCCCGCGACGGCGTCGTGGGGCGAGTGGGGCACTGTGAGCGTCCCGGTGACCACCGTCGTCGGCTCCAACTCTGTCGCGGTGTCCTTCGGCGCCAACGACAACGGCAACATCAACCTCGACAACGTCTCCCTCGCGCCGGACAACTCCACCCCGACTCCCGAGGGCACCACGGAGCTGGAGTCCGGCTTCCTCGGCGGCGGCGCCGTCACGGTGACCACGGCGGGCGCGACCGGAAGCGGCGCGGTGTCGCTGCCCGGAGCGAGCGCGCGGGTGATCAGGACGATCAACCAGACCAGTGCCGGCAACGCCACGATCACGTTGCGGTACACGGCATCCGCGAGCGGCACGGTGACCGCGTACGTCAACGGGGTCAAGGGCACGCAGCTGAACCTCACCGGCGGCAGCGGCTGGCGCACCGTCACGCACACCGCCGCGTTGCGGGCCGGTCTGAACATCATCGGCTACCAGGACGCGAACGGTGCCCAGCTCGACAACATCGCCGTGACCGGCTCGGCGGCACTGGCCGCGCGCGGCGCGACCGTCCCGTTCACCACGTACGAGGCCGAGGCCGGCACGACCACCGGCACCAAGCTCGCGGCGGGCCGCAAGTACACCACCGACGTCGCCGAGGCCTCCGGGCGCAGCGCCGTCAAGCTCACCGGCACCGGCCAGAACGTGCAGGTCACGCTGACCGCACCCGCCAACGCCCTGACCGTCCGCGCGAGCATCCCCGACGGCACCACCGCGCCGCTGGCCGTCTACGCGAACGGCACCAAGGCCGGCGACCTCCAGCTCACCTCCAAGTACAGCTGGATGTACGGCGGCTACCCGTTCGCCGAGGGCCCCGGCGGCGCTCGCCCGCACCGCTACTTCGACGACGCGCGGATCCTGCTCCCGCAGACCTACCCGGCGGGCACCGTGATCCGCCTGGCCAAGGACACGTCGGCGAGCGCGTACATCACCGTCGACCTCCTGGACGCCGAGGTCGCCACCGCGACGACCGCGCCCGCCGGTTACGTCGACGTCCGCACCCACGGCGCCAACCCCGGTGACGGAGCCGACGACAGCGCGGGCATCCGCGCGGCCGTCGCCGCCGCGCAGGGCAGCGCGGTCAAGGGCGTGTGGCTGCCCGCGGGCCAGTACAACCTGAACAGCATCGTGAACCTCAGCGGTGTGGACGTGCGCGGCGCCGGCATCTGGCACACCGCCCTGAACGGAGCGAACCGGCGCGGCGGGTTCGCGATCACCGGTGCCGGCACGACGATCGCCGACCTCACCTTCGACGGCGACGTCACCACCCGCGACCCGGACGAGGCACCGAACTCCGACTCGTTCGTCGAGGTGGAGTCCGGCTCGGGCGCGACGGTCTTCAACGTGGCCACCAACCACGCCAAGACCGGCCTGTGGCTCAAGCAGGCGGACGGCTTCTACGCGGCGGGCCTGCGCGTCCGCAACACGATGGCGGACGGCCTGAACATCAACGGCAACAACGGCCCCACCACCAACGTCCGCGTCGAGCAGAGCAGCTTCCGCAACACCGGCGACGACGGCATGGCCATGTGGTCGTGGAACCCGAAGAGCGAGGTGAGCCGCAGCGTCTTCGCGTTCAACACCATCTCGCTGCCGATCCTCGCCAACGGCGCCGCGATCTACGGCGGCACGGACAACCGGATCGAGGACTCGCTGATCAGCGACACGGTGTTCAACGGCGCCGGGGTCATGGTGTCGAGCTGGCACGACGCCAAGCCGTTCGCCGGCACGACCTCCTTGCAGCGAAACACCTTCACCCGCACCGGCACCCGCAACTGGGACTGGGACACTCACACCGGCGCGGTCTGGCTGTTCGCCGAGAAGTCCGACATCAGCGCGCCCCTGGTGGTCAAGGACCTGGAGATCAACGACTCCAGCTACCACGGCATGTTGTTCAGCTGGAACAAGACGATCGGCAACGTCATCGTCGACAACGTGAAGATCAACGGCACGGGTGGTGCGACCGAGGCCTTCACCGACGACAAGGGCGTGGCGGTGTCGAACGCCGGTTCGCACGGCATCCACTTCAACCTGGTGACCGGCACCGGGCGGTTCGACCGGGTGACCGTGACCGGGGTGAAGGGGACCGGCAGCCAGGGCATGGCGAACGACGAGAACCGGTTCACCGTGCAGCGCGGCACCGGCAACTCCGGCTGGTAGGCAGGCACGGCAAGGCGCCCCTGCTTGCGAACCCGCGGGTGGGGGCGCTGTCGTCGCACAGGTGCGGGCGGCGGCGCTGTCGCGTCATGGGCGGTGTCGGCGTCGCGTCACGGGAGCGAGAGGGCGTCATCGGCGCCTGCGAGCGCGCGAACTACCGGGCCAGCCACTCCGACAGCAGCGAACGCTCGGCCTCCGTCAGCTGCCGCAACGCGGGCAGTGCGCGCCGCACCACATCGGTCGCCGTGGACGTCTCACCCGACGGCTCGTCGGTGAGGATCGTCCGCGCGACCGTCTCGAACAGCACGTCGGCGAGGTCCGGATCCCGGTCCTGCGGTGGCGCCGACAGCAGGGTGAGCACCGCACCGGTCCCGGCCGCGTGCACCAGCTCGACCGCCCGGCGTTCGCTGACCCGCAACCGTCCGGCAGCGGCGACGCGGGCCACTCGGGCGCGCAGGATCTCCATGCCGCTGGTGGAAGCCGGTGACCGGGCCGCGCGCGCCGGGTCCAGCAGGAGGCCGACGAGTTCCGGGTTGGCAAGGCCGAACCCGAGGTGCGTGTTCCACCCCGCCCGCAGGTCGGCGACGGGGTCGTCGCCGTGTTCGGTCGCCGCCTTGTCCGCGACGTACACGGCGAAGACGTGCTCGGCGACGGCGTCGAGCAACGCGTCCTTGTCCTCGAAGAACCGGTAGATCGTCGGTGCCTGGGTGCCCGCGGCCTGGGCGACGGCGCGGATCGTGACCGCGACGGCTCCCTGCTCGCGCAACAGCTGGGCTGCGACCTCCACGACGTGTGCGCGTGCTTTGTCCCGGTTGCTCTCGACCACGGAGATCACTCTAGCGCGATGTTGCTAACGTCGATAGTGTCAGCGTTACTACCAACGTTAGCGAGGCAGTGATGATCATCGTCAGTGGTGCGACCGGGCAGCTCGGAGCCCAGGTCGTGGAGCGGTTGCTGGAACGGGTTCCGGCGAGTCGCGTGGGCGTCAGCGTGCGGGACGTCGGCAAGGCCGCGGCGCTGGCCGAGCGCGGTGTGCGGGTGCGGCGGGGCGACTTCGCCGATCCGGACTCGCTCGCCGAGACGTTCGAGGGCGCGGCGCAGGTGCTGCTCGTCTCGACGAACGACACCCGTTCGACGGCGGTCGAACGGCACGTCAACGCGATCGAGGCCGCCCGTGCGGCCGGAGTGGAACGGATCTTCTACACGAGCCACCAGGGCGCGGCGAGCGACTCGCTCTTCCGGCCGATGCCCGACCACGCCGCCACGGAGGAGGCCCTCGCGAAGTCCGGCGTGCCGTTCACGTCGCTGCGCAACGGCTACTACGCCTCGACGATCCCGTTGCTGTTCGGGCGGGCACTGGAAACGGGCGAACTGGTCGCGCCCGCGGACGGTCCGGTGTCGTGGACCGCGCACGCGGATCTCTCCGAGGTGGCAGCGATCCTGCTGGCGGGAGAGGAGAGCTTCGATGGGCCGACTCCGCCTCTCACCGCCCATGAGGCGCTCGATCTCGAAGACGTCGCGGTGCTGCTGAGCGAGATCACCGGCCGCACGTTCCGGCGGGTCGTCGTGGACGACGAGGAGTGGAGCGCGTCGCTGGTCCGCAACGGCGTCCCCGAGGACAGGGCCGATCTGCTGCTGGGCATGTTCCTCGCGTCGCGGCGCGGTGAGTTCACCACCACGGGGGACCAGTTGGAGAAGCTCCTGCGACGCCCCGTGACGCCGCTGCGAGCAGTGCTGGAGAAGGCTGTACAGCAGTGAAAGCGCGGCCGGGGGCAAGATCACCCCCGGCCGCGCTGCTCTACTGCCGGCCGCCTCCCAGCAGGGCCAGCAACTCCGCGCGCGAGCTGTCGATCCGCTCGGCTACCTCCAGCACCGGCTTGCTCGTGCCCGACGTCAGTTCCGCGCGGGCTACGGTGCGCGCCTCCTCGAACTGGTTGCGCAGCAACGACTTCAGCTGCAGGTCGAAGTCGGCGCCCTGCACGTGCTCGACCGCGGCCAGTTCGGCGGCCGTGATCATGCCGGGCATGTCGTGGCCCTCGTGCTGGTTGCTCTCGGCCTTTCCCGCGCGCGCCAGCACCTCCCGGACCTGCGCCAGTTCGGACCGGTAGCGGTCCTCGGCCTTGCGCACCACCGGACCCAGCGCGGAGCCGGGCCTGCCGGCGAGCGCGAGTGCGGCGAGCGCCGACTCGTTCTGGGGGATCACCAGGTCCACGAACGCCAGGTCCGTGGCGGACAGGTCGGTCGGGACAGGGGTGCCGACCGCCGGTGCGCCACAGCCCGTCGCCACGAGGACCACCGCGAGGAGGAGAGCACGCACTACGGACGGCCGTCCGGTCCGCACTTCACGATCCGGTTGATGCAGTCGCGCACGCGCTGCGCCATCTCGGCCTCTGGCCACACGTTGAAGAAGTCGCCGTGCATCGTGAACCCGGGCCCGGACGAGAGCTTGAACCTCGCCGGGTCGCCGCTCGCGGGGTAGCGCAGCACCTGGCGCAGCTTCGGCACCGGCACGGGGTGCGTCGAGGGGCAGTCGCCCGCGACCGGGTAGGACATGTGGCTCTTGTGGTCGGCGGAGTCGAGGTCCTTGCCGTTCCAGCACTGCGGGAAGTCCAGGTAGGACTCGATCATCGTGCCCGCCGGGCAGTTCACGAAGTCCTTGGACGCCCCGACGTGCCCGGCGTGCAGGCACGACCAGCGCGACATCGTGGTGTTGTCCGGCGCGGTGGCCTTGGCGTTGCCCGCGACGATGCGCAGCCCGTACGGCAACGGCTGGATGCGCGCGGTCACGTCGTCGCGCACGCCCTCACCGAGGTAGTAGAACGTCGTGCCAGTCGGCTCGACGGCCTGGCCGTCCACCAGCAGCGTCGGCACCCAGTACGACGAGAGGTCGACCTTCGGGCTGCACGTGCTGCCGGCCTTGCTCAGGCTGGTCACGTCCGAGTGGGCGTTGGTCGAGGTGTTGCCGAAGAAGCTGTGCATGTGCGAGGCGCCGGGCAGGTTCGGCAGCACGATCGGGTCGTCCGGGAGCTTGTGCGTGAACGGGCACTCGGCGACGAACTCCGCGACGCGCACGGCGTTCGGCGGGATGGGCTCCTGCGGCTTCGTCGGCGCGGCGGCGGCCTTCGTCGTCTCGGCCGGCGGCGTGGACGTGGCGGCGGGCGCGGGCGGCGGCGTCGTGGTGTCCGCGAGCGCGGGCGGCGCGACGGTCGTGGCCGACGAGGTCGGCGCGGCCTTGGGCGGCGCGGGAGGCATGAAGAACATCGCGTTCGCGGTCACAGCGGACGCCGCGACGCCCGCCACGGCGAGAGCGGCGATCCACACGCGCCGCCGCAATCGTGGGGTGAGGGGCACTGAAAGTTCCTTTCGGCAGGGTCCAGGGGTGTTCTGACCAGGAGATGTCCTGGACGCCCGCCGATAACGGAAAAATCTCTGAGATCTTCCGGCTACCCCTCGCCCGACGTCCCCAGGGCGTTGCGCAACCTCAGGCTGTTCGCGACGACCAGCACCGACGACAACGACATGGCGGCACCCGCGATCAGCGGGTTGAGCAGCCCGAACGCCGCCAACGGCAGCGCGGCCGCGTTGTAGCCGAACGCCCACACGAGGTTGCCGCGGATCGTGGCGAGCGTGCGACCGGCGAGCACGACCGTGTCCGCGATGGCGTCGAGGTCGTCACGCACCAGGACGACGTCGGCGGTCTGCGCGGCGATGTCACTGCCGTGCGCGATGGCCATGCCGAGGTCCGCGGCGGCGAGCGCCGGTCCGTCGTTGATGCCGTCACCGACCATCGCGACGTGCCTGCCCTGCGCGCGCAACCGTTCGATGGCGGCGACCTTGTCCGCCGGACGCACGTTGGCGATCACCTCACTGACACCGATCTCCTCCGCCACGGCCTGGGCAGCGGCCTCGTGGTCACCGGTGAGCAGCACGGTCCGCAGGCCGAGCGAGTGCAGGCGCGCGACAGCGTCCCGTGCGGACGGACGCACGGTGTCGCGCAAGGCGATGCCTCCGACGACCTCGCCGTGCCGGGCGACCAGCACCCCGGTCGCGGGCCCCAGCTCCGACAACCACTCGACGGCGGCGGCGGGCACCACGACGTCCAGCCGTGCCATCAGCTCGGCGGACCCCACTACGACCAGCGCGCCCTCGACCTCACCACGTGCACCGGCGCCGACCAACGCCTCGAACCCGGTCACGGCGGGCACGTCGGAACAGGCCGCAGCGATGGCGACGCCGATCGGATGCTCCGAGGCTGCTTCCACTGCAGCCGCCCACCGCAGCACGTCCTGCCCGGTGAACGACGTCGTCGCGGTGACCTCCATGCGGCCGGTGGTGACGGTGCCGGTCTTGTCCAGCACGACGGTGTCGACGGCCCGCGTCGCCTCCAGCACCTCGGGTCCCTTGACCAGGATGCCGAGCTGCGCGGCCCGCGCCACGCCCACCATCAGCGCGGTCGGCGTCGCGAGTCCGAGAGCGCACGGGCACGCGATGATCAGCACGGCGACGGCGGCCGTGAACGCCTCACGGGTGGAGTGGTCGGTGAGCAGCCATCCGGCGAGCGTCAGCGCTGACAACACCAGCACCACCGGGACGAAGACCGAGCACACCCGGTCGACCAGGCGCTGCACCGCAGCCTTGCGTTCGGCGGCCTGCTCGGCCAGCGCCCGCATCTGCGCGAGCTGGGTGTTCGCCCCGACGGCCGTGGCACGCACGAGGAGCCGTCCGGCGCTGTTGACCGTGCCGCCGGTGACGTGATCACCGGGACCGACCTCGACCGGAACGGACTCGCCCGTCATCGAGGCCGTGTCGACCGCGGAGTACCCCTCGGTCACGACGCCGTCCGCGGGCAGCGCCTCACCGGGCCGCACCACCAGCAGGTCGCCGACCAGCACCTGTGCGGCGGGCACCGTCGTCTCGACGCCGTCCCGCAGCACCCTGGCGTCCTTCGCCGCGATGCCCGCGAGCGCGGTGAGCAGCCCCACCGCGGACCGCCGCGACCGCAGCTCGAAGTACCGCCCTGCGAGCAGGAACGTGGTGACGCCCGCCGCCACGTCGAGGTAGACCGCGTCCGCGCCCTCCGCCGTCACGCCGAAGCCGAGCCAGTAACCGGGACCCGACGACCCCGCCACCAGCGACCACAGCGCCCACCCGAACGAGGCGAGGACTCCCAGCGACACCAGGGTGTCCATGCTGGACGCTCCGTGCCGCAGGTTGCGCAGCGCCGCCCGGTGGAACGGCCACGCCGAGTACGTGACCACCGGCAGCGCGAGGAGCACGCACAACGCCTCCCAGCCGGGGAACCGCAGTGCGGGTACGAGAGCGAGACTGATCGACAGGTTGCCGAGGGGGATCGCGAGCACCGCCGCGACCACGAGCCTGCGCCGCAGTCCCGTGACGGTGTCGTGCCACTGCTCGCGGTCGTGCCCGGACACCGCGGCGTCGTAGCCCGCGTCGCGGACGACCTGCACGGCGTCGTCGGTGCGCATGCCTTGGGGCAGATGCACTATCGCGCGTTCGGTGGCGTAGTTGACCGTGGCGCGCACGCCCTCGACCTTGTTCAGCTTGCGCTCGATCCGCGTGGCGCAGGCCGCACAGGTCATGCCGGACACCGTCAGTTCGACGGCGCCGTCCGTGGTGGTGGTCATGGCAGGTCAGTTCTTCCTTCCGGAAAGCTCCGCGAGCATCGCGTTGTAGGCGGCGAGCTTGTCGTCGTGCCCGGTGTCGGTGGCGCGGTCGAACCGCACGGCCTCGCGGCGGTCGGCCACCGCCCACTGCCGCAGCAGCGCGAGCACCACGACGAGCATGGGGATCTCCCCGGTGGCCCAGGCGATGCCGCCGCCGAGGCGCTGGTCGGTGAGGAGGTCGGGCACCCAGGTGAGCCCGAGGGTGCGGTAGAAGTACTCGGCGATCACGGTCTGCTTGTTCATCAGGATCACGCCGAAGAACGCGTGGAACGGCATCACGGAGAACAGCAGACCGAGCCGCGCCAGGTGGGGGAGCGCGCGCGGTGCGCGATCGACCCCGATCACCAGCCAGAAGAACACGTAGCCGCTGATCAGGAAGTGGATGTTCATCAGCTGGTGCGCCCAGTGGAAGGGCATCGCGGCACCGAAGAGGTCGGAGAAGTACAGCACGTAGAACGACCCGACGAACGTCGTCGCGGCGACGGCGGGGTGCGCCACCAGTCGCGTCGCCCGGCAGTGCGTCAGCGCCGTCACCCACTGCCTCGGCCCGTGCGGCAGCACCCGCAGCGCCAGCGTGATCGGGCCGCCGAGCACCAGCAGCACGGGCGCGAGCATGTTGAGCGACATGTGCGCGACCATGTGCGTGCTGAACATGCCCGCCGCGTACCTGCCGACGCCGGACGACGTCGCGACCAGCACGACCGCACACCCGAGCAGCCACGCGACGGTCTTGCCGGCCGGCCAGGCGTCTCCCCGCCGCCGCAGCTTCCGGACCGCCACCAGGTAGGCCACCGCGAGCAGGACCGCGCCCAGCCCCAGCAGCAGGTCGAACCGCCAGCCCAGCACGATCTCCGTGAAGGAGGGCGGGTCCGGCAGTTCGTAGCCGAGCACCGTTTCCTGCGGTGACGGCCTGGTCCGCGACCACGCGGGCGGCACGAGTTGCGTCAGACCGGTCGACGCGCCGAGCGCCAGTCCCACCGCGACCAGTTCCGCGGCGAGAGGCCTGCGCAGGCGAGCACGCAGCACCAGGATCGCCACGCACACGAAGACTTTGAGCAGCAACAGAAGCACGTAACCGCTGTGCAGCCCGGCGGGCCCGACCAGCACCGCACCCGCCACCGCTCCACTGAGGACGAGCACGACGAGACACCACCCCGTCAGCCGGCGGTAGCGCTTCAGCACGACCTCGGCACTGCTTCCCGGCCGGCGCAGGTAGGCGCGCAACGCCACGAGCGAGCCGATCCACAGCGCGGCCGCCGGGACGTGCCAGACCATCGCGTTGGTGGCGACGTCGTGCCACGCGCCGTTGGCCACGTGACCGGCGATGACCGGTGCCAGCACGCCGACCAGCGCGGGGACGAGCCACAGCACCGAGGTGGTCCACGTCAACGTTGCCCGCGCGCCCACCGCGACTATTGCGGCGGCCACCGCCGAGAAGATCCACGCCTTGGGCTCCTCGGTGGCGGCCACGAGCCCGCCCAGGTGCTCCAGCGCGACCCCGAACGTCTGCCCCGACGCGTCCGCCGCGGACAGCACGATCGCCGAAGTCGCCGCGCAGCACCACACCGTCGCCGCGGTCGCCGCCGTGCGCACCGCCGCGTACGCGTGTGCCGTCAGCTGGGCGCGCTTCGGCGGCGCGGGCACCACGAACGCGCCGAATGCGAGCGCTCCCACGGTGACGGTCGCGGCGGCGTTCGCGAGCGTCCGCACGACGCCGAACGCCAGTGACGTGAGCCTGCCGGGATCGCTGTCTCCGAGCGCGGTGTACACGTCACCTCCCGCCCAGAGCAGGACGATCACGACGCACACCACCGAGCCGACCGCCGCGAGCACGGCGGTCCTGTCCACCCTCATGGCATGGCGGTCGGGCAGAACCCCGTTCCGGTTCCCGGAAAACCGGATCGGCCGCGATTGTGTGACCAAGCAGACTCCGTCCACTCGGGATCGTGGCGCGACGGAAAGTCGCGGGAACCAACCCGGCCGCCGCCGCGACCTGTAGGCGTGAGAAGCGTCAAGTTGAAGCACGGTGTGGCCGCGTTGCTGGTGTCGCTGACCGTGGGCTGTTCCGCCGCACCCGCGCAACCGGTCGCGCAGGACCAGGGCGCCGTCACCGTCCGGGACTGCCAGGGCAAGGACATCACGTTCACCGAGGCGCCGAAGCGCGCTGTGACCCTGGACGGGTGGGCGGCCCAGGCGATGGCGCGGCTCGGGCTGACGGACAGGATCGTCGGCACCGGCTTCACCGGGCCGTTGAAGGTCGAGAAGGAGCCGTACCTCGGCGCGCTGGCGAAGGTGCCGGTGATCAGCGACAAGGTGCCCGGCACGGAAAGCGTTGCCGCGCTGCGGCCCGACGTCGTGCTGACCAGCTTCGCGACGTTCGGCGGGGGCTCCGGCCCCAAGGACGCCGACCTCGTCACGATGGGAGCGCCGGGGATCGCGGGCTGCATCGCCGACCGGTCCAAGCCCATGACCGACCTCTCGGTCACCTACGACTACCTCGAACGGCTCGGCAAGGTGTTCCGCGTCGAGGACAAGGCGTCCGCGCTGGTCACCGAGCTGAAGGGCCGCGAGGCCGCGGTCCAGCAGAAGGCCTCGTCGGGCGCACGGCCGCGCGTCATGGCACTGGCCGACAACCCGGTCGCAGGCCAGCCGGTGAAGGCGCTCGGCGGGTCCACGCCCGTCAACGCGCTGATCGAACTGGCCGGCGGGACCAACGTGTTCTCCGAGGTGGACGGGATGCACGCGGACGTCTCGCCGGAGAAGATCGCGGAGCTCGACCCGCAGGTGATCTGGGTCGTGACAGACTTCAGCTTCGCGAAGGCCAAGGGGCAGGAACTGGTCGACCAGATCAAGGCCAACCCGTTCCTGGCCACGACGAGCGGCGCCCGCGACGGCAGGATCGTCAGCAGCTCCCAGTACGTCGTCGGCTTCCCGTCCGCGCTCAACCTCGACGGCCTCGAACAGCTCGCGCGGGAGCTCCACCCGTGAGAACGGGGCTCGTGCTCGCCGTCCTCGTGTCCGTTGTGGTCGCCGTGGGCATCGGGCCGGTGAGCGTGCCGGTCGACGACGTGGCGAGGGTCCTGTTCGAACGGCTGACCGGCGGCATCGCGCATCCGGGCACCGACCTGATCGTGTGGCGGCTGCGGCTGCCGCGCGTCCTGCTCGGCGCCGTCGTCGGTGCGGGACTGGCGGTCGCGGGCGCGGTCGTGCAGTCCGTGGTGCGCAACCCCGTGGCCGATCCGCACCTGCTCGGCCTGTCGTCCGGCGCCTCTGTCGGTGCGGTTCTCGTGCTGACCACGGGCACCACGTTGCTCGGGCTGGTGACCGTTCCGCTGGCCGCCTTCACCGGGGCGACGTTAGCGATCGTCGTCGTGCTCGCGATGGCCCAGCAACGAGGCCGCGTTCAGCCGTTGCGCCTGGTGCTGGTCGGGGTGGCGTGCGCGCACCTGTTCAGCGGCGTCACGTCGTTCATGCTCGCCAGCACCAACGACACGGCGGCCCAGCAGCAGATCATCTTCTGGATGCTGGGCGGGCTCTCCGGCACGCAGTGGGACACGCTGCTGATCCCGGTGCTGGTGCTGGCGTTCGTCATGCTCGTCCTGCTGACGCGGTCGCGACGCATGAACGCTCTCGTGCTCGGCGACGACGCCGCGGCCGGTCTCGGCGTGGACGCGGCACGGCTGCGCTGGCAGCTGCTGGTGCTGACCACCCTGCTGACCGGGACTTTGGTCGCGGTGTCGGGCGGCATCGGGTTCGTCGGCCTGATCATCGGGCACCTGGCGCGGATGCTGGTCGGCGCCGACCACCGGCGGATGCTGCCGGTCACCGCCGCGCTCGGCGCCTGCTTCCTCGTGTGGGCGGACGTGCTGGCGCGCATCGTGATCGCGCCCGCCGAACTTCCCGTCGGCGTCGTCACCGCGTTCCTCGGCGTGCCGCTGTTCCTGCTCGTCATGCGCCGCGCCGGCCACAAACTGGAGACGGCCTCGTGAGCCTCGTCGTGGAGAACGTCAGCGCGTCGCTCGGCGGCAAGCAGGTGCTGCACGACGTCTCGTTCACCGTGCCCGACGGCCACTTCGGCGTGCTCGTCGGACCGAACGGCAGCGGGAAGTCGACGTTGCTGCGCACGGTGTTCCGCGCCGCCCGGCCGTCGGGCGGGCGGGTGCTGGTCGACGGCGAGGACGTGTGGCTCTCCACCGCCCGCGACGCCGGCCGCCGCACCGGGGTCCTGTTGCAGGAACAGCACTCCGGGTTCGAGTTCACCGTCGAGGAGACCGTCGCCCAGGGACGCACCGCGCACCTCGGCAGGTTCGACCGGCTGTCGAGGCAGGACGACGAGATCGTCGCCGAGGTCTGCGAGCGCACCGGGCTGACGCCGTTCGCGGACCGACGGCTCGCTGAGCTGTCCGGTGGTGAACGGCAGCGCGTGTTCCTGGCCCGTGCGCTGGCTCAGCGCCCGAGCCTGCTCGTCCTCGACGAACCCACGAACCACCTCGACATCCGCCACCAGCTCGACCTTTTGGAACTCATCCGCGACCTCGGCATCACGGTGATCTCCGCGCTGCACAGCCTCGACCTCGCCGCGACGTACGCGGATGCCGTGGTGGTGCTGGACGCGGGCCGGGTCGCCGCCTCGGGGCCTCCGGCGGAGGTGCTCACCGGTGAGCTGGTGAGCGAGGTGTTCGAGGTCGAGTGCACAGTGGACGCGGTGGCAGGTCAGCCCAGGTTCGGCTTCAGGCCGAGGAGAACGACAGGAGGGACGTCCGGTGCGAGTGCAGGTCGTGGTGTTCGAGGGCGTTGAGGAACAGGACTTCATCGCACCGGTCGAGGTGCTGGGAATGGCGGGCAGGGCGTCCGACGTCCGGACGACCCTGGTGACCACGGGGGAGCCCGGCAGGGTCACGTGCGCGTACGGCACGAGGCTGGACGTCGAGCACGGCTGGTCGCCCGAGGACGCCGACGTCATCGTCGTGCCCGGCGGCGGCTACAACCGCAACGACGGCTCCGGCGTGCGGAAGGTCATGCGGGACGAGGACTTCCTGCGCCGTCTCACCGAGTCGGCGGCGCTCAAGGTCGGCATCTGCACCGGCGCGATGGTGCTCTCCGCCGCAGGGATCACGAAGGGGCGCAACGCGACCACGCACCACGCCGCGAAGGCCGATCTCGCCGCCTCCGGTGCCACCGTGATCAACGCCCGCGTGGTCGACGACGGCGACCTGATCACCGGCGGCGGCGTCACGTCGGGCCTGGACGTCGCGCTGTGGCTGGTGGAACGGTTCCTCGGCGCCGGTACCGCCTGCCAGGTCGAGACGGTGCTGGAGTACGAACGCCGGGGAACCGTCTGGCGCCGGTGATCAGAGGACGGCGGTGACCTCGGCCTCGACCAGGATGCCCGGCTCGAACAGGACCTCGACGCCGATCAGCGACGCAGGCGGGGTCGCCGTGATGCCGAGCTCCTTCGCGGCCTGCTCGACGCCGGCGGCGAACGCGTCGTACATCTCGCGCTTCCACCCGGCCGCGTACCAGGTGATCCGCACGACGTCGTCGAACGTCGCGCCCGCCGCGGCCAGCGACGTCGCCACGTTGCGGTAGACCTGCACGACCTGGCCGGTGAGGTCGCCGGGCGCGACCAGTTCGCCGTCGCCGTTCCACGAGACCTGACCTGCCACGTGGACCTGCCGGGTGCCGGTGGCCACGGCGACGTGGTGGTAGTCGGGCACCTGGACGTGGCCGTCGGGGTTGATCAGGGAAACCGTCATCGCTCACTCCTCGAATAACTTCACGCTTGAAGTGACTCCAGTGTGCAGTCACTTCAAGCGTGAAGTCAAATGGGCCCGGTAGGGTGTGCGGGTGGCCGCAGACCCCGAACCCGACCGAGACGCTCCGCGCTGGCTCGACGCCGACGAGAAGGAGGCCTGGACGGGTCTCATCTCGCTGGCGCTGCTGATGCCGGGCCGCCTGGAGGCGCCGCTGCACCAGCAGTCCGGCCTCACGCTGTTCGAGTACATGACGCTGAGCCAGATCTCCGAGGCGCCGGGCCGCGTGATCCGCATGAGCGAGCTCGCGTACCTGACCAACGGCTCGCTTTCGCGGCTGTCCAACGTCGTCAAGCGGCTCGAACAGCGCGGCTGGGTGACGCGCTCACCCGACCCGGCGGACGGCCGCTACACCCTCGCCGCGCTCACCGACGCCGGTCACGAGCTCGTCGTCTCCACGGCGCCGGTGCACGTGCGGGCGGTGCGGGAGCTCGTGCTCGACCCGTTGAACAAGGCCGACCGCCAGGCGCTGGCGCGCATCGCGGCCAAACTCCGCACCCGCCCGTCGGACTACGGCCAGGCTCACTAGAGCGCGCGCACCGACACGTTCGCGAACGACGTCCTGCCCGTGCCCGTGGAACTCTGCAGCCCGACGTAGCTCTCCTGCGGGATCAGCGTCGGGTCCACCACGGACAGCACCTCGCGGCCGTTGTCGAACAGCGTGAGCGTCGAGCCGCGCACCGCGAACCTCAGCGAGTGCTTCTCGCCGGGAACGATGTCGGCCGCCGAGCCCACGCCCACGAGCTTCGCGTTGGCACCGCCGTCGACCACGCCGATCGCGTACTTGTTGCCCCACGAGGCGATTCCCGCGTAGTAGTACGAGTCGCGCTGCGTGTAGCGGGTCATGAGCACCGCATCCCGGTCGGCCACGGTGGTGCTGTGCGGGGTCACGTCGGCTGACAGCTCGTAGTTCAGCGTGCGGATGGGCACGTTGCCCTGCAACGTCTGCGTGGGTGCGCCGGCCGCGTTGCCGAGCGTCGTGGCGCGGTTGTCCTTCACCTCGAACGAGGCGCCGCTGGGGATCGCGACGCCCTGCGTGACCGTCCACTTCGCTGGGTCGACGATCTGCAACCGGTCGCGCCAGACCGCGAGCTGGATGGTCTCGTTCCAGCCGGGGCGGTGGTTCTTGACGTTGTAGAAGACGTGGTCGGCGCCGTTGTGGTTCACGACGAACGTGCGGTAGACCATCGAGTCCTCTGGTCCGCCGACCACTCCCAGATCGAGGTCGAGGTTCGCGCGGGTGAGCTCCCACGTGACGCCGTCGCGGGACAGCAGCTTGCCGCCGCGCGACGGGTAGTCGGCCTGCCAGCCGACGACGCGCATCTCGTAGCCACCGTCTCGGGTGCGGCGGACGTTCGGGCCGCCGATGCCGAGCGACGCCCAGCCGCCGTCCTTCATCGGGCGCAGGATCGGGTTGCCCGAGTACTTCGTCCACGGGCCCGCGGGGTTGCGGGCGGTGGCGTAGCAGATGTACTCCGGCTCGCCGCCCGCCGACGCGATCTTGCCTGCGGTGTACCAGATCTTCCACGTGCGTTCGCGGTCGTCGTAGTACAGCGCGGAGTTGTAGATGTAGTCGTCCTCCCACGGTGCGGTGGACTCCAGGATGACCCCGTGCTTGGTCCACGGGCCTTCGGGCTTGGACGCGGTGGCGTAGAGGACGCGGCCCTTGCCGGAGGCGTCGATGCCGAAGTACGTCATGTGCCAGGTGCCGTCGCGGTAGACGACGCTGGGCTGGTTGAGGTTGTTGTGGTCGGCGTCGATCGAGCGGACCAGCACCGGGTCGGGCTTCTTCGTCCAGGTCACGCCGTCCTCGCTGGTGGCGTAGCCGACGTAGTACAGCGAGCCGTACCAGAGCTTGAACTTCGGGCCGCCGCCCTGGTTGTAGACGAGACACGGGTCCTGCAACAGCGAGGTCTCCCACGGCAGGTCCTGCCTCATCACGACGCCACGGCGTTCCCAGCCGGCGACGGGACCGAACGTGTCGCGCAGGAGCTCCTGCCCGGCCCGGCCGGACGGCTTCGCCGCGGCGACCGCGGGCGGGACCAGGGGAGCGGCGGCCAGAGCGGCACCGGCGCCTAAGAAGACACGACGGGAGTGCTGGGACATCGTTGTACTCCGTTCTCGCACGTCAGTTTCGTAGAGCGGACAGGGCTTCCGGGGTGAAGGAGCTGCCGAACGAGACCGCACGGGCTCCCGCGTCGAGGAACGACCGCGCGTTGCCGGCGTTGATCCCGCCGGTGGCCACGAACCGCACGCCGGGGAACGGTCCGTGCAACGCGGTCACCCACGCGGGCGTGAGCACGCTCGCGGGAAACGCCTTCTGCCAACGGAATCCGGCGGCCAGAGCGGTGCCGACCTCGGTGCCGGTGGCGACGCCGGGCAGGTGCGGCAGGCCTCGTTCGACGCTGGCCGCCGCCACCTCGGCGTTGAATCCGGGCGCGACGGTGAAGGTGGCGCCGACCTCCGCGACGGAGTCGAGGACCTGGTGGGAGATCACCGTTCCCGCACCGACCGTCACGCCGGCCAGCGGGCGTGCCCAGTCGACTGCCGCGATCAGCGACTGCCGGGACTCTTCGCCGTGCCAGGGAACTTCGATGAGCGCGACGCCCTGGGAGTAGGCAGCGCGGCACAACCGGAGCGTCGTCTTCACGTCGTGCCCGCGCAGGATCACCATCGCGGGCAGGACCACCAGGTGGCGTTCGAAGAAGTCAGACGGCATGGCGGCGCACCCCCGCCGTCCCGTCCCAGCCCAGGTGCTGGGAGATCTCGGTCGCGAGCTGCCAGAGCAGCGGCAGGTGCCGCTTGAGGCGCTCAAGCGGTTCGAGCGCGCACAACGCCGTGATCGAGACCCCGGCGTGGACGCTGCCGGTGTGGTCGCGCACCGGCACCGCGATGCAGGCCAGCACGCTCTCGAACTCGCCGTCGTCCACGGCGTAGCCCTGCCTGCGCACGCGCGCCAGTTCGACGGCGAAGTCCGACGGGCTGGTGATCGTGGACGCGGTGAACCGCTCGAACCGCGTGGCCGCGAGGATCGCGTCACGCCGTTCCGGTGCCAGGCCCGCGAGAATCGTCTTCGCGACGGCCGCGGTGTGCACCTGGACCGGTGCGCCGATCCGCGACGCCATCCGCACCGCGCCGTGGCCCTCGACCTTGTCCACGTAGACGATGTCGTTGCCGACGAGCTCGGCGAGGTGGGCGGTGTGGCCGACCTCGCGCGCCAGCCGTTCCAGCCGGGGCCGCGCGGCCGTGCGCAGGTCCATCCGGTCGAGGCTCTCCAGCGCCATGCCGATCAGGCCGAACCCGATGGCCCACGTGCTGTCGTCGAGCCGCCGGACCAGCCGGTGCCGTTCCATCGTCTGCAGCAGGCGCAACGCGGTGGAGCGGTGGACGTCGAGCAATCGGGAGAGGTCGGACAGCCGCAACGGGCCGCGGGCGCACGCGTCGAGGATGACCGCCGCCCTGTCGACGGACTGGGACATGTCAGCTCCCCGCCCCGGAGTCGACCTCCACGAAGACCCCGCCCTTCTCCAGCGACTCGGCCGCCGCGAGCACGACGGCCAGGTCCTCCAGCCCTTCCCGGCCCGGCACAACGGGTTCCGCCGAGTCCGAAATGGACCGCAGCCAGTCCTCGACGATCAACCGGTGGCTGTCGTAGTAGTTCTCGTTGCGCAGGCGCTCAGCCCTGCCCGGAGTCCAGATGTCACAACCGCCCTCGTGGGCCTCGTAGTCGACGACGACGTCGAGCCGGCCGCCGCTGCCCAGCACGGTCGCCTCGGCCTGCGCCGCCGGACCGGGGGAGGACCACGTCAGCACGGACTGCGCGACGACACCGCTCGCCATCCGCAGGGTGAGCGAGACCGTGTCGGCACCACCGGCCGCGGCCACCGCCTCGACCGGCCCGCCGAGGTGGCGCAGCAGGCTCACCTGGTGCGTGCCCTGGTCGAGCAGGATCCCGCCGGACGGCCCGCCGCCGTGCCGCCAGCCGTCGCGCACCCAGACCCCGCCGACCTGGTAGGCGCGGGTGGACCGCAGGGCGACGATCTCCCCGATGACACCCGCGTCCAACGCTGTGCGGGCGTCTCGGACTGCCCGCAGGTGCGGGTAGTTCTCCGCGACTGCCAGCACGAGGTCGGCCTTTTCCGCCGCGGCGACCATCGTGCGGGCGTCGTGAAGAGTGGTGGCGAAGGGCTTTTCGACGAGCACGTGACAGCCGGCCGCGAGCGCCTCCAGCACCACCGGGGCGTGCAGGTGGTGGGGGACGCGCACGTCGACCGCGCTGATGTCGAGTTCGTTCCTGGCTTGCGCGAGCGAGGTGAAGGGCCGCGCGCCGGTCAGGTCGGCTACCGCGGCGGCACGGGTGGGGTTGGGGTCGATCGCGGCGGCGAGGACGGTGCGGCCTTCGTGGAACGCGGTGGGGCGGGTGGTGCTGCCTTGCTGGGTCGCGGAGGCGCGGGCGGTGCCGCCTTCCCGGACCGCGCCAGTGCGGACAGCGCCGCCCTCGACCGAGGCAGCAAGCCCGAGCGCCGGGTAAACGGTGCGGGCGACGATCTCCCCCATCGCGCCGCACCCGACCAGTGCGATGCCGGTCATGAACCTTCTCCTTCCGGCCGGTAGCGATCCGCCGCCAGCCCGGCGACACCCGTCTCGACGGCGAAGAGCTTGCCCGCAAAGGGTTCGGCCGCCGACTGCTCGGGCGTGAACCCCTCCTGCGAGGTGGTGACGAACAACGTGGTGAGGCCAGGGCCGCCGAAGCAGCAACTGCTGACCTGGGTGGCCGCGACCTCGACGCGGGCGAGCACCTCGCCGTCCTGGCTGAACCGCACCACGGCGGACCCGCCCCACATCGCCACCCACAGCGCGCCCTCGGCGTCGATGGTCATGCCGTCCGGGGCGCCGAGGGCGGGGTCGATCGCGAAGGCACGCTCCCGGTTGCCGTCCCGGTCGACCAGGTCGACGCGCTGGGTCGGCGTGTCGACGTAGAAGAACTCGTCCGGGGAGCGCCAGGCGAGACCGTTCGAGATCGTCACGTCGGTGAGGACCGGCACCGCCTCGTAGCCCTCCAGGCGGTACAACGTGCCCGCGCCCGGCGTGCGGTCGTGGGCCATGCTGCCCGCCCAGAACCGGCCTCGCGGGTCGGCGGCGCCGTCGTTCATCCGGGTGCCGCGCCCGCGTTCGGGCTCAGCGAGCGTGCGCACCGACCCGTCGGTGCCCAGCCGGGCGAAGCCGAGTTCGCTCGCCACGACCCAGCCGTCCTCGGGGTCGGCGCACGGCACGACCGCGCCGACCGCCTCACCGAGCGAGTACGTCCGCACGGGCACGAGCCGTGGTGCGTCCCACCGCGCCCGCCGGACCAGCCCGGCGTAGACGTCGACCCACAGCAGTTCCTCGCGGACGTCGTCCCACAGCGGTCCCTCGGCGTGCTCCGCGCGTTCGTCGAGGCACGGCTGAGCCTGGTAGGTGCGCACGGTCCTCCTATCCGATCCGGAACGACGTGTACGAGCGGGCGGGGAACGTGTACGTCACCGAACCGGACGATAGGTCCACAGTGGACTGCTCGGGAACCGTGTTGCGCGGGTTCCCGGCCGTGTTCACCGCATTGGGTCGTCCCTGCAGAACGCTGACCGCCGCACGGCCCTTCACGCCGTCGAGCTTCAGCGTGTAAATCAACGGCGCGTCGGTGCCGTTGACGACGTCGATGGTCAGCTTCCTGCCGTCGGTCAGCGCGGTGACGTCGAACAGCTCGTCGCCGCCGGTGACCTCGGTGCGCAGCACCCCGGGCTGTGCGGACGCCCTCTTCATCTGGTGCACGTAGTACGGCGGCTGGCCCCAGACCTGCAGCTGGTTGAAGAACACCAGGCCCTGGTTCCAGCCGTTGTCGTTCTGACCGTCGACCTGCAGGGCGTTGGCCGACGCGATCACGTCGATCTTCGGCCGTCGTTGCAACGCGTTGATCGTGTAGGCGTTGCCGATGGCGCGGGCGAGGTCGTGGCTGTCGGCGTTGAGCTCGAACACCACGACCTTGTAGTTCGCGCCGGGTGAGATCCTGCCGAGTTGGTCGACGTAGCTGTCGAGCGCGCGGATCTGGGACGGCACGTCGCGCACGTTCTGCGTCCAGAGGTGGATGTCGAACTGGACCTCGGTGCCGCGTTCCTTCGCGAAGTTCAGGATCTTCTGGTGCGCGGCGAGGGTGTTCACCTTGCCGCCACCGGTGAAGTTGAACGGATCCGTGATCACGTCGCTGTAGGTGAAGTCGCCCACGACGAGCTTGATCTTCGGGTCGTGCGCCCAGATCACGTCGGCGAGTGCCCTGAACTTCTGCCAGTACGTCTCGTCGACGGCGTTCTCGTTGCCGAGCTGGATGCGGTTCACGGTGTAGGGCTCGCGGTGTCCGTCGGCGACCCGCTTCGCGCCCCACGTCGAGGAAGCCGGGCCGTAGAGGTACTGCATGAGGTCGGCGACGTCCTGCGGGGTCTCGTCGACGTTCAGCGACGGCACCGCCTCGATGCCCATCGCCTCACCGAGCCGCAGGAACTCGAAGATGCCCCAGCCGTTGGACTCGTACGGGTACCAGAAGCCCTTGGTGACCGGCCGCGTGACCGGGTCGCCGATCATGGTCTTCCACTTGTACTCGGACACGTCGCCGCACCCGCTGTTGGCGCAGCCGCCGAACCGGATCGCCTGCAAACCCTGCCGCACCATCATGTCGGCGACGTCCTTGCGCACCGGCAGGCCCTGGTACCTGCCCCAACTGCCCGGCTGCAGGAACGCGTAGCCGAGGTCGATCGTGCCGGGGGAGGTGAGCTCGACGACGAACCGTGCGTGCGCGTCGGTGCGGGACGAGGTGAACGAGAAGTCGTAGGTGCGCCAGCCGCTTCCCTGCGTGCGCACCGACGTCCTGGCGTAGGTCTGGCTGCCGTCCTCGTTCTGCAGAGCCAGGTTCACCGTCTGCCGGGCGTCGCCGCGCAACGTGATCTTGCCTTCGTACGGCCTGCCGCCGACCACGCCGATGCCCTGGCGGTTCAGGCCGCGGTTCTCGACACCGACGCTGCCGCGGCCGGACACGAACGTGACGCGCTGGTCCTGCTTGCCCTTGAACGGCGCGGTCGTGTCGAGCGCGTGGGAACCCTTCGCGGTGCCGGTGGTGACCGGACGCCACATCCCGCTGACGCCGGCGTCGTGCGCTGGCTCCTGGAACGCCTCCCCGAAGATCAGCTGGCTGTAGATGCCGCCGTAGATCTCGTGGTTGACGTCCTCCATGCCGGTCGCGACCGACGTGCGCGGTGCCTGGCTGACGACGTCCTTGCGCACGGTGATGGCGCGTTCGAGCGCGGTGGGCACGAGCTTCCAGGTCTGCCCGGCGCGGCCGTCGGTCCGGCTCCACAGCTGGGTCTCGGTCCCGGCGGCGGTCTGACCGTCCTTCGTGGACAGCAGCCGGTTTCCGGTGCCGCGGTTGGCGATCGTGACGGCGCCGCCGGTGTCGGTGACGCGCCAGTGCTGGTCGGGGAACGTGCCGAGGAAGTCCCAGAGGTGCACGACAGCGCCGTCGCCGGACTGGCCGTTCACCGTGGACAGGGACTTCCCGGTGCCGTCGTTGACGATCCGGGAGTAGCCCTCGCCGATGTCGACCAGCCGCCACAGTTGCCGGCGATCGTTCGCGTACGGGTCGACGGTGACGACCGGATCGGCACCGGACCGGGTGAGGCCCAGGACGTTGCCGCTGGCGGGTTCGACGATGGTGAACGTCGGGTCCGCGGCCTCGGCGCGGACGGCGGTGGCGACGGTGGCGGTCAGGACGAGGGACAGCGCTGCGAGCAGGATGCGTTTCACGGGTGGTGTCCTCAACTCTGGAGGCGCTCGGACCTGCGAGCGCGCAGCCGGTCGGTGACGATGGCGACGGCGAGGACCGCGCCGAGCACGATCTGCTGGTAGTAGGGCGAGACGTGCAGGATCACGAGGCCGCTGTTGATGCAGACCAGCAGGATCGCGCCGAACGCGACCCCGAGGACGCGGCCGACACCGCCGCTGAGGCTGATCCCGCCGATCACGGCGGCCGCGATCGCGTTGAGCTCCCAGCCGACGGCCACGCCGGGCTGGCCCACGGTGAGGCGGGCGGTGACGAGGATGCCGACGGCCGCCGCGCAGGTGCTGCTGACGACGTAGGTGAGGATGATCCGCCGGCGGGTGCGGATGCCCGCGAGCCTGGCCGCCTCGGCGTTGCCGCCTACCGCGTACACCTGACGCCCGACGTGGGTGCGTTCGAGGAAGAAGAACGCGACCACGCACGCGCCGACGAACAGCAGTGCGGGCACCGGGACGCCCGCGAGGCGGTACTGGGCGATGCTGCCGAACGTCTCGCCGATGCCGTCGATCGGGAAGCCCTGGGTCAGCGCGAGAGCCGCACCGCGAGCGGCCACGAGCGTGACCAGCGTCGTGACGAACGGCGGCAGTCCCAGGAACGTGACCGCGAAGCCGTGCACCAACCCGATGGCGACACCGGTCAGCAGCGTGACGACGATGGCCACGAGGTCGGGCAGTCCGGCGTGGACGTTCAGCCACGCCGACCAGACGCCCGAGAGCGCGACGACCGAGCCGACGGACAGGTCGATGCCGCCCGTGATGATCACGAAGCTGACGCCGAGCGCGAGCAGCCCGTACTGGGCGAGGTCGACGCCCATGGTCTGCAGGTTCGAGGCGCTCGCGAAGTTCGGGTTGGCGAAGGCGAAGGCGGCGAAGACGACCACCACCGCCCCGACCACGCCGAGTTCCTTGGTCTGCAGGAACGAGCCGGCGACCCCGCGTTCTGTCAGGGTGGCGGTCACGCCTTCACCTCCTCGTAGACGTTGTTGGCGGCGGTCATCAGCGCGTTCTTGCTGTACTCGTGGCGCTCCAGCGACGCGGTCACCCGGCCTCCCGCGAGCACGACCGTCCGGTGCGTCAGCCGCATCAGCTCTTCGAGCTCGGACGAGGCGATGACGACGGCCATGCCCTGTGCCGCGAAGGTCTCGATGAGGTGGTAGATCTCGGCCTTGGCGCCGACGTCGACGCCGCGGGTCGGTTCGTCGAGCAGGAGCAGCTTCGGGCGGGTGGCGAACCAGCGGCCGAAGATCGCGCGCTGCTGGTTGCCGCCGGACAACGTGCCGATCGGCTGTTCCTGCGTCGCGCACCGCACCCGCACCGACTTCCGGACCTCGTCGGTGAACGCCTTCTCCGCGCGCGGCCGCAGATAACCGCGTCGCGCGATGCGGGGGAGTGAGGCGAGCGAGATGTTCCAGCGCACCGACGCGTCGAGCAGCAGGCCCTGGTGCTTGCGGTCCTCGGGGATCAGCCCGACACCGGCCTGGACGGCGTCGGCGGGATGCTGTGGTGCGTAAGGCTTTCCGTCGAGGTGCATCACACCGGCCGTGGTCGGCAGGGCGCCCATCAGCGCGTGGATCAGGCGGCTGCGGCCGGACCCCATGAGACCCGCGACGCCGAGGATCTCGCCTTGGCGGACCTCGAAGTCGACCGGGCCGATCCCTGCGGCTTCAAGGGCCCGCACGGTGAGCACGGTGTCGTCGCCCGCCGGGGGAGGGTCGCCGTCGACGAGGACCTCGGCCTCGTCGCCCGCCATCGCGCTGATCATCGCCTGGTTCGTGGCCTGCTCCGGTGTCAGGTCGGCGACCATCCGGCCGTTGCGCAGGACGACCACGCGGTCGGCGATCTCGCGCACCTCGTCGAGCCGGTGGCCGATGAAGATCACCACCTTGCCCTGCGCGGCCAGGTCGCGGGCGCACCGCAGAACGCGGCGCGACTCGACCGGCCCGAGCGCGGACGTCGGTTCGTCGAGCACCAGCACCGACGGGTCGCGCCCGAGCGCCTTCGCGATCTCGACGAGCTGCCGTTGCGCCACCGACAGGCGGGCGACGGACCGTCGCACCGGGATGTCCACGTCGATCCTGGCGAGCATGTCGCGCGCCGCCTGCTCGGTCGCCCTCCGGTCGAACAGGAGGCCGCCGACGTGCCTGCCCAGCAACAGGTTCTCCGCCGCGGACAGCTCGGGCACCAGCGGGAACTCCTGCGACACCATCGCGACGCCGAGTTCCTGGGCGTGCGCCGGGTCGCCGTTGCGCAGGAGCGCGCCACCGATCGTGACGTGGCCTTCGTCGGCGGCCGTGGCGCCGGTCAGCACCTTGATCAGCGTCGACTTGCCGGCGCCGTTCTCCCCGAGCAGCGCGACGACCTCGCCGCCGCGCAGCTCCAGCCGGTCGACGTTGAGCACCTCGACGGTGCCGTACCGCTTGCGCAGCCCGGTCGCCTCGACACGTGCCGTCATGAGGTGACGCCGAGCTTCTTCAGGTCGTCCAGGTAGGTCTGCAGGTTGTCGCCGGTGACGAGACCGATGCCGGAGCTGAGCGTGCTCGCGCCGTCCTTCTGCTCCAGGTACGGCTTGAGCAGCTCGTTCGTGGCGTCCTTGCCGAGCACCTTGAGCGCGGTCAGCACGTACACGCCGAGGTAGCCCTGCTGGTACGGCCGCTGCAGGATCATCGCCTGGACCGTGCCGTCCTTCACGAACTCGACGGTCTTCGGCTCGGCGTCGTCGGCGACGATCAGCACCTTGCCGGACTTGCCCGCAGCCTTGACCGCCTGACCGGCCGCCGGGCCGTCGTAGGACCACACCGTGTAGAAGGCGTTCAGGTCGGGATTGGCCTGCAGTGCCGCCTGCGCATTCGACAACGCCTTGGACGGATCGGCGTCGTCGTTGAGCGTGTCGACGATCTGGACGTTCGTTCCTTCGAGCGCCTTCTTGAATCCGGCGATGCGCTGGACCGCATTCTCGGCGGTCAGCGAACCGGTCAGGATCGCGACTTTTCCGGTGCCGTTCAGAAGCGTTTTCATCGCTTCTCCCGCCTGCTGACCGGCATCGGTGTTCGGCGTGCCGAGATAGACGGTCGGCTCGGCCGTTCCGGACAGCGGCGAGTCGATCGCGACGACGCCGATCCCGGCCTTCTGGGCGGTGCCGACCGGTCCGGCGACGGCCTTCGGGTCCACGGCGGACACGGTGTAGCCGTCGATCTTGTCGGCGCGCAGGGTGTCCAGGATGGACAGCTGGGTGTTCAGGTCGCCACCGGCGGGAGCCTGGAAGTTCGCCTGCACGCCAAGCTCTTTCGCGGCGTTCTCCATGCCGGTGCGGCCCTCGGTCCAGTAGGCGGACGGGCTGTTGATCACCATCGCCACGCGGACCGAGGCGAGGTCCTTGCCCTGCACGGCCGCCTTGATCTTGCCGGCGAGCTCACCGAGCTTCGCGTCGTTGAACGCCGTCGAGCCGGTCAGCTTCGCGATGTTCTGGTTCGATTCCTGCTGCGCGCCGTCGGATGCTTTCGTGCAGCCGGTGAGAACGAGCAAGGCCGCGGCGGCGAGCGCGGTCATGGTCGTCCGGGTGCGGCGAACGTTCATGGCGAACTCCTTTGTTGCGCGATGTGCACACCCTGGTGCGAAATAAGCACGTCTTGCGGCGAAGACTGCGGTGGGGCCCCTTTGCTGTCAAGATTTCCGGCACTAAATGCGCGCGTTGTTGCGCCCTGCGCACATCACCATTCGGCGAACGACCCGTCGGGGTGGTTCCAGATCGGCGTGCGCCACCGCATGCCGCGTTCGTGGGCCTTCCGGACGGCGCCCTCGTCGATCTCGACACCGAGCCCGGGACCCGTGGGACGGGCGACGTGCCCGTCGGCGAACGTGAACACCTCCGGGTTGAGGAGGTAGTCCAGCAACTCGCCGGTGCGGTTGTAGTGGATGCCCAGCGACTGCTCCTGGATCAGGAAGTTGGGCGTGGCGAAGTCGACCTGGAGGCACGCGGCCAGCGCGAGCGGCCCGAGTGGACAGTGCGGGGCGAGCAGCGCGCCGAACGTGTCGGCGAGCGTGGCGATCCGGCGGACCTCGGAGATCCCGCTCGCGTGCGAGAGGTCGGGCTGCACCACCCGCACCCCTGCCTGGAGGACGGGCAGGAAGTCGGCTCGGGAGAAGAGCCGTTCCCCGGTGGCGATCGGGCGGCTGGTGCTCTCGACGAGCCGCCGGAGGTTCGTGTGGTTCTGCTCCGGGACCACCGGTTCCTCGATGAACAACGGGTCGAACGGCTCGACCGCCTCGATCAGGCGCGGTGCCGCGGCGGCGCTGACCCGGCCGTGGAAGTCGACGGCGAAGTCCCGTTCGTCGCCCAGCGCCGCCCTGACCTGCCGGGCGCGGTCGGCGACCTCCGCGACGTCCCTAGCGCTCGGCAGCGGCGGGAACTGCGCAGTGGCGTTCATCTTCACGGCCGTCATGCCGGCTTCGCGCTGGGCCGCGGCCGCCGCGGCCACGTCGCTGGGGGAGTCGCCGCCGATCCAGCCGTAGACGCGGACGCGTTCGCGCACAGGACCACCGAGCAGTTCGTGCACCGGTACGCCGAGGCGTCGTCCTGCGATGTCCCACAGGGCCTGGTCGAGCGCCGCGACCGCCGAAGAGCGCTCGGGTCCGCCGCGGTAGAAGCCGCCTTTGGTAAGACGTTGCCAGTGATCTTCGATGCGGGTCGGGTCCTCGCCCACGAGCTGTTCGGCCAGCGCGGTGACGGCCGCCGCGGTGACGTCGGCCGATCCTTCGAGCCCACCCTCGCCCCAGCCGTCGATGCCGGCGTCCGTCGAGACCTTGACGAACATCCAGCGCGGCGCGACGAGGAACGTCTCCACGTTGATCACTCGCATACCTACCCCGTTCGTTAAAGTATGATTTATCATACGCAAGCAGGAGGCGATGTGAACCCGCTGAGTGGACCCGGCGGCCTGCACGCGCAGGTGGTCGACGTGATCGGTCGCCGCATCGCGACCGGTGAGCTGGTGACCGGTGCGGTGCTGTCCACCGAGGGGATCGAGACCGAGCTCGGGGTGTCCCGGTCGGTCGTGCGGGAGGTGTTGCGGACCCTGACCGGGCTCGGCATGGTGCAGCCGCGGCAACGCGTCGGCACCGTCGTCCGGCCCGTCCACGCCTGGAACCTGCTCGACCCCCAGGTGATCGCCTGGCGCTCGGAGGGCCCTGACTCGCGCCGCCAGCTCGGCGAGCTGCTCACCCTGCGCGAAGCCCTCGAACCCGTGGCGGCCCAGCGCGCGGCCGCCGAACGCGACGACGAGGCCGTGCGGACGTTGCGCGACTCGCTGGCCCGGATGGAAGCCGCCTTCCAGGACGGGAAACCGCACGAGTTCGCCAGCGCCGACACCGCGTTCCACGAGGCGTTGCTGCGGGCCGCGCACAACGACGTGCTCAGCCAGCTGGTGCAGACCGTGCTCGCCACCCTGCACGCCCGGTACACGGGACACCGTTCGTTCGGCGACGCCACCGCTCTGTCCCTCGTCCGCCACGCCGAGCTCGTCGACGCCGTCGCGGCGGGCGACGAGGCCGCGGCGGAGGCGGCGTCCCGCACTCTCGTGCGCGAAGCCCGCGCCGAGGTGCTCGGCCCATCCGAAGGGAACTGACTTTGCCGACTTTCGACCTGGCAGGCCGGTTGGCGCTGGTCACCGGCTCGCGGCGCGGCATCGGCCGTGCGATCGCCGAGGCCTACCTCGCCGCGGGAGCGCGTGTGGTGCTCAACAGTCCCGACGCGTCCGCTCTGGAGGTGGCGGCCGCTGAGCTCGGCGACGACGTCCTGACGTGCGCGTTCGACGTCTCCGACACCGAGGCCGCCGAAGCCGCGCTGGCCAGGCTCTTCGACGAGCACGGCCACCCGGACGTGCTGGTCAACAACGCGGGGATCCAGGTGCGCGGGCCGCTCACCGACCTGCCGGTCGAGGACTGGCGGCGGGTCGTGGACGTCAACCTCACCAGCGCGTTCGTCGTCGGCCGGACCGTCGCCCGAGGCATGATCGCCCGAGGCAGCGGCAAGATCATCAACATCTGCTCGGTCCAGAACCACCTGGTGCGCCCGACGACCGCGCCCTACGCCGCCGCCAAGAGCGGACTCGGCGGCCTGACCCGGTCGATGTGCGCGGAGTGGGCGCGGCACGGCATCCAGGTCAACGGGCTCGCACCCGGATATATCGACACCGAGTTGAACGCCAGCCTGGTCGCCGACCCGGAGTTCACCGGGTGGATCACCGGCCGCACCCCGGCTGGTCGCTGGGGCACCCCCGACGACATCGCGGGCCCGGCCGTGTGGCTCGCGTCGTCCGCGTCGGACTTCGTGAACGGACAGGTCATCTACGTCGACGGCGGCCTGACGGCGGTGATCTGACATGACCGTGACACCGGTGGGACGAGCGGTGACGGTGCTGGGCGCTCGTCGGCTGGACGTGCGCTCACTGCCTCCTGTCCCGGCTGGGACGAGTGACGCCGTCGTGGACGTCGCGTACGGCGGGATCTGCGGTTCCGACCTGCACTACTGGCAGAGCGGCGAGGTCGGCGAGTCCGTGCTCGTGGACCCGATGGTGCTCGGGCACGAGGTCGTCGGCATCGTTCGGGTCGCTGCTTCGGACGGCTCGGGTCCACCCGCCGGAACGCCCGTCGCGGTGCACCCGGCCGACACGTGCGGGCGGTGCGACTTCTGCCTGGCCGGACGCGACAACCTCTGCCCGCACCTGCGTTACCTGGGCAGCGCGGCACGCCGTCCGCACACCGACGGAGGGTTCGCCGACCGCCTGCTCGTGCCCGGCCACCGGCTGGTCCCGGTACCCGAGGGACTCGACCTGCGCACGGCGGCACTGGCCGAACCGGCGTCGGTGGCCGCCCACGCGCTCGCCCGTGCCGAGGCGTTGGCGGATGGTGTTCGTGGCCGGCACGTCCTGGTCACCGGAGCAGGGCCGATCGGGCTGCTGGTGGTGGCGCTGGCCGGCATCGCGGGCGCGGCGTCGGTCACCGCGACCGACCTGCACGACCGTCCACTGAGGACGGCGCTCCGCGTCGGCGCCACGGCGGTCGTCAAGGCGGGGGAGCAGCTTCCTGCTGCCGACGTGGCCTTCGAGTCGTCAGGGGCGGCGCAGGCGTTGGCCGTCGCTTTGGGTGCGTTGAGGCCAGGCGGAACGCTGATCCAGGTCGGGCAACTGCCCGGAGCCGGGGTCACCGCTCCAGTCCACCTCGCGGTCGGACGCGAGCTCGTGCTGTCCGGGTCGAGCCGGTTCGCGGGCGGGATGGCACCTGTTCTCGACGTGATCGCGCGCCACCGCGACCTGTTCACGCCGATCGTGACCGCCGAGTACCCCGTGGAACAGGTGGAGGAGGCCATGAAGGCCGCACGCGAGCCGGCGGAGTCGAGCAAGGTGCTGCTGCGCTTCGACTCCACCATCCACTGAGGACCTACTTCTGCGGCAGGAGTACCGCCGACGGGTACTCGGCGTCGTGGAAGATCTCCACCGAGGTCTTCCACGGCTTGGTCGCCGTGCGAGTCGGTTCACCGTCACCGAGGTTGCGGGCGAAGCGCGGGAACGCCCCCGCTGACACCTGCACCCGGATCCGGTGCCCGCGCCGGAACACGTGCGCGGTCGGCGACAGCTCGACGGTCACCTTCGTGACGCCGTCCGGCCGCACCTTCACCAGGTCGTCGCAGACGTTCAGCGACCTGCCCCGCCCGTCCACGTCGCACAGCCGGACGAACAGGTCGCACGACGGCCGGTCCGCGCGCAGCCACACCTCGGCCGTGACCTCGCCGATCACCTCGACGTCGGACTCCAGCACGTCCGAGGTGAAGACCAGGACGTCGTCGCGCGCCTCATGTTTGCGGTTGTCGACGGGCCCGGCGCCGCGGTTCTCCAGCTTCGGCCCGCCGACCGACGGCGTCGGGTCGGCGGGGTCGTAGGTGAACGACGTCGGCGGCGCCGGAAAACCCGGCTCGGCCCGCAGCGCGCCTCCGGGAGCGAGGTGCCAGCGCTGAGGGCTGTACCCGGTGGGCGGCCACTCCTCGAAGTCGCGCCACTCGTCCACACCCATCACGAACAGGCGGACCGGCGGCTTGCGCGGCGGCTCGGTCCCGCGGCCGTGGGCGGCCGCCCAGCCGACCGTGTCGCCGAGCACCGCGGCCATCCCGCCGGTGTGCCCGTGCCACCACGGCCCGACCGTCAGGTGCGCGTCACGTCCGGCGGCCCTGAGCACCTGGAAGTCGCGGAGCTGGTCGGCGAGGAAGATGTCGTACCAGCCCGCGATCGAGCTGACCGGAACGGTCACGTCGCCGACGGTCGGGGAGTGGTCCTCGTTCTTCCAGTACGGGTCGTTCTGGTCGTGGTGCAGGCACTTCTGGTAGAACGGCCAGGCGTGGCCGAGCGCGGCGGTGTCGGCGTCGACCAGCGGCAACGTGCTCATGGCCTTCCGCACCCGCCCGCGCCCAACGCCGAGCAGTGCTCGCCACAGCCCACCCGGCCGTTCCTGCGTGGCCGTGCTCACCGACCAGCCCAGCAGCGTCTCCAACTCGGGCCGGTCGGGCCGCAGGAACGCCAGCGCCAGCCGCGACGACGTCACGTGCGGCACCATCGCCTTGACCCGCACGGGAGCCTCCACCGCGATGGCCCACTGCGTGTACCCGAGATAACTGCTCCCGGTCAGTACCACGTCGTTCGCCCAAGGCCGCTCCGCGAGCCACCGCAACGTCGACAGCCCGTCCTCGCGCTCGTGCCGCATGGCCCGGAAGTCGCCGTCCGACCCGAACGTGCCCCGGCAGCTGACCGTCAGCACGTGCAGCCCCCGCTCGGCGAGTGCCCGTCCGTACAACCAGTCGAGCGGCCCGGTGCGCCCGTACGGCGTCCTGACCACGGCCGTGGGCGCGTTCGGCGCCGGATTGGCCGGCGCCCAGTGGTTCGCCATCAGGGTCTGGCCGTCGTGGGTGGGGATCCGCAGATCTCGCTCCACGGTCACGTCGCGATCGGTGGCGGGAGGGAGTTTCAGCAGCCGCTGGACGAGCAGCCCGATGGTCCTGCCGGCGAGGTCGAAGCGAGGTCGTGTGCCCACCTGATCTTTCCTATCAGGGTGGAGGGCGGACGGCGACCAGGAGGCGACCCGTGTCGGTGTCTCAGGTGGTGCGGGTGCCGGGGCTGGTGTCTCGGGCGGTGGCGTGAAGGGCTGGTGCCCGCCTTCCTCCTCACTCAGCGAAGTGCGCCGCCAGCAACTCCAGCGACTTCTCCATCGCCGCCTTGTTCCGCCGCGGGAACGACGACAGGTCGAGCAGCAGCGGGATCCGCGCGGTCGACCAGTCGAACGTCTCCGTCACCTCCGTGACGCCGCCGTCGAGAGGGGCGAGCTGCCACCTCCACCGGTGGCCGTTGAAGTGGCGCCACGCGATCAGGCGGTTCTCGTCGAACTCGACGACGGTGTTCTCGATCCGGTAGGCGAGTCCCAGCTTCATGTCCATGCCGAACGTGTCCCCGAGCGCGAGCCTGTCCGGTCCGCCGGGCCTGGCCGCGCGCACCGAACCCGAGCCGTCGATCAGCTGGTGGCCGGCGGGCCGGGCGAGGAGGTCGAAGATCCGTTCGGCGGGCGCCGGGATCGTCCTGGTGACGGAGATGGCTCTCTTGCGCATGGTGCAACCCAAGCACCGCGCCGAGCAGGCCGCACAACGGCAGAAGCTCAGCACCCTCGATTGCTTCAGTGTTAACCGAAAGAAACCTCCGCGGACTACCCGTGGCGCGTCGTGAAGAACCGTTCAAAACGACGCCTCGAAGTCGTCCCGCTGTGGACGGTTCAGCCTTCCCGGCCGGTCGAACGCGACGGCCTGAAACCGGAACCGCTGAGTTCTGGTGGTGCCAGGGCGGGTTGTCTAAGGTGTCCGCCATGGTGCGACCACGGCGGGTGACGGCGCCCGTCGTCGGACTTTCGGTGCTGCTCGTGTTGTCCGTCGTCGCCTGGATCGGCGGGGACGCCGTCATCGACCGGCTCAACGCGACCCGCTGCACGGATCCGGCGACGGTCCTGGTCACCGCCGCGCCCGCGGTGGCACCCGCTCTCAGTGAGATCGCGGACCAGCTCGGCACCGGTGAGGACTGCTACCGCGTCGAGGTCAAAGCGGAACCCGCGCGCGAGACCATGACCAGGCTCGTCGACGGCACGGGGTCCCCCTCGGTGTGGGTGCCCGAGTCGACGATGTGGTTGCGGCAGGCGCGGGACTCCGGCGCCTGGCGCGTGCCCGAGTCGGGCATCTCGGTGGCGCTGTCACCGGTCGTGCTCGCCGTGAAGGATCCGGCGAAGGGCAAGAACTGGCGCGAGCTGATCGGGCCCGGCGCCAAGGCGGTCGGTGGCATCGCCGACCCGGCCAAGGACCCGGCCAGCCTGTCCGCGCTGCTGGCGATGCGCGGGTTCGCGTCGGGGGAGAAGGACCCGGCTGCCGCGACGGTCGCGTCCATCCGGCCCGTGTCCGCCGACTACGCCGAACGCGCGGAGGACCTGTTCACGCGGCCGCTGGACGTGTTCCCGACCTCCGAACAGGCCCTCGAACGGCACAACTCCACACCCGGTGCCGCCAGGCTGACGGCGGTCGCGCCGGAGAACCCCGTGCCATCGCTGGACTTCCCGTACGTCGTGCTGCCCGACGCGGGGGAGGCGCAACGCGCGGGGGCGGAGAAGTTCCTGTCACGCCTGCGGTCCGCGCCGAACCTCGACAGGTTCGGCCTGCGCGCTCCCGACGACAAGGCCGCCGGGCTGGACCAGGGTTTCGTGGACGAGACGCTGCGCCTGTGGAGCGGGCTCACGCTGACCGCGCGGGTGCTGGGCGTGCTGGACGTGTCGGGTTCGATGAACCAGGTCGTGCCCAGGACGGGAACGACGCGGATGGCGCTGGCGGTCGCGGCGGCCGAGCGCGGGCTGGGCATGTTCAAGCCCGGCACGCAGATCGGGCTGTGGAAGTTCTCCACCAGGCTGGACGGGGACAAGGACTACAAGGAGATCATCCCGTTCGCGTCGGTCAAGGACCACCTCGCGAGCGGGCAGGCGGTCGCGGCGGTCCGGGCGACGCGGGCGACCGCGAACGGTGCCACGGGTCTCTACGACACGACGCTGGCCGCCTACCGGGAGGCCAGGAAGAACTGGGAGCTCGGGCGGATCAACATCGTCGCGATCATGACCGACGGCCGCAACGAGGACCCCGACTCGATCAGCCAGCGCGAGCTGCTGGACGAGCTGGCGAAGCTGCAGGACAAGCGCAGGCCGTTGCCCGTCATCGCGATCGGCATGGGGCCGGACGTGGACGTCGACGAGCTGACTAGGATCGCCGACGCCACCGGGGGCCGGTCGTTCACGACCGTCGACCCCGCCGGCATCAGCGACATCTTCGCGCAGGCGCTGAGCACCATGCTCTGCCAGCCGCCCGCCTGCCGTCCACAGTAGACGGATCAGTACGGGTCGTACTTCCCGTCGTGGCCGAACAGCCGCGCGACGGGTCGCAGCCGCAGGCGCAGCAGCACCTTGATCCCCACGTTGCGCAGGAACCAGGGCATCTCGGCGAGCAGGCGCCTGCGATCGGCCCATCCCGGTTGCGTCAAACGGAAGCGCGCGAGTGAGCCCGCCCGGTCTGCATATGTGTACCGCTTGCCGCACAGCACCTTCACCAGGATGCCGCTGGTGACCCCGATGGACGAGAACGCGTCGTGCACCAGGATCTCGCCGCCCGGCACGAGGTTCTCCGACCACAGCATGTCGTCGGTGTACGTCCAGTAGTCGTGCTTGCCGTCGATGTACAGCAGGTCGATGCGCTCGTCCCAGCGCTTGCGCAGCTCGGTGCTGTACGACGGTTCGAGCCGCACGACGTCCGTCAGGCCGGCGCGGGCGACGTTCTTCTCGAACCGGACGCGCGTGGGCGTGCCGCCGAACAGCATGCCCTCGACGAACGGGTCGACGGCGACGACGGTCGCGCCGACCGACCTGGCCGCGATGCCGAGCACGGTGGTGGATCTGCCCTGGTGGCTGCCGATCTCGACGATCCGCGCGCCGGGCCCGAGCCGGGAGGCGGCTCTCCACAGCATGGTGGCCTGGTCAACTGTCAACCAGCCGGGAACCTGGTCGCCCAGCTCCCACGCTTGCTCGAACGCGGTCGAAGAAGTCATCGCCACCTGCCTGGATGCGCCCCAGAACGGTCGTGGTGGCCCAAGATAGCGATAGTCGCCCGCGAGCACTACCCGGTGGTAACTTCCTGCGCCATCAAGAGCCTGAAGATCGCACACCGGAACCCGACGACGTGGGTGCTCCTCGCACTCACGGTGCTGTCGTTCGCCCAGCGCTTCGGCACGGCCACGTTCGACACCAAGCTCGACCTGGTCGTCAACCCGGTCGGCTTCCTCGGCAGGGCGCTGCACCTGTGGAACCCCGCGGCGACGGCGGGGGAGCTGCAGAACCAAGCCTACGGCTACTTCTTCCCGATGGGCCCGTTCTTCGCCGCCGGTCAGATCCTCGGCGTACCGGCGTGGGTCACCCAACGGCTCTGGTGCGCGCTTCTGCTCTGCCTCGCGTTCTACGGGGTGCTGCGACTCGCCCGCGCGCTCGGCATCGGCCAGGAGCCCACGAGGTACGCGGGTGCGCTCGCCTACGCGCTGGCCCCGCGCGTGCTGACCGAGATCGGGCCGCTGTCGGCGGAGATGCTGCCCGCCGTCATGCTGCCGTGGGTGCTGCTGCCGCTGGTGCGGGCGGACCGGATCGGGTCGCCACGGCGCGCGGCCGCGCTGTCGGCGCTCGCGGTTCTCGGCATGGGCGGCGTCAACGGCGCGATGGTCGTGATGGCCCTCGTCCTGCCGGGGATCTGGCTGCTGACGCGGAAGTGGAACCGCGGGCACGTGAGGCTCGTGCTGTGGTGGGCGGGCTCGGTCGTCCTGGTGGCGCTGTGGTGGATCGTCCCGCTGCTGCTGCTCGGCCGGTACAGCCTGCCGTTCCTCGACTACATCGAGTCGGCGGCGAACACCACCGCGCCGATGTCGTTGTTCCAGGTGTTGCGCGGTACGAACCAGTGGGTCGCGTACGTGCTGCAGGGCGAACCGTGGTGGCCCAACGGGTTCATCCTGGTCGACAACCCGGTGCTGATGGCCGGCACGGCGGCTGTGGCGTTGATCGGCGTCGTCGGCCTGGCCCGCCTCGGACTGCCGGAACGCCGGTTCCTCGTGCTGGGCACGCTCGCCGGACTGACCCTGCTGACCGTCGGCTACGTCGGGTCGCTCGACTCGCCGCTCGCGGAGGTCGTCCGCGGCCTCCTGGACGGGCCGCTCGCGCCCCTGCGCAACGTGCACAAGTTCGAACCGGTGCTGCGGTTGTGCCTGGTCCTCGGGTTCGTGCACGGCCTGCACCTCTCCCGCCCCACCGGCGTGCGGGCCGCTCCCGAGCACTGGCGGCGGCGCGTGCGCACGGGTGTGGCGCTGCTGCTGATCGCGGTCGTCGCGGCCCCCGCGTGGCTGCTCACCCTGCGGCCCGGTCTCGGCTGGTCGGACGTGCCCGGCCACTGGCGCGAGGCGGCGGGATGGCTCGCGGAGAAGGACGCCCGCGCGCGGACGTTGCTGCTGCCCGCCACCGGTTTCGGCCAGTACACCTGGGGCAGGACGGTGGACGAGCCGATGCAGTCGCTCGCGGAGTCGCCGTGGGCGGTGCGCAACCAGGTGCCGCTGGGCTCCGAGGGCAACACCCGGTTCATGGACGCCGTCTACGACGCGCTCGCGGACGGCCGCGGCTCTGCGGGTCTCGCCGACTTCCTCGCCAGGGGCGGGTACCGGTTCCTGTTGCTGCGCAACGACATCGCTCGTGAACAGACCGGGTCGCCGCCGCTCACCGTGCTGCGCCAGGCGCTCCAGGGCTCACCCGGCATCGAGCGCGTCGCCGAGTTCGGCCCCGAGGTGCGGATGAGCGACCAGCGGCTCGTCAGTTCGGTCGACGCGGTCGCGACCGGCAGATCGCTGGAGATCTTCGAGGTGAAACGGCCCGTACCGGCCGTGACGGCGGTCAACGCCGCGGACGTGCCGACGGTGAGCGGCGGGCCGGAGTCGTTGCTGCCGTTGCTGTCGCAGGGCCTGCTCAAGGCCGACCAGCCCGCGATCCTCGCCGGTGACTCGACGGAGAAGTCCGCGGAACTGCTCGTCACCGACGGCCTGCGGCGCAAGGAGCGCAACGTCGGCAGGGTCTCCGACAACCTCAGCCAGACGATGTCCGCGGACGAGGCGTCACGGCAGGGGCGCGTGGCGCTGGACGTGTCGCCGTTCCAGGACGTGCGGCACCAGACCGTGGCGGAGTACCGCGGCATCCGGGCCGTCCGCGCGTCCACCTCGACCGCCTACGCCGACGCGGCGGGGGCGATCGACCCGGCGAACTCGCCGTTCGCGGCGGTGGACGGCGACGGCGGCTCCGCGTGGCACTCGTCGAGCTTCACCGGGCCCGTCGGGCAGTGGCTGGAGATCGACCTCGACACGCCGCGCTCGGTCGGCGAGGTGACGCTCGACCTGGTCGACGACCTGCGGGTCGGGTGGGCGGTCACCCGCATCAGGATCACCACCGACACGGGGGCGACCGACCACGACGTTCCGGCGGGCGGCGGTCGGCACGCGTATCCGGTCAGTTCCGGGCTGACCGGTAGCGTGCGGGTCACGGTCCTCGGCGTCGCCGCCGACCGGCAGGACGGCAACGTCGGCGTCAAGGAGCTGAGCGTGCCGGGCATGACGGCGCAGCGGGCGTTGCGCGTGCCCCGCGACGAGGAGGCGGCGAAGCCCGGTTTCTCGTTCACCAGGGGCAGCCAGTCGCGTCCCGCCTGCTACCGGACCGACGGCGCGGTGCGCTGCGACTCGTCCCTGTCCCGGTTCGGCGAGGAGATCAACGGCCTCACCCGCCTGTTCCGCACCTCGGCCGCGGGCAAGTTCGCCGTGAACGCCACCGTCGTGCCCGCCGCCGGCGCGCAGAACCCGGTGGCACCGGACGGAGTCACCGCGACGGGCACCTCAGCGCTCGCGGGTGACGTCGCGGCGAGCCCACTGTCCGCTGTGGACGACGACCTCGGCACGGCGTGGGTGCCGGACGTGACGGACCTGCGGCCCACGCTGACGTTGGCGTGGAAGGGCAAGCGGACCGTCTCCGAGTTCCGGATCGAGGGTCCGAAGGGCTCCAGGACCCCCGTGGAGCTGGAGGTGCGCACCGACGCGGGCACCGAGGTCGTGCGCGTCGGCGCGGAGGGTCTCGTCACGATCAAACCGGCGGACACCGAGAAGCTCGAACTGGTCGTGCGCGAGTCCGGCGGCAGCGGACCGGCCGAGATCGGCGAGCTCCGGGTGCCCGCGCTGGACGGCGTGCTGAAGCCGGTGCCCGCCACGACGCCGTTCACCGTGCCGTGCGGCAAGGGCCCGGTCATCGACGTGGACGGCGTGAAGATCAACAGCTCGGTCACCGGCGTGCTCGGCGACGTCGTGAACCACCGCCCGCTCAAGGCCGTGCTGTGCGACGACGACCTGGCCACGGCGCTGGAGCTGCCGGCCGGCGACCACGTACTCACCACGTCGCGGTCCGACTCGTTCGTGGTGCAGGACGTGTCCGTGACCCACGTCGACCTCGCGAAACCCGTTGCGACGCATCGAGAAGTCACCATCGGGAAGTGGGACGCCACCGACCGGCGGGTCACCGTGGCCGCCGGTGCCCGTGCACTGCTCGTGGTGCCCGAGAACGTCAACGACGGCTGGACCGCGACGTTGAACGGACAGGTGCTGGAGAAGGTCAGGGTCGACGGCTGGCAGCAGGCGTACGTCCTGCCCGAGGGCGACGGCGGCGCGGTGGCGCTGGAGTTCGGCCCGGACACCCGCTACCGCACCGGCCTGCTGGTGGGCGCGCTCGGCGTGCTGGCGGTCCTCGTGCTCGCCGCGCTGCCCGTGCGGCGGCGGGTGGAGTTCGTGGCGCCGTCGGCCGGACGGTGGCTGATGGTCGCGATGCTCGTGCTGCTGGCGGTTCTCGGCGGCATGCTGCCGATCGTGGCGGTGATCGCGTGTTTGCTGGCGCGGGAGTTCTGGGCGGCGGCGCCGAAGGTGATCGCGGTCGGCGGGGTCGCGCTGGGGTCGGTGGTCGCGGTGCTCGGGCGGATCCTCGGGCACGGGCAGGAGTGGGCCTACGTGCCGGTGGCGCAGGCCGCGCTGCTGGTGGCGGTGTCGGCGGTGGTGGCGGCCGCGTTCGGGCCGTTCGGGCGGCGGGGCGAACCGGATGAGGAGGAAGCCGAGCGCACCGGCCCGGTGGAGCCCGCTGCGCGGTGATCAGGTTCGCCTGGACCCGCGCACCTCGATGACCGCTCCCGCGACCACCAGCCCGGCCGTGGCGAGCAACGCCCCCGTCACCACCTGCCCGACGGACCCGTTGAGCCACACCGTGATCAGCACGACCTCGACACCGACCGCGATCCACACGGCCACGGTCGACCGCCGGTCCCCGCTCGCGATCCGCGAGAACAGCAACAACTGCACCAAGGCCAGGCACGACCCCACGAGGGCGAACTGCCACAACGGGATCGCCTCCCCGTGGTAGTTCGCGCCGCCGATCAGCGACACGCCCAGCGGTCCGAACAGCGCGCATCCGGCCACCACGAAGGCGTCCAGCCCCGCGCACACCGCCAGCGCCTTGGGCAGCATGCGGCGCCGGTCGTCCGCGTCCGCCATGCGCGGCAGCACCAGCACGCCGACCGCCTGCGGCAGCCAGTACGCGATCTTCGTGACGACCGCCCCGACGGCGTAGCCGCCCGCCAGGTCCGCGAGCTGGTGGCGGGCCAGCACGAGGTCGAGGTTGACCAGCAGCACCAGCGCCAGCATGGCCTGCGAGGCGTGCAGCACGTCGGAGCCGCCGGCGGGACGGGCCGGGCGGGGACTGCCGCACAGCCGCCACCCGGTGAGCACGACGAGGAACGAGCCGATGGCCGTCCCCGCCAGCACCGACGTGGACGTGGGGGAGATCCACAACCCGATGACCCCACCGCCGACCTTGCCGAGACCCTCCAGCGACACCAGCAACGCCAGCGCGCCGAACCGGTGCGTGCCCTGCAGAAGTCCGTGCAGGACGCCGAGGACCGTCAAAGGCGCCAAGGAGAGCGCCAGCCACACCACCGGCCACGGTCCGTCGAGGTGGAGCAGTCGGGCGAGCAACGGCACGAGAGCCAGGGTCAGCAGGGTCATGCCCGCGCTCACGCTCAGACCAAGCCCGAACAGCGGGCGCGGGCCGAGGTTCGTCACGCGCAGAGCGGCGACAGTCTGCAGGCTCATCGCCGGCACGACACCGATGACCACCAGTGCGAGCAGTGCGCTGAGCTCGCCGAAGACAGCGGGTGCCAGGGCCCGCGCGGCCGCGATGGTGAGGACGTAGCTGGCCGCGTTGGCGCCCAGCAGCGCGCCGGTGATCAGCAGGGCGTCCAGCCGGGTGGTCGTCGTCGCCGGAGCGGACACGCGAGATCCCTTCCGGTGGCAGGCAGGGCTACCGGTGAGTACTACTGGCCGGTAGTTTCGGCGACTGTAGCCCCGGCGCGACCGGAGAGGGAGCAAGTGCGGCCGAACGGACTGACGCTCTACGCCACGTGCGCGGCGCTGGCCCTGGCCGCCCTCGCTCCCGTGCTGTGGCCGGGCTACGTCCTCGTCTACGACATGGTCTTCACGCCCGAACAACCGCTCAACGCGGCGGCTTTCGGGCTCGGGGACGCGTTGCCGCGGGCGGTGCCGGTCGACGCGGTGGTCGCGCTGCTGACCCAGGTCGTGCCCGGTCAGCTGGTGCAGAAGGCGGCGCTGCTCGCGATCGTCTTCGCCGGAGCGCTGGGCGCCGGGCTGCTGGTGCCGACCGAGAAGACCGGCGTGCGGATCGTCGCCGCCGTGGCCTACTCGTGGAACGCCTACCTCGCCGAACGGCTGTTCATAGGCCACTGGACGTTGCTGCTGGGCTACGCGGCCCTGCCGTGGATCGCCATGGCAGGGCTGAGGATGCGGGACGGCGAACCCCACGCGTGGACGCGGCTCGTGCTGGCGAGCCTGCCCGCCGTGCTCTCGGCGCCGGGCGGCATCCTCGCGCTCGGCACGGCGCTGGCCACGGCCGGCCGCAGGAAAGCCTGGCAGGTCATGGCGATCGGGGTCGTGCTGAACGCGCCGTGGTGGGTGCCGTCGTTGCTGCACGACGGACTCTCGGACCCGGCCGGCGTCGAGGCGTTCAGCGCGCGGGCCGAGAACTGGGGCGGCCCGGTCCTCAGCGTGCTGGGGCTGGGCGGGATCTGGAACGGCGAGGTCGTGCCCGCGAGCCGCGCCAACCCGGCGCTTCCGGTGATCACGCTGCTGCTCCTGGGAGCGGCGGTCCTGGGACTGCGGGAGCTGTCGAAGCGCCTGCCCGTGTGGCCGTTGGCGGGCCTGGGCGTGCTGGGCGCCGTGCTGGCCCTGATCGCGGTGCTGCCGGGCGGGGTGGCCGTGCTGGAGGCGTTGATCGAGCACGTGCCCGGCGCCGGACTGCTGCGCGACAGCCAGAAGTGGGTCGCGTGGCTCGCGCTGCCGTTCGCGATCGGGCTCGCGGCCGCAGTGGAACGGCTGCGGGCGCGGTTGCTCGTGGCCGTGCTGCTGCTGGGGCTGGTGCCGGACCTCGTCTGGGGCGGGCTCGGGCGCCTCGAACCGGTCCAGTACCCGGCGGAGTGGGCCGCCGTGCGGGAGAAGCTCGTCGACCAGCCCGGTGACGTGGCCGTGTACCCGCTGTCGGCCTTCCGCAGGTTCGACTGGAACGACCGGCGCACCCAGCTCGACCCCGCGCCGCGCTACCTGCCCGGCACGACCGTCGTGGACGACTCCCTGTCGGTGGGCGGAAAGGTCGTGGCGGGGGAGGACCCGCGGGCGGCACGGCTGCGCGACGGCGACCTGACCGGCATCGGCTGGGTGCTGGTCGAGCACGGGACGCCGGGCCGGGTCGACGAGAACCTGCTGGCACGGCTGGAGAAAGTCCACGACGGACCCGAACTGGCGCTCTACCGGGTGCGGGGAGCAGTGCCCGCTGAACCGAACGGCCCAGCGGCTGCACCCGTTGTGCTGGCGTGGGTCGCGGCTGGGTCACTGATCGGCGCGAGCCTGTTGTGGAGATGGTTACCGGTCGGTAGATTCGCGGCACCCCGACGTGAGGAGTAGATCGTGGAACTGGTTTCGGTGCTGGTGGCGATCGTTGCCGGGGCCGCTCTCGCCGGAGGGGTCGGTGTGATCGTCGTCGAGCAGAACAGCCCGGACAAGGTGGTCGAGCAGCGGCTCGAAGAGGGCGTGAAGGCCCAGGAGCCCGAGGTCCTCGACTACGGCTCCCGCTGACCGGGTGACCGTGGCCTTCTCCGGGGACCCGGCGGCCTCCTGGAGCATCCTGCTGGAGGCGACCCTGCGCGAGGCGCCGGATCCCGCGGCGGTGGCCGCGCGGATGTCCCGCGCCGGCGCGGAGTTCCCCAACCTCGGCCCCGCCGCGCTCGTGGTGCGACCGTCCGATTGGGACCTGACGCGCGCGGAGTTCGCCGACGGCCGTTACGGCGCAGGCGATCCGCTCGTCCGGGTCGCGCTCGCCGGCGAGTCCCTGATGATCGCCGCGCACCACGGAGCGGTCGACGGGCTGGGCTTGGTCGCGTTGCTGGGCATCGCGCTCGGCGAACCCGTGCAGAGCTCGGCGACCGGCGTGGCGCTGCGCAGCCCCGACCGGCCGTACCTCCTGAGCGCGCTCGACCGCGTGCGCGAGGCGGTGTGGACGCCTCCCACGCGCATCCAGCCCTCGTTGCAGGGCAACGACTCCGGCGACCACCTGGTGTCCTGCGCGCTGCCCGCGTTGAAGCTGGGCAGCGCCAGGCTCACGTCCGCCGCGCTGGACGCGACGCGGAGGTGGAACGCCGCCCGTGGCACCGGCCACGGCCGTGTCGTCGCGGCGATCGGGGCGTCCTGGCGCGGCGGCGCGGATCCACGCCCCGAGGCCGACAGCGCGCTGCTGAGACTGCGCCTGCCGGCGGGGGCGGGCGAGGACGACGTCCGCGCACTGCTGGCGTCCGCGGCACCCGAAGCGGGCTTTCCCAGCGCGCACAACCCCTTGGCGCAGTGGGGGATGCGGGTGCTGGCGTCCCGGCTGGGCAGCACGTTCCTCGTGTCGAACCTCGGTGTGGTCAAGGCGAACGTGGCCGCCCTGCGCTTCTACCCCGCGGCGAGTGGCCGGTCCGGTGTCGCGTTCGGCGTGGTGACGACAGGGGAGGTCACCACGGCGACCGTGCGCGTGCGACGCAGGGACTTCGACGCGGCCGCCGCCTCGGGGCTGCTCGACCTGCTGTGCGACGCGGCGCTCGCCGGGCACGAGGCGCGGCGGTAGTCGCAACACGGCGCGGCAGGCCGGATTCCTGAGCACGCAACCGGTGTGGCCGATTCGGCGTGGTGACGACAGGGGAGGCCACCACGCCGACGGTTCGCGGGGCTACTCGACCTGCTGTGCGACGCGGCGCTCACCGGCCACGACGCGCGGCGGCAGCTCCAACGCGCTGTGCACGGCGCTTTCGAACGCGTCGAGGCTCTCCTCCCAGCTGAACCGCTGGGCACGTTCCCTGCCCGCCGCGCCCATCGCCTTGCGCAACGGCTTGTCCCGCAACAACTTCTCGGTGTGCCGGACGAAGTCGCCGAAGTCCTCGGCCAGCAGGCCCGTGCTGTGCTCCACGATCGCCTCGGCCACCCCACCCGCCGAGCGGTACGCGACCGTCGGCACGCCGTGCGAGGCCGCCTCCATGATCACGATGCCCCAGCCCTCCTTGACCGACGGGCACACGTGCACCCACGCGCCGGCGAGGATCTCGTGCTTGGTCTGCTCGTCGACCCAGCCGTGGATGACGACGCTGTCCTCGACACCGCGGTCGATCGCGTGCTGCCGCAGCACGTCCTTCCACGGGCCCTCGCCGACGAGCTCCAGCCGGACGTCCGGCCACTTCGGACGGAGCTCGGCGACCAGGTCGATCGCGTGCTCCAGCCGCTTGTGCGGCACCAGCCTGGATACCGCGACCAGCACCGGGGCCTTGGTGCGGCGCGCGGTGACGGCGGGAGGCGCGTCCAGTCCGTTCGGCACGACCACGGTGCGCCGCAGTTCGACACCGAGAGCGCCCAGTTCGTCCCGCGTCACGTTGGACACCGTGATGTAGCGGCATTTGCGGTACAGCCGGGGCGCGAGCCACGACTCGATCCACCAGCCGATCCGGCCGAAGAACGGGCCGAGCGCGCTGTGCCACTGCTCGCGGTGCACGTGGTGTACGAGGACGAGGACGGGACAGCGCGCGACCAGGCGGCTGAAGAAGGGCATGCCGTTCTGCACGTCCACGATGACGTCCGCGTCGGAGCGCAGGATCGCCAGCAGGGCGTGCAGGTAGACCGTGAACTTGTTGCCGCGCCTGCGGAAGCGCACGCCCGCCACCCAGTCGCCGGACGGGGCCCTGCTGTGGTCCGCGCACTGGATCGCGACCCGGTAGCCGAGCCGCGCCAGCCCTTCGGCGATGCGCTCGACGTACCGTTCGGAACCGCCGCCCTCGGGATGTCTCGTGTCGCGCCAATTCACCAGCAGAATGCTCGGCCGGTAATCAGGGCAACGCGACATCTGCCTCTCCCGGTGCTAGGTTACTGTCAAGTAGCCATGGTAGACGGAATGCGGGAGATGGCAATGGTCGAGATCGGTTCAGTTTCGGCCCCCGGAAAGTTGCGAAAGCCAACTCTCCAGCGCTCTGTTCGGCTTTTTCGCGCATTTCTGAAAGAACAGTCCGACCCCGACCACTTCTACCGGATCCTGGCGGACGACTCGGTGACCCAGGTGTCGTCGTACGTGTCCCTGGAGGGCGCCGTCGTGCTCGACGTCGGTGGCGGGCCCGGCTACTTCGCGGAGGCGTTCCGCGGCGCCGGCGCCCGGTACGTGGGCCTCGACCCGGACGTCGGCGAGCTGTCCGCGCGCGGTGAACCCGACCCCGGCATGATCCGCGCGAGCGGGACCGCGCTGCCGTTCCGTGACGGCTCGGTGGACGTCTGCTACTCGTCCAACGTCCTGGAGCACGTCGACGACCCGTGGCTGATGCTGGCCGAGATGGTACGTGTGACCAGGCCCGGAGGCACCGTCTTCATGTCGTACACGCCGTGGTGGTCACCCTGGGGCGGCCACGAGACGGCGCCCTGGCACTTCCTCGGCGGTCACTACGCGCGACGACGGTACGAGCGCCGCAACGGCAAGCCGCCCAAGAACTCGTTCGGCACGTCGCTGTTCCCGGTGAGCGTTGGGGCGGTCCGGCGGTGGGCTCACCGCCAGACCGTCGCCGACGTGGTCGAGACGTTCCCCCGGTACCACCCGTGGTGGGCGAAGTGGATCACCCGCGTGCCGGTGGTCCGGGAGGTCGCCTCGTGGAACTTCGTGGTCGTGCTCAGGCGGCGTGCCTAGCGCGTCGCCCGATGACGCCGAGCGCGATTCCCGCGAGCAGCAGCACCAGGCCGACGGAAAGCAGGACGATCGGTCCGGTGCTGCTGATGAGAGTCAATTTGTCGCGCGCTTCCGTGGCCCGTTCGACCGATTCTTTGACGGTCGTCTCGTTGAACGTCAAAGTGGCGTCGAGCAGCACCGTTCCTTCTTTTCCATCCGGCCCGACGAGCACCTGCCGCTGCTGTTCCGAACCCTTGATGATGATGCCGCTGGTCGGCTCCACCCACATGGTCCGGGTGTTCTGGTAGCGGCGTTCCGCCTTCACCGAGGCCTCGGTGCTGTTCACCAGGGTGCCGGGCACCTCCTGGTCGCGGAACTTGGTCGACGGGATCTTCTGGACGAACTTGTAGACCTCAAGTCCGTTGAGCTCCTCGGTGCCCTCGTAGCGCGCGGTCGAGGCCTTGCGCAGCGTGGTGTCGAAGTACTCGTAGTCCTGCGGCTGCGTGCCGAACGGGAACTTGTAGTTCAGACCCTCCTGGCGCACCGCCTTGTCGTCCGCGGTCGGGTCGCCCTCGGCGTCGGTCACGTACTGCTGGGTGCACTCCTGCACCGCCATGTTCGTCCGCCGGTCGAGGCACACGCGGTGCTTCATCGCGGAGACGAGCTGGTTCTCCGAGTCGGTGACGACCAGACCCTGGTCCCACACCATCACGTCACCGTCGACCTGCGCCTCCGGCCGGGTCAGGTTGCTCTCGACCTTGCGGGTGGCGGTCAGCCGCGCGTCCCGGACGACGAGTTCCTTGGGGTAGAAGACCTTCGCCGCGCCTTCGGCAACGGACTGCGTCTTCTGGTCGAGCGGCACGACGGCGAGCTCGGGGTACACGTAGAAGCGCAGGACTGCTCCGAGCGCCAGCGAGAAGATGCCCAGTCCTACCAGCACGAGGCTCGCAACACGTCGCACTCGTCCTCCTTCTAGGTGTGTGCCGACTGTGAGAGGGAGGTCACAGTGGCGAGGAAACTACCGGACAGTAACCTCTGCGCAACCCTTCGGTCGGGGTGACTCAGGTCATCTTGATCGGTCCGCGTGGAGAAAGAAGCTACTCGGCCGCCGGAACGTGGAGCCGTTCGGCGGAATCCCTGCTGTGCAACGGGTGGCGGCTGAATGAAGGAGCTCCTTACTCATCGGCGACGATGCCGGAGGAAGAGTCACGTGGAAGAAACCCCTGTGTGCTATCCCGGAGCAGTTGAGCAGGCCCGGCTGCTCGCCCGCGGTGCGACGACCGCAGCAGAACTCCTTGCGACGACCGAACATCGGCTGGGTTCGCGGCGTCATCTCTTCACAGATGTCGATTTGGCGGCCGCCCGGCGCAGTGCGGAGGAGGCCGATCGGCGGTTGGCGGCGGGGGAGCGCGGACGACTGCTCGGCCTTCCTTTGGCCGTCGAGGACTCCCTGCCCCGTTCGGCTTTCGACGCACTGGCGGCGGCCGGAGCCGTCGTGGTCGGACGGACGTCGTCGGCAGAACGCCACCGCAACCCGACGCCCGGCATCCCCGCCACGGCACTGGACCCGAAGGTGTCCGGCACGGCGGTCGCCGTCGCCACCGGTGTCGTGTCCGGGGTGCTGGCCCGCCGCGCGCCCGGAGCCGGGCAGGTACCGGCGGGAGGCGTCGGCGTCGTCGGCTTCGAGACCTCCGGCGGGTCCGGTGTGGTGGCGAGGACCGTGGCCGACGTGGCGCACGTCGTGCGCGGGGTCGGCTGGGAGGCCGTGCCGGCGGACCGTCCACTGAGGATCGGGGTGTCGCTGCGCGGCCTCTCGGTCACCACGCGCACCCGCGCGCCCATGCGCAGGGTCGTCGAGGACGTCGCCGCGCTGTTGTCGTTGCACGTCCACGAGGTGGTGGACCACGACCCGCACCTCGCCAGCGAGGCCAGGCTCCTGCTGGCGCCGCACCTCGCGGCCGGCCCGCGTGAGCTGGAACTGCTCGGCCGCGTCGTGCCCAGGCCGTTCAAGGGAGTCTGCCGTTCGTTGCGCGCCGCGGAACGGGAGATGCTGAACCACATGTTCGCGGGCGTCGACGTGCTGGTCACGCCGGGGCACACCGGCCCGGCCGAGACGACGTCGCTGCCCGGCGGCGTCCTGGTGCGCAACGGCGCCACCTCGCCGTTCGCCCCGCTCTGGAGGGTCAGCGGCTACCCGGCGGTGTCCGTGCGCGCGGGCTCGGACACCGCCGGGAACCCGTTGCCGGTGACCCTGATCGCGGTCCCGAAGGCGGAGGGGGACCTGCTGCGGGTCGCCCGGATCATCGAGGAGGAGGACGCGGCTCATCGCAGCCCGTAGTCGACGTTCGTGGACGACACCACGTTCTTGAGGTCGAGCGAACCGTCCGGGTCGCTGGCGTTGGTGACGCCGTAGGTGATCGTGCCCGCCAGGCACGCACCGAGCACCAGCGCCAGCGCCCCGGCGACGAGCCCGCGCCGGCGCACGAGCAGCAGGACCACCCCGGCCGCGATCAACGCGGCACCGGCGGCCAGCAGCAGCGCCGGGAGAGCGGTGATCATGAAGAGCCTCGGCAGGTTCGCCTTGACCTGGTCGACGTTCGCGGTGACGGACGCGTTGGTCAGCCCCAGTTCCCCTGCGAACACAGGGGTTCCCGCACCCTCGGCCTGCGCGTCGGTGCGCAGCTCCTGCCGGATGTCCTCGCGGACCGAGAGCACCGCGCCGGTCGTGGGCTCCACCAGCAACGTGCGCGTGACGCCGTAGTACTGGGTGACGTCCACCGACGACTCGGCACTGCCGACCAGGGAACCCGGTACCGCGAACCGGCCGAGCTCCGTCGGCGGGACCGTGTGCGCGAACCTGTACACGTCGAGTCCCTGCAGCAGCTGCTCCCCGGCGAAGTGGATGGCCACCGGCCGGTTGAGAACAGTGTCGTACCACCGGTAGTCGCGCTGCTCGGTGTCGAACGGGAACACGAAGTTGAGGCCGGGCTGCAGGAGCGCCCTGCCCTCGGGGGTGATCCGCTTGCCCTGCTCCGTCTCGTAGAACTCGCCCTGGCAGGGCGCCACCGCCTCGCCGGTGCGGCGGTCGAGGCAGACCTTGCGGACCTCGGCGCTGAGCACGAGCTTGCCCGCGTCCTCCTTGACGATCGTCGCCCGCTTCCACACGGTGACGTCGCCGTCCTCCTTGACCTCGGGCGCGGCGAGATCACCCTCGACGCGCGTGGTCGCCGTGAGACGGAGGTTGTGCCGGACCTCCGGCGTGCCGCCGGGCGGGTACACGACGGCGGTGACCCCTTCTCCTTCCGAGACCGAGACGGTGTTGATGTCGTGCTGCAGCTTGGCCAGCAGGGGATAGGCGTGCAGCTGCAGCACCAGGCCCGCCGCGGCGGCGAAGGCGCCGAGTCCGAGCAGGGCGGCGACGACTGCGGTTCGCACAGGTCCTCACAAGTATTCGGTTGGCAGGGAGGCGTTTCCGTGAGGCGCGATTTCCGGTAACCGTGCGTTCAGTTGTACCTGGTTCGTGAGCTAGATCACAAGGGCATACCTGAATCCCATTCGGGTTACCTCGCCGCGACGGCTGGGACACGATCACCGCTCGGTTGGGTCAAGGCGACCAGGACCTCTGGTGCGCGGCCCGGCGGCGTGGCTCGATCGACCGGCACCAGTCCTGTTCGGGTCGAAGAGCTTGGGGGATCCATGAGAGTCGGAAGATGGTCGGCCGTCGCCCTGTCGGTCGCGGTGGTCGTGAGCACCGCCGCGCCGGCCGCGGCCGCGGAACCCGCGTGGCGACTGGCGTCGATCCCGCGGCTCGCGGCGACGAGTTCTCTCCAGGACGTCGTCGCCGTCGACGCCAGGAACGCCTGGGCGGTCGGCCTGGAGGGCTACGACCCCGGCCAGGAGACGGGCCGCGTTCCGCTGATCCTGCGGTGGAACGGGTTCAGGTGGTCGCGCATGTCGCCGCCGGCCGTGCCGGAGCGGATGTCGTTGACGCACGTCGGGGCGTCGTCGCCGAAGGACGTCTGGGTCACGGGTGCCTCGGGATCGGATGAGGGCAACGTCTTTCTGGTGTGGCACTACGACGGCAGGACGTGGACCGAGGTCCCGTACCCGCCGGGTGCCACGCCGAGCAGGCTGGAGATCCGCGACGTGTCCGTCGTGGACGGTCGCCCCTGGCTGGTGGGCATCCGCGGGAACGCGCCGGTGTTCCACGAGTGGACCGGAACCTCCTGGCTGGAGCACCAGCCTCCGACGGAGTGCGTCGCGGGCGGCGGGTTCCCGAACTTCTGCTTCGCCAACACCGTCAAGGCCTTCGCGCCCGACGACGTGTGGGCGGCGGGCAACGGGTGGTGGAACGGCTTCATGGGACCGGTGCTGTTCCACTGGAACGGAACGGCGTGGCGGACCGTCGACATCGGACAGATCCAGCAGCCGCTGACCATCCGGTCGCTGGACGGACTGTCCTCGAAGGACATCTGGGCGGTCGGTGACAGCGGCGGCATGGGGTCCGGCAACGTGGTCGTGCGGGGAGACGGCACCACCTGGCAGTCCGTCGCCGGCCTGCAGACCCCGAGCACTCCCGCCGTCGCGGTCGGGGCGGACGGCGTTCCGCAGGTGGTGGCGCGCGTGCCACTGCCGACGTTCCGCTCCTACGGGCCGGCGGGGTGGACCATGGCCATGGCGCCGTTTCCGGCGGACTCAGCGAGCAAGGACTACTCCGCCATCACCGCCGTGCCCGGCACGAACCGCATGATCGCGCTGGGGTCGACGGGACTGCCGGGTACGAGCCCGATGAGGTTCCAGGCGTTGATCGCGGAGTACTCGACGCGGTAGGTCCGCTTTGGCCGGCGGCTGCCCGCTCCGGCGGGCAGCCGCCAGTCGGTCGGTGGACCCCAACCACCCGACTGGCCGCACGCCAAAAGTGCCCCCCTGGAAATACGCCGGGCAGCACCGGTATGTTATACACAACAGACGCTGGC